>NZ_AYTO01000051.1 GCF_000507145.1 Bacillus tequilensis KCTC 13622 | reverse complement strand
TGGGGCCACCGGAGAAACAGGACCAACTGGAGTAACAGGACCAACCGGAGTAACTGGGGCCACCGGAGAAACAGGACCAACTGGTGTAACTGGACCAACCGGAGTAACTGGGGCCACTGGCGCAACTGGAGTAACCGGAGTAACTGGGGCCACTGGAGTAACAGGACCAACTGGTCCAACTGGAGCCACTGGCGCTACCGGAGTAACTGGACCAACCGGAGTAACTGGCGATACTGGAGAAACAGGACCAACCGGAGTA
>NZ_AYTO01000050.1 GCF_000507145.1 Bacillus tequilensis KCTC 13622 | reverse complement strand
CTTAAGGGGGCGCTGCCATGAGTTTTTCTTATGTAATTCATGTTATATCTCCGTTGTTTGTTCCTGTATTTCTTGGATTTATTTATGTTGTCTTTTATCGTTTTCTTTGTTTTTTCTTAATTAAGAAATATTAAATCTAGGAGGATTTTTTATGGATGGTGAAGCGTTAGTTAAAGCGTTTGTTGCAGTAGTCTTGTTATCTATAGTAGGGGTAGGATTGTGGTTCTTTATGACATGTGTTCCTCATGGTGAAATTATTGCTTTAGGTGTTTTGTCTTTTCTTTCTGTATTTTATATGTTTTATAAAGCGTTCGAGTATTGATTGGTAGGAGGTTCTTAGTTGATACATTTGAAAATGCTTGGTCTTGGTTTGTTAACGATATTTAAATTTATTGGTTTTTCTATTCTTATGGTTCTTCTTCTTTCTTTGACGGCTATTCTGCTATGTGGATGGATTTATGGTTTTATGTATGGTTTTAATCTTATTGCTTGGTCGATTCTTGTAATTGATTTGTTAATTGTTTCTTATTTCATTGGTGATTATGTGTTGCATGTTACTATTCCGGCGAAGGAAAAGGCACAGGCGGACGTATGACCCCATGCCTTATAACATGGGGTCATAGTAAACACCCTATTTTGGGGTCAAAACCCTTATGTATCAAGGCTTTAGCGCTTGGTGCAAAAATGCGATTTTGTACCACTCTTCATTTTTGATATTTTTGCAGGCTAGTTTTTCATTATTTGGAGGTCTTTTTATGCCGCAGACTTATACAAAGTCAAAAGGCAAACGTTTTGTTCCTGATCCCGACAAGTATTTATATAATATTGATACATTTTGGTTCAATGTTGATTGTTCAAATTATCAAGACATTATGGATGATGGTTTCAGACGTTTGCTTAGTTCTGGACGTGAAAACTATATGGATACAGGGCAAGCTTTAGCTCTTGATGTTAAGATATCAGCTTATGAAAATCCCGTATTGTTTGAGATATTAGGAGGACAGCCACCTGCGTATCAGTATTCAATTAGAAACAAAGACATGGCTATTTACTTTGCAAAAAATGCTAGAGAAGATCAAATGCCAATGAAAGTGCAATTGAACCAGTTTTTGCTTTGGGAAAAAGGTATATTGAACGCTTATTATGAAGCTTTGTCGATACTTACGGTTTTGGGATTTGATTATACATCAGCTAAATTGAATCGTGTTGACTTTGCTGTTCATTCTGATCAGTGGCGTTGGAATTATAGTGATCTATCAAAATTTGAATATCCTCAAAATTTTGCAAAGGATAATCACCCCGACTTTTTTCGGCTTGATCCAAGAACCGGGGATTTTGAAACAGTTTACTATGGAAATAGGACACGCTGTCAGCTTCGGATATATAACAAGTCAAAAGAAGCGATTAAGAAGATGAAAACTTATTTTCTTGATCTGTACAGAGAAAAAGGTATGGATGCCGAAAATGTTTGGAACGTTGAGTTTGAAGTCAGGAGAGACTTTATAAAAGAATGTAAGGATTTAGAGGGGCTGCGTCTCTTTGATGATCTAGATACAGTCTTTTATGAAAACAGATTGAGTCTTTTATGGTCATATTTAATGGAAAGATACATACACCCGTCGGCTCACTGGAAAACGCTTAGTAAAGGTCATAAAGGCGTATTTGAACAAGTTACTGGATTTATTACTCGTGAAAAAGATATGGATTTGAATTTTGAAAGAGAGATACCAAATATCAGAGGTCGTTTGATTACTGGATTGGTTGATGAAGAGGACTATGATTTAGATACAGCTTTGCAGATTGTTAAAAAAGGAATACTTGAGTATGAGAAGAGAAAGCAAGTTAGCTTTGAAAAAGATGTTGTTAAAAAGAAAAAGTTATTCTTGAATCATTCCATAAATAAAAAAATACAAGATAAAGATAAAAAAATGCCTAACTACTCGTTAGATAGTTAGACATCGGAACCTGATCTAACTACTCCCAAATAGCTAGATGGTCATACACTATTCCGTTTTTAATCCCATTTAATTATACAACATTATTGCAGATGGTACACCTGAAAATGTTCGAAAAATCGTGACAATGTTCACCAAAAAAAGATGATAATTCCGCAAAAAGTTCACGTAATCTCGTGAACTTTTTGTTTTGGAACAGTGACAATCTTCACGAAAAATAGTAAAATAATAGAATAAGATTTCACGAATTTTCGTGAAAATAAGTACAATGTCGTGACTAGTATTCACGAAAAATCGTGAAAAAATCGTGAAAAGAAGGCGAGAATATGAAAGTAAGTGAAGTAATAGTTAGAGTCAAAAACGGCGAAAGTATGTCTGATATTGCAAAAGACACTGATGTTTCTAGAAGCGCACTAACTAAAAAAATGAACAAAATCGGTTTTGTTTTTGATCGTGCTGTGAAAGAATACAATTATATGGGAGATCATCCTTTAGAAACTGTTTTGGATTTTGATTTGAATAATTCTGTGAGTAAACTGGGTTCACGAAATATAGAGAAAAATTCACGAGATGTCGTGAAAAATTCACGAGAAACAGTACCGAAAAAGGCGGAAAAAATAGAATATATTCACGAAGATGTCCCGATAATTAGAGAGAGAGAGGGCAATACATTGACCGAAGAAGAAGTTATGTTTGTGAAAGAACTGCATATGCAGTACAAAAAGGATGGCGGCATGTATAGAAAAATCTTTTTAGATACATATGCACATTTGCCAAACAGAAAACCGAATATAAAAACGCCTTACATGATTAGTAGAGCGACAGCTGAAGAATTTGACGATTTTACGAATGCTTTGGCAGATGATTTTAGAATAAGCCGTAATGATTTGGCTGAAATGGCGTTGAGGTATTTTATTCAAGAATTTCAGCCATTGCTTAAGCGAAATGATTGCATAAAAAAATAGATGAAACATAAAGAAAAAAAGTGCTTAGATTTGTTTCTAAGCACTTTTTTTGTAGACGGTCATAAAACCATTCTGAATCAAGTTGCGAAGCGTGAAGCAACGTTAAAATCATTATTTTGTTGATGTACTAACTCATGACCGGATACAAATAATAACCCTGTGATAATGGCTAAAGAACAAATCAACTTAAACTTCATACACGAAATCGCCCCTTTGAATTTGTTTTTGAGCGTCAACCATTTGACGAAAGAAGAATACAGATTCATCCATACGCTCTTTCTTAGTATAAAATTCGGCGGCTTCTAACGCCAACTCTTCAAAATAGGGGTATCCTCTTTCGTTTCTGAGAGGTTCCAGAGCTTGTAAAATGCCTTCACGATCAAGTTTGTCGATAAATATAGCCTTAAGGACATTAAGCAAAGTTGCAAAAAAGTCATCTTTGAACGCTTTTGCACTTTTACAGGCTCGTTCGAAAAATTCTAATGCTGGAAGTGTCTTATCTTGTTTAAAGCGAATTAAGGCAAGGTCATAGTATGCCTGCGTTAGTTCCTTTGCTTTAATTGTTTTTGCCATGTCTGCGGCTTCAAGAAAATATTTTGCAGCTGTATCGGGTTCGTTTAGTTTGTTGTAGCATAAACCCATATTTATCAATGCTTTCGTGATGATTGGCTTATTATCAATAATTCGTGCGGTGCTTAAACATTTTTTAATGTGCGGTAAGGCTTTTTCATGTGTTTCCATGTCTACATAATTTCCTGCGATAACAAAGAGACAGTGAATTTTCCGTATTGAATATGTGTCCTCTTTGGAGTAAATTTCATACGCTTTTTGCACGTAAAACATAGAAACGTGAGTTTGTTTCATATGATAATAAACCTCTGATAATTTGTAATAAAATTCGGCTTTTTCTATCCGATCTCTGACTTTATAAATGCGTTTTTCAGCTTTCTTATAACTTTGTATTGCGCTTATGTAGTCTCCTTCTGAAAAATGGTACATACCTTCGAAAAAGTTGGCGTAATACTCCATTAGCTTTGTGATCTTTTGTGACCTGCCCTCGCTCTCTTTTAAATATTGCCATTTTTCTAATTTTTTTGCTGAGTCTGAGGGGAATAAATAAGACATCATAAGATAATGTCTGAATAACATTAGTTGATAGTAGATGAGTAAGTCTTGATCTTCTTCCATATGATCTATCATTTCAGTGATTTCAGATTTCAATTTTTCAGCGTTTTCATGATCAAACTTGTTTATATGGTGATACCATTCATTAATTTTTACCCCCACTGTCGCAGATGGAATGAGATTCATTTGGTGAATACCCCCTATAAGAACCTTTTTATGTAAATGGTAGCACATGAAAAACGCTATAAACTTTATTGCGGTAAGTTTTCGGCAGAGCGCAAAATACGAAAAAAAAGCAGACAATTGTCTGCTTTTATACTGTCATATTTATTATCATGTAAGAAAGTGCTGAAATAACAACAACGGCAACAACTACAGTTAAAGCTAAATGCTTAAAGAAGGATTTGTTGGACTTTCCATCATTTTTGTTTTTTTGAGCCATTCTAAACCATGTGACGGCTAGAAATAAAATCATGAAAATTGGTAGAGTGTAGCTTACTATAAAATCCCACATGTTTTCACCCCCCACCGTTTATATTATGTTATTTCTGCGGTTTGATGTTGAACACAACTGCCCAAGTCATATCAGTTATTACACCTTTCCCATTATTGTTTGCGTTTATTCTTGATGCTACAAGACCAAAATATGCCGCACTTAGACCAGGAGGGACGGAAGGCAATACACCGAACCATGCGGCAATTACAGCGATTCCGGCAGAAACTGAGCCGGCACTACTGAAAGATGATGCTACCTTTTTGCTGTCGCAGCTGTTCAATTTTCTTGAGTAGCCCCACCAATAAGTTTTTGTTTTGGTAGTTTTCCCTTTGCATTTAAGAATTTCAGCATCCAAAGGTACAAAATTTGATTGATCTTGGATTGTGCCTGTAATATTCAAATTCTTGTCTACGGAGAGTTTTCCTTCTGAGATTTCAGAGTTGAGTAATTCGAAGTATTTTTGTTGTCCGTTGATTAAATCAGCTTTAAAGCCGTCTGTTTTAGCTTTTTCAGAGTCTAAAACAAGATAACCATTTTTTACGGAGACATACTTTTCTAGTGGCAAAATATCTTCTTTTTGGTATTGCTCTTCACTAAACTTTTTTACAGGTGGTAGGTTCTGAGGTGTTGTTTCCTGTGCAAAAACATTCGGAGCGAGAGAAATCAATAGACACAAAGCTAATAAAACGGAAAATACTTTTTTCATAAAAAAACCTCCTGTAAGTGTATTTACAATTACCAACTAAAACATAAGAACGGATGAATGTAACCGAATATTAGCCGAACAAAAACCGCATAAAAGGCGCAATCATCTAATGTTTGTAATCCCCATGGGAACACACGTTCCAAGTCTATTATCCTATGTTTCCGAAAAAAAATTCCATGTTTTTAGCAAATTATTCTTTACATGGGGAATTTTTTTGTTTACAATCGAATTTGTATTCAGAGCACGTAAAAAAATTACATAAAAAAAACCACCGTTTGCCGACGGTGGCGAAGTGAGTCCAGCTTGTTTTTCAAGATTGGCGTCTTTTTCCAAGTTGGACTCACACCTATAATAATATAGCATCTTTTTGCGTATTTCAATTATTATTCTTGAAATAATACTCCAAAAATATGATTTATTTAGTAGGTATTTTTATCTATGGAAAAAGTCGCCTTATCCTTTAATGGATAGACGGCTTTTTTCTTTTTTTATGTCATTTGAGTACAAAAAAACTTTATTTGACGGAGGTTTGAGATTTGCTATTTCAATCAAAAGAACAAGCAATTTACAAAGGATTCAGAACTATTAAAAGAGAAGGGAAATCTGATTTAACATTTTTAGAGTTTGGCGATCCAGTAAAATATGAATCCTTATCTTTCATGCCTACACAAGAACTCGATAATTATTCGCAAATCCCAACTGGTACACCTGTAGAGATCACGCTTCAAGTGACATCTGGTCAACGTGGCGTTTTCTGTGCTGTATCAGCTTTGAAACCTTTGAACAAGTAAAGGAGCTTAACACATGGAAAATGAGAGCAGCACGAATCAGGAAAACACCAGTGTATATGAAGACGTGAAACAAGCTCTGACTGATTATTTTGGCGGCGAACATAAAGAGGATGATTCCTCTAGTTTGGGTCAGGCCTTGAATGACTTCTATCATAGTTACATTGTTGATACAGCTGACGGCGCTTTTCAAGTTTTCCAGAGTTTCACCTATGGCGAATTGGTGATCAGTTTCCTTTTGTTCTGTTGTTTACTGCTGTTTATATTCAAATGGATATGGGAGGTTTTAAGATGATTAAAGCCGACATCATGACATTTCTAAACCAATATTCCTTGCTATCAGTACCGTTTTTTATTTTGTTACTCGGTATCTTAGCAAGCAAATTTAATATGAGGTAGTAAACCATTGGAACCTACATTTGTTCATGCACTTTACTGGTTATTAATGTCTAAGCCCTTCGTTTTGGGATCTGTTGGAATGTTAACAGCAGTCTGTTCGATGGTTGCATTTTTTACGATTCTGAAAAAGTGGGGTGACGGATATTGAGTTTCTCCCTTCAAATGAGTCAGATACTTCAATATTCTTACAACATCTTTGCTTCTGCCTTGCCTGCCTTGTATTTATTTATAGGCGGAGCGTTTGCGGCATTCGTTTTGATGAAGTTAAAAGGACTATCAAACTAGAGGAGTTATTTTTATGCCAAGTATAAGTTATAGACCGCCTATAAGCGATTTATTCGCGAATTTCGCGCATAACTGGAACACACTTTCTCCAGCGCTCTGGGTCTTGTATGGAGTTCTGGCTGGCTTCTTTATTTTGATGCTCCTTAAGAGAATTTATTGGAGTGATTAATTTTAATTTGAAAGTGGGTCATGTATTTATATGGAAATTCCTAAGATTTCACTAAGCTATGATCTTGGAAATGTTGCTACTGCCGTAAGTAATTGGTTCGGTAGCTTCTGGATGATCATTGCGTTTGCTGTCGCTATTCCGTTAGCGTTCTTAATCGCTAGTCGTGTTAAAGCGTTGTTCGTTGCTTAATTAAATAGAGAAAGAAGGTTAATTAAATATGGAAAATGGTATCCCAACTATTTCACTAAACTATGATCTTGGTAATGTTGCTTCTGCCGTTAGTAACTGGTTCGGAAGTTTCTGGATGATCATTGCGTTTGCTGTCGCTATTCCGTTAGCGTTCTTAATCGCTAGTCGTGTTAAAGCGTTGTTTGTTGCCTAATCCGTTTTAATTAAACAACCGAACAAAAGGAACTTTTCATATAGAGGGAAAGGGATTTAATTCCCTTTCCCATTTTTTTGTTTCAGAGTGGAGGGTTTTGCTCCACGATATAGCAGGATAGGGGGCTTTGCTCCATGTTTAGAGATATTAGAAGGGTCATCTTGTTGACTCTTTGCTTAATGGTTCCGGCTTTTTCTGTTTTTGCGGCTTCGTTTGGTTCTTCTGGCTATGATTCTTCTTTAGATACCTATGTTATTTCTGTTAATGCGGACGGTGTTTCAAAGCTTCGTGTATCTGGCTATAAAAGTGGTTCTGATGCTCCGTATTATACGCAGACTTACAATGCTGAGGGCGAATCTGGAAAGTTGACGATTAATTGTAATGGGTCTTGGAAAGTTGAGTTGTTGGATTCCTCTGGCAGTGCTTTAGATTCTGATAAGTTCTCTGTTACTCAAATAAAAGAGGAAAGAGGAACATGTAAAGAAAAAAAAGACGCTGCGCCTAATTCTTCTGGCGGTTCTCCTGCGCCTTCTGGTGGTGGCTCTGGCTGTTCGGATGCTGTTTGCGAATGTATCGGTACTTTAAAGGGCGTTAATCAAGGCATTTCTGACAAGATGGATGAATCTCTAGGAAATCAAAAGAAGATAAAGGATGCTGTTGATCAAGTTAATGATTCGACAAAGGCTGTAAAAGGTGCTGTTGATGGTCTGAAAGATCAATTTGTGAGTGATAAAGATTATTCTTTCGACGATCCACCAGAGTACAATTTAAGCGATTTTAAACCGGATATGCCTAAGACAGCCTTTAAGGATGACACTACTTATTTTAAGGATACCGGTGATGATTCATCTGATGATATGTCAAAACTTCCAGATGCTCCAGAGCCTAAAGATTGGGACGGAGTTAAGAAGGAAGATGAATTAAAAAAGGACTCTGAAAAAACTAAGGATACGGAACTGAAAAAGGACGAGTTTACAAAAGATGATCAGCTTAAGAAGGACAAGTTTAAGAAGGACGACGAGTTAGAGAAGGACAAGTTTAAGAAGGATTCGGAGAAGAAAAAAGATGAAGAGTTAACGAAGGATGAATTTGAAAAAGACGCAGAGAAGAAGAAAGATGATGAATTGACGAAAGATCAATTCAAGAAAGATCGTGAGAAAACGAAGGATAAGGAATTAGAAAAAGATAAGTTCTATCGGGATTCTCAATTAACAAAAGATGAATTTCAGCAAGATGAAGAATTAGAAAAGGACTATTTTAGAAAAAATGATGAAATGCAGAAAGACAAAGAAATGCTTCCAGACCGTCAAATGCAGAGAGATCAAGAAATGAATCAAGACGAAGAAATGCAAAAAGACTACTTCCGGCAGTGGGATATTCCGCAAGCTGATGAAGAGTTAAATAGAACAAATCAGTATCATCGTACTGAGTTTTATGATGTTACGCCATCAGATCAGTATGAATTACGTTGGAAGCAGTAAGGGGGTGAATCATGAAAAAGATTTTACTCTGTCTTTTGTTCGGACTATGTATAGGATCTGTGTATGTTCAATCAGCGTCTGCGGCTGAGCCAGAATATTCTCGGATACTTCGGTATGAAAAAGATGATTTGAAGTTTGATCTAGATTATAAAGTAGGCGATACGATTACAATCGATTTCAAACAAATGCTTGATTATTATAGTTTGAAGCTGAACGGTGTTGATATTCCTTATAAGCGAACGAATCTTATGCAAAAAGCTACATTTCAGATTACACAAAAAATGTATGATAACAATCCGAAACAAATTGTTATAAGCCCTAGAACTAGAGAATTCGGGTCTAGGGTTACTGTGTATGGTGTTTCTTTGAATCGTAAGCAGTTGTTTCCTGCTATGCAAAGTTTTAAAGGTGGGTTATTTGATGGTAAGGAATTAATTGTAGATGCATCCGCCGGATTTAGTCAGACAACTACGAAAAGACTTACAGATGATGATTTGACAACGTTTGAGAGTTTTGCGCCTTTGACTAATCTGAAAGAAATAAGACAGCATGATTATTTCGATAACGCTAAGTATTTTCGAATTCATATGGAAGGTTCAACTTCTATAAAGATTAGAACATATGATTATACAAAAAAAGAACCTGTTTATTATACGGTTACGCCAGAATATTTTCATGGTAAGCCGTTTGAACTTGTTGATTTCCCGACGAGAACGAGTTCTTTTGCGATTGAAGGGCTTAATAACTCGGAAGTGATTTATGATCTTAATTTATATGATAAGTTGCCGGAGCAATTTGATAATGTTTCAGATGTGAAGTATTCGGCAACGGATGATTCTCTTTCATTTTCTTATACCGTACCTGAGAATTTTTCGTATTTAAAAGTGTACGTGGATGATGAATTGAAAAAAGATGTGGTTGAAGGTTCTTCTTTTACGTTGGATAACCTTAAGCCTGACACTTCTTATAATTTGAAATTTGTCAGCTATTCGAAAGACGGTGAAATGAGTGCTCCTAATAATTATGAGGTTAAAACGGAACCTTTAAAACCGCCATCAGATATTAGTAATGTCAAATATACC
Organism: Bacillus tequilensis KCTC 13622; assembly: GCF_000507145.1. GTDB lineage: Bacteria > Bacillota > Bacilli > Bacillales > Bacillaceae > Bacillus > Bacillus tequilensis. The sequence continues at coordinate 5,412 of NZ_AYTO01000050.1, read as the reverse complement.
TTTGATTATAGATCAGTGCATATGGCTTATGATTTGCCGGCAGAGGACAATTTTTCGCATTTAGAAGTATATAAGAACAATGTAAAAATAGTTGCGGAAACGACGGCTGCGGAATTAGATTTTGATGATTTGAAGCCTTCAACAGATTATACCTATAAGATCGTGGCTGTTTCTGATAAAGGTGCAAAGTCTGAGGGCTATACTTTTTCATTTAAAACAAAAGAGTATAAGGACGAAGAACCACCCGAAAAGCCGACAGGTTTAAAGGTGACTAATGGAAATGAGTCTCTGGTGTTAGCGTGGGATAAAAACTCTGAGTTTGATTTAGAAGGATATTACGTGTATTTGGATGGTAAGAAGATTACTGATAAGCCTATAAAAAGTAATGTGTATACAGTGCCTGACTTAGAGAACGGAAAGACTTATCATGTCGAAGTGTCTGCTGTAGATACTTCTGGCAATGAGTCAGGAAAGGCGGCAAAGTATGGAGCACCAAACACGAAAGGAATGCCGATTTTTAAAGCCGGATACAGCCTTATAGATGTTTCTAACGGTGTGGGATCGTGGTTTTCTTCTATATGGTTGCTGTTGGCATTCTCGGTGTCTATTCCTTTAGGTTTCTATATCTCGCACAGAGTAAAAGCGCTGTTTTTCACATAACAAAATTGAAAGGTATGGAGTCATATGGAATTTGAATTTGTAGTAAATATTTTCTTTCGGATACTTGGAGCATTGATATTGGCTTGTATGTCAGTTTATTGGTTTATCACAGGTCCGGCAGTCTTTGGATGGTTCTTTCTTGCGTTATTTATTACACAATTTGAGGTCGTATGGCTCTATATTTCAGACGAGAAACAAAAGCCTACATTATTTCGTTAGTGTCGTTTGTCTCATGGAGGTGCAAGAGTGGAGACAGAAAAAATTTACTTGTAAAATTTTTCTTTCTCCTTCTTGTCTCCTTCACAGTTGATTTTCCATCCTCTCGGTACGCCCAAAACCTTTGTTTTGGGGCGCTTCCAGCAAGGATCGGTTTGGAAAGGCGAAGCCTTCCACGCCGGAGGCATTTCAGATTCTTAAGGCTGTGCCTTAAGCGGTTGTTAAGGCTGGCCTTAAGGTCATCTTTATTTTAGGAGTGAGTTGCATATGTTCCCTAATATTACTGGATCATTCGATACGGTTTTTCAGATGAATCCTCTAGTTTTGCTTCTTATTGGTGGCGTTGGGTTCTTGGTGACGTATTTGTATTTAAACAGGTAAGGAGGTTCAATCATGGAGCCTGTTACATTAGCTGATCTCGGCAACTTCTTGCAAATGATTATAAGGGCATATGATTCATATTTGTTCTTTGCGTTTGTCCTCATGATGACGTTAAGCGTGGCGCTAGGCGTAAGGCGTCTTTTATTAGGGGTTAAGTCATGAAGTTTGTTGATAAGCTACTAGGATTCTTAAAAAGTGCGTTTGAATGGCTTGGCGATTTATTCACGAATTTCTTTCAGTTCTTGGCGAAACCGTTCGCCTATCTGTTTTATTTCTTAGAAGGCATTTTTTATTTTGTTACAAAGGTTTTTGAGGTTGTCGTGTCCGTCATTATGATTTTTGTTGCTTTGTTTCAGTTCATTTTCTCGCTGTTTGCGGGCGTTCTGAGAACAATAGCAATGTGGTTAGGTGTTTACCCTTCTGGCGGTGTTGCAATGCCGTCAACGACAGGAAAGGCTTTCGAGGTCGTGAGAGATATTCTACAGCCAACGGGAATGCTGACGATTGTTCCGACGGTAGCGACAGCGTTTATCTGGTTTTACTTCATCATAAAAATTATTGGTTTACTTGGCGGTAACGTCACCGTCTCGCCATTCAAGAGGTGATAAATTGAAGGCGCTCATTGATACGATTTTCGCGCCGGTTTTGGCGTGGCTCAATCACATTCATAGCATGATTAGCTCTATGTCGGTGCCCTTGTCTCACCCTGTACCGATACAAAACTTTTTAGGTCCATTCGGTATGCTTGGTCCTGCGTGGAGTCGTTTTGTAGGCACAATCTGTGCACTGGCGTTTATATATGTTGTCGCTTATCTCATTAAGAACGCAACCGGACTATATTTAACATTTAAACAAGCCATAAAGTGGTGGTAAGGAGGAAAAATTGTCATGTCAGTTTTCGAGGTGTTCTTTTCTATAGGTGCAGGAATTGGAATCGGTTTGTTTTTGCTCCTTGTTTTGCCGTCTGTCTTATTGATTAAAAAAGCTTTTAAGTAATTGCCTAATAACATTTAATAAAATATAATAACTATTAACAACTTTTATTAAAAGGAGAAAGAAAAAATGGCTAAAGCCCGTATGTATCAGAATTTTAGAGCCTTAATCATGAATCCAGAAACAGGCACTTTCAGCGCTCAAAAGGTGAAACAGATTGCTGGAGACACTTTGGAGACAGAAGATGATTTATTGCCTTTGGAAGATGCACAAAAGTTTATTAATGAGGAAGATGGTCAAGTTTTTTACATGTACAACCTTGATCTTCCGGCAAAGGTTGAAGCGCAAAAACTTAAGGGATTGCGGCGTTCTACTGCTTTAAACAATCTTTTCAACTACGATAAGCCGAAAGCTTTTGACATGTTCAAGCTGTTGCCGTGGGTTGTCATTATTCTTCTGGTGATCTTCAAATGATTTTCGAAAGTGGTTTTCTGATCTGCTGTATTGCTTTTCTGATTGCCATTAATGTGTATGAAGAGGTGAGAGGTCATAAAGATTTCAAATAGAACGATTGTAGAGCATTATTATTTGAACTTGGCAGCTGTACCTTTTGTTCAGAAAGCAAAGAGATTTCTGTCTGAGTTTTTGATTGATTGTTTGTATCATCTTACTTTTACTGTGATCCTGACAGTATTCTTTTATTTTATTTTGTTTTAAAGTTCGGTTTTAAGCGTTGAAATGAGTTCCTGGGCAGCTGTAAAAGTTCGTGTTTTGCTTTTCCAGGATTGAACCGGCTGTAAAATTCGTTCGTAATTTGGAGGTAATTATATTGTCTGAGAAGGAACAAACTGTACAAGATTTATTTATTGCTGATCTATTAGAGAGTGGCGAAGAAGAAAAGACAAATGAAACTGTTGAATTGATGCACTTTTTCAGAAAGAATTCAGTTCCGATAACAACGGATCAATTGAAAGCTACATTGTTACTTAAAGAAGCCGGACTTGGAGATATTGCCGATTTTGCTTTAGATGCTCGTCAGCACGTAACGCCACAGGACACGTATATGAAAGCCTTGAATAAACTTACATTGGCTGATCGTATCAAGGGTAATGCCAAACTCGGTCATTTGCTTAAGGCGAACGCTAACCCTGCAAATACTGCATTGAAGCCGGAGGACGTACAAGCCAAGTCAATGAATAGAAAGGAAATTGATAAATACTAATGGAAAAATTCGCAGAGACTTTATTTTTGGGTGGTTTTTACTTCTTTATTGCTGTTTTGATGGCTGGTCTTACTATTTTTGTTGCTCATGCTTTTTTTAAGTCGCTTACTAGAAGGGGCTAAAAATAGATGCTGTCATTGATTGTTATTGGAGCGTGGACGTTGTTTGCTTTTATGATTTTATTCTTTCAGTTGTATGAACTTAGAAAGGTTAGAAAGTAGGTTAATTTATGAATGTGATGGTATTTGAGGGCTTTCTCGGATCTGGAAAAACGGCAGGCGCTTCTGTATTCGCGAAAGCTTTTCAGCAAAGATCGGGCTGTTCTTTGTATAGCAATTACGGACTGCAAGGGTCAAAACCTTTTACAAAGCTAGATGATTTCAAAGATATTGCTGTTCAGCCTTCATCTATTTTGGTTCTTGATGAATCTCATATGGATTTGGACGCTCGAAGCTTTTCGAGTAACCATGTGAAATTCTTTACACAGATTTCATATTACTTGCGGAAACTGCGCTGTACTATGATTCTTACATCGCCGAATTTTGAGGACTTGGATAGCCGTATAAGAGGTATCACAAACATTCTTGTACAGGTAGAAAAAAGAAACGGTTATTTCTTCTACCGTCTGCATGATTGGCAGTCAAATAGATATTTGAAGACATATAGATTTAAGCAGCGGTATCTTGAACAATACGGGAATCAAGTATTTGATACAACCAAGATGGTAACGCCGATAGATATTCCAGATAAGAAAGGCGATTTTAAAGACTTTTTGGAGGAATTAAAACGGATCTCCGAAAATTACATGGTTAGTGCGGCACGACAAACGCCTCTGGCGGTTGGCGTGTAGCGAATAAGCGAAGGAGTGATTTATTATGCCAAATCCTTATATAAAAGCCGATTCATTTCTAGAGATCAATCAAGCTTTTGCCAATCTTATGAGTGTGAGAAATAAGTGTGAGACATATAAGAGTATGATAACGGAGGATTACAAGCGATCACGAGTTCAAACGTGTGTGTATGTGTCATTCTCGCAGTATTTTGATGAAATGAAAAATGAAGTTGATGCGGCTCTTGAAACGATTAAAAAACATGCTTCATTTGTCGCTAGAAAGGCGGGAACGATAAATGAAGTCTGTTAAGAGTAAGCAAGTTAAAAAACAGATAGAGCAGTGTTTAAAGGCTAATAAAGAGGTTGTTGCATTTTTAGAGCATTTACAGGCTAATTATTCTTTTTCGGATCAAGAGAAAAAAGGGCTGTCTGATTGTTGTACTCATGTCTTGAATATGTCATTTGTTTTCGAGCAAATGAAAAAAAGTGTATGAATCATGGTTTGACTTTGGTTCATAACCTCAATTAGTATTTATGTAAGATTAATAAATATTATGACGAGGTGCTTTTTTTTATGTCGAAAAAATATTTAGCTTTAAATACTCACATGATTTCGGATCAAGAGATATTTGATCAATTTGAAAAGATTACAGAATATCTCCAAAAGCAGAATGATCTTTTCTTTCCGAATCGTAAATTGTCGAAAATTGACGTATATAACTTTGTTGTCTCTTATGCTTACAAAAATTTAGTCAAAGAAGGTCAAATAAAATCAGAAGAAAAGTGAATACTGTATATACAGTGTATATACAGTGTATATACACTGTGTTATAATTGAGTTATCGAAGAAAGGGTGACTCACATTGAAAGAGAAAAAAGGAAATACTCCTGTTACTCCTGTCCGGTTTACGGATGCTGATAAAACGTTCATGAAAGATATTATTGATCATTACAACAACGATAAGGGGCAGTATCCACCTTTTGATAGAACGTCATTACTGCGCTATTTAATTAGACAGGAGCATGAAAAAATCTTTTCTTAAGGGGGCGCTGCCATGAGTTTTTCTTATGTAATTCATGTTATATCTCCGTTGTTTGTTCCTGTATTTCTTGGATTTATTTATGTTGTCTTTTATCGTTTTCTTTGTTTTTTCTTAATTAAGAAAGA
>NZ_AYTO01000049.1 GCF_000507145.1 Bacillus tequilensis KCTC 13622 | reverse complement strand
CAGGACTTAAAATCCTGCGGTAGGTGACTACCGTGCCGGTTCAAGTCCGGCCCTCGGCATTAAATTTTGCGCCCGTAGCTCAATTGGATAGAGCGTTTGACTACGGATCAAAAGGTTAGGGGTTCGACTCCTCTCGGGCGCGCCATTATTCTAATAGAATAAACAAGAAATCGGGAAGTAGCTCAGCTTGGTAGAGCACATGGTTTGGGACCATGGGGTCGCAGGTT
>NZ_AYTO01000048.1 GCF_000507145.1 Bacillus tequilensis KCTC 13622 | reverse complement strand
CCGGAGCCCTTCTATATATGCGCATAATTCCGGCTCGCCGCTGTCTGTCCGTACGGTCACGGCCGCCTCCCTTATGCCTTCTATGCTTCTAAGCGCCGCTTCAATTTCTCCGGGCTCAATCCGGTAGCCTCTGATTTTGGCTTGATCATCCAACCGGCCGAGGAATTCAACGTGTCCGTCAGGGAGCCAGCGCGCCACATCCCCTGTTTTGTACATGCGTTCACCCGGATAAAACGGGTCCTCAAGAAAACGCTCTGCCGTTAAGGCCGGCCGATTCAAATAACCTCTGGCAACACCCGCTCCGGCAATGTACAGTTCGCCGGCGACACCGGTAGGCTGTACGGCTAAATGCGGATCTAAAACATACAAACGCGCACCAGGTACGGGCTTCCCGATCGGAATCCGCAAGCGATCCGTGTCCCGCTCTGGGTCCAACACATAAAATGCCGCATCTACCGTTGCTTCTGTCGGCCCGTAGCCATGGATCAGCGATACATGAGGCAATACAGAAGCAAAACGGGCTGCCATATGGGGCGCAAGCGGTTCACCTCCGGCGAATACACGCTTCAGGCTTGTCCCGCCACTCAGCCTTTCAATTTCCGCTTGATCCAGAAAGCTGTTCAGCATAGCCGGAATAAAATGAACCGTTGTAATACGTTCCTGATGAATGGCTTTTACGATCAATGCCGGATCTTTCTCCCAGCCGGGCGGAAGCAGATACGCCGAAGCGCCGGAAAGCGACCACCAAAACAGCTGCCAGACAGATGCATCAAAGGAAAAAGAG
>NZ_AYTO01000047.1 GCF_000507145.1 Bacillus tequilensis KCTC 13622 | reverse complement strand
ATGCGCATATATAGAAGGGCTCCGGAGAAACGAAGTGCGGGCGCAGCTTGAGAGACTGCTGCCGGGCTACATGATCCCAGCCCATCTGATAGAGATGGAACAGTGGCCGGTTACGCCGAGCGGAAAGCTGGATCGAAACGCCCTGCCAGCTCCTGGCGGAGCTGCAGATGCGGAGACATACACGGCGCCGAGAAATGTGACAGAGATCAAGCTTGCCCAGTTATGGGAGGACGTCCTGAAAAACGGCCCTGTCGGCATTCACGACAACTTCTTTGACCGCGGAGGACATTCCTTAAAAGCAACGGCGCTTGTCTCCCGAATCTCAAAAGAATTCGATGTACAGGTGCCGCTGAAAGATGTGTTTGCCCATCCGACGGTAGAAGGGCTGGCTTCCGTTATCCGTGAAGGAACGGACAGCCCATATGAAGCGATGAAACCGGCGGAACTGCGTGAGACCTATCCGGTTTCCTCTGCCCAAAAGCGGATCTATGTCCTTCAGCAGCTGGAGGACGGAGGGACCGGCTACAATATGCCGGCTGTATTAGAACTGGAAGGGAAGCTTGATCCCGAAAGGCTGGACAGGGCTTTCAAAGAGCTGATCAAGCGCCACGAATCACTTCGGACATCCTTTGAACAAGATGAAGACGGCGAACCGATGCAGCGCATCCATGCCGAGGTGCCGTTTACATTACAGACGGCAGACCTCGGTGAACAAACTGAACAGGAAGCAGCCGCGTTTATCGAGCCGTTTGATCTCAGCCAAGCACCGCTGTTCCGTGCCCAAATCGTAAAAGTATCAGATGAACGGCACCTATTGCTGGTTGATATGCATCACATCATATCAGACGGTGTTTCCGTCAACATTCTGATTCGG
>NZ_AYTO01000046.1 GCF_000507145.1 Bacillus tequilensis KCTC 13622 | reverse complement strand
TCCTGATTATCCGGAACAGCGGATTGACTATATTTTACAAGACAGCGGCGCGAAGCTTCTCTTGAAACAGGAAGGCATTTCGGTGCCGGACAGCTACAAGGGAGACGTCATTCTTCTCGACGGGGCTCGCACGATTTTAAGCCTGCCGCTTGATGAAAACGATGAGGACAACCCGCTCACAGCTGCAAACGCGGAGAACCTCGCGTACATGATTTACACGTCAGGAACGACTGGACAGCCGAAGGGTGTCATGGTCGAGCACCATGCGCTTGTGAATCTGTGCTTCTGGCACCACGATGCGTTTGGCATGACCGCGGAGGACCGCAGTGCGAAGTACGCGGGCTTCGGATTCGACGCTTCCATTTGGGAGATGTTCCCGACTTGGACGATCGGCGCCGAGCTTCATGTCATTGATGAAGCGATCCGCCTCGATATCGTCCGCCTGAACGACTATTTCGAAACGCATGGCGTGACGATTACGTTCCTGCCGACGCAGCTGGCGGAACAGTTCATGGAGCTTGAGAACACATCATTGCGCGTATTGCTCACAGGCGGAGACAAGCTGAAGCGCGCGGTGAAACAGCCGTACACGCTCGTCAACAACTACGGGCCGACAGAAAATACGGTCGTTGCCACGAGCACAGAGATCAATCCGGAGGAAGGTTCGCTGTCCATCGGGCGTGCGATCGCCAATACGAGAGTGTACATTCTCGGCGAGGGCA
>NZ_AYTO01000045.1 GCF_000507145.1 Bacillus tequilensis KCTC 13622 | reverse complement strand
TCCTGATTATCCGGAACAGCGGATTGACTATATTTTACAAGACAGCGGCGCGAAGCTTCTCTTAAAACAGGAAGGCATTTCGGTGCCGGACAGCTACAAGGGAGACGTCATTCTTCTCGACGGAGCTCGCACGATTTTAAGTCTGCCGCTTGATGAAAACGATGAGGACAACCCACTCACAGCTGCAAACGCGGAGAACCTTGCGTACATGATTTACACGTCAGGAACGACCGGACAGCCGAAGGGTGTCATGATCGAGCACCATGCGCTTGTCAACCTGTGCTTCTGGCACCACGACGCGTTTGGCATGACGGCGGAGGACCGCAGTGCGAAGTACGCGGGCTTTGGATTCGACGCTTCCATTTGGGAAATGTTCCCGACTTGGACGATCGGCGCCGAGCTTCATGTCATTGATGAAGCGATCCGCCTCGATATCGTCCGCCTGAACGACTATTTCGAAACGCATGGCGTGACGATTACGTTCCTGCCGACGCAGCTGGCGGAACAGTTCATGGAGCTTGAGAACACATCATTGCGCGTATTACTCACAGGCGGAGACAAGCTGAAGCGCGCGGTCAGACAGCCGTACACGCTCGTCAACAACTACGGGCCGACAGAAAATACGGTCGTTGCCACGAGCACAGAGATCAATCCGGAGAAAGGTTCGCTGTCCATCGGGCGTGCGATCGCCAATACGAGAGTGTACATTCTCGGCGAGGGCA
>NZ_AYTO01000044.1 GCF_000507145.1 Bacillus tequilensis KCTC 13622 | reverse complement strand
GGTCCTGTTTCTCCAGTATCGCCAGTTACTCCGGTTGGTCCAGTTACACCAGTTGGTCCTGTTACTCCGGTTGCGCCAGTAGCACCAGTAGCACCAGTAGCTCCAGTTACACCAGTATCGCCAGTTACTCCGGTTGGTCCAGTTACTCCAGTGGCCCCAGTTACTCCGGTTGGTCCAGTTACACCAGTTGGTCCAGTTACTCCGGTTGCGCCAGTAGCACCAGTAGCTCCAGTTACACCAGTAGCGCCAGTATCTCCGGTGGCCCCAGTTACTCCGGTTGGTCCTGTTTCTCCAGTATCGCCAGTTACTCCGGTTGGTCCAGTTACTCCGGTGGCTCCAGTATCTCCAGTTGGTCCAGTTTCTCCAGTTGGCCCGGTCGGTCCAGTCGGTCCAATAGACTCTATTAAAGAAACATCATCAATTAGAACAGACCCAAAAGTGATTTTACTTATTACCACTACTGCGTTTACTGCTTCAGCGGGGGTTTCAATTGTTCTATATATTTCATTCCATGTATTAAATGAGACATTTGGTAAATTTCCGGGGGTAATGATAATTTCCTGTCCGCCTTCAATCTCTTCCCCTTCACTGTTGACAAATAAAATTTGTATAGTTACTTGAGGACTTGGGTTGTTTCCAAGTCTCCCAAGCGAAACAAGGAATATCATAGATTGTCCAGAAACAACAGGGACGATCTGCCCTAAAAAAGCATACGGCTGGCTACTGATAAACTGTGCGGAATATCTTCCAGAATGGGCAAAAGTATTAATAACGGAAGTATTTGCAGAAGCCCAGCCCGTCAGATTGCCTGTTTCAAAACCTCCATTTACAATCACATCATTCACTCAACTTCATCCCCTGCCTTTTTGAATAGTTCCAGCTATTCTATGCAGAAAAAGCTCCAGCGGTCTTTCACTTCACTAGCTAAAATAAAAAAGGTGAATGTCTCTGAATCACTTTCTCTTCCTGATTATATAAATATAAGTGCCCGAAAAAGAGAAAGCAGTAATAGCTTCTTGGCTAACCAATAGAATAATGTTTGGACCTTATCTAAAGGCAGGAAAAACTTTCTGGGAATTTGCAATGTAATTGAGGGTTTTACTATATTGGATTTAGGAGAGAGCGCTGATGAAGAAGTTTTATCATAGTGAGAAAGAGCAATTCAAAGTCAAAAGTCATTTTATAAAAGCTGTTCAATAGCTTAGCTGCTATTCTTACAAGATTGCTATTTAAATTTTCCCGCGCCATTTTTTGTATATTGGTTCATTCCCTCGCATGAATGTGCATCTTACACTAATCAAAACAGCAATGACTATGCAGTGCAAATGTGTTTTTCTCTTGATTATTAAATAGATATTATTTTAAATATAGACATAGTTATGACTAAACTTGAAAACAAATACTTAAATATTCATTTGGACCTCTAAATTTTTTGCAAGTGCTTTGGAGCCTGATAGTCCTTTTAAATACTTCATTTCCACTTTGTTTAATCCATTCGCTTTTTTATCCTCGTAAGAATTCGTGCAATTTTGAGCCTGAATTTGATAAAGCATTAGTTCGAATGAATGCTACATAGCCTGCCCTTGATTTTTTAGACTTATTATTCTGTGTTCCGCTATTTTTTATTTATTCTATAGACTATCTGTTTCCTATATTGGAGAGACGAAAAAAGCGATATTCCGATCGGAATATCGCTTTTTTCAGACATAGTATGGAAGAGCGTTGAATTTTCATTAAATGTTTTGCTTAACAAGCCTTCTAGGTTTTTGTACCACCATCAGCGGTTATACGAAGCGGAACAGCTTGCTTAGGTTCTCTTAACGCTTTACGACAAATGTTGTCACGCTTTGAGCCGGCAGATGGGCCCAAAAGTGATTGTCCGTTACTTTGAGATCCGTTCCAGGCTGAAGATTGCTGCTGCTGCTCGTGATCCATCTGGATACTTGCGAAGCAGATCCGTTCTGCAACACAAAGTTTTGGTTGACCCCTGTATTGGTTTTGTTAATGGCGACAATCACGACCTTGTTGTCACCTTTATAGGCTGACACGTAAACATTCGGATTAGGGTTTTTCGTTGCATCAATCCTTACATATCCAGGGCGCACAAACTTTGAGAAATGAGCCATATTGTAGCCGCGTTTGCTGATCGTGCCATCTTCTTTCATAGGACCATATGATCTTCGGATGTACCACCAAACATAAGCTTGAAAATCCCCTTCTACCATCGAATTGTGAATATGTTGTGAAACATCCAAGGCCTCGGGCCATCGATCCGCCGAGTTGTTATCACTGTTCGGATAGTATACTTCCGTCATCCAAAGGTCCTTCCCCGCTCCTTTTTGTTTAAAAAGAGGATAAGGGAATTGACTGACCTGAGTCCCGTACAAGTGGGTTCCGAGAATATCCATATTGGCAAGAGCCTGAGGATCGTTCAAGATTGGGTCAGACAAATTCTTCAAGTATTGAAATGACTCAGGCGCAATGACACGGGCATTGATCGAGCCGGCGTTTTCTCTCATAAAGCGAAGTATTTCTTGCGGCGTCCACCACGTCCACTCGTGAGCGTAATCAGGCTCGTTTTGGATGGAAATCGCATACAGATTCACACCATTACTCTTCATGAAGGTAACGAAATCGTTAAGATGCTGCGCGTATGCGGCGTACTTATCGTATCTTAGGCGTTTAGCTGATGTGTCACCATTATGATTGAAGGTCTCAACCATATTGCTTGGAGGATTCCAGGGAGAAGCGAAAACGATTGCCCCATGTTTGATCGCGCTCTTTGCAGTCTCTACTTCTTTGTACCAATTATTTCTATTTTCATCTACATGAATTCTTAAGATCGAAAAGCCTAACTGATTCTGTCCATTGCCAAAAGCAGTTTCTCTTTGAGCAGCTGTTAAATCTCCAACCCAAGCCGGGTGGTTCATTCCTCCAAAACCGCGAATCACTTGTTTTTCTGCAGAAATATTAACTGTTACATCATTTGCCGCCAAGACCTCAGCAGCGCCTGGGCCCATTAACATTGCTGACAGCATAGTGAAACATACCAATAATAGACAAATTGTTTTTTTGACGCTCGACATCATTTTTTCCTCTCCTTCAATGTCTTTTACCGTATTAGAAAAATGTGTTCTGTCTGCTTTTATATCGCAAGCAAGCGGTGCCATAACTGGTGTTATCTTTGCGTAAACTGCCAGTAATCAACATTAAACAAGTTTCCTGTACCTGTTCCGGTAAATACAAAGAATACGTTGTGCACACCGGCTGCGCCGCTTACCGCAGTTTCTATTTCTCTCCAATTTTGCGTTCCGCCTGTGGAAGGGACATTCAGGGTTCCTACAAGCTTACCGGTTGCACTATCGAGACGCACTTCTATTTTCCCGCCAAGAGCGGATGCTACATTTGCTTTAAACGTCCTGGCACCGCCTGACCCGAAGTCTGCATTTCCTACAGCAATCCAGTCTCCGTTATGAATGCTTGTTACATGTTGATTATTTACCGGCCCGCCGGGTGCAGAGGAATTCTCGGTCAAAATCCGTCCATTCCAGGCAAACGTTTCAGCTTCTACCCGGTGATATGGATTCAAATTAGAAAGCTGTGTTACGCCTGAATAATTTGCCGCTACCTCTTGAATAGATCCGTCTGAATTATGCACAAGCTTATTAATATGGGGAGAACGGTATCCTTTGCCGGCCCCGAACAGAGCGGAGCTGACTGTTTGAGTATGATACACCGCGTACCACTCGTTTTTAAAATTGAAAACGGCATGATGGTTGTTCCCGCCGCCTCCGAAAAACGCACCCGGATTTTTCAGGAAGTGACCTCTATACGTAAAGGGACCCATGGGACTTCGGCTGGTCATGTAGCCGATCTCACCTGGGGGTTTATCGGCTGGGTGCGCGCCGCTGAAATTAATACAATAGGAATAGTAATATGTTCCGTTATATTTGTGCATTCCCGAGTCTTCAAACATGAAAGGCGCATCGATCATAGATGCACTTCCAGCAACACTGGTCATATCAGGCCCTAATTTCATGACTCTTGCTGTTTTAGGATTTGCCCATTGCTCCTGTGTTGGATTTGAACCGCCAGGGATGCCTCCGCCGGCATACAGGTAACCGGTACCGTCGTCATCTACGAACACTGCCGGATCAAAAAGCCACACAACACCGGACATTCCTGGTGTACTTGTTGTAACCAATGCTTTTCCAATCGGATCTGTCCACGGGCCGGTCGGACTGTCTGCTGTAAGGACCCCGATACCTCCGCCGCCGTTAGCGAAATAAAGGAAGAATTTATCCTTGCCATTTATCTTTTTAACTGCGACTGACGGAGCCCAGGACGCACCTGCCCATTTTGCAATCCCCCGGCCGCCATTCAGCCCATTGGCTCCTGCTACCGGAATGGATCCATGGTCTGTCCAGTTCACCATATCCGCTGAAGATATGACGGATATTTTATTCAAATTGGCAAATGTATTATCCTTAATCGATCCGTCTCTATTATATTCATAGTCATCACTTGACATATAGATGTAGACTCTTCCGTTATAGGTCAACGCAAACGGATCAGCGCCCAAATGATGGTCGATCAGCGGGTTTGAATTTCCTACATGTTTTGCAATTGGCGTACTGGCAGCATACGCAGACTTCCCAGATAAGCAGCTCAATAATAAAACAAGAACCCATAAACAATATAAGCTACACTTTTTCCTCATTACTTAGTATCCTCCTTTTCTTAAAATAGGGGTTCTTTTGGGAAATTGCAGTGTTGGCAGCATACGACGACTTCCCAGTAATGCAACTCAATCATAAAGCAAGAACCCATAAACATAAGCTACACTTTTTTGTCATGACTGAATATCCTTCTTTTTCCTTAAAATGAGGATTTTCTTTTAACATTTGATGACAAATGGTCATGGAGAACGCATAACGAGGAAACCGTTTCAAATCCATGAGTTTACTCTCTTCTTTTTCGTACAAAATGCCGCCGACTTCCAGAAGCAGCATTTTGTACTAGATCATTTACATTTTGTCAAACTTTGTGTTTCCCGCAAACGATCCCATTGACAGTTGTTCTTCAAGAAGACGTCCTTGGTTATTCCGTTCTTCAATTCTTTTGATAATAGATCGGATCGCATCCACATTTTCTTCAATATTATGTGGTTCAAAAATCGTCACATGATCTCCTTTTAATTTGTACTCAAAATAATGCTGTGCTGTTGATTGCGTCCATCCTCTATCGGTTACATCACCGCATAGCAAATGATGGATGTTGGCGTTGACGGCGCCCGAATTGATCAGTTCATTGTGATACGCAAGGTAGCCTCTGATTTTATCCTTAATCGAAGGAATGGTTAATATTTCTCTGTAATAGTCAGGGATAATGTCCATATTCAGATGGACGATCTCTTCGATTTCCTCTTCCGATAAATGAGTTACCGAAGTGGTTATTTTAGAATCCAGCATAATCACATCAGATACGGTGCGTTCCCGCTTCTCCAAAGCTTTAGCAACCTCAAAAGCCAAATTCGATCCCGAAGAGTAACCAAGCAAAACAAAAGGCCCTTGTTCCTGAATGCGTATCATGCTTTCTGCATACCGGTCAACGATCTCTTTCTCATGAGACGTCTCTTCTAAGAAATCAGCCGCATAGACAGTGCAACCGCCGTCAAGTCTTTTTGCCATTTCATGATAAACGAGTCCATACCCAATTAAAGGCGGGAAACAGAACACAGGGATTGAATCTTCCTGGTTCAGCTTGACGAATACGTTATGATCCGTCTTGGATTCGAAAACTGCCGCTTGAATGGCGCGTGCCATTGTTTCGATGGTAGGAAAATCGTATACGGCTTGATAATGCATGTTGACTCCCATATCGGCGTTAATTTGATGAATGAGCTGCAATACTTTAAGTGAATGGCCGCCAACGTCAAAGAAGTGATCTTTAATTCCCGGGTCACTGAGAGCTAAAATATCCTTCCATATATCGGCCAGCTGCTTTTCAATTAACGTTCCGGGCGCTGCGTATTCGGTTCCGGTAAGCCTATTTCCCTCAGGAGCCGGCAAAGCTTTTCGATCGACTTTTCCATTAGCGGTTATCGGCATCTTCTCTATTTGTACAAAATAAGCCGGAATCATATACGCGGGCAGTTTGTTCAGCAAATGACGCTTCAGCTGCGCCGTATTTAATGACTCGTTTCCTGACAAGTAAGCGCACAGCTGCTTTGAGCCCTCTTCTTCAATCGCGATGACAACTGCTTCTTTGATAGATTCCAGTTGCAATAAAGCCGCTTCGACCTCGCCAATTTCAATCCGGTAGCCCCGGATTTTCACCTGATGATCAATTCTTCCCAAATACTCGATATTACCGTCGGGAAGCCATCGGGCGACATCTCCCGTTTTGTACATTTTTTCGCCTGCGGCAAACGGGTGTTCAACAAATTTCTCGGCCGTTAATCCCGGGCGGTTCAAATATCCTCTGGCTATGCCGGCCCCGCTAATGTATATTTCTCCGGGAACGCCGATCGGCACCGGCTTCATCCCCGCATCCAGCACATAAATATTCATATTGGCCGCGGCCGTACCGATTGGCACCGATTCTCGTCTGTCTTTCTGCGGATCAAAGGAATAAATCATACATCCGACGACCGTTTCCGTTGGCCCGTATTCGTTAAAGATTTCAATTTGATCTTGAAATTGCTCGCTGATGCTCCGGGCCAGCCTCACACTTAAATTGTCGCCGCCTACAATCAGTTTCCGGATCCTGCACTCATGTGGAATGTCCATTTCATGTAATAACTGCAAATGAGCGGGAGTCAGCTTGATAATATCTACTCTGGAATCCCGTACAATAGATGAAAGCAAGGCAGCCCTGTCTTCTCCTCCGAAGACTATGATGGCATTGCCGCTTACGAGCGGTGTGAAGATAGATGTTACCGTTAAGTCGAAAGCGATGGAGGAGTACAGTGGGAAGTTGGCTTTTTCCCCCTTGACATATACCTTGGCAGCCCACCAAATATAATTGGTTAAGCCTCGATGCTCTATTAGTACGCCTTTGGGATTGCCTGTCGAGCCAGATGTATAAATCGCATACGCTAAATCCTTCGCATCGCTGGTCCGCTCAAGATTAGAATGCTCTTCGTGATAAGAGCTTTCCTCATCTAAGAGAACGATTGTGCCCGCATGTGCTGATCTCTGCCGAAGATGGTACTGTGTCAAGACAATCTCGGCTTTGGAATCTTCTAATATATACTGTATGCGGTGCTTCGGATAATCCGGATCAATAGGTACGTAGGCGCCGCCGGCTTTTAATACAGCCAGTATTCCCACAACCAGATCGATGCTATGATCGCTGATGATGGCTGTGAGCCGGTCCGCTTGCAACCCATTGGCCCTTAATGTTCGAGCTAATCGATTAGCCCGTTCATTGAGCTGTCGATACGTTAGTTTCTCATCTTCAAAAACAATCGCCACTTGCTCCGGCGTCCGCTCCGCTTGTTCTTCAAACAATTGATTAATCGTCTTTTCCTTTGGATACTCTGCCGCCGTATCATTGAACTTGTCTATCAGGAGCGATCGTTCATCCGCTGTTAATATCTCAAGGTCTTGAACGCGAATGTCCTGATCGTCCGCCATTTGCTTCATGATTTGTATGAAATGCGTCTGCATCCGTTCGACACTTGCATGATCATAGACGTTGCTATTGTATACAAAATGAATGTCGATTTCTCCCGCGGGCATGACAATGAAATTGAAATCGTAATGGGTATGCTCTTCCATATGGAAATTGATAATGTCCAGCGCGTCACGATTCGGTTTCATATGCTCCATTTGTTTCTCGACCGGATAATTTTCAAATACCATAATATGACTGATCAGCTGCTGCTTTTGTTCGGTTTGAGCCTGAATTTCATACAACGGAAATGTATCATACCCTTGAGAAGCCAATGCCTGCTCCTGGCTCATTTTCAACACTTGTTCCACAGTCATTCCAGGCTGAGCGGTAATACGTACGGGAATGGTGTTAATAAATAAGCCGACCATGGATTCAATCCCCGGAATTTCTGCCGGGCGTCCGGATACAACCGACCCGAAAACGACGTCCTGACTGTTGTTGTATCTTTGCAGCAATAGTCCCCACGCACTTTGAATGAACGTATTCACGGTGACGTGATGCTTGCTTGCAGTCTGTCTGATTTCTTCTGATAGCTGCTTTCCGAGACGGCATGCAAGCATTTGTTTTTGATATCCCTTGGCTTGGTTTGAGACAGGTTCTTTCAGTAAAACGGTTTGTCCTTCATAACCGTCCAAATATTTTTGCCAATAGGCTGAAGCGTTCTGATGATCCTGATCTTCCAGCCATTCGATATACCGGCTGTACGGGGTGACGGCTTCCCGCTCCGGTTTTCTTCTCTCAAGAAGTTCATAATAGGTTTCAAACACTTCTTTCGTAATAAGAGGCAGACACCAGCCATCCATTAAAATATGATGGAAGCTCCATATCAATCGGACTTGGTCATCCTCTGTACGAAGGATTGATACGCGCATTAACGAATCTTGGATAAGGTCGAATCCTCTTGCCTTATCTTTTTGTACAAAGCTGGCAATGAACTCGTTTCGTTGTTTATTCTTCATGCTTCGAATATCTTCAACAGTTATTTCGATCGGTTTTTTTCGGAATACGATCTGTAAAGGCTGATCTTTCCATTCCGTATAAAAATGAGTCCGGAGAATCTCATGTCTTTCCGCCAGCTGTGACAAACTCATTGAAAATGCCTCGATATCCAAGTCGCCTTTGAGATCAAAAGCGGCTTGTTCAAAGTAAGCTCTGGAAGACGAATCGATTAAACTGTGGAACAGCATACCTTTCTGCATGGGAGTTAAAGGATATATATTTTCAATCTCGCCGATATGCTGTGTTTGCTGAACAAATTGATCTAATTCCTCGATTGTTATGTCCTTCAGCGAGATATCGCTTGGCGTCAGGTGAATGTCTTCTTGAGCTGCGCAATGTTCGATGACTTCTTTTAGGCTGTTCTTTAAGAGAGCTGCACATGTTTCCATCGTTTCTCTTCGATATTGTTTACCGCTGTAACTAATGGCCAATGACAGCCGGCCGTCTGAGATCATGCCGTTAATGTCAAGCGTATAGGCAATGGGATGCCTGTCGCTCGCAATTTTCCCTCCGGAGTAAGGAGATACTTCGATTCCTCCATTTTCGAAATCTTGATCAAATTGTCCGAGGTAATTGAAGCTGATTTCCGGATGTCCGGTCCATTCTGATGCCTTCGGATGATCGGTCAAATATTTCATCAGGCCATATCCTATTCCTTTTTGGGGAATCTGACGCAGCTGTTCTTTCACCGTCCTAATCCACTGGGAGATGTCCCGGTCCGCCTGGATTTGAAGAGAAACCGGGTATTGGGTTGTGAACCAGCCCACCGTACGTGAGATATCAACGTCTTGAAAAATAGATTCCCTGCCGTGTCCTTCCAGATGAACATGAATTTCTTCATGCCCCGTCCAGCGATGAACAGCCATTCCGAGTCCGGTCAGCAATAAATCATTAATGTCAGTCGTATAGGCCCGGTTCGATTTTTTTAATAAACGCTCGGTTTCTTCCTCTGTCCATTGGACGATGATCGTTTCCCGGTCTTCGGCCAGACCGGTCTCCTGCTCATTGTCCTTTGGCAATTTGTGTTGCGAGATATGTCTCTGCTCAAGCCAATATTGATTTTCTGCTTCAAATTCCGGACTTTCTGCATAACGTTTCAATCGTTCAGCCCATAACAGATAGGAATCCGTCTTCTTAGGGAGCGTGAGCGCTTCTCCGTTTTGGAGCTGCTCATAAGCTGACGTTATATCCTCAAGTAAAATCCTCCACGATACGCCATCTACAACCAGATGATGAATCGCAATCAGCAAATGATCGCCATCCTGACATTGAAACAATCCCAGTTTCATGAGCGGTCCATCGGCTAAATGGATGGATTGCTGAATGTCATTTGCTATCGTTTCTATCGTTTCGGCAGGGTTGTTTTCTTCGAGTAAAGAGAACACGTCGAGGGTGAATAATTCTCCTTCACTGATCCCGCGGGTTCTGGCTTCGTATTCATGATCTCCCTGAACATAGACCATGCGCAAAGCATCGTGATGCTCGGCAATCTTCTTCATGACTTTCTGAAGCTTCGATTCGTCCAACCCCTCTTTAAAATAAAGCATGACAGATTGATTATAATGGTGCGGATCAGGGTATTGCCGGGCGAAAAACCAATGCTGAATCGGCGTCAATAAGGTACGGCCTTTGATCTCCCCTTGTTCTGCGATTCGGGTAACGGGCTCAATAAAAGGAGCAAGCCCGGAGATCGTCGGGTGTTTGAACAAGTGTTTGATGTCAAGCTTATACCCGGCTTGATATAAGCTTGAGGTCACCTGAATCGACTTAATCGAATCTCCTCCCAGCTCAAAGAAATGATCATCGATTCCGACCTGTTCGGCGCCTAATACGGATTCCCACACCCCGGCCAGTATTTTTTCCAGTTCTGTCCGCGGAGCTGTATAGGGATTGCCAGTGAGATTTCCCGTTGGAGCAGGCAGCGCCTGACGATCTATTTTTCCGTTGGAAGTAAGCGGCATCGCTGCCAGCTGTACAAAATAAGCAGGGATCATATAGGACGGAAGCTGCCGGGACAGGTGCTCCCGAATTTCGCCTGCGGTTAAAGAATGCTGTGCGGTATAATAGGCGCACAAGGATGTTTCCCCGTTGGTTTCTTGTGCCATAACGAGAGCTTCTTGAATCGGCGGTATTTGGAAAAATGCGGATTCGACTTCCCCGATTTCAATGCGGTAACCGCGGATTTTCACCTGGTGGTCGATCCGGCCTAAATATTCGATATTTCCGTCCGGCAGCCGCCTTGCTAAATCTCCCGTCCGGTACATTTTCACCTCTGGCACAAAGGGGTGCTGCAAAAATCTTTCCGCTGTTAATTCCGCTCTGTTCAAGTATCCTCTGGCGATGCCGTCCCCGCTGATATAGATTTCTCCCGGGACGCCGGCCGGCACCGGTTTCATGCTCTTATCCAGCACGAAAATGTTCATGTTGTCCGCGGCGGTTCCGATCGGCACTGATTCCCGTCTGTCGTTTTGCGGATCAAAGGAATAAATCATACAGCCGACGACTGTCTCTGTAGGCCCGTATTCGTTAAAAATTTCGATTTTTCCGCCGAATTTCCCGCTGATGCTTCGGGCGAGCCGCGTGCTTAAATTGTCACCGCCGACAATGAATTTCCGAATGGTGCACTCAGCAGGGATATTCATCTCTTTCAATAACTGCAAGTGCGCCGGGGTCAGTTTGATAATATCCGTCCTTGAATCCTGAATAATGGAATCAAGCAAGGCAGCACTGTTTTCTCCTCTGTAGACAATAATGGAATTTCCTGTAATGAGCGGAGTGAAAACAGACGTTATCGTCAGATCAAAAGCGATGGACGAATATAGGGGAAAGTTGGTTTTTTCCCCTTTGACATAGACCCGGCGGGCCCACCAAATATAATTGGTTAAGCCCTGATGCTCAATTGCCACTCCTTTAGGCTTGCCTGTGGAGCCTGACGTATAAATGACATAAGCCAAATCCTTCGTACTGCTGATCGGTTCCAGGTCAGAGCCGTCTTCGTGGTAAGAGCTTTCCTGATCGAGGAAAACCATTGTGCCCGCAAGTTCCAACTGTTTTTGAAGATGGCTCTGCGTCAGGATGATATCAGCTTGGGAGTCTTCTACTATATACTGTATGCGATGCTTCGGATAATCCGGATCAATTGGCACATAGGCCCCTCCCGCTTTTAATACGGCCAGTATTCCCACAACCAGTTCGATGCTGTGTTCACTGATGACGGCGGTGAGCCGGTCCGCCATAACGCCCTTGGCCCTCAAGGTTCGGGCTAATTGATTGGCGCGTTCATTGAGCTGGCGATACGTGAATTGCTTTTCTCCGCAAATAATGGCTGGTTGATCCGGTGTTCGTTTCACCTGTGCTTCGAATAACTGATAAATCGTCTTATCCCGCGGATATTCAGTTTTCGTATGATGATAGTCAGCGAGAAAAGTATTAGTCTCCGCTTCAGACAAGATATCCACTTGGCCGAGAGTGAGGTCGGGCTGGAATAACATGATAGAAAATAGACGATTTAAATGCCCGATCACCTGTATCATATACTCGCGGTCATAAGCTTGTTCATTAAAACATAACTTTACATTTATCGAGTCTTCCCCCATAGCAAACTGAAACAAAGCATCTGCAGCAGCCGTTTCTATGAAACGATCAGAATGAATTTGCTCTAATGAAACAACCGTATTGATGATCGGCAAATGATTTTTATTATAGTTCAGCTGCAGCTGTCCGGCCATTTTTTCAAAGGGAACGTCCTGATATAAGATTGCTTCGTCCAGCGTATGTTTCAGTTCGTGGAATATCGATTTAAACGTACTGTCGGCATTGATATTCTGCTTGATTAACATGAGCTGTTCTAAACGAAAATCTTCATCAGTTTCGTCTTCAAAGGTTGGAATCCCTGTAATTACGTTCTCTTCTCCTGTGTATTTGTACAGCAGAGATTCAATTCCGATCAGGAGAACCAGATAGACGGCCATTGGCGTTTGGTTCGTCATGGACAGGATGCGCCGTGATACATCCGCACTCAATGAACTGTGAATACAGTCAGATCCACTCGCTGCATCACGCTTTACTGTTGAGTCGGACATTTGAAACGAAGGGAATGCACTAGGACGGTCTTCCGTGTGAAACATTCGGCCCCAGAACAACTCCTGTTGTTTGAATTCTGACACTCATATCCCTCCAGTTGGTTTCATTCCTGTTTTCAGGCAGCTGGCGGCAGCCGCGGCATTCATGCCGGGACAGCCGCTGCCCCCGTGATTAGAAATCCAATTCGATTGTGCTTGCGAGATGTTTCCTTTTGTTTACTTTTTCGCTTAATTGAATGTCTTTTAAAGGAATGGATGGGTTTCTCATAATCGCCGAAAGGATCATGACGTAATCCTTGGCCAATACAGCAATGGTTTTCTTTTTAAACAGTTTTGTACAGTAATCAAAACTGCCCTGAATCTCATCTTGATCTATTAAGAAGTTCAGCTGTAAATCAAACTTGGCTGCCGTCTCCGTTTGTTCATAAGGTCTGACTGCGAGAGAGTCCACTTCAATATCCGTATGTTCCGTATTTTGCAGGACAAACATCGTATCAAACAATGGATTGCGGCTTAAGTCCCGTTTTACACCCAGTTTTTCAACTAATTCTTCAAAAGGATACTCTTGATGTTCAAAAGCCTTCAGCATGGTTTCTTTCGTTTCAGTTATATAATCCAAAAATGTCTTTTCCGCCATCGGAGCGGTGCGGATGGCTAATGTATTGACAAACATTCCGATAATGGGTTCCAAATCCGCATGCGGTCTCCCCGCAATAGGTGTGCCGACGACGATATCATCTTGACCGCTGTATTTTGCCAGCAGTATGGAATAGGCCGAGAACAAAATCATGTAAGCGGTCGTTCCGGTCAATTCTTCCAGCTGCTTTATCCCTTGGGTGACAGTCTTATCGAGCGTAAAATTGTGCCTTTTCCCATCAAAGCTTCTAACCGGCGGTCTCGCAAAATCTTTCGGAAGCTCGAATGACGGGAGCTCTTCATGAAATACACCAAGCCAATACTCTTCCTGCTTCTTGATTCGTTCTCTCTGTTCTTTTTGATGTTTCCATTCCGTAAAGTCTTTGTACTGAATACGGAGCGGAGCTAACTCTTTGCCGTCATACAATTGAATCAGTTCTTCGACAAAAATGTTCATGGAGGCGCCGTCCGTGATGATGTGGTGCATGTCAAACATGAAAATATGCAGGTCTTGTTCTAACTCGATGAGTCCGGCCCTGAGTAATGGAGCCTGGCTGAGATCGAACGGCCGCACGAAGGTGCGGAAACATTCCTCAACCTCGTCAGCTGTTGCCTTGTATCTTTCCATCGAAAACTCCACTTGCGGTTTGATCACCTGCATCAGTTCTCCGCGGACCATTTCAAAACCGGTACGCAGCGATTCATGACGCTGGATCAGTCTTTGGAAAGCGGTTTGCAAGCGATTCATGTCGAGTTTTCCTTCTAATGTAAGGATTCCCGGCATATTGTAGCTCAGTTCTCCACCTTCTATTTGTGTTGACAGGTAAACCATTTTCTGTACGGACGATACAGGATAGACATCTTTTGCTTTGGCTTTCGGAATGTAATCCGGCCCGTTGGTTTCAGCTCCTGCAATTGCCTTTGCCATTTCCTCAACTGTCGGACATTGAAAGACTTCTCTTAATGAAATGTTTTTGCTGAATTGCTTATGAATTTTGGCGATGAGTGTCATCCCCCGCAACGAGTGGCCGCCCAAATCGAAAAAGTTATCTTTTACACCTATTTCTTTTACCTTCAAAACGTCTTGCCAGATGCATATCAGCTGCTCTTCCATATTCGTCCGCGGAGCAACGTAGTCGGTTCCCGTTTGCAAACCTGCTTCAGGCATCGGTAATGCTCTTCGATTTACTTTTCCATTGCCGGTTAGCGGCAGTTTCTCCAGCTGGATGAAGTATGAAGGGATCATGTATCCCGGTATTTGGCCAGCAAGTTTTTCTTTCAGCTGACTGATCGAGAGTGATTGCTCCGCTGTAAAATAGGCATATAAATCGCTTTGGCCATCTGCATTTTCTCTGGACAGAACGACTGCTTCCTGTACATGCTCGAGGCTCAGCAGAGCGGCTTCCGCCTCGCCGAGTTCAATCCGGTAACCGCGAATTTTGACCTGATGGTCTCTCCTTCCTGCATATTCAATGTTTCCGTCGGGAAGGTAACGAGCCAGATCGCCTGTTTTATACATCCGTTGATTCGAGTCATATGGGTGGGGAACAAAAGTTTCGAGCGTCAAAGACTCCCTGTTATGATAGCCTCTGGCCAGGCTCACTCCTGAAATACAAAGTTCACCGACGATTCCGACAGGCTGAAGCGTTCCGGCTTCATTCAAAATGAAAATCTCCGTATTTGAAATCGGTTTGCCGATCGGCTGAATCTCCTGATTTGTATCAGGATCGACGGTATACATGGTCACAACATGCGTCTCCGACGGACCGTAATGATTATGCAATGTGACTTGGTGGCGCGCCAGCATGTCACGCAGCATCCTTGTTGCGATGAGCTGTTCTCCCGCAGCGATGATGTGATCCACGCACTCGGCAAATGGTTCGAAATAGTGTCTCTCCGAGGCAAGAAGCTTAAGGAACGCGGTCGGAAGAAATGCTGTTTGTATCCTGTGCATTTTGACAAATTCATTGAGCTGGCGTATTTCCCGTTTTGCCTCATTGCTGATGATACAGAGTGTTCCTCCACTTGAAAGCGCGGAGAACATTTCTTGATAGCAGACATCAAAGCTCATTGCGGCAAATTGCAGTACTCTGTCAAAGTGAAGCGGCGTATGAGCCTGCTCATAAGCGAGCAGATTCGTCATGGTCTTGTGCTCCAGCTGAACGCCTTTCGGCTGCCCCGTTGTGCCTGACGTGTAAATAACATACATTAAATCATTTTCCGAGCAGGAAAGATTAAGATTGTCTGCTCTGCCTTGATATATTATCGGATCATCAAGCAGAAGCACTTCCCCTTTAAAGAGCGTCGGAATGGCATAACCTGCGCCAGACAAAAGCACACTGGCGCCGCTGTCTTTCAGCATAAAAGCCCGCCGTTCATCAGGAAGTTCGGGATCGATAGGTAGAAATGCTCCGCCCGCCTTTAATATGGCTAAAATGCCGATGATCATATTTGCTGAGCGATCCGTGAGAACGGCAACCACCTGATCAGTGCCAATACCTTTATCTTGAAGGACGCGAGCCAGCTGATTGGAGCGTTCATTCAGCTGACGATAAGTCAGCGTCTGATTTCCAAACCGGACGGCTTCATGATCCGGGTTAAGCTCAGCCTGCTGCTCAAAAAGCTGATGAACCGTAGTTGGAATTCGTTTTTCCGCAACTGCAGTATCGTTAAAGAGTTGCTGAATGTCTCTTTCCTCTTCCTTGGTCATCATATTCAGACGAGCCAGCTCGGCATCAGGCTGTTTAATAATCGAATCAATCAGCTGCACAAAATGCCCCATCATGCGTTCGATCGTTTCCGGTTTAAACAGAGCCGTCAAGTATTCCATCGTGAACTGAATACCCGACTCTTCTTCCACAGCCGTTAAGGTTAAATCAAATTTAGCCATCGTATGTCCGTTTGGATATGGTTTGAAAGTGACGTCATTTATCTCTAACTGTTCCTGCTCCGTGTTTTGAAGCACAAACATGGTGTCAAACAATGGATTACGGCTCAAGTCTCTGGCGATATTCAGTTGATCGATCAGCGCTTCGAACGGATAATCTTGATGCTCATAAGCTTTTAATGCATTCTCCTTCACCTCGGACAGATACTGAGAGAACGTCTTCCCTTTTTCAGGGTAATTTCTCATGGCCAGTGTATTCACAAACATTCCGATAATCGGTTCCAAATCGGCGTGCGGTCTTCCCGCTATAGGACTGCCGACAATAATGTCTTCCTGGCCGCTGTATTTTGAAAGCAATAATGTATAAGACGCAAGGAGCACCATATATAAAGTCGATTCGGTTTGGGATGCCAGCTGCTTTAATCCGGCGCTTTTTTGCTTATCAAGCGTAAACTGCATTGTGGCTCCCGCAAAATCCCGTGCCGACGGCCGGATATAATCGGTCGGCAGATGAAGGACAGGAACGTCGCCGCTGTACAGCTCTAACCAATAGGCTTCTTGATTTTGGATCTGTTTTAACCGCGCTTCGCCGGTCTGCCATACTGCGTAGTCCTTGTACTGGATGCGAAGGGGCGGTAATGTCTCTCCTTCATAAATCCGGATAAATTCTTTAATCAATACGCTCATGGATGTTCCGTCAGAAATAATATGGTGCATATCAAACATCAGAATTCCGCAGTCAGGTTGAAGTTCAATCAGCCCCACGCGAAGCAGCGGCGGCTCATCCAGGTGAAAAGGACGAATAAATTGGCGGATATAAAGGTCCGCATCATCATCTTCCCCTTGGTACCACTCTGCTTCAAACGCTGCGTGATCCAAGACATACTGGACAGGTTCTCCGTCAGCCATTTTAAAACCGGTGCGCAAAGATTCATGGCGCAAAATCAGCGTGCGGAAGGCTTGCTGCAGCTTGTCACGATCAAGCTTTCCTTCCACAGCCATCAGGCCCAGCATGTTGTAACTGAGTTCTCCGCCTTCCAAGTGATTAAGGATGTACAACCGTTTTTGTGCTGAGGATACCGGATAATAAGGTCTTTTTTCAATTACAGGAATCGCGGTATATCCGGTCAGCTCCGTCTTCGTGATCGTCCGCGCGAGCTGTTCAATGGTTGGGAAACGGAAGACGGCCCGCAAAGGAATTTGGACATGCATTTGCTTTTGTATTTTTGCAATCAGCGCCGTTGCCCGCAGGGAGTGTCCGCCGATCTCAAAAAAGTGATCTCTGATCCCCACCTGCTCTAATCCGAGAACCTCCTCCCAAATTGCTGTCAGCTGGATTTCTGCCGAAGTTTGCGGCGGGACGTACTCTATGCCGCTGTCACGCTTTTTGACCGGAGCCGGCAATAACTGGCGATTCAACTTCCCGTTTGGCGTCAGCGGCATCTTATCCAGCTGAACAAAATGAGCCGGGATCATATATCCCGGTAAATGCCGGGCCATTCTTTCGCGAAGTTCACTGATCTGTATTGTCTTATCCGCAGCAAAGTATCCGCACAAGTAATATTCATCATCTGCATCTTTAAGGGCAGCTGCGGCGGCTTCTTGAATATCAGGAACGTTCAGCATCACCGATTCGATTTCACCGAGTTCAATCCGAAAACCTTGAATTTTCACCTGATCATCAATCCGGCCGATATATTCAATATTTCCATCCGGCAGAAGGCGGGCCAGATCACCGGTTCTGTACATTCGGTCCGCCGGTACAAACGGATCGGCAACAAATTTTTCGTCCGTCAGTTCCGGCAGGTTCAAGTAACCCCGCCCGACACCGTCCCCTGCAATATACAGCTCGCCTTGGACGCCCGCCGGCTGCAGCCGTTTTTTTGAATCAAGAATGTACATGCGGTTTCTGCCTAACGGCTTGCCTATAGGGACATAGCTTTGGCTGCGTGCCCAAGCATCGGAAGAACATTCAATATTGAACAGAGACGCGTCTACGCAAGTCTCCGTAGGCCCATATACATTGGTAATCCCAGGCGTAACGCCATGATCGCCGAATAATTGTATGAGCTTATTTACCGTCGTTTTGGAAAGAGCCTCTCCTCCGATTAAAAGATGCTGAAGCGTGACTCCCTGCAAATCACCTGCAGCTATCAAAAGCTTTAAGTGGGCAGGTGTTCCGTCAGTGATGTCAATCGAATGCTGCCGATAGTAACGGCATAAGGCAGCACCGTCTGACACAATCTCTTTCGGAACAATAAACAAGGTATGGCCTGACAGCAAGGAAGCATACATTTGCTGAACAGAAGCATCGAAATAATATGGAGCGAGCATGGCTACATTCAGCTCCGCATCGTAGGCAGAGTAAATTTGGCGTCGAAGCCCTTCAATCAGGTGAATGACCTGGCGATGTTCAATTAACGTGCCTTTAGGCTTGCCTGTCGTGCCGGAAGTATAAATGGCATAGGCCAGTTGACTGGACTGATAAGAGAGTGCAAGACTGCTGTCTTTTTCGTGATAGAAACGTTCCTCCATGAGATCGATACATGTTCCTGAGAAGCCGATATCATCCGGAAGCTTCCCGCTGTAAAGCAATACGCTGATGCTTGAATCATTTAAAATATAACGGATGCGTTCAGACGGAGAATCAGGATCTATCGGCAAATATGCGCCGCCTGCTTTTAAAACTCCTAAGATGCCTACAATCATCTCAAGCGAGCGTTCAGTCATAATGCCGACAAGCTGATCCGTCCGCACACCTTTTGCCTGCAAGGTTCGCGCAAGCTGATTGGCACGCCGATTCAGTTCTCCGTAGGTTAATTGTTTACCCTCGTATACAACTGCAATATGATTCGGCGTACGATGCGCTTGTTCCTCAAACAGCTCATGAATCGTTTGTTCACGCTGGTATTGCATGTCGCCAGACTGAAGATGGCTGAGCATGTGTTCTTTTTCTTGCTGAGAGAGAAGCTCCAATTCTTCTATTTTGACAGACGGCTGCTGTAATACTTGCTGCATGAGCTGTTCAAAATGTCCGCAGAGCCGTTCGACTTCTGATTTTTCATATTCGTTTTCATTAAAACCGAAATGAACGGACAGCTGTTCGCCTGGTATGACAACCACATTCAAATCATAATGGGAGTGTTCCTGCATATGAAAATTCGTGATGTTCAGTTCCGTATCATGATGTCCCGTCTCTTCGACCTGCTGTCCTATCGGATAGTTTTCAAAGATCATGATATGGTCAATCAGGTTCTGCTTTTGTTCCGTTTGTGCCTGAATTTCGTATAAAGGATAGGTATCGTACGATTGGGAAGCCAAAGCCTTTTGTTGAACCATTTGCATCGTATCAGCAAAAGAGCTGGTCTCATCGCAGCAGACCCGAACCGGAATGGTATTGATGAACAGGCCGATCATCTGTTCCACATCAGGAATTTCCGCCGGCCTTCCCGACACGACACTGCCAAATACAACGTCTGCGGACCCGCTGTATTTCTGTAACAAAATTCCCCACAACGTTTGGATCAACGTATTTAACGTAACCTGATGCTGATTTGCGATCTGCTGTAATTGTTTTGTCTGTTCGTGATCACATTGGCAGATCACATTGGCATAAGCGTATTCTTTTTGTTCATGCTGCGGCGTTTTATGAAGAATCCGGGTTTCACCTTTGTATCCTTCAAGATAACCGCTCCAGTACCGTTTGGACGCACCTTGATCTTGGCGGTCAAGCCATTCGATATAGTCGCTGTAAGGAGCTGCTGACGGCTGTTCAGTTTCCCTTCCTTCTAGTAAGGCGTTATAATGCTCAAACACTTCATTTGTGATAAGAGGCAGACACCAGCCATCCATCACAATATGATGGAAGCTCCAAATCAAATGATAGTTGCGGTCTTCCATACGGAAAATCGCTATGCGCATCAGGGGATCGCGAGCCAAGTCAAATCCTTTTGCCTTGTCTTCTCTTTGATAGGCTGCGATTGCATCCTCACGCCGGTGCTCCTCTATGTCACGCAAATCTGCAAAATGAATTTGCGGTTTTTGCGTTTTATAGACAATTTGTAAAGGAGTATCGTTCCAGCCGCTGTGAAAACGGGTTCTGAGCACGGCGTATGTTTCAAATAATCGTTCAAGGCTTTCTTTAAACCAATCAATCTTTAACTCTCCCTGCAAATCGAACGATGCTTGTTCAAAATAAGAATGTGAGTCCTCATCCAGCAAGCTGTGGAAGAGCATTCCTTTCTGCATCGGAGTGAGCGGATACACGTTTTCAATCTCACCTGCATGCGGCAGCTGAATAAGAAGCTGATCCAATTCTTCAATGGTCATGCCTTTTAACAAAATATCGCTTGGCGTCAGTTCAATTTGTTCTTTCTGAACGCAATGCGTAATGATTGTCCGCAGGCGGCTTTGAATCGTTTCCGATAACCGCATGATCGTTTCTTTTGCGTACTGCTTGCTGCTGTAGCTGATCGTAAGCTTCAGCCGGCCCTCGGTTATCATTCCGTTTATATTCAATACATACGGTCTTTCTTGATTTCCGCTTGAGTCTGAACCGCATGAATAAGAAGATAATTGAACCCCATGCTGCTGTAAATCTTGGTCAAACTGTCCCAGGTAGTTAAAGCTGATCTCAGGATTGAGTTTCGATGGCATTCCGCCGCTTAAGTACCTTGCTATTCCATATCCGATCCCTTTATGCGGAATTTGGCGCAGTCCTTCTTTGGTCGTTTTGATATAATCAGAGATTTCTTTGCCTGGCTGCGCGTGCAGCACAACCGGATACAGACTAGTAAACCAGCCGACCGTGCGGGAGATATCCATATCTTGAATGATCTGTTCTCTTCCGTGTCCCTCTAAATGAATCGGAATCCGGTCAAGCCCCGACCAATGGGATATAGAAAGACCAAGAGAAGTTAAAAGCAAATCATTTATTTCTGTGTTATAAGCGCGATTCGCTTGTTTTAATAAGAGCTCCGTTTCCTCTTTCGTCCATTCCGCAGTTGCTGTTTCACTGTCTTTTGCAGTTGTATGGGTTTCCTGAAAATCTGTAGGCAGCGGTTTGACATCGGTCTGTTCGATCTTTGTCCAATATTCCTGTTCTTGTTTTATCGTTTCACTTTGCGCATATTCTGAAAGCTTTTTGGCCCACAATTGGAAAGAATCTGTTTTTTGCGGCAGTTGAATCACTTGCCCGTTCTCGGCTTGCCTGTAGCCGGTCACGAGATCCTCCAGTAAAATGCGCCATGACACCCCGTCTACAATCAAATGATGGATGGCGATGAGCAAATGATCTCCATCTGCACATTGAAACAATCCGGCTTTCATTAACGGGCCATCACTTAAATGCATACTGCTTTGTATCTCATCAGCCTTGGCTTCAATGGTCTGCCCCGGATCGGATTCTGCTTTCAGGTTCAGGACTTCAAGGTTGTACAGTCCGCTTTGGGCGATCTCTGCATGATGTGCCTCGTAACCCTTTTCCGCAGTCTGGAACGTCATCCGGAGCGCATCGTGATGTTCTGCTATCTTTTGCAGGGTTTGACGAAGCGGCGTTTCCTGAAAACCTTCCGGCGCATGCAGCATGACGGCTTGATTATAATAATGCGGATCTATTGTTGTTTGTTCAAAAAACCAATGCTGAATAGGAGTCAGGCTGACTTTTCCTTTGACCTCACCTTGATCGGCTGTACGCAGATTCTGCTTGATATGCGGACTCAATTCGGCAATCGTAGCATATTGAAACAAGTCTTTGATTTCCATTTTGTATCCGCTCTGTTTTAATCTGGATGACACTTGGATTGACTTAATGGAATCTCCGCCAAGTTCAAAGAAATTATCAAGAATACTGACATTCTCTGCGCCTAATACCGATTCCCAGGCAGAAACTAATATTTCTTCCGTTTTTGTTCGGGGAGCTTTATACTCTGCTCTGTCCTGCAGCTCGAAATCCGGAGCCGGCAGTCCTTTTCTGTTTATTTTTCCGTTAGACGTTAAAGGCATTTCATCAAGCTCGATAAGATAAGCCGGAACCATATAACCCGCCAGGCTGTGAGACAATTGTTTGCGGAGCCGGGCTGCCGTTGTTTGCCCGCCGCTCACGTAATATGCACACAATTGTTTAAACCCGTGGGCGTCAACTCTTGCTGTAACGACCGCTTCCTTGACCGCTTCTTCTTGAAGCAGTGCCGCCTCGATTTCGCCTAATTCGATACGGTAGCCTCTGATTTTCACTTGTTCATCTATTCTGCCCGCATATTCAATGTTCCCGTCAGCCAGCCACTTCGCCAAATCTCCGGTCTTATACATCTTAGCTCCGGGTTCAAACGGGTCATCGACAAATTTCTCTGCCGTTAATTCGGGACGGTTCAAATACCCTCTTGCCACACCTGCCCCGCTGATATAGATCTCTCCCGGAACTCCGATCGGTGCGGGTTTCCTATTCTCATCCAGCACATAAATGCTCATATTTGCCGCAGCGGTTCCGATCGGTACCGATTCCCGCCTGTCCTTTGCGGCATCGTAACGGTAAATCATGCAGCCGACAACGGTTTCCGTCGGCCCGTACTCATTGCATATTTCAATCCGGCCTTCGAACTGTTCATAAATGCTGCGGGCTAACCGGGTGCTTAGATTTTCCCCGCCCACAATCATTCTTCGGACTGCCGTTTGATCGGCAATGTTCATTTCTTTCAAAACCTGCAAATGGGCCGGAGTCAATTTGATGATATCCACCCGCGGGTCGTGCACAATCGATTCAAGCAGAGCTGTTTTATCCTCTCCGTCATAGACGATGATTGCATTGCCTGTGACAAGCGGTGTGAAAATAGAAGTCACCGTCAGATCAAAAGAGATGGACGAGTACAACGGGAAGTTGGTTTTCTCACCTTTTACATAAACCTCTTTCGCCCACCAAATATAATTAGTCAAGCCGCGGTGCTCGATTAGTACGCCTTTTGGCCGGCCTGTAGAGCCTGACGTATAAATGACATATGCCAAATGGCTCGCATCACTTATCGGAGCAAGGTCAGAGTCATCTTGGTGATAAGAACTTTCATCATCAAGTAAAACCGTGACGCCTTCATAGGCAAGCTGTTTCCTGATATCTCGCTGCATTAAAACGATTCCGGCTTCGGAGTCATCCAGCATATATCGCATACGGTCTTGCGGATATTCCGGATCTATTGGGACGTAGGCGCCGCCTGATTTTAAAACGGCAAGGATTCCGACCACCGATTCGATGCTGTTTCTGCTGATGATGGCTACAGGCTGATCCGTCTGCACTCCTTTCGCTCTTAACGTTCGCGCCAGACGGTTTGCCCGCTTATTGAGCTCTCCGTACGTGAGCTGCCTGTCCTTTTCAATGACGGCTGCTTGATCGGGCGTACGTTGCGATTGCTCTTCAAATAATTGATGTACCGGCGTCTGCGGAAATGGCGCTGCCGTGTCGTTAAGCGTCCGCAGAAGGGTTCTTTTTTCACTTTCCGTTAACAAATCTACTTGATCCACCCGGATATCCGGATCTGTCACGACCTGTTGCAGGATTTGCATGAAATGTTCCCGAACCCGCTCTATGCTTGCCCGCTCATACACATTGGCATTGTATTCAAAAGAGATGTTCATCTCGTCGCCCGGTATAACGGTCATATTAAAATCATAGTTGGTCTGCTCTTCCATTTGTACGTTGGAAATGGTGATGGATGATCCGTTTTGCCGGCCAATGCTCTCCATATACTGATCAACAGGATAATTTTCGAAGATCATTAAATGTGTAATTAAATCTTGCTTTTGCGTTGTACGCGCTTGAATATCGTACAACGGGTGTGTCTCGTATTGTTGAGATGCTACAGCTCTTTCCTGCGCCTCTTTCATAAGCTCGGCAAACGTTGTCCCGGCTTCACACCTGAACCGGACGGGAATGGTGTTAATGAATAAGCCGATCATTGTTTCCACGTTTGGAATTCCAGCCGGCCTTCCGGATACAACACTTCCAAACACAACGTCCCGGCTTCGGTTATATTTCTGCAGCAAAACCGCCCATGCCGTCTGCAGCAGCGTGTTCAGCGTGACATGGCGTCTGCCGGCCGTCTGCTTCATTTTCAAAGTCAGATCAGTGCTTATTTCACATGTCACTTTCTCCGAAATGTATCGTTCATCTTGCGCCGCATGGTGATCCTTAGTGAGGCCGGTTTGCTCTTCATATCCCTCCAAGTACTGATCCCAATAAGCCATGGCCTCTTTCGCATCTTGCTGGCCGAGCCATTCAATATATTGACTGTACGGAGTAATGGACGATTGTTCAGGCTGCTTTTTGTGAAGCAAGGCAAAGTAATGCTCGAATATTTCTTTTGTAATCAGCGGCAGGCACCAGCCGTCCATCAAAATATGGTGAAAACTCCAGATAAAACGGTATGTCTTTTCAGCTGTACGAAGAATGAGTAGCCGCATTAATGCGTCTTTCTCTAAGTCGAAGCCCCGCATCTTATCTTTTCTGGCATACTCCTGAACCATCTCTTCTTTTTGTGATTCCTTCATCTCGCGTAAGTCAATGAATTCAAACCCGATCTTTTTCGTTTTGAATATGATTTGCAGCGGCTGATCTTTCCAGCCTCTGTAAAAATTCGTCCGGAAAATATCATATTTTTGCGATAAGCCATCCAAGCTTTTTGAAAATGCATCAATGTCTAACTCTCCGTGCAGATCAAACATCGTTTGCTGAAAATAAGCAC
Source organism: Bacillus tequilensis KCTC 13622 (assembly GCF_000507145.1). Classification (GTDB taxonomy): domain Bacteria; phylum Bacillota; class Bacilli; order Bacillales; family Bacillaceae; genus Bacillus; species Bacillus tequilensis. Next base: position 39,131 of record NZ_AYTO01000044.1, on the reverse strand, counting down.
CTGAATTCGGATCAAATAAGCTGTGAAACAGCATGCCCTTCTGCATCGGCGTTAATGGATAAATATTTTCCGCTTCGCCTAATTCACGCGTCTGCTCCAAAAGCTGTTCCAGTTCGTCGATTGAGATGTCTTTTAACAGGATGTCACTTGGTGTGAGGGAAGTCTGCTGCCGGCTTACGCAATGTGCAATGACTTCTTGCAGACTTTCTTTCAAGTTCCGTGCAAATTGCGCCATAGTCGGTCTTTCGTATTGTTTGCTGCTGTAGCTCAGTGTCAGCGATAATGTCCCTTCAGAAATCATGCCGTTTACATCAAGAACAGCTGTTCTCTCTTGGTTTTCGTTCATCGATAACCCTGTGGAAAAAGGCGACATGCGCAAAGCTTGATGATTCAGGTTTTGATCAAACTGCCCCAAGTAATTAAACGATATTTCCGGATTCAGCTGCAGGATGTCGGCTTCGGGATGTCCGGATACATATTTGATGATGCTGTAATTCATGCCTTTATCCGGGATACGGCGCAGCCCTTCTTTCACGGTCTTAATCCGCTGTGACAAGTCTTTTCCGGCTTCCATTCTCAGGACGACAGGGTACTGGCTTGTAAACCATCCTATCGTGCGGGAGATATCCGCATCCGGAATAATTGGTTCTCTCCCGTGCCCTTCCACATTCACGGCAATGTCTTCCATGCCCGTCCACCTGTGAACGGAGAGACCTAACGAAGTCAGCAGCAGATCATTGATATCCGTGTTGTAGGCGCGGTTCGCTTGTTTTAACAATTGCTCCGTTTCCTCTTTTGTCCATTGAATCGTCACTTCTTCGCTGTCTCTTAATAATGAACCTTCGCTTATTTTGTCCTTAGGCAATGGCTGCGGCTCCGTGCTTGAAAGCTCGGCCCAATAAGCAATCTCTTCTTCCATGTCGGTTTCTTTCGCATATTTGGACAATTGATCAGCCCAGAATGGAAATGAATCTGTTTTTTGCGGAAGCTGGATGGTTTGTCCGCGCTCTGCCTGCTCATAACCGCTTGCAAAATCTTCGAGTAAAATGCGCCACGATACTCCGTCAATCACCAAATGATGAATTGCAATCAGCAAATGATCTCCGTCGGGGCATTGGAACAAACCAAGCTTCATCAAAGGCCCCCGGTCTAATGCCATGCTTCTTTGAATCTCATTCGCTTTATCGGCAATCGCTTGAGCCGGATCGGTTTCCTCTTTATAATTCATCACTTCGAGATGGTATAGTTCACTTTCATCTGTTCCTGTAATTCGCGGAGCGTACCCGTTCGGTGTTTTTTCGAAAATCATCCTAAGGGCATCGTGATGCGACGCGATCCGTTCCATCGTCCGGCGAAGCGGAGCCTCTTTCAAGCCTTCCGCCGAATATAACATGACGGCCTGATTGTAATGGTGAGCTTGCGGCATTTTTTGTTCAAAAAACCAATGCTGTATCGGGGTCAGGTTTGTGCTGCCGGTCACTTCCTCTTGATCAGCCATCCTGCCGATCGGCACGACAAATTGACTTAGTTCTGCAATCGCGGGATATTTAAACAGATGTTTCATATCAACCTTGTATCCGGCTTGATACAATCTGGAAGACACCTGAATTGATTTAATCGAATCTCCGCCATAATCAAAGAAATTATCTAGAATTCCGATACGTTCTGCCCCTAATACTTCTTGCCAGATGGACGCCAGCAGTTCTTCTGTTGTGTTTCTCGGGGCTATGTATTCGTTATCCGTCCGCGTATTTTCTTCATCAGCAGGCAAAGCTTTCAAATCAATTTTTCCATTGGAAGTGAGCGGTATCTGTTCCAATTGGATAAAGTAGGATGGAATCATAAAATCCGGCAGTTTACGGGATAATACGTCTCTGAACTGCGCAGCAGTCAAAGAAGGATCGCCGACATAATAGGCATACAATTGCTTGGCTCCGTCTTCGTCTTCCCGCGCAACGACTGCAGCTTCACGAACATTGTCCAGAGTACACATGGCTGCTTCTACCTCGCCGATCTCGATACGGTAGCCGCGAATTTTCACTTGATGATCGATCCGCCCTACATATTCGATTCTTCCATCTGGCAGCCATCTGGCGAGATCACCCGTTTTATACATCTTTTGACCAGGGAGGAGCAAATGCTGAACAAACTTTTCTTCCGTTAATTCAGGCTGATTGAGATAGCCGCGGGCCACTCCAGCTCCTCCAACATACAGCTCTCCCGGTACGCCGATCGGCTGGATTTGCTGGTGCGATCCTAAAATATAGGTTTGGTGGTTAGCTACTGGTTTGCCGATTGTGATCTGTTCATCATCAGTCTGAACAGGATGAAATGTAGATACCACACTGTTTTCTGTCGGTCCGTATTCATTATTGATTCGAATGTGAGGCTGCAGAGAATACAGCTTCTCAACTGTATCTTTTTCCAGCTGCTCACCGCCTACAACAACATGCTGAACATGAATGAAGTCGGCCGCGTTCATCTGTTCGACCATCGTTTTCAGAAGACGGGGAGAAGTTGAAAAATGTGTAATCCTTTCTTGTTTCATGGCATTTTGAATGGCGAAAAGATCTTTATTCTCTTCATTTGGCAAAAGGTACATAGTTGCACCCGAGATGAGCGGGCCGAAGAAATTTAAAATGAATGCATCAAAAACATAGGGATACAAGACAAGCACGCGATCCTTGGCAGAATGATTGAAAAACGCCTTTTTCCACTGAAGCGAGTTCACAATGCCTCCGTGTTCAATCATGACCCCTTTCGGCTTTCCTGTTGTGCCCGAGGTGTATATAACATAGGCTAAATGGCTGTGTTCCGCTATTGGTGATAACAATGAGCCGTCCGCATGGTAAGATACTTCATCATTCAGATCGATCGTTGGGCGGTCAAAGGTGAGGCTGTTTTTTAAATGATGCTGAACAAGGAGAATGTCCGCATTCGCATCATGAAGCAAATATTGAAGCCGCTCTTTTGGATATTCAGGGTCCAGGGGCACATAAGCGCCCCCCGCCTTCCAAACGGCTATCATAGACACAATCATCTCTAATGAACGATCAGCCAGAATAGCGACTAACGTATCGGCGTGAACCCCGCAGTTACGCAATGTTCTTGCCAAACGGTTCGCCTTTTCATTCAATTCCCTGTACGTCAAATGGGCGTTTTTAAACTTGACCGCCGTATGTTCAGGCGTTCTTTCTGCTTGCTCTTCAAATAATTGATACACGGTTCTTTTCCCGGAGAAATCTCTGCCGGTGTCATTAAAATCAAACAATAGCTTCTGTTTTTCCGCTTCGGGTATCATTTCTGCCGTATGGATCTCCGCTTGAGGGTGAAACAAGATTACGGACAGCAGCTGATCCAAATGGGCTGTCATTTGATCCATATAGCGCTCATCGTACAGATTGCCGTTATAAAAAAGCTTCAAATGAATCCCGTTGTTTTCTAAATCAAAGTGAAACAGCGTATCGGCTGCAATGTCTTCTTTAAATTGCAAAGAATGAATTTCGTTAAGCGAAACGACAGTATGAATCAGCGGCAGACGCTCATCATTGTAATGCACGTTTAGATGCTGAACCATTTTTCTAAACGGCAGGTTTTGATTTTTCAGAGAATCATTAACGGCTTCTTTCAGCTGTTCAAACACGGTTTTAAATGTACTCTCGTTTGAAAGCGTATTTTTCAAAAGAACAACGGTGTTAACGGCTGACTGGCTGCTTTTTTGCTTCGATACCGTTGGAATGCCGAGAATCAGGCTCGTTCGATCGGTATATTTATACAGCAAGCATTCAATACCTGCTAATAAAATCAAATAGGCCGCCATATCGGAATGATTCGCCATTGTCATGATTCTTTGAGATACTTCCGGAGATAAGGAACGGCAGATGTATTTTTCCTGATAGCCGGTACGGGCCAATGACGCTTTGTCCGCTGCTTTAAAGTAAGGGAATGCGCTTAGGCCGTCCTCTTCGTTAAACAGGTTTTCCCAGTACGTTTCTTGATTTCTAAATACCGACATTGGAGCACCTCATTTTATATAATTTAAAGAAATAAATGCTATTCCCTAAAAGTTCAATTGAATAGAATCAAGCGCGTTCTCTTCTTCCTCAATACTTTTGCTCAATCCGATTTGATCGATCAGAATGTCCGGCTGTTCCAGAATCGCTGATAGGATGTGTAAATAGTCGTTTGATAGAATCTCGATTCTGCTTTTCTTAAACATTTTTTTCGAATATTCAAACAGCCCGTGATAGTTGTCGTGATCCGCCTGAATCGACAAGGTCAAATCGAACTTGGCAACCGGATGATGAAATGGATACGGCTTGAGCTGCAGGGAATCAAATGTCAATTCAGCCTGGTCGAGATTTTGCAGCACAAACATCGTATCGAATAAAGGGTTGCGGCTTGAATCTTTCGGAAGATGTAAATGCTGTATCAATTCTTCCAACGGATAGTCTTGGTTTTTATAGGCGTTCAGCATGTTTTCCTTTACTTCGTTTAAGTAGGCATCAAATGTTTTACGGCCCGCCGGGTGATTCCGAATGACTAACGTATTGACGAACATTCCCACAACTGACTCCACATCCAAATGAGTCCGCCCGGCAGACGGCGTTCCTACGATAATATCCTCTTGTCCGCTGTATTTAGATAAAAGAATCGTATAGGCCGCCAATAAAATCATATACAGTGTTGCGCCTGTTTCTTCTTCCATATGGCTTAAACGCTGTTTCAAGTGTTCCGGTATAACAAATTCGAAGGATTCGCCTTCGTAATCGCGTATGGCAGGTCTCTCATAATCCGCAGGCATATCCAGTACGGGAATGTCATCGTGAAACTGATCCAGCCAATACGCTTCCTGGCTCTTGATGTTCCGTCTCTGAATGTCCGATTGCTGCCAAACCGCATAATCTTTATAATGAACTGAAAGCGGGTCCGGTTGGTTCCCTGCGTAGAGCTGGCTCAGATCGTTCATCATAATATTGACGGACACGCCGTCAGAAATGATATGATGCATATCAACCACAAGCACATGCCGCAAAGGTTCAATTTCAATTAATCCCGCTCGCATCAGAGGCGGTTTGGCTAAATCAAATGCTTGGATGAATTCAAGCACACGGTCTTCCGCTGCTTCTTCGCTTGCTTGAATTTGTTCTATTGTAAATTCGACGCTCTGATGAATTCGCTGTGCCGGCTCACCTTCATATAATTCAAAGCTGGTCCGCAACGCTTCATGACGCTCGATTAATTTTTGGAAAGCGTCGTTTAACCGGTCGGGATCAACTTCTCCTTCCACGCTCATGGCACCCGTCATATTGTAAGTCAGCTCGCCGCCTTCTGCGTGACTTAACAAATACATCCGTCTCTGAGCTGAAGAAACCGGATAATAGGACATTTCCTTTGCGGCCGGGATCGGTACATATTGATTTTTGTCCATGTGTAACGTCTTTTCAGCCAATTGTTCAATGGTAGGAAACTTGAATATGTCTTTTAGAGACAGATTCACATCCAGCTCTTTTTGAATTCTGGCGGCTAAGGCCGCTGCGCGAATGGAGTTCCCTCCGAGATCAAAGAAATTATGTTTAATCCCCGCACGGCTTATTCCGAGCACTTCCTGCCATAAATCTGCGAGTTTGGACTCCGCCTCATTGCCCGGCGGAACATATTCAGCTGTCTGCTGCAGACTCGCTTCTGGCGCGGGCAGTGCCTTACGGTTTATTTTCCCGTTGGACGTTAACGGCATATCGTCCAGACGGACAAAATAAGAAGGAACCATGTAGTCCGGAAGCTCCGATGACAGTTGTTCCCTAAGCTGCGCAGCCGCTAAAGGCTTGTCGCTTACGTAATACGCGCATAATTGTTTTAAGCCGTCTTCTTCTTCTTTCACTGTAACCGCGGCTTTTTGCACCGCTTCCGCGTTATGCATCGCCGCTTCAATTTCCCCAAGCTCGATTCGGTGTCCCCTGATTTTGACTTGTTCATCAACGCGCCCAATATATACAAGATTTCCATCCTTCAATCGTTTAGCCAAATCCCCTGTTTTGTACATCTTCGCTCCCGGTATAAATGGGTTTTCAATAAATTTCTCTGCCGTTAAATCCGGGCGGTTCCAATACCCTCTGGCCACACCCGGGCCGCTGATATACATTTCGCCGATTACCCCGATCGGAACTAGGTTTCTGCTTGCATCCGCCACATAAATATCCGTATTGGCAGCCGGAGTGCCGATCGGTACAAATTCCCGCTTGTCCCGTTCTGCGTCGAAGTGATAAATCATACATCCGACGACAGCTTCCGTCGGTCCGTATTCATTGAAAATGTCCAGCCGGCCTTTAAACTGCTCGCTGACACTTTTGGCCAGACGGGTGCTTAAATTTTCTCCGCCCACAATCATTTTCCGTATTGCGGTGCCGCCTGCTATATTCATCTCCTTGATGACATGCAAATGTGCCGGTGTCAATTTGATCATGTCTATTCTTGTGTCCTTTATAATCTCAGAAAGCACGGCGCTTTTGTCCTCTCCATCGAAGACAATGATGGTATTTCCTGTAGCCAGCGGTGTAAATATCGAAGTCACCGTCAGATCGAAAGAGATGGAAGAGTATAATGGGAAGTTGGTTTTCTCACCCTTTACATAAACCTCTTTCGCCCACCAAATATAATTAGCCAGCCCTTGGTGCTCGATGAGTACACCTTTCGGATTTCCCGTAGAACCCGACGTATAGATCATGTAGGCCAAATCATGTGCATTGCTATCCAATTCAAGATTCGAGCGGTCCTCATGATATGAACTTTCCTCATCCAAAAGCACAACGTCACCATCATACGGTAATTGATCTTGCAGGCTCTGAAGTGTCAACACAACCTCCGCTTTTGAATCTCTCAGCATATATTGAATCCGATCTTCCGGATATTCAGGGTCAATAGGCACATATGCACCGCCGGATTTCAGAACTGCCAAAATTCCAACAATCAGCTCAAGGCAATGCGGAGAAAGGATGGCAACGAATTGATCCGCTTGTACGCCTTTTATCCGTAACGTCCGCGCCAATTGGTTCGCCCGTTCATTGAGCTGTCTGTACGTATACTGCTCATTGCCAAAAATAACGGCTGCATGATCGGGCCGCTGTGCCGCCTGTTTTTCAAACCATCGGGTTACTGTTTCCTTATGCGGATACGGCGTCTTTGTGTCATTACACTCCGTCAGCAATTGATGCCGTTCGGTTTCAGACAGCATAGGAACGGAAGACAGAGTCATCTCCGGCTGCTCCACAAGGCTGTTTAAAATGCCGGTATAGTGTCTGGTGATCTGTTCAATGGTGTCTTTTTCAAACTGTCCCGGTTTAAAATCAAAATGCATCTCGATCTGTTGTCCCGCATCTTCGACCGTCAGCATCAAATCATATAAAGAGACCCCTGGATTTCGCTCTTTCACCTTAAACGTACATTCATCGTGCCGGATTTCATGAAATTCAATATTTTGAAACACAAACATCGTGTTAAACAGCGATGTTCCCGTTGTTTCCCGCTGGACATTTAATTTCTCCACAAGCCTGTCGAATGGATAGTCTTGGTTTTCGAAAGCGTCAAGCGTCTGCCGCTTTACTTCTTCCAGGTAATCCGAGAACTTTCGATTGGCGTGCGGCTTCGTTCGGATTCCGATGGTTTGTATGAAAATACCGATGATATTTTCAATATCCGGATGATTTCTTCCTGAAGCAGGCGTGCCTACGACCATGTCTTCTTGTCCCGTATATTTGTGAAGCAGCACTTTGTAGGCGGCCAGAAGCACCGTATAAAGAGTCGTTCCCGCCTTTTTTGCCAGATCTTGCAGCGAACGGATGACATCCGGCTGTAAGGAGCACGTCACGCGCTGTCCCTCGGAAGACTGTTCCGCCGCTTTTGAACCGTCTGTCGGCAGTTGAAGGACCGGGATTTCGTCTTGAAATTGTTCCAGCCAATATGTTTCTTGCTGCTTCATGACATCCTCATTCAGCCATTGGTTTTGCCATTCTGCGAAATCTTTATATTCAAATTCAATGTCCGGTAATGGTTGTTGATGATATAAAGCCAGCAATTCATTTGTAAGGATGTTGACGGAATAACCGTCTGAAATAATATGATGCATATCGATGAGCAGCTCAGCCTGTTCGTTATCGATCTTGATCAGTTCCGCGCGAACCAAAGGAGCTTGTTCCAAACGGAATGGTTTTACAAATCGGTCTGCATAGGCGTCAAATTCGTCCCGGCTCATCGTCCGGATTTGAACGTTATAATCCACTTCATCTTCAAGTTTCTGGACGATTTCGCCATCTGCAATTTCAAAATACGTGCGAAACGCTTCATGCCGCTTCATGACTTGCTGAAGGGAAGAAATCAGGGCGTGCTCATCGTACTGCCCTATCATTGATATTTGCCCGAACATATTTTGAGCCAGTTGATCCGGCTCCATTTGGTGGAGGAAATATACTCTTTGCTGCGCCGGCGATGTTGGGTAATACGCTTTTTTCTCAGCAGCCTTTATCGGGAGGTGCATGACTTTCTTTTCATTCTCAATGAAACGCGCTAATTCCTTAACAGTCTGGTGATTGAAAAATTGTCCGATTAAAACCTTTTGATCAAATGTCTTCTGAACTTTGGAAAGCATAAGCGTCGCTTGGAGTGAGTTTCCTCCCAGATCTAGAAAGCGATCTGATCTGCCAACCCGCTCAAGGCCGAATAGTTCCTCCCAAATCTGCGCCAGCTGCCGCTCCGTTTCATTTGCCGGCGCCTCGTAGGCATCAGCAAAGTTTTCCGTATTGCTTACGATTGAAGAGACCCGCTTTTGGTGTTCGGCGTACAGTTCTTGTAAATCATGCTGTTCTTCATCGGAAAACATCACCAGGGCGTTAAGAGGGACTGAATCCCCCTCAACCATCTTTTGCAGCAATGTCGTAAAGCCCGCTCCCCACTTTTTCATGATCTCCGGACTGACGACATTCGTATTAAAATCAAAATCAAGAATGTATTCTTGATCCACATCCGTTACGTTAAGAAACAGATCGTATGAAATGCATTTCATAGGGTAAGCAACGAGCTCAGCTTCCGCCTTTCCGAAGTGAAGCTTTCGAAAAGGCCTGTCCAAATTAAAAATAATACGCATGTCCGGCACATGATCGTGCGGAAGTTCTCTGGCCGCCAGTGTCATCGGAACGGCTTGATGGCGCATTGCTTGATTCACGGTTTCTTTCATCCGGCCCAGATAGCCGGATAAAGTACTTTCTGAAGAAGCCGTGTTTTTTACCGGAATCATATTGACGCAATTTCCAATCAGATCATACTGTTTCATATGGGATTGACCGGCTGTCGGCATCCCGATTACAAGGCCCGTCTGTTTGGTAAGCCGGTGCAGAAAAAGGTGAAATGCACCAAGCATCGTTACAAATACGCTATTTTTCATCCGAATGCTTAAAGACTTTAAGGCCTCGCTTAAAGGCCGCCCAAGCCGGACGGTACACCGGTCTCCCTCGTATCCGTTCTGGTGGCGGGCAGAAGCGGCGCCCGGCAGGACTGCCTGCTGTATCGGTTCTGAGAAATGATGCCGCCAATACCGGACTCCTTCTTCATAATGGCCGCTGGCAATTTGCGCCTGCTGCCAGTTTAAATATTGGCGAAATGAAGCAGCGGCCTCTTTTTGCTGAATTGATTTTCCTTGTACGATTGCCGCGTAGCTGCTCTCCAGCTCTTGAACAAAAACGGCGATCGACCATCCATCAGCAATGATATGGTGAAACGTGAGCACAATCAGGTGTTCATTGTGGGCCGATGTAAGCACATGGATTCTAAACAAGGGCTTTTGTTCATAGAAGTGAAACGGCCGTTTGGCATCTTCAGTCAGCCATTTCTGAATTTCTGTTTCCCGCTGCTCTTCCGGATGACCGGTAAAATCAATGACAGGTATTTCTATAGTCATCCGTTCCTGCACCTGCTGTACCTCGTCATCGGGATGAATCACCGTACGTAAAGCTTCATGACGGTCGACGATATGCCGGACGGCTTGTTTTAATGGTGTATGCTGCAGTTCACCCTTTACTTTCAGCATAATGGACTGGTTTAAAGCTGCAGAAGCTTCATTTCCATAATGGGATGCCATGACCAATTGTTTTTGTTCATCTGAAAGCTCGTACGCCCCGGATTTGTTATGGCCGCCGTCATCAGGAGAATCCGGGCCTTCCGGAATAAATCCGCCTCGGCGAAGATCCTTCACCGTGTCTTTAACAGCTTGAATGATATGTTCAATATCATCCGCGGTATGTGCCGTGGATAGGAAGCAGTTGCGTCCTTCCCACACATAGATCCCTTTATAATTGAGATGGTAAAAGAACAAGTCGTTATCAAGCGATGAGACAAACCGGAATAAAGAACCGAATTGAACCATGCGGATAGGCACTTGCGATTGTTCAAAGAAGCGATTTAGCCGATCAACCAGGGAGGCTGTTTTTTGATTCAGCTGTTCATATAGGTGTTCCCCCTCGGTTTGTAAATGGCGAAGCACGGCTAACGACATTCTCATGGTAAGCGGGTGAGTATTGAATGTGCCGGCCACAAACGTGCGTTTCGCCTCATCTTGCGGATAGGAATCGTCCCCATACTGCCAGGTTCCCCCGTCGATCGCATTCATGAATTCAGCTTTTCCGGCAACAATCCCTAACGGCTGTCCGCCGCCGATGATTTTTCCGTAGGTCACTAAATCAGCCTGAATACCGAACCATTCCTGGGCGCCGCCGAGACCGATCCGAAATCCGGTAATAATTTCATCGATAATCAAAGCTGTTCCGGATTGCTGCGTGATCGCCCGCAATTCTTTCAAAAATGCCCGCGGCTGCAAATCCGGCCTGCGGCTTTGTACAGGTTCCACCAGTACGGCTGCCAATTCATCACCAAGGCTGCGAATCACATCGAGCGAATCGGGATTGTTGTAATGTAAAATAATCAAATCATCCATATAGCTCTGCAGTATACCCGGAGCCAGCGGATTCGCAGACGAGGCTCCGCCTTTAGTGCCGGCAACCCCTAATACCCCGTCAAACGTACCGTGATAAGATCCCGAGAAGGCCACAACTTTCTTTCTTCCTGTTGCCGCCCGCGCTAAACGAAGGGCAACCATGACAGCCTCTGTTCCGGAATTATAGAAAGCGACCCTTTCCACCCCAGTGCATGTGCGGATCCGATCGGCAACTTCTCCTGCGACATTCGACATTGGGCCGAGCGGAGGCAATGATGAACGGACTGAATCATCGATAACCTGTGTAATAAAGGAAGGATGGTGTCCGAAAAGGTTAACCCCGAATCCCATGGTGATATCAATGTATTCATTGCCGTCAACATCCCACATCTTGGAACCGTCAGAACGTTCGGCAATAATCGGGTACACGATTTCCTTCCAATATGAACGGAAGCTGGACAAGTTACGGTTATTTGCATGAGCAAATCGGGTGTTGTCCGTATACTGTTTGGAACCTTTCGTTTTATCTGCGTATTTCACGATGAAATCTTCTAAGTATTGTTTTTGCCGTGCGGTATAGTGTCCCTGTTCATGCAGGTTCTGAGGCCGAAAAGGAACATAAGGTTTCGTTTCTTGAGTCAATGTCTTTTCTGCAGTGACAGCCGGAGGCCCCTGCTTGACAGAAGGAATTGATTTCTCTTTTGCTTTATCGTGTTTTTTCACATCGGAATGATGACCGCCGTTTCTCAGCAAATTAAAGCTATTTAACTGAGCTTGCAAGGTGTCCTGGATTAATTGATTTTGAGAAGCGATTATTTTTTCGAGCATATGCCCTTGGTGATCTTCTCTGTGATCAGATTCAGGCTGTGCTTCTGGGATGACCAGTGTTTCCTGCGTCGGAACATTCTCTTGAGCCGGAGCGGATGCATGAGACGATGGAACGGTCTCAGCCAAGTAATCGATGACACTTTGAAGGTTGTTCATCGTATCAAAAAAACGATCCATCGGGATGTCTATCCCAAATTCATCCGCGATAGCTTTTTTGACCTGTGACAGCATGATAGAATCCATTCCGAGCCCGATAAAATGGGCATTCAGATCGAGTTCCTCCGCTCTGATTCCGGAAGAATTGCTGATGACAGTTTTCAGGAAGGATTCAATATGCGCCTTCGATTGATTGATGTTCAATGCGGCTTCTCCTTTCTCTTGGCCCTCGTTTAGGCGCAATTGGTCAGCTTCAGCCCAGCAGCGGTTCCGTTCAAACGGATACAGGGGTAATGGCGTTTTTTGTACGGTTTCACCGGCGTAAATGGCGCTCCATTCTATAACGGCTCCCTGCACAAATAATTCGGCGGCGCGATTCAGCCATGCGATCCGTTCATCATGCGTTCGTATACGCTGCTCCATCAGAGCGGATGCTTGTTTATTCAGCTCCTCTTTATGGGCAGGCAGCATTTCCTTCAAGTTCTTATAACCAACGTATACTCCGGGAAGATGTCTGTCTCCCTGGATTACGGAAGTCAGCTTGTCACATAATTCCTGCTTACTGAATACAATCATGGCAATACCATGATCCAAATGAGCTCTGCCCGTACTGGCTGTATAGCAAATGGACTTCAATGAAGCTTGGCTGTCATCCGATACATATTGCCGGTACTGCTGTGCGAGTTCATAGAGTGAATTTTCAGTATGAGCAGATAAAACAAATAAGTGCGGCTCATGTTCGTCCTCGGGTGCATCCTCACTTTGAGAGGTATATTCCTCCAACACCACATGAGCATTCGTTCCGCTAAAACCGAACGAGCTGATTCCGCCTCGCAGCGGCTCATCACAGGATGTGAACTCCGCAGCTTCCTGATTCACATAAAATGGTGAAGAGTGAAAGTGAATGAGCGGATTAGGTTCCTTAAAGTGTGCTAAAGGCGGGTTTTTCTTATGATTCAGCATGAGGACAGATTTGATCAGTCCGACGATGCCAGCTGCTTCAAACAAATGACCGATGTTCGATTTAACAGAACCAATCGCACAAAATTGTTTTTTTGCCGTGTATTTTTCAAACGCTTTACAAAGCCCGTTAAATTCAACCGGATCGCCGAGCTTTGTTCCGGTGCCATGCGCTTCGATGAAAGACAGCGTTTCAGGAGCAATACCCGCGTCTTTCCAAGCCGTCTCAATGACCTCAGTCTGAGCTGCCGGATTCGGTGCGGTAATCCCGGCGGTCGTTCCGTCTTGATTTATCGCGCTTCCTTTAATCACGCCGTAAATATGGTCTCCGTCGCGAACTGCATCCTGCAAAGGTTTTAACAGGACTGCCGCCGCGCCTTCACCCGAGCCCGTGCCGTCTGAATCTTTGCTGAACGTTTTCGTGTACCCGTCCGAAGATTCCATATCAAGTCCGATGCGGATCGGCAAGAGCGATGTCCGGATCCCGCCGGCCAGAGCCATGTCACAATCGCCGGAAATTAAAGATTTGCATGCCATATGAACGGCGGTAAGCGATGAAGAACAGGCCGTATCCACTGTGACCGCCGGCCCTTTTAAATTTAAGAAATAAGCGATCCGGCTGGCTAACACGGAAGGAAGATTGCCTACTATATATTGATGAAGTTCCTCCGGATAATTCGCAGAAAGGAGGCGTTCATAATCGTAGCCCACCTTCGAGTACCCCGCATATACCCCGACCCGGCTCCCGTTTATGCCGTCCCCGGCATAGCCCGCATCTTCAATCGCATGCCATGCAGACTGCAAAAACAGTCTTTGGTTAGGATCCATAAACTGAGCGGTTTTAGGCGCTAAACCGAAAAACGAATAATCAAAGCGGTCGATTTCATCTAAATAACCGCCCTTCACAAACTGATTCTCATTGAAGTCACTTTGGATGGACTTTAAATAATCCGCCGCATCTTTCAGCCGGGATGCAGGGTATTCTCGAATGCTGTGTTCTCCTTTTTCTAGCAAATCCCAAAAATCACTTGTAGTCGATGCTCCCGGAACATTGAGCGACATTCCGATTATGGCGATGTCTTTAGGCGTCACACGGGTTGGTTTCGCTGTCACGTCCTGCTTGATTTCAGCCCGGCTTTCAGACAGATATGCCGCCAAATCAGTAATAGAAGGATACGTAAAGAGGTCGGAGACGGCAAGCTCGCGTCCAAACCTCTGTTCTATACGCTCGGCAACCTGCGATAACTGTAATGAATTTGCGCCCATATCAAAATAACTGTCAGTGAGGTGAACCTTTTTCCCATCGAGCACATCGGAAAAGATAGACAGTAATTCCGTTTCGATTTCATGAATGGGAGTCTGTCCGGTTTTTTCCGGGCCGCTCTCCAAACATTCATTAATGGAGGCAGACTCTGATGAAAAATCCCCTGCCTCATACTGTCTGGCCAGTTCATATCGTTTCACCTTCCCGCTCGTTGTTTTCGGCAGCTTTTTGATCGGGAGGACTTCTTTTATGCTCCAGCCGCCCCGCTTGTATAAATGCTTTTTGACCTCTTTGACAAGCGGTGCAAATGTTTCAGGCGATTTTTTGAAAACAACAAAGAGCACGATTTCTTCGCTTCGCGTCTTTTGATCATATACACCGCAGGCGGCAACCCTTCCTAGCTCAACCTCTTCCATTTCAATCGCAACCCGTTCAATATCGTGAGGGTAGATATTTTTTCCGTTCACGAAAATAATGTCCTTTTCTCTTCCGGTTACGACTAGGTTGCCACTTTCATTAATGAATCCGAGGTCCCCCGTTTTTATCCAGCCGTCAGAAGTCAGCGCTTTGGCCGTACTTTCGGGGTTGTTATAATATCCTTGAGTGACATTGTCTCCTTTAATCTGGATGTGACCGATGATTCCGTCTTCTGCTCTTTCATTTTCCCCATTGGAAATTCGGATCTGACAATAGTCAATGGGTTGTCCCACTTCGACGAATGAAGCGCAATGTTCATCCTCTTTGCTGACCTTTACAGCTCTTTCACCGAGGTTTAAATAGTCGCGATGCAGATAAACGGGAACGAATTCATCCTCTGGTTTAGTGGACGCGGCGCCGACAGAAGCTTCCGCTAAACCGTAAACATTCAAAATGGCGGATCTTTTCATATTGAATGCTGCACATCTGGTCAAAAATTCGTCACAGAGCTCCGGCAATATCGGTTCTGCACCGTTTGCGATGACTCTGATGTGGGATAAATCCCAGTCCGGTTCGTTTTTCAAAAATTTAAGGAAGTAGTTGTATCCGAAATTAGGAGAGGATAGAATACTGGCTTTGTGTTCATGAGCTTTTTTCATCCAAAGCATAGGTCTGCGAATAAATAATTCTGTAGGCATCAGATGCTGATTGATTCCGACTAAGAAGGGAACAAGGTGGTAGGCGATGAGCCCCATATCATGCGTTAAAGGCATCCAGGATAAGAAAGAGTCTTTCGAGTCAACGGACAGGACATTCCGAATGGCGCACGTGTTATGTATTAAGTTGTGATGCGTTAACATGACTCCTTTTGGATCTCCTGTTGATCCTGAAGAAAATTGGATAAAAGCCAGTTCATCCGCATCAGGTTCATATAACGAAGCGGGGTAATCGTAGGTTTGATCTTGAATGATGTCAGATTTCCCGTTTAATTGCTGATGGAAATCTTGTAAATCGTGTTCTGCAGCGTATTTCTTTATTTTGTCTAATACTTTTTCAGAGGCAATCAGATACGGATGATTTAATATATTCCAAATGCGCCAGACCTTCAGCTTATGGTCATCATCTTCTCCGATACTGACCGGCACCGGGATCATTCCTCCTAATAAACAAGCCCAAAAAGCAACGACGAATGATTTGTTTTCTTGGATTTGAAATACAACTTCCTGCTTGGGCTGAATGCCGATATGCTGTAAATAGCCAAGAAAGCCTTTCGCCTCTTCAAACAATTGGCGGTAAGAAACAACTGTCTCTTTTTTATCGGATTCGATAAAACGGATCCCGCGATCAGATATATTGCTTCTTTCCCGAATGACATCGACTAAGGTTTGGAACTGACTGGTATACATAGGTTCCCTCCTGGGCGCTTTATTTTAAAATCCGCAATTGTTCATAAGCTGGAAGCTGTTTAGCCTCGCAAATTAAATTGCATAAATGGATCGAATGTTCGAGCTCTTGTTCTGAAAGCTCTTCGTCATGTCTTTCCATTCTCTCTTTCAGCTCTTGGATTTGCGTAAATAATGGCGTCGTCATGTTGGAATAAGCCAATGAATCCTTGTTGTAATTTCTCGCAATAGTGGATTGAATGATTAATTGATTCAGTTGTTTTTTGCGTAAACGGACAACATGTTTATTTCTTTCCGCTGAGTTGGAAAGCTGGTGAATATCAGATGTCTGTCCTAAAGGATAAGGTGCAATATGATTCGTTATTTTTTTCAGCAGACCGGATAAGACATTGTTCGGCCCCATTTCGATGACTTCCGTGACTCCTTGTAAAAGCAAGTGATGCATTGATTCCGCCCATCTTACCGGCATCGTCATGTGCTGCTTGAGATGTTCGCTGATCGAATTTCCGCTGCTGTATGGGCGCGCGGTGACATTTGAAATGATCGGCCATGCGGCATCCCGGAAGGAATACTGGTGTAATACAGTCTGGAATTGTTCGGATGCTGGTTGTATCATCGAACTGTGAAAAGGCGCACTGACATTCAAAAAAGTATGTCTAGCTCCCTTTTCCTCCGCTATCCTGATGACACGCTCCACAGCTTGCCGATGTCCGGAAATGACATGCTGCCGGTCTGAATTCATGCAGGCAACACCTGTTGGACATTCTTCCGTCGACACTTTCGAACATATTTCCTGCAATGTTTGAAGAGAAAGCTCAGTCACGGCGGCCATTGTCCCCTGCTGCTGGGGATCCGCATTTTGCATAAGAATTCCCCGCCGCCTTACAAGTGTAACGGCATCATGAAAAGAAAGAGCGCCGGCACAGACAAGCGCTGAATATTCACCTAAGCTATGACCTGCAAGAAAGCGCGGCTTCACCCCTATTTCCTGCATATACACTTTAAAAGCAATGACACTGACCGTTAAAATTGCCGGCTGCGCGTTCATTGTCTTTGTCAATTCATTCAAATCAGCGTCAAAACACAGCTTTTTCATATCCAAGGAAATCGCATCACTGGCTTCTTCAAACAATCTCTTTGCGAGCGCAAAATCATTCCAAAAATGTTTGCCCATTCCTGCAAATTGAGACCCTTGTCCAGGAAACAAAAAGGCAAGATTGTTCATGAGATTCCTCCGATCATATCGAATAGAAATACAATATCATACAAATTATGCCTTTATATAACATCCTAGCATGATTATAACAAATGTGTATAGAATACTTTTGGAGGGGTTATTGTTCGATTTTACGAAGGAACTGGATACATTTATTCATGAAATAGAAGATGGGGCTGCACCGAACAATCAGTCTTAAAGAAAGGGGATAAGAGCCGGGATAGAAGGCTGTTACCGACTCTTCTTCACTAAGACCTCCCCTCATATGTTTTAGGTCTATCGACATAATTGTGTCAGAAATTATACATTATTTATTAATTGTAAAAATTCATCTATGTATCTGTCGAGGATTGTAAATTGATTCCGCTCGATTAGATGTTGTACAAGGAATGGATATGGATGAGAAAAATCTGCAATGATGAAATATGACATAGAATGATATGAATGATCTTGCCTGGATACTGATTGATGCAGTAAATCGATCCACACCATTGCTGAATGCAAGCTGCATCTTCATAAGAGGAATTTATCATTAGAAACAAATTGTTTTGGCTGATAGGGAATCAAGGCGCGGAACCTCTCAATCTATTGAATTCCGGCTGCTTCTTCCGCTGATTTCTGTTTGCATTGTACTTCTTTATAAGACATTTCGTTATCATTCGCAAACCCCCTTTCGAAATCCGTCATATTTTGTCAACTTTTTGTGAACAAGGCTTTGATGTACGGCAATCGGTAATAGGGCGGATCGTTTTGCTCGGTTCATTAACGCTTTCAAGCTGCATCTGCATGGTGTCCGAGAAGCCTTTATGTAATAAGCTATCCACCGCTTCCTGTAAACGCTGTAAGTGATGAGCCGATCTCATCAGGAAATGTGTTTTCCGCCTTGTTCATGAAGGCATCCGGAGAAGCTCTCATTTCTTTTTCATGTTTTGTTCATATTTTATTAATTGTTTTTTCAACACTGTCCGCTAAAGTAATCCATATCAACAAATAAGAAAGCCATCTGCATCTTTTATGATGGGAGGTCAAAGCCGGGTGCCGTTATGCTGAAAGAAAAAATAAAGATATTAGGCCGTTTTTGTACCGTGGGTGTCGGCAATACGCTGATCGATTTTGGTGTCTTCTTTCTTCTTACCGCTTGTCATGTCCCTTATCTGCCGGCGCAGATCTGTTCCTATTCTGCAGGTATCACCAACAGCTATGTGTGGAATCGCAATTGGACGTTTGGTGTTAAACATAAGGCTGACGGGAAAGAGATCGTGCGTTTTCTCACGATGAATATTGCTGCCTCGGGGATCACCTTTTTGCTGCTTTATTTGTTTCAAAAAGGCGGCTGTTCGCTTTTGGTGAGTAAGCTCACTGCCACTATCGGCGGAATGGTGATGAATTTTATCGGAAACCGAATCTGGGTATTTGGAGATTCGTTGAAAAACATACAGGATCAGGAGTGAAGAGAAAAAAGTGAGAAAAGCGGTCATCCCCGCAGCTGGTTTAGGATTTCTGCCGGCGACAAAAGTGTGGCGGAAAGAAATGCTCCCAATCGTGGACAAACCAGCAATCCAATATGTTGTAGAAGAGGCCGCAGATTCGCAGATTTGGCCAACATTCATTACAACCGCGAGAAAGAGCCGCCCGGATTAGGTGATGCGTGCTGGGTGCGGAGCATTTTATCAGAGATGAGCCCTTAGGTGATGATAGTACGGTGTCTGAAAAACCAGCTCTACGGTAATTAATAGATGTATACGATGCTTTGTCGGCGTGCGGCCAGTCCACCCTGAGGATGTCAGCAAATATGGTATAATAAATACTTCTGGATCTCATGGGATGTGTATGACGTGAAGGATATAGTCAAGAACACCTTCAGAAATCGCCGTTATGGGACATTGGCGATAAGCTGGGCTGTTTTTTAAAGCGAGCACTGAAATCGGCTTAATGCGCCCCGATATGAGATCTCAGCTTTTGGCTTATTTAGAGGATGTGATCAAACGGGAAACGAAAGAAATGCTGCGAAAAAAATTGTAACCATCTTATTCGTTCATCAGTCATATAATAGTGAAAAAGATTAGGACAGGTTGTGAAGAATGTGGGCAGTTTGATAAGCGAAATTTTAACATGGCTGACGAGTATGGGATATGCGGGTATTGCGCTTGGATTGATGATTGAAATCATTCCGAGTGAGATTGTATTGGCCTATGGCGGCTATATGGTATCGGAAGGCACGATTGGATTTATTGGCGCCATTATTGCGGGTGTTATCGGGGGCACCATTGCCCAGATCTTTATTTATTGGATCGGGCGGTATGGCGGCAGACCGTTTTTGGACAAATACGGGAAGTACTTATTCATTAAGAAGCATCATATTGACATGTCAGAAAACTGGTTTCAAAAGTACGGCGCTGGAGTTGTCTTCTCGGCACGTTTTATACCGGTTGTCAGACATGCGATATCGATTCCCGCAGGCATTGCCAAAATGCCTTTTTCTAAATTTGTGGCACTGACTGTGCTTGCGATCATCCCGTGGTCTATCCTTTTTGTTTATTTAGGCATTCAGCTCGGAAGCCAGTGGGATCATGTTGAGAACATTGCGGGCACTTATACAACACCGATTATGATACTGGCTATTGTCGTGATTGCGCTTTATTTTGTGATTAAAAAACGGGCAGCCATCTTTAAACGGTAGCTAGCGGATATGCATAGGGACGGCTGATCTCCCCTATGCATATTTTTTTACCTGTGATGCTGATTTGCCAGCTTCAAATGCTCTGCTAAAAATGCGACAAATACTTCGTCCCGCACAAGCGATGCGGCATAATTTCTCTTAATAAACCATTCAGCTTCTTCAAACGCTGCGAATGTTTCATCCTGTGTTTCTCCGTTCATTTGGATATTCCACTCGCTGTCTAAAGGAAACAGAAAAAATCTCATTTGTTCCCGATTTTCGTATAATGATCCGTTCGCAGATCCCTTTACATTATAGATATTACGGAAAGCATCCGGCCGCACAGGATCAATTCGGAATGCTTCAGCCACAAACAATTCATATACGTCGTCGGTGATTGAACAGCCGGATGCCTTAGCATGTCCGCCGCCTCCGTATCGGCCGGCGATTTCTGACACATCGATGTAATCATGAATCGTGCGCAGGCTGACCCGTTTTGACCCCATGCTTAAAATCGCAATATAATCGAGGTGCGGATTTTCTTTTCCGAGCCTGTTTCCCAGCTCAGAATGATAAGATTCTGCGTGAACAATGCCCACACAGTGTTCGTGAACAAAGGTTTGCACCATTTCCCTTTTCTTTCTCCGGAGATAGCGCTCGATTTTCGCGTCTTCTAAATCAAGCAGCTTTTCTTCAAAATCATCAAAGAAAAATTTGTCATGCGCAGAAAGACGCTGAATCATTTTTTCTTCAAATTCATCGATTGACAGCAAAAAGAACAGATCATTAAGCCGCTTCGCCTGTTTTTGATCGTACCGCTCCCACTCCCAAGTATCATATTGGCGGACGAGCTCTGCAAATTGATCTAAGGCGTTTGTCGGTTTCATGAAGCCATTTTCAATGAGATAGCCATATAAAAGCGATGTCGCGGATGTGAGCCGTCCATCATCGTATTCCACCTGGACAAATCCCCATTCGTGCTCATTTAAATGAAGGGCTGTTTTATGATGGTCAATGAGCTTCGCCTTCCCGCCCGCATGAACATACTCATTCAATCTCTCTTCGTTTTCTTCGTTGACGGCGAGATCGGTAATGAATAACGCGTCTTGTCTGTTGCTCTCTTTCGCTTTCTCTAAAAAATACTGCACCTGTGCGTTTAAACTGTTGACAGAGTTATACCGGACCTCAACGTTTTTTCCGAATGCCAATTTTGCTACGATTCCGCACCCTACTCCGTCCAAGTCGTTATGTGAATATAAATGATACATAATGTAGGCCCCTTTTTATGATGAACTGACAATTGCCGCCAGAGATGCGGCAGCCTTTATTTACTATTCTAAAAAACATAGGGTTTTATGCAAAAACTGATTAGTTTACATAATGTGTTTATTGTAAATATAAAAAGAGCGCTTTTGGCGCTCCTTAAGTCTTTGCTTTTCTATACAGGATAAACCGGGTGCTTTCGGTTGGTAAATGTCATTTCCTTTGTCGAATATGCTTTAAGCCGTTTTGCCAGCTCATCACGCAGCGAATTAGCCGGGATCACGGCATCGACAATCATTTCTGAAGCCAGCCGGTAGATATTAATGTCCTCTTTGTATGCCTCGCGTTTGCTGCTGATAAATTGTGCCCTCTCTTCTTTCGGCAGCTCGGCGATTTTTTTCGCGTAAACGGCGTTTACAGCTGCTTCAGGGCCCATGACCGCGATTTGGGCGGTTGGGAGCGCTAGACAGCAATCTGGTTCAAAGGCCGGTCCTGCCATTGCATACAAACCCGCTCCGTACGCTTTTCGGACAATGACAGAGAGCTTTGGAACGGTTGCTTCCGACATCGCTGATATCATTTTTGCTCCGTGCCTGATAATGCCCGCTTGTTCTACCTTTGTGCCGATCATAAAGCCGGGGATATCTGCTAAAAACAGCAATGGAATATGGAATGCGTCACATAAGGTAATAAATTTAGCTGCTTTATCCGCTGAATCGTGAAATAAGACGCCTCCTTTGACCTTTGGCTGATTTGCAACAATGCCGACAGGCTGTCCGTGAATTCGCGCGAGGCACGTTATTAATTCAGGTGCGAATAAAGCCTTGATTTCAAAAAGTGAACCTTCGTCAATGACCCGCTCAATCAGCTCTTTCATATCAAAAGGCGCATTTTGGTTTTGCGGAATGATGTCGGCAAGAGGGATATCGAAGCGTTTTGGCGGGTGATTCTCTTGCATGGGCGCTTTTTCTTGGTAATTTGCCGGGAAGTACGACAAATAAGTCCGCGCCAAACGTATGGCTTCTTCTTCTGTATCTGCAAGAATATCCCCGCAGCCTGAGATTGAGCAATGCATACGGGCGCCTCCCATTTCCTCGAGAGACACTTTTTCGCCAATGACCATTTCTGCCATCCGCGGCGAGCCTAGATACATGGAGGCGTTACCGTCTACCATGACGACTATGTCACAGAAGGCCGGGATATATGCGCCCCCTGCCGCAGACGGTCCGAAAAGCAGGCAGATCTGCGGAATTCGTCCCGATAGTTTGACTTGGTTGTAAAAAATTCTTCCTGCCCCGCGTCTCCCTGGAAAAACATTGATTTGGTCAGTGATTCTGGCGCCTGCCGAATCGACTAAATAAATGAGCGGGCAGTTTAATTTTTCGGCTGTTTCTTGAATGCGGATGATTTTTTCAACAGTTTTTGCTCCCCATGAGCCTGCTTTCACCGTCGAATCATTGGCCATGACGCAAACGGTTCGGCCGCCAATTTTGCCGAGGGCAGTTACTACACCGTCAGCCGGAAGCCCGTCTGACATGCATTCCGCAAAAAAAGCGTCTTCAAGCTCAATATCATCATCAAACAAAAGAGCAAGCCGCGCTCTGACAAAGAGCTTGCCTTTTTCTTTGTTGCTCTGATGATACTTTTCCGCCCCGCCTTTTTGTATCCTTTCGGCCCGCTCTGTCCGTTCCTTTTCATAATCCATGAGCATGTCCTCCCTTTTATATGCCTTTGTATACAGCCCGTCTTTTTTCTTGAAACGCCTGAAGCCCTTCTCTCCTGTCTTTTGTCGGAATGGTATGTTCATATGCTTTTTGTTCAATTGCCAGACCTGTGGCGAGGTCTGTCTCCAATCCTTTATTGATCGCGAATTTTGCTTGCCGGACAGCGATCGGCCCATTGGCAGAAATTGCTGCGGCCAGTTCCTCTGCTTTTGGCATAAGGTTACAAGGAGCCGTGACATGCTCTACAAGACCTATTTCTTTTGCTTCATGTGCTGTTACGCGTCTGCCTGTGAAAATGAGTTCTTTTGCTTTTCCTCTGCCAATCAGACGAGGCAGTCTTTGGGTTCCTCCTGCCCCCGGGATAATGGCTAACCCTGTTTCTGGAAGGCCCAGCACGGCAGTTTCAGCTGCGATGCGAAGGTCGCATGCCAATGCCAGTTCAAGACCGCCGCCTAATGCGCTTCCGTTTATCGCAGCTATGACTGGATGAGGCAAGGCTTCAAGTAAACCCGCAGTTCTTTGAACGAGAGATACACTTTCAAGAACCTGATCTTCTTTCAGCTTGATCCTTTCTTTTAGGTCAGCCCCCGCACAAAACGCTTTTTCGCCGGTGCCTGTGAGGATGACGCAGCGAATGTTTGAGTTGAATTCAATTTCCTGAAGAATCGATTGCAGGCTTCTCAGCATTTCAGCTGAAAGAGCATTTGCCGCCTGAGGTCTGTGTAACGTGATGACGGCAATGTGATCATTCTGGACAGTAAAAAGAATCGTTTCTTCCATGTTTTTGTCCTCTCTTTTATCAGGATGATTTGAATACCTTTAGATTTCGGCTTGGCAGCTGTTTGCCCATTTTCTCTTCGATCCATTTGGCCGCAGATAGCAGCTTATCGAGCTTTACATTGGTTTTGATGTCCATCTGTTCCAGCATATACACGATATCCTCAGTTGCGGCGTTTCCTGACGAACCCGGAGCATATGGACAGCCCCCAAGACCGCCTGCCGAGCCGTCGAACACAGTAATGCCCATTTGGAGAGCTGTGACCATGTTGGCCAGCGCCGTTCCTCTCGTATCATGAAAATGCAGGGCGATTTGCTTGGCCGGAAAGCGTGCCAAAAGAGCTTCAAGAACGATTTCAACTTGGACGGGATTTGCCGCTCCAATCGTATCTCCAAGCGACAATTCAGAAATCCCGAACTCAAATAATGCTTCAGAAAGGCGGATGACTTGTTCAAGGGGGACATCTTTTTCGTACGGACAGCCGAAAACGGTTGAAAGGTAGGCTCTTGTTGTGAGGTTTGCTTTTTTTGCGTCATCGTTTACTTGTTTGAGGATATGAAGTGTGTCAGCAGTGGATTTATTGATGTTTTTTCTGTTATGCGTCTCGCTGGCTGACATAAAGACGCAGGCTTCGTCAATGCCTCCTTTAAGGGCATTCTCCAGCCCCTTTTGGTTCGGGACAAGTGCCGCGTACGTCACCCCTTTTTCACGGTTAATGCCTTTTGCCACGTCTATTGCATCTCGAAGCGCCGGGATCCATTTCGGGTGAACGAAGGATGTGATTTCGATATACGAAAGCCCAGTCCGGGAAAGCTGGTTGATCCAAGAGATTTTATCTTCTGTTGCGATCCATACATTCTCGTTTTGTAAGCCGTCACGCGGGCCGACTTCTTTGATCTTCACTTTTTTAGGATATAACATGGCCTTCCTCCAGATTATTGGGTGGAATCGATCAGTTCGAGCAGCACGTCTCCTTCATTCACGAAATCGCCCTCATGTCTTTTGACTTCTTTTATAGTTCCGCTTCTGTCTGCAACGATCGGGATTTCCATTTTCATAGATTCCAAAATGGCAACTTCCTCGCCTTTTTCAATGTGGTCGCCGGCTTTGACATGCACTTTCCACAAGTTTCCCGCCATTTGTATCTTAACTGTCATGACAGCTGCCTCCTTTATAAGTGTTGTTTCAAAAAGTCAGTCGTGATATCCCCTTCTTTAAATGCTTTTGTTTCTGCAGCCTGGATAAGAAGCGGAAGGTTTGTTTTGATGCCCTCTATCCGGTAGTCGCGGAGCGCTGTCTCCAGCTTTTCAATTGCTTCCGCTCTCGTTTGGCCTTTGACAATCATCTTGGCGATCATTGGATCATAAAAAGGGGTAACAGTGCTGTCTTTAGCCACTGCACATTCGTGCCTGACTCCCTTTTGGTTCGGAAGTGAAAACACAGTGATCGTACCTGGTGACGGGTAGAATGTCTTGGGATCTTCCGCGTATATTCGAACTTCGATCGCATGCCCGTTTCGTTTGATATCTTGCTGAGAGAATGCGAGTGTATAGCCCGCAGCTATCCGCAACTGCTGCTCAACTAAATCCAGCCCCGTTATTTCTTCAGTTACGGGGTGTTCAACTTGCAATCTCGTATTCATTTCGAGGAAATAAAAGTGTTGATTCGGATCTACTAAAAATTCGATGGTGCCTGCGTTCGTATAGCCGATCGCTTTTGCTGCTTTTACCGCCGTTTGCCCGAGCTTCATTCTGAGATCATCGTCTACAAATGGTGACGGCGCTTCTTCAATGACTTTTTGATGCCGCCTTTGAACAGAGCAATCGCGCTCAAACAGGTGTACTGTATGGCCGTACTGATCGGCCAAAAGCTGAACTTCAATGTGGCGGGCATGTTCAATGACTTTTTCGATATACATCGACCCGTCGCCGAAAAAATCTGCTGCGCGCTTTTTGTTCCCCTCGTACGCCTTTATCAATGCTTCCTCATTTTGAACAAGCTGCATACCGATGCCGCCTCCGCCCGCTGAGGCTTTCAGCATGACTGGATAGCCAATTTGGCTTGCAGTACGGCAGGCCGCCTGGATATCTCCGAGGGATTCAGAAACACCGGGAACGACAGGGACACCGGCCGCTTCCATTGCTTTTCGCGCTTCAATTTTGCTGCCCATCTTTGCGATGATACCGGGTGCAGGGCCGATAAACACAATGTTTTCTTGCTTGCAGCGTTCAGCGAACCGGCTGTTTTCTGATAATAACCCGTAGCCGGGATGGATGGCGTCGGCGTTTGCTTTTTTCGCCGTCTCTATGATTCTCTCTATATTTAAATAACTTTCACTGACTCTTGATTCTCCGATCAAATAAGCCTCTGTGGCCGCCTTTGTATGGGGTGCGTCCCTGTCTGCTTCTGAATAAACCGCGACCGTTTGGATACCGAGACGGCTACACGTTCGGATAATTCTCATTGCAATCTCTCCGCGGTTGGCGATCAGTACTTTTGTAAACATGACTTCACCTCATTGACATGATGATAAGTTGAACATTTCAATCGTTTTTTCACGCAGTTTATATTTTTGAATTTTGCCTGAAGCCGTCATCGGGTACTCGTCTGTAAAAATCACATAACGCGGAATTTTGTGGCGGGCGATTTTCCCTTTGCAATAGGCTTTAAGCTCTTCAGATGAAGCGGTTTTTCCGTCTTTCAGCTTAATCCAGGCAGCCGCCTCCTCCCCGAATTTGGCGTCAGGCACACCAACGACCTGTACATCTAAAATAGCGGGATGCCGGTATAAAAATTCTTCGATTTCCCGCGGATAAATGTTCTCACCGCCTCTGATGAGCAAGTCTTTTAATCTCCCGGTAATGCGGCAGTACCCCTCTTCATCCATGACAGCAAGGTCTCCGGTGTACAGCCATCCATCGGGATTGATTGCTTTTCTAGTCGCTTCTTCATCTTTATAATAGCCTTTCATGACATGGTATCCGCGGGTGCATAGCTCACCTTGCACGCCTCTTTGAACTTCTCGGCATGTCCCTGGTTCTACAATTTTTACTTCTGCATGAGGCAGGGCGCGGCCGGTTGTTTCGACCCTCCTGATGAACGAATCATTTGCCCTCGTTTGCGTAATGACCGGTGAGGCTTCGGTTTGTCCATAGGCGATCGTAATATCTTTCATGCCCATCCTTTCAATGACGGCTTTCATCACTTCTCTCGGACAAGGAGAGCCGGCCATGATGCCTGTTCGGAGCGTCGATAAATCATATGCATGAAAATCCGGATGATGCAGCTCTGAGATAAACATGGTCGGCACGCCGTGGAGCGCTGTGCATTTCTCTTTTTCGACGGTTTTAAGGACGGTAACGGGATCAAATTCTTGTACAGGTATCATGGCTGCTCCGACCGACACACACGCCAAAACCCCGAGCACGCATCCGAAGCAGTGAAAAAACGGAACCGGGATGCACATGCGGTCTTGAGAGGTTAATGCCATACATTCTGCGATATTGGCGGCGTTATTGATGACATTAAAATGGGTCAGCATGACTCCTTTAGGAAACCCCGTCGTCCCTGATGTATACTGCATGTTCATCACATCGTCTTTTTCAAGGCTGTTCATTCTCGCTTCCAGCTCAGCATCTGTCACTGTTTTCGCCAGTATCTCTGTATCGTTCCAATGATACATGCCGGGCACACGTTTTTCACCGATATAAATCAGCGTTTTTAAAAAGGGATATCGTTCTGATGTCAGCTGGCCGGGCTCTGCTTCTTGCAGCTCGGGAATGAGGTTCTTCAAGATGTTTGTGTAAGAAGTGCCGCGGTACGACTCCATGACAATAAGCGCGGCGGCATCTGATTGCTTCAGCAAGTAATCGAGCTCATGAGCTTGATAATTCGTATTGACGGTCACAAGCACGGCTCCGATTTTTGCGGTGGCAAACTGAACGGCAAGCCATTCGGGGATATTTGAAGCCCATATGGCGACATGATCTCCTTTTCTAATTCCCATCCGCATAAGTCCTTTAGCGGTTTGACGGCACAGGCTGTTAAATTGGGCGTACGTATAGCGGATATGTCTGTCTGGATAAACTACCGCTTCTTGATCAGGATAGGCTTCAGCGGTTTGTTCGAGCAGCCTGCCGATTGTGAAATGGATGAGTTCAGCCATACATTGTTCCTCCTTTCCAAGCGATCGGAAAGCGTTTGCATTTTATGTTAAAAGCTGTCTGGCGATCACAATACGCTGAATTTCAGATGTGCCTTCACCGATCTCCATTAATTTGGCGTCCCGCAGCATCCGTTCTACCCCATATTCTTTCATATAGCCTGAACCTCCATGGATTTGAATGGCTTGATTGCAAGCTCTTGTCGCCATTTCTGATGCGAACAGCTTGGCATACGCTGCTTCTTTTGTGAACGGGCGATGATGGTCTTTCAGCCAAGCGGCTTTTAACACCATTTGCCGTGCCAAGTCAATTTCCATCGCCATGTCGGCAAGCTTAAATTGAATCGCCTGAAAGGAAGAAATCGGCTGTCCGAACTGCTTTCGTTCTTTCGCATAGGCTAATGATGCTTCAAATGCCGCTTGAGCGATGCCGACTGCAAGCGCGGCGATGGAGATCCGTCCGCCGTCCAGCGTGTACAAAAACTGTTTAAACCCTTTTGTCGGATCGCCGAGTAAGTTGCCAGCAGGCACTCTGACATCCTCAAGCAAAATTTCCGCCGTATTTGAACCGCGGACGCCCATTTTATCGTACGAGCTCGTAATCGTAAGTCCGGGTGTGTCGGTTGGCACGATCAAAGCGGAGATGATGTTTTTTCCGTCTTTGTTTTTGCCTGTTACCGCGGTTACAATCACCGTTCGTGCATAGCTTGCATTCGTGATCCAGCATTTTTCGCCGTTGATGACATACTCGTCACCATTTGTTACCGCTTTTGTTTGAGTGCCTCCTGCATCTGAGCCGGCATTTGGTTCCGTCAGACCGAATGACCCGAGCGCTTTGCCAGAAGCCAGCGGAGTCAAATGCGCCCGCTTTTGATCTTCTGTTCCGAAATAATAAAGAGGACTTGCGCCGAGTGAGACCGCTGCTGCATAGCTTAATCCAGTACTGCCGCAGGCTTTGCCGATTTCTTCAACGGCTAAGGCATATGAAATCGTATCTCCTCCCGATCCGCCGTATTCTTCTGGAAATGGAATGCCCATCAGTCCGAGTTCACCCATTTTTTTAAATGTTTGAATCGGGAACTCGCCCGTTTGATCTACGTGTTCAGCGTGAGGAGCAATTTCTTTTTTCGCAAAATCCTTTACCATTTCACGCACCATTTGCTGTTCTTTTGTCAGCTCAAAATTCACGTAGTTTCCTCCTTCACATCTTTGTAACATCCTATTAGGCAAGTTCTGTAATCATTCCCTGACAAAAGAAATCTGAAAATTGAAATTAGTTCATTTTTTAGTGAAAATGAGTAAGCCATCCATAGAGCAAATGCAATGACTCGCCTTTTGGATCGTACGAGGAAGATAATGGGATGATTACAAAGGGAGATCGAGATTTTGACAGAGAAAGAACGAGAGGGTTCTTCAGCCGAAAAAAAGACGACTATAGAAAGCCGTCCTTCTCATTTCTCATTTCTTATTTTGTTGTTCGTTTGAAAGCCTTGCTTTCGTTATGAAGCCGATCTGCTGAAGTGAGATAATACGTGTACTTCTTGTTTGGGTCTGCCGTGTCATCTAAGTAGGTTTGCTGCTCATTTGTTTTTCTTGCGGTTGCCAGCAATGTTTTGTGCTTTTTCCCTTCGGCTCTGTATATCGCATAATAGGCTGTTTCTTTCGATTGTTGATTTGATGGGTGGTCTTGAATGTGCAGAAGATTGCCGTTTTTGTCTTTAGTCACTTTCGTAAGTTTTGGTTTTTTGGGGGCGGTACTGTCAAGCCAAGGCATTTCCGGAATGAGTGCCGGCTTGCTGTAAAGCTCGGTGGTGAGCCTGTCTTTGATGCCGAGCGGATTTTTGTTGAGGTCTTTAAGGCTGAAATGCATGCTTCCTTTTACAAGCGCAAGTTGACGGTTCAAGTTGATTTGTCGTACATATTCCTCGGGGTCAGACCATGGCGCGTCAAAATTGTTATTGATTTTATAAGCTGCCTGGCCAATATATAAATGGACCGGCTTATTTTTGACTTCATTGCTCCACCAATCAGCCAATACGTCGTACGCCGCTGCGTTGAAGCCGATGCTCCAATATATTTGCGGGGCGATATAATCAATGTCGCCTTGTTGAATCCAATGTCTCGTATCTGCGTATAGATCGTCATAATTTCTGACGCCTGCTTTCGTGTTTGATCCGGTCGGGTCATCTGCTGCGTTTCTCCATACGCCAAAGGGGCTGATGCCGAATTTGACATACGGTTTTGCGGCTTTAATCGTATCGTTGATTTGTTTGACCAGCTGGTTCACGTTATCCCGCCGCCAATCATCAATATTGGGAAAAGCGTCTTTTCCGTATTGTTCATACTGAGCTTGATCAGGAAATTCCTGTCCAGCTATTTTATAAGGGTAAAAATAATCGTCCATATGAACGGCATCGATATCATACTGTTTGACCACTTCTTCAATGCCTTTGACGATAAAATCTCTGGTTTCGGGAATGCCCGGATGATAATAAAGCTGCTTTCCGTATGCGGCAACCCAGTCTGGATGCTTTCTTGCCGGGTGATCTTCAGACAATTTATTGAGATCCGTATGATTCATCGTAATGCGGTAAGGATTAAACCATGCGTGAAACTCCAAATTTCGTTTATGGGTTTCTTCAATCATAAATTTAAGCGGGTCATAGCCCGGGTCTTTCCCTTGGACACCGGTTAAGTATTCGGACCAAGGTCCATAATCGGATGGATAAAAGGCGTCTGCAGTCGGTTTAATCTGAACAATAACGGCATTCATTCCCAGTGTCTGCACATCGTCCAGCAGCTTGATATACTCCGCCTTCTGTTCTTCGGCTGATAACCCCTTTTTTGACGGCCAATCAATGTTTAATACGGAAGCAATCCATACGGCTCTCAGTTCCCTGTCAGGCTGCGCATTGGCCATAAACGGAACGGAGATGACAAACGTCCCGATGATCAAGCTGACAAGGAAACGGACAATCGGCTTTTGTCGAACATTCATTCTATTTCTTCTCCCCCATTACATCGCTTTCACTATTCGTTATTACCGTATTCCCAGGGGGGAAAAGGGTGCTTAATGAAATTGAAGAAATTAGGATTTATGTGTATATCACCAGACAAACGAAAAAAGTCCTGAAGCATTTGTCCGCCGCTTTAGGACTTTTTATCATTTATCATAGTTTGCAGGCTCTTTAACACATCAATCAGTTTTACGCCGACCCCGACAGCTGTTTCAAGAATCGCTTGAGCTCCTGCGATGGCTAAAATAAAGATTACTGGAACTGCGATACGAGGCAAAAAGAGATAGCCCAGTCCGATCAAGATGGCACACCAAACGCCGGCACACCAATAGCAATTGAGCATATATCCAAAGTTAGAAGCCGGCACGCTTTTTTCGTTCACATGACCGTTTTGATCAACGATTTTTTTCTTTTTCATAAATGGTTTCCGGATAAATTCCGTGATTTTGTCAAATACAATTAAATGTGTCAGCCTGTAGCTGGCTAAAATCAGCATGATAAAAGTAAGCCAAGAGAAATGGTCCATAACAGCCTCCAACAAAAAGGATGATGTTATCATTCCCTCGTGTTCTATATCCATTCTTGATGTAAAAAGAAAGACGGACCGAGAATGCCTCTGTCCGCTAAATCGCTTTATCGTTTGTGCAGCAGTGCTTTATTTGAAGCGATCTTGTCTAAAATGCCGAGGATGATGTCAGCGTTTTTTTCAGCATATGTGCCTTCCAGCATGTCTTTATGAGCGCCAAAACCAGTGTATTCGCTGTAGTTTCCGTAAGCGGCACCTTTCCATTTCGTTAAGCCTGTATTCTCACTGGTTTCGGTTTGAATTCCAGCTTCAATGAAATGAATGTTCGCTTTGAGGTGCCCTTCATTCAGCAGCTGCGCCCAATATTCATGATAATTTCTTTTTTTCTTCATCACCTTTTCCCTGACCGCTTCAGGCAGGTATACTGCAGATTCGTCATTCACGGTATCGACAAGTAAAGGCCGCTCTTTTAGATAAGCGTCCACGATAATGAGGTCACTGACATCCAATCCTTTGCGCTCCATCGCCTGCGCCACTTCAAAGGCCAGGTTTCCGCCTGCGGAGTAGCCTAATAACACGTATGGGCCTTCTGGCTGTATGTCCGTGATGTAATTGACATATTGTTCAATGCGGTTGTCATGTTCAATAAAGTGAAATCCGTAGACAAATGCCTTGTCATTCAGCAATAAAGCAAGATCTTTGAAATAAATGCCAAATCCTGATATTGGCGGAAAGCAGAAAAGGTTTCGCTCGCCGTGCTGGTTCAGTTTGATCACATGCTGTTCATCTGCCGCTGTCAGCTGTTTAGAATAAAGTTTTTCAGCAAGCTGAGCGATTGTCGGATATTCGAATAAGAAATCAATCGGTATGTCTATTTGCTGCTGATGCTTCAATGTGTGTATGACTTGCAGCGCTTTTAGTGAATGTCCGCCAAGAGCAAAGAAGTCATCATCAATACTGATTGGGTTGACTCCGAGAACATGCTTCCAAATGTTCGCCAATTCTTCTTCAACCAAGTTTCTTGGCAGTGTAATGTCCTTCCGTTTGTCAGGTTTATTTTCTGGTATAGGAAGAGCGCTGCGGTCTATTTTTCCGTTTCCGGTAAGCGGCATCCGGTCTACACGCACCCAGTGCTGCGGGATCATATAGTCTGGAAGCACACGCGCCAAATCGGCACGTATCTCCTTTTCTGTTCGTTTATCATCGCCGACGTAGTGAGTGTACAGCTGTCCCTCTCCGTCAATTTCTCTCAATGTCACTGCCGCTTCCTGCACGCCTTCCACTTCTAATAGGCGCGCTTCAATTTCGGCAGGCTCAATTCGTTTTCCCCGGATTTTTACCTGCCTGTCAATCCTGCTGATGTATTCCAAGTTTCCATCGGGCAGCCAGCGCGCCAAATCACCAGTGCGATATATTCTTTCTCCAGACAAGTAAGGATGAGGAGAAAAAGCAGCCTTTGTCAGATCATCTCTGTTCAAATAGCCTTTTGCAACTCCATCGCCGCCGACACAAAGTTCGCCGGGAACGCCTATCGGCAAAAGACGGCCTTTTGCATCTAAGATCAAAGCGGTGCTATTGCTGATTGGTTTTCCGATTGGGATGGGTCCTGCATAGTCTCTTTCCATCTTAAAAAAGGTTGAAAATGTCGTGTTTTCCGTAGGCCCGTAAATATTATGAAGTGCCAAATCTGGACAGGCGTGTCTGACAGCATTCATAAGGGCAGGCGTGAGTGCTTCGCCTCCGACATATAACGTATGAAGACCGCGGAACATGTCTGGTTGTACCTGTGCCAGCTGATTAAAAAGAGCCGTAGTTAAAAATAGCACTGTGATGCCATTTTCAAGCAAATATACCCCAAACCGATCGGGTGACAGCAGTGTCGATTTATCAATGATATGAAGACTTGCACCATGTAAAAGTGCCCCGAACATATCAAAGGTGACGGCGTCAAAGCTGATAGATCCAGTCAGAATAAATCGGTCATCAACGGACACAGACGTGTAATTGCTGTTTTTGACAAGGGACACGACATTGCGATTGGTGATCATGACGCCTTTCGGCCGGCCTGTTGATCCTGAGGTATACATGATGTATGCAAGATCATCCGGGCTGGAGGTGATATTGATTGGGATATCATTCTCTTCCGTCAATGCCTGCGCATCTGAAATGATACATGTCCCTGAGAACGCAGCGTTTTGCTCCAGCCCCTTTTGAACAATCAGTATTTTTGCCTGCGTTTCCTCAAGCATAAAGCTGACACGTTCAGGCGGAAGCTCGGCATCAAGCGGGAGGTATGCTCCCCCTGCTTTTAAAACGGCAAGCACACTGATCATGAATTCGGCAGAATGAGCAGCCAATATGCCGGCTGTCTCGTTCTTCCGAAACCCTTTTTGATATAAAGCTCTGGCGAGTGAATTAGAGCGTTTATCAAGTTCTTCATATGAAAAAGTCAAATTCCCACACACAAGTGCGATATGGTCTGGCGTCTTTTCTGCTTGTTCACGAAATAAATCTATAATTGTATGATTCTTTGGATATTCTGTTTTTGTATTGTTGAACTGTGTGACAATCTGTTCTTTTTCTATAGCATCAAGAAAAGAAAAATCAGCAATTGGCGTATCAGGGTGATGGGCCGCTGTGCTTAGCGCTTGTGTAAATTGCCTTTTGATACTGCTGATCCAGGCAGCATCGTAAACGAATGCATTATAGCTGAATTTGATGATCAATTCTTCTCCGGGAGCAATGACAAGATTAAAGTGATATCCTGATTGCTCGGATACCTTCACTTGATCGATTTGCAGCGGTGATTCGGTTTGATCAGCGGGATCGGCGATTTTCTGCTGTATCGGATAGTTTTCAAAGACAATAATGTGATCAATCAGTTCCTGTTTTAAAGCGGTGTTTGCCTGAATATCAAATAAAGGTTGGCAGGTAAACGGCTCAGCTTCCAGCATTTCTTTCTGGCGTCGTCTGACCAGCTCCTGAAACGTTTCGCCTTGAAATGTTTTAATGCGAACCGGAATGGTATTGATAAACAATCCTATCATTTGTTCCACACCCGGAATTTCTGACGGTCTGCCTGAGACAACCGCGCCAAATACAACGTCGTCAGTGCGGTTATATTGCTGCAGCATCACACCCCAAACTGCCTGAATAAAGGTGGCAAGCGTGACGCCATGTTGTTTGGCAGTCTCTTTGAGCTTGTCTGTCAGTGGTTTATTTAATGAAAATATCAAATCTTCACGTTGATAACCCTCTTTTGTTTCTTCATCAGACACACGAGGCAGCGGTGACGGGGTGCTGTAGTTTTTTAAATATGAATCCCAGTACTCCGCCGCTGTTTCTTTGTCACGGTTTGTCAGCCAGGAAATATAGGTGCTGTACGGACGGACAGGGTCTAAAGAAAGCGGTTTTCCTGCATGAATCGATTGATAAATCCGCATAAATTCCTGAAGAACGATGCCAAGGCACCAGCCGTCCATTAAAATGTGATGGTGGCTCCAGATGCAAACATGTTCCTCTTCAGCTGTTTTGAATAGATAAATCCGCATCAGCATGTCTTTTTGCAAATCAAAGCCTTTTTGCTTGTCCTTCTCCTTAAAGCATTCAATATACTCATTTTGCCCGTTTGTTGGCAGATGGGAAATGTCTTCGCTGTACAAATGGAATTCGCGTTCTGTCATCACGACTTGCCGAGGTCCCGACAAATGCGGGACGTGCGGCAAAAACACGGTTCTGAAAATGTCATGGCGGTCGATGATGGTTTGAATGCTGCGCTGAAACCATTCATAACTGAGGCTCCCTTTAATGGTGAAGAGCGACTGCTCAACGTATGCCCCCTCCTCTTTACGGAGGAAGGAATGAAACAGCATTCCCTCCTGCATATGACTCAGAGGATAAATGTTCTTGATTTTTTTGATGTTATCCATAGTATCTGCACCTTTCTTCACGGATTCATTAGTGAAAACTGAGCATATCAGCAATCTCTTGCAGCGCGTCCTCGGTCAGTTCTTGATCATCAAAATCACTGATGGTCTTTTCTGTTTCGCTTTTGTTCTGGCAGTGTTCGATCAGCTGTAATAAAAATTGACGGCATGTTTCGCTAAGCTGTTCGATGGTTTTGCGCTGAAAGCGGGCATTGTCATAAGTCATATTGACAGACAGTTTTCCTTCTGCAACGATTGCGCTGATATCCAGCGACTGTTCACGGTTCCAGGTTGTGCTGATATCATCCCCGGCACCAAGGGGAGAGAATGAGAAGGTGTCCTCCTCAGGTGCTTCAGCTGGGCTGCCGCTTTCAAATTGCCCCAAATAATTGAAGCTGATTTCTGGCGCGCCTGTGAAATGGATGTCTTTTTTGTCAGGCGGTGTCAAATATTTGATGACACCGTAGCCAAACCCTTTGTCCGGTACACGTCTCAGTGTATCTTTTGTTGTTTTTAGCACATGAACGATGCCTTCTTCCGAATCTGGCAAGTCTGCGTTCAGTTTGACCAATAACGGATAAATGGCGGTAAACCATCCAACCGTACGGCTCACATCAACCCCGTCTAATACATCCTCTCGCCCGTGGCTTTCTAATGATAGCTTGAAGGCGGATTGATTGGTCCAATGGCGCAGCGCGAGAATGACAGAAGCGAGAAGCAAATCCTGAGTATCTGTGTTGTATGCGCTGTTGGCATCTTTTAAAAGCGCAGCTGTCTCTTTATCGTTTAATGTAAACGAAATGGTGGATCGTTTTCTCTCGTTTGCTATGGGTCCGTCGATGTGATCAAAAGGCAGTGCCTCTGTTTGATATTCTTCGGTTTCGCGCCAATACTTGAGCTGTTTTATAAGCTGCTGGCTTTCTGCATAGCCAGAAAGCTTTTTCGCGTACGCTTTAAACGAGCTTGTTTTAGGCGGCAGTTTGATATCCTCCCCGCCAGCAGCTTGGCGATACCCTAAAGACAAATCTTCAAGCAGAACCCGCCATGAGATGCCGTCAACGACGAAGTGATGAGCCGATAAAAATAAGAAATCACCGTCAGTTGTGCGGAAAAGACCGGCTTGCAGCAGCGGACCATTCTTCAAATCCATTTTCTGCTGAATATCACGTACATGGCGTTTGATAATAGGCTCATACGCTCTATTTCCGTTAGTGCCTTCTGGAGCTGATAAATCAATCATCTGAAGGCCATACAGTGCATCGTCCGAATGACTGATCGGCCGATTATATTGACCCCAATCTCCTTGTTCATTCTGTGAAAATACCATCCGCAGCGCATCATGATGACTTGTTATTGCTTTTAATGTTTTGCGCAGTGCGTCTTCTTGTATAGAGGTGCTCCGCTGCAGCATGACGGACTGATTAAAATGGTGTTTTTCTTTTATATCTTGAGAAAGAAACCATTTCTGAACAGGCGACCATTGCACGTCTCCCTCAATCGGAGCTTGGTCAATGACGCGCACGGCTTTTCGAACCCGAACGGACAGTTCACCAAGAGTCTGATGTTCAAACATCTCACGTACTGTCGTTTCGAATCCGCGCTGCTTCAGTCTGGCGCAAACTTGCAGCGCTTTAATAGAATCTCCGCCCAGCTCAAAGAAATTAGCGTTTACGCCCAGCTCATCCACATTAAGAAGCTCCTCCCAAATTTCTGCCACCACCTTTTCAATCTCGTTTCTTGGGCTGATATCATCTGCAGGATAAGCGTGTTTCTCGGGTTCAGGCAGGGCTTTCTGATCAAGCTTTCCATTAACAGTCAGCGGGATGCTTTCAATCTGTATCAAACGGGCCGGCAGCATAAAGTCAGGCAGCATGGTTTTTAGAGAAGCCCTGATATCTGATGGATTCGCGGCCTGTTGATCTTTTGTCACCATGTATGCATAAATAGCTGTTTGTTCTTGCTCATCTGCCCTTGTAATGACAGCTGCCTCTTTAATAATCGGATGCTGAAGAAGAGCCGCTTGGATTTCGCCCAACTCAATACGGTGCCCTCTGACTTTCACCTGATCATCAATGCGGCCTAAGTATTCCAGCTCGCCATTTGACAGGCGTTTCGCAAGGTCTCCCGTTCGGTATAATCTGTCCCCCGGGAGATACGGATTGGGTACAAAACGGTCAGCGGTCAGCTCAACTCTGTTGAGATATCCCCGTGCCACGCCTTCACCGCCTATATAAAGCTCCCCTGGAACTCCGATCGGCTGCAGGTTCATATGAGCATCCATCACATAAGCCTGCAGAGTTGAAAGAGGCCGTCCGATATTGCTTCTATTTGCGGCAATATCAGCTGCGGACAATTTTTTGAATGTGACATGTACCGTCGTTTCTGTAATACCGTACATATTGATCAAATCAGTATCAGGATATTTATCATTCCAGCTTTGAAGCATGCCGGGCTGTAAAGCTTCGCCGCCAAAAATGACGTATCGGATATTTAATCGATCCGAATGGTTTTGCTCTTCATGCATCAGGCCGTAAAAAGCTGTCGGGGTCTGATTGAGTACAGTGACGCGTTCTTTCTTTAACAATAATCGGAATGCCTGAGGGTCACGGGCTGTTTCCTTAGAGACCACAACGAGTGTACTTCCGTTCAATAACGCACCAAACATTTCCCATACAGAGAAATCAAAGCAATATGAATGAAAAAACGTCCAGACGTCTTCATGGCCAAATTCAAAAGGCAGATTTTGATGCTTTAAGAGACTGATTACATTGCGGTGCTCGACCATTACCCCTTTTGGGCGGCCCGTCGTTCCTGATGTATAAATGATATAGGCTAAATGATGAGCAGACGATACTTGCGGCAGCGGTGATTTGTCGTATGTCTCCGCGTTTTCGACGGTCAAGATCTCTCCTTCAAAATCATCATCAGCTCTCCAATCCGCTTCATTTACTGTCATCAGCAGTTTCGTTCCGCTATCGCTGAGAATATAGCGTTTCCGTTCCGATGGGTATTCAGGATCAATGGGAACGTAACAGCCGCCTGCTTTCCACACACCAAGTATTGCTGCTATCATGCTGAACGAACGAGGCATCATGATACCTACTGGTGTGTCCGGTTTAACACCTCTGCTGCGCAATGTGTGTGCGATTCCATTGGACCACTCGTCAAGCTCCTGATATGTGAGTGTTTTGTCTCCGATGACAAGTGCAGAGGCTTTTGGTGTTCGTGCAGCCTGCTGCTCAAACAATTGACTGATTGTTTGTTCTTCGTATTGATTTGCTTTCTTGATGTTAAACTCATTGAGCAGCTGGTTCCGCTCTTCTTGGGTCAGGATGTCGATACGGTTGAGTGTCACCTCTGGATTTTTTCCGATGATGCGAAGTACATTTGTCAAATGAGATGCCCAGCGTTCCATGGTGGTTTTCTCAAACAGTGCGGTTGAATATTCAAAAAGAAAATGAATGTTCCCGTCACCCTCAGATGCTTGTAGTGTCAAGTCGAATTTAGAAACGAGATGAGAAACTTCTGCCGGCTTCATTTGCAAATCATGCAGATGCAATGGCTCGTAATCATTATTTTGGACAACTAACATGGTATCAAATAGCGGGTTTCTGCTCATATCCCGCGTCACTCCAAGCTTATCGACAAGCTCTTCGAACGGATAATCCTGATGCTCATAGGCTTCCAATGCTGTGGCGCGCACTTCCTGCAAATACTGCACAAACGGCTTCCCGCCCTCCGGGCGTGTCCGCAGCGCCAGCGTGTTCACGAACATGCCGAGTATCGGCTCCAGATCCTTGTGCGGACGGCCGGCAATTGGCGAGCCGACGATGATATCCTCCTGTCCGCTTAAG
>NZ_AYTO01000042.1 GCF_000507145.1 Bacillus tequilensis KCTC 13622 | reverse complement strand
GCCGTATCGGAAGGTGCGGCTGGATCACCTCCTTTCTAAGGATATATACGGAATATAAGACCTTGGGTCTTATAAACAGAACGTTCCCTGTCTTGTTTAGTTTTGAAGGATCATTCCTTCGAAACGTGTTCTTTGAAAACTAGATAACAGTAGACATCACATTCAATTAGTAAGACAAGATATCACATAGTGATTCTTTTTAACGGTTAAGTTAGAAAGGGCGCACGGTGGATGCCTTGGCACTAGGAGCCGATGAAGGACGGGACGAACACCGATATGCTTCGGGGAGCTGTAAGCAAGCTTTGATCCGGAGATTTCCGAATGGGGAAACCCACCACTCGTAATGGAGTGGTATCCATATCTGAATACATAGGATATGAGAAGGCAGACCCGGGGAACTGAAACATCTAAGTACCCGGAGGAAGAGAAAGCAAATGCGATTCCCTGAGTAGCGGCGAGCGAAACGGGATCAGCCCAAACCAAGAGGCTTGCCTCTTGGGGTTGTAGGACACTCTGTACGGAGTTACAAAAGAACGAGGTAGATGAAGAGGTCTGGAAAGGCCCGCCATAGAAGGTAACAGCCCTGTAGTCAAAACTTCGTTCTCTCCTGAGTGGATCCTGAGTACGGCGGAACACGTGAAATTCCGTCGGAATCCGGGAGGACCATCTCCCAAGGCTAAATACTCCCTAGTGACCGATAGTGAACCAGTA
Source organism: Bacillus tequilensis KCTC 13622 (assembly GCF_000507145.1). GTDB lineage: Bacteria > Bacillota > Bacilli > Bacillales > Bacillaceae > Bacillus > Bacillus tequilensis. The sequence goes on along the minus strand of NZ_AYTO01000042.1, from coordinate 2,584 downwards.
CCGTGAGGGAAAGGTGAAAAGCACCCCGGAAGGGGAGTGAAAGAGATCCTGAAACCGTGTGCCTACAAGTAGTCAGAGCCCGTTAACGGGTGATGGCGTGCCTTTTGTAGAATGAACCGGCGAGTTACGATCCCGTGCAAGGTTAAGCAGAAGATGCGGAGCCGCAGCGAAAGCGAGTCTGAATAGGGCGCATGAGTACGTGGTCGTAGACCCGAAACCAGGTGATCTACCCATGTCCAGGGTGAAGTTCAGGTAACACTGAATGGAGGCCCGAACCCACGCACGTTGAAAAGTGCGGGGATGAGGTGTGGGTAGGGGTGAAATGCCAATCGAACCTGGAGATAGCTGGTTCTCTCCGAAATAGCTTTAGGGCTAGCCTCAAGGTAAGAGTCTTGGAGGTAGAGCACTGATTGGACTAGGGGCCCCTACCGGGTTACCGAATTCAGTCAAACTCCGAATGCCAATGACTTATCCTTGGGAGTCAGACTGCGAGTGATAAGATCCGTAGTCGAAAGGGAAACAGCCCAGACCGCCAGCTAAGGTCCCAAAGTATACGTTAAGTGGAAAAGGATGTGGAGTTGCTTAGACAACCAGGATGTTGGCTTAGAAGCAGCCACCATTTAAAGAGTGCGTAATAGCTCACTGGTCGAGTGACTCTGCGCCGAAAATGTACCGGGGCTAAACGTATCACCGAAGCTGCGGACTGTTCTTCGAACAGTGGTAGGAGAGCGTTCTAAGGGCTGTGAAGCCAGACCGGAAGGACTGGTGGAGCGCTTAGAAGTGAGAATGCCGGTATGAGTAGCGAAAGAGGGGTGAGAATCCCCTCCACCGAATGCCTAAGGTTTCCTGAGGAAGGCTCGTCCGCTCAGGGTTAGTCGGGACCTAAGCCGAGGCCGAAAGGCGTAGGCGATGGACAACAGGTTGATATTCCTGTACCACCTCCTCACCATTTGAGCAATGGGGGGACGCAGGAGGATAGGGTAAGCGCGGTATTGGATATCCGCGTCCAAGCAGTTAGGCTGGGAAATAGGCAAATCCGTTTCCCATAAGGCTGAGCTGTGATGGCGAGCGAAATATAGTAGCGAAGTTCCTGATTCCACACTGCCAAGAAAAGCCTCTAGCGAGGTGAGAGGTGCCCGTACCGCAAACCGACACAGGTAGGCGAGGAGAGAATCCTAAGGTGATCGAGAGAACTCTCGTTAAGGAACTCGGCAAAATGACCCCGTAACTTCGGGAGAAGGGGTGCTCTGTTAGGGTGCAAGCCCGAGAGAGCCGCAGTGAATAGGCCCAGGCGACTGTTTAGCAAAAACACAGGTCTCTGCGAAGCCGCAAGGCGAAGTATAGGGGCTGACGCCTGCCCGGTGCTGGAAGGTTAAGAGGAGCGCTTAGCGTAAGCGAAGGTGCGAATTGAAGCCCCAGTAAACGGCGGCCGTAACTATAACGGTCCTAAGGTAGCGAAATTCCTTGTCGGGTAAGTTCCGACCCGCACGAAAGGCGCAACGATCTGGGCACTGTCTCAACGAGAGACTCGGTGAAATTATAGTACCTGTGAAGATGCAGGTTACCCGCGACAGGACGGAAAGACCCCGTGGAGCTTTACTGCAGCCTGATATTGAATGTTGGTACAGCTTGTACAGGATAGGTAGGAGCCTTGGAAACCGGAGCGCCAGCTTCGGTGGAGGCATCGGTGGGATACTACCCTGGCTGTATTGACCTTCTAACCCGCCGCCCTTATCGGGCGGGGAGACAGTGTCAGGTGGGCAGTTTGACTGGGGCGGTCGCCTCCTAAAAGGTAACGGAGGCGCCCAAAGGTTCCCTCAGAATGGTTGGAAATCATTCGCAGAGTGTAAAGGCACAAGGGAGCTTGACTGCGAGACCTACAAGTCGAGCAGGGACGAAAGTCGGGCTTAGTGATCCGGTGGTTCCGCATGGAAGGGCCATCGCTCAACGGATAAAAGCTACCCCGGGGATAACAGGCTTATCTCCCCCAAGAGTCCACATCGACGGGGAGGTTTGGCACCTCGATGTCGGCTCATCGCATCCTGGGGCTGTAGTCGGTCCCAAGGGTTGGGCTGTTCGCCCATTAAAGCGGTACGCGAGCTGGGTTCAGAACGTCGTGAGACAGTTCGGTCCCTATCCGTCGCGGGCGCAGGAAATTTGAGAGGAGCTGTCCTTAGTACGAGAGGACCGGGATGGACGCACCGCTGGTGTACCAGTTGTTCTGCCAAGGGCATCGCTGGGTAGCTATGTGCGGACGGGATAAGTGCTGAAAGCATCTAAGCATGAAGCCCCCCTCAAGATGAGATTTCCCATTCCGCAAGGAAGTAAGATCCCTGAAAGATGATCAGGTTGATAGGTCTGAGGTGGAAGTGTGGCGACACATGGAGCTGACAGATACTAATCGATCGAGGACTTAACCACATGTTGAATGATGTCATACCTGTTATCTAGTTTTGAGAGAACACTCTCTAATAGCGGAAAAGCAAGGAAACTCCGCTAAGGGCTCTCACATCCTGTGAGAAACGCCCAGTACCTTCATCCTGAAGGCATTTGTTTGGTGGCGATAGCGAAGAGGTCACACCCG
>NZ_AYTO01000041.1 GCF_000507145.1 Bacillus tequilensis KCTC 13622 | reverse complement strand
AACGATCTCATCAAAGATGTCTTGGAAGATGGTTGTATCTTTAAAGCGTGTGCGTCTGTTCCAACTGATGGTGGAGTGGTGCGGAACTGGATCATTTATGTTCAATCCAAGAAACCATCTGTACGCCATATTGTAGTAAATTTCTTTTTCAAGCTGTCTTTCTGAACGGATACCATAAAGGTATCCGATAAACATCATTTTAAATAAAATCAGCGGATCGAGTGAGGGGCGGCCTTTGTTTTCACTGTAGTAAGGTTTAACCTTTTCAATGATGAAAGAAAAGTCTATGTATTGATCAATTTTTCGAAGCAGATGATCTTCTTCGACGAGTTGGTCAAGCAGAACAAATTCGGCTGTGTTTTGAGAAGAGTTTCTTGTGTGGAACATGAGAAAGACACCGTCCTTTTCAGTCTTTCTTTTATTTTATTACAGAGGAATTGATATTTTAAGGGAAAAATAAAGGCTGTCGAGATTTTCTCGACAGCCTGAAAGCCTTCCTAATAGGAAGGCTTTTTTATTCTCTTCTAAAATCGTAAGTATCTTTGTTAATATCAATAACTTTTTTATTAATAGATACATGATCCTCGTCTATCCATTTAACTTTTGCATCCTCATGATCATTTTCCCAATAAATATTTTTTCTCTTTCCATTCTCGTTATTTTCCAATTCACCTCTTATAGCGTAATCAGTAGTAGCACCGCCGTTTGCTCTGTAAATATTGATTTTGTAGTTATTGTTAGGTGATGAATATGATTCAAGATATTCACCTTTAGGTAGGCTGCTTATTGAAAAAAAGTGATTGTAAACAAAATATAAAAGAGCAAGTACAATCAACAACAATACAGATGAAAAGCCAATAATAACTCTATTCCGAGTTTTCTTTTTTAAAATTTCTAAATCCTTATCAACAAGCTGTTCTTTGTTATGCACTATATAGGCCTCCTATTTTTTGAGGAATTTCTCTAATTATAATAAATGATGTGAGAGCTTAATGGTTGGGATTTTTCTTAAAATAACCTTAAATATGCCAAATGTACTAGAAGAATATTCATATATCTAGTATTATATGGGAGTCGCGGTAATAACTGAAGGAGAGTTATGTTTTGAAGAAAGTCTTAATATCATTAATTGTTTTATTATCTGTATGTGTTGTAGGAATGACACCAGAAAAAGCTTCTGCAGCAACCAAAAATATTACAACTGATTTTTCAACAAAAATGAAACAAAACGCTATTAAAATTGCTTATTATGCAATGAATGACAGTACATATCCGATAGGGACAGGAAGAGAATTTGCTAGTAAGGTTAAGTCAGGAGGACCTTGGGATTATAAATTAAAGTTCGGTCCTAAGAAGAAATATATCTTTGACACAAAAGGTGGTTGTTACAACCCTACAGGGGAAGATCTAGGTAACATTCACTATGGTTATGTCGGTAGAGCTGCGGGTTTCTCTGATTCATTCTTAAGAACAGCTGCTGGAGCTTACCAAATTTATAGTGGTACAAGTAAGGTAAAGTGGTATAAGTCTTATTTCGATGATCCACAAGATCAAAAGATGATTGATTTAGGATTACGACTTTACAAAAATAACTGGCTTATCACGAATTGGAATAAAGCAAGCTTATCGTCAAAAAGTGTAGGCGCATTTACTATTCAGTCTGTTTCTCCTAAAACTGTTACTAATTTAGATAAACAGTTTGATGTTTTAAGTGATAAAGAGAAAAAAGAGATTAGAGAAAGAGCGATTAAAAACGCAAAACTAATCAAAGCAGGTAAAGAAGATCAATTTATTGAAAGTAACAACTAAAATACACACGCGACAAAATGAGCCCCTTAAAAGGGGCTCGTTTTTTGGAATATTCAAAAATAACTATTGGCGATTGTAAATAGGTGTTGTACAAGGTAGCTACATCGATAAAATCATTCTTTTCTTTATCCGAATAATCGCTGTTTATAAATATTCTTTAAGTGCTGCTATATCATGTTCTTGCTCTTTTTTTGGTATCTCCTCTAAGTATTCACGAAGTGATGACTCTGGTGAATCAATATCCTGATGGAAATATCCGCCAAGGAATCTAAACACAGGATCAGAAACTTCGATTTCAATCATTACTTATCACCACCAAGAAATGTTAACTTCAAATCTGAGAAATGGTATGTATCCTATTCTATATAACTTTCTGCTCTATCAATGTCGTTTGTCATCTCTAAGTCAGGGTACTTTTCATCTCATTTTCTTAAACCATTAATAAGTTCTTTACTTTGCAAACTTTCCTTTGCGCGAAAATTTCTTTAGCACCTCGCCCACTATTCCGAAAGTAGCTCGGATGCTTTATCGGCAAGATTATGCTCATTATGTAGCCGATTTGACAAACGCCTGCAAAACTTCTTCGATTATATCCGTCATTATAAAGTGTCCTAAATATGAGAATATTGTACTTTGGTCTGCTGCCGGCAGTTTACGATTGGATCAGGGCGCAGACGGATCAGTTTAGCTCTAATTTTTTTTAACGTTAATTCAGGAATATTCTTGCTCCTGCTAAGTGAATTCTTCTTCATCTGGAGGCCTTTAACTTATCAATTCATTCGTCTTTTCGTATAGAAAACTTACTAAGAACCATGCACTAGAAAAAAATTACATCATATATAGGTTATATCCCGTTTGAAAGCTTGAGGAGGATCTTATGAAACCTATGTTGCCTAGTGAAAAATATTTCGGTGATTTTGAACTAGTTTATGCATTTTATGGGGCTATGCCTACAGGTGTTACTGTTTCAGAAACCGGTCGTATTTTCATTTGTTTTCCGAAGTGGGGAGACGATGTTAAATTTACGGTGGGGGAAATTGTTGGGGATAAATTGAAGCCGTACCCTAATTTACAAACCAATTTGGTTAATCCCGAGAATCTCACAATGACTTTCATCAGTGTTCAAAGTGTCGTTGCCGATGGAAGGGGAACGCTTTGGGTATTAGATACAGCGGCACCCAATTTTTCTGAACCTATTAAAGGTGGGGCAAAATTAGCCGCTGTTGATTTAGAAACCAATACGATAAGAAAAGTATATACCTTTACAGAAGATGCTGTCCTGCCTACAACTTATCTGAATGATGTCCGTTTTGATTTTCGTGTTGGAAAAGCAGGTTATGCCTATATAACGGATTCTTCTTCAAGAGGACCTGGAGCTATTATCGTTGTAGATTTATCAAATGGAAACGCGTTTAGGCGGTTAAATGGGGCAAATTCAACTTCGCCCGATCCCTATTTTTCACCGAAAATAGAAGGTCAAATTTTAATGAATCGAAACAAAGATGGCTCAACTTCTCCATTTAGATTGGCTTCTGATAGTCTTGCGATTTCTCCTGATGGAAAGATATTATATTTTGCTCCGCTAAGCAGTCGTCACTTGTTCTCGATCTCAACAAAAGCACTGAGAGACAGAACGATACCTGACATGGATTTACCTTATCATGTGGAGTATTGGGGAGAAAAAGGGGCGTCTGATGGAATAATTACCGATGCAAAGGGAACGGTTTATACTGGAGATTATGAAAACAACAGCATTCGTAAAATATTTCCAAACGGTATGATGGGAACTATTGCACATGATCCGAGAATTTTGTGGCCGGATACTTTTTCAATTGGACCGGATCAATATTTGTATGTCATTGTAAACCAATTACATCGGCAGCCCAGATTTCATTATGGAAAAGACCTGCGACAGAAACCTTATAGTTTACTTCGTATGAAAATTGGTGAATTTCCAGCCCCGACCTTTTCATAATAAAAATAGTCAATTCATTGTCATATAGTGTAAAACAAACACGAGTAAGCAAGAAGTATTCATTTTATTTGCTTCTACGAAATAATCTCAAAATGATTTACTAGGAACAGTTTAATGTGGTGATTGTTAAACTGTTCCTAGGGATTTTTTATAATGTCGGTAAGTTCAATGCTGTATTAATATTATTTAAATCCAAACTGATCTGTTGGTTTGTATCCCAAGCATGGTACCATCCTTTTTCTCCCATATACGCGGATATTTGTTCATGCATATCAAGAGCTTCCACTAAATGGCGAGTAAGCATTTCTTTAATTTCCGGTGTTCCTGATTCCGTAACTGCCATGGCATAATTTCTAATGCCACTTTTAGCTGAAATGAGTAGATCCATTGCAACCACTTGATCCGATAGTGCGTCCATACCAGTTAAAGTTTCAATGATTGGATTCATGTTCATTCATCTCCTAGTTTATTGCTTTGCGTTAGAAAGGATAGAAGCATATTCTTGTAACTGTTTCGTAGATACATTAATGTCTTGCTGCATAATATCTTTTAAAAGCTGATCTGTAACTAACGCTCTCATCGTTTTGGATTTCGTTAAACAAGTGGTCTTAAATGCAGCCATCTCATGGACCTCAAGCACTTCATGTAAGGCGTAGTTCATTTTTTATACCTCCTTCCTCAAGGTTTCAACACGACTTTTATACAATCATCCATTTTTGTATCAAAAATCTCATAGCCGCGCTTTGCTTCACTAAGTGGGAGCACATGACTTACGACATCTCCTGGATCAATTTTTCCGGTCGAAACTAATTCAAACATATACGGCATATAATGAATCACAGGTGCTTGTCCAGAGCGGATATTGACGTTTCGCTGCATAATATCTCCAAAAGGGAAACCATTGTATCTGCCGCCGTAAACGCCAGTAACTTGAATTGTCCCGCCTTTACGCACAGCTTGTGAAGCTATGATAAAAGCACTTAATGCTCCACCTTGAAGTTTCATCCCGCTCGCGAGGAATTCCATATCAGTCATTTTACCGTCCATACCAACAGCGTCGATGACAACATCTGCGCCACCTTTAGTGATTTCCTTAAGATAACTTCCTACATTCTCATGGTCCTCAAAGTTAACAATTTCCACTTTGTTAGTGCGCTTGGCGTGCTGCAGGCGATAATTGACATAATCTACGGCAATGACACGCTTTGCTCCTTTTAGCCAACAGAATTTTTGAGCAAAAAGACCAACCGGGCCACAGCCTAGAACAATAACGGTATCTCCATCCTTTACGCCTGCATTGTCAACACTCCAAAAACCAGTAGTCATCGCATCCGCAATAACAGCTAACTTTTCATCAGGTTCTTCACAAGTCTCTGGAATTTTGAAATGAGTAAAGTTGGCAAATGGCACCCTTAAATATTCAGCTTGACCGCCTGGATAGCCACCAGTCGTACCAGAATATCCGAAATAGGCACCCATATCACCATTATCATTAGAATTATCACATTGGCTTTCCAGAGAGTTTTTACAATAAATGCATTCACCGCATGCTATATTAAAGGGGATAATGACTCGGTCTCCCTTTTTCACCTTAGTCACACCTGGACCAACTTCTTCAACGATTCCCATTGGTTCATGGCCGATAACGTAGTTTTCTTGCAGGTTAGGAATCATGCCGTGAATTAAATGTAAATCAGACCCACATATTGCCGTACTCGTTACTTTAATAATCATGTCATCTGGTTTTTCAATTTTTGGGTCTGGAACTTCTCTGACTGCAACATTTTTAATACCTTGATACGTAACTGCCTTCATGATATATGGCCTCCAGTGTTAGTGTTCATCAGGTGTCCGGTCAAACATACCTTTTCTATTGGTCTCAACTGGGAATAGATTCATTTTTCCAATCATCACTGTATTGTTAGCGGAGAGTTGATCAAGTTTATACTGTTCACTTAGTTCGGATGGATGGAACCACTTTTTACTAATCATTAGTTCTGTAATTTCTTGGTGCATGGCAATACCTTGCATTAACTGTTTTCGTAAGAGGGCTCTAACATCAGGTGATGCAGACTCCGTTAATGCGACAGCAATATTGCGCACACCTTCTTTGGCACGAAGAAGTAAATCCATCGCAAATGTGGTATCTGCTAGCTCTGGCACGTGTAGCGCGTTTATAGGGTCTAAATAGTCCTGGTTCAATGAATTTGCCTCCTTTTTAATTTATGATTGGTGTTGGACGGTTTTGAGGAACTGGAGCTTCAAAAGGTGCGCGTTGATAAACTGCTTGTAATTCTCCGAGCGCTTGCATGGACTGTTCAACATCTTTTTGCATTAATGCTCTCAAATCTTGATCAAATACGAGTCCTTGCATTAGTTTTGATTTCGCTAAGCAAAGGGTTTTGAAATTAATAACCTCATGTAAATCCAATGATTCATGATCAGCTAATTTTTGATTACTCATTTCTAATTAACCTCCTTATTTTCATCAATTGTATTGTTTCAGAAATAGAAGGAAAATATCCGTTAATATTTTTTGGGATTGGTAAATTATCTCAAATGGTTGTGATGGCTGAGGATGATTGCTGCAGCGGTCTTTTTTTGTGATTATTGGAATCTTTGCAGTAACCTTATTTTGTATTATTTTTTATTGCAATTTGTATTATGATTTTTTTGTTGTTGGAATGTTTTTGTGAAGGGTTGCAAGATGTTCAGGAGATGTAAAGCTGTATATGGATGCGGGGATGGTTCAATCAGAAGATACAGGAGAATCCTTCGCAGTTTAAGAAAAGACACCCTGAAAGGTGTCCTTTATTTCGTTTTAAAGCTATTCATAAAAGTTTCTCCGCTGTTTTCTGCACTGACAATGAGCTTGGCACTTTCACTTATCCGCTGAGCTAACGCCTTTTGCGCCATCATTGATCGGGTCTTTTCCGAGATCGGTTCTTGCAAAGGATACGACAACATTTTCTGGATTATTTGATTTTACCCATTTGCCGTTTTTCTTTTCAGCTTGTATTAATACAACTGCGCCGCATGATTTAAATAAAAACAAAGGAAAAACCCCATTTTGGACTTTCCATATGGGGTTTTTCGTTATCATATTAAGTTGCTGCTCTATCTGCGACCTTATAAGTGGACTGCTCAGAAAGAGCGTATGAAGCGCCAGATACTCCAACAACGCCAAGCAAGAGCGCTAAACAAATTGCAATTTTACATTTTTTCATTTAAATGCTTCCCCCTTTGAATTTGTTTGCGTGCTTCAATTGCCATTTGATAAAAATCGACCGCGTCATGTCTGTCTTCTTTGTTGGTCAGAAAATCCGCAACAGCAACAGCATATTCTTCCATGTCACCATAAAGATTTTTCTCTTTGAAGAACTTGAACACTTCTCTAAGTGTTTGTAAGTCGAATGATAAATAAAGACCTTTAACCAGTTTTAATTTCTCGGTTACTTCCCGGTTGTTGTGTCGGGCAGCAACCTTCTGACCTTCCTGGTATAACTCTAATGCAGCCTTTAAATCATTCTTCTTTGCTTTGACATATGCAAGATTGAAAATTGCTTTGGATTCATAAATGTGCTTTCGGTTCTTATGAATGTCATAGGCGATTTGAAAATATTTCTCTGCATTGTCAAGTTCTTCAAGGTTATTATAACATAATCCCACGTTAAAATGAGCTGAACCAATTAAATGTTGCTTCCCGATTTTTATAGCATCATTTAAAGCTTTTTTAGCTGTTTCTAAAGCATCTTCATAACACATTTTATCTAGCCAGTTCCCAAAGATAACAAACTGACATTGGACCATTTCTTTGCCATATGTAAGGTTACCCTGAGCATCTTTTTGCTCCTTGAATATAGAATATGCTCGTTGGGCATAATTCATTGAGAAATGAGTCTCTTTCATATAATAATAGACCTCTGACACTTTGAAATAGAACTCTGCTTTATCTGTATTGGCATTTTCATCTAATAAATCAAGATATTTTTCGGCTTCGCGATAATATGTTAGGGCAATAACTAAATCTCTTGTTCGGAAATGATACATACCGGTGAAAAAATGATAATAGAACTCTATTGTATTCGTGAGGGATTCAGGAGCCATATTCTCCTTTGTCTTTTTGAGATCAGAATAAACACCATCTATATTTTTAACAGAGTCAGGTTCGAGATACGACAGCATTATTTCGTGCCGTAACTTTAATAGCTGAAGATAGACTGCTGCTTTTTCATTTTTCTCCATCATGTCGAATTCTTTTTCCACTTTTTGTTTCATTTCTTTTGCTTTCTTAACTCGACCCTGCTTTATTACAACATACCAATGATTCATGTCTGTAGTTACATAATGATATGGGATTAAATCCGAAACAGACAATCAAATACCTCCTTTTCTTTACATATATTTAATATTATACCACCGAGGACACCCTCTAATAGAATCATTTTTTGAAAAATCTTTCTATTTAAGGACGAAATAAGCATAAATTGTCTAAAGGCTCCCGATGTCGTTTAACGATATATAAATGACCTCTACAATTTTCAAGAAAATGTTATAATGAAAAGCTATAAATAAATGTAAGGATGATTATCGATGCACTACATAACTGCATGTTTAAAAATCATCAGTGATAAAGACCTTAATGAGATAATGAAGGAATTCAAAAAACTTGAGGAAGAAACGAACAAGGAAGAAGGATGTATTACATTCCATGCCTATCCGCTTGAACCATCAGAACGCAAAATAATGCTTTGGGAGATTTGGGAAAACGAAGAAGCTGTTAAAATCCATTTTACGAAAAAGCACACGATAGATGTTCAAAAACAAGAATTAACGGAAGTAGAATGGTTAGTGAAAAGCAATGTGAATGATGAAAAGGACACCAAAATTGAATAGGTCCAAGACGGAAGGCTTATGGACACTAATCATTAGACAGAGAACTCTGTGCTTTAGATTAGTGTCCATTTTTTTGTGAATGGGGGGACATGTGTTTAGGAACTTACGTGGGCAAATTTCCTGCGTCACTGCCTTCAAAGGGCAGAGGGGGCCAAAATCATAAGTCCAAAACGGGCAGGAAAAGAGCTTGTGTCAAAGCGTTCCTACCCGTTTATTATTACCTTTTCGCAATCAAATAAAGAGATAGGGCTCTTTGCGTTTGAACAGGATTATGGATCGTAATGACCCATTGATTTCTTCTCCTTGGAAAGCTTGCGATTGCATATAGCGGAGCAGTATCACGCGGAGTAAAACCGCCATTTATCACGTTTATATTCCTTCCTTCGAGATAACAAACAAGGTATTCACCTGGATTGATGACCTGTTGGTTCGTCCATGCGTAAGAATAAAAGCCGTCTCCGAGATCCTCAGAGGAAGATGGCGGGATAGAGCCATCTACATTCAATGTGATTTCTCTTCTTCGCTGTCTTTCTGAAAAGTCTTGATTTCTTTGAGTGGGGTTACGAGTATGTGAAAAGTAAGGAATTAACGCAGGCCCATAAAAATAATGATACAAAGCAACCACTCCTTAATTTTACATTCATACAAATTGTATGTTGATACATTTCGTTCATTCCTTTTTGTTTCTTGTTTTGGCTTTCTAGAGGTTCTTTTTTTAACATGCAGGTTAGTAGAATATGTCTGTTTTCGATGATAGTATTAATATATTGAAGATAGCAGTATTTTTTGATAGCGGAGGGAAAATATGGCGAAAAAAATGGCGAAAACCAATGCGGTTCGTTTGGTAGAACAGCAGAACATCTCCTATGAGTTATTAGGTTACGAAACAGAAGGCGGCCAACCGGCAGACGGCATCACTGTTTCTGAAAAAATCGGATATCCTGTCGAGTATGTATATAAAACTTTGGTGGCAACGGCAGGAGCAAACCATTATTACGTCTTTGTTGTACCTGTTGCTGAGGAATTAGATGTGAAAAAGGCAGCCAAAGTAGTAGGTGAAAAGAAAATAGAAATGATTGCGATGAAGGAACTTCTGGGAATAACCGGATATGTGCGCGGCGGGTGCTCACCAATTGGCATGAAAAAATCGTTCCCAACCTATATTGATGCAGCCGCTGAAACACTAGATTTTATCATTGTCAGCGCAGGGAAAATCGGCATGCAGCTAAAGGCAGCGCCACAAGATTTAGCGAAAGCATGCAATGCCGAATTTGCAGAAATCGTATAGAGGACCGGCAATGAGGATGTAAATATTGCGTAAACGAAGAAGCTTAGTCAATAAGACTAAGCTTCTTCGGCATCTCGTTCAAATATGATTTCAAAATAAGCGGCTGCTCCATACCCGTCAATACTGGGAGCAAAAATCTGAACGAATTTCCAGCCTCTATTCGCATAGTCACGGATGATTTGCTGGTAGTCTTCTTTAGGCCGTCTTCTCATAGTACTAAGTTCAATTCTTACAAATTCATACTCTTTCATCGTTTCATCCCTCCAATTAAGATATACGTAAGAGTGAGGAGGATGTTCCAAAAACTTGGTAAAATATGAACCGTAACAGTTTATTTAATTCCCCGCCAAACAAATCATTGCCATATGATGTTTGCATGGCTGCCGCATAACTTCCTAGGAGTTAGGGAAGCCATTGAATTTATGGGTTGTGTTTTCATCACAGTCCAAATGAATCTTTTGCTTATTGAATTTGACTGAGTAAATAAGTAAAAAAAGTGCGGCCAAAACATATAGAAACGAGAGGATCATTAGCATACTCATAACAGGATCGTGTTTTGCAGAGTAAATGAAAAAATCAAGCTGTGAAATTTGTTTGGGACTTGTGATGGTATCGATTCCATTAAGGAGTTTTGAAATTTTAGCAGTATAGTTCCAATCAAATCGATCTGAAATAAGCTCGCTCCCTTGATACCAATTGACAGCGGCTAAAAACAGAAAAACCATGAAAGAAAATCCAAGCTGTATCATTAAAAGCATGCCTTTCACTTTTGCAGACCTCCAAATCTATAAACATAGGAAAAGCAAATATATCCTACCATGATATGGTTATGCGGGGCAATTTCTCTTTGTGTTCTTACATGCAAGACAAAAGCCTGTTTTTCTGTTTGATTTTGGCTTATAATACCTGATGATGGAAAAGGTGTTCGGTTTTATAGATTGGAGATTCTGTTGTATTTCTTAGCAATTTTACTATTGTACTTTAGTTTACACCCGATAGCTGGCTGGGGGACGTGCTGTCTTTTCGTTTATCGGTTTATTTTTTCTTGTATTAGCTTTAAGAAAAAAGCGCATTTTCCCGATTCACTTATTAAGGATATATTTTTTTATGCCATTATTCCGCCGCTTAGTTTATCGCAAAAGATATGCTTTTACACTCAAGCGGTTTTCATCTGTTCGCCTGAGCTTTGCAAATGGCTTGTTAAACAAAAACTAGGATTTCAGTCAATCAAAACGCCCAACGCTGAGGACACGGTATGTACCTAGCTGCATTTTATTTCATCTGTTATTTTGTATTTCAGTAATCATTTTCAAGAAAGCGATGGTATTTCATGAACAAAGAAACGCTAAAAAACATACTTATGATTTTTTCCATATGCGTAAGCCTTAGAGAAACCGATGGTATGCGCATTGCTGATAGCTGGATTTTGAGTGAGATTGTCCGATTTTTGATTTGCATGGCTGTGTTTTTTGCCGTGACATTTCTATTAGATGCTGTTTTTCCAAACAAAAAAGAGTCACATTAAATGTGTGACTCTTTTTTCATCATTTGATCAAAAACATCACAAATGTATCAATCATCATGATCAAAAACAGCAAGCAAAAATAAATGAGCGAGTAGATAAACATATCCTTTGCCCATCTCACGTCATCGTCTGTTTTAAATCCTTGGATGCTTTTTTTGATCCATATGCCTCCGAGAACCAAGGCAGCTAAGAAATAAAAGGGGCTGATACGGCCGGTGCCGAGAGAAAAAGGCAATAATAGCGTGACCGGCACAAGAACTGCAATATATCGCATCATTTTTACTTTCGTTACTTGATTCCCTTTTACAACAGGCAGGAGCGGAATACCCGCTGTCCGATACTCCTCTTTGCGTCTGATCCCAATCGCCCAAAAATGCGGGGGCTGCCATAGAAACATAATCGCATACAACAGCACCGCAGCCGTACTGATTTCTCCGGTTACGGCACAGTACCCCATTAACGGCGGCGCGGCTCCCGGAAAGCTTCCGACAAATGTGCTCCACACAGAGGTTCGTTTCACCCATACTGTATAAATAATCGCATAAAAAATAAAAGCGGCCAGTCCGAGAAGGGCAGTTAATAAATTGAGGGAATACAGCATTGCGAGACCTGCGATCCCTAAAACGGAGCCATAGGTTAAAATCATGGCTGGCGGCATTTTTCCAGTGACTGAGGCTCTGCTGCGGGTGCGTGCCATTTTTGCGTCCATATGCCGATCAAAAAAGTTGTTATAAACAGTGCCGGAAGCCATGACAAAGGCGGTTCCAAGCATTGCTGTCACCATTGTCATCAAAAAAAACATTCCGGTTAATGGTTTTTCTGCGCTTGTAAACGCGATCCAAAATCCGCCAAAGGCTGCGATCGAGTTTGATATGATAATGCCGGGTTTTGCAAGTTTGATAAAATCATAAACTGTTACCCGGTTCGAAGCTTTTATGTATTTCGTTTCAGATATAGCGGCAGAATCTCTCGTATTCTCCAAAAATAGACGCCTCCCCCAAAACTGCATGCTTTTGTTATCGTAACAAGAGGATTAGGGAATCACAATTATTTCCTATATTTGTCATGATATTGTCATTTTTGAATTAAAAAATGGGGAGCTGGACTGCCCCCATTTTGGCAAACGGCACTTAGTACCCGTATCCTCCGCCGTATCCTCCGCCATATCCTCCGCCGTAACCATACCAAGGGTAGTAAGGCGGGCGTGGACGCGGGTAATAGTAAGGCGGACGCGGATAAAACGGATAAAACGGTCTTGGGTAATAATAAGGCGGTCTCGGGCGCGGATAATAATAAGGCTGTCGTTCATCATAAGGTGTAATTTGTTCAAATTCATTTAAAAGATAATCCAAGAGGAAAACCTCCCTAGTTTTTTGTCTCCATTTACCATATTCTTGATGTGTGAGTTGGGTGTATGTACAATCGTGAAATCGATTGTTTTGAGGGTGAAATCCATGAAAAAGGATTGACAAGAACTTCTAAATCTCATAGTATTACAAATGTGAAATGTATGTTACTTTAATATTACAAAAATATTTCAAATAGATGCAGTTCTATCTGATGAAGAATAAATCGAAATGGTTACGAAAGAAGGAGTTTTGGTTGTTGGCAAAAAGAATTAAATGGTTTTATGTATTGATAGCAGTTGGATGTGTGGCGGGCCTTATCGGCTTTTTTCATAATTCATTGGAAAAAGAAACGGTCATGAATAAAGTGAAAACTGATTCTCAGTATGGAAATGTCGAGATCGCAACGCTTGTGAATGACGGGAAAACGTTCAATTATGCGGTGAACTATCCCGTTTTCAAAAATAAAAAAATGGATGCGGCATTAAAGAGTTTCGCAGAGAAAGAGGTTCGCCAATTTCAGAAGGAAACAAAAGATGTTGATCAGGAGCATACGACAAAGCGAAACGAGTTAAATATTGATTATAAAATTGTCCATTATGCCAAGCAGACGGTAGCGATTGTGTTTCATGAATATAAATATATCGGCGGCGCACATGGACAAAATGTGACAAAAACGTTTAACTATGATTTTAGTAAGCAAGCTTTCCTTTCAATTGATGATATATTCAAAGAGGACGCCGACTATTTACATAAGCTTTCGCTAATTGCTTATCATGAGCTGAAAAAAGATAAAGCCATTGCTGCGGACGATGCGCTGTTAAAGGAAGGAACGGCACCGAAAAAAGATAATTTCAGCCGCTTTGCCATCAAGGAAGATTATATCGAATTTTATTTTGATACATATCAGGTCGCAGCAGGCAATCTAGGAGAGCAATCGATTGCCATTAAGAAAAGCCTTTTGAAAGATATCATGAAAGAACAATATATTGATAAAGAAAAAAACAAAAATAAAATCAAAGAACAAAAGCCGAAGCATGAAGTGATTTCATTACCTAAAGAGGAAACAATTGATCCAAACCAAAAAGTCATTGCGCTTACTTTTGACGACGGCCCGAATCCTGCGACAACAAACCAGATTCTAGACTCCTTGAAAAAATATAAGGGGCATGCCACTTTTTTTGTTTTGGGGAGCAGGGTGCAATATTATCCTGAAACGCTTAAAAGAATACTGAAAGAGGGAAATGAGGTAGGCAACCATTCATGGAGCCATCCGCTTCTCACAAGACTTTCAGTGAAAGCAGCGTTAAAGCAGATCAATGACACGCAAGACATCGTTGAAAAAATAAGCGGATACCGTCCGGCGCTTGTAAGACCTCCATACGGCGGCATTAATGATGAGCTGCGGAGTCAATTGAAAATGGACGTCGCGTTATGGGATGTTGATCCGGAAGATTGGAAAGACCGGAACAAGAAAACAATCGTTGACCGTGTCATGAGCCAGGCGGGAGATGGAAGAACCGTCTTGATTCACGACATTTACCGAACTTCTGCTGATGCGGCTGATGAAATGATCAAAAAGCTCACAGATCAAGGCTATCAATTGGTGACGGTCTCTCAGCTTGAAGAGGTTAAAAAACAAAGAGAAGCGAATTAATACGAAAAGGCTGCCGCGGATATTGCCCGTTTGGACAGCCTTTTTTCTATTTAATAAGAGCCTGTGGTGGCCCAAACATTCAGATTGGGTCCTGAATACTTGCCGAAAGCATAGGAAGTCCTTGGATCTAAATCATATACCATTGGTGTATAACACGACTTTTGGCCGGCCACCGCTTTCCCGTTGCCCCCTGCAGAATCACAGTTATATCTCTTTCCGTCCGTGTTTCGGGTGATTTCGGCATTCGCTTCAAAGCCTGTCGTCAATGTATGGTTCATCGTGATTTTTGCCCAAGCCGTTTTACATGTACTGCTGAATTTAAGCTCGACCACTCCGATGACTTGATTGTTGGCATTTACTAAGTTTGAGGATTTTTTTGTAGAGCCGCTGGACGCGCAATCATTGTAATAAGGGCTTTTTCCATCATAGGCATGGGTTTCCGCATTGGCGGGCGCTCCGTTGGCGGCAAAAATAAATAGTACTGCGAATAACACCAATGAAGCCTTTGTTAAAAGTTTTTTCATGTCCTTTATGACCTCCTTCATATGGCAAACAATACATCATACGAAGGAACAATCGAAACATGCATGCTTTTTTGTGAACAATAAAGGCGGCCGGGAGTATGGAGCTCTTGGCCGCCTTTGGCGTGAGATTAAGCTTTTATATCAATGGTTTGTCCGAGTGTCGGATGCTGAATCATCTTCAAGGTTTGATCGGCATTTTGCTGGGCGGTGTCCAGCATTTTTTTCGTTAAAGCGATATCAACATTTTGGGCAAGGGATGCTTGATGCATCGCAACTGATAAAGCAGGAATATCCATCGTTCCACCTCCTATGCCTTACCTATCGGCGGCTCTGGCTGAATTTACAGTGAAAATCGGCTTAATTTCTCTGTTGACCCTTACGCTGCGGCATACCGTATGTTTGTGGCAAGGAGGGAATCAGGATGAATCTTGTAATGGAAAAGACCTTTGAGCAATATGAAAAGCTGTTTTCGATGGAAGAACAGAAAAGAGAGGATGAATTTCGGTATACGATGATGAAACCGTTTGAAAACATGTGGAACGCCATCCAAGTTCCGCTGAAAGCGAAGGAATCAAACGGCTATGATGTGATGATGGCTGTGAAAATGCTTGGCTATTTGGATGTCCGTGATGCTGAAACCGGGCTGAAAGCACTGCAAAAACTACAAAAATCACATGCTGCAGAGACAGCTGCATCTGCGCTTCGTCAATGCATGCGTTTTGCTGAGCGCGGACAGCTGCGGATAAATGCTGACGAGATCAGATTCGGCCTTTACATCGCTGATCCCAAAAGGCTTCAGCTGCAGAAAGGCTACTGCGGGTTTGGCGGGATACCGGGATTTATTCATGTATGGATTGATCCGAACAGTTATAACCTGCCAAGGATTCCATCTATTATTGCTCATGAGTTTCATCATAATTTGCGGTTTTCGTATGCTAACTTTCATCATGGCTCAGTGAGTGTCGGGGATTATCTTGTGATTGAAGGGTTGGCTGAGTCATTTGCCAAAGAGCTGTTCGGCGAGGAGCAGTTGGGTCCTTGGGTCACACGTTTTGATCAAGAAGACTTGCAGTATTCCATTGAAGTCATCCATGAGGTGCTGGATGTAAAAGGCTTCTCGGAAGTAAGCCGTTACATGTTTGGTGATCCAATTGCTAAAGAACAAGGTTTTGAGCCTGCAGGATTATCGGCTTTTGCCGGTTATGCAGTAGGATATCATGCCGTTCAGTCATTTATGGATAAACATCAAGTCACGATAAACGAGGCCACACTCTTGGATACGGAGACCGTTCTTTCTCAGTGCGGGCTGTTTTCTAAATGAAAAAAAGCGTCACATATTGAGACGCTTTTTGATTTCCAAAATGAGCAGCTCTATAACGGTACACGCCGCTATTCCAATTGTATACGCTTCGATATCGCTCCATAAAAATCCGTACCCCAGTACAAGTCCGCCAAGAGAAGTGTCTCTGATCCGATCGATCCATTCGGCGTGATACAGCTGGCTGATTTCAATGAAAAAACAGAAAGAAAGGCTGATAAGGCCCGTTTTCATTGTTTTCATCTTCTGAAATAGAAACCCGCATCCCGTAAAGATCATGGCAGCCCACAGCGAATCTCCCAGATACGTGTTGAGAGTATCCGGAAGAACATAGGAGAACGCTCTGGATCCCAGCCCCAGCCCAATAATCAGTATGGTGAAAGCTGCATATATCCATCGATTTCGCTTCATTGACAATTCATACCCCGTCTCCAATTCATCTCCCATGTATTGTAAGGAATATACCAGTTGTTTGTCCAATAAAAAAGCGGCTGCACAGCCGCGAAAGGGTTTATTTTGCTTTAAGGTTTACATGGTCGGCGGTTTGATCCTTGCCGATTACAAAATGAAGTTCATATCCGCCTGTGTCATAAACATAGTCGATTTCATCGGTAAACGGGACGGTTAACACTCGGTTCGCGGGACCGATTTCATTCCACAGCACTTCCGGGGTAACGCCGCCTAAATTCTGCTGCCGTTCGACCCCGGTCCCAAAGTATCGGATTTCTGAAATCGTCATGTCTTTATGATAGGAAAACCCGTAACCAGGCTGGCCCATATTCCAGGGAAATAAATCAAACCGATTGTCTCCTTCGGCCGGCCGTTCTGGTTCCCCTAGTACAGCGTGGACATCGCCTTTTGTGCTTTTGTTAACAGTTAGGCCTTGCACTTGCTGAGGCATTTCTCCTGTGTAGGCGGTGTTGTAAAGGTTTTTGACAAGCTTAGCGGCTGATTGGTTTTTGTTTTCAGTGAGCGTATTTGTTTGCGTTACGGCTTTTGCCGGTGTTGAAAAGGACGTCGCTCCCAAGCCGGAAAGAGAGCCTGTCAGTGCAGCAGCAGTTAAAACGGATATAGCTTTTTTCATGCTGATCCCTCCTTTTTTGTCTATCATTTCGTTTCCCCGTGTTTATGCAATAAAACATGCGGGTGTGCTTTGTATGTTTTATTGATCTCTTGTAAGGGAACAGAAATGGGTAATTCGGTATATACATAAGCAAGAAAGGGGAATGGAGATGGCTGGACAGAAAAAAATCACAATAAACGGCGTCGAAATGGAAGCGTCCGAAGAGCAGACGGTGCTGCAGCTTTTAAATAACAGTTCAATTGAAGTGCCGCAAGTATGCTATCATCCAAGCTTAGGGCCGATTGAAACATGCGATACGTGCATTGTCAGCATCAATGGCGAGCTGAAGAGATCGTGCTCCGCTGAGTTAAAGGATGGGGACGTCATTGATACACTTTCATCTGATGTCAAAAAAGCTCAGGTCATCGGGATGGATAAGATTTTATATAATCATGAGCTTTATTGCACAGTTTGCGATTACAACAACGGAGGATGCGAAATACATAATACGGTGAAGGAAATGAAAATCAATCACCAAAGCATCCCGTTTGATCATAAGCCTTACCATAAGGATGAATCCCATCCGTTTTACCGGTATGATCCAGATCAATGTATTTTGTGCGGCCGCTGCGTCGAAGCGTGCCAGGACGTTCAGGTCACAGAAACACTGACCATTGACTGGGATCGGAAACGCCCGCGCGTCATTTGGGACAATGATGTGCCGATCAATGAATCGTCGTGTGTGTCTTGCGGCCACTGTTCAACCGTCTGTCCGTGTAACGCGATGATGGAAAAAGGAATGGAAGGGGAAGCCGGATATTTAACAGGCATCAACAACGAAACGCTGCGTCCGATGATCGAAGTCACGAAAGGCGTAGAGACAGGCTACGGTTCGATTCTCGCCATTTCTGATATGGAATCCGCCATGCGTGATGAACGAATCAAGAAAACGAAAACCGTCTGCACGTATTGCGGCGTCGGCTGCAGCTTTGATGTCTGGACAAAGGGCAGAGACATTCTAAAAGTCGAGCCGCAGGAGGAAGCGCCGGCCAACGGCATTTCTACCTGTGTGAAAGGAAAGTTCGGCTGGGATTTCGTAAACAGCGAGGAGCGCCTGACAAAGCCGCTGATCCGTGAAGGCGACCGTTTCCGTGAAGCGGAGTGGGAGGAAGCGTTATCGCTGATTGCCAGCAAGTTCACAGATTTAAAAGAAGAGTTTGGCCCGGATTCACTTGCCTTTATTACCTCTTCTAAATGTACAAACGAAGAATCCTACCTCATGCAAAAGCTGGCCAGAGGGATCATCGGCACAAATAATGTGGATAACTGCTCGCGCTATTGCCAATCTCCTGCGACTGCTGGCTTGTTTCGGACAGTCGGTTATGGCGGTGACTCAGGTTCAATTACAGATATCGGGCAAGCGGATCTTGTTTTGATTATCGGTTCAAACACGTCAGAATCGCATCCGGTCTTGTCTACTCGCATTAAACGCGCTCATAAGCTGAGAGGACAGAAAGTGATCGTAGCCGATATCCGAAAACACGAAATGGCAGAGCGTTCCGATTTATTTGTTCAGCCGCGTGCCGGATCGGATATCGTCTGGCTGAACGCCATCGCCAAATATTTAATTGAAAACGGCAAAGCCGATGAACGCTTTCTGCGTGAAAGAGTGAATGGCCGGGATGAATATGTGAAAAGCCTGGCACCATATACCCTTGAATATGCTGAGGAGAAAACCGGAATTGATCAACAAACCTTGATCCAAATGGCGGAGATGATTAGCCAAGCTGACAGTGTGTGCGCATTGTGGGCGATGGGCGTGACACAGCATATTGGCGGAAGCGACACGAGCACGGCAATCTCAAATCTGCTGCTTGTGACAGGAAACTACGGGAAACCGGGAGCAGGCTCCTATCCATTGCGCGGCCATAACAACGTGCAGGGAGCAAGTGACTTCGGAAGCATGCCTGACAAACTGCCGGGCTATGAAAATGTAACCGACGAACAAGTCCGCCATAAATACGAGCGGGCGTGGGGTGTGCCGCTGCCGAAGGAGCCGGGCATGACCAACCACGAAATGATCGAAAAAATCCATTCCGGCCAGCTGAAAGCGATGTATGTCAAAGGTGAAGAAATGGGTCTGGTCGATTCAAATATCAATCATGTGCACGCCGCCTATGAAAAGCTTGATTTCTTTGTGGTGCAGGATATTTTCCTTTCACGTACAGCCGAGTTTGCCGATGTTGTTCTTCCTGCGAGCCCGAGCCTTGAAAAAGAAGGAACCTTTACAAACACTGAGCGCCGGATTCAGCGGCTGTACCAGGTGTTTGAACCGATGGGGGAATCAAAGCCGGACTGGCAGATTATTATGGAGGTAGCCAATAAGCTTGGCGCCGGCTGGCACTATGAGCACCCTGGAGACATTATGGAGGAAGCGGCTAAGCTGTCGCCGATTTATGCCGGCGTCACCTATGACCGTCTTGAAGGCTATAACTCCCTGCAATGGCCTGTAAGCGCTGATGGAAAGGATTCACCTTTACTGTTTACCGAGCGCTTTCCATTTGCGGACGGCAAAGCCATTCTCTATCCGGTTCAATGGACAGAGCCTGAGGAATTCGGTGAGGAATATGATATCCACGTCAACAATGGGCGGCTCTTGGAGCATTTCCACGAAGGGAACTTGACCTATAAATCAAAAGGGATATCGAAGAAAACGCCGGAAGTGTTCTTAGAAATTTCTCCTGAGCTCGCGGCAGAAAGAGGGATTCAGGACGGCACTCTTGTCAGACTCACATCGCCTTTCGGAAATGTGAAAGTGAAGTGCCTGATCACAGATCGTGTCAAAGGGAAGGAAGTATACCTGCCGATGAACGATTCGGGAGAAGCCGCGATCAACCTGTTGACAGGCAGCCATGCCGATAAAGATACCGATACGCCTGCATACAAAGAAACGTCAGCCAAATTGGAAATTTTGAAGCGCGAAGGAACCAATCCGCTGCCTAAGATCAATCATCGCAACGGCAATCCGCAGCCGCAAATCGGTGTGCAGGTACAAAAGAAATGGGCACGGAAGGATTATATTTTTCCTGGCGACGCAGTGAAAAGGGGGATTGGGCATAATGGCTAAAGCGATTAAACGGATTCAGAAAATCGAAGTAACGGAAGAGGATCAGCGAAAGCGTGACCTGCGGGAGATTGAAGATGCGCTAGTTGATCACAAAGAAGCGATTCTTGAAACCTTGCATATGCTGGGCCATATGAACGAGCGCGGTGTCCTGCCATTGCTCCGCGGCCTTTTTGGCCAAGGGGACAAAGTTCTTGATATCCTGGTGAAAAAGGCAGATACAGAGGAAACAGCCAACACGATGAAAAATCTGCTGCTTCTGTTTGGGACGCTCGGCATGCTGGATGTGAAACAGCTCGAGCCTCTCATTTTGAAAGTGAATGCAGGTGTGGCAAACGCTGTAGAGCAGAAAAACAGCGAAGAAAAGACAGGTTATTTTGATATTATCCGTTCGCTCAAAGACCCGGAAATCAACAAATCCATTACATTGCTCTTTTCGTTTTTAAAAGGAATGGGACAAGACACCAATGAGCTGGAACGGACAACACAGCCTCCGGAGCACCAAAAACACCATCAGGAACCCCGAGAAAAAAGAGGAATGAATAAGCGAGATTGACCACCCGCCCGAGCCGGCTGCTGCCAGCTCGGGTTTTTTGATGAAAAGGTCTAATGAACTAGTAAAAAGTATTCATATTCTAGAAATAAGTAAGTTTGTAACGGATGAAATAGAAATAATTGATGCTTTCTTACCTGTTGAGAAAAGGAAAAATCTGATTATAATAGAAAACGATTACTTTAGATGGGGGAACGATCATGAAAAAAGTCTTATTGCTATTATTTGTCTTGACGATCGGGTTTGCACTTTCTGCGTGCAGCCAATCAAGCGATGCGTCTGAAAAGGAAAAGCCGAAAGAAAAAAAATCACAGGAAGAGCTTGAAAAGGAACTTGATAAGGAACTGAAAAAAGGCGGTGAGCCGAAGATTAAAAAAGATGATCAAATACATAAAATTGGAGAAACGTTTAAAGCAGGACATACGAATTTTACAGTGAATAAAGTTGATAGAGTGCAAAAAGGTGAATATTCCGAATTGGGAGGAGCTGTAGACTCGAAGCCAAAAACAATAAAAGATAATGAGGAACGGCTCATTATAGAAGTTACGATAGAAAACATAGGGAAAGATTCAATGCAATACAATTTTCTCGGGTTAGACTTAAAAGACAAGAACAATAAATCAGTCCGGCCGGTTTTTTCAATAGAAGAGAAGAGCAGGATCCTGATGACAGGAACACTGACATCAGGGAAAAAGGTTACAGGTGTACTCAGTTACGTCATCCCTAAAGGAGAACAGAAACATTACACACTGGTATATAATCCGTTTTTAGCTGATACAAATAGCAGTAATACTGAAGAGAGAGTAAAGGACGATATGGATTATTTGGTGAAGTTAGATTAGAACTTGATTTGCAGCTGCACGTTTTCATTAGTGAAACGTGCATTTTTTATAGTGAAAATTAACATGAAAGGATGAGTGATAAGAATGCAAACCAAATGGCTGGAACGGGCCCAGCGGATTCAGGCGATCGCGCAGGCGGGGCTTGCTTTTTCCAAGGATGTATATGACAGGGAAAGGTTCGAAGAGCTGATGAGGCTAAGCCAAGAAATGATGGCGGATTACTCGCAGACAGAAATTGAACTTATCACTGATTTATGAGATGGGGAGAGCGGCTATCCAACACCGAAAGCCGATGTTCGCGGCGCCGTATTTCAGGAGAATCAGATTCTGCTTGTCCGGGAGAAGCATGATGAGCTGTGGTCGCTGCCGGGCGGGTTTTGCGAGATTGGTTTATCACCGGCAGACAATGTGGTCAAAGAAATTAAAGAAGAGTCGGGGTATGATACAAAACCGTCTCGATTGCTGGCTGTGCTGGACAGCCATAAGCACCCTCATCCGCCGCAGCCCTATCATTACTATAAGATCTTCATTGAATGCAGCATAACCGGCGGGCAGGGGGAAACCGGGATTGAGACAAATCATGCCGCTTTTTTTCCCGAAGACAGGCTCCCGCCGCTCTCACCGAAACGTAACACACCTTCACAGCTCAGCATGCTGTTTGACTTTCTCCGCCATCCGGGCAAGAAAACGATATTTGACTAAACAAAGAAAGAGCCTGAAAGGCTCTTTCTTTGTTATAGCGCAATATGTTTTTTACTGGAGAGCTTCAGAAGGGTCAAAATAGAATCGGCTTGTTTATGGCCGAGCTGTTGCTTTAATTTATTTTCTTCAACAAATCGGCTGCCGTAAATCTCGACAGAAGCCTTGTCGACGATAGTATGCCAGTTTTCCTGATTTTTTCCTTCAACAAGCGGTTTTCCATGTCTCTCAGAAAAAGAGAACACAAATAATACAAATGCGAGGGAAAGCAGGGTGCCGACAACTATTTTTTTGAAATCAGTCTGTGCTGTCATGTTGTTCTCTCCTTCACCTTTTACTTTCTATTCAATCACAGAATCAGCCTGCTTAATATAATGGAAAAGTCATTTTTTTAGGTTAGTGCTATTGATTGAGAGTAAGGGTGTTTTTTTTGGGTGTGTGTGCAATTGAATGCATATTGAATATGTATGTTTATGCCTAAGGTCACGTTCTGAGCCAAAACGGCAGCGCTGAATAGAAAAAAATTGAGAGATTATGGTAAGATGAACGAAATTCGAGAGGGAATATATGATGCCTGCATCGGACATCGTGATCGCCTGCCTGCTGTTATCAATCTGTCTATACTTACTTGTCCCTCTCTTTTTTGAAAGCGGGAGGTGAAGAAGAACGTCAATTGCTGAATTCTTTCAAGAGGAGTGACAATACATGAATGTGTTAAACCGCCGGCAAGCTTTGCAGCGTGCGCTGCTCAATGGGAAAAACAAACAGGATGCTTATCATCCGTTTCCGTGGTACGAATCGATGAGAAAGGATGCGCCTGTTTTCTTTGATGAAGAAAGCCAAGTGTGGAGTGTTTTTCTTTATGATGATGTCAAAAAAGTCATTGGGGATAAAGAGCTGTTTTCCAGTTATGTGCCGCCGCAGCAGTCCAGCTCTATTGGGAATTCCATCATTAACATGGACCCGCCAAGGCATACGCAAATCCGTTCTGTAGTAAATAAAGCCTTCACACCGCGTGTGATGAAGCAATGGGAACCGAGAATTCAGGAAATCACAGATGAACTGATTGAAAAATTTCGGGGGCGAAGCGAATTTGACCTTGTGCACGATTTTTCATACCCGCTCCCGGTTATTGTGATATCTGAGCTGCTGGGAGTGCCTTCAGAGCATATGGATCAGTTTAAAGCATGGTCTGATCTTCTGGTGAGCACACCGAAGGATAATAGTGAAGAAGCGGAAAACGCCTTTTTGGAAGAACGAAACAAGTGCGAGGAAGAACTGGCGGCGTTTTTTGCCAGCATCATAGAAGAAAAGCGGAGCAAACCGGGACAGGACATCATTTCCATTTTAGTGGAAGCGGAAGAAACGGGCGAAAAGCTGACCGGAGAAGAGCTGATTCCGTTCTGCACGCTGCTGCTGGTGGCCGGGAACGAAACCACTACAAACCTGATTTCAAACGCGATGTACAGCATATTAGAAACGCCGAATATATACGATGACCTTCGCACCCATCCTGAACTGATGCCTCAGGCTGTCGAGGAAGCCCTGCGTTTCAGGGCGCCTGCTCCGGTTTTAAGGCGCATTGCCAAGCAGGATACGGAGATCGGAGGGCATCTCATTAAAGAAGGTGATATGGTTTTAGCGTTTGTGGCATCGGCAAATCGTGATGAAGCAAAGTTTGACAGACCGCACATGTTTGATATCCGCCGCCATCCCAATCCGCATATTGCGTTTGGCCACGGCATCCATTTTTGCCTTGGGGCGCCGCTTGCCCGTCTTGAAGCAACGATCGCGTTAACGGCTTTGATTTCTGCTTTTCCTCATATGGAATGCGTCAGTATCACTCCGATTGAAAACAGCGTGATATACGGATTAAAGAGCTTTCGTGTGAAAATGGATTAGATAAGGAGACTGGAGATTCATGAAAAAGCACCATATTTCGATGATCAATATCCCTGCGTACGGACATGTCAATCCTACGCTTGCTTTAGTAGAGAAGCTTTGTGAGAAAGGGCATCGTGTCACATATGCGACGACTGAGGAGTTTGCGCCTGCTGTTCAGAAAGCCGGTGGAAAAGCGTTGATCTATCATACTTCCTTGAGTATTGATCCTAAGGAAATCAAGGAGAAGATGGAAAAGAATGAGACGACGCTCAGTTTCTTGAAGGAATCACTCAGCATTCTGCCGCAGCTTGAGGATTTATATAAGGGTGATCAGCCAGATTTGATCATCTATGATTTTGTCGCCCTGGCAGGTAAATTATTTGCAGACAAGCTTCATGTACCGGTTATCAAGCTCTGTTCATCATATGCTCAAAATGAATCCTTTCAGCTCGGAAGTGAAGACATGCTGAAAAAGATAAAAGAAGCAGAGGCTGAATTTAAAGCCTACTTGGAGAAAGAGCAACTGCCGGCTGTTTCATTTGAACAATTAGCTGTGCCGGAAGCCTTAAATATTGTCTTTATGCCAAAGTCTTTTCAAATTCAGAACGAGACGTTTGATAACCGCTTCTGTTTTGTCGGGCCATCTCTTGGAAAACGGACGGAACAAGAAAGCTTGTCGATTGAAAAGGATGATCGCCCGCTTATGCTGATTTCCTTGGGTACGGCGTTTAATGCATGGCCGGAATTTTACAAGATGTGCATCGAGGCATTTAGGGATTCTTCATGGCAAGTGATCATGTCGGTCGGGAAAACGATTGATCCTGAGAGTCTGGGTGATATCCCTGCTCATTTTACCATTCGCCAAAGCGTGCCGCAGCTTGAGGTATTGGAGAAGGCCGATTTGTTTATTTCTCATGGCGGGATGAACAGCACGATGGAGGCAATGAATGCCGGTGTGCCGCTAGTTGTTATTCCGCAAATGTTTGAGCAGGAGCTCACCGCAAAGCGTGTCGATGAATTAGGGCTCGGCATTTATTTGCCGAAAGAAGAAGTGGCGGTTTCTAGACTCCAGGAAGCGGTGCAGGCCGTATCCGGCGATCGAGAGGTGCTCAGCCGCGTCAAGAATATGCAAAAAGATGTAAAAGAAGCAGGCGGAGCGGACCGTGCGGCTGCTGCGATTGAAGCGTTCATGAAAAAATCTGCTGTTCCCCAATAAATCAAAAAAACCGAAATCGAACATTCGATTTCGGTTTTTTGTTAAATGTTTTTTTTCATCCCGCATCTTCGGCATTCTCTAAGGAATTTTCCGCCTTTTACAGAGCTTTTGAACAGTGTGTAATCACAATTGTCACAGCGCCCGCTGCGGGCGTCCGGATATTCATTAAATTCGTAAACGATCGATGTATCGTAGCCTTTTGTTTCATATTCTTCTTTTTTTGTCTCCATGATCGATCCTCCGTTAGCAAACGTGTCTGCTGTTTATATTACAGCAAGCTGCAGGCGTATTCAAATGGATTTTAGAGGCTTGAGTTTATCTTGATTTCTCCCTTGGTTTACGCCACAATAGCTTTATTACATAAAAAAGCCTATGCAAAGAGGAGAGGAAACGGGTATGGGAAAAGGGTTACATGGTAAGCGCGTGGCGATCGGGGGCTCCCGAAAAACCGAAGAGATCAGCACGATCATTGAAAAACAGGGCGGAACTCCTGTCATCCGGCCTCTCCAAGGAACGGTTTACTTAGCAGAGAAGCAGGTGGAGCCGGACTTGCGAACGTTTGTCGAGGAAAAAGCTGACTGGGTCATTTTCACGACAGGCATCGGAACGGAAACTCTTGTCGATATAGCAGAGAAAATCGGTCTGAAAGATGAGTTTCTGCAGGCAATTCGCCAGGCGAAAGCGGCATGCCGGGGATACAAAACGCTGGCTGCGCTGAAAAAGCTTGGGATCACACCTGAAGCTTCGGATGAAGACGGGACAACAAGAGGTTTAATTCGTTCCTTGGAGCCTCATGACTTTTCAGGGAAAAAAGTCATGGTACAGCTACATGGAGAAAAAGCGCCGGCCCTCATGGCATTTTTTGAAGAAAAAGGCGCGTCTGTCCTGCCGATTCTGCCTTATCAGCACATCCCGCCAGAGGAGGAAACGGTGGAGCGGTTATGCCGAGAGCTGATGGGCGGCGAGATCGACGCTGTTTGCTTTACAACAGCCATTCAGGTTCGTTCTCTGTTTGATTTTGCCAAGGAGCGCGGCTATATCAATGAAGTGAAGGCTGTATTCGAAGAGCGCGCCATCGCAGCGGCTGTCGGAAAAGTGACCGCTGAAGCGCTGCGGGAAGAAGGCATCACGAGGCTGCTTGCGCCGGAGATTGAGCGGATGGGCGCGATGATTGTTGAGCTGTCCAAGTATTATGAAGAAAAGTCATAATCAGACCAAAAAGCCGCTTTCTAAGGGAAAAGCGGCTTTTGACTGTCACCCATTTTCCTTCAGCTGCTGATGCGCGGTGAATAATGACGGGGATGTCAGAGCGCTTAAGATTACACATGTCAGCGCGGCGGACGCCATCGTGGTAAACACGATCAAGAGCTGAAAGCGAACCGCTTGAATCGGGTCCGCTCCGGCTAGAATCTGGCCCGTCATCATGCCTGGAAGCTGAACAAGCCCCAGCGTTTTCTGGCTTTCCAGCGTCGGGATCATACTCATTTTCATTGCGGAAGTAAGAATACGCTGTATGGATTGCTTCGGTGTGCCGCCCAGAGACAATATTAATTGAATTTCTTCTTTGCGAATGCCGACTTCTGCGCTCAACCGGTTTAAAAACAAACTTGAGAGCACCATCGAATTTCCGATGACCATCCCGCTGATCGGAATGACATAGCGGGCCGTAAGCGGAATGATGTGAAGAGACAGCAGAATTCCTTGCGTTACAATTTCTACAATCGCTAACGCGGCGAACACTCTCCAAAACGAACCGATTGTATTTTTCTTTCGTTTGATGACATTTTGCGCCGCCACCGCCAGCATTAACAGCACCATCAGCAGGATAAAAACAGGATGGTTTCCTCGAAAAATCAGCGAGAGTACATAACCGATGATAAGCAGCTGCACCGCGGCCCGGATGGTGGCAATGATCATGTCTTTTTCTACGCCGGCTTTAAAGGATTTTGATAAAAACAAGGCGATCAAAACAAAGATCATCGTTAAAGAGAGAGAAAGGTAATCCATTATCGGGTTCCTCCTTTCAAAAACTCCTTGGCGGCTTCATGCTGCGGAGCGGAGAAAAATGCTCCGGTTTCAGCGATTTCCAGCAGCCGGCCATCCGCCATAAACCAAATGGTATCGGCTACTCGTTTTGCCTGCTCCATATTATGAGTGACCCACATGACTGTCCATTTTTTCTCTCGATGATGACGTTTGATCAGCTCTTCAATCTCAAAAGCAGAAACTGGGTCCAAGGCCGACGTGATTTCGTCCAGCAGCAGAATAGAGGAAGGGTTTGCGAGCGTTCTGGCCAGTGACAGCCTTTGCCGCTGTCCGCCCGATAAGTCCCTCGCACTTCTGTCCAACAGCTCTGGCGGCAGCCCTGCAAGAGAAGCGAGCTCTTCAGGAGGGTATAACTGGGATTGATGCAGCCTTTGGACAAGACTTAAATTGTCACGCACTGTCCCGTCGAGGACGGGCGCAGATTGAAACGCAAGGGCAGCGGTTCGCCTCAGCTTATTGACATTCCATTCTCGGACTTCCTTTCCGTATATGTTGACTTCGCCGCTGTCAGGCGTTCTCATTAAATTGCACATGGACAGGAGGCTGCTTTTTCCTGAACCGGAAGGACCTAAAACGGCGACGATTGCGCCCTGGCGAATGTCTCCGCTGACATCCCGCAGTACATCATAAGTTTGTCAGTCTTGTTCATAGCTTTTTCGGACTGATCTGAAGGAGATGGCTGGTATGTTTTGTGTTTGATCGTTTGCTTCCATAACAATAATCACCTTTCAATATAAGTAGGCTGACAAGATATTTAACTATCACGTGTAACAGATTCTTAGTAGCACAAATAAAGGAGAACAGATTTTCACCCATACTCTTGCAGCTGCTACGCAGTCAGATTTGACTGTGCTTTCTTTCTCCGCTTTCTCGGCTGTGATGTAAAGGTATGTAATACCATCCCCGCAATAATAATGAATAAACCGGCAAATGATAAAAGGGACGGGAAAACGCCTGACAGAAGAACAATTTCGCCAAGCAGCGCGAAAATCACTTCACCGGATTGAGTGGCTTCAACGGCCGCGAGTTTTTGCGGGCTGTCTCTAACCATATCAGTGGCCCAAAAAAATAAAACAGTCGCAATGATGCCTGAGCTGACGGCCACGATAAAGGATTGAACGGTTTGACCCGCTGTCGGCAGGCCGTCTGACCACCAGCCGTAAGCTGCTAATAGAAGCCAGAACGGAAGGCTTGCCAATGTCATTCCAAGCACACGCTGAAATGTATCAAGCCGGCCTCCGTATTGTTCAAGCATTCTCCGGTTTCCTAACGGATAGGCAAAAGCCGCAATAACAACCGGCAGCACACTGAAAAGCAGCATCTTCCCTGAAAGCGATTCGGCATGCTGAAGCTGAATCAGCGCCGCTCCGATCAGGATGATCATGGAAGTGCCAAGTGAAACAAGGGGAATCTTTTGCCGAACAAGCTGCGGCCCGCCCGGCATGTCTTTTTTGACATGGAAAAAAGGAGATAAGAGCACACCGGCTACAATGGTAATTTGCCAAGTTCCGGCTACAAGCCATCCGGGACCATATCCTGCCGCAAATGTGATCGGCGCGTAAAAAAGCACGAAGCCGACAAAGCTCCATTTAATCCAAAAGATCGGCTTTTTCCGCATCTCTTGTAAGAGAGGAGCGAACGTCCCTCTCATGATGACAATCAAACATAAAAACGGCGCCATAAAAATAAAGCGCAGCGAAGAGCTCCAAAGCCAGCTGCCCCCGGCCAACTCCATCGCTCTGTTTAAAATAAAGGTAACGGCGAAAAAGAGTGAAGCTAATATTCCGATAACGATTGCTTTCATGATATCCCTCATTTTGGCATTATTTTTTATACTATACTATTCGGTATCATGCAGGGCAATGGAATCGTGAGAAAAACAGCATGTTTTGCGAACCGCTATGTGTGGAAGACAAAAGAAGGAGGTGACATTGATGGAAGCAAAGACACAGACGTACTTCTTTCAGGATGACGGCAGAATTCCGAATCACCCTGATTTTCCGCTCGTTGTGTATCAAAACGCGCTCAAAGACACCGGCGAGGCAGAGCGGATTGTCAACCGTCATGGCTGGTCAAACAGCTGGTCAGGAAGTGTTTTTCCATATCATCATTATCACAGCAATACGCATGAAGTGCTGATTGCAGTCCGGGGAGAGGCCATGATTCAGTTTGGGGGAGAAAAAGGGTCCGCCATTCCTTTTAAATCGGGCGACGCCGTTGTGATCCCAGCCGGAGTCGGCCATAAAAAAATAAGCGCAAGTCCCGATTTTATGGTGATCGGCGCCTACCCGGAAGGCGTTCAGTATGATTTGAAGACGGGTGAGCCGGATGAGCGGGAGGAAGCGCTGAAACAAATCAAGCAGGTCTCATTGCCGGCTAGTGATCCGGTCACAGGAAGAAGAGCTCCTCTTTTGGCAATATGGGTCAATTGAAGGGGGGAGAAAATTGTTGGATTGTCAATAACTAGTACTGCAGAAACGTTATGACACGGGCTCCATATAAATTAATTTCATAATCGAAGCAATTCACGTTCAAATTTTGTTCAAAAAGTGTTATCATATAGAAGGTAATCGAATTGGAGTTTTTTATGTTTGCTATTTTCAGAGAGAGTAAAGGATTTTGACTTATTCAATTGTTTATTTTTGAGATAAAAATAATACTGAATATGGCAAGATGAAAAACTGGGTAGTAAACATATATTTTTGTAAATGATTGTGCACGAATTCACAATCCTTATTCTTATGCCTTCAAGCGTAAGAGCAGGGAGAGGCACTACCCTTTCCAAAAAAAATCAGCAAACTGCTTATAGTAAAGGAGAATTGGATATGCCAGAAACAATCGATCAAACAAACGCGTCTGTCAGCCAAAGCCAGCAAGATCTTATTGATCAGCTGTTAAAGCCAGAAGTTCAAGAATCACTGACTGTTTTAGTTGACCAGCTTCCAAAGCTGACTGAGTTAGTGAATATTTTAACGAAGTCTTATGATTTCGCTCAGTCTGTAGCAACTGACGAAGTGCTAAAAAGCGACACTGTCGGTGCGATCACAGAAATTCTTGAGCCTGTAAAAGACACAGCGAAAGAAGTAGCTGCGACTGCAATCGAAGCGAAAGACCGCGCGGATGCAAGCAACGAAACAATTGGTCTTTTCGGCCTGTTGCGCATGCTGAAAGATCCTCAAGCTCAAAAGCTGTTCCGTTTTGCTAACAGCTACCTTGAAGTTTTGAACGAACGCGAAAAACAAAAATAATCTCAGATTCAAATTGATATAAAGGACGGAGGATATACGATGTCAAAACATATTGTCATTCTAGGCGCTGGTTATGGCGGAGTTCTTTCTGCTCTAACAGTTCGCAAACATTATACAAAAGAACAAGCACGCGTGACAGTGGTAAACAAATACCCAACTCACCAAATCATTACGGAATTACACCGTCTTGCAGCAGGCAACGTGTCTGAAAAAGCGGTTGCAATGCCACTTGAAAAACTTTTCAAAGGCAAAGACATTGATCTTAAAATCGCGGAAGTAAGCTCTTTCTCTGTTGATAAAAAAGAAGTTGCGCTTGCTGACGGTTCTACATTATCTTACGATGCGCTTGTTGTAGGTCTTGGTTCTGTAACGGCTTACTTCGGCATCCCGGGCCTTCAAGAAAACAGCATGGTATTGAAATCAGCTGCTGATGCGAACAAAGTCTATCAACATGTTGAAGAACGTGTGCGCGAGTACTCTAAAACGAAAAATGAAGCTGATGCAACAATCCTTATCGGCGGAGGCGGCTTAACGGGTGTTGAGCTTGTCGGTGAGCTTGCTGACATCATGCCAAACCTTGCGAAAAAATACGGCGTAGACCATAAAGAAATCAAATTGAAACTGGTTGAAGCAGGTCCGAAAATCCTTCCTGTTCTTCCGGATGATCTTATCGAACGTGCGACTGCAAGCCTTGAAAAACGCGGCGTTGAGTTCTTAACAGGTCTTCCTGTTACAAATGTAGAAGGAAACGTCATTGATCTGAAAGACGGATCTAAAGTCGTTGCCAACACATTTGTTTGGACTGGCGGCGTACAAGGCAACCCATTAGTCGGTGAATCAGGTCTTGAAGTGAACCGCGGACGCGCGACAGTAAACGACTTCCTGCAATCTACATCTCATGAGGATGTCTTCGTTGCCGGAGACAGTGCAGTTTACTTTGGTGCAGACGGTCGTCCATACCCGCCAACTGCACAAATCGCATGGCAAATGGGTGAGCTGATCGGTTACAACCTATTCGCTTACTTAGAAGGCAAAACGCTTGAAACATTCAAGCCAGTAAACTCTGGTACACTTGCAAGCCTTGGACGCAAAGACGCGGTTGCCATTATTGGTGCTAATTCTACACCGCTTAAAGGTCTTCCTGCTTCCTTGATGAAAGAAGCAAGTAATGTACGATATTTGACACATATTAAAGGACTTTTCAGCCTCGCTTATTAATCCTTTTTGTCGACTTGGACATTGCAGAAAGCGTTCCTTTTGGGACGCTTTCCGGCAATGTCTTTTTTGTTTATTTGCTAACCTTAACATTTTGGAATCGAATGAAAGACGGTGGGGACATGGAGCCCTTATAGGCGAAAATTTTTTGTTGGAAAATGAAATCGCTATCACCCTCTATCATAAAGATGCGAAAGACATGCCGATTATTGATTATCACTGCCACTTAAGCCCGAAAGAAATCTATGAAAAAAAGACTTTCAAAACATTACGAAAGCCTGGCTGTATAGGGATCATTACAAATAGCGCATCATGAGAGCCAATGGAATTGAAGAGACATATATTGCAGGCGATGCGGCAGATGAGGAGAAATGTATGGCACGGGCAAAAACTGTGCCGATGGCGAACGGCAATCCGTCTCATGATGCTAACGCAGGCCTTTTTTTAGCGAAGGATGATGTGTTGCGGGAGTTTATCCATTCTATGATTGAGGTGGCGAGCGCAGGCTTGTAAACCATCAGAGAACTTGCCATTTTTACATCGGGTGTGACGTTGTAATGAAAAAGGCTATCCTCCGAGGGGACAGCCTTTTTTATTAAATCAGTTTTAAGCCGCTGATCAAAATGATGGACGCCATAATAAATTGCAGCGGGCGCGGGGAGAATCGAGGCGAGAGGTGGCTCCCGATCAGCACGCCGGGAATCGAACCGAGCAGCAGGTTAGCTGCCAGCATGTAATCCACGCTGCCAAAGCTTGCGTTCAAAATGCCTGCTGCCGTAACGAGAAGAAAAGCATGCGCAATATCGGTTCCGACAATCTGTGACGCTTTCATGTTGAATAAGTAAATCATGGCAATTGCAAATAATGACCCGGAACCAATTGATGTTAATCCCACGATAAATCCAAACACAACACCAATAAGAATCGTCAGTGCCCGCTTGTTTTCAAGCGGCATCAGCTGCCAGCGGTTCGGACGAAGTTTTCGGTCCAAAAACAAACGCACGATGATTGAGATGGCAACCAGGGTTAACACATAGCCAAGAGCGTGCTTAATAATGTCTTCCTGATGCTGATGAAAGGCGGGGAACAAATGCAGTATGCCAATGGCTAGCGAAGCACTCGGAATACTGCCGATGGCTAAGTATTTGACCAGCTTAAAATTAATCGTTTTCTGCCGCCAATGGGAGGCGACGCCAAACAGCTTGGTAATCGAGTTATATACAAGATCCGTACCGACCGCAATGGAAGGATTAATTCCAAGCACAATTAAAAGGGGAGTTAATAAGGCTGCTCCGCCGACTCCTGTCAATCCGACTAAGGCTCCGACAAACAAACCCATCAATATGATGCTTACACTCATGATAAAGGCCTCCTGAAAACCCGACTATTTTTATCAGATTATATATGATTAGGTCATGTTAATCAATTAAATTTTTTGAATTTTTGCACGTCTGATGCTTGAAATTTTGGTTTGCTCAATATCTTTATTCATGAGCCCTTTAATGAGTGTCTGGACGAAATCTGGCAGTGAACGGAAGGCATAAAAAAAAGATACCCATGAACAGGTATCTTTTTCTTGTTTACGTTACATGCGCTGCTGATAGAAAGGAAGCTCCGTGTGGCCCATTTCCCGTACATAAACAAACAGGTTGCCTTTATGGTGTATTTCATGCTCCATTGCGAGCTGAAGCAGCGCGCTGCCTGTGACTTTTCTGCCGAAAGCGGCTGTCAGATCAATTTCTCTGTTCAGCTGTTCTTCAGTCAGCTGTTCAAGGATAGCGGCCGTTTTTTCTGTATATGTTTTTGCCAGAACATTGAGATCTGTTTCTGTTTCTTCCTGCTTGTTTTGAAATGGTGAGCCATTGCCCTCTTTAATGACATTGGCAAACAGGTGGAAAGACGTAAGAATGTGTTTGACCAGCTCTTCCGCTGACATTGACGTTTCAGTCGGCTTGTAGCTGTAATGGTCTTTGCTGATTTTTTCAGCCAGCTCATTGGTCACGTTTCGATGGGATAAAAAATGGCTGACAATTTGAGCGGATTGGCTCATGATGATCTCCTCCATATGTAAAAATAAATGGTGCAATGAAATCCTATATCAACGGTTAGCATTTCACAAGTAATATGCTGTGGTTGAAACAAAATACTGTGTGAGGCACTCCTGCATGTATTCATTTTGTTGCGGTTAGCCGAAATTCGACAATTGCGGTTATTTTGCGTTCTTCTTTTTCTTGCAAATATGATAAAATATGACATATCCTGGGTAGGTCAAAAAGGGGGGATTAATTGAGG
Organism: Bacillus tequilensis KCTC 13622; assembly: GCF_000507145.1. Lineage (GTDB taxonomy): Bacteria > Bacillota > Bacilli > Bacillales > Bacillaceae > Bacillus > Bacillus tequilensis. The sequence goes on along the minus strand of NZ_AYTO01000041.1, from coordinate 550,009 downwards.
ATGAAGCAGACGATTCCGTCCTCTTATGTCGGGCTTAAAATTAATGAATGGTATACCCATATCCGCCAGTTTCACGTGGCTGAAGCCGAACGGGTCAAGCTCGAAGTAGAGAGAGAAATCGAGGATATGGAAGAAGACCAAGATTTGCTGCTGTATTATTCTTTAATGGAGTTCAGGCATCGTGTCATGCTGGATTACATTAAGCCTTTTGGAGAGGACACGTCGCATCTTGAATTTTCGGAATTATTAGAAGACATCGAAGGGAATCAGTACAAGCTGACAGGGCTTCTTGATTATTACTTTCATTTTTTTCGCGGAATGTATGAATTTAAGCAGAAGATGTTTGTCAGTGCCATGATGTATTATAAACGGGCAGAAAAGAATCTTGCCCTCGTCTCGGATGATATTGAGAAAGCCGAGTTTGCTTTTAAAATGGCCGAGATTTTTTACAATTTAAAACAAACCTATGTTTCGATGAGCTATGCCGTTCAGGCATTAGAAACGTACCAAATGTATGAAACGTACACCGTCCGCAGAATCCAATGTGAATTCGTTATTGCAGGAAATTATGATGACATGCAGTATCCAGAAAGAGCATTGCCCCACTTAGAACTGGCTTTAGATCTTGCAAAGAAAGAAGGCAATCCCCGCCTGATCAGTTCCGCCCTGTATAATCTCGGAAACTGCTATGAGAAAATGGGTGAACTGCAAAAGGCAGCCGAATACTTTGAGAAATCTGTTTCTATTTGCAAGTCGGAAAAGTTCGACAATCTTCCGCATTCTATCTACTCTTTAACACAGGTTCTGTATAAACAAAAAAATGATGCCGAAGCGCAAAAAAAGTATCGTGAAGGATTGGAAATCGCCCGTCAATACAGTGATGAATTATTTGTAGAGCTTTTTCAATTTTTACATGCGTTATACGGAAAAAACATTGACACAGAATCAGTCTCACACACCTTTCAATTTCTTGAAGAACATATGCTGTATCCTTATATTGAAGAACTTGCGCATGATGCTGCCCAATTCTATATGGAAAACGGACAGCCCGAAAAAGCACTTTCATTTTATGAGAAAATGGTGCACGCACAAAAACAAATCCAGAGAGGAGATTGTTTATATGAAATCTAAATGGATGTCAGGTTTGTTGCTCGTTGCGGTTGGGTTCAGCTTTACTCAGGGGATGGTCCATACAGGAGAAACAGCAGGCACAGATAGCAACACATTTCATATTGCGGCACGCAATCAAACACGATGATGACAAAAAAAGACCCTCTGGGGTCTTTTTTATTTCAGCTTCCATTCCTTTATGATCAGTTCAGAAGAACCTCTTACCACCAGCGGATCGGCATGTCCCAATTTCGCTGCCTCTTTTTGCGAACCTGCTTCGGTGACGTACGTTCCGCCTGTGGCGTCGCTGAAAGGCCCGAACATCAGGCGGTCCAAAAACCATAGTGTCCGGCTACATGCTCTTGATTGAATTGTTCTGTTCTGGTTGTCAGCATTAAGCACGTATTCAAGATTGTTTCCTTCTTTTGAATCTCAGTTTAGCACAATTATCCATATCACGGTGACGGATGATACAAGTTTTTCGTCCTACGAATGCCACCTATTGATGAAAAAGAAAAAGGAGAGATGATAGGTGAGCATTCAAGTGAAGAAAAATTTGGTTTCTGAGGCGAAATACGCGCTGAAGTGCCCCAATGCAATGTCCGCTGAATACATTACCATTCACAACACGGCAAACGATGCGTCAGCTGCTAATGAAATCAGCTATATGATTGGGAACACCAGCTCGACAAGCTTTCATTTTGCAGTCGATGATAAAGAGGTGATTCAAGGCCTGCCGCTTAACCGAAACGCCTGGCACACGGGTGACGGCACAAACGGCCCAGGAAACCGAAAATCAATCGGCGTTGAGATTTGCTACAGCAAATCGGGAGGTCCAAAATATGAAGCTGCCGAAGCCTTGGCGATTTCATTTGTTGCGCAGCTTTTGAAGGAGCGCGGCTGGGGAATCGATCGAGTCAGAAAGCATCAGGACTGGAATGGGAAGTACTGTCCTCACCGCATTTTATCAGAAGGGCGCTGGGATCAAGTGAAGGCGGCAATTGAGAAGGAATTAACAGGTGCAGTATCAGCGAAAAAGGCTCCAGCCTCTGAATATCATGTGAAAAAAGGGGACACGCTGTCAGGTATTGCCGCAGCGCATGGTGTCAGTGTGAAAACGCTGCAAAGCATAAATCATATCACCGACCCGAATCATATTACAGTCGGACAGGTGATTAAACTGCCGCAGGCGGCATCTTCTTCTAAAAGCCATGCCGCGTCTTCCTATCCGCTTCCATCCGGAGTGATCAAAGTGACAAGGCCGCTTACGAAAGGGACAAACGTAAAGCAAGTGCAGACCGCTTTAGCTGCCCTTTATTTTTATCCTGATAAAGGTGCGAAAAATCACGGCATTGACGGCGTCTATGGTCCGAAAACAGCAAATGCGGTAAAACGTTTTCAATCTGTCAGCGGATTGACGGCAGATGGGATTTACGGTCCGAAAACGAAAGCTGAAATTGAGAAAAAACTGTAATGAATTTAATAAACGGAAGCCTGACAGCTTCCGTTTTCTTCTTACATACAAACTGCAGCAAGCACCTTTTGAATATCATAAATGCCTTCATCTTTTTTAAACTGCTTGGAGACAGCGGGAAGCTCCGCGCCGGAAATCCAAATTTTCAGCTCTGAATCAAGGTCAAAGCGGCCGGCGGTTTCCACGCTGAATCTGGAAATGCTTTTGTACGGAATGGATTGAAACTCCGTTTTCTTGCCTGTGATGCCCTGCTTATCGACAAGAATAAGCCGTTTGTCAGTAAAGACAATTAAATCGCGAACCAGCTTAAACGCCGCATCGATCTCCTCACCCTCCAGTAAAATATGGGCCAGCTCTTCTTTCGCCGCAGCCGTTGACAGTGTTGACGCATTGCCGAGTAATCCATCAAAAAATCCCATGTTTAAACCTCCTAATCTGTAATCTATTAAATCATACGATAAAAAGGTTTTCATTCATAGATGAGTAGAGTAAACTGGTGCTGATTGGTAAAGGAGAGCATCTAACATGAAAGATATGTATGACGGCTTTGCAGCCCTTTCTGCTTCTGAATCGGAGTACCGGATTATTTATGAGGAGAAAACCGGAAGTGAGCACATCGTCCTCAGTCCCCACGGCGGAAGAATTGAGCCTGGCGTCAGCGAGCTTGTGCGAGCATTTTCCGATCAATGCTCGATTTATTTATTTGAAGGTGTAAAGCAGCGAAACAACCGTTCTTTGCATCTGACAAGCACTCGTTTTGACGAGCCGATCGCTTTAGAAAAAGTGAACGCCCACCATTACGCATTAGCCATTCATGGGTATCACGATCCAAAAACACCGCATACATTGGTCGGGGGCGCGGATCGAAAAAAGGCCAAGCTTATTTGTGATCGGCTGAATGAAGCGGGTTTCAGCGCCGAGCTCACGAGTGAGAAAGACCGACTGGCTGGTGTGCATCCGAAAAATATTGTCAATCGGACAAAAAGGGAAATGGGACTGCAGCTGGAGGTAAGCACGGCCCAGCGAAAGGCGTTGTTCCGCAATTTTACCTGCCGTAATGAAAGCTACACACAAAACGATTTGTTTTGTCGATATGTGGAAGCTGTTAAGCGTGGTTTTTATGGTTGAATGAACGGACCTGCACGATGTGCTCATTCCTTCATAGGAAATGTTGTGCGATCGTGTGGGGGAGGAATGAAGATGTTATACCACATGAAAGAACTTCAATATCAAGCTAAGCCAGCTCATCCCGATCCGGTTTATACGAAAAAGCGCCAAGAAGTGCCGGGCGGCCGATCCGGTGAGATCAGCTTTATAATGCGGTATTTGTTTCAGGGTTTTTCCTGCCGTGCAGATGCGAATAGAAAAATTTCTTTATGATGTCGGGACAGAAGAGATCGGGCATGTGGAAATGCTTATAAAAGTGAACCTGCTGTGGCAGAAGTGTTGTCAGGAATGATCCTCAGCATGCTATTGTGTTCGGTTTGGGTGCGATGGCTATCCGGGGAATGCAAAATACATTATCTCAAGCGGAAATTTGAACCTCAGGTATTCGCGCCAACTTAAATGTGGAAGCACATGGACGCCTTCAGGTGACACGGCTTTATGCCATGACTGATGATCCTAAGGTGAGAGATATGCTGTCATTTTTGATTGCGCGGGATACTTATCATCAAATATGTGGTATGAAGTCTTTAAAGAGCTGGAAGAAAGGCATTCCTGTGTGAGCTCACAAGGCAGATGGGCTCATGGCGAAGCCTGTGACGGCCGGGGCGAGTTCAGTTATATACAGCTGCTCCGATTGCGGTTCGCATTGCGTTCATCTTAAATCGCCGCTAATGCGGCATTCCTCCGATGTCAAAATATGAATGCCTATGCCGGGCTGGGGGCAGTGTTCCCAGCCCTTTTTTTATCAGCTGTTTTTGCCGATATGATATAACGCTTTTTCTTCGGCAACCTGCAAGTGCTGCTGATCGCTTTCCTCGTACGCATTTGGCCGCTTGTGTGATAATAAGTAAGCAAGCCGCTTCTGAAATTGAATACCTGCTTTACGCCGTTCAAACATGTCAAGTCTTTTTTCCGCAAATTCCTTTGTTACTCGGAAAACCGCTGCAATTGTCGCGAGCGCCTGGCTTCTCCATTGCGGCAATTCAATCTGCAACAGCATAAAGGTTGGCACACAGAAGTGGTACATAAATTGATTCGCCTGAAATTCCTGCAGTTCCCGAAAGAGCTTGTTCATCTGAAAATGATTGCCCGCATGCTTTAACACATGGCACAGTTCATGGCCAAAATCCTCCCATTGCTCTTCACGTGATTTTCTTTGGTTCAATACGATACTGTACATGCCGTCGTGTTTGACCATCATGCTCCCCGTATCCTCGAAATGAACCCAAATATCCAGGTCCTTTGCGATTTTCAGCATGTCAATGTGATGGGGGGAGGTGATGCCCAGCCGGCTGTATAAATTTTTTACGTATTCCTCCAGATGTGATAAGTAATCGCCCAATTGAATACTCCCTTTCGAACGTTTGTTCTGTTTTTGGCGAGAAAGAAAAGCCCATAAAGGACTAGAAAGTATGTTGAAATCTTTCCCTTTTCTTTAAAAAATAAACACTTTTTTCTTTATATCGGTCTATTTTTTATATGTTTTAGAGAACAGAGACAGATTATTTATTTTTCGGTTTGCGGTTTTTCTCTTTTTCTTTTAAATAGTTGATAAATTCGATGGCCTGCTGTTTGCTTTCTGGGGAAAAATCCTGCATATCACGGTATGCAACCTGCAAGTCGGGATCTGAAAACATATCGTCGTCGGATTTTTTGTCTTTTCCTGTTAATAAGTAATCAGTGGTTACTTGAAAGTAATCAGCCAGCTTTTGGAGTGTGTCGTAATCAGGTTCGCTCCGCCCGTTTTCATAGTGGGAATATCGCGCCCGTGACACACCGATATGAGATGCGATTTCTTCCTGTGTCCTTTTCCCTCTGAGACTCTTCAATCTGCCGCCTATCATACTATGACCTCTCTTTTTTTAACTCCCTAAGTTACTTATGATTATAGATACAATCCGTATCAAAATAAAGTAATGATAAAAAAAGTATCAAAAATTACTTGATGATACAGAATGTATCGTTTATACTTGGTAACAGTTGATACAAAATGTATCGAAAAAGATCAGGAGAGTGATTCCATGTATCCGATTCACATTGTTTTTAGTGACAATCCCATAGATCAGCGCCATCTCGGACAATCCGGCGGCACCATTTCGTTTACGGCTTGCGGCCTTCCGGTGTTTCGCTTTGAAACGCAAGAACAGCTTCAAACCTACATGATGTTAAAAGGGGAATCGGCAGCATATGAAAACCGATAAAAGCTATCCTTTTCCTATATATTCAGGGCTATTGAATTCAGAACATTATGACAAAATAGGTCCTGCGCTATGGCTGTTTCTCTGGTTCATCAGCTCAACAACAAAAGAAATTGAAAAAGACGGTGTAAGCTGGGGAATCGTGCTTGGCCATAAGCCGTTAAAAGCGAGAGAAATGGCGGCTGTCTTCGGCGTAAGCGAGAAAACCGTCAGAAGATGGCTGGAGCTTCTCGAAATCCATGAGTACATTAAGGCTGTCCGTGCGCCATATGGACTGATGATTTCGGTAAAGCATTCCAAAAAATTCAGCTTCAGATCGGACAAAATCGCACAACGGAGCATAAAGGAACGGTCATTTTTGCCGCAGGCACCGGACACAGATGTCCGCTCAGATAAAGATAAAACAAAAACATATACTGCTGCTGATGATGCAGTGGATTACATTGCGAAGCGGTTTACACAATTACGGTCGGCTCAAGAAGGACGCACCGTGTATCCTTCCTCAAGAGATTATCAAGCCATCGCCCGTATTGTTGCCATCGGCGTTCCTGTGACGCAAACAATCAAATGGCTTGAGGAATGCTTTCAAGCCTTTGAAAACCGGCGTACCGCCGCTTCAGAAACAATCAAGGCCTTTCGTTACTGCTCAAAATTCATTGAAGACCGTTTTTTCGCGGAACAGGCCAAAAAGAATACAGCAATTCAACAAGAGAGGATGGAAAGTGATGACAAAACGAACAATCGAACACATTTTGGACGAGCTGAGAAGAGGGAGACGTCCATTACTGGCGGACAAACCGGCCGAATCAGACGCAAGCCGCTATGATTGCCCGCGATGCAAGGATCAAGGAGGCTATCTCATCCGGCAGAACGGCCTGGAGGTTTGGACGATGTGCAGCTGCATGGCAGAACGGAAAGTGAAGCGGATGCTTAGTGCCAGTGAGATTACTCACGCCTTCAGACAGCTGGGCTTCAAAGAATTCCGCACGGAGGGAAAGCCGCAGGCCATAAAAGACGCGTTTGAATGCGCAAAAGAGTATGTGGCGGATTATGAACAAATCAAGGGCAGCCGGAAAAACAGCATCGCCCTTTTAGGACAGCCCGGATCAGGGAAAACGCATCTTTTGACCGCTGCAGCCAATGAATTGATGAAAACACGCCATGTGCCGGTCATCTATTTTCCATTCGTGGAAGGCTTCACCGATCTGAAAAATGACTTTGACCTTTTGGAACAGAAGCTGAGCCGAATGAAGCAGGCAGATGTGCTGTTTATAGATGACCTATTTAAACCGGTTAACGGCAAACCGCGCGCTACAGATTGGCAATTAGAGCAAATGTATTCGGTACTTAACTACCGCTATTTAAATCATAAACCGATTTTGCTTTCGAGCGAGCTGACGATTGAAACACTTGTCCGGGTCGATGAAGCGCTCGGCACGAGAATCTACGAAATGTGCAGCGACTATTTAGTGATTATCAAAGGAGCAGCATACGAGCTGAACCATAGATTGGAGGGCGTCAGATAATGTGCGAGCTTTGTCAGACAAAAAAAGTGATTGTGGAGCATACCGAGATTGGTGCCGTTTTTCATCCATGCCCGAACTGCCGGTCCGGCACTGATTTAACGCCTGTTATTCGAAAGCTGGAGCAAATGCTGACAGCGGGAAAAGCGAGGCTGAATGTCCGTGATTAAACAGCTGACTGCTCTAATCGCTTTGCTGTTTCGGGCAAAGCAAACAGAAAAAAACATTGAACAATGGTATAAGGACGACGGGAAGTGAAAGTGTTGGCAAAAACAAAACAAGCAGAGAAAAGCCCTGCGCCGTGGCGTGCTGTCCCGTGCGGGGATACAAAACCGATCTATATTTATTCAGCTTACAGCGAAGAAGAAAAAGAAAGATTCCCATATTCAAACGGGCGGCTGATCGCCGCTGTATTTGACCTCAGCTCGTATTCGCAAAAAAGCAATGCCGCGTTGATGGCGGCTGCGCCCGAACTGCTGGAAGCGTCTCAAGCAGCTCTTGAATTTCTGAGAGGGAATTCTGTTCATTCAATGGAGCATATTATTCAGCTATTAGAAAAGGCCAAAAAAAGCGCTGAATCAGAAAGAGAGGAAAAGATATATGATGAATCCTAAAAAACTGCTGCAAATCGATTCCATCACGCTGGAGAGCCAGCTGGAGGAAGGCAAAATCCGCGTCATTATAGTGGATGGCATCAAGCAAGAAGCATGGATCACAGAAGCGCCGGAGCATGGAAAAACGCTCGTCGAAACGAGAAAGGGTGACCTTGCCCGTGTGGAATTTGAAATCGGCTACAAATTAAATTAAAGCGAAAACAGAATACGTCCAAGACGGAAAGCCTGCGGACACTGATCAACTGCACAGCATTTGTGCGTTGATTGGTGTCCGTTTTTTATTGCCAAAAATAAGGAGGATTATAGAATGCAAGACTTATTATTTGAATATAAACGCACGCTCAAACAAACAAGAACACAATATAAAACGTTCGCTGAGGCGGATGAATCCGTGCTCTCAGCTGAAGAGCTGAAGGATAAAAAAATCATCAGAAATATGATTACTGATCTTGAATATGTAACAGAATGGCTTGAAAAAGGAAGACAGCCCGGCATCAGACGGGCGATTGACCGGCGTGACGCCTACCAGCGGCTGATGATCAAAGACCCGAGAATCATCGAATCATTTTCCAGCGCTATGATGTTTGAGCCGGACGGCCAGGTATCAGAAGAAGACAGAGAGAGAATCCAAGAAGCATTATCCCTGTTGACGGACAGGGAAAAAGAAATGTTTTTGCTGCACAAGGTAGAATGCTTTTCCTATGAGCGGATCGCTGATCTTCTCGGCGTAAAAAAATCCACTGTGCAAACAACCATCAAACGGGCGATCATAAAGATGCAAAGACAGCAGGAGGAAATGAATCGATCGCTTGCCTGAAAGCTTGTCATACGTTTGCCACCTATAAGTGAATAGAGCATGACACATAAGCGGCTGGCAAGATCAGCCGCTTTTATGAATAGACATCCATGCTGGAGGTGGCGGTGATGCCGTAGCATGAAAACACAACAGCGCGAACAAGCATTAGCAATCTATCAACAACATCAGGGAAAGATCACAAATCGAGCGATTGCGGACATCATTGGTGTTTCCGCAAAAACAATCGGCATATGGAAAAAACAAGACAAATGGAAAACGGCCTTGTTTTCTGAAGCTGGAAATGAACCAAAACAGCGCCGGATAGACAATGATGAATTAAATGAACGCCAGCGGCTGTTTTGCCTGTATTACGTCAAAAGCTTCAATGCCACACAGTCAGCAATCAAAGCGGGCTATTCTCCGGACAGCGCCCATGTGACGGGCAGCCGTCTGTTAAAGAATGAAAAGGTCGCTGTTGAAATCAAACGCATTAAAAAAGAAATGGTCAATGAAATGTTTATTGAAGCGATGGACGTGCTGCAGGTTTATATCAAGATCGCGTTTGCGGATATTACGGACTATGTGACCTTCGGAAAAAAAGAGGTCCAGGCTGTCGGGAAATCAGGTCCGCTGTTTGATGAAGATGATAACCCGATTATGAAGGAAATCAGCTTTGTCGATGTCAAAGACTCCGGGCTCGTGGACGGCACCATTGTGACGGAAGCAAAGCTCGGCAAAGAAGGCATCGCCATCAAACTGGCCGATAAAATGAAGGCGCTCGAGAAGCTGTCCTTATATTTTGATTTGTTTCCGGATCAATTTAAACAAAAAATTGAAAACGAGAAATTGAAGCTTGCCAAACAAAAAGCGGAGAAAACGGATGACAGCCAAGCGCCGATTGAAATCATGATCAAACGAAAAGAGGACAAGTCATGATTGTCAAAGAAATCAACCCTCATTTCGAAGATTACGTGTTCAATTGGGAGCAGACGTACCAGTTTCTCGTCGGCGGCTACGGCTCATCCAAAAGCTATCATACGGCATTGAAAATCGTGCTAAAGCTGCTGGAGGAAAAACGGACCGCCCTTGTCATCCGCGAGGTGTTCGACACCCATCGGGATTCAACTTTCGCCTTGTTTCAAGAGGTGATTGAAGAGCTTGGCCTCACAAAGGCTGTGGCATCCCTTTCTTCTCCGCTCCAGCTGCGATTTCAAAACGGCAGCCGGATCATGTTCAAAGGCATGGACAATCCGGCGAAATTAAAATCGGTTCATAACATTTCATTAATATGGATTGAAGAGTGCTCAGAAGTGAAGTATGAAGGCTTCAAGGAATTAATCGGCCGTCTTCGCCATCCTGAGCTGAAGCTTCATATGATCTGCACCACCAATCCTGTCGGCACCTCCAATTGGACGTACCGGCATTTTTTTCGTGATGAACGAAATAAACGGTTTGTACTGGATGACAGCGAACTTTACGAAAAGCGGACGATTGTGAAGGGGGATACGTATTATCATCATTCCACAGCAAACGACAACCTCTTTCTCCCGAAAAGCTATGTGAAGCAGCTTGACGGACTCAAGGCGTATGATCCTGACCTGTACCGTATTGCCCGCAAAGGACGATTCGGCGTCAACGGAATCAGGGTGCTGCCGCAGTTCGAGGTGCTTTCGCATGATCAAGTAAAAAAATGTATCGGAGCCATCAGCAAGCCGATTTTTCGCACAGGCATGGATTTTGGATTCGAGGAATCCTATAATGCCGTCGTCCGGCTTGCTGTCGACCCAGAAAAAAAATATCTCTACATTTATTGGGAGTATTATCAAAACAAAATGACAGATGACAGGACCGCTGAGGAGCTGCGTGAGTTTATTGACACACAGGAATTGATCAAAGCCGACTCCGCTGAGCCGAAAAGCATCCAATACTTCCGCCAGCAGGGCTTTCGAATGGTCGGAGCCAGAAAGTTTCCCGGCTCCAGGCTTCAATACACGAAAAAGGTGAAACGATTCAAAAAGATCTTCTGTTCGGACCGCTGTGAAAATGTCATCTATGAGCTCAAGACGCTGACGTACGCAAAAGATAAAAACGGTGCGCTGATAGAGGATGATTTCACGATTGACCCGCATACGCTATCTGCGATTTGGTATGCGCTTGATGATTATGAGGTGGCTGATATGAAAGAGACAGCACACAAACGAATTCGGCCGAACAGGGAAAGGAGGAGGTCATAAATGATACACAATCAAACAGTCAGAGCGACAGTATTTAAAGCCAATGCCGCCGCTCCTCAGACAAAGCAAATCTATGAAGATGACTTTTCTGAGCTATACGGAGAGGATATTATCGCACCGCCCTACAATATCACTGAGCTCAAAACCATTGCTGAGTACTCGACGATTCTTCAGCAATGCATTGATGCGTACAGAGTCAACATTACAGGCTTTGGCTTCGATGTTGAGTACACGTTTGATGTCAACGCTACTGACGTCGACCAGACCAAAAAGAAAAGAGCGGAAAAAGACTGGGCCAGACTTGAGGCATTTTACAAATGTCTTCATTTTGACGAATCGGCTGAAATGATTTTAGGCTATGCCATCGAAGACAGAGAAAAAACAGGTAACGGCTTTATGGAAGTGCTGCGCGACGGGATGGGAAAACCGGCCGGCATCGAATATTTAGATGTGAAAAATATGCGTGTATGCGGAGCCGGCGAGCCTGTTGAAGTATCTTTTATGTATGAAGAAAACGGAAAAATGAAACAAATCAAACGGCAAAAACGCTTTCGGAAATTTGTGCAGCTGATCAATGGAAAGAAAGTATTTTTCAAAGAATACGGCGATCCGCGCAAAATGGACATGCGCACAGGTGAATATGTGAGCACACTGGCAGAGAAGTATCAAGCAAATGAAGCCATTCACCTCAAAATCGGAAGCGGTGTATACGGCGTGCCTCGCTGGGTTGGCAATATCGTCAATTTGTACGGAGCACGAAAAGCGGAAGAGCTCAATTTTATGTATTTTAAGCAGGGCCGTCATGTACCCGCTGCCATCACAGTCGAAAACGGGATGCTGTCGGAAGCTTCTTACCGGGAGCTCCAAGAGTATATGAATGACCTTGAAGGCGTGGAAAACGCCCATAAATTTCTCCTGATTGAAGCGGAAGGAATCGCGAAAGAGAAGGATCTCCACGGGGGCGAGGATATTACGCCGGTGTCCGTGGAAATCAAATCCTTGGCGGAAATTCTCCAAAACGACGCCTTGTTTCTTGAGTACGATGAAAAAAGCAGAAATAAGCTCCGCTCGGCGTTCCGCCTCCCGCCGCTGTACACAGGCGAAGCTCAGGAATACAACCGGGCGACAGCTGATACCGCCAGAAAAATTACGGAGGAGCAGGTTTTTCAGCCGGAGCGAAAAACGCTCGTAAATAAACTGAACACGCTGCTTTTGCCGGAGCTGAATATCCATGACGTCAGGCTGACATTAAAAGGACCGGACTTTCGCGATCCGCTTGAGATTGCGAAAGTGCTCGGTCCTTTTATTACAGCCGGAGCCGTTTCGCCGAATGATTTACGCGACCTTGCGGGGCGGGTGCTTGGCAAAACGCTTGAGGAATGGCCTGAGGAAATCTATAAACGGCCCGCAGGACAGGATGCGGAAAAGACAAATCTGGCTGCGCTCATGCAGGAGCTGAAAGAAAGCATCGAAGCTATCAAAACGTCCTGAAGGGAGGTGAATCAAGCAGGTGGCGCGGGAATTAAGAAATGCGAAAATCAGCTTTGTCAGTTATGTGGACAAGGCAGCTAACCAGACAGAATTTTTCTTTACGAAGTCAGCCGGACCTCCGTCATTTGAAAAAAAGGTTCGGGTATTTACTAAGAGTGAGCTGGATGAACAAAAGCTCGTGTACGGAATCGTGTATGAGCCTGATGTTCCTGATGCCCACGGCGATTTCATGACCGCCGAGGAAATTGAAAAAGCGGCCCACGGCTTTCTCGCGGAGGCGCGGGAGATTGATATCAATCACAGCTTTGAGGGCGGAACCGGCGTCGTAGTCGAGTCATATGTGGCGCCCGATGATTTTATGATCGGATCAAAGCAGATTACAAAAGGCTCGTGGGTGCTCGTGACAAGAGCGTCTGACGAGGTGTGGGAACAGATCAAGGCTGGAATCATCACCGGCTACAGCATGGCGGGCACTGCTGATGTGTATGAGGAAGAACCGGTTGAAAAAGCGGGATTCTTCAGTGTATTTAAGCAGATGCTGGCTGACAAAACAGGAAAGGAGACTGAAGAAATGAGAAAAGAAGACATGAAAGAATCATTCGAGCATGCGCTTTACCCTCTGCTCAAACGGCTTGAGCGGATTGAAAAAAACACAGACACGGAGGAAAAGCCTGAGCAGACGGGTGATGACGAGCGTCTGAAAAAGCTCGTTGAGGATATGCTTGCCCCGCTGATCGAACGCATCGAGGCGTTGGAAAAAGCGCGAGGCGCGTCTAAACAGACAGCGGACGAAGCGGGCAGCAATACAGAGCAAGTCAAAAAATCTATCTGGAGCGGACTGCTGTAAACCAGTCAAAGAGGAGGAAATCAATTGAGAAATCAAGATATCATTCGGAAAGCGGAAATGTCGCTTTCTGCTTTAAAAAGCGGCGGACTCATGAACCCTGCGCAAGCATCGGCTTTTATCCGCATGGTGCAAAACACGCCGACCATTTTCAGTGAATCCCGCGTGATTCAAATGGAAAATGACTCGCAAAAATTTGAGAAAATCGGCTTCGGCCAGCGTATTCTGCGGGCTGCTCAAGAAGGAAAAGCACTGTCAAACGACGAGCTGACAGTTCCGACGACAAGCACTGTTCAGCTGAACACGAAGGAAGTCATTGCGGAAATCAACATTACGTATGACACACTCGAAAACAACATTGAAAAAGACGGCCTGCAGCAGACGATCATGCAAATTTTAGCAGAGCGTGCAGCCGTTGATATTGAAGAGCTGATTGTAAATGGCGATACAGCATCAGCTGATCCGTATCTGGCGCAGCTGGACGGCATTCGCAAGCAAGCGGTGTCCCACATCGTTGACATGAACGGTGAAGAATTGTCCAGAGCGACATTCAAGAAAGGCTTAAAGGCTGTTCCGCCGAAATATTTGCGTATTCCTCAGGAGTTCAGATTTTATACGTCTCACGGCTTAGAAGTTGAATGGAAGGACCGCGTGGCGGACCGCCAGACAAACCTAGGGGACCAGGCTGTTCAGGGCGGCTTATCAACAGCGTTCGGCGTACCGGTGAAAGGGGTATCCAATATCCAGCCGTACACAGTCGGTGAGGGAGACGCGCAATATGACGCTTCTGATATCATTCTCACACATCCGAAAAATATCATTCTCGGCTTCTCCCGCAATATCCGAATTGAAGTCGATAAAGACATCCGCTCCCGTAAATTCATTATCGTCTTAACGGCCAAGCTCGACAGCAAGTTCGAGGAAGAGGATGCCTGCGCGAAATTAATTAACGTAAAAGAATAATAGAAACGGGGTGGTCAGCTCATGCTCATTAAACCGACTGACGTAGCCTCCTATTCGATCTATGATCGAGTAAAAAACAGACCGGAGGAACTGCTGGCCCAGGATATCATCGAGGCGGAAGCAGAAGCGGCTCTGATTACAGGGCACCGCTTTGAAGACAGTGTGTATGATCCGCTGCCCGACAAGGTGAAATTGGCTTTAGTAAAGCTTGCCCAGTATTTTGCACTTGTGAATAGCGATGAATCAGCCTCATCAAGCTATCAGTCTGAAAAAATGGGCGATTATTCCTATACGGTTTCCGGAGAAGGCGGCATTCAGCGGCCGGAGGTGTATCATTTGCTCGAAGAGTTTATTACGCCGGGCTATGTCCCTGAGTCCTCCAGACTGAAGGTGAGGTCTTTATGAGCTATCAGCACATGCTCATTCACCGCTGCGACATTTATCATGAAGAGGCTCAAACGCCGTCTGCTGGCCGGTTCGGGATTCCGGCGGATAAGCTGCAGCCGGTCATTTCATATCCTGACACACCTGATGAACAAGATGTCCCTTGTTATTTTACAGAAAAAACGCAGCAGCTGATCCAGAAGGAGCCGAATCAAACGGTATATCATAGCTTTCTCGTTCATTTTCCGTTGTCCGCGGACATCCGCGTGAACGATAAAGTCATTTGGGAGAATCATAACTATAAACTAAAGCTGCCGAAAAGGATCAGGCATCATCATTGGGAAGTCATCGCAGTCAGGGATGAAAGCCTATGAAAATAGCGGGGCTGAAACAGCTAAACAAGTCATTAAAAGAAGCGGCCTCAGGCGCCTTTTCTCAACAGGCATCCCGTTGGCTCGAGGAGTGCGGGCAAGATTTTCTGGAGATCGTTCAATCTGAACTCATCAGCACACAAACGATTGATACAGAAAAACTGCTCAGCTCGTTCGAGAAAGGCGCAGAGGATAATATCTGGATTGTGCAAAGCGGCGGGCTTTCGCTTGAGGTCGGCACACAGCTTGATTACGCCTCATTTTTGAATGACGGCCATTGGACGTCAAAAGAAAATGTGAGGTGGGTGCCTGGGCGTTTCCAAGGCTCACAGTTTATGTATGATCCAGCGGCTTCAACCGGAATGGCGCTCAAGAGAAAATGGATCCCGGGCACGAGCTACTGGGATCATGCGTTGCTTTTATATGAAAAGCTGTTTGAAAAATCGCTTGAAAGCAAGTTGCGCCAGTGGCTGAAGAAGCTGTAAAGGAGGAGCAGGATGAACAGTGAAACAGGATCGATCATGGCGTTTTTGTACAGCCAGTGGTCTGTTCCCATTTATGAACACGAGCTGCCTGATCAGTTTCAGGTACCGTCATTATATGTCCCGTCGCCATCTGTTTTTGAGGAAACAGACACGGTCTCCACATTTAAAAAAACTTACAGTCTCAATGTCAAGCTGTTTCATCATGACTCCCTTCAGGCGCTGGATGAAGCGGACAGGCTCGCGGATGCTATCAGAGAAGCGAGAAATATGGTTCCGCTGCTCAGTGAATTTGGTGAGAAGACGGGGGATATGGTTCGCATCACCCGAATGGAGACAAGAATTGGGGACAGGGGCGAGGCGGTCATGGTGATCAGGTGGAGCAGCCGATATTATTATCACAAAACAGAACAGCCTGTCTTACAGGATATCGACATGAACAGCGGGGTGAAATAAGCGGTGGCAAAGGACAAACAACAGAAGAAGGCTGTACATACAGAGAGCCATGAAGCTCTTTTTGATACAGCGGATTTGACTAAGCACGCGAAGGAATTGTTCGGCGTTAAGCCGGATATCCTTCAGGGGGCTTTATTTGGCGTGGATCAAACACGTATGACGAAATCAGAAGCGAAACAATTGATTCAAACATTTTTAACTAAGGAGGTCATGTCATCATGAATGGCGGAACATTTACAACAGGTAAAGAAAAAGAACGTGCAGGCATTTATTTTAACTTTAAAACGACAGCACAGGAGCGGGTGTCACTAGGTGAACGGGGGACAGTCGCACTTCCGGTCGCATCAAGCTGGGGCGAAGCGAAAACGTTCGTCTCCATTTCCAGCGTCGAAGATCTTAACAAAAAAGTGGGCCTCAGCATTGATGACCCGTCTTTATTGCTATTGCGTGAAGCAAAGAAAAACGCGAAAACGGTATTGATGTACCGTCTAACCGAAGGTGTCCGAGCGTCTGCTTATATTGCAGAAGGCGTCAAAGCGACTGCTGTATACGGCGGATCAAAAGGAAATGACATCATCATCCGTATTAACCCCAATGTGCTGGATGCCGCTGCTTTTGACGTGACAACGTATATGGATGAAGCAGAGGTTGATAAACAGACCGTCAAAAAGGCTGAAGAATTAAAAGCCAACGGTTATGTCACCTTTACCGGAACAGGCGATCTGTCTTCGACAATTCCGCTCACTGGATCAGAAGAAGACACTGCAGCTGAAACGCTGAATGCATCAGCCGGAATCCGTTTATCCGGCGGTACGGATAAAGCCCCTGTCAACTCTGACTATACAGATTTCTTAGCCGCTGCTGAGACGGAGAGTTTTGATGTGATTGTGCTTCCTGTTGCGGAAGGTGATCAGCTGAAGGCGACATTTGCTGCTTTCATTAAGCGTCTGCGCGACGGTCAAGGCCAAAAAGTGCAAGGGGTCACAGCCAATTATGCTGGTGACTATGAAGGCATTATCAACGTAACAGAAGGTGTGCTGCTGGAAGATGGCACGGAGGTTACACCGGATAAAGCGACAGCTTGGGTAGCTGGAGCGAGCGCAGGAGCAACCTTTAATCAATCACTTACATTTGTAGAGTACGAAGGCGCCGTTGATGTATTACACCGCCTTGACCACGATACGATTGTTGAACGTCTGGGCAAAGGCGAATTTTTATTTTCATTCGACGCCCGCGATAAATCTGTCAGCGTTGAAAAGGACATTAACTCACTCGTTACATTCACAGCTGAGAAAAACAAAAAGTTCGCGAAAAATAAAATCGTCCGTGTCCTGGACGCTGTGAATAATGATTTAACACGCGAGCTGAAAGCCTTAATTAAATCAAGAAAAGGCAGCGGAAGCGATATCCCGGCGTCTGAAGACGGACTGCAGTATGTGAAAACGATGATCACGCAATACATGACAACACTTCAGGATGCGGGCGGTATCACCGGCTTTGATTCTGATGGAGATATCACCATTTCAATGAATGAAGACCGTGACGGCTTCTTGATTGACCTGGCTGTACAGCCTGTCGACGCAGCAGAAAAATTCTACTTTAATGTGGAGGTAAACTAATATGGCATTAAAAGCTCAAAATACAATCTCAGGAAAAGAAGGCCGCTTATTTCTCGATGGCGAGGAAATGGCGCACATCAAAACGTTTGAAGCGAACGTCGAGAAAAACAAGTCTGAAGTAAACATTATGGGCCGCCGCATGACAGGCCATAAAACAACAGGGGCAAACGGAACTGGAACAGCAACGTTCTATAAAGTCACATCAAAATTCGTGCTCTTGATGATGGATTATGTCAAAAAAGGCAGCGACCCTTACTTCACACTCCAAGCCGTGCTTGATGATAAATCCTCCGGACGAGGCACAGAGCGCGTCACGCTGTACGACGTCAACTTTGATTCTGCCAAAATCGCAAGTCTTGATGTCGATTCAGAAGCGTTAGAAGAAGAAGTGCCATTTACATTCGAAGACTTCGACGTGCCTGAAAAGCTTTCTGACACGTTTTAATCAAAACTAAAGTAGCCATATGCAGACCTTTCTCAGAAAGGTCTGTTTTTACACATGATGAAATCAATCAAAAAGAGATAAGGGAGTTTTTTACATGAGCGAGAAGAACGAAAACGTATATGATCTTTCCTTTTTTATGCCGGGAAAAACAATTGAAGCCGAAGAAATCAAAGTACCGATCTCAAAGCGTTTTGTTGATAAAAAAGGGAATGTCATTCCGTTTATTTTAAAACCAATTACAACCGAACGAATTGATGAATTGGAGAAAGAAAATACCACATTTAAAAATGTGAAAGGCCGCGGCCGTGTGAAAGATTTAGACTCCCAGCGCTTTTATGCGAGAATTGCCATCGAATCTACTATTTATCCTGATTTTCGTTCAAAAGATTTAAGGGAAGCTTACAAAACAGCGGATCCAGTAGAAGTGGCGAAACGTGTACTATCTGTGGGGGGAGAGTATGCAAACTGGCTGAATAAGGCTATTGAAATCAATGGGTTTGAGGATGATCTTGAAGATCTAGAAGAAGAAGCAAAAAACTAGTAAAGGATGGCGATAAGGAAGCTGTGTATTTGTACTATGCAATGCATGAGCTTCATTATTCGCCATCCCAGCTTCTTGAATTATACGAAGCACCAAAACATTTCAAAGCTCTTTTATTTGGGTTGATAGGTTATAAGCTAGAACGATTAGAAAAAGAATCAAGGAGAGGAGGGAACTAATATCGCAAAATTAACAGCTCGTTTTGATCTCGAAGACAAGGTATCTAAAAAACTAAAACGGATACATAAAGGATTCCAAGAGGTCGAAAAAAAAGTCAAAACCATTAATCGGCAAATCAAAATCAGTATCAGAGCAGAAGATCAGGCATTTTACCGGCTGAGAAAAATAAATGACTACATCATTTTAAAATTCGCGAAATCACTAGAAATCAAAGTTGTACTTGATGATCAAGCAACTGCAAAGCTGGAAGCGATTGAACAAAAACTAAAACGCCTGCCGAAAGAAACCAAGCTGACTGTATCTTTGGTAGACAGGACAAGAACTGCATATAAAAAAATAAAGAAGATGCTATCTAATCAAAAGCTATCATTTCTTTTGGTTCCAGATGACAAGGTTACGTCAACAGTTAAAAAAATGATTGGTTATATCAAGAAAAATTTAAAAAACGGTTATACTGTTAAATTAAAAGTCATCGATGAAATCACCAAAACCGTTAATCGATTAACAGCACTTTTGAGGAAATTTGAAAAAACGTATTCTGTAAAGATTGTTGTTAAGTCAAAAGTATCAGACAAAATCAATAAAAAAGAAAGCCCGATTAACAAAGAGACATCTAAGAAAGAATCAGACAAATCCTCGGATAAAGGGTCTGATAAAAGCTCAGATCAAAAACCTGGATGGGTCGGAAAAATAAAAGGTTGGCTAAAGGATTGGTGGACCAAATCCGCTTGGCCTTGGATTAAGGATACACTCAACGAAATCGGAAAAGCTTTTTTAGATCGTTTCAAAGAGAGATTATTAGAAAAGCTGAAAAATGATGTGTTCGATAAGATCATTGATAAAATTCTAGGCCCTCAAAAAAAGAAAGATTCAGGCGAGGATTCTGAAAAAGATAAAAAAGTCCTTAATCGTAATACAGGCGGAAATTGTTGTTGCGGCTGCTGTGAAGACGGAGGTATCAGTCCGGGCACTAAAAAGAAAAAAACGTATAGAAAAAAGAAAAGCCCGACAAAGGCTCCAAACAGAACGCTGAAGGTTCCTGGAGAAGTGATAAGAAGACGCCAGGGCGGCACATCTGGTGAAAGTGCCCCTCGGACTTCAGGTTCGAAGGTAAAGAACTGGCTTGGAGGATTAAAATCGCTAGGAAAGGATTCATCCAAACTAGGAAAAGCGTTCAGAGGCATGGGAAAGGCTGTTCCATACGTAGGATCTGCTTTAGCGATGTTCGATTTAGCTGGAATCAATAAAGATAATGCTGGCGAAAAGGTTGGTTCAATCGGAGGACGCATTGTCGGCGCCGAAGCAGGTGCAACTGCCGGAGCAGAAGCAGGTGCGACAATTGGATCCTTCGTTGGTCCGGAAGGGACAGCAATTGGAGGCGCTATCGGTGGAATCGGCGGCGGTTTAGTAGGCGCTATCGGCGGAGAAGAAGCAGGTAAGAACATTGGTAAGATGTTTGATACGTCTAAGTTAAAGGAGAATATAAGCAAATCACTTTTTAACAAAGAGTGGTGGAGTGGAAAATGGGATTCAATCTCTGATACAGCCAATGGGGCAATAACTTGGATTGAAGATACATGGAGTAAAGTTTCAACTTGGTTTGACCAGTATGTGTTTACGCCTATTTATAATGTAGCTGTACCCGTAATTAATTTTATAGTAGGTCTGTTTGCTTATGCTTGGGATGGCATAGTGGCAGTATGGAATGTTGTCTACCCATGGTTTAAGGATAACGTGTGGGATCCAATAAGCGGAGCGGTTACTACTGTGGCTACAACGATATGGACAGGATTATGTAACGCTTGGACTTTTATTTCTGGAATATGGTCTACTGTTTCTACGTGGTTCATGGACAATGTATGGAACCCTGTGAGTGAAGCAGTATCAAATGCGGCAACATGGATTTGGAGTAAGATTAACGATGCATGGACTACTATTTCTGATGTTTGGTCAAGCGTGTCAAATTGGTTTTATGATAATGTATGGAACCCGATAGTCAAAAAAGTAGATGATATTAAAACTTCGATAAAAGAAAAATTTGATGATGCAAGGAAATTTTTTGAGGATGCATGGGATGGAATTGAAACTTGGTTTAATGAACATGTGAAAGATCCATTGGTTAAAGTATCAGAGGCAATTGCTGAGAAATTTTCATGGCTATTCGATATAAAAGATGCAGTTGGAGGTTTCGTTGCAAAAGTAATACACAGGGGAGAGGAAGTTACTCACCTCAAGAAAAAACCAAGCAAAAAGGATTCGAAAGAGAAGAAAACTAGTTCTAAAACTACTACTAATAACATTTTTGCTCAGTCTCCATCAAATAATAATATGACTGTTTTTCAACAAGCGCTGAATCAGAACGCCACAGGCGGCTATATCACCAAACCGACTATCTCGTGGATCGGTGAAGCCGGCAAGGAATTCGTTATCCCGGTTGATAACAACCGAGGTCGAGGCAAAATGCTTCTTTCACAAGCAGCGTCTAAGCTCGGTATGCAAGTCGTAGACGACATGGGAGCCGCTTCATCTTCAGCTGCAAGTCCGGTATCGGTTTCAGGAGGAGCAGCTGCTGCCAGCCCGTTATCAGGATCAGCCTCTCCGTCAATGGACACTGCAAACCTTACAGGCCAAGCGTCCACACTCGGACAGCAATTTTCAGAAGGCTTTGATAAAGGCATCAGCAATCAGCCGGTCAAAATGGAAGACTGGAAAAAGAAAAACATCAATACGCCATTTACACAAATGATTTCTGCTTCACCAAACTACGGAAAACAAATGGTGAGCGGCTATACTAAGGGGCAAAACGGCACTGCAACCGGAACGGACGGCTTTTTGCAATCTAAGGTCAAAACACCATTCCAAGCGACTGTGAACAAATCATCATCATGGGGCACAGGGACGGTCAAAGGCTTTGCGCAAGGGCAAAACTCAACCCAAACAGGGACCGCGCAGTATGTAAGCTCACATGTTGACAAACCGTTCCTGCGTTCAAAAGACACATCCAATAGCTGGGGGTCCGGCTTGGTTGGAAACTTTGTGACAGGCATGAATTCTAAATCCAATGAAGTGAAACAAGCTGCAAAGGATATGGCGAAGCGAGTGGAACAGGCTTTCCGTGAGGAATTAGATATCCATTCACCTTCCCGTGTCATGATGAGCTTGGGGCGTTTTGCCTCTGTGGGTGTTGTAAAAGGTCTAGATTCTGTCGATGTGAAAAAATATGCTGAAAAACAAGCTGGATCACTGGCAGCTGCTTATTCAGGAATGGGTGCAGTAGGCGGAAATGTGAAACAGTGGCTTATGGCTGCAATGATGGCCACAAAGACACCATTGAGCTGGCTCTCGGGATTAATGACGATTGCACAGTATGAATCAGGGGGCAACCCTAACTCTATTAACCTGTGGGATAGCAACGCGAAGGCGGGAAACCCATCACAAGGACTCATGCAGACCGTTCCGACCACATTTAATGCTCATAAAGCACCGGGCATGGGTAACATTCGAAATCCGATTCATAACGCTGCTGCCGCAATCGGCTATATCAAAAGCAGATACGGATCAATTGATAATGTACCTGGTATTAAAAGTCTTAAACGTGGCGGTCCCTATGTCGGTTATGCCAACGGCGGGCTGATCACAAAAGAACAAATCGCCCGTGTCGGTGAAGGAAACAAGCGAGAATGGATCATTCCGGAAGAGCGGGGCATACGCGGCCGCTACCTCCTTCAGAGAGCGGCACAGGCTCTTGGTATGGAAGTGACAGATCCATCTCAATCCCAGCAATCTGAGCTTTCATCAGGGCAAGTTTCAGCTGTTACTTCAGCTAGCCGGCCGGCGGCAGCGGTTTCCGGATCAAAAGAGATTTATATTCAATTTAACGGTGACCAGCACTTCCATAATGGACAAGATGCTGAAAGCCTAGCGGCGAAAATCAAACAGGCGCTCATAGACGAGCTGCAAAAGGATATCAATATTGGAACGAAGGGAGTCGTTGCATTTGACTAAATCCGTATATGAATTTTGGATTTCACAAGGGAAGGACAAACTGCGGCTCCCCGTTCTTCCCGACCAGTTAAATATTTCAAATACGGTTCAGAATGAAACGGTTAAAGTAGCCAAGTTTGGTGACCTTACATTTATTGACGAACAGGGAGCAAAAGAAATTTCGTTCTCTTCGTTTTTTCCGAAGAAATACAGCCCGATAGCTGAATATCAAAACTTCCCATCCCCGGAAAATGCGATAACAAAAATTGAAAAATGGATGAAGGCCAAAAAACCGGTTCAGTTTTTGATTACGGGAACTAAAGTGAATGTAACATGCAGCATTGAAGGTTTTTCCTATAGCGAAGGCCAGCAGGATATCGGCGATCGCTCGTTTGATATTCAATTAAAAGAATACAAAACCGCTTCCCCACGGAAAATCAAGCAGAAGAAAAAAACAAAGGCAAAACGCCCGTCGAAGGCTTCTCCGAAAACCTATACAGTGAAAAAGGGAGACACGCTGTGGGACATTGCCGGCAGATTTTATGGGAACAGCACGCAATGGCACAAAATTTGGAACGCCAATAAAACAGCAATGATCAAACGAAGCAAACGAAACATCAGGCAGCCGGGCCACTGGATTTTCCCCGGCCAAAAATTAAAGATACCGCAATGAAACAGGTGAAGTATGATGATAGAACTGTTCGTTATTAAAGACACAGAGTGGCTTGAGCTGGTAGCTGAAAGCGTATCACTGGAAGGACATCGTTATCAGGCGCCGCGCTCCATTGAAGCGACCATTGTCATCAAACAGGGTAACCAGACATATTACAGCGTCTCAGAAGGAGATACGGTCTTGTTTAAATGGAAGGGAAAAGAGCTTTTTCGGGGCATTGTTTTTGCGAGAACCCCGGATGAGCATACGCTTGCTTTCAGCGCATACGATATGCTTCAGTATCTGGTCAAAAACCAGGGTGTGTACGTCTTTTCCAATCAGCGGGCTGACCAGATGATCAGAAGAATCGCCAATGATTTTCAAATACCGACTGCCTCGATTGCGAACACAGGCCATACAATCAAAAGCCTTGTCATTAAAAATGATACGAGCCTGTATGACATCATCTTAAAAGCGCTGAAACAGACGAAAAGCCAGACAGGACGGCATTACCAGCTGTATTCGGAAAAAGGAAAGCTCGGTTTGCGCGCGTGGCCAGATCCGTCAGAAGTATGGGTGCTCGAAACCGGCGTCAATATTACGGGCTACCAATACAGCACTTCTATAAATGACACTGCAACACGGGTGGTGCTCCGCCGGCAGAAGGACAATAAGACGTATAAAGCGTCTGCCAAAGACAGTTCAGGCTTAAATAAATACGGTGTGCTTCAATATACGGAAACGGTCACAGATGACATCAACCAAGCACAGCTTCAGCGGCGGGCAGATGTGCGTCTTGCTGAAAAAAAGGGCGTGAAGAAAGAACTGAAAAATATTCAGGCGGTCGGCATTCCGGAAGTGCAGAGCGGACTGCCTGTCTATATATCCATTCCGGAAGCGGGAATCAAAAAAACCTATTGGGTAGATACAGACCGGCACGAATTTAAAGGAACGAAACATACGATGACCATTGATGTTGTCGAAAAGAATGCGATGCCGGAAGGAGCGTCCTGATGAGGTTAAGTGAGGCTATTAAACACTTGGCAGTCGGCGCAGTTGGCGCTGAGTCTCCGGTGGAGCTGCTCCCAGCTGAGGTGGTTTCGGTTTCTCCTGTTGAGATCAAGTTAAATGAAAACAGCAAACTGATCATACCGGCTGACGCCCTCATCATCCCAAAACGGATGCAGTCCGGAGGAGACGATGCACTCGAGCCGGGAGACCGTGTTATGACAGCTGCTCTGACTGGCGGGCAATCGTTTTTTATTTTAGATAAAGTATAGACAAACCGCTTCAGCTAGAAGGGGTTTTTTATTTAGTTTGTTATAAAGGAGTGGGCATCATGGCCCTGACACCGGAAGTTGAGTTTGAGGATTTTGAAGATGACAGTGAAGTCATTGAAACCTCGCAAACGTACAAAATCGATTTTGAAAACGGAAGAATTACAAATGAGCTGATTACCGGTCTTGAAGCGATCAGACAGTTTGTGTATATCGCCTTACAGACAGAGCGCTATGCGTATTCCGTATACAGCCATAATGTCGGCAATGAACTTCAGGACGTGCTGACAGATCATGAGACGACTGATGCTTATAAAAAAATGGAGATTCCGAGGCTGATAGAGGAAGCGCTCGTTTATGACGACCGGATATCTGCTGTAACAGATTTTGAGATTGAAAAACAAGGCGATGTGTTTCATGTTTCCTTCGTGGTGGAGACAGATGAAGGGACGCTTGAGATTGAGGAGGTGATTGGCGAAGATGTTTGAGGATCAGACCTTTGAGGAGATTATGGAGCGTATGCTGAACAGCATCTCCGCAGATATTGACACAAGAGAAGGCAGTGTCATTTATAATGCGTTAGCCCCGGCGGCGGCCGAGCTTGCGAAGTCATATATATGGCTGGATACTGTGCTAGAGCTCGTCTTCTCCGATACCGCGCAAGGGGAGTTTTTAGACCGGCGCGCAGCGGAAGCTGGGATTGAACGGACAGCCGCGACAAAGGCGGTCAGAGCGGGAGAGTTTACGTCTGGTGTGACCATTCCGGCCGGCTCCCGCTTCTATGTGGATAATCTTTATTTTCAATATACAGCAGATGGGACGCTCGTCTGTGAAACACCTGGTGAAGCAGGAAACGCCAACCTGACCGGACGCAATTTACTGTCACTGGATACCATTCCCGGATTAGAAACAGCCATTGTCAAGGAAATCCTCATTCCGGGCCGCGAGGAAGAAGGAGACGACAGCTTAAGAGAGCGGTATTTTACAAGGGTTCGGCGTGAGGCTGTCAGTGCCAATAAAATGCATTATAAAGAGTGGGCTGAAGAAGTGGACGGTATTGGGAAGGCGAAAATTTTCCCGCTTTGGAACGGGGACGGCACGGTCAAAATTGTCGTCACGAATGCCAAGCTCGAGCCAGCTTCCGATATCTTAATTCAAAAAGTGAAGGATTATATCGATCCTGAACCGGGACAGGGTGAGGGGCAGGCGCCAATTGGAGCCGTTGTCACAGTGGAAAGCGCGGTCTGGAAGGAAGTTGAGATTTCTGCCGAAGTGCTGCCTGAGATCAATCACTCGATTGATGAAGTCAAGGCGGAAATTGAAGAAGGCGTTTTAAATCTTTTTAAGAAAATGGCGTTTGTAGATAACGTCATCCGTCTATCGCAAATCAACAATATTGTTTATAATTCACCGTCAGTCAGTGACTACGCCAATATTCAAATCAATGGCACGTCTGAAAATCTCGTGCTGAGCGACGTGGAAATTCCTAAGCTTGGGCAGGTGAAGATCATTGAGCAAACAAGATGACATGACAGCGTACCTGCCGCCATTTCTCACCAGCCTTAAAGAAATGGCCGAGCTGCTGAAAGCGGAGGCACCTGAGTTTGACAAACAGAATAACAGCATATTTGATCTGACCGATCAATTATTTGTGCCGACGGCGACATGGGGGCTCAGCCGCTGGGAAAAGATTTTAAATGTCCCGCGGGAATCAGGCGACAACGACGAGATCAGAAGATTGCGGCTTATTTCAAAAATGTCGAACATCCCGCCAATTACTTACAAGGCCATTGAGCAGGCGGTGAACCGCTTTTTGATAAATCCGTCTGCGCAGGTCCGTCTGCTTCCCGGCGAATACAGATTTAACGTCGATATCAATGTTGATGACCTTCAGCACATGAATGAGCTGATCGAAACGATAGAAAACATGAAGCCCGCTCATTTGGCGTATACGCTCAGAGGCGGATTGAATGAGACGCTTCAAATCAAAGACACAGTCATCCTGAATCACCGCAGATACCGAACAGCCAGTGAGCTGAAAGTCGGTTATTCGGTCACCCTTAACAACAATGAGGTGGTTTTAACTTGATTTCAACCATATACAGAGAACGTACAGCGGCAGATCTGAAAAGCAGAATTGATCACGTGCTGCTTAACGGACAAAAAACAGAAATAACAGCACTCGCCATTGACGGAGCGACAGTCACCGTTCTGACAAAACGCGAAGAAGACATTAAGCATATCGAAACGGTCCAAATTTTTGACGAGCTGGGCAACATCATTACAGAAAGAAAAACAGACCTGGACGTCAGCGAAAACCGAACACTCGATTTCAGATTTACTTTTGAGGTGGTGTAAACATGGCATACGATGAAAAAACAGACTGGCTCCCGGACGATCC
Organism: Bacillus tequilensis KCTC 13622; assembly: GCF_000507145.1. GTDB lineage: Bacteria > Bacillota > Bacilli > Bacillales > Bacillaceae > Bacillus > Bacillus tequilensis. Next base: position 522,803 of record NZ_AYTO01000041.1, on the reverse strand, counting down.
GATCAACGAAGACGACGTCAACCGCTGGGAAAAAGGAATAAAAGACGCCCACACAGACCTGGCTGCCCACAAAAACGACATGAACAACCCCCACAACACAACAAAGGCGCAAATCGGGCTGGGGAACGTGGATAACGTGCAGCAGGCGGCGAAGAAGGATTTTGACAAGCATATTTCAGATGAAACCATACACATTTCATCCAGTGAGAGAACAAAGTGGAACAACGCACAATTAACTAAGTTAACTGATGAAAAAGGAAAATATCTAGCAAGCATCCAAAACGGTCTGGATTTTCACAAGATTGTGGAAGAATTGGATCAAACCTTTTTCTTTTATACTGATAAGACGGGAATCAATACCCCACCGTTTGCCACTAGAGGATTGTATATTGGCTGCAAATCTTATGGAGAAGCTTTGGCAATGGATTATGAAGGAGGTACATGGCGAAAAACCCTGAATGCTTCCGGCTGGACTGATTGGGTTCAATTAGAAACTTCAGAAGGCGCTCGATTTAAGGTGAGGAGCCATGAAGAAAAAACTGAAATACATGTAAATAAAAGCGATAAAGATAAATGGAATTCGGGACAGTTATTTAAAGTAACTGCCGATAACGGGACACAAAAAATTAACCTGTCATCTGGATCTTTTTATGATTCGCTCAAAGATGTTGGGACTGTTACTTTCTATGGAACAAACGCGGTCACAGATAATCCGTCAAACGCAAGTCTTCGAGGTATGCAATTGGTCGGTCAGCTAGGAATAGGCATTGGATATGCTGTGGATGTGAGAGGTAACGCTTGGTGGTTTTTCTATAACGCTAACGATAGTGCGATCAATTGGTATCAAATTGAGTCTACAACGGAGGCGCAGTCAAAGATAGATGGACATGCCAATAAAACAGATATCCATGTAACACAATCCGATAAAGACAAATGGAATAATGCACAACTATATAAATTAACTGATACTCAAGGCTGCCGGACTAAAATCCCAGATGGGACTGACTTATTAACGCTGCCATCTGGCTTTTATTATGCATTAGGGAATGTCATAATAAACAATCCTGTTTCAGGAGATGGATCATGGTATAACTATGATGTAATCGAAACAGGGAGTAGCGGGCGAAAAACAATTTTGGCCTCTAGAAGTTATGACGGAACTTTTTGGACGGCAACGATCCATACAGACGGCGTGTTTAAAGGTTGGAATAAGATCGAGACTGAGGCAAGTGCTCAAACCATAGCAGATAAAGCGCTGGCTGATGCAAAAAACTATGTTGACACAAATTATACAAATCAAAAGTTAACTGTACTTACAGGCTCTAGTGCAATTCAAGACGCAAGAACTGGAGGTAATGAATATCCCCAAGGGCTAACACTAATGGATGTTGGTCAAGGAAATAAGACGGGTTATCCACTTGGTTATGGAATTGTGAAAAATGAGAAATATCATGATTATAGGTTTACTCAATATTTTTATGGTGGAGGAAACGAATCTGGCAGTTATTTTGATAGTACTGGTACATGGTTACGCCACTGGTGGAGTGGTTCAGGCTGGACGGCTTGGCATAAAATTTCTGGATTTGCACATGCCAATATTCGGGCCAACAGCATACAATATTTAAATAAAGCTAACCATACAAAAATTCAGTTTGAACGCAAAATAAAAGATAGTCACAATGCTTTTGATACAAAAAATAGTAGATTCGTTGCCCCTAATGATGGAATGTTTTTAGTAGGAGTTGGGCTGTATATGATAAATACACCGGCTTACATCAATTTTCATCTGAAACTCTATCTAAATGGATCATTGTATAAACCAATTGACCATAAGAGAGGGGACTTTGTTGATAAGCAAAATGAAATGTACCTTGGATTAAATGGTAATGTAACCGTTCCTATGAACAAAGGTGACTATATAGAGATCTATTGTTATTGCAATTATAGCGGTGATGATAGAAGAGGTGTATCCGATTTTAACGAGCTATACAACTATATAGACGTCCAAGAACTTGGAGGACTTAACTATCCTACAGTATAAGATAGGAGGCAAAATGATGATCGCAGAAGCAATCATGTTTAAATACCCCAGTGCAGACCCAACAAGAGATTTTATCGTTCAAAATGACGGGGAAGGGTCTTATATAGCTGAATGGAACCTGCGTGCCCCCATCCCGACCCAAAAAGAACTCGAATCCTGGTGGGAGGAATCACAAAAAAACCCGCCGTATGAGCCGCCTGATCAGGTGGAGCTGCTCGCTCAGCAATTGTCACAGGAAAAGCTGGCACGCAAGCAGCTTGAAGAATTGAACAAAACTTTAGGAAGCGAACTGGCAGATATAAAGCTTTCACTACTTTCCTTGAAAGGAGATCATGCTGAATGAATTATTGGGTGCTTGCCCTCTATTACGAGTGGGCGACAACAGATATGGTGAAACAAGCTCTAGCATATAAAGACTGTTCGATTGAGGATCTGGCAGAAGGTGTGAACAAACGATTGATTACATCCGACCAGTATAAAGAAATTACCGGTAAAGCCATGTAAGGCTTTTTTATTTTGCCTGTTTTGAGATCAAAAGGAGGATGAAGATAGTGAAGTATCAATATGAATTTCCTCTCGATAAGACTGGAAAAGCTGGAGCTGTAAAGCCCTATAGAGGAGGAAAAAATGACTTTGTGACACCTGTTTCGAACTTATCTGGTGTTGCGGAGATTTTAACAAACGCTGCTTTAAAGGCGACTGAGGCATACAGCCAGCTCGGGCAAGACCGGCTGGGCGCAGTTCTGATTTCGAAGGTAAAGAGCTGGGCGTATGCAGATCGTGAAGGCACGCTCTTCATAGAAGAAAGCGACAATAATAATGCTTGGACGACGACAGCAGCAGTGAATGTCGCAGCAGGTATCCTGACGGAGACGGACTGGGTGTATCTTTCTAAACGCTATTACCGCTTCCGCTATGTGAACGGGAATCTTCAGCAATCAGAGTTTGTCTTGTATCAATCAGTCGGCGCAGGAGAAATGGACGTGCGAGTAAGTAAAAAAGCCCCTTTGCAGATTGATTTTTCAGAGATTCAGACAGATGATGGACGGCTGAAAGTAAAAGCCGGCAACACATTTGACCATGTCTTTCACGAAAATGCTGAGTCCGCCGGCGAAGGCGCCGCTTTATCCGTGGGTAGCGCCGCTCATTTACTCGTTGAAGTATACGGCACAGCGGAAACGAGTGAGGTCAAATTTTGGGGCAAATCGGTGTCAGGACAGAAACGTCCGATCAGAGGCGTGAGATCTGATGATGCTTCCGCTGCCTCAGGTACGTTAGGGAAAGCTGAGGCGTGGGCCTTTGAAATTAAAGGGTTTAAGGAGATCATCATGGAGATCGCCGGTATCACCGGCGGGACTCTATCGATAAAAGGAACCGTAAATTCGTAACCATTTCGGACCTCGGAAGGGAGGTGATCCGCATGTAAAGGAGGAGTGAATATGCAGCAAGAGACAGATGTGAATGTATTTCAGCAGGATTTAGCAGACATGAAAGGCGAGCACAAAGCGCTTGAGCAGAGGGTTTCCGCATTAGAACGCGTGTCTGACCGGCAAGACCAGCAAATCATGACGCTGAATGAAAAATTAAACAAAATTGAAGAAAATACAACATGGATTAAACGCACCATCACAGGTGCTATTATTACAGCAGTTTGTACAGGGATCATCGGTGGAACGATCGCCATTATGTACAACCTGCTGCAGCATTAAAGGGGGATTTTCATGAAAACGTTTGACAAGGGCACGGTCATCAGGACGGTGCTTCTTTTGGTTGCGTTAATCAACCAGACCATGCTGATGCTTGGCAAATCACCATTGGATATTCAAGAGGAGCAGGTCAATCAGCTTGCTGACGCCCTTTATTCAGCAGGTTCTATCGCCTTTACAATTGGAACGACACTTGCCGCTTGGTTTAAAAACAACTATGTAACAGAAAAAGGAAAAAAACAGCGCCACTTGTTAAAGGAAAATAATCTGACGAAATAAGGAGAGATGAAAATGGTTAACATTATTCAAGACTTTATTCCAGTCGGTGCAAATAACCGTCCTGGCTATGCAATGACGCCGCTTTACATTACCGTGCACAATACAGCGAATACCGCAGCAGGAGCGGATGCTGCTGCGCACGCCCGCTATTTGAAAAATCCTGGTACGACGACAAGCTGGCATTTTACTGTTGATGATACAGAAATTTATCAGCACTTGCCTTTAGATGAAAACGGCTGGCATGCGGGAGACGGAAATGGCAGCGGCAACCGGGCCTCTATCGGAATTGAAATTTGCGAAAATGTCGATGGAGACTTTGCAAAAGCAACAGCAAATGCCCAATGGCTGATCAAAACATTAATGAGTGAGCACAATATCAGTCTCGCCAATGTTGTCCCTCATAAATATTGGTCTGGGAAGGAATGCCCGAGCAAGCTGTTGGGTACGTGGGATTCGTTCAAAGCGGGGATTGGCGGAGGCGGCAGCCAAACCTACGTCGTGAAAAAAGGTGACACACTTACATCCATAGCGAGAATGTTCGGGGTTACTGTTGCTCAGCTGCAAGAGTGGAACAATATCGAAGACCCCAATCTCATTCAGGTCGGTCAAGTGTTAATTGTAAGTGCTCCATCGTCCGCTGAAGAACCCGAGCTCTATCCGCTCCCTGATGGTATCATTCAATTGACAACACCATATACCTCAGGAGAACATGTTTTTCAGGTGCAACGGGCACTTGCCGCGCTGTATTTTTATCCTGATAAAGGCGCTGTCAACAATGGAATTGACGGCATTTACGGACCGAAAACAGCGGATGCCGTTGCGCGTTTTCAGTCTGTTAACGGTTTAACGGCCGATGGCATTTTCGGGCCCGCGACAAAAGCGAAGATCGCATCGCAATTAAGCTGACCAAAAATCCCGGAGTTTCTCCGGGATTTATTTTTTCTTCTTCAATTTTTTTAAAATCCCTGCACTCCGCTCCCTCACCCGAAGCGAATATCCGGAAAGTCCAAACCTTCCGTAATCAACAAACTTCACACGCCTCACCAATTTTTTCACTTTATCACCTGACAATGTCCTCTGTTTGTTTTAGTATATGTAACCCTCATCGGAAAAGGAATAAGGACAAGAGCGGTTTTCCCTTGTCCTTTTAGTGTGATCATGCTTTTTTTCGTTTATACTCGTCAATCAGCCGTTCGTTTTCTTTGAAGATTCTTGCTGTATGCGGACTGACTTGATAGCTGGCGACACTGGTAGTTGAACGTTTTTTCAGGATTTTAAACGGCTTGGCCGCGCGGGGCCCGCATCCGTTTTGAAACGCGCGATCCATTATCCTTCACCTTCCTCCTCAATTGGCAGCACCAAATCATATATACTCGTTAATGATGTGAAAAGCAAATAATCAAATTCCGTGACAATGCTGTCAGACGTCAGCTTGATGACATAGCTCTGTGTATCGATGGTAAAAGGGATGAGAACCATTTTACCGTATTGGTCGTAATAAACATCCTTTCGGTCAAGCCGTGTTTGCACGTCTGTCGGATCGTCCATGTGCTCGGTTAACCGGTCTTTATCAGCCTGCGTCGAATAGGGACAAAGGGAGGCTGTTAAGTTCATTTTATCGGCATAGGTTTTCAGCAGCTTATCAATACCTTCAGCATATGCATCTATACTTCCATAATAAACATGGATCGGTTCGTTTTTCAATAGGTATTGGTATGTTTTCAGCCGATTGAGGTACATGTGGAGCATTTCGTTGTTTTCTTCGAGAATTTCTCTTGTGTCTGTTTCCAATTCGCTGCCGGCCAGTTTTTTGACGTATGCACTTAAGAAGATGAAAGCATCGATTAAAGCGAAACTGACGGCGACAATGAGGTACCGTTCCCAGTCGGCAAACAGGGACGAGGGCTCATATGTCCAGTATATCATAGCGCCCAGAACAAACAGCAAATACCATGTTTTACGGATGGCGGACATTTTTTCCTTGACCTTCGCTTCGAAACGCCACGTGGCGTAGACGTATAAGCCTAATCCGGCCATGATGCACCAGACCATGATCTGAAAGAATAAAAGCATACATCAATCCCTCACATCTGAATTATGGTTCTGCTTATTGTATTCGAGAGATCCGGCTGGTTTTCCTGTTTCATCAAAAAAACCGCTCCTTTAACAGAAGCGGTGTGACGTTAAAATATCATATTTAAAATAAAGTAGGCGATGGCGCCAAGTGTCGCAGAAATCGGAAGCGTGATGACCCATGTAATAAGCATCCGCTTGGCTGTGCCCCAGTTTACGCCTTTTACCCTGTGTGACGCACCGACGCCTAGGATTGATGAAGAAATGACGTGGGTGGTACTGACCGGCAAATGAATAAATGTGGCGCCGAAAATAATGGCAGCACCGGTTAAGTCAGCGGAAACACCGTTTACCGGACGGATTTTCATGATCTTTCCGCCAACGGTTTTGATGATTTTCCAGCCGCCGATTGATGTTCCGAGACCCATGGCAGTCGCGCAGGCAAATTGCACCCAAGTTGGGATTTCATTAGCAGAAGTATGTAAATTTGCTGTGATGAGAGCCATTGTAATAATACCCATTGCTTTTTGCGCGTCGTTTGTGCCGTGTGTATACGATTGCAGGGCAGCTGTAAGAATCTGCACTCTGCGGAATTGCTTGTTCGTCTTCGCCAAATTGCTGTCTTTGAATATCAGCTTGACGATGGTGTATAAAATATACCCAACGACAAAAGCAAGAATCGGTGAAAGGATCAGTGCTTCAATAATTTTAATGAAGCCTTTATAATTTAACGAAGCAAACCCGGCTGCCGCTACTGCCGCACCGGCAATTGCCCCGATGATGGCATGGGATGAACTGCTTGGGATGCCATAGTACCATGTAATCAGGTTCCAGACAATCGCAGCGATTAACGCAGCTAAAATTACGACTGAACCATTTTCCAGCGTATAAGGATCCACAATGTCTTTCGTAATGGTTTTGGCAACACCTGTGAATGTCATTGCTCCGATAAAGTTCATCGCAGCCGCCATTATGATGGCATGGCGCGGTTTCAGGGCTTTTGTCGATACCGAAGTCGCAATTGCGTTCGCCGTATCATGAAACCCGTTAATGAAATCAAACGCCAGAGCACAAATGACTATTAGTATGGTTAATATTAATAGAATATCCATTTTAACCCCTCGTTACGCGTTTTTCATAATGATGGTTTCAAGATTATTGGCAACACTTTGGCAAGAGTCGGCAATCTCTTCAAGCGTTTCATAGATTTCACGATATTGAATAACTTTAATCGGATCTGTTTCATTTCCGAAAAGATTCTTTAATGATTTTCTGTGCAGGTTGTCACAGTTGTGCTCATACTCTTTAATTTTGATGGCGTGAGGCTGAATGTCCTTTAAGCGGTTTTCTGCCAGCAGCTCAATTGCAATTAAAATTTCTTTCGCACATTCTCTGATGTATCCGCTGAATTTATCGATATGCTCGTCTGATGAAGTAATAGAGAAAATCTCCATCATGGCAGAGAAATGTTCAATTCCGTCAAGCACATCATCCAGGCTGTTTGTCAGCTGAAGGATATCTTCGCGTTCAATAGGAGTGATGAATGCTTTGTTAAGCTCTTTAATCATGACATGAACATGATTGTCACCTTTTGTTTCATATTCCTTTAACGTATCTGCAAATTCTTTAAGTGTCGTTTGGTTAGTGACCTTGAAATTCACAAAATATTCTGCAGTTTCGTCTATGTTCTTTGCAATTTCTGTTAAAAGGAGTGAGAACTTATCTTTTTTTCTTCTTATCATTAAAAACCCTCCATAGTTTGAATGAGACAATGCACACATCAAATTATTATATAGCCTTTTGTCGAAAAAAAACAGGTAAAGTCGAAAAAAACACGGCTTGACTTTTTCGTGAAATCATGTCCCCTTATTTTGACCTACTTCACTTCAAAAAAACGACCCAAGTTTGCAAAAACTTTCTGCTTAACGTAAAAAGTATATCAAAAGTTGTGTTTTTCCTGTCAACTTTTATCTTCTGTTTCACTAAAAAACGGTTCCCTAAACAAGGGAACCGTTTTATCAGCTTGCTTTTCGTTTTTTCATCCAGTAATAAACAGGCAGTCCGGCAAGACCGATGAGGATGGATAATCCGCAGCTCAGTGTATCTGTAATGAGTGTGCTGCCTAACACAAAAAATGAGCCCGCGATGGCCAAAATCGGCATGAATGGGTAAAGCGGAACACTGTAGGCGCGATTTTCTCCCTTTGCTCGCTTGCGGAGGATAAAGACCGCAAAAAAGGCCATCACATAAAAAATGTAGATCATGAAAATCGAGATTTCCGAGAGCTTATCAGGGTTGCTGATCAGCATCATAATCAAAGCCAAGGCAATTTGGAAAGAAATCGCAATCCATGGTGTGCGGAACGTCGGGTGTACGTGTGACAGTTTGTCGGCAAATGGAAGCTGTTTGCGTTCCGCCATCGCAAATGACACACGCGGGAAAGAAAGGACTTTTCCATTTAAGCACCCAAAGATACTGACGATAATGCCGACACTGATCAGCTTTCCGCCGATTGAACCGAACAGCATGGTGGCAGCTGTGCTTGTCGCGTTTTCGCCAAGTGTGACGATTTCGTTCGCAGACAGGACGTGAAGCAATGCAAAGTTAATGAAAATATAGATAGCCGTTACAATTAATAATCCGCCCGTCATTGCACGCGGCAGCAGCTTTTCCGGATTTTTCATTTCTCCGCCTAGAGCGGCCAGAAGAATCCATCCGTCGTATGCAAACAATGTAGCCAAAATGGCTGCGCCGAAGTTCATATCCGAAATGCTTTCGTTCACAGCTGTGAAGATGTGCTGATCGCCTTTCCAAAGGCCAAAGATAATGATGCATGCAATCGGGATCAGCTTACCGATCGTTGTCAGCGTTTGGACAAAGCCGCCGTATTTTGTACCGATCATATTAATGACACATAAAAAGAGAACGGCTATAATGCCGATTACTTTAGAGAGTCCAGATCCCCAGCCGAAAAGATTCGCCATTAACGATCCAAAATATAAACCCAGTGCGCCAATAATGGCCGGACCGTAAATGATAATCTGCACCCAGCCGCATAAAAATCCCCAAAACTCGCCGTACACTTCTTCCAGGTACGTATAAAGCCCGCCGGTTTTTGGAATCTGCGTTCCGATTTCCGCGATTGTCAAACCGCCCGCCAGTGTTAAAATCCCGCCTAACAGCCAGGCGAAGAGCGCTGTCTTTGAATCACCTGAATAAGCAAGCACAGCGCCAGGCTTCATAAAAACCCCTGAACCAATAATCGTTCCGATAACAAGAGTAAGGGCAAACAAGAGGCCTATCTCTTTTTTTAAACCGTTGTCTTCAGTATGCATGTCCTTAACCTCCTATGATGTTGAAGCTTCATGTTGAATCATCTATTTTTTCATATTGTAAACCCTATTTTAGAAAAGTGAAATAAAATAAATTTTCTGATTTTCGATATTTTATTCTTAGATAGCTGATAAAATTGCAAAAACACCTGATTAAATAGGTTATAACCGAATGAAAATATGTATTTCGCACTATAAAGTTCGTATCTGTATATAAGGGCTTTGGCCGGTTTGGAATGCCTTATGAGAAGTCGGTGCAATAACATGCCGTCGGTGAGGCTGATGTGTTGACTTTCTCGTGTGAATAAAATACCTTGTTATTAGAACAATAAATATACAACTATGATATGATATCTCGAAATCGAGATAAAATGACCTGGAGGGACAGCATATGAAAGTCAACGGCATTCACCACGTGTCAGCATTAACGGCCGACGCACAAAAAAACTTAGATTTCTATAAGAAAGTATTAGGGTTAAAGCTCGTCAAAAAATCCGTCAATCAGGATGAACCGACAATGTATCATTTGTTTTACGGAGATGAAGTGGCAAATCCGGGAACAGAGCTGACGTTTTTTGAGATTCCGCGCATTGCGCCGTTTCATGCGGGAACAAACAGTATTTCTTCTATTGGTTTACGTGTTCCAAGCACAGAAGCCCTGCATTATTGGAAAGAACGTTTTGAAGAGCATCAGGTGGCGCATAGCGGCATCACCAAAAGAGCAGGACGCGACATATTGGCATTCCAAGATCATGAAGGACAGCGCCTTGTGCTGACTGCTGATGAGAAAGGTAACGGGTATGGCCTGCCTGTTAAACAAAGCGGCATTCCGGAAGAATTTTCGTTTCGCGGGCTAGGACCGGTTGAACTGACTGTGCCGTACGCTGATTCAACATTACACGTATTGACGAATATTCTTGGATTTACAGAAATAAGCCGTGAATCAGTCGAAGGACAAGGAACCGCCGTTATTTTGGAATCTGGAGAGGGCGGCGCGGCAACAGAAATCCATTTAATAGAAAGAAACGATCTTCCGCGTGAGCGCCAAGGCAAAGGAAGTGTTCACCATGTCGCGTTTCGGGTAAAAGATGAAGAAGAACTTGCCGGGTGGCACCAGATCATCAGCCGGGAAGGCTATAGCAATTCCGGAATCGTTGAGCGCTACTACTTCAAGGCGCTGTATTTCAGAGAGCCGAACGGCATTTTGTTCGAGCTATCAACAGACGGACCGGGCTTTATGGTTGATGAAAATCTTGATGAGCTTGGCCAAACGATTGCTCTTCCGCCGTATCTTGAGCATCGAAGAGCTGAAATTGAAGCAAAACTAAAACCAATTCAATAAATTGCAATTCATTTGCCTTCCGGCGCCGCCGGAAGGCTTATTTTTATTTTGGGTCAGATGCCGATGGGGAGAAAAGGCTTAAAACCGTTGATATATGGTCAGTTGGCATGAAATGACTTCGGCAAAAATATTGTCTTTGTTTATTCATATTTGCTTGTTACACGATTTCAAAGTGAGACAAGAAGGAGTGAAAAACACGTGGAAAAGAAAAAGCGCGAGCTGGATATCGTGCGCTTATCAAACGATCCTTGGCATCTGATTAGAATACCAGATTCCTCCTACAGAAAGTTTCATAGAGCAGTCAGGTCTTTTGTTTCATAAAAAGCCTCAGGCCATTTTGCGGCCTGAGGCTTTATGTCTTACGAGGTTTTCTCTTCTTTTTGATCGAGTTTGATTTTTTTCGTCATTTCTTTGCCGTTTCTGAGAATTTTCACTTCAACGGTATCACCGATCTTTGCATCTTTATATAAGATATTGCGCAGTTCACTGCCTGTATCGGTTTCTTTGCCTTTTAAGCTGATGATAATATCCTCTGATTTCAATCCAGCCTTTTCAGCAGGGGAGCCTGGGGCAACTTCACGGATGTACACGCCTTTATTCAGCTGGCTGCCGAACAGGCCGAGTGTGCCTTCTTGGTAGTTTTGCGGCACTTGCTCTAAATCAAGCATGCTGACACCGATATACGGGCGTTCAATTTGTCCTTTAGACAGCAATTCTTCAGCAATCGGTTTTACGTCGTTGCTTGGAATGGCGAATCCGATGCCTTCAACATTATCTTCACTGATTTTCATGCTGTTAATGCCGACAATTTTGCCGTCTGTATTTAACAATGGGCCACCGCTGTTGCCTGGGTTAATCGCTGCGTCAGTTTGAATCACATTAATGCTTGTTTGGCCGGCTGATGTTGACATTGAAACCGTTCTGTCCACACCGCTTACAATTCCTTGTGTTACTGTGCGGGACAGGTCTTTTCCGAGCGGGTCTCCTATCGCAATGACGGTCTCGCCTGTTCTGAGATCAGATGAATTGCCGAAGCTTGCCACTTTTGTTACGTGGTTATCACTGATTTGAAGGACTGCTAAATCTGTTAACGAGTCACTGCCTACCAGCTTTGCAGTCACCTCAGTGCCGTCGTATAAAGATACCTTCAGTGAAGATGCTCCTTCAACGACGTGGTTATTTGTAATGATGTAAGCCTTGCCGTTCTCTTTTTTGAAAATGACACCCGATCCTGAACCGCTTTCTGCATCTTCGCCGGAATCAGAGCTTGAACCGGATGAGTCAGAGCCGAACAAAGAGCTGTTTGGCTGAGCCTGAAGGTTTGTAATTCCGACAATCGCCGGTGAAAGGTTTTCCACCATATCTGAGATTTTAGAAGAATCCTCGTTCTTGAATGCAGATGAGCTTTTGCCAGACTCAGAGGATGTGCTTTTCGCTGTGACAGATTGCGTTTGCTGCTGGCTGGATGACTGTTTTGCAGTGTCCTGAGCATTATGGTCGCCAAGCGGTGTGAACGTGTAAATGCCAAGGGCGAGACTGCCGCCAATCACTCCGCCAAGCAGCGGTCTGAACCATCCGAACCCTCGTTTCTTCTTCTCCTGGTCATGAATGACATTGCGGGCTGAGTAGGAGGTGCTCTGATCGTTTTCTTTCGCTAAAAAGACCTCATTCTCATTTCCTTCCGTTCTGTTGTCGTCACGATAGTTATCCATCATGTTCACTCCGTTTCTCTATTTTCACTCGTTTCTTATTATGATAGGTTTATGACTTGAGTTTATCATAAACAAAAACTGTGGGATAAAAATGAAAAGATTATGGGAAATTGTGAAAAAACGCGGAAAACGGTACACTTCATATTGTATATGAAAGGACTGAGTCGATGGAACAGATTGGATTGATTGGATATGGCAGCATGGCTGATATGATCGCCAGGCAGCTGTTGAAGCATGAGCAAATAAAAGAGAATGAGCTTTTTATTGAAACAAGAACGAAGGGGGAGCGGCTGCAGGCGCTGATGTCAGATTATCCACATGTATCGGCTGATTCGCTCGAAAACTGGGCGGGAACGTGCCGTTTGATTTTGATATGTGTCCCGCCGCTTCATGTCGTCGAAACGATGCGCCGTCTGCACCCGTACGTGAACAGAAATACCCATATCGTATCCATTGCCGCCGGTGTGCCGCTGCGTCTTCTGGAGGCTGAAACGGAAGCCGGTATATCACGTGTCATTCCCGCCATTACATCCGAAGCCGAAGCAGGCATCTCACTTGTCGTTCACAGTGAAGCACTGACAGCGGATAAAAAAGAACGTCTGAATGAGTTGTTATCGGTTTTCAGCAGTGTCAGAGAAATCAAAGAATCAGATGTAGATGCCGCCAGCAATTTGACGAGCTCGGCACCAGGATTTATAGCTGCCGTTTTTGAAGAACTGGCGCGGTCTGCTGTCAGAAACAGCAGCCTCTCTAAAGAAGAAGCCTTTGATTTCCTGATTCATTCGCTATACGGAACCGGTAAACTCCTGCTCGAAAAGAATATGTCTTTTGAAGAAACGCTGAAACGTGTCGCAACGAAAGGCGGAATTACCGGAGAGGGCGCTGAGGTGATACGTGCCTCTGTGCCGGATGTTTTTGATCAGGTATTTGAAAGAACGCTGAAAAAATATGAGCAGCTTACAAAACAGGCAGAGAAACAGACATGAATCCTTGCAAGAGGATTCTTTTTTATCACTTGAACATTGTGATTTTCCCCAGTTATGTTGCATTTTTCCTCTTTTTTTAATATAATTTGTTGGAATATTCGTAATTTAGTAAAAAAGGAGGAGCGTTATGAAACTGTACATGTCAGTAGATATGGAAGGTATTTCGGGTCTTCCGGATGATACCTTTGTGGATTCCGGCAAGCGCAATTATGAACGCGGACGGCTCATTATGACTGAAGAAGCGAATTACTGTATTGCTGAAGCGTTTAACAGCGGGTGTACCGAGGTGCTGGTCAATGACAGCCATTCGAAGATGAATAATCTGATGGTTGAAAAGCTTCACCCTGAAGCAAACTTGATTTCCGGCGACGTCAAACCATTTTCAATGGTAGAGGGGCTGGATGATACGTTTACAGGCGCTTTGTTTCTTGGGTATCATGCAAGAGCCTCGACTCCGGGTGTGATGTCACACAGCATGATTTTTGGCGTCCGGCATTTTTACATAAACGATCGGCCTGTCGGTGAGCTCGGGTTAAATGCGTACGTTGCCGGTTATTATGATGTCCCCGTCATTATGGTTGCAGGAGATGACCGGGCCGCGAAGGAAGCGGAAGAGCTTATTCCGAACGTTACGACAGCAGCTGTCAAACAAACCGTTTCAAGATCCGCGGTGAAGTGCTTGTCGCCTGTGAAAGCCGGACGGCTGCTGACAGAAAAAACCGCATTTGCCCTGCAAAACAAAGATAAAGTCAAACCGCTTACGCCGCCTGACAGACCGGTTTTGAGCATTGAATTCGCCAATTACGGTCAGGCAGAATGGGCGAACCTGATGCCGGGAACTGAAATAAAGCCGCAAACCACAACCGTTCAATTTCAGGCGAAGGACATGCTTGAAGCCTATCAGGCAATGCTTGTCATGACGGAGCTTGCGATGCGGACATCATTCTGCTAAAGGGGTGTTTTAGGCTTTGGCGCGATACATGATAAAGCGTTTTTGGGCAATGGCAGCTACGATTTTGGTGATTACCACCCTGACTTTTGTTCTCATGAAGGTCATTCCCGGATCTCCTTTTAACGAGGAGAGAGGCACAAATGAAGCCGTTCAAAAAAATCTCGAAGCCTACTACCACTTAGACGATCCTCTCATTTTCCAATACATTTTCTACCTAAAATCCATCATTACATTCGATTTCGGACCTTCAATTAAAAAACCATCGGACAGCGTAAATGATATGCTGGAACGCGGATTTCCCGTTTCCTTTGAGCTGGGAATGACGGCCATTGTCATTGCTGTAATCTCTGGGCTTGTGCTGGGCGTGATTGCCGCGCTCCGCCGCAATGGTTTTTTGGACTACGCCGCGATGAGTCTTGCGGTGCTTGGCATCTCCATCCCGAATTTTATTCTGGCAACATTGCTCATTCAGCAATTTGCCGTCAATCTCAAACTATTTCCCGCTGCCACATGGACGAGCCCGATTCATATGGTGCTTCCGACCGCAGCGCTTGCCGTAGGGCCGATGGCGATCATTGCCAGGCTGACACGTTCAAGCATGGTTGAAGTTCTGACACAGGACTATATCCGCACAGCAAAAGCAAAAGGGCTTTCTCCGTTCAGCATTATTGTAAAACACGCACTCAGAAATGCACTTATGCCCGTGATTACCGTCTTAGGCACACTTGTCGCCAGCATCTTAACAGGAAGCTTTGTCATTGAAAAAATCTTTGCCATTCCCGGAATGGGAAAATATTTTGTTGAAAGCATTAATCAGCGGGACTATCCCGTGATTATGGGAACGACCGTTTTTTACAGCGTCATCTTGATCATCATGCTGTTTTTGGTTGACTTGGCCTACGGTCTTTTAGACCCGCGCATTAAACTGCATAAGAAAGGGTGAAGCGTGTGAATCTCCCTGTCCAAACGGAAGAACGCCAGCCAGAGCAGCACATTCAGGTGCCGGATGAGTGGTTTGTCTCAAATCAAGATAAGAATCGGGAAGCCGATTCGGTCAAGCGGCCGAGTTTGTCATACACACAGGATGCCTGGAGGAGACTGAAGAAAAATAAATTGGCGATGGCCGGACTTTTTATTCTTTTATTTCTTTTTGTCATGGCGGTGATCGGGCCTCTTTTATCTCCCCATAGTGTCGCGCGCCAATCGCTGACCGAACAAAATCTTCCGCCCTCAGCCGATCATTGGTTCGGCACCGATGAGCTCGGCCGGGATGTATTTACCCGAACATGGTACGGAGCGAGGATTTCGTTATTTGTCGGCGTGATGGCAGCGCTGATTGATTTTGTGATCGGTGTCATTTACGGAGGCGTTGCCGGCTATAAAGGCGGCAGAACTGACAGCATCATGATGCGGATTATCGAAGTGCTGTACGGGTTGCCGTACCTGCTTGTTGTCATATTGCTGATGGTGCTGATGGGGCCGGGGCTGGGCACCATTATTGTGGCGCTGACTGTGACTGGATGGGTCGGCATGGCGAGAATTGTAAGAGGACAAGTGCTCCAGATTAAAAATTATGAATATGTACTCGCCTCGAAAACCTTTGGCGCCAAAACCTTTCGCATCATTCGGAAAAATCTGCTGCCGAATACAATGGGAGCGATCATCGTACAAATGACATTAACCGTACCTGCCGCTATATTCGCAGAATCCTTTTTAAGCTTTCTCGGCCTCGGCATACAGGCTCCGTTTGCCAGCTGGGGTGTGATGGCGAATGACGGTCTGCCTGCGATTTTGTCTGGGCATTGGTGGCGCCTGTTTTTTCCGGCCTTTTTCATATCCCTGACCATGTACGCGTTTAATGTGCTTGGAGACGGATTGCAGGATGCGCTCGACCCTAAGCTGAGGAGGTAGCTGTATGGAAAAAGTTCTGTCAGTCAAAAATCTGCACGTGTCTTTTACGACTTATGGCGGGAGGGTTCAGGCGGTCAGAGGGGTGAGCTTTGATTTGTATAAAGGAGAAACCTTTGCGATCGTCGGCGAATCCGGCTGCGGTAAAAGCGTGACCTCCCAAAGCATTATGGGTTTGCTTCCGTCCTATTCGGCCAAGGTGACAGACGGCAGCATTCTATTTAAAGGCAAAGACCTTTGCCGTCTCTCTGACAAAGAAATGAGAAGCATAAGGGGAGCCGACATTTCTATGATTTTTCAAGACCCGATGACGGCGTTAAACCCGACGCTGACTATCGGAGACCAGCTTGGGGAAGCGCTCCTCCGCCATAAAAACATGAGCAAAAAAGCGGTGAGGGAAGAGGTGCTTTCCATGCTGTCATTGGTTGGTATTCCCGATCCCGAAGAACGGCTGAAGCAGTATCCCCACCAATTCAGCGGGGGCATGAGACAGCGGATTGTGATTGCGATGGCGCTGATCTGCGAGCCTGACATCTTAATTGCAGACGAACCGACCACCGCACTTGACGTGACCATTCAGGCACAAATTTTAGAGCTGTTTAAAGAGATTCAGAGAAAAACGAATGTGTCTGTCATTCTGATTACACATGATTTAGGGGTAGTGGCCCAGGTTGCTGACAGAGTCGCCGTCATGTATGCGGGGAAAATTGCGGAGGTTGGTACGAGAAAAGATATTTTTTATCAGCCGCAGCACCCTTATACAAAAGGGCTGCTGAACTCTGTCCCGCGGCTTGATTTGGAAGGCGCGGAGCTGATCCCGATCGACGGAACGCCGCCGGATTTATTTTCACCTCCGCCAGGCTGTCCGTTTGCCGCCCGCTGCCCGAACAGGATGATCGTGTGCGACAGGGTATACCCGGGCCAGGCGATCAGATCTGCCACGCACACTGTCAACTGCTGGCTTCAGGATCAACGGGCCGAGCATGCGGTATTGTCCGGAGATGCGAAGGATTGATCATGAAAAGGGGGAAGATGATGAAACGAGTGAAAAAGCTATGGGGAATGGGCCTTGCATTAGGCCTGTCGTTTGCGTTGATGGGATGTACAGCGAACGAACAAGCCGGAAAAGAAAGCGGTAAGGATAAAGCGAAAACAAGCGGGGAAAAGGTGCTGTATATAAATAACGAAAATGAACCGACCTCGTTCGATCCGCCAATCGGTTTTAATAATGTGTCGTGGCAGCCGTTAAATAACATCATGGAGGGGCTGACGCGTCTTGGCAAAGATCATAAGCCTGAACCGGCCATGGCTGAGAAGTGGTCTGTATCAAAAGATAAAAAGACCTACACATTTACGATACGGGAAAATGCGAAATGGACAAACGGAGATCCGGTAACAGCCGGAGACTTTGAATACGCGTGGAAAAGGATGCTTGATCCGAAAAAGGGCGCTTCATCGGCGTTTCTCGGCTATTTTATTGAAGGCGGCGAAGCGTATAACAGCGGCAAAGGGAAAAAAGACGATGTGAAGGTGACGGCAAAGGATGATCGAACCCTTGAAGTAACGCTTGAAGCGCCACAAAAATATTTTCTCAGCGTTGTATCCAATCCGGCGTATTTTCCGGTAAACGAAAAAATCGATAAAGAAAATCCAAAGTGGTTTGCTGAGGCGGATACATTTGTCGGGAACGGTCCGTTTAAGCTGACGGAATGGAAACATGATGACAGCATCACAATGGAGAAAAACGACACGTATTGGGATAAAGATACCGTGAGACTAGATAAGGTGAAATGGGCGATGGTCAGTGATCGAAATACAGATTACCAGATGTTTCAGTCTGGGGAGCTGGATACCGCTTACGTCCCTGCAGAGTTAAGCGATCAGCTGATGGATCAGGATAACGTCAATATTGTTGACCAGGCGGGTCTCTATTTTTATAGATTTAATGTCAATATGGAGCCGTTTCAAAATGAAAATATCAGAAAAGCCTTTGCGATGGCTGTGGATCAAGAGGAAATTGTAAAGTACGTCACGAAAAATAACGAAAAACCGGCGCGCGCCTTTGTATCGCCTGGGTTTACGCAGCCTGACGGCAAAGATTTCCGTGAAGCGGGCGGAGACCTGATCACGCCTAGCGAAAGCAAAGCGAAGCAGCTGCTTGAAAAGGGCATGAAGGAAGAAAACTATCATAAGCTTCCTGTGATCACGCTTACTTACAGCACAAAGCCGGAGCATAAAAAGATTGCCGAGGCGATCCAGCAAAAATTGAAAAATACCCTTGGAGTCGACGTGAAGCTGGCCAATATGGAATGGAACGTGTTTTTAGAGGACCAAAAAGCACTGAAATTCCAATTCTCTCAAAGCTCATTTTTGCCCGATTATGCGGACCCTATCAGTTTTCTGGAAGCCTTTCAAACGGGAAATTCGATGAACCGCACAGGCTGGGCCAATAAAGAATACGATCAGCTGATCAAACAGGCGAAACATGAAGCTGATGAAAAAACGCGTTTCTCTCTTATGCATCAAGCAGAAAAGCTGCTGGTCAATGAAGCGCCGATCATCCCGGTTTATTTCTATAATCAGGTCAACCTGCAAAACGAACATGTAAAAGAAATTGTCAGGCATCCCGTCGGCTATATCGATTTAAAATGGGCAGATAAAAACTGATGCCGGCGACTGAGAGAATACTGCTTCTTTATGCGAAGGAGCGGTATTTTTTCTCTTTCTTGCACGTATACGTAAGGTGCAGAGCAAATGAAAGGAGTGATTCAGTTGAATCACAAGCCGAAAGCATTGAAAAAGGGTGACACAGTTGGCGTGATCGCGCCCGCAAGCCCCCCTGATCCAAAAAAGCTGGAAACCGCGCTTTTATTTTTAGAAGAACTCGGTCTTCAGGTAAAACTGGGCAAGGCGCTGAAAAACCAGCACGGCTATTTAGCCGGACAGGATGATGAGCGGCTGGCTGATCTCCATGAGATGTTCGGAGACGAGGAGGTAAAAGCGGTGCTGTGCGCGTGCGGGGGTTTTGGGACAGGACGTATCGCCTCCAGCATTGATTTCAGTTTGATCCGCGAACATCCGAAAATCTTCTGGGGATACAGCGATATTACATTTTTACATACTGCCATCCATCAAAACACTGGCCTTGTCACCTTCCATGGCCCGATGCTCAGTACAGATATTGGCCTTGATGACGTACACCCTATGACAAAAGCATCGTATGAGCAGCTCTTCCAAGAAACAGCATTCACTTATACAGAAGAGCTCTCTGAGCTGACCGTGCTTGTTCCCGGAAAAGCGGAAGGGGCGCTTGTCGGGGGAAATCTCTCGTTACTGACATCTACGCTGGGCACGCCGTTTGAAATTGATACGAGAGGAAAGCTTCTGTTTATTGAAGATATTGACGAGGAGCCGTATCAAATCGATCGGATGCTGAATCAGCTGAAAATGGCGGGAAAACTGACAGACGCCGCCGGAATTCTTGTTTGTGATTTTCATAACTGCATCCCTGTGAAGAGGGAGAAATCCCTCTCGCTTGAGCAGGTGCTCAAAGACTATATTGTATCGGCGGGCAGGCCTGCTCTGAGAGGATTTAAAATCGGCCACTGTTCACCAAGTATCGCCATTCCGGTCGGTGCGCGGGCTGTTATGAACACGGCAGAAAAATCAGTCGTCATCGAGGCGGGCGTTTCAGAAGGGGCCCTGAAGACATGAAAATGACTCGAATCGAAACGAACCGAATCGCAGTTCCTCTGACAAAGCCGTTTAAAACCGCGCTTCGCACTGTGTATTCGGCTGAATCGGTCATTGTAAGGGTCACTTATGACAGCGGCGCAATCGGGTGGGGAGAAGCACCTCCGACAGTAGTCATCACAGGAGACAGCATGGACAGCATTGAAAGCGCCATCCACAATGTTCTGAAGCCGGCACTGCTTGGAAAAAGCCTGTCAGGCTGTGAAGCCCTTCTGCACGACATCCAGCATCTCCTTACTGGAAACCAGAGCGCGAAGGCAGCTGTGGAAATGGCGGTATACGACGGGTTTGCGCAAATGTGCGGCCTGCCGCTTTATCAAATGCTGGGCGGATACCGCGATACGCTTGAAACGGATTATACCGTCAGTGTCAACTCGCCTGAAGAGATGGCGGCGGATGCGGAGGCTTATCTCAATCAAGGGTTTCAAACGCTGAAAATAAAGGTTGGAAAAGATGATATCGCAACAGATATCGCCCGTATTCAGGAAATCAGAAAACGAGTCGGCCGAGCCGTGAAATTGCGTTTGGACGCCAATCAGGGCTGGACGCCGAAGGAAGCGATAACAGCCATTCGGAAAATGGAGGATGCAGGTTTTGGCATTGAGCTTGTCGAGCAGCCTGTCCATAAAGATGATCTCGCCGGGCTTAAAAAGGTGACGGATGCGACAGACACGCCGATTATGGCCGATGAAAGTGTTTTTACGCCGCGGCAGGCGTTCGACGTTCTTCAAACCAGGAGCGCTGACTTGATCAATATTAAATTGATGAAAGCTGGCGGCATCAGCGGAGCAGAGAAAATCAACGCCATGGCTGAGGCGTGCGGGGTGGAGTGCATGGTCGGCAGCATGATCGAAACGAAGCTGGGCATTACGGCCGCGGCGCATTTCGCGGCAAGCAAAAGAAACATTACACGCTTTGATTTTGACGCGCCGCTGATGCTGAAAACAGATGTCATCAAAGGCGGCATCACATACAGCGGCAGCACGATTGCGATGCCTGACAGACCAGGCCTCGGAATCATCGGTGCCGCACTTTTGAAAGGGGAAATAGAGCAATGATGCACACTGTCATATCAGCAGTGGCCAACATCTGGACGGCGCCTGATTCACCGCGCCCATTAGATCAAGCGATGCTCCGTCCGACCGTATCGATCAGAGATTGGCTGGAGCGCATGACGTATCATGAACGGCTTGGATTATGTACAGACAATGTCATTCAAACTCAGGTTCTCTTTGGCGAAAAGGTGCTGGTGACGGGAGAACAGGACGAATGGGTGTCTGTAGTTGTGCCAAGTCAGCCATCCCGAAAGGATCCACGCGGATATCCGGGCTGGATGAAAAAGAACCAGCTGAAAAAAACAAGTCCCATCCCTATACAAAACAACGATGTCATGATCAGCAAACCTGCTGCCTTTTTGTACAATAGTCAGGGAGAAAAGGAGATCGAATTGAGCTTTTTGACGACCCTCCCCTTCATGGCAGAAGAAAACGGATATGTTAAGGTTTCAACCGTTTTTGGAGAAAGGTTTGTGAAGCGGACTGATGCAGTGCCTGTCCGCGAACAGAAAGGAACCTCCGAAGACATCATTCAAACCGGAGCATTTTTTCTCGGGCTTCCCTACCTATGGGGAGGGATCAGCGGGTTTGGATTTGATTGCTCCGGGTTTATGTACAGTATATTTAAGGCCAATGGATACAGCATTCCCCGTGATGCGGGAGATCAGGCAAAGGCGGGGGAGAAGGTCCCGCTTGATAATATGAAAGCCGGCGATCTGCTGTTTTTTGCTTATGAGGAAGGAAAAGGAGCGGTCCATCACGTCGGTCTGTACGTCGGCGACGGAAAAATGCTTCATTCTCCAAAGACGGGAAAATCAATCGAAATCCTTACATTAAAAGAGACAATTTATGAAAAAGAACTATGCGCGGTTCGCCGCTGTTTTTCAGAATAAGGAGGGAGAGAAATGACGCCACTGCCTTTGTTAGAGGTCAGCCAGCTGAAAATGCATTTTGACGCAGGAAAAAAGCGGACAGTCAAAGCCGTCGACGGGGTCACCTTTCAGATTCATGAAGGAGAAACGTTCGGGCTTGTCGGAGAATCAGGGTGCGGGAAATCAACCTTGGGGAGAGTGCTGATGCGCCTGTACCAGCCGACAGAAGGAAGTGTGAAATACCGCGGCGCAAACCTTCACGCACTGACTGAGAAAGAGCAGTTTGCCTTCAACCGCAAGCTGCAGATGATTTTTCAAGACCCTTACGCTTCACTGAATCCGCGCATGACCGTTCGAGAAATTATTTTGGAGCCGATGGAGATTCACAACCTCTACAATACTCAGAAAGCGCGGCTTCTCGTCGTGGACGAGCTTCTTGAGGCAGTGGGGCTTCACTCCGATTTTGGCAGCCGTTATCCCCATGAATTCAGCGGCGGGCAAAGACAGAGAATCGGGATTGCGAGAGCCCTGTCGCTGAATCCTGAATGTATCGTGGCGGACGAACCGATTTCTGCTCTTGATGTCTCGGTTCAAGCGCAGGTGGTCAATCTGCTGAAGCGGCTTCAAAAAGAAAAAGGCCTTACATTTTTATTCATCGCCCATGATCTTTCGATGGTGAAGCATATCAGTGACAGGATCGGTGTCATGTACTTAGGCCACATGATGGAAATTACAGAGAGCGGCACACTGTATCGTGAACCGCTGCATCCCTATACAAAGGCGCTATTATCCTCGATTCCGATCCCAGACCCTGAATTGGAGGACAAGCGTGAGCGCATTCTCTTAAAAGGGGAGCTGCCGAGCCCGGTCAATCCGCCGAGCGGCTGTGTCTTTCGGACCCGTTGTCCGGAGGCCATGCCTGAATGCGGGGAATCCCGTCCTCAGCTTCAGGAAATCGAAGCGGGCCGATTTGTCGCTTGCCATTTATATCGGACTGCCGAGACGAAAGAAAAGGTGAGATAGACAACAAAGACTGGCTTCGGAGCCAGTCTTTGTGTTTATGCTTGATGTAAAAATTTCACACAAACCGGGAAAGGGACAGAAACAGTTGAGGATAGCACCGTCAATCGGCCGGTTTCTTTGTCTCTTTCAAACAGTACAAGGTTGCCTGTTTCTTCATTTGAAGCGACAAGGAATGCTTCCGTTGGATCAAATACAAAATCACGAGGCCAATTTCCTTCAGTCGAAACTCTTTCCACGAAAGCCAGCTCGCCTGAATATTGATTGACTTCAAATACAGCGATACTGTCATGGCCGCGGTTTGCGACGTAAACAAAACGGCCGTCCTGTGTGATATGAATTGCGCTTCCATTGCTGTTATCCGTAAAATCATCAGGGATGGCAGAGACAACCTGAATTTCTCTAAACTCGCCGGCTGTCGGATTGTATTCAAGCGCAATCACTTCATTGCTTAATTCTGTCATCACGTAAGCGTATTTTTCTTTTGGATGAAAAGCGATATGGCGAGGGCCTGCGCCGGGAGCGAAGGAATGGCTTCCAGATTCAGTCAACACGCCGTCTTTCATTTTATAGGTGTACAGTTTATCGGTTCCTAAGTCAACCGCTACAACGTAATTGTGTTCAGGTGTGAACCCTGCGTAGTGTGTATGCGGTTTTTCCTGTCTTTCGTGCGGCCCTTTTCCTGTATGAGCCGCTTCAGAAGCAGGTTCTCGCAAGCTTCCGTCTTTCTGAACCGGAAAAGCATGTACCTTCCCGCTGTGATAATTGGCAGTCAATACGAATTGGTTTTGATCATCAACGCTTACATGGCATGGGGAAGGGCCATCAATTAACTGATGATTCAGAAATGTTAATTCGCCGCTGGTGTTATCGATTTGATAGGCAGCCACTCCGCCTTGGCCATCTGCTTTTTCAATGGAATAAAGAATGGTGTTGTCTTGATTTGGCGTCACATAAGTCGGGTTGCCGAGCTTAGCGGCAAGCTTTGGCTCGCTGAGTGTTTTTTTCTCGGTATCAAGCTCGAATGAATAAATTCCTTCGCTTCCGCCTTTTGTATATGTTCCGACATATCCTATGTACTTTGTCATGCTATTACCCCCTTAAAATGATGTCACCTCTATATTAACGTATCTTGATAAAATAATCTGTTCAAAACATGAAAAAGGGGAATATTCTTCACTCGCCGCGAATCAGCGGCATCGTACAGCACCTGAAGGAGCCGCCTGATTTAATTATTTCTGACAGGTCGATTTCGATAATGTGATAGCCTCTTTTCGATAACTGTTGATTGACATGGCGGTTGCAAGGGAGGCTGATGATTGTTTTGCTTCCGATTGAAAGGACGTTGGTGCCAAGCGTAAATTGTTCGTCTTCAGGCACCTCGATGAGATCGTAACGGTTTGCCAGCATATCAGCTGCCTCCGGCTCAAGGGCTTTAGGAAAAATTAACGCTTCGCTTTCAGATATGATGTTAAATACGCAGTCCAAATGCAAAAATTTTTCATGCAGCTGCACTGGAACGATTGTATATTCAGGAAGCGCATCTTCCAGCTGGCCGATGGCTGATATGTCGGTGCGCTGGCTGATTCCGACGTAGACGGTATCACCATCAATGATAACGTCACCGCCTTCAATGCTTGTATTAAGCATGCGGGTGTAAGTAATGCCTTGGTTGTGAAAAAATTCTGTTATAACGGCTTCTTCCCCTTGGCGAATTGGCTCAGTCATGCTTGAGAGGAAGGCTTTTTCTCCAATGACAAACCCTATGTCGCGGGTGAAGACCTGTTCGGGGAGTCCGTCGCGTACGGGCAATAGAATGACTTCGATGTTGTGTAAACTGAGTGTTTCAACTAAGCGGCTATGCTGATCTGAGGCTGTTTTCACGTGAATATTGTCATCTTCAAAATGTTTTTGGGTTTCGTTTATCACATCTTTTATGGCCATATGCTCGGGTTTGCATAAAATCACTTTTTGCAGGGTGTCGTATTCCGTTCGGCATACTGTTTTGTGCTGATGTTTCGGGATGGATACGTCCATTGTTTCTCCTCCTGATCGTCTGAAGAATACATGTATTATTCCCTTAACATGAAAATCATTAAACGTATTAGAAAGAAAACCTGACCGACAAATCATTTTAAATTTTAGACAAATGGCTGAGAATATTGTTTAATAGGAGAATATGAGTGCATTAGCTAAACGATCAGACATCAAAGGGGAGAAAGGTATGGAAACACCGGATACAAAATTTTGTAAAGAGTCAAAGGTTGTCAAAACCAGCAGGGTGTTCCCGCTTGATACAAACAACCATAATACACTGTTTGGCGGAAAATTAATGAGCTACATTGATGATATCGCCTCTATTTCTGCAGCGCGCCATTGCAGACGGGACACAGTAACCGCTTCAATGGATTCAGTAGATTTTCTAAAGCCGATCGGGCAAAGGGAGTCAGTCTGTTTGGAATCTTATGTGACTTGGGTCGGCACCTCCTCCATGGAGGTGTTCGTGAAAGTCATCAAGGAGCACCTGATGACTGGCGAAAGAGAGCTTGCGGCAACATCCTTTTTGACATTTGTCGCATTAGATTCAAACGGCAAGCCGGTGTCTGTACCGAAAGTCGTGCCGGAAACAGAAGAAGAAATCATGCTGCATAATACAGCGGTTCAGCGCGCGAATGAACGAAAGAACCGCAAAAAACACAGCCAGGCGCTTGCCAATGCGCTCGGAACGGATAAGCCTTGGTAAACGCGAAACCCAAAACACATGTTGTTTTGGGTTTTTTTGTGTTTTTCATCTTTCTGATGGTGATAATTACAACGATTAGTCCATTTTTGCTAGGGTATTATATAAAAAAGCAACCATTGTCATATTAAATTGATAATTTTGTGACAACTTTATTAAAGATTCATTTTAGATATATCTTTTGTTCGTGAGATCATGTATTTTAAAGATATATTTTAAATGCATCTTTTCGAAAGGATTGTTTATACAATGTTAGATAATAAAACAATCGAAATTATTAAAAGCACAGTACCCGTATTACAACAACATGGAGAAACGATCACTGGCCGTTTTTACGATTTGATGTTCCGAGACCATCCAGAGCTTCTAAACATTTTTAATCAAACAAATCAAAAGAAGAAAACACAGCGCGCTGCACTTGCAAATGCCGTTATCGCAGCGGCGGCAAATATTGACCAGCTCGGCAACATCATTCCGGTCGTCAAACAAATCGGACACAAGCACCGCAGTATCGGAATTAAGGCTGAACATTATCCGATTGTCGGCAAATATTTGCTGATTGCGATTAAAGATGTTCTGGGAGACGCTGCGACACCTGACATTATGCAGGCATGGGAGAAAGCATACGGAGTAATCGCTGACGCATTCATCGGAATCGAAAAAGAAATGTATGAGCAGGCGGAGCATCAAGCCGGCGGCTGGAAGGAATATAAGTCATTCGTCGTTGCGAAAAAAGAGCAGGAAAGCAAAGAAATCACATCCTTCTATCTGAAACCGGAAGACGGCAAGCCGTTACCTGAATTTCAAGCAGGGCAGTATATCAGCATCAAAGTGCGGACTCCTGATTCTGAATATACCCATATCCGTCAATACAGCCTGTCAGATATGCCGGGTAAAGACTATTATCGAATTTCAGTGAAAAAAGACGGTGTCGTGTCTTCCTATTTACACGATGGAGTGCGGGAGGGTGATTCAATCGAAATCAGCGCGCCGGCAGGGGACTTTGTGTTAGATTCTTCATCGCAAAAAGATCTTGTCCTAATCAGCGCCGGGGTCGGTATTACGCCAATGATCAGCATGCTGAAAACGTCTGTTTCTAAGCAGCCTGAACGGCAGATTCTGTTCATTCATGCCGCGAAAAACAGTGCATATCATGCATTGCGTCATGAAGTAGAAGAAGCAGCAGACCATTCTTCTGTCAAAACCGCATTTGTGTATCGCGAGCCGACAGAGGAAGACCGTGCATGTGATCTTCAATTTCATGAAGGGCAGATTGACCAGCAGTTTCTTGAAAAACTGATTGCCAATACAGATGCGGATTATTATATTTGCGGTTCATCTTCATTTATTACGGCAATGCATAAACTTGTATCAGAACTCGGATCAGCGCCGGAGTCTATACATTACGAACTGTTCGGCCCGCAATTAAGCATGGCACAGTCCGTGTAACCATATGCATATTACTCTTCTCCTTTCAGAGAAGAGTTTTTTATTGTGATAGAAGCATGCGGACAACACTGATCCGCCGCTGTTTGCGCAAACGCGATTTTGCTGTTCTTGCATGGTTCTCAAGCAATCCAATCACTCTGATTAATTGCTCCATTTTCAGCTCTAAAAGCCAGCCTGTCGAACGTGTGCTGTTCCTCGTAGCCGGCGGGATGAGGAGCGGATGACAGATCATAGGGCCAATGGGTATTCGTTTGCTGATGTTTCATATTGCGCTCCAATCGATGTCACTTTCTATGGTATATGCCTGCCGTGTGCATGTTCGCCTATTTCAATATCGGATAAAGGGTATGATGCATAGAGGCTCTGCCTCGGGGCACAATAGGCTCAATATGACTAGCGGATGGAGGTAAAGATCATTGTTATGGATGGTATGGGCATTTTTACTGAAGCCAGTTATCGTATTTACAATTGCGTATATTCTGTTTCGGCTTGCCGGTAAAAAAGCTGTGTCACAAATGAACAATTTTGATCTGCTTTTGACCTTCGCAATCGGAACCATTATCAGTGAGCCGATTCTTACATCCAAGCTGCCGATGTCGATTTATTACGCCGGCGCTTTTTTGGTGCTTTATCTAGTGATGAGCAAGCTCTCTCTTTCTAATAAATGGCGATGGCTGCTGGTCGTAAGCCCAACTGTCTTAATCCGAAACGGAGACATTGACGAATACGGTTTGCGAAAAGAAAGGCTGACGGTTAATGAACTGCTCGGAAAGCTGAGGGAAAAGGGCTATGCCGATCCGGCTGACATTGATCTTGCCATCATTGAAGAAACGGGAGAAGTAAGCGTCATCCCAAAAGAGGAGGCTAGAGCGGTGCAGGTGCGGGATTTGAATATGGAAGCTGAACGGAATTTTATCCCGATTCCGCTTATACTGGATGGTGAAATCCTTGATCATAATTTGAAATACCTCCAAAAAAACCGATCATGGCTGTTTGAGAAGCTCGAGGAAAAAGGATACAGCCCCAAACTGCTGTCCTCGGTCACGCTTGGCACGATGAATGCCCGCGGCGATATATCGCTTGATTTGAATACCTCAAATGAACCGCAGCATGATCCCTATTTATATAAACCGGGTAATAACAATTAAGATGGCTCTCTGTTTTCAAAGAGAGCTTTTTCTTTTTTAAAGGGAATTTTAGTTTGGCGTCAAATGTACCTAGTTAGGGGGGAACTGAACATGAAGGACTTATTTATTAGAAACGACATGGCGCCGACGGTCAGTCTTCTGTATTCCGCAGTGGAAGAAAACAGTCTCCGTCTGGCTTCTATCGTAAGTCACATGACGCATAGTGAACTTTACTATAAGGGGCGCTGCCAAACAAAAAA
Source organism: Bacillus tequilensis KCTC 13622 (assembly GCF_000507145.1). Classification (GTDB taxonomy): domain Bacteria; phylum Bacillota; class Bacilli; order Bacillales; family Bacillaceae; genus Bacillus; species Bacillus tequilensis. The sequence continues at coordinate 494,196 of NZ_AYTO01000041.1, read as the reverse complement.
CAGCACAGCACAGCTTTTGCACCATATCACAAATGTTGATATCAGATGGGTCTGGCGTATCAAGGAAAACCGGATACCGGATCATATTGAACAGGTATACGGCCCGATGACAGATGAAAGCGGACGGCTGCCGGAGCCGGAGAACCAGCCCGGCTTAGATGAACTCCTGAAAAGACATCAGCATGTGGTAAATGAACTGAAATCGGTTTGTTACACCTTAACTGAGCATGATTTGCATCAGCCGCTTTCTTACGATGGTGACACCGCGACTGTCCGATGGGGCATTTGGCATATGGCGGATCATAACCGCTATCATCAAGCCCATATTGAAATCCTCAAAAAAGAATGGAAGCACGATGGGGCGAAATATGAGCGCTAATACGAAGCTTGTCACGAATCGCATTCGTTTGCGCTGTATGGAAGATCGGGATCACGCTTCTTTATTTGAGCTTTTTAACGATCCTGACGTCATGAAATATTATTCCGGATTAAAAAATAAGAGGCAAACCCGCGAGTGGATCAATTGGAACAAAAGGAATGAGAAAGGCTACGGCGTCAGTCTGTGGATCGCTGAAGATAAGCGGACAGAGGACTTTTTGGGGCAATGCGGCATCGTACCCCAGCAGGTTGAAAATCAAACAGTAATGGAAATCGGCTATATGTTTGCCCGCCGCCACTGGGGAAACGGCTATGCGCACGAAGCCGCTCGGGCATGCCTGGACTACGGCTTCAACGAGCGGCTGTTCGGCAAAATGGCGGCTTTGATTGACCCTGATAACAAAGCATCCATACGGGTTGCCGAGAAAATCGGCATGCTTTACGATAGAACGATCATAAAGTGGAATAAACCGATCGCAGTATATGAAAGAAAATCTTACAATTGAAAGGAAGAGCCACGTTATAGTATCATGATGTAAGTTAAAGTTTTCTAGGGTTCCGCATGTTCACTAGGCATGGACTGGTCCGAGAGAAAACACATACGCGTAAATAGAGGCGTGTATGCACACGGAGGGAAAAAAGCCCGGGAGAGTCAATCTCATGTGAGACGACTGTCCGGGTTTTTTTGTTTTCGGAGAATCTTAATAGATAGAAAGGAATGGCTTGCAATGAAATGGGGATTAGTCGTGCTTGCCGCCGTTTTCGAGGTTGTTTGGGTGGTAGGCTTAAAGCACGCTGACTCAGCTTTAACATGGAGCTGCACTGCTGTCGGCATCATAGTCAGCTTTTACCTTTTAATGAAGGCGACAAACAGTCTGCCTGTCGGAACCGTGTACGCCGTCTTTACCGGACTTGGCACGGCAGGCACAGTGCTGAGTGAAATCGTTCTGTTTCATGAGCCGGTTGGATGGCCGAAGCTTTTGTTAATCGGCGTGCTCTTAATCGGTGTAATCGGATTGAAGCTTGTGACACAGGATGAGACAGATGAAGAAGGAGGCGAGGCATAATGCTGCACTGGATCAGTTTATTGTGCGCGGGCTGTTTGGAGATGGCCGGCGTGGCCCTTATGAATCAATATGTGAAAGAAAAAAGCGTGAAATGGGTGCTGCTGATCGTTGTTGGTTTTGCCGCTTCCTTTTCCTTGCTGTCGTATGCCATGGAAACGATTCCTATGGGTACCGCTTATGCTGTCTGGACTGGCATTGGCACCGCCGGAGGAGCGCTTGTCGGCATCCTCTTTTACAAGGAGCCGAAAGACGCCAAACGGATCTTCTTTATCGCTTTGATTTTATGCTCCGCGGTCGGTCTAAAAATTCTGTCATAAATTGATTTTTATCAAATCTTCAGTATAATGGATAAATAGTTTAGACTTACAAAGATAAGAGGGATTATTCATGAAATCATATATGACTCAGCGGTTAAACGAATACCGTGACGGAAATGAGGATAAAGGGCGCCTTTTGGTCAGCTGTCCCGATCAGCCGGGGATCGTTTCCGCGGTTTCCGCGTTTTTATTTGAACACGGCGCCAATATTATAGAATCCAATCAATACACGACAGACCCTGAAGGCGGCCGGTTCTTCCTGAGAATCGAATTCGACTGTGCGGACATTCGTGAGAAAAAAGAAACACTTCAGCAGGCGTTTGCGTCTGTTGCGGAAACATTCAACATGACATGGAGCTTAACCTTGGCGAGCGAGCTGAAGCGTGTCGCCATATTTGTCTCAAAGGAGCTTCACTGCCTGCATGAGCTGATTTGGGAATGGCAAACCGGCAACCTTATGGCGGAAATCGCTGTTGTCATCAGCAACCACGAGGAAGCGAGAGAGCTGGTTGAAAGGCTGAACATTCCATTCCATTATATGAAAGCGAACAAAGACATCAGAGCGGAAGTTGAAAAGAACCAGCTTGAACTGCTTGAGCAATACAAGATTGACGTGATTGTTCTCGCACGCTATATGCAAATTCTAACTCCTGACTTTGTTTCGGCTCATCCGAATCGGATCATCAATATCCACCATTCATTCCTGCCTGCTTTTATCGGTGCGAATCCGTACAAACGGGCTTACGAGCGCGGCGTGAAGCTGATCGGAGCGACCTCTCATTATGTCACAAACGATCTTGATGAAGGTCCGATTATTGAACAGGATATTGAGCGTGTAGACCACCGCGACAATACGGAAGCGCTGAAAAACATCGGCAGAACCATTGAACGAAGCGTGCTTGCCCGTGCTGTAAAATGGCATTTGGAAGACCGCGTCATCGTCCATGAAAACAAAACAATCGTCTTTAACTAGACGGCAGGAGGCCCGCGTCATGCGGGCCCTTTTTGGTGACAAAAAACCTTGACAAGACTCTTTTTTCTTTGCATAATATAAAAAAATCATTGAGCGTTGAAGAGGATTAGTAAGCAGACCCTTCTGTGACAGAGAGCAAAATGAATTGCTGAAACATTTTGCCGCATGAAACCTGCCGAACCTGCCTTGGAGTCTTAGGGGGAAAACCTAGGCGCGTAACCTGGCGTTACAGGAAAGCGGAGCGCGCAAAGCGCGTTCAATCAAGGTGGTACCACGGAAACCCATTTCGTCCTTATGAATCAGGACGAAATGGGTTTTTTTATTGGAGAAGAGCCGCGGAGGAGAATAAATGAAAAAACAAAGAATAGTAGTGAAAATAGGAAGCAGTTCGCTCACGAACAGCAACGGAAGCATTGATGAGGCAAAAATCAGCGAGCATGTTCAAGCGATTTCAGTGTTGAAAAAAGCGGGGCATGAAATGATTCTGATTACCTCGGGTGCCGTAGCGGCGGGATTTTCCAGCCTCGGTTATCCGTCCCGCCCCGTTACTATTAAAGGAAAACAGGCGGCGGCCGCGGTCGGACAAACACTGTTAATGCAGCAATATATGAATCAATTCAAACAATACGCACTGACTCCGGGACAAATCCTGTTAACGAGAAATGATTTTTCGAAAAGAGAGCGGTATCGAAACGCGTATGCAACAATGATGGAATTACTAGAGCGCGACGTCATTCCGATTATCAATGAAAACGATTCTACATCTGTTGAAGAATTGACATTTGGGGATAATGACATGCTTTCTGCGTTAGTCAGCGGATTGATTCATGCGGACCAGCTCATGATCCTTACTGACATCAACGGGCTGTATGATGCCAATCCGAATGAAAATCCAGAGGCGAAACGATTTGATTATTTGCCGGAGATTACGCCTGAGTTGCTGGGATATGCGGGTTCAGCCGGATCAAAGGTCGGCACCGGCGGAATGAAATCAAAGCTGTTAGCCGCACAAACCGCGCTGTCTCTTGGAGTGAAAGTGTTTATCGGAACTGGCAGCGGAGAGCAAAAGCTTGCGGACATTTTGGCCGGCAGGGGAGATGGCACGTATATCGGAGACAAAGAACTATCCTCGGTTAACAACACGAGACAATGGATTCAGTTTCACTCGCCGATAGCAGGAGAGATCCTCATTGATGCAGGTGCCGAGGAGGCGATGATCCATAATGGAAGCAGCCTGCTGCCGGCTGGCGTTGTAGGCGTGAACGGAAGCTTTCCGAAAGGAGCGGTCGTGGAAGTCAGAGGACCGGGCGGCGTGATCGGCAAAGGCCAAACGCATTACTCCTCCGAGGAGATTATGGAGGCCAGAGGCAAGCGAAGTGATGAACTTGGTTTTGAGAAAACGTTTGAGGTTATTCATAGGGATGACTGGGTCAATTTAAAAGATTAGGAGGCGGAAAAATGAGTGAAGTTTCTATAAAAGCTAAGCTGGCGAAAGAAGCGGCAGCCGAAATGATCATGAAAACAACGGCCGAGAAAGATGAGGCGCTCAGCCACATTGCAAACGGACTCCGCAGCGAACTGGATTTTCTTTTGTCGGAGAATGCAAAAGACATTGAAAACGGAAAAGAACATGGTTTATCAGCGGATGTCATTGACCGTCTCACACTGGATGAGAAGCGAATTCGTGACATCGCGGACGCGGTCGAGCTGTTAATCGGCTTGGCGGACCCGATCGGCGAATCTCTTGAAACAATTGAAAAGGAAAACGGCCTTTTTATAGAAAAAATCCGTGTGCCGCTCGGTGTCGTTGGAATGATTTATGAGGCGAGGCCAAACGTCACTGTTGATGCGGCTACCCTTTGCCTAAAGACAGGAAACGCGGTTGTGCTGCGGGGGAGCTCCTCAGCCATTCACAGCAACAAAGCGCTCGTCAGTGTCATTCACAGGGCACTTGAGCAATCAGCGCTTCCGATTAACGCTGTGCAGCTGATTGAAGATACGAGCAGAGAAACGGCAAAAGAGCTCTTTACGTTAAATGATGGCTTAGACGTATTGATTCCGCGCGGAGGCAAGAAACTGATTGATCTCGTTGTAAAAGAATCAACGGTCCCTGTATTAGAAACCGGAGCCGGAAACTGCCACATTTTCATTGACGAAACGGCCAAACCGCAAATGGCAGGAAAGGTTGTCGTAAATGCGAAAACGCAGCGCCCGTCCGTATGCAACGCGATTGAATCATTGCTGATCCACAAGGCGTGGGCACAGCAGCACGGGAAAGACTTGCTGACTCAGCTGGAAAACGCGGGAGTTGAAATTCGCGGTGATCAATTTGTATGTGAACTTCATCCTTCAAGTAAACAAGCGACAGAAGAAGATTGGGAAACTGAATTTTTAGCGCCTGTCATCAGCGTAAAAACGGTTGAGAATGTCCAAGAAGCTGTGAAGCATATCCAGCAATACGGCACCAATCATTCTGAAGCGATTTTAACTGAAGATGACAAGCACGCGGCTTATTTTCAGACCGCTGTCGATGCTGCCGCTGTTTATCATAACGCGTCAACCCGTTTTACCGACGGTTTTGAATTTGGCTACGGAGCCGAAATCGGCATCAGCACGCAAAAGCTTCATGCGAGAGGGCCGATGGGACTTCCTGCATTAACTTCGACGAAATACATCATTAAAGGAACCGGGCAAATCCGCGAATAGCGCGGCAATGTTCGATGAAAAAGCTTATCTCCATAACGGGATAAGCTTTTTTATACGGCTTAATTGTTCGAAATATGAATAGGGGGGAATAAAACATGAGTCAGCCATTATTTACAGCATCCGTATCAGCGGTAGGAGGAAGAGAAGGAAAGGTGGTCTCATCAGACCGCGTTCTCGAATTCGATGTCGCAATGCCGGGAACACCGAGAGCAAAGAAATGAGAAAAAGCGACAAATCTGGAGCAGCTGTTTGCGGCGGGTTACGCAGCCTGCTTCGACAGCGCATTGCAGCTTGTCGCAAGAACAGAACGGGTGAAGGTAGAGACTGAGGTTACAGCGCATGTCAGCCTGTTAAAAGATGAAGCAGGTCAAGGCTGCAAACTTGGTGTGACGCTGCAAGTGAAAGGAAAAGGAGCCAGTGCATCAGAATTACAGGCACTCGTGCAAAAAGCGCACGGTGTCTGCCCGTATTCAAAAGCAACCTCCGGAAATATCGATGTTACACTTGAAGTAGCTGAATTAAGAAAAAGAGGATGCTCGCAAAGGTATCCTCAATTTTTTTGATGAAGTGTTTCCAGCAATGTATATAGAGCAGATTTTAACTGCTTCAGATCCTCTCCGGACTCCCAGAATCGTCCGCGGCATGTCAGCCGCTTTTTCTTTTAATAACGCCCCGTCCTCTGTCAGGCTGATCAACACGGACCGCTCATCTTCTTCAGTTCTTTTTCTCATGATCAAACCCTGCTGCTCCATTCGCTTTAGCATCGGAGTGAGCGTGCCCGAATCTAAATACAGCAGCTCGCCCATTTTTTTGACCGTAAGCGTTTCGTGTTCCCATAACAAAAGCAAAACCAAGGTATTGAGGGTATGTCACATTCAGCTTTTCAAGCAGCGGCTTGTATTGCTTTGTCATTTCCCGCAAACTCGCATAAAGCAAAAAACATAGCTGATTCTCCAATTTCATATGGTCAAATTCATTTTCCATCTCGTTCACCAACTCTTTCTGACATTCCATTCTATTGGATCTGAAAAACATTACTTTTCCTATTCTCGGCAAACATAGCATGTTTAAAAAGATCAAAAAGGGAAATATAACAACTAGATATAAATAAGGAGGCTGAAAACAAATGGCATTATTTACAGCGAAAGTAACCGCGCGCGGCGGACGTGCAGGACATATTACATCAGATGACGGCGTTCTTGACTTTGATATTGTGATGCCAAATGCAAAAAAAGAAGGGCAAAGCGGCACCAACCCGGAACAGCTCTTTGCGGCTGGATACGCTGCATGCTTCGGCGGCGCGCTTGAACACGTGGCCAAAGAGCAGAATATTGAAATTGATTCGGAGATTGAAGGGCAGGTCAGCCTCATGAAAGATGAGAGCGACGGCGGATTTAAAATCGGTGTCACACTTGTTGTAAATACGAAAGATCTGGATCGGGACAAGGCGCAAGAGCTTGTCAATGCTGCTCATGAATTCTGCCCTTATTCAAAGGCAACCAGAGGAAATATTGATGTAAAATTAGAATTAAAATAATGACCGGCATCCTGAGGGTTCTCAGGATGTTTTTTTGTGTCGGAAGCATGGGGGGCGGGTATGATCTTTTCAAAGTGTGAATACATGTAGTATAGGTGAATTCAGACTGGAAAAAAGGTGAGCACATGAAGAGACCAAAACTGTCAGTATGTATGATTGTAAAGAATGAAGAACGCCATATCGTCCGCTGTTTAGAGAGTGTGCAGCATATTGCTGATGAAATCATTGTGGTAGACACCGGATCGAACGATCGTACGGAAGACATTTGCAGAAGCTTTCATGCCAAGGTTTATCATCACAAATGGGAACAGGACTTTTCAAAGGCAAGAAATGCCGGTTTACAGCATGTGAAGGGAGAGTGGATATTGATCCTGGATGCTGACGAAGAACTTGATCATGACACGGGCAGCCTATTGCCTTCGCTGCTGACTGATGACAGCCTGCCATCTCTCGGTTGCATGAAGGTTGTGAACTATACAGGGAAGCAATGGGATGAAAATGAAGCATTTGAACAAAGGCAGTTTAGGCTGATCCGCAATCAGCGAAACATCACGTTTACGGGAAGGGTTTGCGAAAGACCAGAGGGGGAAGAAGCAAGCGCCGCTTTTTCGCTTCCATGTATCATTCACCATTACGGGTATTTAGAGCAGGAGGCACAGCGAAAGCATAAACGCAATATGAGCTTATTGAATGCCGCATTGCTGACATCCAGCGCTGACGCGTTTTTCCTTTATCACAAAGCCGCTGAATATGACAGAGGAAACGAACAAGATAAAGCGCTCAGGCTGTCAGTGGATTCTATCAGCAAATGTAAAAGAAAAAAACAAATTCCTCCGCCTGCTTTCTATTATTTAAAGTATAAATTATTAATTGACACAAAACGGTACGAAGAAGCGGCACGGGATATCAATGAAGCGCTGGCGCATTATCCGGATTACTGCACGCTTCACTATTATAAAGGGATCATTATGTATCAGCTTAAAAAAGTCAGAGAAGCGATCACGGCGTTCGAAGCTTGTTTGCAAGCCGATAGTGACAATTATCCGTACATACAGGTGAAGGGAGCAGCCGATTTTAGATCAAGCTGCTGGCTCGGTGTCTGCTATGCTGAATTGCACCAGCCTATGACCGCTGTTTTGTATGTGAAAAAAGCGCTGAAAGCCAATCCGAAGTGCTCACGGGCACAGCGGCTTTTCACCGAATTAACAAAGGATCAGGCCGTACACGCCTGATCCTTTTAATATGTCTTTTTCTCGGCAAAATCCCGCCATGCCTGAAAGGGGGATAAATGCTCCGTAAGGGTCACTTGATAAAAGGGGATCGTTCTTGCTTCAGCAGGTTTATCAATTTCTTGATAAATAAATGAATCATCAAACCCGGCTTCGGCAGCGTCTGTGTGCGTTGCCGCAAAGAAAACGGCACTTGGCCGGGCCCAGTAGATGGCGCCCAAGCACATTGGGCATGGCTCACAGCTCGTATACAACATGCAGTCATCCAGCTGGTATGTCCCAAGCGCTTTACAGGCGTTCCGAATAGCCGTCACTTCCGCGTGGGCAGTCGGATCATTGCTTGTTGTGACGTTGTTCTGTCCCTCGGCAATAATTGATCCATCTTTCACAATAACGGCTCCGAAAGGCCCGCCAATGCCTGTATTCACTCCTTCACGAGCGAGATCAACTGCCCGTTTTAAAAACGTTTCATGGTTCATCCTAAACCCTCCTGTCAATAGAGTGCTATTAGTATAGCGGAAAAGAATGCAAAGAACATTCTTAAAAAAGTGCAAAATAAACAAAGTATTTGGGGGATTTGCTAAGATGAGAGGAGAAACGAGGAGGGGTACTCATGCTGCATTTATATATTGCCAGACACGGACAGACCCAATGGAACGTAGAAAAACGGATGCAGGGCTGGATGGATTCTGATTTAACAGAACTTGGGCTATACAATGCCTGTGCTCTTGGGGAGCGTCTGAAGGATATTGAATTGAATCAGGTATACATCAGCCCGAGCAAGCGGACGGAAGAGACAGCAAAAAATGTATTAGGATCGCGCAGGCCTCCACTGGTGATAGATCATATGTTCAGAGAAATGTCACTGGGATCATGGGAAGGGAAAAAACAAGAGGATATTGAACGGGACGAACCAGATCTTTTTCGCGCTTATTTTCATTATCCCGAAGCTTATCGCCAGCAGGGAAGTGAAACGTTTTTTGATTTTGAAAACCGGGTAAGGCTGGCTCTCCAAACGATTTTAGACAGCCATGCTTCCGGTAATGTTCTCTTGGTTACCCATTCTGTCTTTATATTAATGCTGCTAAATATCATAAAGGGAAGACGCGTTAATGATATATGGAATTCTGCTTACATACATGATACATCATTGAGTCTTGTGGAATTTGATGAAAATGGAACAGCCGAAATAATAATAGAAGGGGACGGGAAGCATCGGAAACCGATTTCCGCTTTCTAATAGAAAAACCATCTGCCAGAGGCAGATGGCCATTTCTATATTATACAAGCTGTTTTTGCTGAGCTCTTGCTTGTTTAGCGGCTTCAACCATGTTTTTCAATGCTGCAACCGTTTCTTCCTGCTGTCTTGTTTTCAATCCGCAGTCTGGATTTACCCAGAAGCGGTCAGTCGGACAGACGGCAAGCGCATCAACGATAATGTTGTACATTTCTTCAGTTGACGGCACACGAGGGCTGTGAATGTCATATACACCAAGGCCGAGCCCTTTCAAATAAGGATGGTCTTTTAAGTAATCTAAAAATCCTCCGTGGCTTCTGCTGTGTTCGATTGTAATCACATCGGCATCAAGATCATTGATCGTATCAACAATATCTTCGAAGTTGCTGTAGCACATATGCGTATGAATCTGCGTCTCGTTTTTCACGGAAGAAGTGGTTAATCTGAATGCTTCTGCCGCCCAAGTCAAATACTCATCCCAATCGCGGGTTTTCAATGGAAGGCCTTCGCGCAGCGCCGGTTCATCGACTTGAATGATTTGAATGCCTGCATCTTCAAGCGCTTTTACTTCTTTGCGAAGGGCCAGCCCGATTTGAAAGGCGATTTCCTTTCTCGAAATATCGTTTCGAGGGAAAGACCAGTTTAAGATCGTAACCGGACCCGTCAGCATTCCTTTCACATGCTTGGAGGTCAATGACTGTGCATAGACCGTGTCTTTCACTGTCATCGGCTCAATAAACTCTACATCTCCGTAAATGACTGGCGGGCGGACACAGCGTGAGCCGTATGATTGAACCCAGGCGTATTTCGTGAAGGCAAAGCCGGCCAGTTTCTCACCGAAGTATTCGACCATGTCTGTCCGTTCAAATTCACCGTGAACAAGAACATCAAGCTCTAATTCTTCCTGAATATCAATCCATCTTTTTGTTTCTGCATTGATAAAGTGTTGATACTGTTCATCAGACCATTCGTTTTTCCGCCATTTTTGGCGTGCGCTCCGCACTTCAGCAGACTGCGGGAAGCTTCCGATCGTCGTTGTCGGCAAAAGCGGAAGGCCGAGAGATTCATTTTGCAGAGCCAAACGTTCTTCAAATGGAATCGGGCGCTTGAAGTCTTTATCGGTTAATTGCTTAAGCTCTTTCTTTTGTTCAGCGTTCGCACCTGTTGCAAACTGCTTGAGCGCCTGAATGTCAGTTTTAGCCTGCTGAATTTGTTCGCTGATTGCCGCTTTTCCTGATACTAAACCTTCTTTCAAAGCTGTCAGCTCGGCTAGTTTTTCTTTTGCATAGGATAATCCGTTCAGCAGGTCCTTCTCCAAATGCTCGTCAGGGTGCTTCGCTACCGGAACATGCAGCAGGCTGCTGGAAGGCTGAATCCACAGCTCATCAACTTTTGCAATGCTGAGGATATCGAGAACGGCATCGAGGCGTTCTTCAAGATCCGCTTTCCAAATGTTGCGTCCGTCGATCACGCCGGCTGCCAGCACTTTGTCTGTCGGAAAGCCGTGTGTTTTCAGCTGTTCGAGATTTCTGCCTTTATCGTGAACGAAGTCAAGTCCAATTCCCTGTACCGGGTAAGAGATCAGCTCCTCATAAGCATCAACAGAATCAAAATATGTCTGTAAAAGTACATTCAGTGATGAAAGCTCACTTGTTATGCTTTCAAATAATTCTTTTGCACCGCGGACATCTTCGCCAGAGGCGGTAACAAGCGCCGGTTCATCGATTTGAACCCATTTAACGCCTTCTTGTTCAAGCTCTTTCAAAAGCTGTACGTATAGCGGCACCAATCGTTCTTGGATCGCTTTTGCTTCAGACGGGTCATAGCCTTTAGCAAGCGTGACAAATGTATAAGGGCCGACAATCACAGGTTTGGTTTCAACGCCGTATTCCTGTTTGATCCGGCGATAATCTTCGAGCTGTTTGTTTCTTCTGAGGCGGAACTCAATGCTCTCATCATACTCTGGCACGATGTAATGGTAGTTTGTATTAAACCATTTTGTCATTTCACTGGATACGGCGTCTTTAGTTCCGCGGGCGATAGCGAAGTATGTATCGGTAGCGTCAGTCAAATGTCTGAATCGTTTCGGAATCCAGTTGAAGCTGACGGCTGTGTCGAGTACATGGTCATACTGTGTGAAATCAGAAACAGGCACAACATCAATCTGCTGGTCAATTTGTGTTTTTACTGCGGATAAAAACAGGTCGTCGATTTGCTTCAAAAACGTATCTTTGTCAGTGCTGCTTTTCCAATACGCTTCAAGTGCTTTTTTCCATTCCCGGTTCAGTCCGATTCTCGGAAATCCTAGATTCGATGTTTTGATGGTTGTCATTGTTTCTCCTCCTTTATATGTAAAACACTCTCGTTAACCCGCGGATACAGGCTGCTAAGAGGTTTTCTCACAACAAAAAGCCTCTTTCCCATGAGAGAAAGAGGCTTTTTTGCGTAAAACACTGCCTCTCTCATCTCTCAGACATAATCTGATGGAATTAGCACCGTGCCTTATGAGACATCAGTCTCGGCGCGAAAAGCAGTGCGCCCCATTTCACAATGGAATTACGGTCGGTTGCTGTTGGGGTCAAAAGGCCAATCCCTCGCCCAACTCTCGATAAGAGAAAATGTTATTAATTTTTTGAAAAGTTGAATCATTTGTTGGTAATCTTAACAGTAATTTAAATTCGTTGTCAATATAGAATTTGAAATTAAAATGACATCATTTGGTATATGTTATATAAGAAAAATAATTTTATAGGACCATTAAATGTGATTTCTCTGCTCTGTCTGCAAGCTCATCAAGAGAGGTTAAATAGAGGAATCCATTGCCTGCCAGCGTTTTTGCAATCTCAAGCGGAAGTGTCCTGCGGATCAGCTGTGCATAAACCTCGGATTCAGAAAGCTTTCTTTGAAATGATTCTTCTTCATAGCTTTTGATAAGAGCAAGCGCTCCGCTGACATGGGGGGCAGCCATTGAAGTGCCGGTAAGCTTACCGTACTTCTTGTTAGGGAGGGTAGACAATATATTTTCTCCCGGTGCAACAAGATCAATCTCCTTATTAGCGTTAGAAAATTCTGATAATTTTCGCGCTACGGAAACAGATCCAACCGCAATGACTTCATTATAAGCCGCAGGATAGGAAAGCTCTTCTGTGCGTTCGTCTCCGTCACCTTCATTTCCTGCTGCACAAACAACAAGCACTCCGTTTTTGACGGCGTTTTGCACCGCTTCTTTCAGCTCTGGCACATCGCTTGGTCCGCCAAGGGACATCGAGATGATATCGGCTTTTTGTTCCACAGCGTAGTTAATGCCGTTAATAATCCATTCGTACTGTCCGCTGCCGTTTTCACCGCCAAGAACCTTCACAATCAATAGGCTTGCCTCAGGCGCAACTCCGGCAATGCCGCCGTTTGAATCATTAGCAGCAATCGTTCCGGCGACATGTGTGCCGTGTCCGTTGTAGTCGGAGATCACATCGTCCTTGCCGCCGTCATCATCTGTGAAGTTCTTTCCGCCGATGATTTGGTTCTTTAAATCAGGATGGCTTGTGTCGCAGCCCGTGTCCAATACAGCAATTTTTACATTCTTGCCTTTTACCCCTTTTGCCCACATTTCTGGCGCCTTAATCACTTTAATGCCCTCAGGAAGCTCGTTTACATCCATGATCTGCTCATTCGTCACATACGGAATCAAGCGGATTTCACCATTCATAAAAAAGCCCTCCTTTTTTATGTTTTCAAGTGGATTCAAGGGTGTTGCCTCATATTATATGAAAAAAGCAACCGTTCGGACAGAGCCATTTGAAGCATTTTGAAAAAAGAGGATACAATCCAAAGAATTAGGAATTTTCAAAATATTGGATGGCTTCAGCGTGTATGACTGGGATTCGGCTTTGAGTCAAGTTATAATAGGGTTGGAGAAAGGAGCAGTGTGATGAAACTGAATGAACAATTATATGCGTTTTTTTCAGAGCATGTAGAGCAAATGGCCGAGGAATGGATAGAAACGATGGAGGATAGTGATCCAAATTCGCTTTACGCCTTACATAATGCAGCAGTGACGGAAGAATTAAAAGAGCAGGACAGGGAATTTTACCGGCATCTGAATTACATGTATGTTTTACCGGAAAAACAATTTCTCGAGGAATTTCAAGAGTGGGTCATTGAGCTGACGAATGATCAAAAGCATCTCGACACTCCAGTTCAGTACGTCATTCGGGAGTTTATGAGAAACCGTAGATTATATACGAAGTATTTTGAGCAATTCGCAGAAGAAAATGAGTCGGCGTTTGAACCGGGAGAGAAACAAAAATGGGCCGATTTGATTGTAAAAGTTTTTGATTTTACCATTTATACATTCGTCGATCACGCTGAAACGAATGCCAAACAGCAATTAAACGCTCAGAGAGAAATGATATTGGAATTAAGCTCGCCTGTCATTACACTGAGCAAATCAACAGCTCTGCTTCCGCTTGTCGGTGACATTGATACGGAGCGGGCAAAGTTTATTCTGGAAAACACGCTTCATGCTTGTGCAAAAAGACGCGTGGAGCATCTGTTGATCGATTTGTCAGGCGTTGTGGTCGTTGATACGATGGTGGCTCACCAAATTTTCAAATTGATTGAGGCGCTCAATTTGATCGGTGTCCGGTCAACTCTGTCAGGAATCAGGCCCGAAATCGCGCAAACTGCTGTACAGCTGGGGATTGATTTTTCGAACATTACAATTAAAACCAATCTTGCCCAAGCTTTAAACTATCATCAATAAGAAGAACATCCGCTATCAGTGATAGCGGATGTTTTTATGAGACAAAGCAAAGAGATAGGAGAAAAGATCCTGCGAACAGCAAGAGAACGAGGCAAAAGAACAGCCAATCGCGTTTGTTCACAGTCAGTGTCCGGTAATAAGTCCGGTTTCTGCTTCCTGTAAAACCTTTCGATTCCATCGCGAGCGCCGTCCGTTCCGCTTTTCTGATAGCGCTTGCCAAAAGCGGGATGGTATACCGCTTTAACGCGCTGATTTTTTCGATGAAGCCGCTTTCCGCTGCTCCTCCTCTAATTTGATGAGCCTGCTGGATCAGCCGGACCTCATCTTTTAAGTGCGGAAGAAAACGAAAGCCTGCAATGACGCCATAAGCAAGCTTTGGTGAGAGCTTGCACTGCTGAACAAGGCTCAGCATAAATAAAATCGGATCAGTCGTAAAAACAAACATCATCGACAAGGCGGAAAAGCACAAAATACGAAACCCGAGAGAGATGCCGACAGACACATTATCACTGTTTATCGAGAGAGGGCCGGCTTGAAACAAGAAATTATCCGGAGTTGTAGGCACCTTGCCAAAAACAGCTGCTGTCCACACGCAACCGAATGCCAAAATCAAAAACGGAATCGTAAACAAGAACCATTTTTTCAATGGGATTCTGGCAGCCGTTAGGACACCCGTAATGATGATGATATAAAAGCACGCAGGGGTGTATGGGTTGTAAATAAACGACAGCATGACGACACAGGAAAAAACGGCCGCCGCTTTCACTGTCGGATTAATGAGATGTAATGACTGCATCATCACGCACCTCCTCTTGATATGCCATCCATTCATATAAGAGGGGAAGAGTGAGCTTCGCTTTTTGGACAAGTGCTGTTTCCTCAGAAAATAACCGTGCTGGAGATCCGTCAAAGGCCAGGCTTGTATCGTGAAGCACGAGCACGCTGTCGGCATACGAAGAGACCAGCTCCATATCGTGTGTAATCATCAGGACAGCGGTTCCTTCTTGTTTGATCCGCTGAATCATGTCCATGCATTCAGCAGCCGAGCGGGCGTCCTGGCCAAAGGTTGGTTCGTCTAACAATAAAACCTTTACGTCATGCATGAGCATAGTCGCGACACTCAAACGCCTTTTTTGCCCTTGGCTGATCGCGAAGGGATGATGATCTGCCAAATGCGCAAGACCGAAACGATGCAGCAGGTGCCGCGCTTTTTTCTCAGTTTCAGCGCTTGCATTCTGGCCGAACAGCAGCTCGTCATACACGGTATCGGCGACAAACTGATGTTCCGGGTTTTGAAAAACAAATCCCATTCGTTTACGCAATTCATTTTCTTTATACGCTTGCAGCGGCTTATCATATAGAAAAATCTTGCCGCTTTTCGGCTTTATAAGACGGGCGAGGACAGATAAGAGTGTGGATTTTCCAGTGCCGTTCGGGCCGACAAGCGCCGTCAAAGAGCCTTCGCACAATGAAAAGCTGATGTCTTTGAAAATCGCCTGCTGTCCTCTTGCGAACGAAAGGCAGCTGACTTCAAGCACACTCTTCCCGGAAGGAGCTTCATTTATTTCAGGATAGCCGGCAGGAAAAGGCTCCTTGAACAATGATTCTTTTGATAAAGAAAACGGCATACGGAGCTTTTCCTGAAGATCACATCCTTTAGGAATCGCGATGCCCAATTCCTTTAAGGTCTTTGCTTCATGCTGAAATAGATCTTTCGTCCGGCCATCCAGCGCTTTTTTTCCTGATTTGTCCAGCACGATGGTTCTCTCAATCCAAGGCGTCCATTCATCAAGCTGGTGCTCAATGACGAGGAGGCTGAAGCCTTTTTCCCGCTGAAGCTCCTTCATCATGTGAACGAACTCCCGCGCTGAATAAGGATCTAAAAGGGAAGTCGGTTCATCTAGCATAATAAGCTCAGGCTCCATCGCTAAAATACAGGCGAGAGCCACTTTCTGCTTTTGTCCTCCTGACAGAGTGGATATCGTTTTTTCTTTTAAATCGGTAATACGCAATTTTTCTAAAACAGCATTGATCTTCTTCGTCATCTCTTCTTTCGGGATCTGCAAATTTTCCAGCCCAAAAGCGATTTCGTCCTCCACCGTCAGCATGCAAAACTGCTGATCAGGGTCCTGAAAGACGATCCCGGCACGCTGAGCAATGGATTCGGTACCTGTAACCGGCTTTTGAAACAGGGAGACATGTCCGGACTGTATGCCGTCGCAAGCCTCAGGGTAAAGGCCGTTTAAACAAAGGGCGAGCGAACTTTTTCCGCACCCGCTTGGGCCCAGCAATAAAGCGCATTCTCCTTTATGAAGTTCAAACGAAAGGTTTTGAAAAACCGGTTTCTCGTCTTCTTCATAAGAGAAGCTGAGTTTATCAACCTTCAGGAGTTCATTAAAGGCTTGCATGTTCTGATGCCCGCTTCCGTTTCTTTTTCAGTTCCTTTCCGAGTGCCATTCCGTTTAATACACCTGTATAAGCGAGAGAGTCGCTGACAGCCTTTCCGAGAAGCCCCGCAAGCAGTGCACCGGAAATCAGACGAATCACAAGCATAATGAGAAGATAAGTTGGTGAATAGGCTGCATAGCCGGAAACAAAGAGATCGTAGATAAAGCTGGCTGCCGAAGATCCCATTCCAGCCAGCAGTAGGACAGGCAGAGAGTATGCTTTCCAGCGTGTCGCGAGAAAAACTGCCTCAGCCCCGAGACCTTGAACGATGCCGATAACGATGACCATCGGGCCAGACGGATTTCCCAGCAGGCACTCAACGAGCGCTGCAATCATTTCAGAAACGAGCGCCGCACCCGGTTTTCGAATGATATAAGCGGCAATGACAGAAACGATAAACCAAATGCCGTAAATCGGTTCATAAGCGATTGGCCCGAACATACCGGCAAGTACGTTTCCGAAATGCGTAAATAATAAATAAACAACGGCAAAAACGATACTGATAACGGACATGATGACAATTTCTTTTACTTTCCAGCTTTTCATGTTATCCCTGCTTCCTGTTTTTTCTTGATGGACTGTTAGCCGAAAAATTCACCGTCATGGTTACGTGGTTTGTTTGCTGTTCAGCCATGCGGAAAACAGTTTCCAATGTTCTGAATACGTCATGCGCATCCCCGTCAAGCTCGCTCGCGTAATGGACACCCTGTACGAAGGTGCCCTGGGCTTTTGCGATGTCGACAGCCTTCAAAATCAATCCCATATAATCCGGCTCATTCATTGGATAAAGGGCAAATTGGCATGGCGCTTCCGCGTTCAAGCCTCGGACAGCATCTTCATTGACACGCTTATCGTCTTTGAAAAGATATGTATCTCCCTGTGTATCGCCCGGGCATCCGATGGAAAACGTGCCGTTCATAACGATGTGCTTTTCGCTGTTCGCCGCATAAAGGTAAATGGCCTTGGCAGCGTCGAAAACATGATCAATCGATCCGCGCAAGACTGTACTGATATGGTCAGTTTTCGTCCAAACCTTGGATGTATCTGTTTTTTTCAGCGCAGACTTGATCACACTGATAAAATCATCCGTCATCGGATATAAAGAGAAGCGAAAACCGGCGATTCTGCTTGTACCGCAAATATGCTCCATTTCTAAATGCCTCCTGTTTTTTTAGGATGAAATAAAAAAACTGCATATCCTAAGGGAATATGCAGTCATAGATCGATAAAGCGCACAAAAAATACACCATTCGGTCAACCTGCACTTCCCCACGCTGGTATTATCCAGATCGGGTCATAAGGGATCAAAGCGCGTTTCTCCCGCGCTTTATCTCAGCCAAAACAGCACCCCTAGTGCTTTCCGTATGCAATTTTTTATTTGACATCATCATAGATGATAAGAATCATTTTGTAAACAATGAAATGATTTTTTCATATAGGGGCAGGAGAGGATGATCACATTTGGGGAAAGGATTCATATTAATTGTGAAAAAATCGCCAGAGTGCTTTAGCTTGAATTGGAATATGAAGGTATAGCGTTACTGTTAAACAAGGTGATAAACCCTAAACTTAAGCTGTTTTTTTGTCAACAATCTGAAACCCCGCTGCATGATAAGAACCTTTCTTTTGGACAATCTAATGGGAAAAGGAGGCGAAACACATGGAAAAGAAAGAGGAGCAATACATCAATCAGGCTGAATTTGTCCCTCATCCGACGAAGGAAGGAGAGTATGCCTTATTTCTTCACGAATCATATCATTTGCTCTCGGAAGATGATGAGACACAAACAACAGAATAAGGGCTTAGGCCCTTGTTTTGTTCCGTAATTGTAATGAAAGCGTATTTATTACTTTTTTGAGTTGACACAGCTTGTTTTTTTCTGTAATCTCAGTGTGTCAATTCAATTAGGAACTTCGTTAGGTGAGGCTCCTGTATGGAGATACGCTGCTGCCCAAAAATGTCCAAAGACGCCAATGGGTCAACAGAAATCATCGACATAAGGTGATTTTTAATGCAGCTGGATGTTTGATCCT
Source organism: Bacillus tequilensis KCTC 13622 (assembly GCF_000507145.1). GTDB lineage: Bacteria > Bacillota > Bacilli > Bacillales > Bacillaceae > Bacillus > Bacillus tequilensis. The sequence continues at coordinate 475,509 of NZ_AYTO01000041.1, read as the reverse complement.
ATGCCATACAGTGCTAAAGCTCTACGATTGAAGGCGCCCGCACGCTTTTTTGCCGTGCTTCTTTCTCCTTCAATCCCGAAGGCTTTTTTTATGCCCTTAAAATGAAGTTTACAAAAGGAGGTGCGGAGTATGGATTCTCCCCATTCGAGTCAATCTGAAGAAGTACCCATATACTATGACAGCAAGACAATTGATTACACGATGAGGAGACAATCTGCCGCACCTTCTGGCGAGGCCGGCATGTCTCCGTAGAGGAGGTACGAGTCCCGATGGTTCAAAACATGACCTATGACGAACTCATTTTACGCATCATTATTTTATTGCGAGACGGAAAAATCAGGGATTTCAGAAGCGTTATTGATGAGCTGCAGCCCTATGATATGGCGTTTATTTTTAAAGAAATGCCGGAAAAACACCACGCCCGCTATTTATCTTATTTAACTGTAGATGATATTACTGATATGATCGGGGAGCTGGAACGCGAATTTCAGCTTGTCGTCTTAAATAAAGTCGGGAAAACAAGAGCAACACTGGCGATGAACAAAATGGACAACGATGATCTCGCTCAATTGCTTGAAGAAATGGACGAAGAACTGAAAGAACAGCTTTTGTCCAGCATGGAAGCGTCAGAGTCAAAAGCTGTGCAGCTTTTGATGAATTATCCGGCTGACTCAGCGGGACGCATGATGACAAACCGGTATGTGTGGATTCCTCAGCATTATACGGTTAAAGACGCGGTCGTCAAACTGAAAAGCTTTGCTGAAATCGCTGAATCGATCAACTACTTATATGTGATCAATGAAAGCAAACAGCTGGTGGGTGTCCTTTCCTACCGTGATTTAATTCTTGGCGAACCTGAAGAAAAGGTGCAGGATTTAATGTTTACCCGCGTTATTTCAGCAGGCGCTCTTCAGGATCAGGAAGAGGTTGCCCGTCTGATAGAACGTTACGATTTCTTGGCGATTCCGATTGTGGAAGAAAACAATGTGCTTGTCGGCATTGTAACGGTCGATGATATTATCGACGTCGTCATTCGGGAAGCTGATGAGGATTATGAGAAATTTGCCGCTTCCGGTAAAGACATCACTTTTGACACAAAGGCTTATGTCGCTGCATACCGGCGTCTGCCATGGCTGATTTTACTCTTGTTTATCGGACTGATTTCCGGAAGCATTATCAGTTATTTTGAAGATGCGCTGCAGCAGGTTGTCGCGCTGGCGTTTTTCATGCCGATGGTGTCAGGGATGACAGGAAATACAGGAACGCAATCTCTCGCGGTTGTTATCCGAGGCTTGTCTAAAGAAGAAATGAACAAAAAAACGATTGTACGCCTGATCCTCCGGGAGTTTAGAACAAGTATATATATCGGAGCGGTTTGTTCTGTTCTGATTGCGATTATCGCCATCTTATGGCAGGGGAACGCGCTTTTAGGATTTGTTGTCTCCTCGTCATTGCTCTTTACGTTAATTATCGGCACGATGTCAGGAACGATTATCCCTATTATTTTGCACAAACTGAAAGTAGACCCGGCAATCGCTTCAGGACCGCTGATTACAACGCTAAACGATATTTTGTCTTTATTAATTTATTTCGGCATTGCCACTGCATTCATACACTCATTATAAATGACAAAAGTCCGTCTCAATTGCGAGCCGGACTTTTGTCATTTACCTGTTTTTGTACCGAAAGTGAGCATTAAGCTGCCCCTCCAGCATTTTTTTCCGCACTTGCGGATCGTTTTTCAACATCTGTTCTTTTTTGCGCATATCCTTTAAAATCTCTGCCGTCTGTACGCCATCTTCACGTTTATTGGCAATATCCATCAGCCTCTCCACATCGGCAAAAGAATATTTTCTCGTGCCCCTTGAGGACCGCTGCGGATAAATGAGCTTCCGTTCCTCATAATACCTGATCTGTCTTACGGACAATCCTGTCAATTCACTCACAATTCCGATTGAAATCACTTTTTTGTCTTTATAAGAATGATCTTCTGTGGTCATTTTTCCACCCCTGGCTGTCTTTTGATAATAGTATATAAAAAACAAAGAGAAAAAACCTGACGCTTGTCATATTTTCTAACATCAAATAGAAGATTTTTGAAAAAACACGGCAGAAAAATTAACAAGAATAATGCATCACACATAAGCGCGTTTTATCCTTTATGTAACGAATAACTGAGGAGGAAGGATAATCATGGAGGAAGAAAAAGCAGTCTCACTGGCTAAGGAAATTATAGAATTGGATATCAAACGTGATGAAATGCTGGAGACGTTTATGCAGCTTGCCGGAGAACATGCTTTTCAACTATTAAGATCGGTGCAAAACGGACTGTACCGAAAATCTTCGTAAACATAAATTCTTTACATTAGATTCATACCACGTTCATGAAAATGAAGTATCTTGTGTATAGGATACCTCAAAATGAAGGAGGGCGCTATGAGTAATTTATTGAAATCCGCTTTAGAAAAAGAACGAAGCCATTATGCTGAAAAACTCTTTCAAATCGGAGTTTATAATAAAGAAGTCATGAACAAAATGACGATTTCCGAACTGCGAAAAGAATACGCGTATTTCTTCCGCAGCATTGTAAATGACAAAAAATATCCTTATACAAGATAATGTATAAGGTTTTTTTGCTTTCAGAAGGAATCTCTCGAATTATAGCGAATACGTATAGTAAGGGACTGAACTCTTATTATATGTAAGGGTTTTCATTATTTTTTTATAAAAATCCTATATACGAGGTAGATATGATGAGATTATCGTTTAACGAAGAAGAAGTTGAGCGTGCGATGAATTTGTACAAAGTTTTTGCGAGGGCTTTCAAAAGTGTGTCTGAACATAGTATCCGTGACAGCAAAGAACACGGCTTTAATCCCACTGAATTTGCTGTACTGGAACTCCTGTACACAAGAGGCCCGCAAAAATTGCAGCAGATTGGATCGAGACTTCTGCTTGTGAGCGGAAACGTCACATATGTGATTGACAAATTAGAAAGAAACGGGTTTTTAGTAAGGGAGCAGGACCCGAAAGATAAACGCTCCGTTTACGCCCATTTAACTGACAAGGGAAATGAGTATTTGGATAAAATTTATCCGATTCATGCACTGCGGATTGCGAGAGCATTTTCAGGCCTTTCGCCTGATGAACAGGATCAGCTGATTGTTCTGCTGAAAAAAGCAGGCATTCACAGCCAGCATTTGCTGTTTCGTTAACCATTCTGCACTCTCTGTTTCAGGAGAGTGTTTTTTTATGTCATATGATTGTTTTTAAAGCATAATTTTCCGATTAGATATTTCGGCAAGATATCCATTGACATGTTTTTCATATTCTTTCACCTGTTCATTTGATTGAAAAAACGCCGCAATATGTTCTTCTGCTTTCTGCATGTCCCAGTTTCTCATATCTGTGACAAGCCCCCGTTCCTTTAGAAGGTTCAAATTCATTTCCTCCTGTCCCGGCAGCGCATTATAAATAAATATCGGAAGCCGTTTCTGCAAGCATTCGCTGATGGTCACGCCTCCGGGTTTTGTCATGATGCCTGACGCCTGCTCGTATAAACGGTTCATCTCTGCTTTGCTGTGAAGATAGGGGATCGCCTCAATACAAGGGTGGCGCAAACTTTTGACGTAGCAGTAGAGCTTTTCGTTCCGGCCGCATAATATTTTGTATAAGATGTTTCCGCCTGGCGACAGGTACCGAATCCATTTTAAAATACCCCCGACCCCCATACTGCCGCCTGTGATGATGATGGTATACGGCGGATGATGCTGACAGGCGTCTGCTGGTGCCGTTTCAAACATCCGGTGAACGGGAATGCCGGTCAAGTATATATGTTTCTGGCTGATTCCTTCAGACACGGGCTGCCTCTTGACATCTATGATTGGAACAAAATGATAATCAATGTTTTCCCGCCCCCATAATTGATTCACAAAAAAATCAGTGTATACATTCACAACCGTCATATTCGGATATTCCGGCTTGAGCCGATTGAGCAGATAAGAAGGCAGCGCATGTATCGGGCTGTTTTTCTTGGAGAATATGCCTCATTTGTTGCGTGAACAGCCATTCGTACATGGTATAGCGCTTGTCATTCTCATATTTTCCGCAGGCGAGGAGCTTGTAAATACCGCTGTACGTTTTCGGGACATATTGAATCCACTTTAAATATGCTTCGGAGGACAGTTTTTCTAACCGTCTATACGCATGTGAAAAGATATCAATCTTCTCGGCAGCGAGACCTTGAGACTTCAATTCAGCCTGGAGGGCATCGGCGGCATGATGATGCCCTGTAGAAATGCTTAAGAAAGTGAAAATGAGAATGTCTTTCATGCCAGTCCTCCTTAAAAAATATGGCAACTATATTTTGAGGAGAACAATCGCAAAATATTAGGGTGTTTTTGATCATGAGGAAGGTGAAGAGATGAAAGCCTGTTTCCTTTCCATTTGGAGAGCGGTTGACCCGATTTATTTCTTTTTTTCAAGATTGACCCAGCTTGACAAAGATCGCAGCGTCTTTCGAGTCAGGCTGACGAAGTACAAAGGACATCATGTCGTGCTGAGCGATGGAACGCATATAAGAAAAAATGATGTGCTCGTTAAAATCCATTTGCATAACATCAAGCTGATCAGTGAGCTTCAAAGCATTGAAAGCGCAGTGAGAAAGGGGATTATTATATACCAAAAAGTATATCAATCGATGCCAATGCTCTTGGAGTACATCAACAATCATAAAAAAAGTGAAAAAATCAGAGGAATCATTGGTATTACAATGCTTGACAAAGGAGTGGAAAGACTTGGCTTTGATGTGGTCACCCCGGTCAATCCTTTTTACCGACGCTTTAAAAAAATTTCCCATGTGCCGATTTTATATCTTACTTCAAAGCCAGTGAACTTACGCCATTTACCGAATTCATCCTATTTGTTTATATCAAAAGAAAAGCTTCAGAAAATCTATCAAAAAAAAGACTGATGCCATGGCCAGCACAGTCTTTTTTAGATTAAATTTGATGAAATGTCACTTCAGGCCGGCTTCCGACACGGATATTTACTCCGGTTTGTCCCAAGCCCTCACTGATATAAAACGGTTTATCGTAATGATAGTGAAGGCCTTTAATCATGTTCATGCGCACGAGCTTGCCCATTTTCACCAAATGATACGGTTTAGGCCAGTGAATTTGTCCGCCGTGAAAATGGCCTGAAAGCAGGTAATCATAATGAACATCCTTCATATCCAGAATAATGTTTGGGTCATGTGTTAATACAAGATCGTAGCCGTTTTCTAGATGTTTGTAAGAGTCGGTAATATTACTACGGTTCGTGCTGTAATCATCAATGCCGATAATATTGACAGGCCCTGCAGCCGTCTCAATTCGAACATGTTCATTTTGCAGCGCAATACAGCCGTTTTCCTCTAGAACATGTTTTAATCTCTGAAAGTCCATTTCTTTCAATACATAATCGTGGTTGCCAAACACCGCATACATTCCATATGCAGGCTTTAGTTGCTGCAATGCGTTTAAGTAACCCGCCAGCTTCGGGATATTACGTTTTCGATCCAGAAAATCCCCGGTAAGCGCGATGATGTCCACAGGCTGATTTTTTGTTAAACGATACAGCTCTTCAGGTGAAACAGAAATGTTTTCTAAGTGGAGATCTGATAAATGAAGGATATTTAATTTTTTTCTGGCTGGAAGACCGTCTTTTTGATCAATTGAGATGGTGTTGACCTTTACATCTTTTGTATTGCGGTTCGCTTTATATATAAATGGCACACATACGAGTATGGCCAATGAAAGTAAGATTGTAAACAAAATATATCCCCTCCCTCCTATCAGTATAGTAAGTGATCGAGCCTTATGGATAGCGGGAATTAATGGGTAAGAGACAGGTTGAAAAACGGATTGTTTTTGATGAATGATTTGGAAAGGAAAAGGGATAATAAAATTTGACACATGAGGCAGAACATGCCGGATATGGTGTCAGAATAACAGATGGATGTGTAAGCGATGTTACGATTGATGAGACAATATAAAAAAGAAACATTTTATCTATGGATCGCATTATTTCTTCTTTTGCTGTATGTTTCCCCGCTTTTTATTTTAAAGGAAGATGCGCATATTCGCGTCCACGATAATTTAGATTCCAATATCGCTTGGTACAAGGTTTTGGCAGATAGCGGAGAAATCGTCGGCAAGGTTGACGCGGCTATTCCGCAAATCATTAACGGACTGCCGCGGGATGCCTTTGGCACCGAGTGGAGCGGAATTGTTTGGCTCCACGCTTTGTTTTCTTCCATGACCGCCTATGCATTAAGCCAGACAATTACAAGAGTTGTCGCTTTTTTTGGAATGTACATGCTGCTAAAGACACATGTGATTCCGGAGCCGAAAGCGGCTTTTATCCGCATTGGCGTATCACTGGCATTTGCCTTAACACCTTTTTGGCCTTCGGGGATGCTTAGTACGCTTGGATACCCTTTGGCATTATGGGCTTTTCTGAATATCCGTAAAGGGGATATCTCATGGAGAGAGTGGCTGACGCTCGGTTTGCTTCCTTTATATTCAAGCTTTGTCTTAGGCTTCTTCTTTTTCTTGGCGGGAATGGCGTGCCTTTGGCTGTATGATGCCATTACAAAAAAGAGATGGAACCTGATCTTTTTAGGCAGTATTGCATTTATGACGAGCATTTATCTTTTCGTTGAATATCGGCTTGTCTATTCGATGCTGTTTGAGCACGCACCGATGCATCGGATCGAATTTGTTTCATCTCGGCATGACGTTTGGCATTCTCTTCGTCTATCCGTAAAAAACTTTGTCTATGGCCATAATCATGTGATGACCGCTCATACCGCAGTCATTTTGCCGATCCTGCTTCTCGTATTTGCGGCTGTGCTTTTCAAGCGAAAACGGACAAAGCCGGAAAGTGTTTATCTGTTTTTATGTGTGCTTAATTATGGGCTGTCATTATGGTATGCGTTTTGGTTCAACAAAATATGGGCGGTGCCCAAGCAGAAATTTGCTTTTTTAGCTGAATTTAATTTTGCCCGTTTTCATTTTCTGCGGCCGCTAGTCATATACGTGAGCTTTGCGCTTGCTTTATATCTCATTTGGCGGATGGGGAGAGGGTGGAAATGGCTCGTATATGCTGCAGTCGCTGCACAACTGATGGTGCTGGCGCCTTTTAATGAAGAATATACGTACGGCGTTCATTACAACGCGCCGACATTCAGGGAGTTTTATGCATCCGAGCAATTCAACGAGATTAAGAAATTCATCGGACGTCCGCAAGATTCGTACAGGGTGGCAAGCATCGGACTGCATCCGTCAATTGCCCAATATAACGGATTTTACACGTTAGACACGTATAATAATCTGTACCCGCTCTCATATAAATATGAATTTAGGAAAATCATCGAAAAAGAGCTAGAAAAAAATGCCAGTCTGAAACAATACTTTGATGAATGGGGCAGCCGCTGCTACCTTTTCGTCGATGAACTCGGTAAACGATATAATTTCAAAAAGAACTCGAAGAAAACGATTAACAACCTTCAATTAAATACAGATGTATTTAAAAAAATGGGCGGACGCTATATTTTCTCATCAGTTCCGATTAAGAATGCTGATCAAAACGATCTCGCACTCGTGAAGACATTTGACCATAAAGATTCCGCCTGGCGCATTTATTTATATGAAACAAGATAAGGAGGATATTGATTGAAACAGTCGCAGCCCGTATTAACCATCGTCGTTCCGTGTTTCAATGAGGAGGAAGTGTTTCAAGAGACCAGCCGTCAGCTGACAGAGGTTGTAGACGGCTTAATTGCAGAAACATTAATCGCTGAAGACAGTAAAATCCTGTTTGTCGATGATGGCAGCAAAGACCGCACCTGGGCTTTGATTGCCATGGAAAGCATAAGAAACAAGAAGGTAACCGGCTTAAAATTAGCCTGTAATGTCGGCCACCAAAAAGCGCTTTTAGCCGGACTGCATAAAGCGAAAAACAGATCAGACTGCGTCATTTCCATAGATGCCGATCTTCAGGATGACATTTCTGTGATCCGGGATTTTATTTTAAAATATCATGAAGGCTGCGAGATTGTTTACGGGGTGCGACGCAGCAGAAAAACCGACACCTTTTTTAAACGCACGACCGCTTTAGGGTTTTATCGGCTCATGAATAAGCTTGGGATTACATTAATTTATAACCATGCTGATTTTCGTTTAATGAATAAAAGATCTCTTGAAGAGCTCGCGCGCTATCCGGAAGCGAATCTGTTTTTAAGAGGAATCGTTCCCATGATCGGCTTTAGATCAGCCGAAGTCTTGTATGACCGTAAGGAACGCTTTGCCGGCAAAACGAAATATCCGCTGAAAAAAATGCTGTCATTTGCTTTTAACGGGATTACATCATTCAGTGTCGCGCCGATTCGTTTCTTTACGCTTCTAGGTTTTGTTTTATTTTTCCTCAGCGCTGTGGCGGGGATCGGCGCGTTTATTCAAAAGCTGCTCGGCCATACAAATGCAGGCTGGGCGTCGCTTATCATTTCCATTTGGTTTTTGGGCGGGCTGCAATTAATGGGAATCGGGATCATTGGAGAATATATCGGGACGATTTTTTCCGAAGTGAAAAGGCGCCCTAAATATGCGATTGATATCGATTTGTATAATGAGCCGCTAAGCCCGCTCCAGCGCCAGGAAAAAGAACGGTTAGAAAAAAAGTACAGTTAAACGGAAAAGAGCTGACGTCATTAGTCAGCTCTTTTTCTTCAACTGATGCAAGATGGCGCTAAGAGGCTCGTCTTGCGGGTTGCGGTAAAAATCAAAAAATGGACAGCCTTGCTTTTTAATCCGATCGATGACGGTATCGATTGTAAACATGGCGGGTGTTAAGGATGTTTGTACCTCGTGCCAATAGAGCGGTGCAGCGACAGTGCCAAGCTCGTTTCCTCTTGTCGAATAGGGACAGATAATTGTTTTTCCTTCAGCATGCTGCAAATAATCAAGATACAATTTACCGTGCCTGTTTTTGATCAAGCGTTCCGTTGTAAATAACTCGGGAAATGCATGAGTGCAGTACTCAGCGATCAGCTGTGTAAACTGGCGTGTTTCTCCATACGTAAAGGCCTCGGGGGACAAGGGAATGTACAGCTGGATTCCCTTGTTGCCGGAAAGCTTCGGATACGATGCAATGCCAAAGGAGTCAAACAGCCGCTTCAGTTCATTCGCAGCCTGCACGGCCATGAGAAAGTCATCACGTGAAGGCGGGTCCAAATCAATGACAATTTCAGCCGGACGGCTGCTTTTAATGGTTTGAAAGGGAACATGGAACTCCAAAGCAAGCTGGTTGGCAAGCCACAATAGTGTAGACATATCCTCGCAGACGATATGTTCATGGCTTCCGTCATAGAAAGATTGAACAAAATCCGGCGCGTAGTCCGGCTTATTTTTTTGAAAAAACGATTCGCTCCTTGACCCATGAGGATAGCGGATGACGGTGACAGCACGGTTGTTCAGAAAGGGGAACAAATAGTCACTGGCTTCAATCATATACTGAATAAAATCTTCTTTTGTTTTTTTGTTCTTTTCAAATATGATTTTATCCAGGCTAGTGAACTGCAGCTTTGGATGAACCGGTTTTGAGTGGCGTATGACTTGTGCATACGTGCATTCGGTCCAGTTCATTTGGAACTCGAAACCGACAAACGACACCTCTCTTAATGTGCCTTGGAGAATCGTTAAATATTGAACGATTGCACAAATTGATGGTTCAAGCGTAAATTCGCCTGAAGGTGTTTGATGTCCGTGCTGTTCCATAATATTGCGTATCGCGATTTTTTCCTCATCGCGCATTCCGTGCGAGACAGAGGCAATCGGTGTCATGACACCGTTTTTCAACACAGACACCGTCAGAAATCCATTGTTGGGGTTGAACCCTGTTATACAAACATAAGCCTGTTTAAAATTTTTATATTTGAGCCAATCGGGCGACCGTTTCTTTTCGAGCCATTTGCTGGTTGTTTTCTTTGCTACAATCCCTTCTCCGTCATATTTCATGATCATCTTCCATAGCGAATCAAAATGATCACGACTGGGGATATATTGAATGGTTTCCTTTGCGTAAGGGTCGGGAGACGCAGGAAGATTTGCCGCGGATATGAGATCGTACAGCGTTTTTTTTCGGTCCAGATACGAAAGAGACGATATATCTGCTCCGTTTCGCTCTAACAGGTCAAAGGTCAGAAAGCAGCACGGCCGCGCGTTTGCCGATTCTTGAATCTTGTCCGGTCTTTTCAAACGCCCGCGCACTTGAAGGTGTTCAAAATCTCCGCGGTAAGGGTTCACCAAACATACGATTTCGCCATCGAGTGTCAGCGGAAGATCTTTTTCCATGTGCTGAAAGGCTGTTTTGGCGAATTGCGTGATTTCAGGGAAGGTGCTGTTAAGCTCCAAGCCATTTCTGCTGGTTAACGTCACACCCGCTGAATGGATGCGGAGAATACAGCGGTACCCGTCATATTTTACTTCATACTGCCATTCATTTCCTATTGGCGGTGACGAAGTAAGGACGGGCTGCATGGTAAACGCCATGGGCTATGACGTGCCGGAGGCTTTTTGTCTTGTCGTTTTTCGTTTTTTATCTCCGGCTCCTTTCGATTCAGCGGCTTGTGCCGGTGCTGCTGCCGGGGTTTCCCGGTTCGGCCTTCTGGTGCGGTCGATACTGGCTTGCAGGGCGCTGACCAGGTCGATGACATCTTCACGAGGAGGCGCTTTGTCAGGAGTGACGGCTGTTTCTTTATTTTCAAGCTTGTCGTTGACTCTTTGGAGCAGGGCGTGACGGTACGTGTCTTCATATTTTTCCGGCTCAAACTCAGTCGTCAGCTCATCTATTAATGTGATAGCGGTTTGCAGTTCCTTTTCGTTTACATTTGTTTGATCTGGTACACCCGGGACATGGGCAGCGCTTCTGACTTCATCCGGATAATGGATGGACTCCATCACAATGCAATTTTCATAAACGCGGAGAATGGCTAGCTGCTGCTTCGATCTGATCGTCATATTGGCGATGCCGATCTTTCCGGTTGAACGCAGTGCCTCACGCAGCAAAGTATAAGCTTTCGTGCCGTTATCTCCCGGTCCGACAAAGTAGGAGCGGTTAAAATAAATCGGGTCAATTTCCTGCAGCTGAACAAAATCAACAATTTCAACCGCTTTCTCTTCATGCTCCTGCTTTAAACTTTTTAAATCTTCGTCCGTCAGCACCACATATTTTCCTTTTACATATTCATATCCCTTCACAATTTCATCAGGACTGAGTGTTTGTTCGCAATTCGTGCAAATTTTTTCGTATTTGATCGGCGCGTGATCCTCTTTATGAAGGCTGCGCAGCTTAATGTCTTTATCTTCCGTGGCCGCATATAGCTTGATGGGGATATTAACTAATCCGAAACTGATCGATCCCTTCCACATTGTATGCATATTGATAAACCCCTTTTTTTCTTTAGTGTGGAGAGAAGGAGTATAATTCATGTGTAGTAACTTATGGGTGAAAAAACAGCCGTGCTGTTAATGCGGCGGCTGTTTCAGAAAGGATTGTTCGAGTTGTTCCGGCGGTATCGGTTTGCTGAAAAAGAAGCCCTGTAAATAATCACAGCCTTTTTCGTAAAGCAGCTGTCTTTGAGCTGAATTTTCCACACCTTCTGCAATCACCTGCAAAGACAGCTGATGGCCCATAGCAATTATCGCCCCGGTAATTTGCTCTGCTTTCGGATGGGTCTGAATATCGTCGATAAATGATTTGTCGATTTTTAGTCTGTGAATCGGAAAGTCCTTCAAATAGCTAAGAGAGCTGTGCCCTGTTCCAAAATCATCAATACTGATTCTGATTCCTAATTCCGTTAAGGATGACAAAACCCTCTTGGAGTGATCAAGATTGTCCATTGTCATGCTTTCTGTCACTTCTGCTTCAAGAAGCTGCGGAGGAAGCTGGTACTTTTCAAGCGCATCCTTGATCAGGGGGATCAGATCTTTGGATTGAAACTGTCTGGCGGAAATATTAATGGCGACAGAAAGGTTATACCCTTTGTCATACCAAGCTCTTGCCTGCTTGCATGCTTCATCTATAATCCACTTTCCGATATCAATAATGAGACCTGTTTCTTCAGCAACACTGATGAATTCTCCGGGCGGACACAGCTGTCCGTCGGGTGTGACAAGGCGTATCAGCGCTTCAACACCTGTCATTTTTTGGCTTTTGGTGCTGAATTGGGGCTGATAATGCAGAACAAATCGATCGTTTTCGATTGCTTCTCTAAGTGCCATTTCTTGGTTAAGCTTGACGGTTTCTTTGTTGCCGATTGAAAAGGAATAGTATCTGTATTTGCTTTTGTTTCGTTCTTTAGCGGCATACATCGCCATATCCGCTTTTTTCATCAATTCAAGACCATCCGTCCCATCTTTCGGGGAAATCGCAATCCCGATGCTGACAGATGTGACAAGTGTATGATCCTGTACTTTGAAAGGATTTTTGAATTTTTGGATAATTTTTCTTGCTAATGCATCGGCTTCGCCTGTTCCGCTGTTGGAGTCCGTTAATATAATAATAAATTCATCACCGCCAAGACGGGCGATAAATCCATTATCAGGGACAACAGATAACAGGCGTTTCGCCGCCAGCTGAAGCAGCTGATCGCCGACATTATGTCCTAATGCATCGTTAATCACTTTAAATCGGTTTAGATCCAGAAAGAATACAACAGTGTGATAATGTAAGGCATGCTCGCATTTCATCACCTCTGTTAAGTGAGAAATGGCGTGCCTTCTGTTAGGTAAATCTGTCAGTGAGTCGTAATGAGCCATTCTATGGATTTCTTTTTCTGCTCTGTACTGCTTCGTCATGTCTTTGCAAATAACATAAATGCTGTCCAGCTTTTGATTGACCTCAACAGGGATAAGCGTCATATTTAAGTGAAACTGGCCTTTTTCAGTGATAAGATCGTTATCGCTGTTAATGGCTTGCTTCTCTTTTTTGACTTGCTCAAATAGACGCTGAATCTTATGAGATGTATAGTTTCTCCAATCCTGCATGCTAAAGCCGAATTTTGTGATCATATCCTCGCCGGCATGGTTGGATGAAATAATCTCTCCTTCTAATGACAGAATGAAGATTGCATCTATATTGTGGACGATTAAAGATTGAAACCTCTGTTCGTTATCCTTTATGTGTTCGCTCTGTTTAATAAACTTCCGATCAGCATGGGAACTGAATAATAATAGCGTTTGTATACAGAAAATGATTAAAGTGACAAAAATAGACCAATGAAACGTATGGACCTCCATATGACTTTCTGATGGCGCCATGTCCTCGTGGAAAGATGCTGCCAACATCCCTGTGTAGTGCATGCCTGAAATTCCTGCACCCATTATAATCGAACTGATGACTTTATAGAGCATAAGATGATCGGAATGTTTTTTCAAAGCCAAGTCAAAGAATATTTTTAACGAGACGAAAGATGCCACGATCGCAATGATAATGGATACCGTAAATAGAAACGGTTCATATATAATCATTACCCGGGAAATGGCAGACATTCCGAGATAGTGCATAGATGCTATGGATGCGCCAAGCACAACTGATCCGATAAGCAGTCTGTAATATGTAAGAATGTGCCGGCTGACTAAATATAAAGATACAAAAGATCCAGAAACAGCTGCTCCGATGGATGCAATTAAAGGCATGAATTCATATTGCATCGGCATTTCCATATCCGCGGCCATCATTCCCACAAAATGCATGGACCAAATACCGAATCCCATAATGAGTGAGCCGCCTATCAGCCAAATCTTGCTTTTTAAACCAGTATTAATCGTGACTTTCCATGACAGTTCAAGGGAAATGTACGATGCGGCGCAGGCAATAAGAATAGATAAACATATGAGCGTCGTATGATATGTAACGTGTATTTCCAAATGGAGATTCCCCCCGTGTCGTGTGTTCCAGTCTTGTTGACTCTCTTTATTATCGGATGCTTAACTGCAGAGTTTCAGCCTTTAAGATCATAGAGAAACGGTGAGATCTATTTTTAGTTCAGCTGACCGTGAAAAATGTGTTAAAATCATGTTGATGTTTGCTGATAAATCAAAATGCTTCTATATAAAGGTGGACAAGGGGAAGTGATGGCGATCGAAGAGCTGGTTATGTCATGGATTGAAGCATTTAAAAGCTTATCTTATTTAGGGATATTTCTAGCGCTCTGTATTGAGTTTATCCCTGCTGAAATCGTACTGCCGCTTGCGGGTTATTGGGTCTCTAAAGGTGATATGACACTTTTGGGCGTTGTTTTGGCTGGATCTCTTGGGGGAGTGGCCGGCCCGCTTACGCTGTATTGGATCGGCCGGTACGGAGGAAGGCCGTTTCTTGAACGTTTTGGAAAGTACCTCTTTATGAAGCCAGAGGCGCTCGATAGATCAGATGAATTTTTCAGAAAGCATGGGGGATTTGTAGCCTTCAGCGGCCGATTTTTGCCAGGCATCCGGACATTGATCTCCATACCGTGCGGAATTGCAAAAATGAACGTTTGGGTGTTTGCGCTTTATACGTTCATCGCCATGCTGCCGATTACATTTGTATATGTTTATCTCGGTGTGAAGCTCGGTGAAAACTGGAAGGAAGTCGGCTCTATTCTCGATCAATATATGCTTCCTATCGGGATAGCGATTTTGGCGCTGTTCGTGTTTTACTTACTGATGAAAAAGAGGAAAAAACGCACGAACTCCGAACAGTTGTCTGTATTTTTAAAAAATAAACGTTGACAAAAATTCGCGCCGCGCATATGATTGACGTATAAAATCATATTTCTTGAAATCCCAAAGGGGAGTAGCGTCCGGATTTGTTTCCGGAAACAAAGTCGTCATTTCATGGATTCCCATATCCATCGGCTTTGTTGGCATGCCTTGAATTCATGTCTAGCAAGACCTTTGCCTTATGTCGGCAAAGGTCTTTTTTGCATGGACCGGCCGGCATAAGATCGGATGAAGAGAAAGAAAACAACTTTTTGGGAGGGTATCATTTATGGATGCAGCATTACTATTAGAGTATGGTTGGGTTCTTCTCGTCTTGATCGGTCTGGAAGGGATTTTAGCCGCCGATAACGCACTCGTTATGGCGGTGATGGTCAAACATTTGCCGGAGGAAAAAAGAAAAAAAGCGCTATTCTATGGATTGACAGGGGCTTTTGTTCTGCGGTTTGGCTCTTTATTCGCCATTTCTTTTTTGGTCAACGTGTGGCAGGTTCAAGCGATTGGCGCTATCTATTTGCTGTATATCTCAGCAAGCCACTTATTGAAAAGATATGTATTTAAAAAGGAAGACACACATAAAGAGGCGAAACAAAGCGGTTTTTGGCCGACTGTTTTAAAAGTTGAGCTGGCAGATATCGCGTTTGCGGTTGATTCCATCTTAGCGGCAGTCGCACTGGCTGTGACGCTTCCCGGAACATCGCTTCCGAAGATCGGCGGACTTGACGGAGGACAATTTATCGTCATTTTGGCCGGAGGTATCATTGGCCTTGTGATCATGCGGTTTGCGGCTTCAATGTTTGTTAAGTTATTAAAGGAACGTCCAAGCCTAGAAACAGCTGCCTTCGTGATTGTCGGCTGGGTTGGAGTGAAGCTCGCTTTATATACACTTGCCCATCACGACATAGCGGTGGTTTCTGAGCACTTTATCCATTCGGGAACATGGAAGCTGATATTCTGGGGTGTCTTAGCGGCAATTGCGGTTTGCGGCTGGTTCATCTCAGGTGTAAAAAAACAGCCGGAGGGCACACAAAACAAACAAAATAACAGCCGGGAACGGGCGTAATCTGAAAGACACTGCATGAAAAGCAGTGTTTTTTTGTGTTTGAAACGTTTTCACAGGCGAAATAAAATAACATTTTTATAACAGCTTTGTTACAAAAAACATGTATAAAACCCCCTTAATTCTTTAGAAAGACACGAAATCATGTATAGGACGTCGGAATGGTTTGTCACAATTGAGACATTGGAAATCAATATTTCTTTTTCTCCTTTGCGATTCCCTATCAAATTAGCTATCATTAATGAGTAGTTATAGGGAGGAACTGAGGTGAAACCAGTGCTTAGCCTTTTGTTTAAATTTGGAAAAAAGAAGCAAACGCTTGAAACATCTGTTGAAAGTATACAAAAAGGCAATAAAGATCTGCAAAATGAATTAATACAGCAATATAAGCCATTTATCGCAAAGACGGTTTCATCCGTTTGTAAACGATATATAGATGAAAAAGACGATGAGTTCAGCATCGGACTGATCGCATTTAATGAAGCTATTGAAAAATACTCACCTGAAAAAGGCAATTCTCTGCTCGCATTTGCTGAGCTTATTATAAAAAGAAAAGTCATTGATTACATTAGAAAAGAAGCCAGAAGCGCACAAAATATCAATATCGATTTACAGGAAGGAGACGATCAGGAGTCATCACAAAGCCTGATTGAAGCCGAGCTTTCCATTGATGAATACCGCCGTCAGATTGAACAGGAGCAGAGACGGGAGGAAATCCTCTATTTTCAAAAGCAGCTCAAGGATTATGGTTTATCATTTAAAGAGCTGCTTGAAAATTCTCCAAAGCACACGGATGCAAGGCAAAACGCCATAAAGGTGGCAATGACGCTTGTTGAACATGAAGAATTGGCCGCTATCCTGTATACAAAGAAACAGCTTCCGGTCAAGCAGCTGGAGCAGCTTGTATCTGTAAGCCGAAAAACGATTGAGAGAAACAGGAAATATATTATTGCGATGTGTATTATCATTACGGGTGATTATATTTATTTAAAAGATTATCTTAAAGGGGTGCTGCACTCATGAGAAGAGGGATTATAGTAGAGAAAAATAGAAAATTCGTCACATTGCTGACCCCTGACGGACAATTTTTAAAAGCTAAAAATGATCGCCGCAGCTATGAAATCGGAGAAGAAATCATGCTTCCGAGTGAATCACGCATGGGCAGAAGGGCCAGCTTTTTTGATTTTTTAAAACTGCGCCCTTTCAAAATGGGGGTTTTTACGATGACTGCTATTATGCTTTTTATTTTTATAGTTCTCCCCGTTTTTTCTAACAATAAGGCCTATGCGTATATGACAATTGATATCAATCCGAGCTTCGAAATGGCGTTAAACAGCGATTACGAAGTCATTGAACTGACGCCTTTAAACGATGAGGGAAAAAAGGTCGTAAATGATATAGATGATTGGGAGAAGACCGATTTTAAAAAGGTGATTGACGATATTATAACCGACTGCAATGAGCACGGATATGTTGAGAAATCGAAAGAAATATTGATTTCCACTGTTTATGAAAATACGGAAGACAATACATATAAGAAAGCTGTGAAAAAACAGCTGAATGACGTGACGGAAAAATATAAAACGACATACCGCATGGAATCTCTCGAGTCAGATATGCAAACGAGAGAAAAAGCAAAAAAAGAAGGCGTTTCAACAGGCAGCTACATCAAATCAAATGAAAAAAATGATGATAAAAAGTCAAAAGATGATTCCGGCAAACCATCCGGGGAAGAAGATCAAAAAGGTGCCGGAAATGAGGATGAAAACGTCGATCAAACCGACGGCCAGGACAGCAAGCAAGAGGACAATGAACAGCTGGATGATCCAGATACCGGAGACCAGAAAGAAGATGCAGCGGATGAGCAGACTGATGATAGTAACAAAGATCAAAATGTAAAGGAATCAGATGAAAACGAAAATACCGAAAAAGATGGGGATCATGAGCAACCCCCAACACAAGATCCTCAAGATAAAGGAAATGAAGACAACAGCGGTAAAAAAGGCCAAAGCCCGTATCACAGGGACTGGAATAACGGCGGAAGAGGCCAAGGCCAGTATCACAGGGACTGGAATAACGGTCAACAAGACAAACATCATAGCAGAGGTAACGCTTCTGACCGCCGTAATCCAAGCAGTGATAATCATTCAGCTCAAACTGAAGATTCGCCGAGTGACCCCGGCGAATAAATGACCTGAATTTATTTAGTTGTGCCATTTAATTGTGATTGGGCTTGCTGTACCAGCCGCTTTGTCATTTCCCCGCCTACAGAGCCGTTAGCGCGTGCAACTGTATCAGAACCAAGGTTTACACCGAATTCTTGAGCCACTTCGAGTTTAAACTGGTCTAGTGCCTGCTCCACTCCTGGAACAACGAGTTTATTTCTGCTCGCCATCTTTTTCATCTCCTTTTTCTATAAAGAAATTCTTAATGCGTATTTAGTTTGAAATATACGGGGGTGATTTATGCTGGCAATTGTTTGGAGAATAAGAAACCCCCGGCCTTGGGGCCGAGGGTGACACAGACTATAAAAAGTCTGCTGTCATTTGATGAGCGGTTGTCTGAATATGGAACGTCAAAATGGAGAGGACTGTAATGGCGATAATCTGTCTGATTTTAAGCCATTGGCTGTCATTCAGTACTTCAAAACGGTGATGGAGGCGTTCTGTCTCCTGTTCGACGATCTCCTGCAGATTTGATTCTTTCATAGAAGGTGTTTCGTGGTGCTGGATGGCATCAAGCACATATGCACAGCTCTCATAATAAGCAATCGGGCTGATGACGTCATCAGATCTGTCTGAGATTGTGTTAAAGGCCGCTTTCAAAATAGCCCGTATGTGTTCAAAGTCATAAATGGATTTTAAATCACGTACAATTAAAAGAATAACTGCCTGTTCAACCGAATATTTTTTGCCCAGCTCAGGGTGTCCGATCAGATCCTTGATATCGCGCTTTACCCAGTTTTGAATTGCAGTTGATTTTAATGAAGTCAGCTCACATAAGTTGCCAAGCTCTACGATTTCATTTGTTGAAAGACCGTATTCTTTTTTCTGTTTTTTTCGTTCGTATCTTGTAAGAAACTCAGGAATTTCAAGATGATTGGCTGCTTTTTCTGCTGACATGTTCGCTGATTGGACGAGAATGTCGAGCGGGCTATGTTCTCCTTGCCCTTTTAGGGAATAGAGCAGCCGCACCATATCGGTTCGAGAGAGCTTAAAAATGTTCATTGTTCACCTCTTTAAACAATTTGACGCGGATACAAGCTATGTATAAGTTCAAAATTGAAGCGTCTGCAATTTACATTAACATCATACGTCGAATTCCTTGCATTTTCAAACGTATGTTTTATAATTTGAATATACAGGTTCCTTTGAACTTAAAATAACGGAGGTTGCTATGGCGAAAAGAATTTTTCTGTTTATTTTAACGAATATTTTGGTGCTTACAACAATCGGGATCGTTTTGTCTGTTTTAAGCTCTGTTACTGGCGTCGGAACGTACTTTAAAGCTGATGGCGGTATCGATCTAATGGCGCTTCTAGTGTTCAGTTTAGTCGTTGGTTTTGTCGGTTCCTTTACGTCGCTTGCGATGTCCAGATGGATGGCAAAGACGATGATGGGCGTCAGAGTGCTGAATCCGAACAAACACACGCTCAGCTATGAGGAACAGCAATTGGTTGATCGTGTCCATCGATTAAGCCGCTCTGCCGGTTTAACAAAAATGCCGGAAGTAGGCATTTACCGTTCACCTGAAGTGAACGCATTTGCGACTGGACCGTCAAAACGCCGTTCCCTTGTCGCAGTATCGTCAGGACTGCTTGAGCAGATGGATGATGCGGCGGTTGAAGGTGTGCTTGCCCACGAGGTCGCGCATATCGCAAATGGTGATATGGTAACAATGACGCTTTTACAAGGTATTGTTAATACCTTTGTCGTCTTCTTATCGCGTATCGCCGCTTGGATTGCAAGCCGCTTTGTTAAAGAAGATCTAGCGCCGATCGTTCATTTTATTGCAATGATTGTTTTTCAGATTGTCTTTTCGATACTCGGCAGCCTGGTTGTGTTTGCGTATTCACGCCACCGTGAATTTCATGCTGACAGGGGCGGAGCGGATCTTGCCGGCAAGGATAAAATGATTCATGCGCTTCGGACGCTTAAAGGCTATTCTTCCCGGATTATGGAGGACGATCAGACAGCTGTCCAAACGTTAAAGATTAATGGCAAAAAGCGTTCTTCGCTTTTCTCTACACACCCTGACTTAGATGAGCGTATCAGACGGTTAGAAGCTAAATAATACAAACACATTGTCCCTCTGAGAATCCTCAGAGGTTTTTTTCTTTTATCCATTGACTAAAATAATAAAAAAATAAGCAAGTTAAGAAAATGTTTCGTAAAAGCCTTTAAAAATGAAGCTAATATCTTTAGAATAATTACCGTACTTAAAAAGAGAGGCAGAAGGATTTTACATGAAATTTAAGCTTGGAAAATTGATACAGGCACTATCACCAGCCCAGCTGATTGCATTATATTATTTTCTTGCGGTTACAGTGGCCGTTATATTGCTGAGTTTGCCGGCAGCCCATAAACCGGGGGCGGAGTGGACGTTTATTGATGCGCTGTTTACGGCTGTCAGTTCAGTCAGCGTGACGGGGCTGACAGTCGTTGATACAGCTGATACTTTCAGCACAACAGGCATCTTTATACTGGCATTTGTTCTGCAATTTGGCGGAATTGGGATTATGACGCTCGGGACGTTCATTTGGCTGATCATGGGAAAACGAATCGGGCTGAAAGAACGGAAATTGATTATGGTTGACCAAAACCAATCTCAGTTTTCAGGAATTGTCAATCTCATGAAGCAGGTTCTTTTTCTGATTTTGTGGATTGAATTTTTTGGCGGGCTTATACTTGGCACCTATTTTTTAACCTACTTTGATTCCTTTCAGGAAGCTTATTTACATGGGTTTTTTGCCAGTATCAGCGCAACCACAAATGGCGGATTTGATATAACCGGCAGATCTATGATTCCATTCCGTCACGATTATTTTGTGCAGTTTATTACAATGCTTTTAATTGTATTTGGAGCAATTGGATTTCCTGTGCTTGTCGAAGTAAAGGATTTCTTGTTTTCAAAGCATCGCAGATACCCGTTTACACTTTTTACGAAAATCACCACGATCACATTCGGTTCACTCGTTTTATTTGGGGCCATCGGCATTTATGCTCTGGAAGCAAACCACGCGTTTGCGGGTAAGTCATGGCATGATATTTTGTTTCTGTCCCTGTTTCAATCGACGGCTACCCGGAGCGGGGGGCTGGCAACCATTGATATCAGCCAATTATCAGGTCCGACAATCTTTTTTATTTGCGCGCTGATGTTTATCGGAGCGTCGCCAAGCTCAGTCGGGGGAGGCATACGGACAACGACGTTCGCCTTAAACCTTCTTGCGCTGTTTCATTTTGCACGCGGCAATAAAGCCGTAAAGGTATTCAAACGTGAGCTGCATCCTGCCGATCTGATGAAATCGCTTGTTGTCACGATGATGGCGATTCTGCTCGTTTTTGGCGCGACACTTATCCTGACCATTACAGAAAAGCATTCCCTGACGGAGCTTTTGTTTGAAGTGTGCTCGGCATTCGGTACAACCGGGCTTTCACTTGGGATTACTGCCGATTTAAGCAACGTTGGAAAATGCGTCATCATGATTGTCATGTTTATCGGGCGAATCGGTATTCTGACCTTCCTGTATTTGATCGGCAGAAAGGAAATTGAAGCGAATTATCATTATCCGAAGGAAAGAGTGATTATCGGATAGAAAAAACACCGCGCGTTTTGCGGTGTTTTTTGATTGCCAAAAAAAAGAAGTGTGGTGCCCGTTTCTGTTGGAGAACCTAACATCAACAGGTGCAGTGTAACGCTCCTGCATCTTAGCGAAATAAAAACTGGCGAGGAGGATTTCTATGAAGCGCAAAGCTGAAGTAAATGAAGCCATTAAAAATAACAATACACCTACAGAGAGCATGGACCCAAATTCATATAAGACACAATATCATGACGACCCGAACTTTAGAGGGGCAAACCGCAATTCCAAGCAGGGTAAGCAAGGAGGCATGTAATGGTGAAGAAAAACCGTCATAGCCGTGACATGCAAAATCATAAAAAGCCAATGAATAAGGAAGTGCTGGAGGAAGAATTCTCAAGTGAATTTGGGGATTACAATGCCGGAAAGATCATCGAAACGCTGGAAGTCACAAAGCCTGACAAAAATAAAGAGAAAAAACAAAAATAAAAAAACCTCTTAGGCGGTGTTCCGCTTAAGAGGTCCTTTTTATTTTAAATAAGCATTTTTGCCCGTCCCTTTGACAAATTGCAATAGACTAGTCATTCTCAGCTCAATGAAAGGCTGAGCAACGGTCTTAACAAAGTTGCTGGAGAGGACTGATGTCAGGGCTGCTGTTAACAGTAAGAGAATGACTAAACTGTGATAGTCAGTAAGCACATCTTCAAGCCCAACCTGTCTCAGCGTTTTAATAATAAACCCGTGAAGCAAATACACGTAAAATGTCCGGGTTCCCCATTTGGTAAAGAAATACCGTTTTTGCGGAACGAGCGCTAAAAAGCCGAAGGTTGCCGCAAAGGCGAGAACATACCAGCCGATTCGGGAAAGTCCGCTTGCCAAGGTAACGTCTCCAAATGAAGAATACGGTTTTGAGCCAAACAGAAATGAATAGTCGAAGTCAATGCCCCAGCAGATGACGAATACGGCGGCAAGCACCCCGAGTGCAATTTGTTTGCCTCGTTTTGATCTCAATAAATCAAAATGATGTTTATTTAAATAAAATCCGACAAGGAACATTGGTAAGAATACAAATGTCCGCGACAAGCTCAGCGTGTTGCTTACAAAGTCGAGATAGCCGATCAGCACGGCGATTCCGCAGCTGACAAACAGCGCCCACAGCTTTGGAAGCTTTGAAAAAGGATAAAGCAGCAGGTTCCAAAAGAATAAGCTTACGAGAAACCATAACGACCATTGCGGATCAATCGGATTCACATTTGCCATGCTTTCGTCTTGCATCAAGTAATAAAAGACGGAATAGATGATTTGGAAAATCAAATACGTAATAATCAGCTTAGCCGCCAGCTTTTTTACATATCCAGGGCGTTTAAAGCCTTTCGCAAAATAACCGGATACAAGAATAAAGGCAGGCATGTGGAATGTGTAAATGAACTTGTAGAGGTAAAGCATAAAGTGATTATCATTAATAAAGGAACGAAGAATATGGCCGAATACAACAAGGAATATCAATAAGAATTTTGCATTATCAAAATAACTGTCCCGCGATTTATTCATAGCATCACCTTCTCTTTCATCAGTCACTAAGAGATTATTCCCTGCTGGTATATATTTTAAAATATAAAATGAAAAAGGAATCGGAAAAAACGCTGATTGTTAGGACGATGTAAAGTGAAGGTAAGGAAAGTAGAAAATGTCTTCTTTATGTAATCAAGCTGAAATTTTCTGAAATTTATAGGGCGAATGAAGGAAGTTCCCGCATTTTGTAGAAATATTGAGGGATAGGTTTTGAAGAAGGAGTGTACACGCATGGAAACTCTTGGTGCCCAGAAAAATACGGAGATGCGGGAAGAATTGAAGCGCCTCAAAGAAGAAAATGCCCAGCTGAAAAAGGAATTGAATCAGCATCAAGTGATTGTCAACAATACGCTCGATGCTATTTTTATATGTGATAATGAAATGCGAATCGTTCAAGCGAATGAAGCGACAGAGAGGATGCTTCAAGTTGATGCGGAAGATTTGAGGAAGCGTTCCGTTTTGGATTTTTTGTTTTCAATCCCACAGGATGAACTGAATTTTGCCGTAAAGAAGTTTTTTAAAAAAGGTTTCCTGTGGAAGGAGGTTCCGATCAGGCTTGATGGCGGGGCGACAAAATACATAGAGTTTCTGGCCAAAAGAGGGATTGGCGAGGATTTCTTTTTTGTTGTCATGAGAGATATATCTTCAAAGAAGATTCTGGAACGGGAATTCTCAATGAATGAACAGCTTTTTAAAGACTTGTTTGACAGGGCTGTTGACGGAATCGTCCTGTTTGATAAAGACGGCAGTTTTATCGATGCCAATTTGTCCTTCTGCAAAAGCTTTGAAATCAATCATAATGAGCTGTCTCATCTATCGTTGTATAAGTTCATAGACAGCGGATCGCGGAAAGATTTAGACAACATTTGGAAGACGCTCAACCGTAAGGGAAAAGCGCAGGGGGAGCTGCCCGTTAAGCTTCGTTCAGGCGTTCAAAAGCTATTTGAATTCACGATTACCTCAAACATCATCAGCGGGTTTTATATGTCTATTATGAGAGATATCACAGAGAAGCGGTCTATGGAGCTGCAGCTCTTTAAAAGTGAGGAGCGCTTCAGAGAAATATTTGAAAATGCGATGGATGCCATTATCATCTGGTCGAATGACGGAAGAATCGTCAAGGCGAATCAGTCAGCCTGTAAAATTTTTGAGTTGCCGATGAATTTGCTGTTGAAAAGAAGGCTGTGTGATTTTCTCGTTGATTCTCAGAAAAAATACAGCGTAACGAAAAAGAAATACGCAAAATACGGAGAGATTAGAGAAGAGCTGCTGTTCCAAATGGGAAACGGTCAGTTTAAGGAACTTGAATTCACTTCAAAGCGAACAATACTTGAAAATCAGCACTTGACGATTTTAAGAAATGTCAGCGACAGAAAGCGGATGGAAAAGGAGCTACGGGAAAGTGAGCTGAAATTCAGAAAAGTGTTTAATGGCTCAATGGACGGCAATGTACTGTTCGACAATCAATACCGAATCATCGATGCTAATCCCGTAGCAAGCCATATTTTAGGCCTGTCACATGAAGAGATTAAAAAGCACAGCCTGTTAGAGATTATTTCTTCCTATGAAATAGAAAATCTTGCATCATCAGCAAGGCAGATTAATTTTGATGAAATGGACAACGAAATTCCATTTTTGCTGAACAGCAGTGACAATAGGAAACTCGAATTCTCATTTAAACGAAATATTATTCAAAATATGAACCTGGCTATCTTTAAAGATGTAACCGAGCGAAAAGAACTGGAGGAACGTCTGCGCAAGTCAGATACCCTTCATGTTGTCGGCGAACTTGCTGCCGGCATTGCTCATGAAATCAGAAATCCGATGACTGCACTTAAAGGCTTCATTCAGCTTTTGAAAGGAAGTGTGGAGGGAGACTACGCCCTTTACTTTAATGTGATCACCTCAGAATTAAAGCGCATCGAATCCATTATCACCGAATTCTTGATTTTAGCGAAGCCCCAGGCCATTATGTATGAAGAAAAACATGTTACCCAAATTATGAAAGACACCATTGACCTTTTGAATGCGCAAGCCAATCTCAGCAATGTACAAATGCATCTTGATTTAATTGACGACATTCCTCCGATTTACTGTGAACCGAATCAGCTGAAGCAAGTATTTATCAATATATTAAAAAATGCCATCGAAGTAATGCCTAACGGCGGAAACATTTTTGTGACGATGAGAACATTGGACCGGGATCATGTAGTCATCTCCTTAAAAGACGAGGGAATCGGAATGACAGAAGATAAATTAAAACGCCTTGGTGAACCGTTTTATACGACAAAGGAAAGGGGAACTGGACTTGGGCTTATGGTAAGCTATAAAATTATTGAAGAACATCAAGGCGAAATCATGGTGGAAAGTGAAGAAGGGAAAGGCACCGTTTTCCACCTTACGCTTCCCGTCAGACAAAATGCTGAAGAAAGAAGGATTGATGAATGAATTACTACACGACAGCGGAAACGCCGCTCGGAGAACTTTTCATTGCCGAGGAGGATGACCAGATTACCCGTCTGTTTCTCAGCCAGGAAGATTGGATGGATTGGAGAGAAACCGTTCAGGATACTGAGCGCAAGGAAACACCTTATCTGGCAGAAGCGAAAAAACAGCTTCATGAATATTTCACCGGTGAAAGAAAGACATTCTCACTGCCGCTGAGTCAAAAGGGCACCCCTTTTCAGCAAAAAGTGTGGGAGGCGCTGGCGATGATACCATACGGAGAATCCAGAAGCTATGCTGACATTGCCGAAGCGGTAGGCAGTCCGAAAGCGGTGCGCGCAGTCGGACAGGCTAATAAACGAAACGACCTGCCGATTTTTGTCCCATGTCACAGAGTGATCGGCAAAAACAGCTCGTTAACAGGGTACGCTGGGAGCAAAACCGATATCAAAGCATTTTTGCTGAACATCGAGAGAATCTCCTACAAAGAAAAATAAAACATATGGTACGTTCCTTTTTTTCGCGGCTGACATATCATTTTATTAAGTGAAAAAAGTTGGTCTGATGAAAAAGGAGGACAAAGCAATTGAAGCCGAGCCGCTCTGAGAAAATTGCCGTTTTTGCCAAACTGTTTGTGAAACTGCACATCATATCAAGCGCTCAAAAAGATGAAATCATCAATATGAATAAAAACAAACAAAAAAACCGCTGACTCGCTCAAAATGAGCAAAGGGCAGCGGTTTTTAGTGGACCTTTTCGCCTTTGAAGAGCTGTTCAATCTCTTCTTCATAGTTACCGGTCATAATCCCTTTTTCAGTAATAATTCCTGAAATGAGATCATGGGGTGTAATGTCAAAAGCGGGATTAAAGACGGGCACTTCAGATGGAGCGGTCCGGACTCCTGAAATCTGCCTGACTTCCTCGGGATCGCGTTCCTCTATCGGGATATCAGCGCCAGATTTCACTTTCGTATCAAATGTGGATAATGGTGCGGCGACAAAAAACGGAATATCAAAGGCGTTGGCTAAAATTGCGAGACCGTATGTTCCGATTTTATTTGCCGTATCACCGTTCTTTGCAATGCGATCGGCGCCGACGATGACAGCAGAAATTTGTTTTTCCTTCATCGTATGGGCGGCCATGCTGTCTGTGATCAAAGTGACATCAATGCCGCCCTGCATCAGCTCCCACGCAGTCAGGCGCGAACCTTGAAGAACAGGCCTTGTTTCACAGGCATAAATGTGCAGTCCCAAATCTTTTTGTTTGGCCAAATAAAATGGAGCCAGCGCCGTACCGTAGCGGCTTGTCGCGATAGAGCCGGCATTGCAGATTGTCATAATCCGGTCGCCTTTTTTGAAAAGCTGCAGGGCGTTTTGACCGATCATCCGGCACGTTTCCTCATCCTCGACCTGAATTTGAATCGCTTCATGGACAAGGTTTGTTTTTGCTTCATTTACGGAAATGGCGTTTTCGATCGAATGGCGCAGTCTCTCAAGCGCCCATGATAAATTAATGGCGGTGGGCCGTGAGCTGTTTAAATACTCTTTGATATCATCCAGTCTGCGGCGGAATTCAGTAACATCATCCGTTTCAATGTCTTTTGCAGTAAGCGCAAGTCCGAAGGCTGCCGTAATGCCGATCGCCGGGGCGCCTCTTACTTTGAGCGTGACAATGGCATCAAATACATCCTCTTTCGTTGTCAGTTCTAAATATTCCGTCACATCAGGAAGCTTTTGCTGATTTAAAATGGTAATAGCTGTTTCTTTCCATTCAACAGAACGCGGAACAGCAAATGAATAGGTCATGAACAGATCATTCCTTTACAAGTAACTTAAATAATTCAGTAACATCTGTTATCGTCTTGAATTCCGAACGTTTTTCGATAAAGGCTGCGCCGGTTGCAAGCGCCAGACGCTTTCTGCCGATTCGTTTATCAAACGGCACGATCGTATCCAGATCATCAACATGGGCAAGGCCGACCGTGCGGCGTATCAGCTCGCAGCCCGCAAACCCGATTGCCTCTTCAAGAATATGACTGAGCGTATCAGAAAGGTAACCGTCGATGTTGGCGTAAACATCCAAACTGTCCTTCTCCCAGGCTTCAGTGAATGTTTTTTGAAATGTTTCCCAAACCTGCTTGACATGTTGATATAACGGCTCTCTGGCATCACCGTCACGCCCGAGTGCATTCAAATATAAGTTGGCGATAAATTGGCCCACATCAAAGCCAATCGGTCCGTAAAAAGCAAATTCAGGATCAATTACCTTTGTTTCATGCTCGCTGGCAAAAATGCTTCCTGTATGCAAGTCACCGTGAATGAGTGTTTCTGCCGATGTTAAAAATGACTTTTTCAGCTTTGCGGCCTCGATTTTGACGTTGTCATTATTCCAAAGCTCTTCGACAAAAGGACGAAGCTCTTCTTCAAAATCATTTGTGTCATGGTCAAAGAAAGGGTCTGTAAAGACAAGTCTTTCCGTTATGTCGCACAGCTCCGGATTTGTAAACTGTTTAACAAGCTGTTTTTTGACCTTAGGTTCAAGCGCGTAATCCGATGAATAAAAAAGTGTTTTTCCTAGAAATTCACCGATGTGCTGTGACAGGTAAGGGTAGTTTTCGCCCTCAATGAGTCCTTTTCTTGCGATTTTCAGGTGAGAAAGATCCTCCATGACGGTAACCGCCATTTCAGTATCGGAATAGAACACTCTTGGAACGAGATGAGGGACATGCTCGCCCTGACGGATGAGAGCGCTGCTTTCGATTCTTGCGCGATCGATTGTCAGCGGCCAGCTTTCTCCGACGACTTTTGCATAAGGAACCGCCTGTTTAATGATCAACGCTCTGTCATGTTCTTGATCATAAATATGAAAAACGTAATTTAAGTTGCCGTCACCGATCTCCTGGCATGTCAGTGTGCTTTTGCTTGGAAATAAACCAAGTTTTACCGCCAGTGCCACTGCGGAGCTTTCATTTAACGTTTCGTATAAAGGTGTTTTTGTGACTGCCATTGTCATAACCTCCAATTTATGTAATCGCTAGATACGTTTGCAGCTGAAGCGCCGTAAAAAAAGCCTCCTTCTCAGAGAGAAGGAGGCTTAACATCTATGTCCGCCTCTCTTATCTCTCAGATCAGATCTGAATGGAATTAGCACCGTGCCTTAAGAGACAAGCGTCTCGGCGCGAAAAAGATGCGCCCCATTTCACAATGGAATTACGGTCGGTTGCTGTTGGGGTCAAAAGGCCAAATCCTTCGCCCAACTCTCGATAAGAGAATATATTCACTTGTTAAACAATTCTAATTTATCAGTTGATGAACATAGTAACAGGTGTTTTAGTAAGTTGTCAATCTATTTTTTAATATAAATCTTTTCTGATATCATCGAAAACAGGTATACGCTTACGCACCTCAACGCTTTCCTGAAGGTTGATTTCCGCTCGGACAATACCTTCTTCCAGGCCGCCTTCAGCAAGTACGCGCCCCCATGGATCAATAATCAGGCTGTGTCCGGCAAATTCATTATCTGGATTTGAACCGGTACAATTGCAGGCGGCGACAAAGCATTGATTTTCAATGGCGCGGGCTATAAGCAGGCTTTTCCAATGGTCAAGGCGTGGAAGAGGCCATTCCGCGGAAATAAACAGCACGTTGGCACCTTTTGTCGTATGTTTTCGGATCCATTCCGGAAAACGGATATCGTAACAGATCAGCCCAGAGCATTTGACGCCATCAAGCTCAAAGTACCCATCTTCTGAACCGGCTGATAAATACACATGTTCATCCATCAGCTGAAAGAGATGGGCTTTTCTATATTCCTTAATGATTTGTCCTTCCTTATCTGCAATGTACATCGTATTATAAACATCAGAATCCTCTCTGACAGCAACTGATCCGGCAACAATATGAACGCCATGTTTTTTAGCCGTTTTCTTTAGCCAGCTCTGAGCTGAACGACCGTCTTCATCAGCCAGCTCATCAAGATTGGCCAGATCATATCCGGTCGTCCATAGTTCAGGCAGAACAATCACATCAGCATGTTTGCTTTCTTTTTCGATAAACCTTTCAGCCTTTTTTATATTTTCTGAAGGTTTTCCGTAAGAAATATCAAATTGAAGACAAGATATCGTCCATTTCATTTTTTACGCCCCCAAATTTTTCTTTACTTTTTTGATTTAACCATATATGATGATGGACTATCATTTCAAGATTTTTTTAGAAGGTGAGAATAGATGATATTTGAACAGTCTCATGTATTGAAGGAATTGCCTAAACAGTTCTTCGCTTCTCTGGTGCAGAAAGTGAATCGAAAGCTCGCGGAAGGACACGACGTGATCAATCTTGGACAGGGAAATCCGGATCAGCCGACTCCGGAGCATATCGTCGAGGAAATGAAACGGGCTGTTGCCGCTCCTGAAAATCATAAATACTCGTCTTTTCGCGGCTCGCACAGTCTGAAGTCAGCTGCTGCAGCATTTTACAAAAGAGAATACGGTATTGATCTCGACCCGGAAACTGAAGTTGCTGTATTATTCGGCGGGAAAGCGGGTCTTGTCGAGCTCCCGCAATGCTTGCTGAATCCCGGTGATACGATTTTAGTGCCCGATCCGGGTTATCCTGATTACTGGTCAGGTGTCACACTTGCGAAAGCAAAGATGGAAATGATGCCGCTTGTAAAGGAAAGGGCGTTTCTTCCCGATTATAGCAGCATCGCAGCTGAGGTGAGGGATCAGGCAAAATTGATGTATTTAAATTATCCGAATAATCCGACCGGGGCTGTTGCTACCTCTGAATTTTTTGAAGAAACCGTGAGCTTTGCAAAAGAAAACGGGATTTGTGTCGTTCACGATTTTGCTTATGGCGCTGTAGGATTTGACGGGAACAAGCCGTTAAGCTTTTTGCAGACTGAAGGTGCGAAGGATATTGGCATCGAAATTTACACGCTGTCAAAAACGTATAACATGGCAGGATGGCGGGTCGGCTTTGCCGTTGGAAACGCTTCGGTCATTGAAGCGATTAATCTTTATCAGGACCATATGTTTGTCAGTCTTTTCAGAGCGACTCAGGAGGCTGCAGCGGCGGCACTGCTTGCTGATCAAACGTGTGTGGCGGAGCAAAATGCCCGCTATGAGAGCAGGCGAAACGCTTGGATCGCGGCATGCCGGGAGATTGGCTGGGAAGTGACAGCTCCGGCAGGTTCATTTTTTGCATGGCTGCCTGTGCCTGAAGGCTATACATCTGAGCAGTTCTCCAACCTTTTGCTGGAAAAAGCGAATGTGGCGGTTGCGGCTGGAACCGGCTTCGGTGAATATGGCGAGGGCTATGTCAGAGTCGGACTGCTGACAAGTGAAGAAAGACTTGAGGAAGCGGCCTATCGAATTGGGAAACTGAACCTGTTTACCCAAAAAAGCATTGACAAGATTTGATAACGATGGGATAATTCAAAATAATTTATAAAATCTATATTTTCTTATCAAGAGCAGGCAGAGGGACGAGCCCGATGAAGCCCGGCAACCGACTTGTAAAGCACGGTGCTAATTCTTGCAGCTGGCGGCTGAGAGATAAGATTCGGACGAGAAACGAAACCTCTTTAGACGCGATTGCTGTTTGAAGAGGTTTTTTTATATGGATGAAAATGAAAGGAGCTCTGGCATGAGTGAGTTATTAGCGACATATCTCCTGACAGAACCGGGAGCCGATACGGAGAAAAAAGCAGAACAAATCGCAACAGGATTGACAGTGGGCTCCTGGACGGATCTGCCCCTTTTAAAACAGGAGCAAATGCAAAAGCACGAGGGGCGGGTGATAAAGGTTGAGGAGATAGAGGGAACTCCTGCATCAGGAAAACAAGCAGTGATCACAATTGCCTATCCTGAAATCAATTTCTCTCAGGACATTCCGGCTTTGCTGACAACAGTGTTTGGCAAGCTGTCGCTGGACGGAAAAATCAAATTGCTTGATCTTCATTTCTCAGAAGCATTTAAGCGCACGCTGCCGGGACCGAGGTTTGGCATATACGGCATCCGAAAGCTGCTTGGGGAGTTTGAAAGACCGCTGTTAATGAGCATTTTTAAAGGAGTTATCGGAAGAGATCTGAATGATATTAAAGAACAGCTCAGACAGCAGGCACTAGGCGGAGTTGACTTGATTAAGGACGATGAAATTTTCTTTGAAACAGGTCTGGCGCCTTTTGAAACAAGAATTACAGAGGGAAAGCAGATATTGAAGGAAACATATGAGCAAACCGGACATAAAACGCTGTATGCGGTGAATTTGACTGGGCGCACGGCTGATTTGAAAGACAAAGCGAGACGCGCCGCCGAATTGGGAGCGGATGCACTTTTGTTTAATGTCTTTGCTTATGGCCTGGACGTCATGCAAAGCCTTGCGGAAGATCGTGAAATCCAGATCCCGATTATGGCGCATCCAGCTGTCAGCGGGGCGTTTACGTCTTCTCCGGATTATGGCTTTTCTCACGCTCTTCTGCTCGGAAAATTAAACCGGTATTGCGGTGCTGATTTCAGTCTCTTTCCGTCTCCATACGGTTCGGTCGCGCTTCCGAGAGAGGATGCGCTCGCGATTCACGAAGAATGTGTGAGAGAGGATGCCTTTAATCAGACATTTGCCGTTCCGTCAGCAGGCATTCATCCCGGCATGGTTCCGCTGTTGATGCGGGATTTCGGCATAGATCATATTATTAACGCCGGAGGAGGCGTACACGGACATCCGAATGGCGCCCAAGGCGGAGGCAAAGCGTTCAGAGCCGTCATTGATGCTGTTTTGGAAGCCCAGCCGATTGATGAAAAAGCCAAGCAATGCAAGGATCTGAAGCTTGCGCTAGATAAATGGGGAAAGGTTGAGGAAGAATGACGACTCGAAAACCTTTCATTATTTGTGATTTTGACGGAACCATCACGATGAACGATAACATTATAAGCATTATGAAAACGTTCGCTCCGCCGGAATGGACGGCATTAAAAGATGGCGTGCTCTCCAAATCGCTGTCGATTAAGGAAGGTGTCGGGCGGATGTTCGGCCTTCTGCCGAGCAGTTTAAAAGAAGAGATGACGAGATTCGTATTGGAAGATGCAAAAATCAGGGAAGGCTTTCGGGAATTTGTAGCGTTTGTCAAGGAGCATGAGCTTCCGTTTTATGTCGTAAGCGGAGGTATGGATTTTTTTGTGTATCCATTGCTTGAAGGCATTGTGGAAAAAGACCATATTTATTGCAACCATGCGTCATTTGACCAAGACTATATTCATATTGACTGGCCGCATTCTTGCAAGGGAACGTGCAGCAATCAATGCGGATGCTGCAAGCCGTCGGTGATACATGACCTTTCTGAACCGAACCAATATATCATCATGATCGGTGATTCCGTTACAGATGTGGAGGCGGCAAAGCTGTCTGACCTTTGCTTTGCAAGGGATTATTTATTAAACGAATGCCGAGAGCGTAACCTGAATCATCTCCCGTATCACGATTTTTATGAGATTAGAAAAGAGATTGAGAACGTAACGGAGGTACAGGAATGGCTGCAAAACAAGAACGCTGGCGAGAGCTCGCTGAAGTAAAACGGGAATTGGCAGAAAGAGATTGGTTTCCGGCGACTAGCGGCAATCTGTCAATTAAAGTTTCTGATGAGCCTTTAACATTTCTCGTAACCGCGAGCGGGAAAGATAAACGAAAAGAAACCGATGAAGATTTTCTGCTGGTGGATCAAAACGGAGAGCCTGTCGAAAGCGGGCATTCTTTAAAACCGTCAGCGGAAACACTCCTTCATACACATTTGTACAATAAAACCAATGCAGGATGCTGTCTGCACGTTCATACGGTAAACAATAATGTCATCTCAGAGCTGTACGGAGACCAAAAGAAAATCACATTCAGAGGCCAGGAAATCATAAAAGCGCTCGGCCTGTGGGAAGAGAATGCAGAAGCGACCATACCGATCATTGAAAATCCGGCTCATATTCCGACGCTCGCGGCACTGTTTTCGGGAGAAGTTTCAGAAGATTCAGGTGCTGTTCTGATCCGAAATCACGGCATTACCGCTTGGGGGAAAACGGCATTTGAAGCAAAAAGAGTGCTTGAGGCATATGAATTTTTGTTCAGCTGCCATTTGAAATTGAAAACACTCCAGCACCAGCTGGTTAAATAAAAAGGAGGAACTGAAATGGCAACAATTCGAATTCATAATGAGGCAAATACAACCATTGAGAATCAAGAGGAAGTAGCAAGTTTTCTGGACAGTCAAGAGGTGATTTACGAGCAATGGGATATTGCGAAGCTCCCTGATCAGCTTTCAGAGAAATATGATCTGACAGAAGGAGAAAAACAGCAAATTCTTGATACCTTTGAAGCTGAAATTAAAGATATCTCAGCCCGCCGCGGTTACAAAGCGCAGGATGTTATTTCCTTGTCAGACAGCAACCCAAAACTTGATGAACTGCTTGAGAACTTTAAAAGAGAGCATCACCATACAGACGATGAGGTTCGTTTTATCGTAAGCGGACACGGCATTTTTGTCATTCAAGGCAAGGACGGCACGTTTTTTGATGTCCGTTTAAATCCTGGAGATTTAATCTCCGTGCCTGAAAATATCCGCCATTACTTCACGCTTCAGGAGGACCGCAAAGTTGTCGCGGTGAGAATCTTTGTCACAACTGAAGGCTGGGTTCCGATTTATGAAAAAGACAGTGTGAATCAATAAGCAGGAAAAGCCCCGTTCATCGAACGGGGCTTTTTAGATTTATTGCAAACGCCACTTTTCATATTGTGACATTTCTTTTTTTATCAGCATCCAAATCAAACCTAAAACAGCTGCATCGTCAATGATCCCAAGACCGAGGATAAAGTCCGGAATAATGTCGAGAGGCATGGCGATATATAAGAGCGCAGCAGCTAGAAGCAAAAGGGTTTTCACTTGTGAACGGGGATAGTCACCGTTTCTCCAATCGCGGAGCATTTGAAAAAAAACCTTGATGTGCTGAATCGATTTTTTTCGGTTTTTCCTTTTTAACATCGCTTTACCGCCTGCTGCTCCGAGCATCATTGCTTTTCTTTTCTTCATTGAGCATACCTCCTGCCTAGCGATGTGTTTAAGATATTCTTCATCTGGGTATTGTTCTTCTAATCCTATCAATATATCTATTATACCTGAAAAAATAACTTATTTTAATGAAAATATGTTTACAAATAAAGTATAATCTGTAATAATGCACAATAACCCAATCAAACTTGTTTCCTATTTCTTAGCGGCGAGGGGTGAAGTGAATGGGCGGTTCTTCTGAACAAGAAAGATTGTTGGTGTCTATTGATGAAAAAAGAAAGTTAATGATAGATGCCGCTAGAAAGCAGGGGTTTACAGGGCATGACACGATCAGACACAGTCAGGAGCTGGATTGTTTAATGAACGAATATCACCAGCTCATGCAAGAAAACGAACTTTCTCAAGGGATTCAAGGCCTTGTAAAGAAATTAGGCTTGTGGCCTCGCAGAGATGTTATGCCAGCATACGATGCTAATAAATAGCGGCGCTATCAAATGCATATATAAAGAGAGAGCTTTTCTGAAGCGCTCTTTTTTTCTGGAAAAATTCATATGAAAGAGGGAACTAATGAAAGAACTGGCGATTCTCATTACTGAAATGGTTAATCAATTTCATGATGCTTTTATTTCTTTCTGCGGAATGTTGGGGATTCATTTAACCGACAAAGAAATGCATTTTTGGGTGATCGGCATTTTTGGCATTTTCTTTTTCGGCGTCACGCATGCTGTGTTTAAATGGTTATCTAAATGGAGCATGACAGCCTTGTCCTTTATCTATACCGTTACAGTCATCATCGTTATCGTATTTGCGATTGAAATTCAGCAAAAGGTGACGGGAAGAGGGAATATGGAGTTTTTAGATGCCACGGAAGGTTTAAAGGGGTTTTTAGTATTCTTTATGTTTTTTTTGCTGCTGAAACTGCTGGTGCGCTTCATTAACAGACTCTTTTCTGGCAGGACAGCAAACAAGTCGAATGGCAATGCCCGGTCACGAAAATAAAAACCCTCCTGACAAGGTCAGGGGGGCTATGAATCGGATACGGGGAGGGTGATCGTTACCTCTGTGCCTCTCCGCGCTTCACTTTCAATATGAATGGAGCCGCCGTACATCAGCACGATCCGTTTACATACAACAAGGCCGAGGCCGGTTCCTTTTTCTTTGGAAGTCACAAAGGGAAGGAAGATATGATCAAGCATTTCCTGAGAAATCCCTTCACCGTTATCGACAACTTTGATAACGGCCTTTTTATCTAAAGCTCCCAGGGAGATCGTCAGTTTGCCTCCATCAGGCATTGACTCAAGGCCGTTTTTTGCTACATTTAAAATCACTTGTTTAATATGATCTTTTGTACATTTTACGAGTAAAGGCTGCTCGGTTAAATATTGTAATTCGACTTCAACATTGTATAGATTGCCCTCAGAATAGATGATCGGCAGAATTTCACCGATAATATCCTGAAGCGAGTTCAGCTCCCATTTTTCAGCTGTCGGCTTGCCGAGAACGAGAAACTCACTCACAATTTGATTGATGCGCTTGATCTCCTGTTCAATAATGGAGAAGTACAGCTGATCTTCTTCACCTTTATATTTCTTTTGAAGCAGCTGAATAAAGCCGCTGATACCGGTGAGCGGGTTGCGGATTTCATGGGCTGTGCTGGCAGCAAGCGTTCCGATCAGCTCTAATTTTTGCGCCTCGTTTTCCGAGCGCTCCAGCTGGGTCTGCCGCTTCAGCAAATAATACAGCACGAGAATAAAAAGGATATTCAGCAGTACAATACTGCATGAAAGCGGAAGCAAAAGGCTTTTCGTCAGTTCTTCTATTGTGACCGGGTTCGGATATACTTTCATATTCCAGCTGATATCATCCAGATAGCCGCTGACTGGTTTCTGATCTTCTGCATGAGAGGCCTGTCCGCTCGAAAAAATCATTTTTCCGTCTTGGTTTACAACTTCAATGTAAACATCAGGACTCAGCAAGTTAATGAGATTTTTTAAATAATCAACCTGAATAGCTGCGACAAGATAATCTGTCACATTTCGTTTTGAATCCAAAACAGGGACAGAAATGGTGAAAATCGGCTGGCCTGTAATTCTGCTCGAATAACTATCTGAAATGACTGTCTTTTTTGTTTCCTTCGCTTTTGTAAAAAAAGATCTGTCGGCCAGGTTTACTTGCGTTTTTAATTCTGTTGTGCTTGCGGTGACATCTCCTTTGGCATTCAGTAAATAGAGACCGGAAAACCTCGGCTCCGAATCAAAGGTTTTTTTCAAAATCGACTGCATTTTCTTTATATCAACCGGTCTGTCGATGGCGATGGACAAGGAAGTCATTCTCGCCTTTGTTTCTCCGATTAAATAGTTGATTTTGTTGCGGTGAAGGTTCAGCAGGACACTCGCTTCTTGCTTATGTTCTGCAGCTATTGTATCTTTTTCTTTTTCATATACGAAAAAGCTGATGACGATTGCCGGAATCACGACTAGTATCAGATAAAGTTTGACACTCCCGCAGGCGCCTTTTAGTATTTTCAATTTGCATCGCTCCAACATACACCTGATTAGAGGTATTATATCATTGTTTCTTCTTCTTTAATAAGAAAAAATAACCAAAAAAATTAGAAAAAGATGTTTAGATGCTTATATCATAAAAAAGAAGAGAAATATTGGAAAGATTTTTATTGACATTTCGGTCTTTGTTTATTAATGTTTCTCTGTAACGGTTTCTAAAAGGATGATTGAGACATGACAGAAAAATCACTGAAATTATTTATCGTGCTGTCGCGCGCGTATCGGTCTATTAATGATCATATGAATAAGCATATTCATAAGCATGGACTGAATCCGACTGAATTTGCTGTGCTGGAGCTGTTGTACCATAAAGGCGATCAGCCGCTGCAGCAGATAGGGGATAAAATTCTCTTGGCTAGCGGGAGTATCACATACGTTGTAGATAAGCTGGAGAAAAAAGAACTCCTCATTCGGAAAGCGTCTCCTACAGATAGACGAGTGACATTTGCACAAATCACTGAAAAAGGCATCGGTCTTTTGGATGATATTTTCCCTGGTCATGCTGCAGAAATTGATGAAATGATCAGCGTATTAAGTGAAGAAGAGGTAGAGATGTGCACGGAAATGTTAAAAAGAGTAGGCTTAAACGCAAAACAGTTTCATAATAAGTAAAAAAAGGAAGCCTGATATTCATAAGGCTTCCTTTTTTCTATTTCTCATTTGTTTCCGCTGCGCCTCTTGGCAAGATGAGAACTTCAACGCGCCGGTTTTTGCCTCGGCCTTCCGCAGTTTTGTTGGAAGCCACCGGTTTATACTCCCCATAGCCCTTAGCACTGAACACTTTTGCGTCGAGCTTAGGGTTTTCAATCAGGAGCCCCATAAAGTTTACCGCTCTCATGACGCTTAAATGCCAGTTTGATTGGAATTCGGAATTTTTAATTGGCATATTATCAGTATGTCCGCTGATAATGATATTTCTCGGCGGATTAATCACAAGAAGGTTGGAAATCTCTTGTGCAAGCGGAACATCTTCCTTACGGATGGTCGCTTTCCCAGAATCAAAGAAGATGCTGTCTTTAATCGTAATCAAAAGCCCTTCACTAGTCATCTTTGTTTCTAGCTGATGTTCCAGCTTTTTATCTTTGATGAACTTGTCCACCTGGCTTTTCACACTTTGAAGTTCTTTTTGATCAGCTGCTTTTTCTTTCTTGTTTTTCTCTTTTTCTTTCTCTTCTTTATCCTTTTGAACTTTATCGATTCCATCTTTCTCCTCTTTAGGAGGGGTGACACTGGAATAGTCCATTACACCGGTGCCGCCTGTAAAGACTTCATTAAATGATTTTGAAAGCATCTTAAATTTAGCTACGTCAATCGAGCTGCTCGCATACAGCACGATAAATAATGCCAGGAGAAGAGTTAGGATGTCGGCGTAAGGAACGAGCCATGATTCATCAACGTGCTCGTCCTCATGCTTCTTCTTCTTTTTTCTCGCCATTTTGC
This sequence comes from Bacillus tequilensis KCTC 13622, assembly GCF_000507145.1. GTDB lineage: Bacteria > Bacillota > Bacilli > Bacillales > Bacillaceae > Bacillus > Bacillus tequilensis. Next base: position 436,785 of record NZ_AYTO01000041.1, on the reverse strand, counting down.
GCCTCTCCTTGTTCTGCAAATTTCAAGCGGTCCTTCGCAGGAAGGTACATTAAAAGTTTTTGTTCGATGACTTTCGGTGCCTGTCCTTCTAAAACGGATAAAACACCTTCAATCATGACCTCACGCAGTTTTACTTCTTGTTTTGATTTACGTTTTAATTTGTTTGCGAAAGGATGCCATAATACATATCCCGTAAAGATACCGAGAAGGGTGGCAACAAAGGCTGCACTGATGGCGTGTCCGAGCTCATCTGTATTGTCCATATGAGAGAGGGCGGCGATCAGACCGATTACGGCGCCAAGTACTCCAAGTGTCGGCGCGTATGTTCCTGCCTGTGTGAAAATAGCGGCTCCGGTTTGGTGCCTGTCTTCCATCGCTTCGACTTCCTCTGTCATGATATCTCTGATAAATTCCGCACTTTGCCCGTCAACAGCCATGCTGAGCCCGTTTTTCAGGAAAGCGTCATCTACATCCTCAATGCTTGCTTCTAAAGCAAGCAGACCCTCGCGGCGTGCAAGCTGAGCCCATTCAGAGAACTTAGGAATGAGCTCCTCTATTGTGAGCTGCTTGTTTTCTTTAAATAACACTCGGAACAGCGCAGGCACGTTTTTAATTTCTTTTGTTGGGAACGCAATAACGACTGCTGAGATTGTCCCGGCAATAATAATTAAAATGGCAGCTGGGTTTGCAAGCGCGCTGAAGCTGACGCCTTTTAGAACCATTCCCACACTCAATGCCACAAAAGCAAGAATAATACCAATTAACGAAGTTTTATCCATAGTTTTCACCAAATCCTTTTTTACTAGCTTGTCTATGGTTAATATCGGTTTTGGTGCCCGGAACTTTAGGGACATTGTGAATTTGTTCATGAAATTTTCAAGGAAGAGGCATAGAAGGGAGAAATAAACAAAATGAGCTTTTCAAAATTGAAAAGCCCTGGGGTTTAATGAAAGTGGCAGTTTGCTTGCAGGCTTTCCTTCAGATTGTTTTCATATATGAGTAGAAATAAATATTCACTGTGTATAAACATGTTCCATCCCTCCTTAAAAAAAGTGTAAAGGATAAAGGGAAGCAGCGCTTCGAGGGAAGGGATGGTATTTTCTCAGTCAAGAGTATGAATGTATAAAAAAGCGGATTCCTAAAAGGAAACCGCTAATTGTTATTTCGCTCGCACTTTGATTTTATCATTTTCTAAAGTGACCTGAAAACTTGTGATCTCGCTATTATCAAGCAGCAGATCGGTCATTTCGTCCTCAACCCATTCTTGAATGGTTCTTCTAAGCGGACGCGCACCGAATGAAGGGTGGTAGCCCAGCTCAGCGATTTTTTCTTTCGCTTCGTCTGTCACATTCAAGCTAATGCCGCGTTCAGCCAATGTTTCTTCAAGTTCACCAAGAAGAAGGCTGACGATTTTGACAAGGTGTTCTTTTTCCAATGAGCGGAACTCAATAATGCTGTCAAAACGGTTGAGGAACTCAGGTTTAAAGAACATGCTCAGTGAATCAATCAACGTTTGTTCTTCGATGGCACTGTCCTCTGCTTGGAAACCGACTTTTGTTTGTTTTTCGCCGGTGCCCGCATTGCTTGTCATGATAATCACAGTGTCTTTAAAACTAACGGTTCTGCCTTGGCTGTCTGTCAGACGGCCGTCCTCCATGATTTGCAGGAACATATGCTGAACGTCTGGGTGTGCTTTTTCAATTTCATCCAATAGCACGATGCTGTAAGGATTACGGCGCACTTTTTCTGTTAATTGTCCAGCTTCTTCATGACCGACATATCCTGGCGGCGAACCGATGATTTTAGATACGGCGTGTTTCTCCATGTACTCGCTCATATCGAGGCGGATAATTGCTTCTTTTGTGCCGAATAATTCATCTGCCAGTGTTTTTGAAAGCTCTGTTTTCCCTACGCCGGTAGGGCCGACGAAAAGGAAGGAGCCGACCGGTCTGTTTTTGGATTTTAATCCTGCACGGCTTCGTCTTACCGCTTTTGCCACTTTTTGAACGGCAGCTTCTTGTCCAATTACACGTTCCTGAAGCTTTGCTTCAAGCTCTTTCATTTTTGTTTGTTCATCAGTCTGCAGCTTGCCGACAGGGATGCCTGTTTTTTGTTCAACAATTTCTTGAATGTGCTCAGCTTCCACAGTGACATCGGAATGAGCGGAAGAGCTGTTCAGCTTTTTCTCCAATGAGATTTCCTCATCACGGAGTTTGGCAGCCAGCTCATAATTTTCTTCTTCCAGGGCTTTTGTTTTTTCAGCTTCAATCGCAGTTAAGCGTTCAGCCGCATCTTCATCACTTAACTCATCAAGTAACAGGTTGGCTTTTGAACCCGCTTCATCCAATAAGTCAATCGCTTTATCCGGCAGGTGTCTGTCCTGAATGTAGCGGGATGATAAAGTCACACATGCTTTGATTGCATCATCGCTGAATGTCACGCCATGGTATGCTTCGTATTTGTCTTTAATCCCTTCTAAAATGCGGATGGCCTGTTCAATGGAAGGTTCTTGCACCATGACAGGCTGAAAACGTCTTTCCAGTGCGGCATCTTTTTCGATTTGACGGTATTCCTTCAGTGTTGTGGCACCAATGACTTGCAGTTCGCCTCTGGCAAGGGCAGGTTTCAGAATGTTGCCGGCGTCCATTGATCCCTCTGCAGAGCCTGCGCCGACGAGAAGATGAATTTCATCAATGAACAGAATGACATTTTTTCGTTCTTTCAGCTCATTGATCAGCTGTTTCATTCTCTCTTCAAATTGGCCTCTGATCCCTGTGTTTGCAACAAGGGATGCAACATCCAGCAAGTAAAGCTCTTTGTTTTTCAGTTTGTTTGGAACATCACCTTCAGCAATTTTTAAAGCGAGCCCTTCGGCGATGGCGGTTTTCCCTACACCCGGTTCCCCGATGAGAACCGGATTGTTTTTGTTGCGGCGATTCAGAATTTCGATCACGCGCGCCACTTCTTCATCACGGCCGATGACGGGGTCAATGAGACCAGCTTTTGCACCGTTTGTCACATTTTGAGCCAGCTCATCAAGCAAGCCTTTTTTCGCGCTTTGTTTTGCTGCATTTTGTTCTTTCGGCTGGAATGCCTGCTCAAACGGAAAACCGAAAGATTGAGGACCCATACTCATTGAAGGTTTACGGATCAGTTCGTTATAGCAAGTTTCACATAGAACCATATGTTTATGAACGGAATTTATTTGCATGTTAAGGCGAATCGTCGCCTCGTTTTGATGACAATGTTGACAACGCATTTGCCAAAACCTCCTTAAAAATTTGATCTTTTTTGACCAATGAATGTGAAATAAAAGGCCGTTTTGATTTGACCTTCTTTGACTATTAGTATAGGGCAAACCTATCGGCTTTCAAAACAATATGCTCAGAGCAATCTGACTATTTGACTAACTTTGACCAATTGATGTTTAAAAAAGGCCGGTTTGTTTGACCAACTTTGATTATCAGTATACTCTGACCTTCTTTGACTTTCAAGCCTTTTGCACAAAAAAATTTTGGTTTGTTCACACAGTAAAACATGTTTTCTTCGTCTTTTCAAGGAACTTGTCTCATAGGTTATAAAAAGGCATATATGGACAAAACTGCGGTTCGTTCGGAGGGGAGAAATGGAACAGTCAAAAGGGTCTGCAAGTCAGCTTGCTTTTGTGTATGTCGGTACAGTAGTCGGAGCTGGATTTGCGACTGGCAGGGAAATTGTTGAGTTTTTTCTGAAATTCGGCTGGTTCGGGTTAGTCGGTATTATTGTCAGCGGCGGAATGTTTACGTTTCTGGGTGCCAAGCTGATGATTATTTCTAAACGAATCAATGCCAAGTCATATCAAGAAATGAACATATTTTTGTTCGGGGAGACGGCTGGGCGGATTATCAATGTCTTTATGCTGTTTGTTCTCCTTGGAGTAACTTCTGTCATGCTCTCTGGGGCAGGGGCGCTTTTTGAGGAACAGCTGGGGATGTCCGCACAAATTGGGATGCTGATTACGATCGGATTGAGCTTAATTGTGATGACCAGAGGAGTAAAAGGCATTTTTGGTGTTAATGTGTTTGTTGTTCCTCTTTTGATTATCTTTTCTATGATTGTGGTGGCCGACTCTTTTATTTTCAGCGAGACACGGAACGCGGTTCAGTGGGTCTGGCCGCATCGCTGGGATTGGCTCCTGTCAGCATTCTCTTACGGCGCATTGAATTTATCGCTTGCCCAAGCGGTTTTGGTCCCGCTTGCGAATGAAATGTCATCGGAAAAAGTGATCAAAAAAGGAGCTTTAATCGGAGGCACGATGCTGACGATTGTGCTTTCCGCGAGCTTTCTGTCTTTGTCGACTCTCCCAGATGTTTTTTTGTATGATATACCGATGGCTCAAGTGGTTTATCTCTTTGCGCGATCTGTCCATTTGATTTATTTGCTCATTATTTTCGGCGAAGTGTTCACATCAGTGATCGGCAACCTTTATGGTTTGGAAAAGCAAGTGCAGAGCTTTCTGCCAATGAAAGGAAAATATATCTTTACGGCTATTATGATTACGGCTTATATCACGAGCCAAATTGGATACGGCAACCTGATTTCAACGATTTATCCTTTGTTTGGCTATGTGAGTCTGGCCTTCATAGGCGCCCTGATTTGCAAAAAGGCTCCCCGGCGGCGCAGTTTGTAACATACATATATAATGAAGCGGGCCGTCATTGCAGAACAAAGCTTGATCAGAAAGCTAGTGGCCGACTTTTTTTATTGTCAAGAAAAACAACATTATGGTAAGATAGCAGAAGTGAAAAATTGAAGAAAATCCGTGCGATATGCGGGAGAGGTTCTAGCTACACCCTCTATAAAAAACTAAGGACGAGCTGTATCCTTGGATACGGCCTTTTTTATGTTTTTCTAGAGCACCTTCCGATAAGGTGTTTTTTTGTGTGAATCAGCTGTAGCAATGTCTCTCGCCGACGTTTTTATTGCGGAGAAGGAGAGGAATTATGAAAAAAGAAAAAGCAATTGTCGTATTCAGCGGCGGTCAAGACAGCACCACATGCTTACTGTGGGCTCTAAAAGAATTCGAAGAAGTCGAAACAGTGACGTTTCATTATAATCAGCGTCATGCGCAGGAAATTGAAGTGGCACAATCCATTGCAGAAAAGCTTGGTGTGAAAAACCATTTGCTTGATATGTCTCTTTTAAATCAGCTTGCACCGAATGCCTTGACAAGAGATGATATTGAAATAGAAGTAAAAGACGGCGAATTGCCATCTACATTTGTTCCGGGCCGAAATTTGGTGTTTTTATCCTTTGCATCTATCCTGGCATACCAAATTGGCGCGCGCCACATTATTACAGGAGTTTGCGAGACAGACTTCAGCGGTTATCCTGACTGCCGTGATGAATTTGTGAAATCCTGCAATGTAACGGTAAACCTGGCGATGGAGAAGCCGTTTGTCATTCATACGCCTCTTATGTGGCTCAACAAGGCGGAAACATGGAAGCTTGCAGATGAGCTTGGCGCACTTGATTTTGTAAAAAATAATACGCTGACTTGCTATAACGGCATCATCGCAGACGGCTGCGGCGAATGTCCGGCATGCCACCTCCGTTCCAAAGGTTATGAAGAATATATGGTGATGAAAGGAGAGCGTGCATAATTGTTATCACAAATTTATCCGCAGGCCCAGCATCCTTATTCGTTTGAACTGAATAAGGACATGCACATCTCAGCCGCTCACTTTATCCCTCGGGAAAGTGCGGGAGCGTGCAGCAGGGTTCATGGACATACGTATACTGTAAATATAACCGTTGCCGGCGACGAACTTGACGATTCCGGCTTCCTTGTCAATTTCAGCGTGCTCAAAAAACTTGTGCACGGAAACTATGATCATACGCTATTGAATGATCATGAAGATTTTTCTCAGGATGATCGCTATTCGCTGCCGACAACTGAAGTCGTGGCGAAAACGATTTATGACAACGTACAGGCTTATTTAGACACTTTGGAGAATAAGCCGGCCTGTGTACAGGTGTTTGTCCGTGAAACACCGACAAGCTACTGTGTCTACCGTCCGAAAAAGGGTGGTTTGAATGGCTAAAGGAATCCCTGTATTAGAAATTTTCGGCCCGACGATTCAAGGAGAGGGCATGGTGATCGGACAGAAAACGATGTTCGTCCGGACAGCCGGCTGTGATTATTCCTGCAGCTGGTGTGACTCTGCTTTCACTTGGGACGGGTCTGCTAAAAAAGATATTCGCTGGATGACGGCTGAGGAAATTTTTACAGAGCTTAAGGAGATTGGGGGAGATGCGTTTTCCCATGTGACGATCTCGGGCGGAAACCCGGCTTTGTTAAAACAGCTGGATGCTTTTATTGAGCTGCTGAAGGAAAACAACATCCGTGCAGCGCTCGAAACCCAGGGGACTGTTTATCAGGAGTGGTTTACGCTGATCGATGATTTGACAATTTCTCCAAAGCCGCCAAGCTCAAAAATGGTGACGGACTTTCAAAAGCTTGATCACATTTTGACTTCACTTAAAGAGAATAACAGACAGCATGCTGTCAGCTTAAAGGTTGTTATTTTCAATGATGAAGATTTAGCTTTTGCCAAAACGGTGCACAAGCGTTACCCGGGAATCCCGTTTTATTTACAAGTCGGCAACGATGACGTGCACACGACAGATGATCAGACATTGATTGCACATTTGCTTGGAAAATATGAAGCGCTTGTTGATAAGGTAGCTGCCGATGCGGAGCTGAATCTCGTAAGAGTGCTTCCGCAGCTGCACACCCTGTTATGGGGCAACAAACGCGGAGTATAATAGAAAGGAAGATAAATATGACGACAAGAAAAGAATCAGAATTAGAAGGTGTCACACTGCTTGGCAACCAAGGCACAAATTATTTGTTTGAATACGCGCCGGACGTGCTGGAATCCTTCCCTAATAAACATGTAAACCGCGATTACTTTGTAAAATTCAATTGCCCTGAATTCACGTCTTTATGTCCGAAAACAGGGCAGCCTGACTTTGCGACCATCTACATCAGCTACATTCCTGATGAAAAAATGGTTGAAAGCAAATCATTGAAGCTGTATCTGTTCAGCTTCAGAAATCATGGTGACTTCCACGAAGACTGCATGAACATCATCATGAACGACCTGATTGAATTAATGGATCCGCGCTACATCGAAGTATGGGGCAAATTCACACCAAGAGGCGGAATTTCCATTGACCCATATACAAACTACGGAAAGCCGGGCACGAAGTACGAGAAGATGGCGGAATACCGTATGATGAATCATGATTTGTATCCGGAGACGGTTGATAATCGTTAATCATTCCGTTGTGTGATACCGAGTGGGAGACGAAGTGGAGTCACAGTAAAAGTGGGAAAAGTCACACCTGAAAATGGCTCTATTCATGGGAATTGCATCAAAAAGTGTGACCTAAGGTGCAACCTGAACTGTGACTTTAATGTAGTGAAAAATTGATAGTACAGAAGCAGATTAAGGCGTACAATTTGTACGTCTTTTCTTTTTTATTCGAAAGAAAAAATGCCTATCTAGAGATCATAGGCATTAAATATTATTATCAATACTTTAGTTGTTCTGGTTGTACAATTTCATATTCACCTTCTGCATACTCTTGCTCCGCATAATGGGCTCCCCATTGACAGAGCTCCTGCAAGATAGGTTTAAGAGATTCTCCAAGTTCAGTGGATGAATATTCAACCTTCGGCGGTACCTGATTATACATCTTTCTGCTCACAAGTCCACTGGCTTCAAGCTCTCTAAGTGTTTGAATCAGCATTTTCTGAGTTATATTTGGGATAATGCGCTTTAATTCACTCGTTCTCTTTGGTCCATTCATTAAAAAGTATAATACAAGACCTTTCCATTTTCCGCCAATAACTTCCTTTGTCACTTCAAACCCACAGCTAAATTTTTTCATGTCTAAAGCTCTCCATTCCACATTTGTTACTTTTTAGTTACTATATCACAAAAAAGTGGGTACTTCCGATAATGTGCTTACTGAAGGATACTATATCTTGTAAGTTGTTCTTCAAGTACTTAAAGGTACTAGACATAAAATAAAATTAATTCTAAAGGAGTGTTAAGTATGGGTAAATTTGAAGGTAAAATAGCGCTTGTAACGGGTGGAACAAGTGGGATTGGTCTTGCTACAGCACAAAAATTTGTAAACGAAGGTGCATATGTTTATATCACGGGACGTAGACAAAACGAACTTGATAAAGCTGTTAACCAAATTGGCAAGAACGTAACCGGTGTTCAAGGTGATATTTCTAAGCTTGAAGACTTAGACAAACTATATGACATTATAAAGCAGGAAAAAGGTAAGTTGGACATTCTTTTTGCTAATGCAGGCATCGGCAGCTTCCTTCCATTAGGTGAAATTACTGAAGAGCAGGTTGATAGAACGTTCGACATTAACGTTAAAGGAACCATCTTTACTGTTCAAAAAGCATTATCACTATTCCCAGACAAAGTAGGTTCTATTATTGTAACGGGCTCTACTGCTGGATCAATTGGCAACCCAGCGTTTAGTGTATATGGAGCATCTAAAGCAGCATTAAGAGCACTAGTTCGCAACTGGATTCTTGACCTAAAAGGTACTGAAATCCGTGTAAATGTGGTTAGTCCAGGAGTTATTCTTACACCTGCATACGATGAGCTTTTTGGTGATGCACTTGAAGGAGCAATGGAGAATACCAAAAATACTGTTCCAGCTGGAACAGTTGGGACACCTGAAGAAGTAGCAAACGCTGTATCTTTCCTTGCTTCAGACGAAAGCAGTTACTTGACGGGTGTTGAATTGTTCGTAGATGGCGGGCTAGCACAGGTATAATTTCACTGCGCAGAGATTACAAATAGTCCCCAAAAAAGGTTAATGGGGATTTACTCGAAGAAGTCGTATAAAAAAGTCGTTTTCCTTAAAGGACAGGGAATTCGACTTTTTTATGTTTGAATTTGATTAACGTTGTAAATTCGCATTTTCCTGGGGCTACCACTAAATGACCTGTAAAAAAGATTACACTGTGAATAAATGTACTTAAAGTAACGGGGGCGTTGTATGTTCTAAAACAGGGAACTGGGTACATCCTAATAATTATAGGAGATCATTTAATGTAACAAGAGATGCATTGAATTTACCTAAACTTCGCTGCCATGATTTAAGACATACACATGCTACCTTTTTAATTGGGATTCTAAATTTTAACCCTAGGATTGTTCAGGAAAGATTGGGGCACGCACGAATTACAACGACACTAAAAACATATACTCATGTTCTTCCTGCAATGGACGCTGAAGTGTCTAAAAAACCTGATCAATCGTTTGGTAAGGTGTGAAATTGGTGTGACTTCATGATTAATGTCTAGAGCAAGTACTTATGGGACAAGACTTTGACCTGCCTTTTCTTCCACTAAGACTTCATGAACATCATCATGAATGACTTGATCGAATTAATGGACCCGCGCTACATTGAAGTATGGGGCAAATTCACGCCAAGAGGCGGAATTTCCATCGATCCGTACACAAACTACGGAAAACCTGGCACGAAATATGAGAAAATGGCCGAGTACCGCATGATGAATCATGACTTGTATCCGGAGACGATTGATAATCGTTAATTATTCCGTTATGTGATATGGAGTGTGAAACGAGGTGAGGTCACGGTAAAATCCGAACATTCAACGTCCATTTTAGGCGTAAATGTGACCCGGTCACAATTTGGCGGCCCTCTTGTGACCACACCGTGACCGAAAATATATAAATGTGTGACCACGATCCCTGTCTTTTTAGACGGGGATTTTTTTTGGTTCGATTAGTTTTCTACATGATTATATGAGGTGATGTTTAGTTATTTTGCGATATTTACTGCTGCGCGATTTGATTCGTTAACACCTCGGCAGCGTCTTCGTGTGTTAATGCGCGATATACTTGGCTTTACATTACAACGATATACGTATGAGCTAAGTAGTTAGAAGGAGCTAAATCGGTATAAATATAGCCGTATGAAAAAACGAAAAGGGGGCGGGGGAGAAAAAACGAAAAGCCCAGGCGCCAGACACATTTTAAACGCGCATTTCAAAAATAAACTTTGACTTATGAAAAAAGACGCCGATTTATTCAGCGTCCTCTTCCGTAACTTCTTCAATCTCGAATAATTCCTCGACCTCTACTTCGAGCGCCTTCGCAATTGAAAAAACGTGCCAATCTTCGTGGCGAGTGTTCTTATCGAATCGCGATATCGACCCTTGCGTAACACCCGATGCTTCAGCGAGCCTCACTTGTGTCCATCCCTTGGCCTTCATAACGGCGTTTAGGCGCGGTTTTACGTTTAATTTCATTTTGATCACCTCTGCGACTGAACTTGTCTATAGTAAACTGCTGGTTATCATCAGTAATTAAAATGGCTTTTTATCTCGGTTTAAAGTTAGTAACAAAAGTTTCTCCGTCGTTCTCCGCGTTAACGACAAGCTGGGCACTTTCACTAATCCGCTGAGCGAGTGCTTTTTGCGCTTTTCCCTCGAAGCTGTATAAAAGGGCTGAATAAACATCATTTAATTCTTTCTGCAGCGAATTCATTTCGAACTTTGGTTTAAGATTTTTTTGAACCGTCTCTAGCTTAGTATTTGCCACTTGTGTCATACCTGCTTTTAACATTTGACGCTGCAGCTGTTTTCGCATTGGATCCTCTTTATGTTCTAATAGGTTATCTAACGTTGGCATTGCTTTGTCACTCCTATAATCTCAGCCAATTGGCAAGCATTTGATCTTTTTGTTCAAAATCGTCGGCGATTTTATTCAAGAAGCCGCCTATTTCTTCAAGGTCTGTAATCGCTGCCTGTAGTGAATCTATGAATGATTGTTCAGCTTGTGTGTCGTAAAATATCGGTCCTTTATCGTAAGACTGGGCTAAATCCTCTAACGTATTGGTTACATCCTGCGCATTAAGCTGATCATAAAAGCCATGCCCAACTTGTCCGTGAAATTCCGTTTTTAGTTCAGCAACTTTTTCGTCGTGCTCTTGATAGGCATTCTGCGCTTCTTTTTTCATCGTTCTTAAATCCTCGACCATCGCGTCAACTTTTTCGGCAAGTTTTTTTGCACTTTTGGGAGTTACTTTAATGGCATCCCCGCCACCGATCGCACCAGCCGGCAGCATTGCGTTTAGGTTTTTATCGTACACAAGCTCATCGCCGTTTACGTTCGTGATATTGCCGTTTTCATCAAACGTAAAGTTGGCTTCATTTAGACCGTGTGTATCAGGATTTCGAAGAATAACAGTATCTATAAAGTAGATGAGGTTCTTTTCGATTTGGTCACCCCATCTTCCACTCATTCTTTGTTTGCGATTGATCTGTGAAAGTGCAGGGTTTTTTGTGTAAATTGTGGTCCCGTTGTGGCGGTCATATTCGTTCCAATACCCAGCTCCGACCATATCATCCGGGTTGATAATAGACTTCACGTAAGGGTCATACAAGCCATCGTTTATTTCTTCTTGCTTATTATCAGTATGTAGTTTGACGACAGAAGGGCTGTTAAACGCGACCGCATAAATATCATTATTTACCGCACTGTATTCGGCCTCTGCACCTCCGAGTGAATGACCTGTTGTTGAAACAATCGTCGATGTTCCGTTATACTTTCTTTTCACTTCCTTAACGAGCTGGTCTGCTTGATCAACTTGTGACGTTTTTGTAATAAGTTTATAGTCTCCTGTTGTGAGCATCGCGTCTTGAGAGGGTGTGCCGTTATATTTTCCGAGTGTTTTAGACGTGTCTTTCGCGTCCTTTTCAACGATATAATGAGCTTCTTTTTTGGGGTCGCTTCCAAAAACAATGTTGCCGCCGTCAGCTTTTGCGCCATCATTGATCGGGTCTTTTCCGAGATCCGTTCCTGCAAAAGATACAACAACATTTTCTGGATTTATTGATTTCACCCATTTGCCGTTTTTCTGTTCCGCTTGCACAAATACAACCGCGTCAAGCCCTGTGTCATCGTCAGATTTTATTTTGTCGACGTACCAATAAGTAGGATTTGAAATGGAAGAATTAATACGTATATAATCGTTGTTCTTTAATTTTTTTTTGAGATAATCATAGTTATAAGCACGCTGACTCATCCTATAATATGTTTCATCCGTAAGGCTTGAAGTCCTAATTTTCTTGCTCAAGATATACAACACCTTTCATGTCATGTAAAATAATGAAGGGAAAGGGATGATCTTTTTTTGAAAAAATACCTTATTATTCTACTATTGTTAATTATAACTGTTGGGGGACTGATTATGAAGCATCAATATGATGTGAAAAAGGAAGAAAGTGCTCTTTTTGAAAAAGCTAAAAGTAAAATGACTGAATACCTGCATAGCGAATACAAGGGTATAGAGAAAATTTCTTATTCCGAGGAATATTTTATTGATCCAACTGGTGGAATTACCGTTGAGGGATATCTTAATGGCGATAAAACAAAAGAGTTTGATGGCCTATATGATCCTGTTAGTGACAAAATAGGAAGCTCCTCTGTGGACGCAGAAGAAAAATCTTAAGACGCCAGCCTGGCGTCTTTATTTTTGTATTATACCTTCAATTGCCTCGGATATCGTGGACCATTTTTCTAAACCGCAAGCTATATGTGTACCTTTGCCTGCTATTGTTGCGTAAGCTTCGTATGTATTATTGGCTTCAAAAACTCTAATCGATAGATCCCTCTCCTTAAATAGTAGCTTATTCTTGTTTTTCTCTTTCAAATAACATTTTCGGAATGAAAATATCAGTTCTTACCGGCATGCGTTGCGGCGAGATCTTGGGGCTTCGGTGGTCAGACGTCGATTTCTAGCGGAAGATCCTAACGATTCGCCAAACCCTTTCGAAGATAGCCGATAAAGGTAATCACGGTCTGGTTCCGGAAGCCAAGACGATAAACGCGTTTCCGTACCGTTAATTTGCCTGATCGTTTGGTGGCGTCACTTATTGCGCATAAAGGATTAATCGATCATGAGCGGATCGTGCTCGGTGATAAATACGACGACAACGACCTGGTCGTATGTACGAAAAACGGAAGCTGGGTGCATCCGAATAATTTCCGGCGTTCGTTTAACGTAACCCGCGACGGTTTAGACTTACCGAAAATACCGTTAAAAGGACTACGCCACATTCACGTGACATATCTCGTTAGTACAAGAACGGTTGGGTCACGCGAATATTAAAACGACGCTCGGATCGTATAGTCACGTCTTGCCTTCGATGCAGCGCGAAGTAGCCGAAAAGCGAGATCGTTTGATTGCGGAGTGTGACCGCAGTGTGACCGTAGGATTGACGCAGAAGCCCCATATATCCACGAAGACTGCATGAATATCATCATGAATGACTTGATTGAGTTAATGGACCCGCGCTACATCGAAGTATGGGGCAAATTCACGCCAAGAGGCGGCATTTCCATTGACCCGTACACAAACTACGGAAAGCCTGGCATCAAATATGAAAAAATGGCCGAGTACCGCATGATGAATCATGATTTGTATCCGGAGACGATTGATAATCGTTAAGTGGTCTAAGAACAAGGTGATCACAAGAAATGTGAAATTTTGTGATTGTGACCATGGTAATCTACAGAGAAAGAGATGTCTCAAATAGGCATCTCCTTTTTATTTTTATCGATTGCTCGATGAGTTCTATCTTTTTAAAGAGGTTTCTGCAAAGGTAAATTAATAATGCTTTTTTGATATAATAACCAATGTGGTCTAATAATTCACATAAGAGGTTGAAAGTATGTATATTTAAGATGATGTAATAAAAACAATGTGCATTTGGTCGAAGAATAACGATTGTTTTTGAATAAGACGAAGCTAATTTCTTTAGATGTTTTGGTTCAAAAGTAGAAGACTGACTTTCATCACTTTTGGGAACTGAACAAAGAATTATAAGAATTTTATAGAAGAAATATCAATTTAAGTTATAATGTGTTATGATGTTTTATAAAAAAATGATTACACCTTTTAGTTTTTCTAGGAGTGTTTTTTTGTGACCGAACAACGACAATTAACTGAAATACAAAAAATAGCCGCTTCTTGTATCAAAAGATGGGGCGAAGATTCTAAGACCCAAAACTTTAGTGGTAAGTTAGGAAGATTTGTAAGTCAATTAGGTTCTAACACAGATTTAGGAAAAGTCTTTTTAGACCTTGTGAGGCACTATAATTATTATTCAAGAGAACGTTTAGATCAATTAATAGTAAAATTTTATAGCATTATTACAAAAGAATTAAAGCTAGATGAAGATTTTACAATATATTCGAGAATTGAAGATGACTCTAAAATTGACAGTTCAAATTTTTTTTTAGAAGAATTTAAGGTGCTCAACAACATTTCTAACCATTTTAGTTATGATATTGAAAAGCTTAATATTGAGGATTTTGATAATATTCATAATGTGATATTTATAGATGATATTATTGGTTCGGGTAAAACGGTAAAGAGATTCTTTGAGAAAAACAAAAAGAAACTATTAAAAGTAAATTGTTTTATTTTCTGTATCGAAATGCTTGAAGAAGGAAAAGATTATTTAGAAAATTTCTTCAATACAAATGAGTTCAAGTGTAAAATTATTTGTCATAATTTACATAAAAAGGCTTTTAGCGAAAACTATATTTTTTGCGAGACCTGTAAAGACAACGAAATGTTGTTAAGAGATTTTGAAAGAACCTTATGGAGGAAAGAATCCAATAATATACTCGGATATGAAAATAGCCAGGCGATTGTTTCTTTTTTTAGAAATACTCCTAATAACACCTTGAGTTCATTTTGGTTTGAAAATACAAAGTGGAAAGGATTATTTCCTAGAGATGACAAAAGGCCGGCTTTCAAAAAAATAAAAAAGAAGTCTGTTCCTTATAATGTTAAAAAAATGGAGAATTCAGTCAATGGTTGAGTTTAAAGAACTTCTAATTCTAACATATTTAAATGAATATCGAGATGCATATTTGTTCTCAGAAATTAAAGAACTTTGTAATTTTTCCACTAATCAAATGAAGAAGTCGCTGGATGATTTAATAAGTAAAGGTATGTTAAGCAAAAAAACTAGTAGATTAGTTTTGACTAACAAAGCTGAGCTACTATTAAAAGAAAAAGGCTTGTTAAACGTATCTATAACAGACTTGTTCCAACAAGACACAGTGACACTTAAATTTATTGAAAAACCGTTAACATTTGCTGATATTTATATACCTAAAAATTTTAAGATATAAATATAATGTTTTCTAGAATTGAATAGCGAGTCGCTATTCGTGTTGTAACGTTACTATGTAGCTGTATCAGTACTAATTTTAAAGAGCGAAAATTAGTACTGATCCAACAAAGAAGATCGCTTTGTTGGATCACCATAACAAAATCCCCGAGGTCAAAAATTTTGTTATGGTGATCAGTTAAATTAAATAATCTAGTAGAAAACATTCGGAGAAAATAATGAATATAGATAATCTCAAGAAAATGATGGAAGAAGAACAATTTAGCGAGGATTACATTAATTTATGTGTTGCCTATGCGACTAATCTTGATAAAAAGGGTTTACCAATAATTTTTGATGCAATCCATTTGGCAAAACTTATTGGTATAGAAACTAAAGAATTATATTCATATTATGAATTAGCATCAACATTATACAGAACTGTTGTTATCCCTAAAAAAACAGGTGGTAGTAGAAAGCTAAACGCACCATCAGAAAATTTAAAGTATATCCAAAAGTGGATTCTTGAAAACGTGTTGTATAGATTAGATTCTTCCAAGGTCGCTACAGGTTTTGTACCTCAAAAATCAATTGTTGATAATGCAAAGCCCCATATAGGAAAAGAATGTGTAATAAATCTAGACCTTAAAGATTTCTTTCCAAGTATTAAATATATTTGGGTTTATAACTTATTTAAAGGTTTAGGGTTCACTAGGCATCTTTCTATGCTCTTTACAGGAATATGTACACTTGATAATGAATTACCTCAAGGGGCACCTTCTAGTCCTTATTTATCTAATCTTATTTGTGAAAGATTAGACTCAAGACTTTCAAGCTTAGCTGACCATATGGGTGCATGTTACACAAGGTATGCAGATGATTTAACTTTTTCTGGAAATAAAGAAATTGCTAAATATATCAAATTAATAAAACGTGTAATTAAAGAAGAAAAATTTGAACTGAATGAAAAAAAGGTTAGAATACAATTTAGTTATCATCAACAGATGGTAACAGGGTTAATTGTTAATGATAAATTAAGTGTTCCGCAAAAAACTAAGAAGTATTTAAGGCAGCAAATTTATTACGCTAAAAAATATGGCGTAAGTAGTAGTTTGGGGAAACAAGGAGTTACTAAATCTAATTACAACGGACACTTATATGGTTTAGCTTATTTTATTAAAATGGTAGAACCTGATACTGGAACAAAATTTATCGAGGAATTAAAAAAAATAGATTGGGAAACATAGGTTATACAATGCATAGTGTGACTTAACTCTGTTATTGAGTCTCCTTTTTATATTGAAGCTGACAATGGGTATTATATATAGTTAATACAGACTAATATAAAATTTGCTTTTTAATTTTTGTTAGAGTTAAATATTTCAAATGTAAAAAGGTATATTTTAAAAATAATATGACAGAATTGAGTATGTTGGGTACAAATAGTATCAAATTTTTTAGGAGAGTAGTATTAAAAATGTTACTCTTTTTTATATTGTCAAGTTATTATTTTTTGGTTCCTCTTCTAAGCAATCATTGGGATCAGGATTTGGGATGATTGGCAATAAAGAATCGAGTGCTTTTGGCTCTTGGAATAGAAGGACTAGATTTGGACGGAGCTAATATCGATATAGAAAACCTTCCAGAAAAAAGACTGGAAGTAATTTGGATTTTATTATAATTGTAAAAAAGTATTTCTGGAGATAAAGAGGTATCAGTTGCAGTGGCAGACTATCTTATGGTTATGGCCTATGATGAAAGCCGCCTTGCTGGGCCTACCGCAAGTATAGGATGGGTGGAAAAGTCCATTCAATATGTTCTGACCCAAAAAATCTCTCCTCAAAAACTAGTTTTAGGATTGCCATTCTATGGCCGCTGCTGGATGGAAGGCCAATCTGCCTCTCAAGCCATTCCCCTTTACCTTGTTGACTCATTAGTAAAAAGGCATAGCGGGACAATTATTTTTGACACCAAGAGTCAATCTCCAAAAGCTATTTTTACTGTCAATCACGATAACAAGGGGCCGTTGCCTTCGGGAACATATACATTATGGTTTGAAAATGAACAGTCACTCAGAGCAAAAATAAAACTCGCTCAAAAATATAATCTGAAAGGTCTTGGCAGCTGGAGTCTTGGACAAGAAGATGCGTCAGTCTGGAATACAGTGTTTAAAAATATATAATGATTTATAGTTCAGAACAAAATTCGAAGATAATTGCAATGAATCTCTAAATGGACATACTGAAAGGAGTTTATTACGAGTGCGGGTAAAACAGTGTGGGCATTCCATAGGCCCTTCTCCCGAAATGTTCTATACGAGACATTACATTGGGCTTGAAATCCCCATTCAAACTTATGTTGTAGTACGCATTTCAAGTAATTACGGATGTGTTGAATTTATTCTGCTTCCATGATTTAAGTCATACACATGCTACCTTAATAGCAGGATTATTGCATTTCATTCAGAATTGTTCAGGATCAATATGGAAGCGCACGAATAACTAGAACTTTAAAAACATACACTCATATACTTCCTGAATGGATGCTGGTTTATCTAAAAAACATGATGAGAATTGATTGACCGCTCTCATTAAAGGATGGGGAAATTCAAGGCGCCAAGGTACGCATGGTGAAACATGACTTGTTGATAATCGATCATATAGTTTCTCCTGAGAAATGAGGAGGTTTTTACATAAAAAAGACGAGTGAATCCGGGGGGATTTCCACTCGCCGCTTTCTAATGAAAAGACGGGATGCTGGATGGCAGCTCGTCAGTTTTATTATAGTCGATCGAACGTATGTTTGTAAAGGTGTCTTTTCTGAAGAATTGGTTAACATAACTGATCAGAACAGATTTATTGTAAACGTTCGTTAAGGTATGCTAAGATGCATGGATTATAAAGGAGTGATACGAAGTGAAGACATTGCGGTTAAACAATGTAACGTTAGAAATGGCTGCATATCAAGAGGAGAGCGAGCCGAAGCGAAAAATTGCATTTACCTTAAACGTTACGAGTGAGACTTACCATGATATCGCTGTCCTGTTGTATGAAAAAACATTTAATGTTGAGGTTCCGGAACGCGATCTTGCCTTCCGGGGAGAAATCACAAATTATTCAACGTCATTGACCAACCTGTACGAACCGGGAGCCGTCAGCGAGTTTTATATAGAAATAACTGAAATAGACAAAAACGCCGATTCGTGATCGGTGTTTTTATGTAAAAAAGCTGCCGGTCGGCAGCTTTTGAGAAAGCGAATTTCATATGTAAGGTGTTTAATTTTTGTCTTGCAGTTTTTGCGAAAGAATGTGGAAATTAGGAGGTTTTAATAGGAGTCTCTGATGATCTTATAATTTTTATGATTGACAACTGTCAATGAATCTAACTCAAGATCCCGATAGTTATCCATGATCGTCACATCAACGATAACAGAATTCTCATTTACTTTTTCAACAACACCGGTTAATCCGTTTTTAAATTCAATGACGTTTCCAACCTTAGCGATTTTCACAAGCTTCCTCTCCTTTTAACATAATAATGCCTTTTGAAAGTATTTTGCAGTATTTTTATTGAGAAGTAAAGCGATAAGGAGTTTTCTCTCCATATGAATTGTCCTGTCGCTATAAAGATGATATATTGATTTTCGTCCAAAGAAAGAAAGGGGGGAACTTTTGTTGCGTCCCGAAGAGATAACAGAAATGATTGAACAGCTGCGCACCGGCGCCATAAACGAACTGAGAGTCCAGAAGGAGCATTTCCTGGATTTTAGGTCCGTGTTATCTAAACAAGCTGATTTTAAACATTTCCGAGGAATTGCCCAGCAAGGCGGAGATGTCATCTTTCAATACTTAGAACAGCCAAGAAGCTGAAGGTTTCTCATCCGTGAGAAGCCTTTTTATCATATATGACAACTTCCAAGCCCTTTATTACACTCGGCTGTAACAGGCGTAAATAAATTGTAAATCACCAAAAGTGGATAAATGTGTGTTGTATTTCCAAAAATTATAGAATGTATAGGTTGTTTTCCTTCCATTAACCAGACGGTTATCCTGCATATTCCATTCTCGTGCCTCCTTGGGATTGTTGGAAAATCTTTTTCCGTGAAAATGTATTGATCTCTTGTTAAGGTAGTAAAGTGTTTTTTTGAGCACTTTAAGGAGGAAACTGTATGACGGCGAAATTCACTGCTCTGGCTGTTTTTCTTCTTTGTTTCATGCCTGCAGCAAAAATTGAACATACACATGCTTCACTACTGAGCACAAAGAAGACAAAACATGAAGAAGCGAAATGGCTTACCCATATAGAGAAAGACAGATACGAATCTTTCCCTTCACTGTCTGCTGATAAGGACCAGAAAAAAATAAAGCCGATCAAGCTATCAGCACACACTGAAAAGAAAGAGAATGACAAGCCAGATAAAACAACTGAAAAGAAAGAGACATATACAACGTCTGAAAAAGAATTGCTCTCCCGTCTGGTTCACGCAGAGGCTAAGGGAGAATCCTATAAGGGCAAGGTCGCTGTAGCAAGCGTTGTGCTGAACAGGACGGAGAAAAAAGGGTTTCCTGATACCATAAGAGGGGTTATTTATCAGAAAAACGCCTTTGAACCGGTTGGAAACGGAAGCATTAATCAAAAGCCTGATAAAGAATCGATTGCTGCTGCCAAAGAAGCGATGTCCTCAAAAAATAGAGAAACAGATGCCATATTCTTTTATAATCCGAAAACAGCTTCAGATAATTGGATTCGTTCTAGAAAAACCGTAGAAAAAATCGGCAGGCATGTTTTTGCCATCTAAGCATAGAAGAGACAAATGGTCTCAGCTGTGCTTTTTTTCATATAAAGAGTAAAAATAAAATATTTTTTGAACTTGTCTCATATGATGTTGGTAGTACAAGAGACAAGGGGAGACACCATGAATCGATTTGTGAAAGGGATCATTCTTTTATCTATTGCCGCCTTTTTCGCTGAATGCCTTGAATTTGTCGTGAACATGATTTTGGCGCGGGAGCTTGGCGAGCATGGGATGGGGCTTTACATGAGTATTTTGCCCACGATCTTTTTAATTATTGTCATCGCAAGCCTGGAACTGCCGATCTCGATTTCTAAATTCATAGCCGAATCCAATCCTAAGCTTCATGAAAGCATGCTGAGGCACGCTTTCAGAATGACAGCCATTTTTACAGCGTTTTCTACTGCCGCCGCCAGTATTGCGCTTCCGTTTATTCCGGTATTTGATACATACCACCCGTTTATTAAAGGAATTGTCATCGGCTTAATTCCTGTTGTCGCCTTTACATCAATTGCCAGAGGCTACTTTATGGGTGTGCAGAAAATGGGGAAGATCGCAATCGCCAATGTGATGAAAAAAATCATCCAGCTCTTGTGCTTATTCCTCTTTTTTCAATGGTACTCATTTGAATTGGACATGGCTGTGCTGATTTCCTTGTTTGTCCTAGTGGTAAGTGATGTGGTCGTGCTTGTTTATTTATACTCGCAATTCATCATAGCAAGGCGGGCGGTAGCCGGTCAGCAGCACATTCATTTGCGCGGAAAGGATGTGAGAAAAAGACTGCTTGCCGTTTCCATTCCTACAACAGGACTGCGCATTTTCCATGCAGTTGTCAACGCGATTGAACCTTTTTTAGTAAAAGGAGCGCTTTTGGCAGCGGGCGTTGCCGGGACAGCGGCGATCGATCAATACGGGATGCTGGCCGGAGTGGCTGTAACGATAGGGGCGTTTCCCGCTTTTATTGCTCATTCGTTAATGGTTGTCATGATACCGAGTATTTCGGAAGCTTATGCGCTTTCGCAGTATGATATCGTACTAAAAAGGCTGAAGCAGTCCATTTTCATTACACTTGGATACGGCATACCGGCTGTCTGGATCATGTTCCAGTTTGCGGGACCTCTCACACATCTTTTTTTTCACTCTCCTGAAGCGCAGTATTACTTGCAGCTATTGTGGCCATACTTTCTTTTCCATCTGTTTGTCATGCCGCTTCAGGCGTGTTTAATCGGGATGGGGTTTGTGAAAGAGGCTTTTTATCACAATGTGTGGAGCCATATCGTTGCACTAAGTATGATGTATGTGCTGGGATCAATGGAAAATTTGCAAATGCTCGGGATTATCTTGGGAATGAATACCGGCATGATTTTGCTGACGAGCCTTCACTATGCCACGATCTGCAAAGCGCTGCAGGTATCTGTTTTCCTTACAGGAGGAAACAGAACGCCGCGGATTGAAGGATGATAAAGAAAAGCTGGGGCAAGCTAATTGAAAAGCATGAAAGGAAGATTCCATGTTCACGAAACGCTTGCTTACCTTATCCCTTTTGTTATTGGTGATGATTGCATGGTTTCCTGATACAGCAGCTGCCGAGGAAAAACAGCCTGCAGTTCCTGCTGTTTTTCTTATGAAAACGATAGAAGGGGAGGATATCTCGATTCCGAATAAAGGGCAAAAAACCATCCTCCATTTTTGGACCTCGTGGTGTCCGCCCTGCAAAAAGGAGCTTCCCCAGTTCCAATCATTTTATGATGCCCACCAATCAGGCAGCGTAAGGCTGATAACGGTGAATTTAGTGAACTCGGAACAAAACCAGCAAGCTGTTGAAGACTTTATTAAAGCTAACAAGCTGACGTTCCCGATTGTTCTTGATTCAAAAGGAGAATTGATGAAGGAGTATCACATCATCACAATCCCGACATCGTTTTTGCTGAATGAAAAGGGAGAAATTGAAAAAACAAAGACTGGCCCGATGACGGCGGAACAACTGAGAGAATGGACGGAAGAATAGCTGAGAGCATATGCTCTCAGCTTTTTTCATATCGTGGAGAATTGGCTAATTATTAATGATAATTATTATCAAAAAGAAATTAAAATAATTATAATTGAAATTCTCAACCCGCATGCTATAATAAAGGAAGATATCAAGAAATAACTGAGATCAAGCTGCCTTTTGGGCGGCGATTTTGTTTTTTATAAGAGAAATGAATATGATTTGCGTTCTCAATTAGAGAGGAGAATTCGATATGAATGAAGAAGTTATCGTTCAACGTGATCCGCAAGAGCCATTACAAACAGAACAGAGAGAAAAGAACTGGGCACAGCATGCGGAGCTTATTGCAGCTCTTGTATCAGGCGCGCTTATTTTGGCAGGCTGGCTCTTATCTGAACATCCAGTATTTTCGGTAACGCTTTACTTGCTGGCTTTTGTGATTGGCGGATTTGCAAAAGCAAAGGAAGGAATCGAAGAAACACTCGAATCCAAAACGCTGAATGTAGAACTGTTAATGATTTTTGCCGCCATAGGCTCAGCCTTGATCGGATACTGGGCGGAGGGTGCTATTTTAATATTTATTTTTTCCTTAAGCGGCGCTTTAGAAACATATACGATGAATAAAAGCAGCAGAGATTTAACATCTTTAATGCAGCTTGAGCCTGAAGAAGCAACATTGATGGTCAATGGCGAAACCAAAAAAGTTCCGGTTTCGGACTTGCAGGCCGGTGACATGATTGTGATTAAACCAGGAGAACGCGTAGCGGCAGACGGTGTCATCGAATCGGGCTCAACAAGCCTTGATGAGTCAGCATTAACAGGTGAATCAATGCCTGTAGAAAAAAATACCGGCGACGCTGTATTTACGGGAACTGTGAATCGCAACGGCTCCTTGACCGTCCGTGTCACGAAAGCCAATGAAGATTCGTTATTCAGAAAAATTATCAAACTGGTTGAATCTGCGCAAAACAGTGTTTCACCCGCACAGGCTTTCATCGAACGATTTGAAAATGCTTATGTTAAAGGTGTGTTAATTGCGGTGGCTCTCCTGTTATTCGTCCCGCACTTTGCGCTGGGCTGGAGCTGGAGTGAAACCTTCTACCGCGCAATGGTGTTTATGGTTGTCGCTTCACCTTGTGCGCTTGTCGCCTCTATTATGCCAGCAGCGCTTTCTTTGATTTCAAATGGCGCTCGCAACGGCATGCTTGTAAAAGGAAGCGTCTTTCTTGAACAGCTCGGCTCTGTGCAAATGATCGCCTTTGATAAAACGGGCACTGTAACAAAAGGCCAGCCTGCCGTTGAGACGATCAGAATCGCAGAAGGGTTCAATGAAACGGAGGTGCTTGAGGCTGTCTATGCTATTGAAACGCAATCAAGCCATCCGCTCGCTCAAGCGATCACAACATACGCTGAAAGCCGCGGCGTGAATCAGTCCGGCTATATATCTATAGAAGAAACATCAGGGTTTGGCGTGATGGCAGAAGTCTCTGGCGCGAAATGGAAGATTGGTAAAGCGGGTTTTATCGGTGAGGAAATCACAGCACAATTTATCAAACAAACAGCATCAGATGTGATTCAAAGCGGCCACACGATTGTATTTGTGAAAAAGGATGATCAAATCGCCGGCTGTATCGCACTGAAAGATCAAATCAGGCCCGAAGCAAAAGAGGTCATGGAAGAACTGAACCGGCTTGGGATTAAAACGGCCATGCTGACAGGAGATCATGAGGACACGGCTCAAGCGATAGCGAATGAAGCCGGAATGACAACTGTTGCGGCAGAATGCCTGCCTGACCAAAAAGTGAATGAAATCAAACGGTTAAAAGAAGAATTCGGAACGATTGCAATGGTCGGTGACGGGATCAATGATGCGCCGGCACTCAAAGCAGCGGATGTCGGCATTGCAATGGGCGGAGGAACAGATGTTGCTCTTGAAACCGCTGATATGGTCCTCATGCAAAACGATTTAAAAAAGCTCGTCAACATGTGCCGCTTGTCGCGGAAAATGAACAAGATTATCAAACAAAATATCGTGTTTTCTCTAGCAGTGATCTGCCTGCTGATTTGTGCAAACTTTTTGCAGGTGATGGAATTGCCATTTGGTGTGATCGGCCATGAGGGAAGTACGATTTTAGTTATATTAAACGGGTTAAGACTCCTAAAATAAAACCAGCAGTCCATTAGGGCTGCTGGTTTTTTATGTATCAAGCGTTTCCTTCTTTTTTGTCTTTATCCGATCTTTTCATAACGATGATAAGAGCGAGGATGCAGCATAGGAAGCCTGCTGCACAGCCTATGATAGAGCTGTAATAATAAAAGCCGACCATCTTCATGCCGATAAAAGGAGCGGAAATTCCCAAAACCGTTAAGAGCATCACTGCTTTTCGTCTGAAAAAATTCATCAGCAAAACGGAACAACTCCCTGCGATTGAACTCTACTGTCAGTATACAGGAAGAGGAGCAGGAAACAAAATGAAGGCACCGCGAAAGGCAAACACCCGTAAAACCTGTTACAATAAAGACAGAACAATGTATTGCAAATGGCAGGGAGGAACAAGAAGTGAATAGAATACAGCGCGTCTCTTCATGGCTGAAGGAAGCAGGGCATACTGCCGCATTTATTCATACGAAAGAAAATGTTTTTTATTTAACCGGTTTCTACACGGAGCCGCATGAAAGATTAATGGGTTTATTTATTTTTCAAGAAGAGGAGCCTTTCTTCGTCTGTCCTGGAATGGAAGCAGCTCAGGCCCGCAACGCAGGATGGAATCATGAAATCATTGGCTATGCAGATCACGAAAATCCGTGGGAGCTGATAGAGAAAGCCTTGAAAAAGCGAAATATCAGCATACATAAACTCGCGATAGAAAAGGATTCAATCTCACTTTCTCGTGCAGAACAGCTGAAGCATTCAGTGGGCGAGGCTCAATTTGTTTCAGCAGAAGAAACACTCAATCAATTTCGCCTGATTAAAGACGACAATGAAATTCGTTTGCTGAAAGAGGCGGCAAAGCTAGCCGATTATGGTGTTGAAGTCGGCACAGCCGCTTTGCGCGAAGGGATCAGTGAAGTGGAAGTGCTCGCTCAAATCGAGTATGAACTGAAGAAAAAAGGAATTCAGGGCATGTCTTTCTCCACAATGGTTTTATTCGGGGGGAAATCAGGCCAGCCTCACGGAAATCCGGGTACAGCCACGTTGAAGAAGGGTGATTTTGTTTTATTCGATCTCGGTGTCATTCTTGACGGCTACTGCTCCGATATTACAAGAACGTTTGCATATAAAACCATCAATTCGAAGCAAGAGGATATTTATGAAACCGTGCTTCAAGCGGAAAAAGCCGCGATTGAGGCAAGCAAACCCGGCGTCAGAATCGGAGATCTGGATTTGACTGCCCGCGGAATCATTGAAAAGGCAGGTTACGGTGATTATTTTCCTCACCGGCTGGGACACGGACTCGGAATCTCTGTCCATGAGTACCCATCAATGAGCCAAGCCAACGATACACTGCTGCAGGAAGGCATGGTTTACACGATCGAACCGGGGATTTATGTGCCTGAGATCGGCGGCGTGCGTATTGAGGATGACGTCCATGTAACAAAGGACGGAGCGGTTGCTCTGACTCAATATCCGAAGGAATTAATCATACTGCCGTAACAGGAAGTAAAAAAGGACTTTGTTCTCGACATCGTCCTTTTTTATCTTCATTAAATAAAAAAATCATCAAATGTTCGAAATGGTTTAATTTCATGTTTTTGGTTGAGAGGTTTCACAGCAAGACAGCTGCCGCCTAGAACAGTGAGACATAACCCAATTAAAATGAAGAAACCCATGTGATCTTCTCCTTTCAGCAAAAAACATAAAATATGTCTGGTACGCTCTTATCATATTGTATGAAACGCATTCCAGATCAAGGGATTTAGAAAGAAGGGAATCTATGGCTAATATCAAAGACATTGCTGAAAAAGCCGGTGTCTCCGTTACAACGGTTTCCCGAGTCATAAACAATCATCCTTACGTCAGTGAAGACAAAAGAAATCGAGTGCTTAAAGCAATGGAAGCATTGGAGTACACGAGAAATATTCACGCTGTACATTTGTCGAAAGGATGTTCAAACATGATTGGTGTAGTCTTGCCGACGGTTAACCTGCCTTATTTTGCAGAGCTGATCGCAGGAATAGCCGATGCAGCAGCGGAACCCGGAATTCACCTCTCTTTATTCCAAACAAACTACAATGTACAGAAAGAAATTTTTGCGCTGTCCCAATTAAAGCAGCGCCAGGTTGACGGATTGATTTTTTGCTCAAAGGCGATAGCCGATGAGAAACTTATGGAATGGGAGGGCCCGATATTGCTATGCCAGAATTCAGATATCAGCCGTTTCCCAACGATCAGCATTCCTCACCAAGAAGCATTCCGGTACGGCTTGGACTATTTAATTGCCAAAGGGCACAAAAAAATAGCCATCTGTCTGGCAAGAAAAAAAGGCATGAACAGCTATTTTCGAATCAAAGCCTATAAAGAAGCATTGGAAGAGATCGGCGAGGTATTTCGTGAAGGTTGGGTGATGGAGAAAGCGATTACAATTAATGACGGGAAGGCGCTTTTTCATAAGTGGAAAAAGTGGGAGGAAAAGCCGACGGCTATTTTTGTAGCTAATGATCAGGTTTCAGCAGGGCTGTTACTGGAAGCAAGGGCCCATAAAGTAAAAGTACCCAAAGAGCTGGCAATCTTAAGCGTTGATAACCACGAAATCAGCCAAGCGCTTGGTATCACAACGATTGATATTCAGACAAAGGAAATGGGAAAGCAGGCGTTTGCTATGCTGAAAAAAAGAATTCAGGGTCAATTGAATGAAAGGAAAGTTCTGGATTACCGTCTCATCGAAAGATCGACTGTTTAGTGAAAGCATCGAAAAAAGGTTTGACGTGCATTCCGTTCGTTATGTACGATATGAGGTATTGAATGACAAAGGAGCTGAGGATCGTGAATGGGTCCTTCACAGTGAAAAAGGTACTGAATAATAACGTATTAATTGCTTCTCATCATAAATACAGCGAAGTCGTTTTAATCGGAAAAGGTATTGGTTTCGGAAAAAAACAAGATGATGTCATTGAAGATAAAGGCTACGATAAAATGTTCATTTTAAAAGACGAGAAGGAACAAAAGCAGTATAAAAAGCTCCTTGACTATGTAGATGAAAAGCTCGTTGATATTTCAAACGATGTCATTTATCACATAAGCAACAGGACGAACCACTCATTAAATGAACATATTCACATTGCGCTGACAGACCATATCGCATTTGCGATCAAAAGACAGCAGCAGGGATTTGATATGAAAAATCCATTTTTAATGGAGACTCAGTCACTTTATCCAGAGGAGTACCAAATTGCCATAGAAGTCATAGATATGATCAATGAAAAAGCGGGAATCTGCCTTCCGGAAGGGGAGATTGGTTTTATCGCCCTGCACATCCATTCAGCTTTGACAAACCGTCCGCTGTCTGAAGTCAATCAGCATTCGCAGCTGATGGCGCAACTTGTTGAAGTGATTGAAGACGCGTTTCAAATGAAAGTGAATAAGGAAAGTGTCAACTATTTGCGGCTGATCCGGCATATCAGATATACAATAGAAAGAATTAAACAAGAAGAACCGACGAAAGAACCAGAAAAATTAATGTTATTATTGAAAAATGAATATCCGCTATGCTACAATACAGCTTGGAAATTGATTAAAATCTTACAGCAAACATTGAAGAAACCAGTTCATGAGGCGGAAGCGGTTTATCTCACGCTTCATCTGTACCGATTAACCAATAAAATTTCATAGATTCAGTTTATCCTTATAACGTGTTACTGATCCGATCAGGCATGAGTGATTGAGGGGAAAAAACGGGAAGTCCATTCTCGTTCTTTTGCGCACCCAATTTTGCTCATGCCCTTTTTGTTGTGTAAAAGGGCAAATGTAAACGGTTAAACTGGAAGACTTACGCCTGTGAATTCGTTGTCATGATTTTTAGCTGTAAGGTCAGACTAGTAAAAAGAGGAGGTCAATTCTATGTTTAAAGCATTATTCGGCGTTCTTCAAAAAATTGGGCGTGCGCTTATGCTTCCAGTTGCGATCCTTCCGGCTGCGGGTATTTTGCTTGCGATTGGGAATGCGATGCAAAATAAGGACATGATTCAAGTCCTGCATTTCTTGAGCAATGACAATGTTCAGCTTGTAGCAAGTGTGATGGAAAGCGCTGGGCAGATTGTTTTTGATAACCTTCCGCTTCTTTTCGCAGTAGGTGTAGCCATCGGGCTTGCTAACGGTGATGGAGTTGCAGGGATTGCGGCGATTATCGGTTATCTGGTAATGAACGTATCCATGAGTGCGGTTCTTCTTGCAAACGGAACCATTCCTTCTGATTCAATTGAAAGAGCCAAATTCTTTACGGAAAACCATCCTGCTTATGTAAACATGCTTGGTATACCTACCTTGGCGACTGGCGTGTTCGGCGGTATTATCGTCGGTGTGTTAGCCGCACTATTGTTTAACAAATTTTACACAATTGAACTGCCGCAATACCTTGGTTTCTTTGCGGGTAAACGTTTCGTTCCAATTGTTACGTCAATTTCTGCACTGATTCTGGGTCTTATTATGTTAGTGATCTGGCCTCCGATCCAGCATGGATTGAATGCCTTTTCAACAGGATTAGTGGAAGCGAATCCAACCCTTGCTGCGTTTATCTTCGGGGTGATTGAACGTTCGCTTATCCCATTTGGTTTGCACCACATTTTCTATTCGCCGTTCTGGTATGAATTCTTCAGCTATAAGAGTGCAGCAGGGGAAATCATCCGCGGGGATCAGCGTATCTTTATGGCGCAGATTAAAGACGGCGTACAATTAACAGCAGGTACGTTCATGACGGGGAAATATCCATTTATGATGTTCGGTCTGCCTGCTGCGGCGCTTGCGATTTACCATGAAGCAAAACCGCAAAACAAAAAACTTGTTGCAGGTATTATGGGATCAGCAGCCTTGACATCCTTCTTAACAGGGATCACAGAGCCATTGGAATTCTCTTTCTTATTCGTTGCCCCTATCCTGTTTGCGATTCACTGCCTGTTCGCCGGACTTTCATTCATGGTCATGCAGCTGTTGAATGTTAAGATTGGTATGACATTCTCCGGAGGTTTAATAGACTACTTCCTATTCGGTATATTGCCGAACCGGACGGCATGGTGGCTTGTTATTCCTGTCGGCTTAGGGATTGCGGTCATTTACTACTTCGGCTTCCGATTTGCGATCCGCAAATTCAATCTGAAAACACCGGGACGCGAGGATGCTGATACTGAAACAGCAGCATCTGGGAAAACTGGTGAAGCAGGAGATCTTCCTTATGAGATCCTTCAGGCAATGGGTGACCAGGAAAACATCAAACATCTTGATGCTTGTATCACTCGACTGCGTGTGACAGTAAACGATCAGAAAAAGGTTGATAAAGACCGTCTGAAACAGCTGGGCGCATCCGGTGTGCTTGAAGTCGGCAATAACATTCAGGCTATTTTTGGACCGCGTTCTGACGGTTTAAAAACACAAATGCAAGATATCATTGCGGGACGCAAACCAAGACCTGAACCGAAAACATCCGCACAGGAAGAAGTAGGTCAGCAGGTTGAGGAAGTGATTGCAGAACCGCTGCAAAATGAAATCGGCGAAGAAGTTTTCGTTTCTCCGATCACTGGGGAAATTCACCCGATTACCGATGTTCCTGACCAAGTTTTCTCAGGAAAAATGATGGGTGACGGTTTTGCGATTCTCCCTTCAGAAGGTATTGTCGTATCACCGGTTCGAGGGAAAATTCTAAATGTGTTCCCGACGAAACATGCGATCGGCCTGCAATCTGATGGCGGAAGAGAAATTTTGATCCACTTTGGTATTGATACTGTCAGCTTGAAGGGCGAAGGATTTACGTCTTTCGTATCAGAAGGAGACCGCGTTGAACCCGGACAAAAACTTCTTGAAGTCGATCTTGATGCAGTCAAACCGAATGTACCGTCTCTCATGACACCGATTGTATTTACGAATCTTGCTGAAGGAGAATCAGTCAGCATTCAAGCAAGCGGCTCAGTCAAGAGAGAACAAGAAGATATTGTGAAGATTGAGAAATAAGGTGTTTGTACGCTGTGCTTGTCAGATGACAAGTACGGCTGTATGATATAATATTGTGGAGTAATATAGCTTTTAGTTAAAAGGAGAATGATAAAAATGGCACAAAAAACATTTAAAGTAACTGCAGATTCTGGAATCCATGCTCGTCCTGCGACAGTTCTAGTACAAACTGCAAGCAAATATGACGCTGACGTTAACTTGGAATATAACGGAAAAACAGTTAACCTTAAATCTATCATGGGTGTTATGTCTCTAGGTATCGCTAAAGGCGCTGAGATCACAATCTCTGCTACTGGCGCTGACGAAAACGATGCTCTTAACGCTTTAGAAGAAACAATGAAAAGCGAAGGACTCGGCGAGTAATGCAAGAATTAAAAGGGATTGGCGCTTCAGCCGGCATCGCGATTGCAAAAGCGTACCGGCTTGAAGAGCCAGATTTAACGGTTGAAAAGAAAAACATCTCTGATTCTGAAGCGGAAGTAAGCCGTTTCGATGAAGCGATTGCACGTTCAAAAGAAGAGCTCGAAAAAATCAAAGAGCACGCTTTGAAAGAACTGGGTCAGGATAAAGCTGATATTTTTTCTGCTCACCTTTTAGTTCTCAGTGACCCTGAGCTTCTGAACCCTGTGAAAGAAAAAATCAGCACTGATTCAGTGAACGCTGAATTCGCTTTAAAAGAAACGTCTTCTATGTTTGTTACCATGTTTGAATCCATGGACAATGAATATATGAAAGAGCGTGCGGCAGATATCCGCGACGTTACAAAACGCGTAACCGGCCACCTGCTTGGCGTTGAAATTCCAAACCCAAGCATGATCTCAGAAGAGGTTATTATTGTAGCTGAAGACTTAACACCGTCTGATACAGCTCAATTAAACCGTGAGTTCGTAAAAGGATTCACAACTGATATCGGCGGACGCACATCTCACTCTGCCATCATGGCGCGCTCTCTTGAGATTCCTGCAGTTGTCGGAACGAAAGCGGCTACAGGCACGATCCAAAACGGCGTGACTGTTATCGTTGACGGTATTAATGGCGATGTCATTATCGACCCAGCTGCGGAAACTGTAAAAGAGTATGAAGAAAAACATAATGCTTATCTGGCTCAAAAAGCTGAGTGGGCGAAGCTTGTCAATGAACCGACTGTTTCAAAAGACGGCCATCATGTCGAGCTTGCAGCGAACATCGGGACTCCTGATGATGTAAAGGGCGTTCTTGAAAACGGCGGAGAAGCAGTCGGCCTGTACCGTACGGAATTCCTTTACATGGGAAGAGATCAGCTTCCTACAGAAGATGAGCAATTTGACGCTTACAAAACGGTTCTTGAGCGTATGGAAGGAAAATCAGTTGTCGTGCGGACACTTGATATCGGCGGAGACAAAGAGCTTCCTTACCTGCAGCTTCCTAAAGAAATGAACCCGTTCTTAGGTTACAGAGCGATTCGTCTTTGTCTTGAAGAGCAAGAAATCTTCAGAACACAGCTTCGCGCGCTGCTTCGTGCAAGTACATACGGAAACTTGAAAATCATGTTCCCTATGATTGCGACAGTTAACGAATTCAAAGAAGCAAAAGCGATCCTTCTTGAAGAGAAAGAAAAGCTCGTAAAAGCGGGACAGACTGTATCTGACGACATTGAAGTCGGTATGATGGTTGAGATTCCGTCAACTGCAGTCATCGCTGATCAGTTTGCTAAAGAAGTTGACTTCTTCAGTATCGGAACAAACGATTTGATCCAATACACAATGGCAGCTGACCGTATGAATGAACGTGTATCTTACCTGTATCAGCCATACAACCCGGCAATCCTTCGCCTGATTACACTTGTAATTGAAGCGGCACATAAAGAAGGTAAATGGGTTGGCATGTGCGGAGAAATGGCAGGAGACGAGATTGCGATTCCGATCCTTCTCGGCTTAGGCTTAGATGAGTTCTCAATGAGCGCAACGTCTATCCTTCCGGCAAGAACACAAATCAGCAAATTGTCTAAAGAAGAAGCACAGTCATTCAAAGAAAAAATCTTATCTATGAGCACGACAGAAGAAGTTGTCGCGTTCGTAAAAGAAACATTCAAGTAATATCTAAAAACCAGACGGCCTCCGGCCAGTCTGGTTTTTTTCATAAGCAAGGGGATAGAAGGGCACAATAACATGGCTAGGAGGGATAGTATGTCAAACCAATTTAATGCAGGAGATACAGTTTACGTGATCTACAGAAATCCGCACGCCGCCAATGTTGCCCACATAAAGGAAGCTGAAATCGTGCATCACCCATATCATGAAGGTGAGCTTTCGCTGTTTATTTATGAAACCTATCATCCGTTTGCAGAGGACGATGCTGTGTTTTCAAATTATGAGGAAGCTAAATCTCTCTACAAAGAACTATTTGATATCGACCCGTATGAGTGAGTAACAAGGAAATCATTACAACTCATATCCTTTCCGTTTTATGAGAAAAGTAACGTTAGTAAAGGAAAAGGATGTGGCATTATGCAAAATCCATTTGTTCCGCAGCTTGTGTATATTGAACCGAGAGCGCTCGAATATCCGCTGGCCCAAGAATTGCAAGATAAATTTGAGAAAATGGGAATTGAAATCAGAGAAACGACATCCCACAATCAGGTTCGTAACATTCCAGGGAAAAATCATCTTCAGCAATACCGCAACGCGAAGTCAACCTTAGTTATCGGTGTGAGGAAAACATTAAAGTTTGACTCTTCCAAACCCTCGGCAGAATATGCCATTCCGTTTGCAACAGGCTGTATGGGGCATTGCCATTACTGCTATCTGCAAACAACGATGGGGTCTAAGCCGTATATCAGAACCTATGTAAACGTCGAAGAAATATTAGACCAGGCGGATAAGTATATGAAAGAGCGCGCACCAGAGTTCACAAGGTTCGAAGCCTCATGTACATCAGATATAGTGGGAATCGATCATCTGACACACACGCTGAAGCGCGCCATTGAACATTTTGGACAAAGTGAGCTTGGAAAGCTAAGATTTGTAACGAAATTCCATCATGTCGATCACCTATTAGATGCAAAGCATAACGGGAAAACGAGATTCAGATTCAGTATTAATGCCGACTATGTGATTAAACACTTTGAGCCGGGAACCTCCCCTCTTGATAAGCGGATAGAAGCGGCAGTAAAGGTTGCAAAAGCAGGGTACCCGCTAGGTTTTATCGTTGCGCCGATTTATATTCATGAAGGCTGGCAAGAAGGGTACAGACATTTGTTTGAAAAGCTTGATGCGGCTTTGCCGCAGGATGTCAGACATGACATTACTTTTGAATTAATTCAGCACCGTTTTACAAAACCAGCCAAACGGGTCATAGAGAAGAATTATCCGAAGACGAAGCTCGAATTAGATGAAGAAAAGCGACGTTATAAATGGGGCCGTTACGGGATCGGAAAATATATTTATCAAAAAGATGAGGAGCACGCTCTTCGAGAAGCGCTTGAATCCTATATTGATAATTATTTCCCTAACGCAAAAATCGAATATTTCACTTAACCGGGCTGTTGTGATGAACAGCTCGCTTTTTTATAAAAAGGATTTTCCATTCCATCAAAACACCGGAATTCAATGATTCTTTATCCTCTAAATCATGTCTGACAAACACGAATCGGTGAACGGCCGCAATGGGGGAGATAGAACAGCACATGGTCTTTTTTCTTGCCCGCCATTCCAACATATTGAAAGCGCCCGCCGCCGGGAAGGCGCTCCAGCCGCCCGTCAACAGTCAGCTCGTACATCAGCCATTTTGCTTTCGATAACGAGAAGAAACAGAAATATCCACTGAAAGTATTTCAAGAGGGTCATGCTTTCTAATAGCTCCGTTGTCTGTTGCCTGCGCCCATGTATGGTTAGGGGTTTCAACGGTTCCTCTGACCACAGCAATTCTTGTAAAATCGGAGAGGGAACATTCTCATTGAAGAGAAATCAGCCCTTTTATGTTACTCTCAGTATAGTTTCTAATGGACAGAGCCTCAAATTTTCTGCCGTTTGTACATCCATTTGTTTGATTATCATGTTCACTCCCCGTATGTTGTGTCCTTGAGAAGAAAATTGAATTTTCAGTAAATATGTTCTGATTTTCATATAATTTATTTTTTGATTATTCATTTATTTAACGAAAGGGCCGATATAGAAATTAGGAGGGGATTGGTTTGTTTAAAAAACTTCACATGAAGGTTGCTGTTTTTGTTTCATTGATGTTAATTGTCACAGTTGTTCTTTTAATGCTGTCTTCTTATTTGACACTAAAACCAATGATTACAGAGGATGGGAAAAATACAACTCAAAACGTGACACAGTCACTTGAACAAAATATTGAATTGCAATTAAAGAGTTATGCTATTTCTTTATCAAGATTGGCTAATGGGGAATTAACTCATACATTTATAACAAAACCAAGTAAAGAAGCTTCTCGGCTGTTTAATGATGACATTAAGCAAATCAAAGATAGCGATGATTATGTTGCGATGGCTTACATAGGCACCGCAAAAAAAGAAATGTTTACATATCCGAAAGCCCATTTCGCTGATGATTATGATCCGACTTCAAGACCATGGTATAAGCTTGCTGCTGAAACACCGGATCAAGTCGTTTGGACGGAGCCCTATAAGGATGTCGTGTCAGGAGATATGATTGTCACTGCTTCGAAAGCGGTTCTTGACGGGCAAAAAGTAATCGGGGTTGCCAGCTATGACTTAAAACTTTCTGCGATTCAGAGTATGGTCAATAAGCAAAAAGTGCCTTACAATGGATTTGCCTTTTTAGCTGATGCGAGCGGCAATCTATTAGCCCACCCGTCAAACCAAGGGAAAAATATATCAAAGGATCAAACATTGAAAGCCATTGCATCTGAGAAAAATGGGATACAGGATGAAAATGGGAAAATGGTTGTGTATCAAACCATTGGTGAAACGGGCTGGAAAGTCGGAACGCAATTTGATACAGATCAATTAATGTGGATTTCAGATAAAATGAATCGGGCGAATCTTTGGATCTCATTGATTGCGCTCATCATCACAATAATTCTCAGCTACTTTCTGGCCAAAACGATAACCGGGCCGATACAGCAGCTGATCGTAAAAACGAAAGCAGTTTCCGCTGGCGATTTAACAGTGCACGCGGAATCCAAATCCAAGGATGAAGTCGGTATGTTAACAAGAGACTTTAACCAGATGGTTGAAAATATGAAGGAAATGGTTGAGCAGGTGAGACTTTCATCAGGGAAAGTATATGATACCTCTGAGCAATTAACGGCTGTCTCTGCGGAAACAAATGAAACAAGCGGACAAATTGCAAAAGCGATTGAGGAGGTTGCCGCAGGAGCATCAGAACAGGCTTCTGAAGTTGAGACTATCAACGAAAAATCAGAAAACCTTTCAACAAAAATCAGACAGATCGCTCAGGAGGCGGGCGGAATGAAAGAACGCTCAAAATTGTCTGAGGATGCAAGCTATAAGGGGCTTGACGCGCTCGGCCAGCTGCTGATGAAATCAAACGAAGCCAACATGGAAACGAAAAAGGTTGAAACGATGCTGCTTGATTTGGAAGATCAAACAAAGAATATTGAAGAGGTCGTTACTGCGATTTCGAATATTTCTGACCAGACCAACTTGCTTGCTTTAAATGCCAGCATTGAGGCAGCCAGAGCCGGGGAAAGCGGCCGCGGTTTTGCCGTCGTAGCCGATGAAGTGCGGAAGCTTGCCGAACAATCAGCTTTATCTACAAAGCATATCAGCGAGACTGTGAAGCTTATCCAGCTTGAGACAAAAGAGGCCTCTCACGCAATGGTTGAGGCAAGCAGAATGAATGATGAACAAAACAATGCCATTCATGAGACAGGAGAGGTATTAAACACGATAACCACAGAAATGCAATCGCTGGTACAAGGCATTGATCATATTTACAAAGAAATTCAAAGAATGAGTGACGAACAGCTCGCGATATCTGAAGCCATTCAAAGCATTTCAGCCATATCACAGGAATCAGCTGCCGCAGCAGAGGAAGTGAACGCATCAACTGATGAACAGCTGATCACTCTTGATAAAGTCAAGTACTCAACAGAAACGTTAAAACATGCAAGCCAAGAGCTTATGAACACAATTGCGAAATTCACATTGTAATCCAATTTCATCTCCAAAACATGATTTGTTTTGGAGATTTTTTTATTTTTTGAGTCTACAATATAAAGAATAGATATGATAGACTAGAAAATGAAGGAAAAATGATAAATTTTAACTAAAAACAAAACAAAACAAAACGAAACATCTGGGAGGAATGACCTTGAAAAAAACTATTGGTTTTATCGGTCTTGGAGTGATGGGAAAAAGCATGGCATCACATATTCTTAATGACGGCCATTCTGTATTGGTGTACACTCGGACAAAAGAAAAAGCAGACAGCATACTGCAAAAAGGCGCGGTATGGAAAGAAACGGTCAAAGATCTTTCAAAAGAAGCGGACGTTATCATTACAATGGTCGGCTATCCCAGTGATGTTGAAGAAGTGTATTTCGGAAGAAGCGGAATTATTGAAAACGCAAAAGAAGGCGCATATCTCATTGATATGACGACATCTAAACCGTCACTTGCGAAGAAGATTGCTGAAGCAGCGACAGAAAAAGCATTGTTCGCTTTAGATGCTCCTGTTTCCGGCGGAGATATCGGTGCACAAAACGGAACACTCGCAATTATGGTCGGGGGAGAAAAAGAAGCATTTGAAGCCTGCCTGCCGATTTTCTCTTTAATGGGTGAAAATATTCAGTACCAAGGGCCGGCCGGAAGCGGCCAGCATACCAAGATGTGTAATCAGATTGCAATTGCAGCAGGAATGATTGGTGTTGCTGAAGCGATGGCATATGCTCAAAAATCAGGCCTGCAGCCTGAAAATGTCTTAAAAAGCATTACGACGGGTGCAGCTGGAAGCTGGTCATTGTCGAATCTTGCCCCCCGTATGCTGCAAGGCAACTTTGAACCAGGTTTTTATGTGAAGCATTTTATAAAAGATATGGGAATTGCGCTAGAGGAAGCGCAATTAATGGGGGAAGACATGCCAGGCTTGTCGCTTGCGAAATCCTTATATGACAAGCTCGCAGCACAAGGTGAAGAAAACAGCGGAACACAGAGTATATATAAGCTTTGGGTGAAATAAAAAAAGATTGCCTGTACGAAACAGGCAATCTTTTTTATTATTTTCCGATGAATTGCTGTGTCCAGATGCTGCCAGACTCAACGTAGCCTACGCCGATGTGTGTAAAGTTAGGGTTTAGAATGTTTTTTCTGTGTCCTTCACTGTTCATCCAAGCTTTTACTACTTCTTCCGGTGTCTTTTGACCCTTAGCAATGTTTTCACCTGCTGTTTTGTAGCTGATTCCGAAAGATTTCATCATGTCAAACGGTGAGCCGTAAGTTGGGCTCTGGTGATCAAAGTAGTTCTTGTCTTTCATATCCTGAGACTTTGCGTGTGCAGATTTGCTTAACGTTGCATCAATTTGAAGCGGTTTTAAGCCTTGTTTTTGTCTTTCTGCATTTGTAAGCTCAACAACTTTTTTCTCATATGCACTTACAGATGAAGGTGCAGATGTTGTTGTGTTAGCTTTTGCAGCTGCTGCAGGTGCTTTAGAAGCAGTATTTTGTTCAGCAGGTGCTTTTTCTGTCGCTTTTTGCACTGGTTTTGCCGTTTGTGTCTTTTGAACATCCTGAATATTCATGTTAGATTGCTTGGCATGTTTTTGAAGAAGCTGCTCAAGCTCTTTTTCGTTTGCAGTGTTTAAGGTTTTCATATTTGTGTTAACATGCAGTTTTTTCACTGCATCATTAAGTGACATGTTTTGCACTGTGTTCCCCGTTTTTACCGTCACCACAGGCTGGCAGGAGAGTTCTTTCGCTGATGCTTGCTGTACGCCTCCGAATGTGATAAAACCAACCGCAGCGGCAGCAGATAAAATAAATGCTTTCTTCATTAGTTCGTAACCTCCTAGAGTTGTTTGTTTCTACAAAAAAATCATAACATAGCTTTTTTGTCATAAAGAATCCATCCGTTTCCTTTGACAAAAAGAGATTGTCATGTTTGTAACTAATGTGTGCTGAACTGCTGAAATGAAGCGAATCAGCGCATGTCATGATTTTATCATACAGTTACATAGCTTCCTTTTTTTTGAATCATTAGTTATATTTTAATATGTTTTTATATTGACAGCTTTTTTTACCCCTTTTTGCTGTAACAACTATTACAAAGGTGTTACAATTAATTTCAGTATATGTAAATATATTGAATGATTTGAGAGGAGTAACCAGAAGTGACTGAAATAGGACGTGAACCAAAGAAAAAGCGCAAAGGAAACCGGGCAATCAGAATGAACCTTTTTTTCCTTGCTGTCTTTGTTCTTTTCACTGCATTAATCTTTAAGCTTGGCTTTGTTCAAATTGTTGAAGGCGATCAGCATGAAGAAGACGCTGAAAGAGCAAATGCAAAAACAGCGTACTATCCCGCGCCTCGAGGGAAAATGTACGACAGAAATCAGAAAGTGGCTGTGGATAACCAGAGCGTGCCTGAAATTGTGTATGTTTCAACATCAAGCACAAAAACAGAGGATAAAATCAAAACAGCGAAGCGGCTTGCTGCTTTCATTCATATTGATACCGAATTTTTGAAGGAAAGAGATTTGCGTGATTACTGGATCGCATCACATCCGAAAAAAGCCCTTGCTCTGCTTAAGAAATCTGAAAGCAATCTGAAAGGGGCGCAGGCTTACAAGCTCCAAATTGATCGAATCCCGGATCAAGAATTGAAGGCTATTCAGAAAGATGACGAAGAAATGGAAATCGCTGCGATATATACAAGGTTTTCAAGCGCAAATGCTTACGAACCTCAAATCGTTAAGGCGATGAACCCAAATGAAAGCAACAGAAATGGAAAAAACGGAACGCTGCTTGATGAGAAGAAAAGCTCCACGCAGCGGCCAAAAAATGACTTAACATATGATGAAATTTCAATTGTTTCTGAGCATTTAGAAGAGCTTCCGGGAATCGACATCGTAAACGATTGGACACGAAAATACCCGTACGACAAAACCCTCTATTCTGTTTTTGGAGGCGTCACGACACCTGATCAGGGTCTTTTGAGCGACCGGAAAGATTTCTACTTAACAAGAGGCTATGCGAATAATGACAGGGTGGGAAAAAGTTATTTAGAGTATCAATATGAAGACTATTTAAATTCCCACAAGGAAAAAGTGCAATACGTAGAAGACAACAAAGGAAATGTCGTCAGCCAAAAAACCATTGATAAAGGCAGCAGGGGATACGATCTTCGGCTTTCTTTTGATATGGAGCTTCAGGCGGAAGTAGAAAAAATCATTGAAGAAGAAGTAAGAAACAGCCGCGCACGCGGAAACTATATGCTTGACAGAGCCTTTGCGGTAATGATGGACCCGAATAACGGCGATATTTTGTCGATGGCAGGAAAAAAGATAGATTTAGAAACAAATAAAATTCAAGATTATGCGATCGGGGCATTCACAACCCAATATGAAATGGGGTCAGCAGTAAAGGGCGCCACCGTACTTGCCGGCTATCAGGACGGAATTCCGCATTATAAATATTTTGTCGATACGCCTCTTTATTTAGCGGGAAATGGCAACAAACCAAAGAAATCCTACACGAATATGGGAATCATTAATGAATTAACCGCTTTGCAAAGAAGTTCAAACGTATATATGTTCAATGTCGCCATGCATATCGCGGGTGTCACATACAAGCCGCACGGGCCTCTCCCAGCTGATCAGAAGGATCTAAACAAAATGAGAAATTACTACAGCCAATTTGGCCTGGGCGTAAAGACAGGTATTGATCTGCCGCAGGAATCAGCCGGAATGCAAACCACTCCTGATGCAGTAGGAGGGCTAATACTAGACTTGGCAATCGGTCAATACGATACATACACACCGCTTCAAATGGCGCAGTACATCTCAGCAATTGCCAACGGCGGCTACCGTGTTCAGCCGAGAATTGTTACAAGTATCCATGAGCCCAGCAAGAAAGAGGGTCTCGGAAAAACAATTGAACAGAGAAAGCCAAACATTCTCAATAAAATTAACAACACAGAAAGTGATATACAGCAGGTAAAGACCGGAATGAAATTAGTTACCGCTTCAGGAACAGCTAAAAATACGTTTACAGAAGATGTATCAGGAAAAACAGGAACAGCGGAAACATTTTACTACGGTACGAATCGCAACTGGTGGGGAAAAAAAACATACAATCTGACATTTGTCGGCTATTACCCGTCGAAAAATCCAAAAGTGGCTTTCAGTGTCGTTGTACCTTCAGTAAAGGATGATGATAAGATCAATAAAATTATTGCCAAAAGAGTTATCCACGCTTATGCAGAGCTCGAAAAGAAACACGGTAAAAAATAAAAAGAAAGGGTGTACAACTGAAAGGTTGTGCACCCTTTCTTTTATTCAAAAATTGACGTTCACCATAAGAATAGAAGGAGAATACTCAATTTCTAGCGAATCATACTAGGTAAAAGTCAATCTGTATATATTTAAACACGATGATCATGCAAAGGAGGGATTCTGTGGAACAGGATACGCAGCATGTTAAACCATTTCAAACGAAAACTGATATTCATGCAGTATTGGCCTCTAATGGACGCATCATTTATATATCTGCCAACTCCAAACTGCATTTGGGCTATCTCCAAGGAGAGATGATCGGATCATTCCTCAAAACGTTTCTGCATGAGGAAGATCAATTTTTAGTTGAAAGCTATTTTTATAATGAACATCATCTGATGCCGTGCACCTTTCGTTTGATTAAAAAAGATCATACGATTGTGTGGGTGGAGGCTGCGGTAGAAATCGTTACGACAAGAGCTGAGCGGACAGAACGGGAAATCATTTTGAAAATGAAGGTTCTTGAAGAAGAGAAAGGAAATAAATCCATAAACTGCGAAAAACATGAAATCGAGCCTGAAAGCCCGGAATCGACTACATATATCACGAATGATTATGAACGATTAGTTGAAAATCTCCCGAGTCCGCTTTGCATCAGTATCAAAGGTAAGATCGTCTATGTAAACAGCGCGATGCTTTCCATGCTGGGAGCAAAAAGCAAGGATGCTATTATTGGGAAATGGTCCTATGAATTTATTGAAGAAGAATATCATGATATCGTGAAAAACAGGATTATAAGAATGCAAAAAGGAATGGAAGTCGGAATGATCGAACAGACGTGGAAAAGGCTTGATGGAACACCTGTTCATTTAGAAGTGAAAGCGACCCCGACCATCTACAAAAACCAGCAGGCTGAACTGCTGCTGCTGATTGACATCTCTTCAAGGAAAAAATTCCAATCCATACTGCAAAAAAGCCGTGAACGATATCAGCTGCTGATTCAAAATTCAATCGATACCATTGCGGTGATTCATAACGGTAAATGGGTATTTATGAATGAGTCGGGAATTTCACTGTTTGAAGCGGCTACTTATGAAGATTTAATTGGCAAAAACATATACGATCAGCTGCATCCTTGCGATCACGAGGATGTAAAAGAGAGAATCCAAAACATCGCGGAGCAAAAAACAGAATCGGAAATTGTCAAGCAATCCTGGTTCACCTTACAGAACAGGGTCATCTATACGGAGATGGTCTGCATTCCAACGACCTTTTTTGGTGAAGCGGCCGTCCAAGTCATTCTTCGGGATATTTCTGAGAGAAAACAAACAGAAGAATTAATGCTGAAATCAGAAAAATTATCGATCGCAGGGCAGCTCGCGGCGGGAATCGCACACGAGATACGCAACCCGTTGACAGCGATTAAAGGTTTTTTACAGCTGATGAAACCGACGATGGAAGGAAACGATCATTACTTTGATATTGTATTTTCTGAACTCAGCCGGATCGAAGTAATACTCAGTGAGCTGCTTATGCTTGCGAAACCCCAGCAAAATGCCATGAAAGAATACTTGAACTTAAAAAAATTAATTGGTGAGGTCTCAGCCCTGTTAGAAACGCAGGCAAATTTGAACGGCATTTTTATCAGAACCAGCTATGAAAAGGACAGTATTTATATAAACGGAGATCAAAACCAATTAAAGCAGGTATTCATTAATTTAATTAAAAATGCAGTTGAATCAATGCCTCACGGGGGAACAGTAGACATTATCATAACCGAGGATGAGAATTCTGTTCATGTCACTGTAAAAGATGAAGGGGAAGGCATACCTGAAAAGGTGCTGAACCGGATTGGAGAACCATTTTTAACAACAAAAGAAAAAGGCACGGGGCTTGGGCTGATGGTGACATTTAATATTATTGAAAATCATAAGGGAGTCATTCATGTGGACAGCCACCCCGAAAAAGGCACAGCGTTTAAAATTTCATTTCCAAAAAATAAAACAACGGCTTAAACGCCGTTGTTTATCGTCTGCATGGATTCTCGTTTTTTTAATATAAATAATTCCAATCGGTCCAAGCCTTCTCTAAGCGTGTCCAGCGAGTATGCGAAAGACAGCCTCACATATCCTTCACCATACTTTGAGAACGAGCTCCCTGGCACGAGTGCCACACCAGCATCCTCCAATAGAGCCATACTAAATTCAAATGAAGACATTCCAAATGATTTAATAGAAGGGAAGATATAAAACGCGCCAGACGGTTTTACAACGTCAAGTCCCATGGAAACAAGGCGGTCATACACATAGTCAAGACGTTTTTTGTATTGTTCTCTCATAATCAGGGCGTCGTCAAAGCCGTTTGTCACAGCTTCAAGAGCGGCTTTTTGAGAAATCGAAGATGCACATGACACATTGTATTGATGAACTTTTAAAATGTGTTTTGCAATGTCTTTCGGTGCGAATAAAAACCCAATTCTCCAACCGGTCATGCTGTGTGATTTTGACAAGCCGTTAATGACAATCGTTTGATCTCGCAAATGGGTTGCGATGGAATAATGCGGTCTGTCATATGTTAATTCACTGTATATTTCATCAGACAATACGAAGACATTTCTGCCTTTTAAAAGATCAGCGATGCTTTTTAGCTCTTCCTCAGATAAAGTCACGCCGGTAGGATTTGACGGATAGGGAAGCACGACACACTTGGTGTTAGGAGTCAGCGCATCTTCAATCAGCCGGGCAGTAAGCTTAAAGCCATGTGACGTAGTATCTACAATAACAGGCGTGGCGCCGCACAAATTGATGATTGGTTCATAGCCTGGATAAATCGGCCCCGGCATAATCACTTCATCACCGGGAGATAAAATTGTCCGGAATGCAGCATCAATGGCTTGGCTTGCGCCTGTTGTGATGATGATCTCAGATTCAGCATCATAGTTGAAATCCGCTTTTTTCTTCATATAAAGCTGTACAGCTTGTCTCAGCTCCAGATAGCCGGCGTTCGGAGTATATGATGTCACATTTTCATCAATGGCTTTTTTTGCGGCAGCCTTCACATGATGCGGTGTGAAAAAATCAGGCTGGCCGATTGTAAGTGAAATGACATCTTCATGTTGAGCTACAAGATTTGAGAATTTGCGTATTCCTGAAATTTCAATCTCTCTTGCTTTCGGATTCAGCAAATGTTCCATAATTCATCACCTTAACAAATATAATGAGTTTATCCTATTTTACCACTAGCTGATCATTTGTCACCTTTTTAGCCGATATATATCGATTGTATGCGCCTATTTTCCAAACATACCTTTCTGTTCAGAAAAAAAGAAGACAACCAGCGATTTGATTGTCTTTATTGTATCACGTTCTATTATTGTTTATATGTGCCAAATTCATTAATAACCATAATCAAAATGAAGGTCTTCGTGCCAAATCATATACGGGGGATGCTCTTCTTGAAGATCAGCTGATTCTTTCTTCATATGCTCGTAAGCCTCTTCACTGATATCTTCTAAAACAGTCATTTCATTTTCTTTAAATATTACTAAGGTACCCATTATTTACACCCTTCTTTCGAAAAATCCTTGACTATTTTATCATTGTCAGTTGGAAAGTCAATGGGGATTAGGAAAAAAGTTTCTTTTTCAAGAATTGCAGCTTACCGCTCCCAGAATCTGATTTTGAAGCGGCTTGCCATTCACTTTTTACAATTTAAGCCGATATATACAGTACAATACTGAATGCGAATAGCGAGGGATTGAATTGTCGTTACAACAATACGAAATTTTATTGGATTCTGGAACAAATGAATTAGAAATTGTGAAGTTTGGCGTGGGCGATAATGCTTTCGGAATTAACGTGATGAAAGTAAGGGAAATTATTCAGCCAGTCGAGGTGACATCAGTGCCTCACTCTCATCAGCATGTAGAAGGAATGATTAAGCTCAGGGGAGAAATTCTTCCTGTGATCAGCCTCTTCTCATTTTTTGGAGTTGAGCCAGACGGATCAAAAGACGAGAAATATATCGTGACTGAATTCAATAAACGGAAAATTGTTTTTCATGTCGGCTCTGTTTCTCAAATTCACAGAGTATCCTGGGAAGCAATTGAAAAACCGACATCTTTAAATCAAGGAATGGAGCGGCACCTTACTGGGATTATTAAGCTTGAAGACCTGATGATCTTTTTGCCTGACTATGAAAAAATTATTTATGACATTGAATCTGACTCAGGTGTGGATACGTACAATATGCATACTGAGGGCTTCGATGAAAGAAGAGCTGATAAAAAGCTTATCATTGTAGAGGATTCACCG
Organism: Bacillus tequilensis KCTC 13622; assembly: GCF_000507145.1. Taxonomy (GTDB): domain Bacteria; phylum Bacillota; class Bacilli; order Bacillales; family Bacillaceae; genus Bacillus; species Bacillus tequilensis. Next base: position 391,881 of record NZ_AYTO01000041.1, on the reverse strand, counting down.
CTGTTGATGCGTCTCTTACAGGATGAGTTAAAAGAAGCAGGGTACAACAATGTGTCTTCGTTTGAAAACGGAAAAGAAGCATATGACTATATTATGAACCTGGCCGAAACGGAAACGGATTTATCAGAACAGATTGACATGATCATTACTGATATTGAAATGCCAAAAATGGACGGGCACAGGCTGACGAAGCTTCTGAAGGAAAATCCGAAAAGCGCAGACGTGCCGGTTATGATTTTCTCATCATTAATTACGGATGATTTGCGTCACCGCGGAGAAGTCGTTGGCGCAGATGAGCAAATCAGCAAGCCTGAGATCAGTGATTTAATTAAAAAAGTGGATACGTATGTCATCGAATAAATAAAAAACAGCCGGTGCCCGAAGGGGCACGGCTGTTTTTTATTTTAAAAGTAACTTTCACCAAGTTTTTTAAAGACAGGTTTATGATAGGTTGGCTGCTGGCGATTTGGCACAAGCGGCTTTTCTTTCATGCCGACATATTCTTGCAATAGGTGTTTCGCTTTTGTTAAAGACATTTGAGCTTTAGGATTTCGGTACGATTGATTAAGTGTACCTAAATGCGGAAGATGTTCGAAGTCTTCTTTAGTTGGAGGCATGTGAAAATAGTAGTCTCCGATTGAGATAAGCACGTCCGATTGCTGTTGGCTGAACCTTGGATTTTTTGAAAAATGAAGCCCTATTTTCTTTCCTTTACCTTCTTTAACAAGCTTTTGCAAAGCCCGTTTTTTCAGCAGATATAGGTATTTAGGGTTGGGGGCGGTTTTTGCATGGCGGTTCACAGTGTAAACTGCTTTTGAAAGATTTTCTACTGTTGGCTGCAGATCTTTCGTATATGCATGGTCGTCCATTATTTCTCTCCTTTGCTCTTATCAAGTTCTATATGATTAGATTATACTTTTTTAAAGTTGAAATGCAAATATTGAATGTAAAAATGCGCTTTTTTCTGAGAAAAAAAGCGCATTTTTAACGTATATTATACAGATTTTGCTTTCTTTTTCGGCCGCTCTTGAAATACTTCCTGAACATTCACTTCCACAGCCTGTGCACTGTATTTTGGCAATGCAACAAAATAAAAAACAAAAACAAGCAGGATGATGACGCCCATGCCGTAATAAAGATAGTCTATGTTGGAAACGAACTTAGGGAATAACAACGCAACTAAGCCGAGTGTCAAAGACTGTGCAAACATCATAAATGGATCCTGCAGGCCGCTTACACGTCCCATCAGCTTTGGATGAACAATCTTTGGCATCCATCCGCCGATTGCAATGTTGATCGGTCCGATACACATTCCCAGAGTAAAAGAAGCCGCGTAATAAACCCATAAAACATTCGTGTAGCCGAGGACAAAAATCAGCAAGCCGGCAATGAAAATCGGTATCGACATTAAAAAATGCGGCTTCACTTTTTTAGAGATGACCGTACCGATTACACTTCCAGCCAGCAGCCCAAACCCGAGTGCGATCGTAAATACTGACGTATGCCACTCATAACGGTCAGGCGCCAATCCGTATTTCATTGTAAACATCGGCAATACGGCGAATCCTCCATTGACAAATCCAAAAATGAAGAAGCCGAAAATGAGAGACGCAAGCAGTTTATTCTTTAAAATATAGAGAACGCCTTCCCTAAAATCATGTATTGAATCTTTAACAGAAGCTTTTCTCCAGCTGTATGCACCGTTTGGCTGTCTGGCTTCTTTCGGAATCCGGCAGCTGCGGATCAAAAGCCCGGAAATGATAAAGCTGACAAAATCAAGAGCAATGGCGCCTTCAATACCGATTGTGTTGTACATGAAAGCACCTATTCCAACACCGAATACCATAAAAATACTAAAGAGCATCTGGTTAAGCCCCGCCGCTTTCGCATAGTGCTCCTTTGGCAGGATGGCTTGTACCAAACTATTTTCTGCCGGAAAGAAAAACTTCGTTACAGCGCTTCTGATAAATAAAATACAGAAAACAAGAGGAATATTGCCGGTAAATAATGTGAAAAAAAGCACGACAGTCAGGCCTGCTCTGATCCAATCACAGTTTTCCGCTACCTTCTTTCTGTCAAACCGGTCCGCGACAACTCCCACGATCAGAAATACAAATACGGTCGGAAGAGAATACATCAGCTCCGCCAAGGTCGTATATGAAGGCTGGCTGCTGAAGCGGTCCAGCAAGAAAAAAGCAAATGCCATGTTGCCTACTGTCGTGCCCATTTGAGAAGCGAGTGCTGCGAAAAATAGACGAACAAAATTACGATTTTTAAATATATCCATAAAAACGCTCCTTACCCTAAAGGTCCCACTTTATCATATTATAAACCGCCTGTTTTTGAAACAAATAAGAAAACATTACCGGTTAATGGTGACTCTTGTTCCGTTTGGCACAATTGAAGCGAGTTCGATCACGTCTTTATTATGCATGCGAATGCAGCCTTTAGAAACAGCCTTGCCAATTGAAGAAGGATTATTCGTCCCGTGAATGCCATAGTGCGGTCTAGAAAGTCCCAGCCAATACGCACCATACGGGCCGCCGGGATTCCGCTGGCGATTGATAATATAAAAATCTCCGTAAGGCGTTTGTGTCAGAATTTTCCCGACAGCAATCGGATACGTTTTAATGACTCGGTTATTTTGAAACAGAGTCAGGGTTTTCGCTCCGATTGAAACCGCGATATGATACGAATTGGGGGCGCGAAGCACGGGGGTGACAAAAAAACGTCCCGGTCTGGCAGCCGAATGCAGCCCGCTAAATGACTGATATAAAACATCTGTGCTGATTCCAAAAATGGGGGGCATCATGTCCGGGACATCACTTGGTATGACATGGTATGTGAGCAATTTCCACAGCCTCCTTTTTTACTTATTAGTATTGAGGAGGAGTCCATCCTGCTACATTAATTCGTGCTTTTTAAGGTAAAGACAGTGATTTCTGGCTTGGATAGAAACCGCAACGGCAGTCTGGTCATCCCGAGGCCGCGGTTTACGTAAATATGAGTGTTTCCTGTTTGATACATTCCTTCTGTGTAGACCTTTCCATATGGAGGTGTAATAATCGGTCCGTAAAAAGGCAGCTGAATCTGGCCGCCGTGTGTATGCCCGGAAAGCTGAAGATTCACCGGATATCCAGTTGTTTTCAAGGCCGCATCAGGTTCATGGACGAGCAGGATGGAAAAAAGTTTTTCGCTAAGCCGTGAAAGGATGCCTTCATAATCTGGGTTTCCGAGCATTAAGTCATCAAGTGATGCAATCTCGATTTCGCTGCCATCTGCAAGCGGCACTGTTTGATAGCCATTGCGGTATACTGTAAAACCGCCGGCCGTCATCAGGCTTTTGTAAACAGCTGTTCCATAACCTCCATGATCATGATTGCCGTATATACAAAGCTTGCCAAAGGGAGCATTCAGTTTTCTCAGTAATGGAATGACTGCTTGATGGTGCTGATACGTATCAGGATTATCGATAATATCACCTGTAAAAACAATCAAATCAGGTGTACATTCATTAATTGTCAGGATGACAGTTTGTAAATCTTCAAGAGTAAAATAATCACTCAAGTGTGTATCACTGAACTGTACGATTTTAAAACCGTCAAACCCGCGCGGAATGAGAGAGCTTTTGATTGTGCGTTCGGTTGTCTCGATCATATGCGGCTCAAGATATCGGGCATAGCCGTATCCGCCGCCGGCCGCTAAAGCCCCGGCAGCAAGAGCTCCGAACGTTCCTTTTAGGAATTGTCTTCTGGACATCTTTTTCATTTCAAACCAACCTTTAATAGAGTTTTTCTATTATATCATCTGTATCTTGAAAAAATCTCATGTCAGCATGTACTGACAGAGGCATGCATATAATGATAGAATAATATTGAATGAGTATTCATTCATAACAGGAGGGAGAAACATGGGGAAAAAAGCGGTTATCATTACCGGTGGGTCAAGCGGCATGGGAAAAGCGATAGCAAAAAAACTGGCTGAATCAGGCTGGTACGTCATGGTGACAGGGAGGAATCGGGAGGCGCTTGAGGAAACGAAAAGAGAAATTGAGACCTATGAGGGACAGATTGCCTGTTTTCAAATGGATGTCCGTTCAGATTCCGCTGCTTCAGACATGATTACAGAAGCGATAAAAGCCTTTGGCAGGCTTGATGCGCTGATTAACAATGCGGCCGGTAATTTTATTTGCCCGGCGGAAAAGCTGACGCCCAATGGATGGAAAGCTGTTATTGAGATTGTTTTAAACGGCACATTCTTTTGCAGCCAAGCCGCGGCAAAGCATTGGATCGAGCAGGAGCAGAAGGGCGTTATCTTAAATATGGCCGCTACGTACGCTTGGGGAGCGGGAGCTGGGGTTGTTCATTCCGCTGCAGCTAAAGCAGGGGTTTTGTCACTGACAAGAACGCTGGCCGTTGAGTGGGGAAGCCAATACGGAATCCGCTCAAACGCGATCGCACCCGGACCGATTGAACGAACAGGAGGGGCAGAGAAGCTTTTTGAATCGGAAAAAGCGAAGGCCCGCACAATGAACAGTGTTCCTCTCGGCCGGCTGGGCACGCCGGAGGAGATCGCCGCATTGGCTGCGTTTTTGCTTTCTGACGAAGCATCCTATATAAATGGGGATTGTATTACAATGGACGGGGGGCAATGGCTGAATCCTTATCCGTTTTAAAGCATATTAATCTTTGGATTCAATGTGGTATAATCAGACAAAGATAGAGAAGCAGGTGATAACATGTTGGATCCACTTGATATTTTAACGAACATGGATGATGTCCTCCCATATTACCAGGCGATTTTCAGTGCTGAGGAACAGAAAATTGTCGGATATGAGGTGCTTGGACGCATTTTGGCAGATTCAGAAATCCAAAGCCTCGGGCCCTTCTTTTTAGACGCGGGGATACCCGAAGAATATAAACTAGAGGTTGATAACAGAATTATCCGCCAGGCTCTTGACCGTTTTTTAGAGGCCGATTCAGATCTGCTGATTTTTATGAATCAGGATGCCAATCTGCTGATGCTTGATCATGGCGAAAGCTTTCTCGAGCTTCTGAAAGAATATGAAGCAAAAGGAATCGAACTTCATCGGTTTGTGCTTGAAATTACGGAGCACAATTTTGAAGGAGACATTGAGCAGCTCTACCATATGCTTGCCTACTATCGTACATACGGAATTAAAATCGCAGTCGATAACATCGGAAAAGAAAGCAGCAACTTGGACAGAATTGCCCTGCTCTCACCAGATCTGTTAAAAATTGATTTGCAGGCGCTGAAAGTATCACAGCCGTCACCTTCATATGAGCATGTGCTGTACAGCATCTCTTTATTGGCCAGAAAAATCGGTGCGGCGCTGCTGTATGAAGACATTGAGGCCAACTTCCAGCTTCAGTACGCTTGGAGAAACGGAGGCCGCTATTTTCAAGGCTATTACTTGGTGTCTCCGAACGAAACGTTTTTAGAGAGAGATACATTAAAACAAAGACTTAAAACTGAATTTCACCAATTTATCACACATGAGAAAAAGAAGCTTGAAACCGTCTATGAGCACTCTGAACAGTTTTACAAAAGAGTGCATCAAGCTGTGACATCTTTGAGAAAAAACAGTCTGTCTTCTGATGATGAGTTTATTAAAAAGCTGGCGGAAGAGCTGACAGATTGCAGCTTTCGAATTTACATGTGTGATGAAGAAGGCGATCAGCTGACGGGAAATGTGTTTAAACAAGATGGCGAATGGGTTTACCAGCCGGAATACGCGGAAAAGAATTGGAGCTGGCGTCCTTATTTTTTGGAGAACATCATGAGAATGAGAAATCTCAGAAAAGGATTTTTCAGTGATTTGTACAGTGATTTGGAAACAGGTGAAATGATCAGAACGTTTTCTTATCCGATGGATGATCAGATGTATTTATTTATAGATTTGCCTTATTCTTATTTATATGAGCAGGATGGACTGATTTAGCGGCTGAAAGGCCGTCTTTTTTTATGAATTGAAAAAAATATCAAAAAACGATTGACATTGATACTGAGAATCATTATCATTTATTTATAGAGAGAAGCTACTCTCTGTTCCCCAACCCCTCTATCAGATCAAGATCCAAAAAAGCTTGGCGCTACCCCCGCCAAGTTTTTTTATTTGCCTAGAGCATAAGACAATCCAATGAAACCATAGACCTTATTAGTGGAAAACGTTGAGCCCGAACTCCCGAACCAATGCTGCAGCGGCCGTGCAAGAGCTGTTACACGGAAAATGCGGCGGGATTCATTTCATTATTACATAATTTCAAAGCAATAATCCGTTTTAAGGTCTCGTAGTCATTATGACTGCTGAGTAGTTTGGCCATGTGAGTTTCACTAGGAATGACAAAAAAATTTTTTAATCAAATGGCAAAAAAGCTTTCTTGATGCTTGGATATTTGAAAAAAATCATAATTGTGTGTATGACATTCAAAAAAAGCCTCAAACTAAAGGAAAATCGTTTTTTCTCTTTTTTTCTTTTCTTAAATTCAGCAGTGAAAATGCCATCCAGTCCGACTTTATGGTATGATGCTCAATAGAACTTGTATTATAATAAATACTTGTTGATTTGAAGTTGCTTTTTGAAAGGAGTCTTTTTTTAGAATGTCACAATTAATGGGTATCATCACACGGCTGCAAAGTCTGCAAGAAACGGCGGAAGCGGCTAACGAGCCAATGCAGCGTTATTTCGAAGTGAATGGTGAGAAAATATGCAGTGTTAAATATTTCGAAAAAAATCAAACGTTTGAACTGACGGTTTTCCAAAAAGGTGAAAAACCTAACACATATCCGTTTGATAATATCGACATGGTTTCAATCGAAATCTTTGAACTTCTTCAGTAGGATTCCTGAACTGGGGAGAGCAAGCTTCCGTTTTGCAAAAAGTAATCGAAATAAACGATAAGGAACATACTTGTTTCATGGTTGTAAATCCTTGAAAAGGAGTGTCGTCATGGCTGATTCTTTTCTATTTTATAATCTTTCAGAAGCACAGATGACCTTTCAAGATGTGATGGAACGGCTTAAAGCCTTTGTTCGAAAGGATCCCCGTTCTTCCTATGTGTTATCGATCGGAACCGATTCACAGGTCTACCGCGATTACACAAAGTTTATTACCGCATTGCATTTGCATCGTACAGGCAAGGGAGCTTGGGGCTGCTTGAAAAATCATACAGTCGACAGACCCATACATAGCCTTCGGGAAAAGATTTCGTTAGAAACGGCGTACAGCCAAGAAACGGCCGCTTATATTCTTGATGGACACTTAATGAATATTACCGATCTGCTCCTGCCCTTTACAGGTGAGGGGGCGGATCTTACCTTTGAAGTTCACTTGGATATTGGGAAAAAAGGGCTCACGAAAGATCTGATTCAAGAAATGACAGGACGCATCACTTCCATGGGAATTGAGGCGAAAATAAAACCAGATTCCTATACTGCCTTCAGCTATGCAAATCGTTTCACAAAATAATTCCGGCTGAAAAGCCAAGGGAAATGTCGAATTATGCGGTTGACGTTTGTTTTCTGATTACTTATTCTAGCGGTAGAGCTGAAAGTAAGTTGTCTTGCTTTCAGAGGTATTCAGTATAAAACAGGGGGCCTGATTGCAAATGAGTCTTATCAGTGAACGATTTACAGAAGAAGAACAAAAACTTCTGCTGAATATCCTGATCAATCATGAATATGCCATCGAGCTTTTGAGCAGTGAGATCAACGATATAGAGACAGGAACCAAAAACGTTGACGGAATCACCTACAAAAAACTTGTAACGCTTTACGACCGATTTCGATTTGAAAATTAATGGAACACCCTATAATTGATACTCACACAAAGAGTATCTTTTTTAATGAAAGGAAACTTTTCGACAAATACTGATAAAGTTTATATTATTGTAATATAGGGAATGTATTGTTGATGAAAATGAAAAGGGGTCGAAAACATGATAAGCTTACAATCAGACCAGCTTCTTGAGGCAACAGTCGGACAGTTTATGATTGAGGCGGACAAAGTAGCGCACGTTCAAGTCGGCAACAATCTTGAGCACGCATTATTAGTGCTGACAAAAACCGGATACACAGCCATCCCGGTTCTTGATCCTTCCTATCGTTTACATGGTTTAATCGGTACAAATATGATCATGAACAGCATTTTCGGGCTTGAACGAATTGAGTTTGAAAAGCTTGACCAAATTACGGTTCAGGAGGTCATGCTGACTGATATTCCGCGTCTCCATATCAATGATCCGATTATGAAAGGATTTGGCATGGTCATTAATAACGGATTTGTCTGTGTTGAAAATGACGAGCAGGTATTTGAAGGGATTTTTACAAGAAGAGTGGTTTTAAAGGAATTGAATAAGCATATACGCTCATTAAATAAGTAGGCTATTCAGCCTATTTTTGTTATATTGCCATGTTATAAAAGAAAGCGCATACATAATTAGGACTTGAACCGGAAACTAAGATTTTATTAGAATGGGAGATAAGAAAACCTTATTGATGATAAAAAGGAGGACGACATGCAGCTTCAAGAGCTTCATATGCTCGTAGTTTTAGCTGAGGAGTTAAACATGAGAAAGGCGGCTGAACGGCTTTTTGTGTCTCAGCCGGCTTTATCTCAGCGCTTACAAACAATTGAAAAGGCGTGGGGCACAAAAATCTTTTTAAGATCCCAAAAAGGATTAACGGTAACGCCGGCCGGTGAGAAAATTATTCAGTTCGCGAATGATGCGACGTTAGAGCAGGAAAGAATAAGAGAAAATATTGATGAGCTTGAAGGTGAGATTCACGGCACACTGAAGCTTGCTGTCGCCTCCATAATCGGTCAGCATTGGCTCCCAAAAGTCCTAAAGGCGTATGTGGAAAAGTATCCGAATGCAAAGATATCGCTCATTACCGGCTGGAGCAGCGAAATGCTGAAAAGCTTATATGAGGATCAGGTTCATATCGGCATTATAAGGGGAAACCCTGAGTGGAAGGGCCGTAAAGACTACTTAATGACAGATCACCTGTATTTAGTAGATACTGAAATATCCTGCATCGAAGATATTGCCCATACAGAACGGCCGTTTATCCAGTTTAAAAGCGACAGCACGTATTATCAGGAAATTCAGCACTGGTGGCATCAGAAATTCAAAACGTCGCCAAAACAGACGATCTTGGTTGACCAGATTGAAACGTGCAAACAAATGGCACTGCACGGAATCGGTTATGCCATTTTGCCGTCTGTTACCCTTCAAAACGAAGATAAAGTCAACAAAATGCCTCTGCTAGATACGAAAGAGCATCCGATCGGACGGGATACATGGCTATTAGGCTATGAACCTGCCTTTGAGCTGAAGCAAGTTCAAGCTTTTGTTCAAGTAATAAAGGATATGCTTGATCAGGAAAATCCATTTTAAGAGACAGCGATGTGCTGTCTTTTTTTATTTTCTGTATTGACAATGAAAATCATTATCATTTAAAGTGATACATATGGTATTGAAAATCATTATCAATTGATGGGGTGATAACATGGCTAAAGCCTTGATTACATATGCCAGCATGTCAGGAAATACAGAAGATATTGCTGTGATTATAAGAGATGCGCTTCAAGAATATGAGCTGGACATTGACTGTATCGAGATAGAAGATGTAGATGTAACTGCTTTGACATCCTACGATTATGTGCTGATTGGCACCTATACATGGGGCGATGGCGATCTGCCTTACGAAGCGGAGGATTTTTTTGAAGCGGTTAAACAGCTTCAGCTTAATGGTTTAAAAACAGCCTGCTTCGGATCAGGAGATTATTCATATCCAAAGTTTTGTGAAGCCGTCAATTTATTCAGTTCCATGCTGCAAGAGGCGGGAGCTGCTGTTTACCAGGAAACATTGAAAATCGAACTGGCGCCTGAAACAGATGAAGATGCAGAAAGCTGCCGAGCGTTTGCGAAAGGTTTTCTTGCTTGGGCTGATTATATGAACAAGGAAAAAAGCCATGTTTCATAAAGGAGCTACTGCTGTCACTGCATCTGCATTTTCCGGTTATTTTGTGGCGGTACAAAGAGAAGGCATTTTTCATTATTCTTTGGAACAGGGCTGGAAAAAGCTTTTTCGTTTGAAAAGCAAAATACATTGCATCAGCTACATAGGGCCTTACTTATTCGGGGTCGGTGAAAAAGGGACGGTCATACGTTCGTCTGACGAAGGGAAAACCTGGACGATGTCGAGCTTTCCCACAAATGCAGCAGTGTGGACGATTGCCGGCCGAAACGACGGGTTTGTTTGCGCCCATGGCAAGCACTGCATTTATGTATCGGAGGATTTTGGGGGTACATGGCGCGTAGCCAAACCTTTTGCGGACTTTCATAACCCGCCTGTTATCCGTTCGCTGTGCCTGCATGGCGGCAGTCTTTTCATCGGAACGCAAATACACGAATATTTTGGAGGCATTTGGGCTTACGACCTTACACGTGATACTGTCCAAATCGTTAAGAAAGAGGAAACCCGAATGACGGCATCCATGCTCGTATTTCATGGAAAATGGCTGGTGGCGGCGATGGGTTCTGTGAAAGGAAATCATGGTGCTGTCACTGTACGCAATATGCTGACTGATGAAGAGTTCACCGTACAATCCAGCTTGATTAGAAAAGAAGAATCGTTTCTTGATCTTTCAGAGGATGATGGAATTATATATGTCACTGCAACGCAAGATGAAAATGGTTATTCGAGAATTTACCAGGCGGATCTCGAAGCCCGGTCGTTAAAATGGTTCGATACCATTAAGGGGCACGGATGGAGAGTGGCCAATCGCAAAGAGAATTTCTTTTGTGCAGGCTTGTATGAATGTAAGTTTGTCCAGCCGTACAAAGTTTCAGCAATGATTCAGTAGAGGAGGAAAGGCATTGGGGAAGATTTTGCTCGTTTATGCAACAATGTCAGGCAACACTGAAGCAATGGCAGATTTGATTGAGAAAGGGCTTCTGGAGGCGAAAGCGGAAGCAGACCGTTTCGAAGCGATGGATATTGATGATGCACAGCTGTTTAATAATTATGATCATATTATGATGGGAACCTATACGTGGGGAGACGGAGATCTGCCCGATGAATTTTTAGACCTAGCTGAAGACATGGATGAAATAGATTTTTCCGGAAAAACATGCGCTGTATTCGGCTCCGGTGATACAGCGTATGAATTTTTCTGCGGGGCAGTAGATACGCTCGAAGCAAAAATAAAAGAGCGCGGAGGCGAAATTGTGCTGCCTTCAGTGAAAATCGAAAATAATCCAGAAGGTGAAGAAGAGGAAGAATTAATGGAGTTCGGGAGACAATTCGCAAAGAAAAGCGGATGCGCTGTCTGACCACTACTGGGAACCGCTCAAGCGGCTGTTCCTTTTTTTCTTGTCTTTGCATCTTTCCTTTGATACAGTAATGAGGTAGAAAATCAGGAGGAGGACTTTACATATGAAAATGATGGATGCAAATGAAATTATTTCATTTATTCAAAATAGTACAAAATCTACACCTGTAAAAGTTTACGTGAAAGGTGAGCTGGAAGGAATCAATTTCGGCGAATCTGCGAAAGCTTTTATTAACGGAAACACCGGAGTCGTTTTCGGTGAATGGAGCGAAATCCAAACCGCAATTGAAGAAAATCAAAGCAAAATCGAAGACTATGTGGTTGAAAATGACCGCCGCAACTCTGCGATTCCAATGCTTGATCTTAAAAATATTAAAGCGCGTATCGAGCCGGGCGCGATCATCCGCGACCAAGTTGAAATCGGTGATAACGCAGTCATCATGATGGGTGCTTCTATCAATATCGGTTCAGTCATCGGCGAAGGCACAATGATCGATATGAATGTTGTCCTTGGCGGACGAGCTACTGTCGGCAAAAACTGCCATATCGGCGCGGGTTCTGTGCTTGCGGGTGTTATTGAGCCGCCATCCGCTAAACCGGTTGTCATTGAAGACGACGTTGTGATCGGTGCAAATGCTGTTGTGCTTGAAGGCGTTACAGTAGGTAAAGGAGCCGTTGTTGCTGCGGGAGCGATCGTAGTAAACGATGTTGAGCCTTACACAGTCGTTGCAGGAACACCTGCTAAAAAAATCAAAGACATTGATGAGAAAACAAAAGGCAAAACTGAAATCAAGCAGGAATTACGCCAGCTGTAAGGAATCGTTTGATAAAAAGGCGTGGATAATATATCCACGCCTTATTCGTATAGGCAGGAGGAATGAAAATGAAGAAAGAGGAGCTCATCGCAATACGCAGAGATCTGCACCGAATACCGGAGCTTGGATTTCAGGAGTTTAAAACCCAGCGGTATTTATTACAGGTCTTGGAACAATATCCGCAAGACAGAATTGAAATTGAGAAATGGCGAACAGGGCTTTTTGTCAAAGTGAACGGGACGGCACCCGAAAAAATGCTGGCGTACAGAGCGGATATCGATGCTCTTTCCGTTGAAGAGCAGACCGGTCTTCCATTCGCATCAGAGCATCACGGCAACATGCACGCCTGCGGACACGATCTGCATATGACGATTGCTCTCGGCATTATTGACCATTTTGTGCACCATCCAGTCAAACATGATTTGCTGTTTCTGTTTCAGCCGGCAGAGGAAGGGCCTGGCGGTGCGGAACCAATGCTTGAGAGTGATGTATTAAAAAAGTGGCAGCCTGATTTGATCACTGCGCTGCATATTGCTCCAGAGCTGCCGGTAGGAACCATCTCGACAAAAAGCGGCCTCCTTTTTGCGAATACCTCTGAGCTTGTCATTGATCTGGAAGGAAAAGGGGGACATGCGGCTTATCCGCATTTGGCCGAGGACATGGTTGTAGCGGCAAGCACACTTGTCACCCAGCTGCAAACAATCATTTCTAGAAACACAGATCCGCTGGACAGCGCCGTTATAACAGTCGGTACCATTACCGGCGGCTCAGCGCAAAATATCATCGCTCAAACAGCGCACTTGGAGGGCACGATCCGCACGCTTTCTGAAGAATCGATGAAGCGGGTAAAGGAACGGATTGAAGAGTTGGTAAAAGGAATCGAAATAGGGTTCCGCTGCAAAGGAAAAGTGACATATCCTTCTGTATATCACCAAGTTTATAATACGAGCGGACTGACAGAAGAATTTATGTCTTTTGTTGCTGAACATCAACTGGCAAAAGTAATCGAAGCAAAAGAAGCAATGACTGGAGAGGATTTTGGCTACATGCTGAAAAAATACCCAGGCTTCATGTTCTGGCTCGGCGCTGATTCTGAACATGGGCTTCATCACGCTAAGCTGGATCCTGATGAAAACGCAATAGAAACAGCGGTTAACGTCATGACAGGTTATTTTTCTGTATATGCCAATTAAATACAAATGAAAGAATAAAGTACCATGAAATGAGCACTCTAGTAAACGGAGGTGTTCAATGATGGCTAAAAAAATTGGAATTGAACAATCGCTGTCAGATGTAGAAGCTGCATTAAAAGAAAAAGGATATGACGTTGTCATGATGAAAAGCCCTGCCGATGCAAAAGGCTGTGACTGCTGTGTCGTAACAGGACTTGATAACAATGTGCAGGGGATAGCCGATACGGTAACACAAGCACCTGTCATTACAGCTTCCGGGATGACGGCTGAAGAAATTTGCAGTGAAGTCGAAAGCAGAATCCAGTAAATGAAAAACCGAAGCAAAGAGCTTCGGTTCTTTTATTTATTCTGTTTCTTTAGGGAAAGCGCGGTCAAGTGCGGTTTTTATTTCCTTTCTAAGCACTCGCTCGACCCGCCACTGTTCCATATTTTCTGTTTTGGCAATGACTCTGATCACAATTTCGGAAGTTCCCAGTTCTTGAATCCCAATGACATTTGGGCCTTCTTTTATTTGGGGGAGAGCGGCGGCTGTTTCATCACATACTTGCTGTAAAATGTGAATCGTTTCATCAATGTTTCTTTCAGCCGGCACTTTAATATCAACAAGAGCCTGCATGGTGCCCCGAGAATGGTTGCTCACGTTTGTGATGTTTCTGTTGGGGATGTAGTGCAGTGTCCCGTCAAAGCTGCGGATTTGAGTTGTTCTTAAGCCAACCTGCTCGACAATTCCGTCAAAGGTGGAAACGGTAATATAATCTCCGACATCCAATTGTTTTTCAAGCAAAATAAAGAAACCTGTCACGATGTCGCTGACAAGCCCTTGGGCGCCAAATCCGACAGCCAGTCCGACAATTCCTGCTCCCGCTAAAAGAGCGCTTGGATCGTAATGAAACAAATCCAGAACCATGACGAAAAATATAAAAATCAATATGTAAGCAAATATGTTAAGAGTCAGGCTTCGGAGCGTATGTGCACGTCCGATGGACAAGCTGTTTTGCTCCTCGAATTTTGCAAACAGATGTTTAATGATTTTCATGCCTAATGATCGAATAATAAAATAGAGCAATAACATAATGATGAGTTTAATGAGCAGAACACCGGCATTTGTAATTAGACCCGCCCAATCGTATTGTTGAATAAAATCCATTGTTGGAGCTCCTTTTCTGAATTGATTGCTGCACATTGAGATTTGTTACCCTATACATAAACATGTTAAACGTTTTATTCAAAAATGTCGAAACCAAAGACATCTGTGATTTGTTAAAAATTGACTCGAAAAATCTGCTCTTATATAATAGGCATTGTGATGATGTTAACGAAATATGGAATAACATCCTTTATTTTCATGTGAATTCGGCTTTTAAGCCAAATAATAAATTGGAGGGATACATATGGCAGAACGTATGGTAGGTAAACAAGCTCCTCGTTTTGAAATGGAAGCAGTCCTTGCAAGTAAAGAATTTGGCAAAGTAAGTCTTGAGGAAAACATGAAAAGTGATAAATGGACAGTGCTGTTCTTCTATCCAATGGACTTCACTTTTGTTTGTCCGACAGAAATTATAGCAATGTCTGACCGTTATGACGAGTTCGAAGACCTTGATGCTGAAGTCATCGGGGTTTCAACTGATACCATCCATACTCATTTGGCGTGGATTAATACTGACCGTAAAGAAAACGGTCTTGGCCAGCTGAAATATTCGCTTGCTGCTGACACAAACCACGAAGTATCCCGTGAATATGGCGTTTTAATTGAAGAAGAAGGTGTAGCTCTGCGCGGATTGTTTATTATCAATCCTGAAGGCGAGCTTCAATATCAAACTGTTTTTCATAACAACATTGGCCGTGACGTTGACGAAACGCTTCGTGTTCTTCAAGCGCTTCAAACGGGGGGACTTTGCCCTGCCAACTGGAAACCAGGCCAAAAAACACTTTAAATCTTTCTAAGAACGAAAAGGGTTTGACATTATCGTTAGACCTTTCTGTTTAATAGGAGGGTAAAGCTTTGAAATTACGACAGCCAATGCCTGAATTGACTGGGGAAACAGCTTGGTTAAACGGTGAAGTAACGAGAGAGCAATTGGTCGGGGAAAAGCCGACGCTTATTCACTTCTGGTCGATCAGCTGCCATTTGTGCAAAGAGGCGATGCCGCAAGTGAATGAATTTCGGGATAAATATCAAGATAAATTGAACGTTGTAGCTGTGCATATGCCTCGTTCCGAAGATGATCTTGATCTTGGAAAAATTAAAGAAACAGCTGCTGAGCATGACATCACTCAGCCGATTTTTGTCGACAGTGATCATGCATTAACCGATGCGTTTGAAAATGAATATGTGCCTGCATACTATGTGTTTGATCAAACAGGGCAGCTCCGTCACTTCCAAGCGGGCGGGAGCGGTATGAAAATGCTTGAAAAACGTGTGAACCGCGTTCTGGCTGAAACAGAACAGGCATCTGAATAAGTTCTTCATCATAACCTGATATTCATCAGGTTTTTTATTTGTTCAAAAAAGTAAATGAAGAAGAGTAAGAAGATTATTTTTCCAAATTTGGGCATGAGAAATGGTGGATTGTTTGATTGATACGCTAAAAAGTAAGCTGATTTTTGATGTTTTCCCGCAATTTTAGATAAATTTCATGCCCCAAAACTCGAAAATTGTAGATAATACACTAAATTTCAATAAAGAAGTAAGTAAAATATATATTTTCAACATTATACCAATTAGACTCGAAAGCTCTTAATCCCTTGAGAATAAAGGACTCTTTTAAAAAATAAAACCTTTTCAGAAAATAAGGAATTTTTCATAGAGTAAATATAATAGTAAAATGCTAAAATAATAGTTGATAAAATTACTTTTGTAATCTAATATCTTAATTATGATGTTAATTTTGATAGGGGGTACATTGAGGAATGTTTAATGAAAGAGAAGCTTTGCGTTTGCGGTTGGAACAATTAAATGAAGCTGAAGTGAAAGTCATACGTGAATATCAAATTGAACGCGACAAAATATACGCAAAATTAAGAGAGCTGGACAGAAATGGAAGCCCTTCCGACATCAAAAAGGATTTCCGTTCTGAAAAAAAATCTGACTCTCTGCCGGTTCTCGCTGAGCTTGCAGCTCAAGAAATCAGAAGCTATCAGCCGCAATCACAGCAGCAGTCTGTTCAGCCTCAGCTTCAATCTATTTCCTCTCTTCCTGCCGGTATACCAGACGGAACAACACGAAGAAGAAGAGGAACGGCAAGACCGGGATCAAAAGCAGCTAAGCTGCGTGAAGCTGCAATTAAAACATTGAAACGACACAATGCCGCGATTAAGAGCTCCGAGCTTCAAAAGGAGATTGAAAAAGAAAGCGGTCTTGAAATCCCTAATATGACAACGTTTATGCAAAGCTTAATTAAAATGTATCCAGAAGTGAAAAAGCCGTATCGCGGCCAGTACATTTTAGAAGGCGAAATTGAATCTGCGGAATCAGCTGAATCTGCAAATGAATAAATATACAGAAAAACTGCTTGGCATCGCTCAAGCAGTTTTTTTATTGAGGTTTTTTCTGTGAAGGTTTGTTTTCTTTTTCAAGATTGAGTTTATACACCCACTTTTGATAAGGTTTTTCTTCGGCGGCTCTGCTTTTCAGCTTCTCGATTGTATGGCTCATGGCCTGGTCTGATGATTGGGCGCGGGCAAGCTGTTTTTGAAGCACATGTATCTGTTTGGTGACATCTTCAAGTATGGTTTCTACATGATTTGGCTGCGCATAGACCGCTGGAGTTTCTTCTTCTGTTTTTTCTTTTTGTTTCGTGCCGCCATCAATATCGGCAAAATGAGAAGCAATCCAGGCATCGCTTTCATCAAGCTGCCGTTTATACGATATAATAGTTTCGTGAAATAATTTTTCTTTCGATTTTTCTATTTCGAGCAGCCTTTCTTTCGTTTCTATGATTCGGTCTTTCATATGATCAACTTCTATTTTAATATGTTTTAGCTGATATTCTTTTTCTACCATTTGCTCCTTTAGACGGCCGTTTTCGGATTTTATCAATTCTGTTTTTTGTTTTGCCTGAAGCAGGGCGTTCTGTTCCTGTTCAATAGAGGCTTCAAGATGGCTGATTCGCTGATGCAGATGTTTATTTTCTTCTTCAATTTTAATTTTAGCAATATGAAGCTTCTGTTTTTCTTGGATTTCAGTTTTGCGTTTGTAGGTTTCAGCAGAAAGAAGCTCCTGCAAAGCTACGATTTTATCAAGCAGTTCAGCTCTGATTTGGTGCAGGGTTTGGCTGGTATGGGAGGCGTGTTTTTCTTTCGTTGACATGTTTGTCAATTCGGCAGACAGCTGCTGGAGTTTTTCTTTCATATCGTTATTTTCCTTGAGCAGCTTGTTATTTTTCTGATGGAAGTAGCTTGCTTCAAGTTCGGCAATCAGCTTATGGCACCTTGAAAGCTCTGATTTTAAATAAAGGTTCTCCTGAGATATGTCGTGGAAAAAAGGACCTGATCTTTTCATTCGAACCATCTCCCTCATGATGTTAACACTACAATATGCAAATACTGAACAGCTATTCCTCTTTAATAAACAGACAAGCAGTGGCGTGGGAGCTTTGCTTTTGCTATGCTTTTAACGAACTAGAGGTGAGAGAATATGGAGCATATAAACGTACTGCTGGCTGGAGGAGCCTCACGGCGCTTCGGAGAACCGAAGGCGTTTGTGAAATGGAAGGGCCAGATGTTTTACGAATGGGCCAAAAAGGCGCTTGGAGAACATACCGTTATCATCAGCCGCCCTGAGTTTATCGATAGATTTCAAGAAAACGGTGAAAATGAAGTGTATCAAGATGCTGAGCCTTTTCAAGGTATGGGGCCATTGGCTGGTATATATACCGCATTTGAAAAGACAGACGGTGATCTTTATACTGTTCTTTCCTGTGACACGCCGCTGATACAAAGAAGGACAATGCTGGAGCTTGAGCGTCTGATGACTGCCGGTGCAGATGCGGTCGTCCCGATTTCAGACGGACGGGAGCAGCCATTGATTGCCATGTACCATAAACGAATTATGCCCATCCTATTTGATCAGCTTTCTAAGAAGAGACTAAGAATATCAGATTTGTTAGACCGTATTGCGGTTAGTTACGTACAGGCTGAAGAGATTGGGGCAGACCCGGCGGAGTTTATCAATATCAATACACGTCATGATTTTAGGCGCTTGGAAGAAAAAACGCACTCCTTCAGGCGGGACTGATGGGGCAAAAACGTGTTAAGATGGCATAAAAGATAAGGAGAACAGATTGATGGAGGAGCGTTATTCACGGCAAATCAGATTTAAGCAAATTGGGGAAGAGGGCCAGAAAAAACTGGCAGACAGCCATGTCCTTGTTGTCGGAGCGGGAGCGCTTGGCACTGCTGGAGCTGAAGGGCTTGCCAGAGCGGGAGTCGGCACCATTACCATTATTGACCGTGACTATGTGGAGTGGAGCAATCTGCAAAGACAGCAGCTTTATACAGAAAGCGATGCCAAGCTCCGTATGCCGAAAGCCATGGCTGCCAAAGAGCATCTATCAGTGATTAACAGCGGAATACATATTGAGGCCCATGTGGCCGAAGGAACAGCCGAAACGCTTGCACCGCTGATTGAAAAGGCAGGTGTTGTGATCGACGCGACAGATAATTTTGAAACCCGCATGCTGATAAACGATCTTGCCCAGAAAACAAAGACACCGTGGGTCTATGGCGCCTGTGTAAGCAGCCAAGGGATGTTTATGACGGTTATTCCGGGAGAAACGCCTTGTCTGTCTTGTTTGTTTGAGCAAATTCCTGTAGGCGGGGCGACGTGTGATACTGCCGGCATCATTCCGCCCGCTGTGCATATCGTTTCGGCCTATCAGCAGGCTGAGGCCTTAAAGCTGTTAACCGGCCAAACAAAAGCGATACAGCGCGGTTTTGTGACGTTTGATGTTTGGAACAACTCGCATATGAACATTAACGTTAATCATGTACGCCGTGAGGATTGCCCGTCTTGCGGAGCACATGCGGTTTATCCGTATCTCCAAGATTGGAACACACCAAAAGCTGCTGTGCTGTGCGGCCGTGATACAGTTCAGGTAAGGTCGGAATCATTAAAAAGAATCCCAAAACAGGAGCTCATCAAGCGGTTGAAAACAATCGGCAAGGTCGAGACCAATGCGTTTTTGATGCATATTTTTTACGAGAATTTCAGAATCGTCATCTTTAATGACGGACGGGCACTGGTGCATGGAACAAATGATGTGAAAGAAGCCAATTCCGTGTTGGCAAGAGTGATTGGATTGTAACAACAGGAGGGGTCAGAATGCTGGAGAAAAGAACACCGATACCGGTAGATGAGGCAGTTCGGCGTGTCAGCCATTTTCAAAAACAAGGGGAAATAGAATGGGTAGCGCTTGAAGACAGCCTTCATCGATCTTTAGCTGAAGATGTAACAGCAGATCACAACGTACCTGCGTTTGACCGTTCGCCATACGACGGTTTTGCTGTCAGAGCGTGCGATACGGCTGAAGCTTCACGTGAAAACCCAGTTCGGTTTGAGGTCGTTGACCACATTGGAGCGGGGGCTGTATCTGAAAAAGAACTCGGCCCCTTTCAGGCCGTGAGGATTATGACTGGCGCGCAAATCCCTGAAGGGGCAGATGCAGTCGTTATGATTGAGCTGACGCAAACCTTTGAGGAGAATGGGAAGACGTTTATGTCTTTAAAACGCCGCTTTCAGCCGGGTGATAATATTTCAAAAACAGGTGAAGACGCTCTAAAAGGGAGTGTTTTATTGAGAAAGGGCGCCCGAGTGACACCAGGAGTGACTGCGCTTTTGGCTACCTTCGGATACGCTTCCGTACCTGTCGTGAGAAAGCCTGTTGTCGGGATTATTGCAACAGGTACCGAATTGCTGAATGTCAGTGATCCGCTGGAACCGGGGAAAATCCGCAACAGCAATGCCAGTATGGTGTATGCGCAAGTGATAGAAGCAGGCGGTTCACCGCTTTATTTAGGGAAAATCTCTGATGATCTGGATAAAAGCTTTGCTGCAGTTAAAGAAGCCATGAAAAAGGTGGATTTCCTGATCACAACTGGCGGTGTATCAGTGGGTGATTTTGACTTTTTGCCTGCGATCTATGAAAAACTCGGAGCGGATGTGCTCTTTAATAAAGTTGCCATGCGTCCGGGCAGTGTGACGACGGTGGCGCATGCAAACGATATGCTGCTGTTTGGCCTCTCAGGCAACCCGTCCGCATGCTATGTCGGCTTTGAACTGTTTGTTAAACCGATGATTCAGACATGGCTGCTCAACGAAAAACCGCATTCGATTTGCGCGGAAGCGGTTTTGACGAAGGATTTTCCGAAGCCGAACCCATTTACTCGATTTGTTCGCGCGCTTGTACACCATCAAGAAGGAAAGCTGTTGGCGACACCCGTCGGATTAGATAAGTCGAGCTCTGTCACATCACTTGCAGAAGCAAATGCGTTTATTATCCTTCCGGGCGGCACGCGGGGCTACGAATCAGGCAGAACAGTTCAAGTGCTGCTCATCAGAGAAGAGAATGGAAGTGAATGGCCTTGGTCCGTCCTTTCCCGATCGTCCAGGTTGTAGGATTTCAAAACAGCGGGAAAACAACGTTTATTGAGCGTATTCTTGAAAAAGCCTCTGAACAAGGGGTTCATTTGGGCTGTTTGAAGCATCATGGTCACGGCGGTGAACCGCAAACGTTCACCGAAGGAAAAGACACGGACCGTTATAAGGCTGCGGGTGCTGATGTGACAGCGGTAGAAGGTGCCGGTATGTTACAGCTGACAGCCCGCCGAAATTGGGATTTGCTGCGGCTGATCGAGTTATATCGGTTTCTTGAAACAGACTGCCTTCTGATTGAAGGCTTTAAAAAAGCCCCTTATCCTAAAGTGGTTATCCTGAGTGAAAAGGAAGATCTAAAAGCGCTGCAGGCAGTGAATATAATCGCCATCATCTATAGAAAAAAAGAGCATATGACAGAGCATCACGGATTACCCGTTTTTCATGCGGATGATCCGGCTGCCGTGGATTTTATGATTTCACAGCTGAAGGGAGAATCTGCATAGTGGAACGGTTTGAGATTACGAAAACACCCATTATTACTGAAGACATTATCAAAAAAGTGGAGAAACGGGAAGCAGGGGCCATTACCACATTTATTGGCACGGTTCGGGAATGGACAAAAGGAAAAAGAACGGTTCGGCTTGAATATGAAGCATATGAACCAATGGCCGTACAGATGCTGGCTCAAATCGGCGCTGAAATCGAAGAAAAATGGGAAGGCGCTTCAGCTGCGATCACGCACCGTATAGGTGTGCTGGATATCGGTGAAGCAGCGGTCGTGATCGCTGTGTCTTCTCCCCATCGAAAAGCCGCATATGAAGCCAATGAGTATGCGATCGAACGAATTAAACAGATTGTGCCCATTTGGAAAAAAGAAATTTGGGAAGACGGTGAGCAATGGATCGGCGACCAGCTTGAAACAACAGCTTATCCGAACGGAAAACCAGATCTTAGCGAGGGAGAGCAGCATGATTAAGATTCTTTTATTTGCAGGGCTTGCCGAACAGGCTGGCACACAATCATTGGAACTAGATATGGAACAAGCAACGACAGACGAAATAAAAGCGAGTCTAAAAGAACAATACGGCCTCGAATCCATTGATACAGCTATGATTGCCGTTAACGAAAGCTATGTAAAAGAAAATACTTCTGTATTCTCAGATGACACGGTAGCCATCATTCCGCCGGTCAGCGGAGGATGAAAAACCGGACGGCATTCAGCCATCCGGTTTTTTTGTGCGATTCGCATATCCCAAAGTATCCCCAGCATACAATGATTTTCTGTAAGCGTTTATTCTGCATAAAGGACTCCCTATAAAGTAAGAGACTTACTCCACAATTGGACTGAATTTCCAAAAAATAGAAGTTTATTTCTGGTATCGATATAGTAAAGAAGATAAAAATCAGAAAGGTGCTGGATATGGAGACATTTAAAAGATTAAAACTGTTTTATTGGCCGTACAGAAAAGTGTTTATGTGGTCGCTGCTGGCTATGCTTTTGATGACTGTTATTACTGTCGTTTACCCGATTATCCTGCAAATTACGATTGATGAGATCGTACTGGGAGGGCAGTATCAGCTTGCAGTATGGGTCAGCTTAGGGTTTGTTGCGGTAATGGGCCTGAAAGGAACCGCGACTTTTTTTCATCAATATTTGGGTGATATGTTTGGGATTAAATCCGTTTATCGGTTGAGAAATGGCTTATATGAAAAACTGCAGCGGCTTTCTTTTTCTTATTATGATAACGCGAAAACAGGAGATTTGATGTCCAGGCTGACAGCTGATGTTGAGGGCCTTCGTTTTTTCTTATCATACGGTCTCGCTGAGCTCATTCGCTTCGGCCTGCTGGTAGCCATCAGCCTATCGGTCATGTTTTACTATTCTGTTCCTCTTACACTTGTGACAATAGCCGTTCTGCCATTTCTCGCTGTTTCGGTATATCAGTTTGACAAAAGAGTCCATCCCGCCTTTAGAGGCATCCGGAAATCATTTGCGAAACTGAATACAAAAGTCCAGGAAAATATCAGCGGCATCAATACGGTTAAATCTCTTTCCAGAGAAGATTTTCAGATCAGCACTTTCAATAGAGCCAACTCAGAGTACAGAGAAAAGTATTTGCAAACATCCTCCATCTGGTCTGCGTATTTCCCTCTAATGGAGTTCATCGGAAATATTTGTATTGTAGCCCTCCTCTCTTATGGCGGTTACTTGGTTATGCAAAATCAGCTCAATCCCGGTGAACTTGTCGCTTTTTTCAGCCTCGTCAATTATATGATGTGGCCGATTATGAACTTAGGCTTTGTCATCAATATGTTCTCGCAAGCAAAAGCTTCGGGTGAGCGCCTTTTGGAGATTCTCGAAAAAGAAGAAGAGATCACAGACCATGCTGGTGCTTTGCATAAACAAAAATTAATAGGCAGCGTCCACTTTAAAAATGTTTCTCTTGCATATGGAAAAGAACAAACAAACGCGTTGTGCAATATAAGCTTTGAGGCAAACAGCGGGAAGGTAATCGGACTATTGGGCCCGACAGGTTCAGGCAAAAGCTCAGTGACACAGCTCCTCACAAGATTTTACAGCCCTGTTGGCGGAATGATTACCATTGATCACAAGCCTATCACAGATTATTCGTTAAACACCCTTCGCTCCAATATCGGGGTCGTCCTTCAAGAATCGTTTCTGTTTTCATCTACGATTCGATCAAACATTTCGTACGGGCGGCCGGATGCCTCAATGGAAGACATCATCGAAGCGGCAAAAAGGGCGCAGGCTCATGATTTTATTATGGAGCTGCCTAATGGGTATGACACCATGCTGGGAGAGAGGGGAATGGGGCTTTCCGGCGGACAGAAACAGCGTATCGCCATTGCGAGAGCCATTTGTTTGAACCCGGGCATTTTAATATTGGACGACGCCACAAGCGCAGTAGATATGCAAACAGAGCACAGCATACAGCTTGCTTTAAAAGAAGTCATGAAAAATCGCACAACCTTTATCATCGCTCACCGCATTTCTTCACTGAAACACGCCGATGAAATTCTCGTTTTTGAAAAAGGTCGTATTTGTGAAAGGGGAACCCATCACGAGCTTCTTGAACAGGGCGGCTACTATAAAAAAATTTACGATCTGCAATACCGCGATGTCAAAATGATCAATGAGCCGCATCAGGTCGGATAGGGAGGACCATATGAAACAAGCAAAAAAACAGGGGCTTTTGGAGCGTTTCTATTATTCTTCAGATGAAATCATTGAAAAGCCGTTTAACTGGGCTCAAATGTGGCGGCTGCTGAGCTATGTTAAACCGTATCGGAAAACAATTTTGCCGCTTTCTTTTCTCACCGTATTGATTGGGACTGCCGTAAAGCTTGTGATTCCCATTCTGATCGGCGTTTATGTTCTTGATCAAGCCATTACAGCGAGAAACTCGGAGCTATTGATCCAGCTCGTTTTTATCATTAGCGGGTTATATATTCTCAATTACGCCGCCAACGTGTTCAGAATCAGATGGATGAACCAGCTTGGCCAGCATGTTATTTACGATCTGCGGCAGCATTTATTTACCCATGTGCAGCGCTTATCCCACCGATTTTTTGATCAGCGGTCAGCCGGATCGATTCTGGTCAGGATTATGAATGATATCAATGCTCTTCAGGAGCTCTTTACTAGCGGAGTCATTAATCTATTGACTGACTTGCTGCTTCTGGCAGGCGTGATCATCATTTTATTTACGCTGAGCCCTGAGCTGACGATCGCCATTATGGTGACACTGCCAATAATGTTTTTTATTTCAACAAGTCTCAGAAAAAAAATCCGCCGATCCTGGCAAACGGTACGTCTAAAACAATCGAAGCTCAACTCTCATCTGAACGAAAGCATTCAAGGCATTCGTGTCACACAGGCATTTACGCAGGAAGAAGAAAATATGGCGTATTTTGACGGCGTCAATCAGGAGAACTACCAATCATGGCGGGAAGCAACAAGAAAAAATGCCATGTTCCGTCCGCTGGTAGAAATGACAAATGCGATCGGAACGGCTGTCTTGATTTGGTATGGCGCCGCACTCATCATGAATGAAACCATTACGATTGGCGTCTTTGTTTCTTTTGCCTTCTATCTGGGTATGTTTTGGGAACCCATTTCGAGACTTGGCCAGGTCTATAACCAGCTGTTAATGGGGATGGCATCATCAGAACGGATTTTCGAGTTTCTGGACGAACAGCCAAATGTTAAGGAAAAGCCGGATGCCATTCATAAGAAAAAGATAAATGGGGAGATCAGCTTTGAAGAGGTTGAGTTTTCGTATGATGAAAAACGAAAAGCTCTTCACGCTGTTTCCTTCTCTATTCCGGCGGGTTCGACACTTGCGCTTGTCGGGCATACAGGGAGCGGGAAAACGACGATCGCCAATTTAATCAGCCGTTTTTATGATGCCACGGGAGGCATTATTAAAATAGACGGTGTTCCGATTCAGGATCTATCCCTTGCCAGTTTGCGCTCTCAAATCAGCATTGTGCTGCAAGATACGTTTATTTTCTCCGGGACCATCATGGAAAATATACGTTTTGGACGGCCGAATGCTTCAGACGAAGAGGTGATGAAAGCAGCCCAAGCGGTTGGGGCGGATGAGTTTATTACTAGTTTGGCAAAAGGATATAAAACAGAGGTGGAGGAAAGGGGAAGCGTCCTGTCTGCCGGACAGCGCCAGCTCATTTCTTTTGCAAGAGCATTGCTCGCCGATCCAGCTATTATCATCCTTGACGAAGCAACGGCAAGTATCGATACAGAGACCGAGGTCAAAATTCAGCTGGCGTTAAAAACGCTGCTGAAAGGGCGTACAGCAGTGATGATCGCCCACAGACTGTCCACGATCCGTGACGCCGACCGCATCATTGTTCTTGATCACGGCAAGAAAATGGAAGAAGGAAACCATGAGCAGCTGCTCGCTAAAGGAGGCATCTATGCCGGGCTTGTGAAAGCGCAATACACAACAGCGATAGAATGAGACAAAATGCCTTCAGTTATCGATTGAAGGCTTTTGGAAATGTATGAGAAAAACATGAAACTTTTCGATTCCTCTCCCGTATTATCTGTTAGACATTTTTCAAGGAGGTTTTGAAATGGAAACAAATGTAGAAAAAAACAGCGGAACGGCGACGGAAAAACCGTCACTTTTTGGAGTAATCACAAGCCCGTCTGTTCAATTTGAAAGAATAAGAGAACGACCGGCGGTATGGGGGCCGCTTTTCATTGTTGCGGTGATTATCATTGTTGGAGCGGTGCTGCAATCACTCGGTACAGATTATAGTGAGATTTTGAAAAGCACGGATCCCCAAGGGTTAACAGCTGAACAAATGGAAACGGTCGGGACAATAACCAAATTTGGAGCGATGGCAGGTGCCATTTTCGGCGGCATCGCAGCATTATTTATCGCCCCTCTCATTTATTGGCTCTGTGTAAAAATTTCAGGCGGGGTTACGACATACAAAAAAATGCTTTCTCTCGGGCTGTTTGTCTCGTTGATTAGCAGTTTTGGATTATTGATTAACGGAATTGTTGTTTTTACAACGAATGCAAATCCTCTTTACAGCGTAACGTCACTGGCAGGAATTATCCAGTCTGACGGGGTTCTTGCCAGCGTGTTAAATAACTTTGAGATATTCAGTGTATGGAGCTTTGTATTATTGGCGATCGGACTTCACAAAACAGGCGGCATCTCAAAAAAAGCCGGATGGATTTCAGCAATTGTTCTTTTCGGCATTTTGGTCGCATTTTCATTCTTTTCGGGTTTAATCAATTCTATGGCAGGTGCATAAGCTCATGAAAAAAGTCTGGATCGGAATTGGAATCGCCGCTTTAGTCGCTCTTTTTATCGGAATCAATATTTACCGGTCTGCCGCGCCGACAAGCGGCAGCGCCGGACAGAAGATAGAAACGGGAAGCCTCGAAGAAAAAGACATCTCGTCAACAGTTATGGTTCCCGGCACACTTAAATTTTCAAATGAACAGTATGTCTTTTATGAAGCGGATAAAGGGACATTAGAAGACATTAAAGTGAAGGAAGGCGACAAAGTTAAAAAGGGCACGCCTTTAGTCACCTATACAAATGAGCAGCTGAGCCTTGAAAAAGAACAAAACCAGTTAACGGCTGAATCCAATCAGCTTCAAATTGACCAAACTCAAGAAAAAATTAAAGCGTTAGACAAAAAAGAAAAAGAACTGGCAAAACAGGTGGGGAAGAAAGAAGCAGAAAAACAAATTGAATCTGAACGGACGGAGCTTCAGATGCAGGAAAAAACAGCGGAGATCGAATTAAAACAAACCGAGCTTCAGCGGCAGTCACTTGCCAATCGGGTATCAGATCTTGAAGTGAAAAGCGAAATCGAGGGCACCGTTATTTCTGTCAACCAAGAAGCGGCATCCAAAAAATCAGATATTCAAGAGCCTGTCATACATATCGGAAACCCAAAAGACCTTGTCGTCTCAGGGAAATTGTCTGAGTACGATACACTGAAAGTCAAAAAAGGCCAGAAGGTCACACTCACTTCTGATGTTATCCAGGATAAAACATGGAAAGGCACGGTTTCTGCAGTCGGACTTGTTCCGGACCAGCAGGAAAGCACTGCCGCGCAAGGGACAGAACAAGCAGTGCAATATCCTCTTCAAGTGAAAATAAAAGGGAGTCTTCCAGAGGGAAAACCCGGCTTTAAATTCATCATGAATATTGAAACAGACAAGCGGAAAGCAAATACGCTTCCTTCAAAGGCAGTTAAAAAAGAAGATAATCAATATTATGTATATACAGTAAAAGACGGAAAAGCAAAACGTACTGATGTCAAAATCGGAGAAGTGACTGATGATTTGACAGAAATTAAAGAGGGGATTTCTCAGGATGATCAAGTCATTTTGAATCCTTCTGATCAGGTGACCGATGGAACGGAAGTGAAAGCATAAATGATTCAGCTTTCTAATGTGCGAAAAAGCTATCAGATCGGCAGAGAAACGTTTGATGTTCTCCATTCCATTCAACTGGACATTCAACAAGGAGAATATGTGTCAATTATGGGGCCGTCAGGATCAGGGAAATCGACAATCATGAATATCATCGGCTGTCTTGACCGGCCGACTTCCGGTACGTATAAACTGGACGGCGAAGATATTTCTTCATATAAAGATAAAGAATTGGCCGCAGTCCGTAACCGGTCCATCGGTTTTGTGTTTCAGCAATTTCAGCTTCTTCCGCGGCTGAACGCCAAAAAAAACGTCGAGCTTCCGATGATTTATTCCGGTATAGGCAAAAAAGAACGGCAAGAACGGGCGGAAAGAGCGCTGGAAAAAGTCGGGTTAGCCGACCGAATGTTCCACATGCCCAATGAGCTGTCGGGCGGACAGAAGCAGCGGGTGGCGATTGCAAGAGCAATCGTGAATGAACCAAAATTGATTTTAGCTGATGAACCGACTGGCGCCCTGGATACAAAAACCAGCGCGGCGATTATGGAGCAATTTACAGCATTAAATGCCGAGGGAACGACAATCGTTCTTGTTACTCACGAGCCGGAAGTTGCAGACTGCACGAATCGGATCGTCATGGTGCGTGACGGACACATTGTTTCCGCCAGCTCCGAACAAAGGAGTGTGGGAGAATGAGTCTGTTAGAGAACATCAGAATGGCTCTAAGTTCGGTCCTTGCCCACAAAATGCGTTCGATCTTAACGATGCTCGGCATTATCATTGGTGTTGGCTCTGTCATTGTCGTCGTTGCGGTAGGGCAGGGCGGCGAGCAAATGCTGAAGCAGTCGATTAGCGGCCCGGGAAACACTGTTGAGCTGTACTATATGCCGAGCGACGAGGAGCTTGCAAACAATCCGAACGCCTTAGCAGGATCTACTTTTACGGAAAACGATATTAAAAGTTTAAAAGAGATAGAGGGTATCAAACAAGTTGTTGCCTCTACTTCTAAAAGTATGACAGCGCGTTATCATGAGGAAGAAACCGATGTTACAATTAACGGAATAAACGATGGCTACATGAATGTCAATTCTTTAGAAATCGAAAGCGGCAGAACCTTTACCGACAATGATTTTCTCGCGGGGAAAAGAGCCGGAGTCATCTCTCAAAAGATGGCAGAGAAGCTGTTTGATAAAACCTCCCCTCTCGGTGAAGTAGTCTGGGTCAACGGCCAGCCTGTTGAAATTATCGGCGTGCTGAAAAAAGAAACAGGCTTGCTTTCTTTCGGCTTAAGTGAAATGTACGTGCCATTTAATATGATGAAATCCTCTTTTGGAACAAATGATTTCAGTAACGTATCATTGCAAGTCGAATCAACAGACGACATCAAACCAGCTGGAAAAGAAGCGGTGCAGCTGGTCAATGATAATCATGGTACAGAGGATTCGTATCAAGTGATGAACATGGAAGAGATTGCTGCCGGAATTGGCAAAGTAACGGCGATTATGACGACGATTATCGGCTCAATTGCTGGCATCTCACTTTTGGTCGGCGGGATCGGTGTCATGAATATTATGCTTGTATCAGTCACAGAACGGACGCGGGAAATCGGAATCCGTAAATCACTCGGTGCAACGAGAGGGCAGATTCTGACTCAGTTTTTAATTGAATCAGTCGTATTGACGCTGATTGGCGGACTGATTGGAATTGGGATCGGATACGGAGGAGCCGCACTAGTTTCTGCCATTGCAGGCTGGCCGTCACTTATATCCTGGCATGTTGTATGCGGGGGTGTGCTGTTCAGTATGCTCATTGGCGTTATTTTCGGCATGCTTCCTGCAAATAAAGCCGCAAAGCTGAATCCGATTGAAGCGCTGCGTTATGAGTAGCCTCGTGCAACCTGCACGAGGTTTTTTTATGGTTGATGATTTCTACTATGAATATAAAAGATTCTTTTCATTAAAATAAGAAGAAATTGTCGTACAATTGTCCTTGTTTTTGTCGAATTTACAGTTTACAAACCCTATAGACATACGTTAATATGGATAAACGTGAAAGATTTTGATAGTTATTGAATGAATTTGAATGATTTTAGTTGCCTAATTTGAAAATAGCGTTTACAATGAAATTGTACTCAAAATGAATACGTTTTCATTGGGAGGTGAAGCATGCTAACTCCTGAACGGCATCAATTGATTATTGATCAAATAGAAAAGTTTGATGTGGTAAAAATTCAAGAGCTCATAAATCTGACAAATGCTTCTGAATCTACAATTAGAAGAGATTTATCGACACTTGAAGAACGCGGTTTTTTAAAGCGTGTTCATGGGGGAGCGGCCAAGCTTTCCGATATCAGACTTGAACCCGATATGCTTGAAAAATCATCCAAAAACCTTCACGATAAATTGAAAATTGCTGAAAAAGCGGTTTCACTTTTAGAAGAAGGGGATTGCATTTACCTTGATGCAGGCACGACAACTTTGCACATGATTGATTTTATGGATAAAAGCAAAGATATCGTCGTTGTCACAAACGGGGTGATGCATGTCGAAGCATTAATAAGGAAAGAAATTTCTTTTTATCTTCTTGGAGGATACGTAAAGCACAGAACGGGTGCGGTTATTGGAGGCGCTTCACTGATTGCCATGGATCAGTACAGATTCGATAAGAGTTTTCTGGGGACAAACGGTGTCCATACAGAGGCTGGCTTCACAACGCCGGACCCTGATGAGGCCCTTTTAAAACAGAAAGCTGTCAAACAGGCAAAACATGCTTATGTCTTAGCAGACTCTTCGAAATTCGGGGAAATTTCATTTTCGGCATTCGCCGGAATAGGCGACGCAACAATCATTACGACTGACGCTGAAGAGCTTACATTCGATAATTACCAAGAAAAAACTGTCGTAAAGGTAGTGAAACCATGATCTATACTGTAACACTTAATCCATCTGTCGATTATATTGTTCACGTTGAAGATTTTACTGTAGGAGGCCTGAACCGTTCTTCTTACGATACAAAGTATCCAGGAGGCAAAGGCATCAACGTATCGAGACTGCTCAAAAGACACCATGTATCGTCTAAAGCACTCGGATTCGTCGGCGGATTTACCGGAGAATATATCAAAACATTTTTGCAGGAAGAAAATCTGGAAACAGCATTTTCTGAAGTGAAAGAAGATACTCGTATCAATGTAAAACTGAAAACTGGTGATGAAACTGAAATTAACGGGCAGGGACCGACAATTTCGGATGAAGATTTCAAAGCCTTTTTAGAACAGTTCCAATCTTTGCAAGAGGGAGATATCGTAGTCCTTGCAGGAAGCATTCCATCTTCACTGCCTCACGATACTTATGAAAAAATCGCAGAAGCCTGCAAACAGCAGAACGCACGGGTAGTTCTGGATATCTCAGGAGAGGCGCTTTTGAAAGCGACAGAAATGAAACCGTTTTTGATGAAGCCAAACCATCATGAGCTTGGAGAAATGTTCGGCACGACAATTTCATCTGTTGAAGAAGCAGTCCCTTATGGGAAAAAGCTTGTAGAACAAGGTGCTGAACATGTAATCGTATCCATGGCCGGAGACGGGGCGCTTTTGTTTACGAAGGAAGCTGTTTATTTTGCGAATGTGCCAAAGGGTAAATTGGTAAACTCAGTCGGAGCAGGAGATTCTGTTGTGGCAGGTTTCCTTGCCGGCATTTCTAAACAGCTGCCGCTTGAAGATGCATTCCGCTTAGGAGTTACATCAGGAAGCGCTACGGCTTTCTCTGAAGAACTTGGAACAGAAGAATTTGTCCAGCAGCTTCTTCCCGAAGTTAAGGTCACACGTCTATAGAGGGGGAAACAAAAGTGAAAATAACTGAGCTTTTAACGAAGCATACGATAAAGCTTAATATTGAGAGCAAAGAAAAAGAAAATGTTATTGACGAAATGGTCACAGTTCTTGATAAGGCTGGTAAGTTAAATGACCGACAAGCCTACAAAGAAGCCATTTTAAATCGTGAGAGCCAAAGCTCAACGGGTATTGGTGAAGGAATCGCTATTCCGCATGCCAAAACAGCAAGCGTTATCAACCCGGCGATCGCGTTCGGACGCTCAAAAGACGGTGTCGATTATGAATCACTAGACGGCCAGCCGGCTCACTTGGTATTCATGATTGCAGCGACTGAAGGCGCAAACAACACTCACCTTGAAGCATTGTCAAGACTTTCAACACTGTTAATGCGTGAAGAAATCCGCAAGCAGCTGCTTGAAGCTGAGTCAGAAGATGCCATCATTGACATTATTAATCAGCATGATAAAGATGATGAAGACGAGGAAGAGGAAGAAGAAGCGGCACCAGCTCCTGCTGGAAAAGGAAAAATCCTAGCGGTTACTGCGTGTCCGACAGGTATTGCACACACATTCATGGCCGCAGATGCGCTTAAAGAAAAAGCGAAAGAGCTTGGTGTGGACATTAAGGTTGAAACAAATGGCTCAAGCGGCATCAAGCATAAGCTGACTGCCCAAGAAATCGAAGATGCACCTGCCATCATTGTTGCAGCGGACAAGCAGGTTGAAATGGAACGCTTTAAAGGCAAGCGCGTGCTTCAAGTACCTGTTACTGCAGGGATCAGACGCCCGCAAGAGCTAATCGAAAAAGCGATGAACCAAGATGCCCCGATTTATCAAGGCAGCGGCGGTTCTTCAGCTTCAAGCGATGAAGATGAAGAGAGAGGCAAGTCTGGAAGCGGCATCGGAAATGCATTTTATAAGCATTTGATGAGCGGTGTCAGCAACATGCTGCCGTTTGTAGTCGGCGGCGGTATCCTCGTTGCGATTTCATTTTTCTGGGGAATACATTCTGCTGATCCGAAAGATCCTACTTACAACGCGTTCGCTGCAGCCCTTAAGTTTATCGGCGGTGACAACGCATTAGGATTAATTGTGGCTGTGCTTGCCGGATTCATCGCGATGAGTATTGCAGACCGTCCTGGTTTTGCACCTGGTATGGTCGGCGGATTTATGGCAACTCAAGCAAATGCTGGTTTCTTAGGCGGATTAATTGCCGGATTCCTTGCCGGTTATGTCGTGGTTTTACTGAAAAAGGTATTTACGTTTATCCCTCAGTCACTTGATGGATTAAAACCTGTTCTGATTTACCCGCTGTTCGGTATTTTTATCACTGGCGTATTAATGCAATTTGTCATCAATACACCTGTAGCAGCATTTATGAATTTCTTAACAGATTGGCTTGAAAGCCTAGGTACTGGAAACCTTGTATTAATGGGTATTATCTTAGGCGGTATGATGGCGATCGATATGGGAGGTCCGCTGAATAAAGCAGCCTTTACGTTCGGTATCGCAATGATCGATGCAGGAAACTATGCACCTCATGCGGCTATCATGGCCGGCGGTATGGTTCCTCCGCTTGGTATCGCACTTGCAACAACATTTTTCCGAAACAAATTCACTCAGCGTGACCGTGAAGCTGGTATTACATGCTACTTCATGGGTGCTGCTTTCGTAACAGAGGGAGCGATCCCGTTTGCTGCGGCAGATCCGCTTCGCGTCATTCCAGCTGCTGTCGTTGGTGCAGCGGTTGCCGGCGGATTGACTGAATTCTTCCGTGTAACGCTTCCGGCACCTCACGGAGGAGTGTTCGTAGCCTTCATCACAAACCATCCGCTGCTTTACCTATTAAGTATCGTGATCGGTGCTGTCGTGATGGCAATTATCCTCGGTATCGTAAAAAAACCTGTTACAGAGAAATAAGAAAAAAGCGTCCTTGATTCGAAAGGACGCTTTTTCTTTATTGTGCTGGGGGAGCGCGGTTAAGTTATGTATTTTATTATCTTTTATGATAAAGTAAAAGAAGAGAAACAACTGACATAGCAATCGTCTAGGAGGAAACACTTTGACCGAGGAAAAAAACGCGAATACTGAAAAAAAGGCGAAGAAAAAAACCAACACGTACTTGGAATGGGGAAAAGCGATTGTCATCGCTGTTCTGCTGGCTCTCTTGATCCGTCACTTTTTGTTTGAACCTTATTTAGTTGAAGGGTCATCTATGTATCCCACATTACATGACGGAGAAAGGCTGTTTGTGAATAAAACCGTCAACTATATCGGCGAGATTAAGCGCGGAGATATTGTGATTATCAACGGTGAGACGTCGAAAATCCATTATGTAAAAAGATTGATCGGAAAGCCTGGAGAAACCGTTCAAATGAAGGATGACACGCTTTATATAAACGGAAAAAAAGTAGCCGAGCCTTACTTGTCTAAAAACAAAAAGGAAGCGGAAAAGCTGGGTGTCAGTCTGACAGGCGATTTTGGACCGGTTAAGGTTCCGAAAGGCAAATATTTTGTCATGGGAGATAACCGTTTAAATTCTATGGACAGCCGAAACGGTCTGGGGCTGATTGCGGAAAACCGGATTGTCGGCACATCGAAGTTTGTCTTTTTCCCATTTAACGAAATGCGTCGAACAAAATAAAAACGCCTTGCTGGCCTTTGGTGCAGCAGGCGTTTTTATTTTGAAAAAGACGCGACCAGTGCTATGCATAACACCGTGATGAACACTGAACCGATAATGGCCAGCACACTGAAGAAAAGGTGAACCTGTTTGTTTTCTTTTCCGCGCTTTTCGAAAATCCGTTTAGAAAAAATGTGCGAAAATATGTAAATAAGGGCTATGCCAATATACAAGCCGATATCCTTGGCGGTAAAGCCTGTTACGGCGAGGTAAAAGCCTGTAAAAAAGATCAATAAGCAATATTCAGTAAGTGTGAAAAGCCTCAACGTGTTCCTCCATGAGAGTGTGTAATTTCCCAGCCGGATGCATCCTCTCTCTTCCATTGTAACATAGCTGCCGGTTCTAGTGTATAAGTGGTTTCTCTCCGTTTTATCAGGGAATCATTTCTCTTGCCCTGTATTCATGGTATACTTTTATTGATGATAGACATGATGGAGGATAATAAATGATTGCTGTAAATAATGTAAGCTTGCGGTTTGCGGATCGTAAGTTATTTGAAGATGTCAATATTAAATTTACCCCAGGCAACTGTTATGGGTTAATTGGTGCAAATGGTGCCGGTAAATCAACATTTCTGAAAGTGCTGTCAGGTGAAATCGAGCCTCAAACAGGCGACGTTCATATGAGTCCTGGCGAGCGTCTTGCTATCTTAAAGCAGAACCATTTTGAGTACGAAGAGTATGAAGTGCTAAAAGTGGTAATGATGGGCCACAAACGCCTGTATGAAGTCATGCAGGAGAAAGACGCCATTTACATGAAGCCTGATTTCTCTGATGAGGATGGCATTCGTGCTGCTGAGCTCGAAGGTGAATTTGCAGAGCTGAACGGTTGGGAAGCGGAAAGTGAAGCTGCAATCCTTTTGAAAGGGCTTGGTATTTCAGAAGATCTTCATACGAAGAAAATGGAAGACCTTGGCGGTTCAGAGAAAGTAAAAGTGCTATTGGCACAGGCGTTATTCGGCAAGCCGGATGTACTGCTGCTTGATGAGCCGACGAACCACTTGGACCTTCAGGCGATTCAGTGGCTGGAAGAGTTTCTGATTAACTTCGAAAACACTGTTATTGTCGTATCCCATGACCGTCACTTCTTAAATAAAGTCTGTACACACATTGCTGATCTTGATTTTAACAAAATCCAAATCTATGTCGGAAACTATGATTTCTGGTACGAATCAAGTCAGCTGGCGTTAAAGCTTTCTCAAGAAGCCAACAAGAAAAAAGAAGAGCAAATCAAACAGCTTCAAGAGTTTGTTGCAAGGTTCAGCGCCAATGCGTCTAAATCTAAGCAGGCTACATCTAGAAAGAAACTTCTCGATAAAATTTCGCTGGATGATATTAAACCGTCTTCCCGCCGCTATCCTTACGTTAACTTTACGCCGGAACGGGAAATCGGAAATGATGTGCTTCGAGTGGAAGGCTTATCGAAAACAATTGATGGCGTAAAGGTGCTTGACAATGTCAGCTTTATTATGAATAGAGAAGATAAAATTGCTTTTACTGGCCGCAACGAACTTGCTGTTACGACGCTGTTTAAAATCATTTCCGGAGAAATGGAAGCCGACAGCGGAACGTTTAAATGGGGCGTCACAACATCTCAAGCGTTTTTTCCAAAAGACAACAGTGAATATTTCGAAGGCAGTGATCTGAATCTTGTAGACTGGCTTCGCCAATACTCTCCTCATGACCAAAGTGAAAGCTTCTTACGCGGCTTCTTAGGACGGATGCTGTTCTCCGGAGAAGAAGTCCATAAAAAAGCGAATGTACTTTCCGGGGGAGAAAAGGTTCGCTGTATGCTGTCGAAAGCAATGCTTTCCGGCGCCAATATTTTAATTTTGGATGAACCGACCAACCATTTAGACTTAGAATCCATTACAGCACTTAATAACGGCTTAATCAGCTTTAAAGGCGCTATGCTGTTCACATCCCATGACCATCAGTTTGTACAGACCATTGCCAACAGAATTATAGAAATTACACCTAACGGCATCGTCGATAAGCAAATGAGCTACGATGAGTTCCTTGAAAATGCTGATGTGCAGAAAAAATTGACTGAACTATACGCGTAATAAAAAAGCAGAGAGATTTCTCTGCTTTTTTTGATACATAGGTATGAAAGGAGAACACGGTATGAAATTTTTAGTAGTCGGAGCAGGAGGAGTAGGCGGGTATATTGGCGGACGGCTTGCAGAGACAGGAAATGATGTGACATTTCTCGTGCGCAAAAAAAGAGCTGAGCAGTTAAAAGAAAGCGGGCTTGTCATCCATAGCGAAAAGGGCGATGTATCTTTTCAGCCCGCATTAATCACTGCCGGAGAAACAGGGCGGTTTGATGTCGTTATCATCGCTTCTAAAGCTTATTCACTTGGGCAGGTGATAGACGATGTCAAACCGTTTATTGATCATGAATCTGTCATTATCCCTTTCTTAAACGGGTATCGCCATTATGAGCAGCTGTTTAGTGTATTTTCAAAAGAACAGGTGCTCGGCGGTTTGTGCTTTATAGAAAGTGCATTAGACAACAAGGGAGACATTCATCATACAAGCGCATCGCATCGTTTTGTATTCGGAGAATGGGATGGCGGACGTACGGAACGAATAACAGCACTTGAAGAGGCGTTTTCAGGCGTGAAGGCGGAAGTCATTATCAGCGGGCATATAGAGAAGGACATTTGGAAAAAGTATCTGTTTATTGCAGCGCAAGCGGGGATCACCACGTTATTTCAACGACCGCTTGGCCCGATTCTCGCAACAGAAGGCGGACGTCACACGGCCCAAACTCTTATCGGAGAAATTGGCGCTATTTTGCGAAAAGAAGGCGTCCCAGTCGATCCGCATCTAGAGGAAGAGAGCTTCCGTACGATGACAAGCATGTCTTATCATATGAAGTCCTCTATGCTTCGTGATATGGAAAACAGACAAACGACGGAAGGAGACCACCTGCACGGCTTTTTGCTTGAAAAAGCAAAGCGTTTATCTCTTGCGGCACCAATATTAGAAACGGTTTATGCCAATCTGCAAATGTATGAAGCAGAAAAATAAAAAGGAGGCGAAAAGCCTCCTTTGTTTATTAAAAAGCCCAATTTCCGTTCCTGAAGATAGGCTCTCTTTTTCCGTCCGCCGTAATTCCGTCGATATTCATATCCTTAGAGCCAATCATAAAGTCCACGTGTGTAATGCTTTCATTTAATCCTTCTTTGACAAGCTCCTCACGAGACATTTGCTTTCCGCCTTCAATGTTAAAGGCATACGCACTCCCGATCGCCAAATGATTTGACGCGTTTTCATCGAACAATGTGTTATAGAAAAGAATATTGGATTGCGATATAGGCGAATCGTAAGGAACAAGCGCCACCTCACCTAAATAGTGAGAACCCTCATCTGTATCCACGAGCTCTTTTAAAATGTCCTCGCCTTTTTCGGCTTTAATGTCGACTATACGGCCATTTTCAAACGTGAGGGTGAAGTTTTCAATAATATTTCCGCCGTAGCTTAACGGTTTTGTGCTTGAGACGACTCCGTCAACCCCGTCTTTTTGCGGCAGGGTGAATACCTCTTCTGTCGGCATATTGGCCATAAACTCATGGCCGTTTTCATTTACGCTTCCCGCTCCTGCCCAAACATGCTTTTTCGGCAGTTTAATGGTTAAATCAGTTCCTTCTGCTTGATAATGTAAAGCAGCGAAATGCCTCTCATTCAAATGGTCAACTTTTTCATGAAGATTTTGATCATGCTTGATCCAAGCTTGAACCGGATTGTCTTCGTTTACGCGCGTTGCTTTAAAAATTTCTTCCCATAGAAGCTGCATCGCTTCCTCCTCTGATCTGCCAGGAAACACTTTTTGAGCCCAGCCTGCTGATGCCGCCCCAACGACAGTCCAGCTGACTTTGTCCGATTGAATATATTGTCTGTATGTATGTAATGCTTTGCCTGCCGCTTTTTGGAAGGCAGCAATCCGCTTGGAATCTACACCTTTTAGCAAGTCTGGGTTTGACGACACAACTGAGATGAAAGCGGCTCCTTTTTTAGCAAGCTCTTCTTTCCCTTTTGCTTCCCATTCAGGATATTCTTCAAATGCTTCAAAAGGCGCGAATTCATATTTTAATTTGGCGACTTCGTCATCCTGCCAATTCACTGTGACATTTTTTGCGCCTTTTTCATATGCATGCTTCACAATTAAGCGGACAAAATCCCGTACATCGGTTGAAGCATTTATGACTACATACTGGCCTTTTTGGACGTTTACGCCGACCTCTACCGCCAGCTTTGCATATGTATTTAATTTCTGTGAAAATGAACCCATGATTCATTCCTCCTCAAGCTTTTTTCTCATCATATCAAATATAATCCTATAAAGGAAAGAAAGGAGGGCAATGTGAAAAACCCAAAACAACATGTTTTGGGTTTTTCGGATTATGGATGATTCAGTTTTACAGTGCTGCCTGCAGGCGAATGGGGCATATTTGCCAAAGAAATGCTCATGCCGCCAAGAATGATTCCGCTTAAAATGGCTGCGATTGCTACTCTTCTTCCTAAATCTCTTAGCATTTGTTTCCTCCTTAACGTTTCTCCATTTCCCACAATATGAAGGGAATGAGGAAAAAAGAAGCAAGAATTTTGCTGAATATGAGATTTTTGCAGGAAAAGACTATTTAATCGCTTTTTGAAGCTTATCAATCACTTCTAAAGAACGGCCTGTGCCGATTGCTACAGATTCAAGCGGGTTTTGCGCCACGTGTACAGGCACGACAATCTCTTCTGTGAGCCATTCTTTAATGCCGTTAAGGAGCGCGCCGCCTCCTGTTAAAATAACGCCGCGGTCAACGATATCTCCGCTCAATTCAGGCGGGCAGTCCTCAAGTGTAGCTCTGATGGCTTCAAGAATGTGCAGGAGGGATTCGCGCATCGCATCTTGAATTTCGTTAGATTGAAGCATTATGGTTTTTGGAAGGCCTGTTACGAGATCACGTCCTCGAATTTCCATTGCGTCTGGAACATGCTCAATCAGTGCATGGCCAATTTCCATTTTTATCTGCTCAGCTGTGCGTTCGCCAATCAGCAAATTGTATTTTTTCCGGACGAAAGAAACGATATCCTCATCAAGCTGATCCCCGCCTATTCTGATTGAGTGGCAGGAAACAACGCCGCCGAAGGAAATGATGGCAACCTCTGTCGTCCCTCCGCCGATATCTACTACGACATTGGCAACCGGCTCATCAACCGGTAAATCCGCTCCGATAGCGGCTGCTACCGGTTCTTCAATTAAGTGAACGTTTTTCGCGCCGCAATTTTTCACAGCATCACTGATGGCGCGGCGTTCTACTGCTGTTGAGCCTGACGGTGTGCAAACGACTACGTTCGGTTTTCTGAACGTCATGCCGATGCTTTTCGCGGCTTTTTTCATGATGTGCTTCAGCAGATCAGTTGTCATATCATAGTCTGCGATAACGCCATCTTTCATCGGTCTCACAGCCACAATTTTCCCCGGTGTTTTACCGATCATGTTTTTTGCGTCCGCTCCGATTGCAAGGACTGCCTTTGTCGTTGTATCCACTGCGACAACAGATGGCTCATTTAAAATAATCCCTTTATTTTTGCTGTAAACAAGTATATTAGCTGTTCCTAAGTCAATCCCAATTTCAGTTGATTGAAACATGTCTTCACCCAATCTCTATCCTGATTTTTATATGATTCTACATTTAAAGTTTCTAAGAAATGAAGCGATTTTTGGGGGTGTGCGTCGAGAAAGAAATGTTTTTGTAAAAAAACGCGGAACCGTGTAACAGAAGTAATACATTTTTCGGTTTTATGGAAAAAATATCTTTTGATTCTCATCGGAAACGGGAAACTTTTTCTAAGTTTCGTACGTCTACGATATATTGAGGTACATCCTTAAACATTACATGAGAAAAGAAACATTTAAAGGAAGAAGGGTTTTTATGAAATCAATAGGTGTTGTGAGAAAAGTTGATGAATTAGGCCGTATTGTCATGCCGATAGAGTTAAGACGGGCGCTGGATATTGCCATAAAAGACAGTATTGAGTTTTTTGTTGACGGAGATAAAATTATCTTGAAAAAGTACAAACCTCATGGCGTTTGTTTAATGACTGGAGAAATTACTCCAGAAAATAAAGATTACGGAAATGGTAAAATTACGCTGAGTCCTGAAGGTGCACAGCTGCTTCTCGAAGAAATTCAAGCCGCTTTAAAAGAATAATATCATGTAAAAAAGGCGGAACAGTACAATCTCCGCCTTTTTTGCGTGCCAATTTCTGATTACCGCCGCCTTATATACGGCATTCATGAACATCAGGTAATGAATGATTTGGGATACTTTACATATTTTACTCAATTATTTGTCGAAGAATGGTACAATAGAGAGAGAAACACAATCGGCAGGTGGTCATATGAGAAAATATCAAGCTCGTATCATTTCCATCGTTTTGGCAATGATTTTTATCATGTTTTGGGATTATTTATTTTATTTTATAGGCAAAAATCCGATTAATTGGCCTGTTGATATTGTGTATACGGCAGTCACGCTGGTAAGTGTCTGGATGCTGGCTTATTATATTGATGAGAAACAGCAGCTGGTTAAGAAAATGAAGGATAACGAATGGAAGTATAAACAGCTTTCTGAAGAAAAAAACCGTATTATGGATAATTTGCAGGAAATCGTATTTCAAACGAATGCAAAAGGCGAAATTACATATTTAAATCAAGCGTGGGCATCAATAACCGGTTTTTCAATCAATGAATGTATGGGAACGATGTATAATGATTACTTCATAAAAGAAAAGCACGTAGCCGACCACATTAACACCCAAATTCAAAACAAAGCGTCTTCCGGTATGTTTACTGCAAAATACATCACAAAGAACGGCACGATTTTTTGGGGAGAAGTTCATTATAAACTTTACTACGACCGTGATGACCAATTTACGGGCAGCCTGGGTACAATGTCAGATATCACTGAACGGAAAGAGGCTGAAGATGAGCTCATTGAGATAAATGAACGGCTGGCGAGAGAATCACAGAAACTGTCAATCACAAGTGAACTCGCCGCAGGTATTGCACACGAGGTCAGGAATCCTTTAACATCTGTCAGCGGTTTCCTTCAAATTATGAAAACACAATATCCGGACAGAAAAGGCTATTTTGACATCATTTTTTCAGAGATTAAAAGAATCGATTTGGTGCTCAGCGAGCTGCTGCTGCTTGCAAAACCGCAGACGATTACATTTAAAATGCATCAGCTTAATGAGATCTTAAAACAAGTCACGACATTACTAGATACCAATGCAATTCTGTCCAATATCGTCATAGAAAAAAACTTCAAAGAGACAGACGGCTGTATCATTAACGGGGATGAAAATCAGCTGAAGCAAGTCTTTATCAATATCATCAAAAATGGGATTGAGGCAATGCCAAAAGGCGGTGTCGTAACGATTTCCACTGCAAAAACAGCCTCTTACGCAGTGATAAGCGTTAAAGATGAAGGAAACGGCATGCCGCAGGAAAAGCTTAAGCTGATCGGCAAACCTTTTTATTCAACAAAAGAAAAGGGCACCGGACTCGGACTTGCGATTTGTTTGAGAATTTTGAAGGAACATGACGGGGAATTGAAAATCGAAAGTGAAGCTGGAAAAGGCAGCGTCTTTCAAGTTGTTTTGCCTTTAACATCAGACGCTGAGAGGGGAAAATAGGATGAACTCGCTTCTGTTTGTATACGGGACATTAAGAAAACATGAAAAAAATCATCATTTGCTATCACAGTCGCCACGTATCAATGAGCAGGCCAGAACAAGAGGATGTCTGTTTGCTGCAAAA
Source organism: Bacillus tequilensis KCTC 13622 (assembly GCF_000507145.1). GTDB lineage: Bacteria > Bacillota > Bacilli > Bacillales > Bacillaceae > Bacillus > Bacillus tequilensis. The sequence goes on along the minus strand of NZ_AYTO01000041.1, from coordinate 349,633 downwards.
GAGGGACCCGCAGCAGTTTTAGAAGATGAAAGCTATATATGCGGTGAGCTATATGAAGCAGATAGCTTATGTATACATAAGCTCGATCAATTTTTTCAAGGTTATCATAAACAAACGGTGCTTGTAGAAACAGATGCCGGGATCAAAACAGCGCTTATCTATTTTAGGAACAAAAGCGAATGTTCTGGCTTCCAAAAAATAAGCAGCGGTGACTGGAAAGAACATCAGATGATCAGCAAATCGCAACATCCTGTTTACTATTTTGCCTATGGGTCTTGCATGGACAATGCACGCTTTCAAAAGGCGGGAGTTGATCAATTTTTTCAAGATCCAGTCGGAAGAGCTGTTTTAAAAGGATACACAACCCGTTTTACGCTAAAAAGGGAAGACGGCTCAAGAGCGGATATGATGGAAGACGGCGGAACGACAGAAGGTGTTTTATATCGTATCCCTTTTTCTGCTCTTTCCTATCTATATAAAAGAGAGGGCGTTGAATCGCTTACGTATCGGCCGGCATTTGTAGACGTTGAAGCGGGCGGCAGGCGCTACACAGACTGCTTAACCTTTCTCGTCCTCCAAAAAGAAGCGGAAATAGCCCCGCCTCAGCACTATCAGATTGAAATTGAACGCGGAGCGGAGATGTATTTGTCACCGAGGTTTGCTGAAAAGCTCAAGCGGCATATGAATTCCCTGCCAAAGGGGTAACGACATTAACACTGTTACAAAAGAATATGATAAAATTTGATCGATATGATGTTAGGTAAAGGAGCACCACTATGAAAAAAGAATTTGCGGTGATTGGACTAGGCCGTTTTGGTGGCAGTATTTGCAAAGCATTAAGCGAAGAAGGCGTCGAAGTTATGGCGATGGATATTGATGAAGATAAAGTCAACGAATATGCCAAGATCGCATCTCACGCTGTTATCGGTGATTCAACTGACGAATCTGTCCTGAAAAATTTAGGTCTGCGGAATTTTGATCACGTGATTGTAGCAATTGGAGAAAATATTCAAGCGAGTATTTTAACGACTCTTATTCTGAAAGAACTTGGCGTTCATACTATAACAGTTAAGGCGCAAAACGATTATCATGAAAAAGTGCTGTCCAAAATCGGAGCGGATCACATCGTCCATCCGGAGCGCGATATGGCAAAGCGAATTGCCCATAACATCGTCTCCAACAACGTACTTGATTATTTGGAGCTGTCTGAAGAGCATAGCCTCGTCGAAATCGTAGCCAACAGCCGCCTGGCAGGAAATACGCTTCTTGATTTAGATATCCGTGCGAAATATGGTATCAATATCGTAGCCATAAAAAGAGGCAAGGAAGTCATCGTGTCGCCGCTTGCGACCGAAGTCATACATCAAGAAGATATTCTCATCGTCATTGGATCAGTTACCGACATTTCCCGTTTTGAAAAAAGAGTTCTTCATACTAAATAGCAAGCAAAACAAGCCGTCCTCAAAGGGCGGTTTTTTATTATTATCAGAATATAACAACTTTAATGAAATGAGCGGCAATTTCTTAAAATTTTATTGACTAAGGATAGGCGTTCCGATAGCATATTGTACCATATAATAAAAAAGAGGAGGGGCCTATTTGAATAAAGAAGCGCTTGTCAATAGGCTGAATGCTTCAGCCCGAAGACAAAAAGCTGATATCGTCATCAAGAACGGAAAAATCATGGACGTATTTAATCAAGAGTGGATTTATGAAGATATTGCGATTACAGATGGAGTCATAGTGGGCCTCGGCGAGTATGAAGGCGAAAACATCATTGATGCAGAGGGACAAATGATTGTTCCGGGTTTTATTGATGGACATGTACATATTGAGTCATCAATGGTTACACCGATTGAGTTCGCTAAAGCGGTGCTGCCGCATGGGGTGACGACCGTTGTTACCGATCCGCATGAGATCGCAAATGTGTCTGGAGAAAAAGGGATAGCATTTATGATTGAACAGGCTCGGCAAACACCGCTGAATATCCATTTTATGCTCCCCTCCAGTGTGCCTGCGGCGAGCTTTGAGCGATCAGGCGCAGTACTCAAAGCTGCCGATTTAAAGCCTTTTTACGAAGAGGAAGAAGTATTGGGGCTGGCTGAAGTTATGGATTATGTGTCGGTTCAGCAGGCTGAAGGAGATATGGTTCAAAAACTGCTTGATGCCCGTGTTGCAGGTAAGCGGATTGACGGTCATTTAGCTGGTTTATCAACAGATCTCATTAACATTTATCGCACTGCATTTGTCTTAAACGATCATGAAGTAACGACGAAGGAAGAAGCTCTTGATCGTATTAGAAGGGGAATGTATGTCATGATGCGTGAAGGATCAGTCGCCAAAAATACTCTAAAAGTGCTGCCGGCGGTGAATGAAAAGAACGCACGCCGTTTCTTTTTCTGTACGGATGATAAGCATGTGGATGATTTATTGTCAGAGGGAAGTGTAAATCATCAGGTGAAAATGGCGATGCAAGCCGGGCTCGACCCTTTTTTAGCCTATCAATTAGGAAGCCTCAATGCAGCCGAATGCTACGGACTAGATACAAAGGGAGCGATTGCTCCTGGCTTTGACGCTGATTTGCTCTTTGTATCTGATCTGGAAAACGTCACTGTCACAATGACGATGGTAAAAGGACAGACTGTTGCTGAAGGCAGTAAAGCTGTCTATCAAGATAGCGCTGCAGCAGCTGTACCAGACCCGGCACTGCTTGATTCTGTTAAGCTTGCTGCCCCTCTTAATAAACAGAATTTTCATATGCCAATCGATCCAAAGCGGAAAATCAATGTCATTCAAATCATTCCAAATCAGCTTGAAACACGATTGATACATGAGCCGGCTCCAGCTGTCCGCGTTTTTGAGCCTGACACTGACCTTGATTTGTTAAAGATTGCAGTTGTTGAGCGGCATAAAGGATTAAAAGAAACAGGACTTGGTGTTGTGAAGGGATTTGGATTCAAAAGCGGAGCGATTGCCACAACCATTTCGCACGATTCCCATAATATGATAGCTGTCGGAACAAATGACGCCGATATGGCAGCTGCAGTAAATAAGCTGCAGGAAATTGGAGGAGGACTAACGATTATAAAAAATGGGGAAGAGCTCCATTCAGTACCGCTGCCGATTGCGGGCTTATTATCCGACCAATCTGCAGAGCAGGTGAATCAAAGCTTGCTGACGCTGCATGAAAAATTGTCGTTAATCGGATTTACAGGCGAATTTAATCCATTTTTGACACTGTCGTTTTTAGCTTTGCCTGTTATTCCTGACATCAAAATGACGACAACAGGGCTATTTGATGTAAAATCATTTCAGCATATATCCCTGCAATAAAAAAAGATGCACTCCTAAGTGAGTGCATCTTTTTTTAAACCTCCATAATGATCGGAAGGATCATCGGACGGCGTTTCGTTTTTTCGTATAAGAATGGCGCGAGCGTATCTGTAATCTCGTTTTTGATTTCAGACCATTGAGTTGTTTTTCGTTCCATCACTTTTTGTAAGTGGTTTGAAATAAGCTCTTGAGCGTCATTGATTAAGTCGCCGGATTCTCTCATGTACACAAAGCCTCTGGAAATCAAATCAGGTCCAGCTGAAATCTTAAAGCCATCCATGTCAATGCTTACAACCACGATGACAAGTCCTTCTTCAGAAAGAATTCTGCGGTCGCGAAGTACGATGTTGCCAATATCACCAATGCCGCTTCCGTCAATGTAGACAGAACCGGACGGGATTTTGCCGGCGACTGAAGCTTCATCGCCTTTAAGCGCCAATACTTCACCATTATCCATGATAAAGCAGTTTTCTTCAGGGATGCCGCAATCTGTTGCAAGTTTAACATGCATCTTTTGCATTCTGTACTCACCGTGAATCGGCATGAAGAATTTAGGCTTGATTAAACGAAGCATCAGCTTCTGTTCTTCCTGTCCGCCGTGACCGGATGTATGAATATCGTTTAGAGGTCCGTGAATAACCTCTGCCCCTGCGCGATACAGCTGGTTAATCGTCCGGCTCACGCTGATTGTGTTGCCTGGGATTGGAGATGAAGAAAATACGACTGTATCCCCGGGATTGATTGAAATCTGACGGTGTGTGCCGTTTGCAATTCTTGATAACGCCGCCATCGGTTCCCCTTGGCTTCCTGTACATAGGATCGTTACTTTATTGGCAGGTATGCGATTGATTTCGTTATGCTCAATAAACGTATTTTTAGGACAGTTAATATATCCGAGAGTTTGTCCGATTTCGATAGCCGATTCCATACTGCGTCCAAATACGGCAACTTTTCTTCCATTTAATACAGCGGCCTCAATTACTTGCTGCAAGCGGTGGATATTCGACGCAAATGTAGCGAAGATAACTCGGCCGTCTACCTTGCGGAAAATGTCATGAATGCTTTCTCCAACTCGGCGCTCAGACATAGTGAACTCAGGGTTTTCACTATTTGTGCTGTCAGAAAGGAGGCACAGAACGCCTTCTTTTCCGATTTCGGCCATTTTCGTCAAGTTTGCCGGCTCGCCGACTGGAGTAAAGTCGAATTTAAAATCTCCAGTATGTACAATGTTTCCTGGCGGTGTTTTTACAACAATACCGTAGGAATCAGGAATACTATGTGTAGTTCTGAAGAATGACACAGCCGTTTTGCGGAACTTTACGATATCATCTTCACCGATAATATTCAGTTTCGTCTGTCTTAATAATCCATGCTCTTCAAGTTTATTCCGAAGTAAGCCGATCGCGAGTTTACCGCCGTAAACAGGAATATTCACTTGTCTGAGCAGGTATGGTATACCACCGATGTGGTCTTCGTGTCCGTGGGTGATAAAAAGCCCTTTAATTTTATCTTCATTTTTGACTAAATACGTGTAATCAGGGATAACGTAGTCAATACCGAGGAGTTCGTCCTCGGGGAACTTGATCCCTGCATCAATCAGCACAATTTCATCCTGAAATTGAACTGCATACGTATTTTTACCGATTTCGCCCAAACCTCCGAGGGCGAAAACAGCAGTCTGATCATTTTTTACAAATTTCATACCGCTCATAACTCCAATACTTTAAAATTTTCGCTCTGTTGTTCATATTCTAAATATGCACCATCAACAGGTGTGATAAACTCAATATTAAATTTCTTTTCTTTCAGTTTTGTTCTGACGTCACGTTCAGATACGCCTTCAATAAAAAGTGAATCTGTCTTTTCCCGAACAGGTACTTCAGCAGCCTTTTCTTGATAAAATACCTTATAAATCATCCAAATCTCTCCTTAAATGCCGTATGTTAGACTCGCTTCCTCTATTATATTCGAAAACGGAATATAAGGAAAGCCTTGAGCAAAATAAGGGCCTACCGAAAAGTGAAGAATCCCTTGTCAGGCAATCGCTTTCTTGCGGAGCATTCCGTTCCATTGTCTTCTGAGTTTCTTTCTTAATTTGCGCAGCATTTGCCTTTCCTCCTTTAATAAACATTTGTCCAGAGTTCTTTTATACACATAGTATACGGAGATTGAGGAAGACTTTTCGTGGTTATTAATGGAATATAATATGATTTTTTGAATGAATGAGTTTGCTGAAAGACAATCTTTTTGTATGATGGGGGTGGGAATTGCAGACCAAGACGATAAAGGGGAAGTTGCGATGGATTCTAAATTAATCTTTTTTGATATTGACGGTACGATATATGATCATGACAAGAATATACCGGAAAGTACGAGAAAAGCGGTGGCGGAGCTGCAGCGCCAAGGTCATCATGTGTTTATCGCAAGCGGGCGGTCTCCGTTTTTGGTTAAGCCGATTTTGGAAGAATTGGGTATACACTCATTCATTTCCTATAATGGGCAGTATGTTGTTTTTGAAAATCAAGTGATTTATAAAAATCCACTCCCTGAAGAGGCAATCAGACGATTACTAAAGCAGGCAGGAGAGGGCAAACATCCTGTTGTGTTTATGGCAGAGGATACGATGAAAGCGACTGTGGCGGATCATCCTCATGTTCTGGAGGGAATCGGCAGCCTTAAAACTGATTATCCAGAAACCGACGAGCTTTTTTATGAAGGAAAAGAAATTTTCCAGCTCCTTTTATTTTGCCAGGATGAAGAAGAAAAAGCTTATGCCGCTTTTCCTGAATTTGATTTAGTGCGCTGGCACGAGTTTTCGACTGATGTTCTGCCGCACGGAGGTTCGAAAGCGGAAGGGATTAAAAAAGTCATCGAGCGTCTCCCGTTTGATATCAGTGAGACATATGCTTTTGGCGACGGATTAAACGATCTGCAAATGATTGAATATGTCGGGACAGGCGTAGCTATGGGAAATGCTGTTCCTGAATTGAAAGAAATCGCAGACTTTGTAACAAAGCCGGTAGACGAGGATGGAATTGCGTTCGCTGTCAAAGAACTGGGCCTTTTAAAATGAAACGGCTGGCACTGTGCCAGCCGTTTTTTTTAGCGATCAATCGCGATTGCATTCTCAGGTTCTTTGAAAGGATTCTCCTTATCGATATGATCATAAAACATAACACCGTTCAAATGATCAATCTCGTGCTGAAACACAATAGCCGGAAATCCTTTTAAACGGATGTCAATGCTTTCGCCTTCAAGCGTTGTTGCCTTTACTCGGATTCGAGCATAGCGGGGAACATAGCCGGGAATGGCTTCGTCGACAGACAGGCAACCTTCACCGCTTGTTAAGTAGCTTTTTTCAACAGAATGGCTGACGATTTTCGGATTAAACAGAGCATAGCTGTATAACTTACCGGAAGCATCCTCAGCATGAACGGCGATCATTCGTTTTTTAATATTAATTTGAGGGGCAGCGAGCCCTACGCCCGGGCGTAAATTGTGTTTTTCGGCTAATTCAGGATTTTGGCTGTTCTTCACAAATTCGATCATGTCGGCCAGCTGCTGTTTTTCTGCATCGGTTGCAGGCAGCTCAACAGGTTTGGCTGTCTCTCTTAGGGCTGGATGGCCGTCACGTACGATGTTTTCCATAGTAATCAAGAAAATTCACTCCTAAAGCTTAATATGTAAATTATATCGGATTTGTTCACAGTGGTGCAACGAAATGAATGACCAGCCGTAGATGGCTGGTCAATTTCATGCTGTGTGGTTAGCAACAGCCTCCGCCTAAATAAGCAGCTCCGACAATGATTAACAGAATGAATAAAACAACGATTAACGCAAAGGTGCGGCCATGTCCGTAACCGCAACCGCCATATCCGTAACCACCATAACCGCAGCATCCTCCGCCGAAACCATATCCAAACATATTGCATTACCTCCTCTTTTAATTACGCCAGAGCCTTTAGAAGTAGGCATAGCGTCTACTATAACCTATGTAAAAACAAAAAAGTTGTATGGTCATCTGCCCTGATTTTTCACTATTTTTGATTTGATTTTAACGTTGCATTCATAAAGTACATCTATTGCCAAATGTGCTTTTGGATTCTATAGTAGAAATTGTCAAGATTGGGGGATTTAACGTGAAAGACGCAATAAAACGGCGGTTCGGAATGAAAATCGGAGCTTTTTGTGCGATGACACTGATGATTACAGGATGCACGGGACAGGACCCGGTTGATTCTCTTCATCATTCATTAGAAAAAGCCGCAGAATCGGAAAAGCCGTTTCAAGAGGAACAGAAAACACTCGAGGATTTAGAGGCGAAAGAAAATCAGCTTTATGGTGATGTCATGAAGCTCAACATGGATGATTATAAGAATATCGTTGCTTTATCTAACGAGGCGCTTGAAAATGTCAATAAGCGCGAAGAACATCTAAAGATTGAAAATGACAGCATGAAAAAATCAGAATCGGAATTTGAGGAAGCAAAAACGTCAGCTGAACATATTAAGGATGAAAACATAAAAGAAAAGGCTGATGCCGCAGCAAGCCATATGGAGAAAAGATATACATCATATGGGTCCATGTATGAAGAATATAAAAAAGCGCTTCAGTTTAATAAAAAGCTGTATAATCAGCTGAAAGACAAAGACTTGACACGAGATGACCTGGAGCGGCAGATCGATAAAGTCAACGCCTCTTATGAAAAGGTCCTCAAATACAGCGGTGAATTTAATGAACAAACAGAAAAATATAATAAAGCCCGGAATGATCTTTATGATGCCGCCGGCTACCACGTGAAAAAGAGCTGATTGATCAGCTCTTTTTTTAATAAACACGATGCCAATTTAGTTCAAAATTTTGAATTCTATTGTAGTACAGTATATCGGTGTATACTAGTACAGTTTTGACTGCCGTCAGCATCTGTTTTTTTTGTAAAAATGTAAAGCGAATACATTTATTTAAAATCAACGATGAAAACGATTGACGGTTCTTCTTGATCTGGTGTAAACTAATCCATGTTAAGCGGTGTTGTATTAGTTTTTTACAACTTCGAAATAATACAGTTCAAAGCAGAGTGTAACCATCCTACATAAAAGGTTTTGGCAAACTGGGGATCGGCTAAATATATACGACTTACTGCTGATACTTTAGGGTACCCTAAGTTTGTATGTATAAAAGGAATGCACGTCTAATGACTGTTTAAAAGAAAGGAAGAGGTGACTTAGTATGGCTGCAAAAACGAAAAAAGCTATCGCTGACAGTAAGAAGCAATTTGATGCCATTAAAAAGCAGTTCGAAACGTTCCAAATTTTAAATGAAAAGGGAGAAGTCGTGAATGAAGCGGCAATGCCTGATTTATCTGATGATCAATTAAAAGAGCTCATGCGCCGCATGGTATTTACGCGTGTGCTTGATCAGCGCTCTATCTCATTAAACCGTCAAGGACGTCTCGGATTTTACGCTCCTACTGCGGGTCAAGAAGCTTCTCAGATCGCAACGCATTTTGCGCTTGAAAAAGAAGACTTTGTTCTTCCAGGATATCGTGATGTGCCTCAGTTAATTTGGCATGGTCTCCCGTTATATCAAGCGTTCCTTTTCTCTCGCGGACATTTCAGAGGAAACCAAATGCCTGATGATGTGAATGCCCTTTCTCCACAAATCATTATCGGTGCTCAATACATTCAAACTGCCGGTGTTGCGCTAGGTCTTAAAAAACGCGGTAAGCAAGCTGTCGCAATCACTTACACTGGTGACGGCGGAGCTTCACAAGGGGACTTCTACGAAGGAATTAACTTTGCCGGCGCTTATAAAGCACCTGCAATCTTCGTGGTACAAAACAACCGCTACGCGATTTCAACTCCGGTTGAAAAACAATCAGCGGCTGAAACAATTGCACAAAAAGCTGTAGCTGCAGGTATTGTCGGCGTACAAGTAGATGGAATGGATCCGCTTGCTGTATACGCTGCAACTGCTGAAGCACGCGAGCGCGCAATCAACGGCGAAGGCCCGACACTGATTGAAACACTTACTTTCCGTTACGGTCCGCACACAATGGCCGGCGACGATCCGACTAAATATCGCACAAAAGAAATCGAAAATGAATGGGAACAAAAAGACCCGCTTGTACGTTTCCGCGCGTTCCTTGAAAACAAAGGCTTATGGTCTGAAGAAGAAGAAGCAAAAGTAATTGAGGATGCGAAAGAAGAAATTAAGCAAGCGATCAAAAAAGCTGATGCTGAGCCGAAGCAAAAAGTAACTGATTTAATGAAAATCATGTACGAAAAAATGCCTCACAACCTTGAGGAGCAATTTGAAATTTATACACAGAAGGAGTCGAAGTAAGCCATGGCGCAAATGACAATGATTCAAGCAATCACGGATGCGTTACGCACAGAACTGAAAAATGACGAAAATGTCTTAGTTTTCGGAGAAGACGTTGGTGTTAACGGCGGCGTATTCCGTGCGACAGAAGGATTGCAAAAAGAATTCGGTGAAGACCGTGTGTTTGACACGCCACTTGCTGAATCTGGTATCGGCGGTCTTGCCCTTGGTTTAGGCTTAAACGGCTTCCGTCCGGTTATGGAAATCCAATTCTTCGGATTTGTTTACGAAGTAATGGATTCAGTTTCCGGCCAAATGGCTCGTTTGCGCTACCGTTCTGGCGGACGCTGGACTTCACCTGTAACAATTCGTTCTCCATTCGGCGGCGGTGTTCACACTCCTGAGCTTCACGCTGACAGCTTAGAAGGTCTTGTTGCACAGCAGCCTGGTATCAAAGTTGTTATTCCATCAACTCCTTACGATGCCAAAGGACTTTTAATTTCTGCGATCAGAGACAATGATCCAGTTGTTTTCTTAGAGCACATGAAGCTTTACCGTTCTTTCCGTCAGGAAGTTCCTGAAGAAGAATACACAATCGAGCTTGGCAAAGCTGACGTAAAACGTGAAGGTACTGACCTTTCAATCATCACTTACGGCGCAATGGTTCATGAATCATTAAAAGCTGCCGAGGAGCTTGAAAAAGACGGCATTTCTGCTGAAGTTGTCGACCTTCGCACTGTAAGCCCGCTTGATATCGATACAATCATTGCATCTGTAGAAAAAACAGGTCGCGCGATTGTGGTTCAAGAGGCACAAAAACAAGCCGGTATTGCTGCAAACGTAGTAGCCGAAATTAATGACCGCGCAATCTTGAGCTTGGAAGCACCTGTCCTTCGCGTGGCTGCGCCTGATACAGTATTTCCTTTCTCACAAGCTGAGAGTGTATGGCTTCCAAACCATAAAGACGTTCTTGAAACTGCAAGAAAAGTACTTGAATTTTAATCAAACTGCATAATCGAGAGGGAAGATGAACGTTTTCCCTCTATAATATATCTGTTTTCAATGCTTACGATGTAAACTGTAAAATTGCTTAATCAACTAGGAGGTCGAGAACTGTGGCATTTGAATTTAAACTTCCGGATATCGGGGAAGGTATCCACGAAGGCGAAATCATAAAATGGTTTGTCAAGCCTAACGATGAGGTAGACGAAGATGATGTACTGGCTGAAGTCCAAAATGATAAAGCAGTAGTAGAAATTCCTTCACCTGTTAAAGGAAAAGTATTAGAATTAAAAGTTGAAGAGGGAACGGTTGCAACTGTTGGACAAACGATCATTACGTTTGATGCACCTGGTTACGAAGACCTTCAATTTAAAGGCAGCGATGAGTCTGACGATGCGAAAACTGAAGCACAAGTTCAGTCAACTGCAGAAGCGGGACAAGACGTTGCGAAAGAAGGGCAAGCTCAAGAGCCTGCAAAAGCAACTGGCGCTGGACAGCAGGATCAAGCTGAAGTTGACCCGAACAAACGCGTGATCGCTATGCCTTCTGTACGTAAATATGCTCGTGAAAAAGGCGTAGACATCCGTAAAGTAACTGGTTCAGGCAACAACGGACGTGTTGTGAAAGAAGATATCGACAGCTTTGTAAACGGAGGAGCACAAGAAGCTGCGCCGCAAGAAACGGCTGCACCGCAAGAAACAGCTGCTAAACCGGCTGCTGCTTCAGTTCCAGAGGGTGAATTCCCAGAAACACGCGAAAAAATGAGCGGTATCCGTAAAGCAATTGCGAAAGCGATGGTTAACTCTAAACACACAGCTCCTCACGTAACATTAATGGACGAAGTGGACGTAACAAACCTTGTTGCACATCGTAAACAGTTCAAACAGGTTGCTGCTGATCAAGGAATCAAGCTGACTTATTTGCCTTACGTTGTAAAAGCTCTTACATCTGCACTGAAAAAATTCCCTGTTTTAAACACGTCAATTGACGATAAAACAGAAGAAGTAGTCCAAAAACATTACTTCAATATCGGTATCGCAGCTGACACTGAAAAAGGCTTGCTTGTTCCGGTTGTGAAAAATGCAGATCGTAAATCTGTCTTTGAAATCTCTGATGAGATCAATGGCCTTGCTACAAAAGCTCGTGAAGGCAAGCTTGCTCCAGCTGAAATGAAGGGCGCATCTTGCACAATTACAAACATCGGTTCTGCTGGCGGACAATGGTTTACTCCGGTTATCAACCATCCAGAAGTTGCGATTCTTGGTATCGGACGCATTGCAGAAAAAGCGATTGTTCGTGATGGCGAAATCGTAGCAGCTCCAGTCTTAGCTCTTTCTCTCAGCTTCGACCACCGTATGATCGACGGAGCAACTGCGCAAAATGCTTTAAATCACATCAAGCGTTTACTGAACGATCCACAATTAATTTTAATGGAGGCGTAATGTTATGGTAGTAGGAGATTTCCCTATTGAAACAGATACTCTTGTAATTGGTGCGGGACCTGGCGGCTATGTAGCTGCCATCCGCGCTGCACAGCTTGGACAAAAAGTAACTGTCGTTGAAAAAGCAACGCTTGGAGGCGTTTGTCTAAACGTTGGATGTATCCCTTCAAAAGCGCTGATCAATGCAGGCCACCGTTATGAGAATGCAAAGCATTCTGACGACATGGGAATCACTGCTGAGAACGTATCAGTTGATTTCACTAAAGTTCAAGAATGGAAAACTTCTGTTGTAAATAAGCTTACTGGCGGTGTAGCAGGTCTTCTTAAAGGCAACAAAGTAGATGTTGTAAAAGGTGAGGCTTACTTTGTAGACAGCAATTCAGTTCGTGTAATGGATGAGAATTCTGCTCAAACATATACGTTCAAAAACGCAATCATTGCAACTGGTTCTCGTCCTATCGAATTGCCAAACTTCAAATATTCTGAGCGCGTCCTAAATTCAACAGGCGCTTTAGCTCTTAAAGAAATTCCTAAAAAGCTCGTTGTTATCGGCGGCGGATACATCGGAACTGAGCTTGGAACTGCGTATGCTAATTTCGGTACAGAGCTTGTTATTCTTGAAGGCGGAGATGAAATTCTTCCTGGCTTCGAAAAACAAATGAGTTCTCTTGTTACACGCAGACTGAAGAAAAAAGGCAACGTTGAAATCCATACAAATGCGATGGCTAAAGGTGTCGAAGAAAGACCAGACGGCGTAACAGTTACATTTGAAGTAAAAGGCGAAGAAAAAACTGTTGACGCTGATTACGTACTGATTACAGTAGGACGCCGTCCAAATACTGATGAGCTTGGTCTTGAGCAAGTCGGTATTGAAATGACGGACCGCGGTGTCGTAAAAACTGATAAACAGTGCCGCACTAACGTACCTAACATTTATGCAATCGGTGATATCATCGAAGGACCGCCGCTTGCTCACAAAGCGTCTTACGAAGGTAAAATCGCAGCAGAAGCTATTGCTGGAGAGCCTGCAGAAATCGATTACCTTGGTATTCCTGCGGTTGTCTTCTCTGAGCCTGAACTTGCGTCAGTCGGTTACACTGAAGCACAGGCGAAAGAAGAGGGGCTTGACATTGTTGCAGCTAAATTCCCATTTGCAGCAAACGGCCGTGCGCTTTCTCTTAACGAAACAGACGGCTTCATGAAGCTGATCACTCGTAAAGAGGACGGTCTTGTGATCGGTGCGCAAATCGCCGGCGCGAGTGCTTCTGATATGATTTCTGAATTAAGCTTAGCGATCGAAGGCGGCATGACTGCTGAAGATATCGCGATGACAATTCACGCTCACCCAACATTGGGCGAAATCACAATGGAAGCAGCTGAAGTGGCAATTGGAAGTCCGATTCACATCGTAAAATAATGCTCGTATAAAAAACAGCCCTCGCTTTAAGCGGGGGCTGTTTTTTATTTTGGCAGCACATGCTGCAATGGTTTAATGATGTCTTCTTTCTTTTTCACACATCCCTCGATTTTCACCACGACATGGCGCTGATCTACAACCATAAGGGTAGGGACGGTTTTGATCTCATCTTCCCAGCCTTTTTTGTTATCATAGACCTTCATTTTATCAATTTGCTCGGGATAATCTTTTTCTAAATCCAGCAGGGCATCGTAATATGGCGCTTCCTGATCAATTTGGTTCTCATCAGAAAAAAACAAGATTTGTGTATGATGAATGTTATCAATCCGGTTTTTTTTCATCGGGTTGATGGTGGAAAGTGTACAGCCCGATAAAACAAATACTATTATCAGCATGGGGAATATCACGCGGTATCGCATCTATCTTCTCCTCTGTATAAACAATAGTAAACTAGCTTTAGTTTATCATGAGATACAGCTTAATCTGCTCCTTGTTACCTAATTGTTATATAATTGAAACCGTTTTTAAAGTATGATTACATTCCGTATCACTCGGTTAAAATAGCGAATCTGAGGGTGTATAGGATTTATTGCTGAAAAGTTCAAGATAGCATGAAATCTTATGATAGGTTTTGGCATATGTATCAGTTAAAGCGGTTACAAGAAGAAGGTAATGTATGATGAAGAATGAAAAAACACGTGATATATATCGATATTCACCTTAAATGTGTTATACAATTTATTGTTGACATTTCAAATGTGACATATTAATATAATAACAACAAAAGAAATTAAGCGTTTTCAAAATTCAAAGAAATGGGGAATGAGAGATGGGTACGATCGTTTGTCAAGATTGCAACGAAGCCATTCATTACTTTGAAGATGAGAAAGTGACAACATTATACGGAACGTGCTGCGGACAATGCCAATGTCCTGTTGAAGAAGAGTAAAGAAAGCATGCGGCTTAAGCCGCATGCTTTCTTTATTGAATCGCTTTTTGTTCTTTAATGACCCGGATCATCGTGAGGGTCGAGTCCTCAGGTCCTTGAACAGGGAGACCCGCGTCAAGATTCTTGAAAATGTAGCTGATATTTTCTTCAGTAATGATCTCACCCGGAATAAAGATTGGAATACCAGGAGGATATACCATGACGAATTCAGCGATAATCCGTCCTGATGCTTCTTTTAAGGGGATGACTTCCGTATTTGCATAGAAAGCATCACGAGGCGTCATTGCCAATAAAGGTATTTCCGGAAGCAGAACCTCAGTTTGCCGATGTGTGACATCTTTCTCTGCCATATGATGTGCAATCTCTGTTAAAGCCTCTACAAGCCGGTCTGCATCATTTTGGCTGTCACCAGGGGTAAAAATACACAAAATATTGTATAGATCCGAAAGCTCAACTTCAATATTAAAGGATTCACGAAGCCATTTTTCCACGTCATGGCCTGTAAGCCCAAGATTTTTAACAGAGATAATCAATTTTGTCGGGTCATAGCTGTAAGCTGCTTTTGACCCGAGAATCTCCTCACCGACACAATAAATACCTTCAATCTGATTGAGGCGGTTTCTCGTCTGGTTGGCAAGCTTCAGTGTCTCCTCAGCAAGCTGATGCCCTTCTGTTGCAAGGCGTTTTCTAGCGACATCCAGTGAGGCGAGAAGCAAGTAAGAAGTCGACGTCGTTGTCAGCATGCTCAGGATGGATTGCACTCTGTCTTTGGAAACAAGGCCCTCTCTCATGTTTAAAATAGAGCTTTGCGTCAGTGAGCCGCCCAGCTTGTGTACACTAGTTGCTGCTATGTCCGCTCCTGCCTGCATGGCTGAAAGCGGCAATTCGCTGTGAAAATGAATGTGCACGCCGTGTGCCTCATCGACAAGCACAGGTACATCAAACGAATGGGCAAGCTCTACAATGCTTTTTAAGTCGGCTGCAACCCCGAAATATGTCGGATTGATGACGAGCAGCCCTTTTGCATCTGGGTGCTCCGTAAGCGCCCGTTTAGCAGAATCAAGTGTAATACCATGGGAGATGCCCAATTCATTGTCAATTTCAGGATGAATAAAGATTGGGATCGCTCCGGAAAATACAATAGCTGTCATAATTGATTTGTGCACATTTCGCGGAATAATAATTTTATCTCCAGGTCCGCAAACAGCCATCACCATTGTCATAATGGCGCCGCTTGTTCCTTGGACAGAGAAAAATGTGTGGTCCGCGCCAAATGCTTCAGCCGCAAGATCCTGTGCTTGTTTGATGATGCCTTTTGGCGCGTGCAGGTCATCTAATGGTTCAATATTGATTAAATCTATGCTTAATGCGTTTTCACCGATAAATTGTCTGAATTCTGGGTCCATCCCTGCCCCTTTTTTATGGCCGGGAATGTGGAATTGAACAGGCTGTCTGCTTGCATGCTTTTTCAGTCCTGTGTATAAGGGTGTTTCGTGTTGCGACAATTGTTTTCCCACCTTTGTAATCATACCTATGCATAATAGTGTGTATTAAAATCAGTTTCTCAACCGTTTTTTAGACGTAAAACAAATGAATTATATTATGAACTTGAAAGAATGTAAAGAACAATTTATGATCAAATGAAGATGCTTTTTCTTAAAGGAAGCAAATGATAAGGAGTGAAGAAAATGGAGTACCAATATCCGATGAATGAAGATTGGACAACCGAAGAAGCAGTGGATGTGATCGCGTTTTTCCAGCAGGTTGAGCTTGCATATGAAAAAGGCGCTGATCGCGAAGAACTGCTTAAAGCTTACCGTCGTTTTAAGGAAATTGTCCCGGGGAAGGCCGAGGAAAAAAAGCTATGCGGCGAGTTTGAGGAACAAAGTACATATTCGCCTTACCGCACTGTCAAACAGGCGAGAGAATCTGATCAGGCGAAGATTAAGATGTAGGAAAAAGAGCCGGGGAATATCCCGGCTCTTTTTTATGCTTGTGACACTTTTTGGGTGAGACGGTACAGAAAAGCAAGTTTCTGAAACGCATCATCGATACGCTGAAGGAATTCCTGGTTATTCATCTTCAGCACTTCTTCCTTTTGAAGCTGGATGCCGCATAAAAGCTCAGCTTTTTTTACAGTCTGCAAACGCTCAAACAGCGTCTTCAGCTGTTCCTTGTCCATATCAGACTGCTTATGTACTCCCGGTTTGGTGTGATCTGCGGACCAAACGAAGCTGTCTGGAATATTTCTGGTGATGGTTTCCTGGTTTGTTTCAAGCAATTTGCCGTATTCTTCTTTGATAGGAGATTCATAAATAATCGCGAACCACACAAATACGTGGCTTTCCCATAGACCAATTTGAAAATGCGGCAGTTTTTTATAGCCTCTTTTGCTGTTTGCGAACGCCACCCAGCTGTCAGCAGGAGGATTGACGGATCTTCTTGCGTGCTTTGCCACATGCGGAAACATTTCATCTCCCGTTAAAGCTGATAAAGTCGGGGCAAAATGTTCGCCTAGTGCTGTAAGCTTCGGGCGGACCGTCTCTTTTAAAACCTCCATGCGCGCGTCTAAGCCTTCTATTGTAAATGTGTTAAAGTCTTCTTCAGTAAAACGCATTTGTGTCATGATTTTCCTCCTTCATGCTCAGTATACATATTTTATCACAGTTAGGACGAGCGGCAAAAAGATTGCGCGCGTTTTAAGAAAGGGGAAATGTGGTAATGAACGAATAGGTAAACACACAATTTTTAGAATCCTGTTACGCGTAAATAGAACAATCATACGATATAAGAAGTCATCATTGTTGAATGGCAAAATGGGATGCTTTTTTACAAACAAATGATCTCTGGAAGGGGCGAAAGACAATGAGGCAAGTTGTAAAAGAGGGATTTAAGGAAGAGAAAAACAATCGTGTAGCTGTCTGGAGACTAGAGGTTGATTATGAATTGGCAACCCTATATGAAGCGATGCAAAAAGAAAATGAAGAACAGATCGAACAAAGCAAAAACAAACTTGAGCGACTCAGAAAAGAATGGAATCGGATTAACGGGTAAAAAGCGATAGTGAAAACGAACCGCATGAATGGTTCGTTTTTACATGAGAAGGCATATTTTTCATTTCCCTTGCTTTTTCACCGCCGTTATCAGTATCCTATAAAATAAAGGTCTACATAGAAGAGAGGTACACATGAATGACAAATTGGACGGAAATTGATGAGATTGCAAAGAAATGGATAAGAGAAGCAGGCACAAGAATTAAACAATCTATGCATGAAAGCCTGACGATTGAAACGAAATCAAATCCGAATGATTTAGTCACCAATATTGACAAAGAAACGGAAAAGTTTTTTATTGAACGCATTCAGGAAACGTTTCCGGGACACCGCATACTCGGCGAAGAAGGTCAAGGAGACAAACTCTATTCACTTGAGGGAGTCGTCTGGATTATTGACCCAATTGACGGGACGATGAATTTTGTGCACCAGCAAAGAAACTTTGCGATTTCTATTGGGATTTTTGAAAACGGAGAAGGAAAAATCGGTTTGATCTATGATGTGGTGCATGATGAGCTGTATCACGCATTTAGCGGAAGAGGAGCTTATATGAATGAAACAAAGCTGGCTCCTTTAAAAGAAACTGTCATTGAAGAAGCGATTATTGCCATTAATGCGACATGGGTAACGGAAAACAGAAGAATTGATTCAAGTGTACTGGCGCCCCTTGTGAAAAGAGTCAGGGGCACACGCTCCTACGGATCTGCCGCTTTAGAGCTGGCGAATGTCGCGGCAGGAAGAATCGATGCTTACATCACAATGCGGCTTGCGCCATGGGATTATGCAGCGGGCTGTATTCTGTTAAATGAAGTAGGAGGCATTTATTCGACCATTGAGGGAAAGCCGTTTAGCTTTTTAGAAAATCACAGTGTGCTTGCCGGAAACCCATCCATACATAAAACGATATTTGAAGAGTATCTTCATGCTGAGAAATAGGCCGTTTGAACAGGACGACCTCTGCTTGTTAGAGAAGCTCGCAAAGGCTCATCCTGAATGGAAAGAGGAGGAGTTTGGAGAAAAAGATGCAGAAAGCTATATTATCTCCTACTCTATGTACAACGGGTCATGGCTTGTATGGGAAACAGCCGGTCATCCTGTTGCCGTCAGCTATCATCTTGAGTGGGCGCCTTCAAACGGAAAGCCGTGGCTTGGAACGGTACTGGTCGATCCGGCTGAAGAAAACAAGGGGTATGCGAGGATGATCATTGAACAGATCAGCAAATCGCTCAGAGACAAGCATAAAGCGATGTTTGCCGGAGTTCCCATTGATCGCAGTGAATGGATCCTGTTTTTGAGCCAATGCGGCTTTGAACAGCTGAAAACGGAGAAAGATGAAAGAGGCAAATCGTTTATGATCTTTGTGAAGCCTTTAGCGGAAGCGGCCGTTTGATGACGGCAGTTTCTTTTTATAAAAGCCTCCCGAAAAAGGGGAGGCTTTTGTTGAATAAAATATTATTTTTTCACCGCATGAATATAATGAATTGTTTCAAAAGCTGACAAATCGTCGGTTCGATTGCAAAAGAAAAGGTCATGAATGTCGTCCGGTGATAAATGCTCATAGATCAGTAATCCCGATGACTCTAACATATGTTCAATTTCTTGATAGGTGAAACACGATTGCATCGGTTCACCGCCTGCGGCAGCCATCTTCACCATATGTTCAACTCGGTTTGACGTTCCTTTTGCTGTAAAGAGTGTTTCGTCCCCATAATCAAAAACGATCGAGCTGCCGGATGGGACATGCGAAAATAAATGGCTGATCAAGTTTGCATTTTCTTCTCGGGTTAAATAATAAGACACTCCGAGAAGGCTGAAGAATGTTTTTGTGCTCTTAAATCCTTTATCTAAGAGAGGCTCATATGAAAACATTTTGGTGAAATCCATAGGAACAAAGTGAAGATGTCCCGGAATTGCCAGATTTGCATCCTGCAGCTTATCTTTTTTGACTTGCTGTGTAGCCGGATGATCAACCTCGAAAATTTGCAGGCTGTTTTCTAATTCTGGATGCCGGATACAGAAAGTATCCAGCCCGGCCCCAAGAATGACATACTGTTTTGCTCCCAGCATCAATTCGTTGTGTAAGACTTTTTCGCAATACGCAGCACGTGCTAAGGGCGTGGGCGACAGCTGGATTTGTATAACCCATTTTAATATTTCTTCAGGATCATGTTGCAGACGTTCAGCAATCTCTTTGTTGAAAAACGAGATTCCTTGAATCATGTTCTCACTGATGCTTGTAAACTCTTTTTCATTTATGAGATCTTTTGCAATAAAATCATCAAAAATGAGAGGCGTATCATATCGGCTGTGATACGCACGGGCAAAAGCTGAAATCAAAGACGTTAAACTGGACTCATTTTTTTTCATGAAATGATCCTCCATAAAAAAATAAGATTCCCCTGGCCAGGAGAATCTTATTATACACATAAATATATTAATAGTAAATTTTAGCATAAATAAGTTTTTTTGTCAATGTTTTTGCTCTTTTCTGAACGCGCAATCCTTCACATAGCTAGTGTCCGCTAGAAGAATTTCTCTATCAATCTTGTGCCCTGAGTCAGGAAGATCGACCGCCGCTTTCCCTTTGCTGCACACTTGGAGCTGTACCTCCTCTTTTTTGCAAATCAGAAGCGGTTTCTGTTTTTTAACATTATCTTTTCGTTATTACTGCTGAAGAGAGAAATACATGTAACAGAAAAAGCCTGAGATTTCTCAGGCTTTTCCTAACATTACAATCCAACAGCATTCCAGGCTGCTTCAACTTTAGCGGCATCAGTGGAGCCGTAAAGATCACGGGCAGATTGAAGGAGAGCCGCCTTAGCATCTTTGAACGTGGAAGAAGGCGTGAGGTACGTTGTTAACGCACGGTAATAGATCTGCTGTGATTTAGAGACACCAAGCTTTGTAATGGTATTGTAAGCGGCTTTGTTTGGAATTCCGCTGTTTGTGTGTACACCGCCGTAATCGCCTTCATCTGTGTTTGGGAGGTTTTGGTAATCAGCGTAATTGTCAGGCTGATCGTATTTTGTCGGATTGGACAGGCTGCGGAGAGCAGGCTGGCTGACTGTAATGTCTTCACCGATGTCCCAGTCTTCTGTATCGTTAAAATAACCGAATACGTCAGAGAATGATTCGTTTAATGCCCCCGGCTGCTTTTCATAAATCAAGTTGGCCGTTTCTTGAGTGACGCCGTGAGTCATTTCATGTGCAGTCACATCTAATGAGCCGGAAAGCGGAGAGAAGAATGAACCGTCGCCGTCACCGTAAATCATTTGGTCTCCTATCCATGCGGCATTGTTGTACTTAGTGCCATAATGAACGGAAGAAACGATTTTACTGCCTTTGTTATCATAGCTGTTTCGTTTAAAGTTTGAATAAAAATAATCGTACACTTTACCGAGGTTATAGTGTGCGTCAACGGCTGCCCGCTGTGATGAAGAGGTAAATGTTTTCGTTGTGCTTGAGACAAGCGTGCCCGGAAGGCTGCTTTTTCTGTTTTGCAAGTCATATGTGATGATTTGGGTGCCTGTTGGTTTTGAAAGATCTCTTAGAACGTATTTTCCGCTTTCATATGAGATGTTCAAAGGAACAGTTGCGCCCTTTAGAGTTGTTCCGCTTCCAGTGGCAGCAGCATGTTCTACCTTATTTTGCTGTTTTAAAATGCTGCCTGTTTCAGCGTCAACTAAGACTTCCCAGTTTGCAGGTTCAGGCTCGATATAGCGAATCGTCACATCATAAGCAAGACGATAGCTGCCGTCCTTTGTCTCTACAGCTTTTAATTCAGCTTTATTGCTGTTTTTGGCCGCTCCGTTAGAAACAGCGTCTGGTGATTTGCCGATGGCTTTGAAAGCAAGTGCCAGCGCTTTTTCAGAAGAGACTTTTTTGCTGTTTTCTGTTTTTGCCGCTGATTGATTGTGTAATTCACCATTGATCGCATAGACATTATCGGATTTATCAACGTGAACGATCACTTGTGAATCTTTAACAGGCACTCCGTTCACCACAGGCGCATATCGAAAGTGCTTGTACCCAAGGGCATCAGTCGTGCTTTCGACAAGCTTCAGCCTTTTAGCGGGGTCGCCTTTAAAAATGCCGCTGTTCTTTTTCAAAAACTGTTTGACAGCCTTGTCATTTGGTGCAGGCAGCTCTGATTGCGCAATTGCGTTTTTGGACAGGAAATGTGTTTGATTCTCTTTAAGCTGATGACTTTCAGCAGCCTGAACACCTGGAAGGCTGATTGACAAACTCATAAACGAAGCGGCGACAGCAACAGACAATTTCTTACCTAAACCCACATTAAATCCCCCTTTTTGAAAATACTGAATAATCTTTATTGTTATATTAAACTAGCATTCTGGATTACTCAACAAAAACTAACATAACTAGACAAAATTGATAGTATTGTCCTGCGTTTGTTTTTTTTGAATAATATCAAGATGAGTCAAGTGTCATGTGATGGTTCATTACGGAGTTATGTTTTTACATATCAAGGGGAAGATGAGATATTTTTGTTTCTTCTTGAAACTTTTTGAAAATCCCGCTGTCTAACCGAATGAGGCCTTAATAAGAAGAAAAGGATTGTTGTTCGTGTTGGAGTTATTCAGTCATTATGTATTGCATTTCGAACGTTATTTTATATTAAGCCGACAAAGCACCTTGCTGATTCAATGGGCAGTTGTAGTTCTTGCGGGCTTATATGTTGTGGTGCACCATCCCAAGATAAACCGGTGCCGCACAATGTTCTTAGCTGGTGTCTTATTGCGGATTGTGCTGCTGGCTGGGGTGTCAGTTGAACTCATTCATCAGGTGCAGGCGACAAACTTTACCAGCGCTTACTTAAGAGAGGACGACAAAGAACTGCTGCCGCTGGTGCATTTTTTGTTATACGGGTATGTACTGCTGACGGCTTTTCACTACATGCTGATGCCGCGTGATCATGGCGGAAAAGGCATGTTTTATACATTCGATCTGGCCGTTGTCAGTTTGCCGATCGTACAAATGATATTCAGTTTCTTTTCATATTGGAAGGAATATCCTGATGGAGTCGAGCGAACTGAATTCGTGTTCCTGTTTTTTATCATCATTCTTCCTATTTTATTGAATGTACTGTTTTTCAAGCTGTATTGGAGAACAAATAAGATTTTACTAGGTTTGTTTTATACGCTGATTATCGGACTGCTTGTCAAGCTGCTTGTTCCATTTTCCCATCAAATCACCATAGATTATGGTGCAGTAATGCCTTATACGATTTATTTGGCAATGGCGGGATTTTTGATGAGCTATCATCTCTTCCAAAAGTCAGACAAGTTTTATATGCGTGTGAATAAGCGGCTGACGATGGCTGTCGTTGTGTTTTTTGTCTTGCTCTTAAATCCGATATATAACGCAGGAACCGCCGCTTTTGCTGTATCAAAGCCTTTAGATGTCCATGATTCATTCAATTTTATCGGGGAGCACATTTCATCTAAAAAAGCGGAACAGATTGTGAAGTCATTTTTTCCTACGAATGAAACACTTTATTTGCACGATACAAACATGGATGTGCATTATTTCTACTCATTTGAAAGCAAGAGCTATAAAGCTGAGGTAGATGAAGTCTCACAGCTGATTCGTAATTATCAATACGTAAAAAAACCGCATGGAAAAAAGCTGACGGATCAAGAGTACATGCGGAGGTCTATCGCTTTTCTCGAACGGCACGGCCGTGTGTTAAATAAGGACCAGATCGAAACTAAGGTATCTAAAGAAAACGGTCAGACAGTCGTTCGTATATATCTGAAAAATCAACTTCATAAAAAAGATAATGATGATGGAACGCTATTTTATTGGGAAAAAGAAACTTTAATGAGCTTTAGTGAAGACCCTTCTATTTATCAGCTTGATTCTCTTTTTCATGTTCATGTGACAGAACAAGACATACAAGACAAATTGAATCAAATGTTTACAGCTTTGAACATACCGAAACAGCCTTATCAGATCACTGATATTGAAAGCGACAGCCTGCTCGGGAGCTTGGTGCGTGTGGAAACGAGAGGCGCGATTGTGTTGGAATTTGAGAGTGAATCCGGTTCTTTACATAGCCTTTCGCTTCCGATGAAGAAGAATATTTCAATGGACAACAACCAATTGCAGCAGCAGATATTATCGATCTTCGATGCTCATGGAGCTGAAATAAAGAAAAAAAGTCAGAGTGACATGGTGATGTATACTGATTCTTCTAAAACATATAATTTTTTTGAAGATCAGGGTCAGCTAAACGTTAATGTGTACAGTGATACACCCGAGCAGCCTTTCCCATATACGTATCGTAACGGAACATTGGCTTATGAAAAAGTAGCTTCTCGATATCAGGATGTCATTTACAAAAAACGCATGCGTCCAATTATCGTTTACAGAGGGGATGAACGGCATTATGCATGGCTGATCATTATTCAGCCGTTCGGCTCAAACCGCCATGACGCTTATGTGGTGGATGGAGAAACACGAGAGGTGAAAAGTCTTTATGAATCATAAAGAAAAAGAGTCTGTTTTTTTAGATTTATATGACCTATATAAAGAAGGAGAGCTAGAGGGTGAATCAATGGAATGGATGAAACAGCATGAGCCCCTATACCAAAAGAATGCGGAATTCTTAAGGAGTGATTCTAGTTCAAAGAGAAGCCCGGGGGCTGAAGAAGAGAGCCAAATCAGACATATGAAAGTATACCTGTCTTCCATGTATATCTGTTTTATTTTATTGGCTATTTGGATGACGGTGTGGTTTTACTTTTAATGAAGCATAGTGATTCTATTGAGGACTTGTATCGACAGTATTACCAAGAAATTTTGAATTATTTATATAGAAGGACACGTCACCTTGAAACAGCAAAGGACTTAGCGCAGGATACGTTTGTGAAAGCACTTAACGGTCTGGCTTCGTTTAGGGGCCATTCTTCCATCAGAACGTGGCTTTACACCATTGCACATCACACCTTCGTCAATTGGTACCGCAGGAATGCCAAATACCAATTTTCTGATATCAGCAAAAATGAAGGATTAACGCAAACAACTTATGAGCAGCCTAAAGAGTATTTGTCGCGGACGGTAAAAAGCGAGACCATAAGACGTGAGATCCTGCGATTAAAAGATCAGTATCAATCCGTTTTGATTTTAAGAGAATTCCAAGAGCTTTCTTATGAGGAAATTGCAGAGATATTAGGATGGAGTCTTTCAAAGGTGAAAACTACACTGCACCGGGCCAGATTAGAGCTAAAGAAAAACGTGATGAAAAGAAGAGAGGAGGAGCGGATATGACCTGCTTTCTAGTAAGAGACCTGCTTCCTCTGTATCTTGAAGGTGATTGTAAAAGAGAAACGGAACACGTGATTAAAGAACATTTAAAGACCTGCGGCAGCTGCAGAGACATGTATGACATGATGGCTGAGCCCTTTGAATGGGAAGACGGACAGGCTGTTGAGGAGGCCTTTCTGCCGGAAGAAGAAAGGCGGTTTAAACAGAGGTATTATGGTTTGATGATCGTTAAAGCTGCCTGTTGGTTTGGAGCGGCGGCTGTCGTGATGCTGATCATCAAATTGCTGTTATAAAGAAAAGCGCCTGCCGGAAAACGGACAAGCGCTTTTGTAGATTAAGCTTTTGGATGAATCATATCATAGATTGCGGCAAGTTGTTCTTGTGACAGAGCACCGAAAAGCTTTTCGTAAATGTCAGCTTGCTGAGGTGTCGCGCCTGCTTGTACGGCTGCATCTTTGTCATAGCTGTACACGCCGTCTTGTAATACAATTGCTGCTTGAAGAATGTGTATCTTTACGGAAACAGCAGAGAAAAATTGGTCGAGTGCGAGTGCTTCTTTTTCTGTGAAGCCAAGTTCAACTGCTTTTTCTGTATCAAATTTGTAATTTCCATCTTCAATATATACACACTGTGAAACAATATTGAAAAATTCCGATGTCGACTCCCATAATTTTGCGATGACTTGAGCCTCTTCTTTTGTCATTCCTAACTCGACAGCTTTTTTGCTGTCAAAATAATATACACCGTCTTTTTCGTATATAGATTGATTTAAAATATCAATAAATGCATTGATATCTTCGGTTGTGACTGTCTGATGCTGAACATAAACATCAGTGTGACCAGCCGGTGTTTTTGCGCTGGCTGTATCAGGGCCGAACGTGAATAGAGCTGCTGAGGTCATTGCGGCAGTCGTTAGCATCGCTTTTTTTACAAATGTTTTTTTCATGTTTCTTCTCTCCCTTTTATGAACTGTGATGCAGATTCCATTATAGGGATATATTGGTGTGATAAAAATAGGCTCTATGGTATTTTATGTATAACATTGCCGAACTGCTTTTTTCGGGTCTCATGTGTCATCGTAAGCACGATTATCTAGGTATACAGGCTGTTTTGTATCTTCCCGACTAAAAAACAGGGGAGATAAGACTTAAAGACATGAAAAAAAACACCGCTTTCTTTGCGGTGTTTTTTGATTACAACGTCTCCGGCCGGGCAATGCTTTTAATCAAGCAAGCCCTGCTCGCGCATTTTCTTTTTCAATGTAAATCCGCCGCCCATCACGGCGCAAACAAGTACAATGCTGGCGATAATGCCAAGAGCGCTTTTTTCAGCGATAAAGACGCCGATCAGCATAATACTGAAAACCGCTGCAAATGCAAATAATAGTAAAAGCCCATTCATTTTTTTCATATTTCCCATCCCCTTTTACGTCTTATAATAAGTTTACTGAAAAACGTGACGCTTTTAAAGAGGATGTGTGGTATAATATGAAAGTTATCTAATTTTTTTAGGAGATGAAAAAGTGAAACTTCGAAACGATCTTCGCAACATCGCGATTATTGCCCACGTTGACCATGGGAAAACGACTCTAGTCGATCAGCTTTTACATCAGGCTGGTACATTCCGTGCCAACGAGCAGGTTGCTGAACGCGCAATGGACTCTAATGATCTTGAACGCGAACGCGGCATTACAATTTTGGCGAAAAATACTGCGATTAACTATAAAGATACACGCATCAATATTTTGGATACCCCTGGACACGCAGACTTTGGGGGAGAAGTAGAACGGATTATGAAAATGGTAGACGGCGTAGTGCTTGTCGTTGACGCATACGAAGGCTGTATGCCTCAAACTCGTTTCGTTCTGAAAAAAGCTCTTGAGCAAAACCTGAATCCGGTTGTTGTTGTAAACAAAATTGACCGTGACTTTGCCCGTCCTGAGGAAGTGATCGATGAGGTTCTGGATCTGTTCATTGAGCTTGATGCCAATGAAGAGCAGCTCGAGTTCCCAGTGGTATATGCTTCTGCGATTAACGGAACAGCGAGTCTTGATCCAAAACAGCAGGATGAAAACATGGAAGCTTTATATGAAACGATTATTAAGCATGTTCCGGCACCTGTTGATAATGCAGAGGAGCCGCTTCAATTCCAAGTTGCCCTTCTTGACTACAACGACTATGTAGGCCGTATTGGTATCGGACGCGTATTCCGCGGCACGATGAAAGTTGGTCAGCAGGTTTCTCTTATGAAGCTTGACGGAACGGCTAAGTCATTCCGTGTTACAAAGATTTTCGGTTTCCAAGGCTTAAAGCGTGTGGAAATTGAAGAAGCAAAAGCGGGAGACCTTGTTGCGGTTTCCGGCATGGAAGACATTAACGTTGGTGAAACGGTCTGTCCTGTAGACCATCAAGATCCGCTTCCAGTGCTTCGCATTGATGAGCCGACACTTCAAATGACATTTGTCGTGAATAACAGTCCTTTTGCAGGCCGTGAAGGCAAATATGTAACGGCTCGTAAAATTGAAGAGCGTCTTCAGTCTCAGCTTCAGACAGATGTGAGCTTGCGTGTCGAGCCAACAGCTTCTCCTGATGCTTGGGTTGTTTCCGGACGCGGTGAGCTGCACTTGTCCATTTTAATCGAAAATATGCGCCGTGAAGGCTATGAGCTTCAAGTTTCAAAACCTGAAGTTATCATCAAAGAAATCGACGGCGTACGCTGTGAGCCTGTTGAGCGTGTGCAAATTGATGTACCTGAAGAGCATACTGGCTCTGTCATGGAATCAATGGGTGCCCGCAAAGGCGAAATGGTTGATATGATCAACAACGGAAACGGCCAAGTCCGACTCATCTTTACAGTTCCTTCCCGCGGATTGATCGGTTACTCTACAGAGTTCCTATCATTAACACGCGGATTCGGTATTCTGAACCATACGTTTGACAGCTACCAGCCGATGCAGGCGGGCCAAGTCGGCGGACGCCGTCAGGGTGTACTTGTGTCAATGGAAAACGGAAAAGCGACATCATACGGTATTCAAGGAATTGAGGACCGCGGTGTCATCTTCGTTGAGCCTGGTACTGAAGTATATGAAGGAATGATCGTTGGAGAGCATAACCGTGATAACGACCTTGTTGTTAACGTCAGCAAAATGAAACAGCAAACAAACGTCCGCTCTGCGACAAAGGATCAGACAACTACAATTAAGAAAGCGCGCATCATGTCTCTTGAGGAGTCTCTAGAGTACTTAAACGAAGATGAATATTGTGAAGTCACACCAGAATCCATCCGTTTAAGAAAGAAAATCCTCAATAAGAACGAACGTGAAAAAGCGGCTAAAAAGAAAAAAACAGCAGGATTGTCTTAATCTCGTGCAGAATTTGAAAAGATAGAACCCGTACGTTTACAGGGGAGGGAATCTTTTTGAATGACGTAAGCGAACGCCTGTCGTTCTTCGCCGCTCTATATCAAGTAGACCGGCAGCCTGCGGCAGGCATGTGGCTGCTGTACGGTACGATTTTTGTATTGGCTGTTATTGTATTTAAGCTTGGATTTGCTAAACGGCTTCCGTTATTAAAATCAGCGGTGGTGTATGTGTTTCTTGCTTTGGGCTGCACTGTTTTGACTTTTTTAGGAGTGTTTTTGCCCGTTGCAGAGGGATTGGTTGTCGCTGCTCTGATTTTAATTATTTACAAAATCCGGCTGTATCAGTCGAAAAAAGGACAGTCTGCAAATTCATAAAAAGACTCAGCTTGTAGAAAATTCTACAAGCTTTTTTTGTTTTGCGCTTTTTTAAAGCCGGCTTCGATCGCCCTGGTGTCACTTCACCGCATGCTTTTACAATAGTCTCAACTTCTTGTTCGGTAAGAGCCAGGAAAGTGCTGCTCGGACCGACGACGTCTATGTTAGGAACAAGTTTAGGGAAGCCTCTCATTCCGCCATGGTGGATCTGTACAGTGGCTTTCGTTCCTTGAGATTGGATTGCCTGAGAGATTTTTTTTCAATCCCGGTATGTGAGAATCATCATAGGCCGTGCTGGCTGGGAAACGCTTTGCCGTTAGGTATGTTTGTTTGCGCATGCAATAATGGCCATGCTCATTTCGTTTGAACGGAGGCGCAATTCAGCTTAATTCACGGTCGGAAATCATTCCGTTATCGTTTGAAGAATAGTGTGTCATTGGTGCGACAGAGGTCGGTTTAGTATGGTGACGACGCCGCTTTAGAACGTAATAGGCTCAGCGGTTTATCAGTTTACTTCATCATTTCGCCTTCTTCCTTAGGGAGTTAACTCGCCCGTTTTCTAGCTTGTGTTTTAATTGTATGCAATTATTTTGTTTGTCTTTCATCATGAGGTTCTGGCCGGCTGAACCATTTATTGAAACGAAAGGAACGGTTCTCCGTTCCTTTTCAGGATCTTTATATCCGCCTGAAAGTTGATGCTGATCAAAATATATGTGACAGAGGTGGCAAAGAGGAGAATGATTTTTAATACGCATATCTTCTTTCTATCTTTTACAAGGTTATTTATAAGCATCCGTTTGTGTGAAAAAACCCTCAATTTGTTTTTTATTCTTTTTTCCACTTTCCCGCGGCAAATATCGTTCCGATCTGAATTACCACACTTAACAGAGCGCATACTGCCACAACTGTGTTGCTGTCCATAGAAGACACCTTCCTTTTTGTTAGGTTGATGTATCATATGACAGCTGTCTCTGTTTTGACAAAACCGCAATGCGGTGTTTCATATTTTTCAACAAAAAAGGGCGCTTTTTTAAGCGCCCTTACTTTTTTTTCAGCCGGTGCAAAGCGATTTGAACGGCAATGGCGTCATCCAGATAGCCGATCGGAAACATATAATCCGGAATGACGTCCGTCGCTAAAATATAATACAGCAGCGCGCTCCCGAGAATCACACGGTCTTCAGCTGGTGTTGCTCCGTCCATATACTGACAATACATGTTTTTTAAATGATCAATAAAAGGGCCGACGCTTTCTTCGTTATCCATTTTCTTTTGAAATTCATCGCAAATCAGGCGATGGCCCTGCTGGGTTTTGGCATATTGTTCATATCTGGTCAGCTCGCGTTCAATTTGCTCCCGAGAAAAAGGCTGTTCAAACATCTCCGCCATATTCAGCATATCCTGAATCGCGTGCATCGGGTCTTGCAGTGCAGTTTCTTTTTCATGGCCGATAGATATGCCCGATGCCTCAAGTAATTCCTCCAGCGGGGTGCGGAGGTGTTTAGAAAATTCCTGAAGATGCTTTAAATTGGCCTTTTGCTTGCCGTTTATAATCCGGGAGATGGTAGCTGCATCAATGTTGGTTAAGGCACCGAGTTTTCTCATGGAGAGCGAATGCTTATCAAGCAGTGATTTTAAAAGGGGGCCCAATGTCTTTTTTTCATTTTCTTCCAAGGGTGTCACCTCGTTTCCGCCGGAATGATGATAATCAGTCAATAATTTTTGCAGAAAAGGTACCTTTTCTGTGCTGAGGAATAGGATAGTGTAGATTGGAACAGCACAATATGTTGAAAAGACATCAAAGAATGGAGAGAACATAACATGGGTTGGTTATTGATTTTAGGTCTGGCAGTGTCTTCGAGCATTGATAATTTAGGAGTAGGAATGTCATACGGCATCAGAAAGATCAAAATATCTCACGCGTCAAATATGATGATCGCTTTTATCTGTTTTTTATTCAGCTATATGGGGATTTATTTCGGTAAATGGATTTCAGTCGTTTTACCCGGTTTTCTTCCTGTGTTGCTGGCGGCTTTTATTTTGTCTGTCATTGGCATCCGCATCATCCTGCTGGCTGTGCCGAGAAAAGAAGAAAATTCAGCGCGTGTTGATGTGTCATCAAGAAAAAAAAGCCGTATTGCCGGTCTGTTACAAAATCCGGAGACAGCGGATGCTGATGGTTCGGGAGAAATCAGTATATTGGAATCTATAGTTCTCGGGGTGGCCGTATCTGCAAATGCGCTGACCAATGGATTAAGCGCGGGCCTGATCGGGTTTAATCCCGCTGCAATTTCAATCACTGCGGCACTCGGAAGTTTCCTGACCATATGGATCGGCTGCTCGCTAGGAAAAAAAGCTGCGTCATTACGCATAGGATCTTTTCGCGTCGGACAGTTCAGCACGATGCTGAGCGGAGTCATTATTCTCATTATTGCCGTCAATACGCTGCTTTTTTAAGTTGTCCCGTTCATTTTATGAAAAGCACAACATAAATATGAACGTTCTTATTCGTGAGAGCGCATGACGCGCTCTCAAGCTGTCGAGATTTTCTCGACAGCTTGACTCAGCTTCTCAGCTGAGTCTTTTTTGTTCTGTATGGTAAAGCGGCCGCTTTATTTTTTAACTTTTTCTTTCTTCTGCTGTCCCGGGTGAAAAGTGAATTTTCCCGTTTTCAGCCGTTCTTCTGTTTTCTGGGCAATCCGGTCGTGGCATTCCTGACACATATATGTATGGATTGGGCGGTTTCGAAGCCGTTTCGCGATCAGGGTATCATCATCAATTGTTTCAATTTTATCGCAAATAGAACATTGGACCCTCATCATATCACCTCTTTCACTAACATGTATTATAGCACGGATCAGAAGCTGTCTAAAATAAGAAAAAGCTAAAGCGCCGAGGCTATAGCTTAATCATTGGTATTCTTTTTCATATGATGATCAGATTGATCGTTTTGCTCCTGATCCATTTCCTGCCGCTGTTTTCTGTTTAATTGGTCATTTTGCTGCTTTGTTTGCGGCTCGTCTTCATTGTTAATCACATTGTTAGGCATTTCGGGAAGCACTCGGCCGACAATTGCCGCTAATTCATCTAGTATGCCAGTTATCGGATGACCTTCACTGATTTCCCTGCTCATTTCCCTCAGGCGGCTGACTGTATCTGGATCGGCAATGACAACTGCATTAGCGCCGTATCGATCATTTTTTAAACCCTGTGCCACAGAATATTTAATGGTTTCCACTTTGCTTCTGTCCAAAGTATCATCGACATCAATCCCAATAACGGCATAACCGCCCAGCACTACGGCTGTTGCGTCCTTGACATCAGGGTTTTTTTCAGCAACGCTGACAAGATGCCTGGCAATATCCGTCCTTGTTCCATTGTCTTTTGTCTCTTGAGCTGTGTCCTTTACGTGAATCGGTTTAGTCTCCTGCTGTCTTGTTGATTCTTTTTCAACATTCTGATCCTGTCTTCCTTGCTGGTAGGCACATGCGGACAAGATAAGCGTCAGCTGTATCAAAATGAAAAGAATTCGCACTTGCGGGTTCCCTCCTTGAAATGCATTTATTAATTTTATTGTTGAATTAACCTTCTATCTTTATGCACAAAAACATATATTTTAGCAGGCATTCACCTTTTTTATCGTAAGAGAAGCAGGAAGAACTTTGACCCTTATATCAGGAGGCTGAGACTTGAGTAAAATTTATGTGTTAGATACGAATGTGTTATTACAGGATCCTAACGCGATATTTTCTTTTGAAGAAAATGAGGTTGTCATCCCTGCTGTCGTATTAGAAGAGGTTGATTCAAAAAAGCGGTATATGGACGAGGTTGGGAGGAATGCAAGGCACGTATCTAAACTGATCGATGCGCTAAGGCAAAAGGGCAGGCTGCATGAGCATGTTCCGCTTGATACCGGCGGCACACTGAGAATTGAACTGAATCATCGTTCGTTTCACCAGCTGCAAGAGATCTTTATTGAAAAGACGAACGATAATCGCATATTAGCCGTTGCGAAAAATCTAAGCCTTGAGGAAGAAACCAAAGAAAATGGCAGGCCGGTTATCCTCGTCAGCAAGGATGTACTGGTAAGGGTTAAAGCGGACGCAATCGGACTGCTTGCCGAAGATTTTCTGAATGACCGGGTTGTGGACAATAATGAAATGTACAGCGGTTATAAGGATTTATATATCAGCCAGCAGCTGTTCAGCTCTTTTTATGGGAAAAACCAAATTTCAGTAAATGATATCAAACAGCATGCTTTTTATCCGAATCAATTCGCGTTAATGAAGGATGAGCTGGGAGGTTCCGCCTCGGCAGTCGGAATTGCGGATAAAACCGGAACGGTATTAAAAAGACTCGTATTTGATGATGAACATATATGGGGGATCAGGCCGAAAAATGTACAGCAAACAATGGCATTAGAGCTTTTGCTGCGGGAAGATATTCCACTTGTGACCCTGATCGGAAAAGCGGGAACCGGCAAGACGCTTTTAGCATTAGCGGCGGGGCTATTGCAGACTGAAGACTTGGGAATATACAAAAAGCTGGTCGTGGCGAGACCGATTGTTCCCGTTGGCAAAGACATCGGGTACCTGCCGGGCGAAAAAGAGGAAAAGCTAAAGCCTTGGATGCAGCCGATTTTTGACAACTTAGAGTTTCTGTTTAATGCGAAAAAACCGGGGGAGCTTGAGGCCATTCTGGCGGGGATTGGCTCTATTCAGGTAGAGGCGCTGACATATATCAGAGGGAGAAGCATTCCAGATCAATTTATTATTATTGATGAAGCGCAAAATTTGACCAGGCATGAGGTGAAAACGCTGCTGACGAGAGTCGGTGAAGGCAGTAAAATTGTCCTAATGGGCGATCCTGAACAAATTGATCACCCATACTTAGACAGTCTGAACAATGGGTTGGCCTATGTGGTGGAGCGGTTTAAAGGACAACCCGTCTCAGGCAGCGTGAAGCTGTTAAAAGGCGAGAGGTCAGGTCTCGCCCAGCTTGCCGCTGACTTGCTGTAATATTACATGATTTCGATTTCTTTTATATCGGTGATCGGCTGTTCGTGATTAACTGGGTCTTCAAAGTAAATATGAACGGGACCGCCTTCTTGAATCGGCTTGCCTGCCTCACTGAAATGGACAATACTGTTAAGAGCGGCTTCCAGAGGGACGGCGGCTTTCCCTGAACTTGTCACAAATACGCATTGTGTCGCAGAACTGAGCGGCTCGGCATTTTTAAGCACCATCCCAAGTTTCATTGCAAAACTGCCATTCATTAGCTTTTGCTTCTCGTATTGTTTTTCTGTCTTTAAGGTCGGCGGAGTAATCCGGCCCTCTCTAATGACACGTTCAGGATCAAGATCGGATTCATCCCCGGCTGATTGGAAATGTGTGTCTTGACCTTCCCCTTTGCGGTCAAGCGAAAATTTGCGGTCATCAAAAATCCATACGCTAGGATCAATGGTGATCGGATATGTAACATTGCCTTTTACTTGTATAACGCTCATGACATAACCCCCTTCTCTCAAAATTATAAAAGTTTTCGCATGAATTGTCACTTTGTGTACAAATTATGTGTATTGAATTGCTCAAGGAGCGAGGGTGGTTGTATGGTATGCCGGCATAATGATGAGCTTGAAGCCTTAGTGAAAGAGGCAAAAAAAGTGACGGACGAGGGGGAGGTTGCCAGCTATATTCCCGCCTTGGCAAAAGCCGATAAACACGATCTGTCAGTGGCGATTTATTATTCCAATAATATTTGTCTGTCAGCAGGTGACGTAGAAAAAACATTTACGCTTCAAAGTATATCGAAAGTTCTCTCGCTTGCTTTGGTGTTAATGGAATACGGCAAAGATAAGGTCTTCAGCTATGTCGGACAGGAGCCGACCGGTGATCCGTTTAATTCAATTATCAAGCTGGAAACAATGAATCCAAGCAAGCCGTTAAACCCTATGATCAACGCAGGGGCATTGGCAGTGACAAGCTTGATTAGAGGGAAAACGGCGAAAGAGAGACTTGATTATTTGCTGTCTTTTATCAGAAGGCTGACAAACAACCAAAAGATTACATACTGCCGAGAAGTGGCTGAATCCGAATACAGCACATCAATGATTAATCGGGCATTGTGTTACTATATGAAGCAGTACGGCATTTTTGAGGATGAGGTAGAAGCGGTAATGGATTTGTACACGAAGCAATGCGCGATTGAGATGAACAGCCTGGATTTGGCGAAAATCGGATCTGTATTTGCGCTGAACGGCAGACACCCTGAGACAGGGGAGCAAGTGATTTCAAAAGATGTCGCCAGAATTTGCAAAACATTTATGGTGACGTGCGGAATGTACAATGCAAGCGGGGAATTTGCAATTAAGGTCGGAATTCCGGCAAAAAGCGGCGTATCCGGAGGGATAATGGGCATTTCACCTTACGATTTCGGAATCGGTATATTCGGCCCGGCATTGGACGAAAAAGGCAACAGTATCGCAGGTGTGAAGCTATTGGAAATAATGTCTGAAATGTACAGGCTGAGTATTTTTTAATTTATGTCATGTGCTTAAATCCACTTGCATTTTCTGCTGATACCCTTTATGATAAATAGAAGAATTAGGTACTCGCCTGGGGAACGGAGGGATACTTTTGGCTTCAGAGATGATGGTTGACCATCGACAAAAAGCTTTTGAGCTCTTAAAAGTTGATGCTGAGAAGATTTTGAAGCTGATCCGAGTACAAATGGATAACTTAACGATGCCTCAATGTCCTCTATATGAAGAGGTCTTAGATACTCAAATGTTCGGGCTTTCGAGGGAAATCGATTTTGCTGTCCGCCTGGGATTGGTTGATGAAAAAGACGGTAAAGACCTTTTATACACATTGGAGCGCGAATTGTCAGCTTTGCATGACGCGTTTACAGGTAAATAAATGATAAAACTCAAACTTATTAACAGTTTGGGTTTTTTTATAACCGCTAATTTTCACTCTTAAAGACGGTCTTTTTTCACACATTCCTTCCGAATCGTATAGAGATTCTTCGTCTCGTTTGATAAATTGTAGTAAAATAAAAAAGATACATACTTAAAAACCATAGTTAATGGAAGTTAGAAGCAGGGAAGAGGATGTTATGTTAAAAAAAATGCTCAAATCTTATGATTACTCACTGATATTCGCAATTGTTTTACTGTGCGGATTCGGTTTGGTGATGGTTTATAGCTCAAGTATGATTACGGCTGTCTCTCGATATGGAGTAAGCAGTAATTTTTTCTTTATGCGGCAGCTGTTTGCCTTAATTGCGGGTGGTGCTCTGTTTATTCTCATGGCTTTGTTTCCTTATAAAGCACTGGCCCACCAAAAGTTTCAGAAAGGGATACTGCTTGCTTCTGTTTTGGCGCTTATTTCGCTGTTCGTATTCGGGCATGTTGCCGGAAACGCTCAAAGCTGGTTTAAAATCGGCGGAATGAGTATTCAGCCGGGGGAATTTGTGAAACTGGTCGTGATTTTATATCTTGCGGCCGTATATGCCAAAAAACAAAGCTATATCGACCATCTGTTAACGGGAGTGGCTCCTCCTGTTGTCATGACGCTTGTGATTTGCGGGTTAATTGCCATGCAGCCAGATTTAGGTACAGCCATGATTATCGGACTGATTGCGACATGTATGATCTTGTGCTCCGGTTTCAGCGGAAAGACGCTGATGAGGCTGGTTTTGCTGGGCGGAATTGTTTTCATTTTGGTCAGTCCAATTATCTATTTGAATCAGGACAACATTTTAACTAAAGGCCGTTTAGCGCGTTTTGATAGTTTTGAAGACCCGTTTAAGTACGCACAGACATCAGGTTTGCAAGTGATCAATTCTTATTATGCGATTGGCTCAGGCGGTATTTTTGGCCTGGGGCTCGGCGAAAGTATCCAAAAATACGGGTATCTTCCTGAATCACACACTGACTTTATCATGGCTGTCATATCCGAAGAACTTGGTATTTTTGGGGTTTTGTTTGTGATTTTCCTATTGGGTTTTGTCGTCATAAAAGGTTTTTATATAGCCAGAAAATGCGAGGACCCGTTTGGAAGTCTTCTAGCGATCGGCATTTCAAGCATGATAGCCATCCAATCGTTCATTAACCTCGGAGGCGTGAGCGGATTAATTCCGATTACAGGGGTTACCCTGCCATTTATCAGTTATGGGGGTTCTTCTTTAGTGCTCTTGCTCGGTAGTATGGGGATATTAGCGAATATCAGCATGTTTGTGAAATATTCAGAGAATAAGAAAAAGAAAGAGCCCATGCCGACAAAGGGAATGAAAAACAAGCAGCCTAAAAAAACTGTTTATCTGTAAAAAACAAGTGTGTACACAGGAAGGATATTCCGCTATGATAGATTATATTCCATTCGGGTAAGGGGGAGAAAAGTTTGTCTCAGCAATCGATACAAAAAGTATTAGTAGCAAACAGGGGAGAAATTGCAATCCGAATATTCCGTGCATGCACCGAATTGAATATTCGTACAGTTGCGGTTTATTCAAAAGAAGATTCCGGTTCCTACCACCGGTACAAAGCGGACGAAGCATACCTGGTCGGTGAAGGGAAAAAACCGATTGATGCTTACCTGGATATTGAAGGAATCATTGATATTGCGAAAAGAAACAAAGTCGATGCGATTCATCCGGGATACGGTTTCTTATCCGAAAACATCCATTTCGCGAGACGATGTGAAGAAGAAGGGATCGTGTTCATTGGTCCAAAGTCCGAACATCTAGATATGTTTGGTGACAAGGTAAAAGCGCGTGAGCAGGCAGAAAAAGCTGGAATTCCTGTGATTCCGGGAAGCGACGGACCTGCAGAAACGCTTGAAGCAGTCGAACAATTCGGACAAGCTAACGGCTATCCGATTATCATTAAAGCTTCGCTGGGCGGCGGAGGACGCGGTATGCGGATTGTCAGATCTGAAAGCGAAGTCAAAGAAGCATATGAGCGTGCAAAATCAGAGGCGAAAGCAGCCTTTGGCAATGATGAAGTTTATGTAGAAAAATTGATTGAAAATCCAAAACATATTGAGGTTCAGGTTATTGGAGACAAGCAGGGCAATGTCGTTCATCTATTTGAGAGAGATTGTTCTGTTCAAAGACGCCACCAAAAAGTCATTGAAGTGGCGCCGAGTGTCTCGCTGTCCACTGAATTAAGAGATCAAATCTGTGAAGCGGCAGTTGCGCTTGCGAAAAATGTAAATTATATCAACGCGGGCACGGTCGAATTCCTTGTTGCGAACAACGAGTTCTACTTTATTGAAGTAAACCCCCGCGTACAAGTTGAACACACGATTACAGAAATGATTACGGGTGTTGATATTGTTCAAACACAGATCCTTGTTGCTCAAGGGCACAGCCTTCACAGCAAACAAGTAAATATTCCTGAGCAAAAGGACATTTTTACAATCGGCTATGCGATTCAATCACGCGTGACGACTGAGGATCCGCAAAATGATTTCATGCCTGATACCGGGAAAATCATGGCCTACCGCTCAGGCGGCGGATTTGGTGTCCGTCTTGATACCGGAAACAGCTTCCAAGGCGCCGTGATCACACCGTATTATGATTCGCTTCTCGTTAAGCTCTCAACCTGGGCTTTAACGTTTGAACAGGCGGCGGCTAAAATGGTCCGGAATCTTCAGGAGTTTAGAATCAGAGGCATTAAAACAAACATTCCGTTCCTTGAGAACGTTGCAAAGCATGAAAAATTCCTGACGGGACAATATGATACGTCTTTCATTGATACAACACCTGAATTATTTATTTTCCCTAAGCAGAAGGACCGCGGAACGAAAATGCTTACTTACATCAGCAATGTGACAGTGAACGGCTTCCCTGGAATCGGGAAAAAAGAAAAGCCGGCGTTTGACAAGCCGTTAAATGTAAAAGTAGACGTTGATCAGCAGCCTGCCAGAGGAACAAAGCAAATTCTCGATGAAAAAGGTGCTGAAGGGCTTGCAAATTGGGTGAAGGAACAAAAATCTGTCCTTTTAACTGATACGACATTCAGGGATGCTCACCAATCATTATTGGCGACGAGATTCAGATCGCATGATTTGAAAAAAATCGCGAATCCGACAGCTGCGTTATGGCCTGAACTATTCAGTATGGAAATGTGGGGAGGCGCGACATTCGATGTAGCCTATCGATTCCTGAAAGAAGATCCATGGAAGCGTTTGGAGGACCTTCGCAAGGAAGTGCCGAATACCTTATTCCAGATGCTCCTTCGTTCATCAAACGCAGTCGGCTATACGAATTATCCGGATAATGTGATTAAAGAATTTGTGAAGCAATCTGCTCAAGCCGGTATTGATGTGTTCCGTATTTTCGACAGCTTAAACTGGGTAAAAGGTATGACGTTAGCCATTGATGCTGTTCGGGATACCGGTAAGGTGGCAGAAGCTGCGATTTGTTATACAGGAGATATCCTTGATAAAAATCGCACGAAATATGATCTTGCCTATTATACGTCGATGGCGAAGGAGCTTGAGGCTGCCGGAGCCCATATTCTCGGAATTAAAGATATGGCGGGGCTGTTAAAACCGCAGGCTGCCTATGAGCTTGTTTCTGCGCTGAAAGAGACGATCGATATTCCTGTTCACCTTCATACGCATGATACGAGCGGCAACGGCATTTATATGTATGCGAAAGCCGTTGAAGCCGGCGTTGATATCATAGACGTTGCGGTCAGTTCTATGGCGGGATTAACGTCTCAGCCTAGCGCGAGCGGATTTTATCATGCGATGGAAGGCAACGACCGCCGTCCGGAAATGAATGTTCAAGGCGTTGAATTGCTGTCTCAATATTGGGAGTCAGTTCGTAAATACTATAGCGAATTCGAAAGCGGCATGAAGTCTCCGCATACAGAAATTTATGAACATGAGATGCCTGGCGGCCAATACAGCAACCTGCAGCAGCAGGCCAAGGGAGTAGGCTTGGGCGATCGCTGGAATGAAGTCAAGGAAATGTACAGACGCGTCAACGATATGTTTGGCGACATTGTAAAGGTCACGCCTTCCTCCAAAGTAGTCGGAGATATGGCGCTTTACATGGTGCAAAACAACCTGACTGAAAAGGACGTTTACGAAAAAGGCGAACAATTAGATTTCCCTGATTCTGTCGTGGAGCTTTTCAAAGGAAACATCGGCCAGCCTCATGGCGGATTCCCGGAAAAACTGCAAAAGCTGATTTTAAAAGGACAGAAGCCGATTTCGGTCAGACCGGGAGAACTGCTTGAGCCGGTATCCTTTGATGCGATCAAACAGGAATTTAAAGAGCAGCATAACATGGAGATTTCAGATCAAGATGCTTTGGCATATGCACTTTATCCTAAAGTCTTCACTGATTATGTGAAAACGGCAGAAAGCTATGGCGACATTTCAGTATTAGATACGCCGACATTTTTCTATGGCATGACATTAGGTGAAGAAATAGAAGTGGAGATTGAGCGCGGAAAAACGCTGATCGTTAAGCTGATCTCAATCGGTGAGCCTCAGCCTGATGCCACTCGTGTCGTATATTTCGAACTGAACGGGCAGCCGCGTGAAGTTGTCATCAAAGATGAAAGTATCAAATCTTCTGTTCAGGAAAGGCTGAAAGCGGACCGGACAAACCCAAGCCACATCGCAGCTTCCATGCCTGGAACGGTTATTAAAGTTTTGACGGAAGCAGGCACAAAAGTCAATAAAGGTGATCATTTGATGATCAATGAAGCGATGAAAATGGAAACGACGGTTCAAGCGCCTTTCTCAGGAACAATCAAGCAGGTTCATGTGAAAAATGGCGAGCCGATTCAAACGGGAGATCTGCTTCTCGAAATTGAAAAAGCATAATAAAACAAGAGTGTATGTCTTTTGACATACACTCTTGTTTTATAGAAAAAACGGGGTGAAACAGGTGAAGATAGGTTGGGATTTATGGTTCAAAAGAGATTTTAAGGCTTCCAAGCTATTTCTTATTTAAAGCAAAAAATGCTTATCTGCTGCCGATGTTTCATATCCATCCGTACTTGCTGGATGTGAAGTATGATACGAGCCATAAATATTTCTTTCGGACATTATCTGTTTTCTTATTGAGGCACAGTAAAAAAAACATGCCGTAAAAAAAGACCAAAGCACTGAAGGCTTTGGTCTAGAGTCATTATGATTGTCTTGATTCATAACGGAAACGTGCAATTAATAATAAGAAGTAGCATAGAATGCCAAACAGGCAGGCAATAAAGAAGGAGTGGGCAAGCGCAAAGCCCAGAGCCAGTTCAGAGTATACGATCATGATACCTGACAGTGCCTGCAATGTGATAAAAACAAGACATGAAATCCAGCCCCAAAAGATCTGCTTTTGATCTTTATAGAAAGTCATTGCATGAACAGCGGCCACAATAATCCATACAAACAACAGCAATGCTGCTGTTCTGTGGCCCATTTGCACCCATTCATGGAATTGAGTCGGAAGTCCATTGTGCAGCGGACTGCACAGAGGCACATCCGGACATGCCAGACTTGATTCTGTATGTCTTACATAAGCGCCTGTATACACAACGATATAGGAGTAGATTAAAATCCCTATCATGTGAAATTGCATTTTTTTGCCGATTTCAAGCGGCTTTACCAGCTTTCTGACTGATTTATCAGCTTCAAATATGAGCAACGTCAAAATGAGCACTGAAGCGAAAGATATCAATGAGATACCAAAGTGAAGCGCCATAATCAGCGCGTTTGAACCGAATACGACAGCCAATGCGCCAAGCAGTGCTTGTAAAAATAAAAAGATAATTGACATAATCGCGAGAAACGTTGTTTCACGGAAAATCGGCGTGATTTTTCTCCATGACCAAAATGCAAGGCTTAACACAAGGATAATGGAGATCCCGCTTGCGAATCTGTGGCTCCACTCAATAATTGAAGCCGGATTCAGTTCAGGGAAAAAACGGCCGTGACACAGCGGCCACTGTCTGCCGCAGCCTTGGCCGGAACCTGTTTTTGTAACGAGGGCTCCCCCGATTAAAACAATAAGCATGACAAATGTTGTCAGAACACCGAGAGCTTTTAATGCTTTATTCATACAATAATCACCTTCTCAACATACTGCTGCAATTTTATATACGTTCCAAGTGTAAGCGAATATGTGTTTTGTGGCAATTCTTAGCGCATTTTGTTCACAAAAATATAATAGAATGACGGCTTCCGTAAAATGTACACTTGATTATTCATGCCGGGTCTGATAGAAATAAGGTAAACGCACTGCCGATTTGGCGATTGCCTTCATCTTTGGTAAAATTCATAAAAAGTTCACAAATAAATTCCTATTTGTCGTTTAATATTTAATAGGATGTTTTTTTACAAGATGTTATCTTGTATGATAGAAAGAGTTGCAGGTTTTTCATTCTCCTGCGTTAGGTTTGTAAGGGAGGTTTACGTTATGGCTAACTCCAGAATCTTAAATGATACAGCTATAGACGGACAAATTGAAGAAACAACGGCATGGAAAGATTTTCTGTCCCTTATTAAAATAGGGATCGTCAATTCTAATCTTATCACGACTTTTACTGGAATGTGGCTTGCACTGCATATTTCCGGTCTGAGTTTTTTAGGCAATATAAACACCGTTCTTCTTACATTAATCGGGTCTTCTCTGATTATTGCGGGCTCATGTGCAATCAATAACTGGTATGACCGAGACATTGACCATGTTATGGAGCGCACGAAAGTAAGACCGACGGTTACGGGTAAAATTCAGCCGAATCAGGCGTTGTGGTCTGGAATTTTGCTAGTTGCATTAGGATTGATCATGCTGCTGATGACAACTGTCACGGCTGCTGTTATCGGGTTTATCGGAGTATTTACGTATGTTGTATTGTACACAATGTGGACGAAACGCCGCTATACGATTAACACAGTAGTAGGAAGTGTTTCCGGTGCAGTGCCGCCGCTTATTGGATGGACGGCAGTGGAAGGCAATATCGGTGTCGTTGCATGGGTCTTATTCATGATTTTATTTATTTGGCAGATTCCTCACTTCTTAGCATTGGCTATTAAGAAAACGGAGGATTACAGAGCTGCAAATATTCCGATGCTTCCTGTCGTATACGGATTTGAAGTGACAAAAAGACAAATTATTGTATGGGTTGCATGTCTGATGCCGCTTCCGTTTTTCCTTGGAAGCCTTGGCCTTCCGATTGTCATCCTTGGCTTGCTGTTAAATATCGGCTGGCTGATTCTCGGTTTAATGGGCTTCCGCTCTAAAAATATCATGAAGTGGGCAACGCAGATGTTCGTTTACTCGCTTAACTACATGACAATCTATTTCGTTGCCATGGTTGTCTTGACTCTTTTCTAAAAAAATAGATACGTTGCTTGTTTTATTGCTTCAAAATAAACGATGACAACTAGTAAATGCCGCCTTGACCTCTTGTTTAATCAGGCGGCTTTACTTTTATACATAGATGGCATTTTGAGTAAAAAAACTCATAATTTAAGAGAAGAGGAAATGTAAGTGCTTTATTGGCGATAGGCTGGATTGCGATGATCTTCAAGTCTGCTCTCCGCCTTTGTATTGACCAGAAAAGGGGTTGGGTGAAATGGTAAAGCATTGGCGTCTTATTTCATTATTAGCCTTAGTGCCGCTTCTATTAAGCGGATGTGGAAAACCTTTTTTATCCACGCTCAAGCCTGCTGGCGAGGTGGCTGATAAACAGTATGACCTGACAGTGCTCAGCACATTGATTATGGTGGTTGTTGTTGCAGTAGTTTCTGTTATCTTCTTTTATGTGATTGTGAGATTCAGAAGATCTCGGGTCGGTGAGAACACGTTACCGAAACAGGTAGAGGGGAACAAATTTTTAGAAATCACATGGACCGTGATCCCGATTTTGCTGCTCGTTATTCTTGTGATCCCTGTCGTATTATATACGCTTGAGCTGGCGGATACATCACCAATGGATAAGAAAGGCCGCAAAGCAGAGGATGCTCTTGTCGTCAATGTCCGGGCAAATTTATATTGGTGGGAGTTTGAATATCCTGATTACGGCATTATCACAAGCCAAGAGCTTATAGTGCCGACAGACCAGCGTGTATATTTTAATTTAAAAGCTTCAGACGTAAAACATTCCTTCTGGATTCCTTCAGTTGGAGGAAAACTTGATACGAATACGGATAATGAAAATAAGTTCTACCTGACATTTGATTCAAAACGAAGCAAAGAGGCAGGGGATATGTTTTTTGGGAAGTGTGCAGAACTTTGCGGTCCTTCACACGCGCTGATGGATTTTAAGGTCAAAACCATGTCTGCAAAAGAATTTCAGGGCTGGACAAAAGAAATGAAAAACTATAAGTCCACAACAGAGAGCGATTTGGCTAAGCAGGGCGAAGAACTGTTTAAACAGAAGAACTGCCTGAGCTGTCATGCGGTAGAGCCGAATGATAAGCGTGCAGAAGCTGCTAGAACGGCTCCCAACTTGGCGACCTTCGGTGATAGGGCAAAAGTGGCAGGAGTGAAAGACGCCAACAAAGAAAATGTGAAGGCTTGGCTGAAGGACCCTGACAGCATAAAGCCGGGCAACAAAATGACAGGCACATATCCGAAGCTCTCGGACAGTGAAACTGATGCGCTTTATGAATACTTAAAAGGCTTAAAAGCAGAAAGCAAGTAGGGAAGAAAGGGAGATATTGGGGGAGGTCACATATGTTGAATGCGCTTACAGAAAAGCGGACGCGCGGATCTATGCTTTGGGATTATTTGACGACGGTGGACCATAAAAAAATCGCGATTCTTTACTTAGTGGCAGGGGGATTCTTCTTTCTTGTCGGGGGAATTGAAGCGATGTTTATCAGAATCCAGCTAGCAAAGCCGGAAAATGCGTTTCTCAGCGCCCAATCGTACAATGAAGTGATGACGATGCATGGAACGACGATGATCTTTCTGGCTGCGATGCCGCTCTTATTTGCCTTGATGAATGCGGTCGTCCCTTTGCAGATTGGGGCTCGGGACGTTTCGTTTCCATTTTTAAACGCTCTTGGTTTTTGGCTGTTCTTTTTCGGAGGGATCTTCTTAAATTTAAGCTGGTTTTTGGGCGGAGCGCCAGACGCGGGCTGGACGTCTTATGCCTCACTTTCGCTTCATTCTAAAGGGCACGGCATAGACTTTTTCGTCCTTGGACTGCAAATATCGGGGCTCGGGACGCTGATAGCCGGGAT
This sequence comes from Bacillus tequilensis KCTC 13622, assembly GCF_000507145.1. Classification (GTDB taxonomy): domain Bacteria; phylum Bacillota; class Bacilli; order Bacillales; family Bacillaceae; genus Bacillus; species Bacillus tequilensis. The sequence goes on along the minus strand of NZ_AYTO01000041.1, from coordinate 304,881 downwards.
TAACTTTTTGGCCACGATTATCAATATGAGGGCTCCGGGCATGACGTACATGAGGCTGCCTTTGTTTACATGGACGACATTTGTGTCCTCGGCATTGATTTTGTTCGCATTTCCGCCGCTAACGGCCGGATTGGCCTTGATGATGCTGGACCGGCTGTTCGGCACCAATTTCTTTAATCCAGAGCTTGGCGGAAATACGGTCATTTGGGAGCATTTATTTTGGATCTTCGGTCATCCGGAGGTTTATATCTTAATTTTGCCTGCGTTCGGTATTTTTTCCGAGGTCATCCCTGTTTTCGCCAGAAAGCGTTTGTTCGGCTATTCTTCAATGGTTTTTGCAATCGTGCTCATCGGCTTTCTAGGCTTTATGGTGTGGGTGCATCACATGTTCACGACTGGTCTGGGCCCGATCGCAAACGCGATTTTTGCGGTTGCCACAATGGCTATCGCGATTCCGACCGGGATTAAAATTTTCAACTGGCTTTTGACGATTTGGGGAGGAAATGTAAAGTATACGACCGCTATGCTGTATGCTGTCTCATTCATCCCATCCTTTGTGCTTGGCGGTGTGACGGGTGTCATGCTGGCCGCGGCTGCTGCTGATTATCAGTTCCATGATACGTATTTTGTGGTGGCGCACTTCCACTACGTCATTATTGGCGGCGTCGTATTCGGCCTTTTAGCCGGAGTGCATTTCTGGTGGCCGAAAATGTTCGGTAAGATGCTGCATGAGACGATGGGGAAAATTTCATTTGTGTTGTTTTTTATCGGCTTTCACCTCACGTTTTTCATTCAGCATTTTGTCGGTTTAATGGGGATGCCGCGCCGGGTTTATACGTTTTTACCAGACCAGGGTCTGGAAACCGGCAACTTGATCAGCACAATCGGGGCGTTTTTTATGGCGGCGGCTGTTATTATTCTGCTGATCAATGTCATTTGGACATCAGTAAAAGGCGAATATGTCGGAGCTGATCCATGGCAGGACGGACGTACGCTTGAATGGACCGTTTCTTCTCCGCCGCCTGAGTATAACTTTAAACAGCTTCCTTTTGTCAGAGGACTTGATCCGCTTTGGATCGAAAAGCAGGCAGGACACAAATCAATGACACCGGCAGAACCAGTTGATGATATTCATATGCCGAACGGCTCAATCCTGCCGTTTGTCATTTCCTTCGGCCTTTTTGTCGCAGCGTTCGGGCTGCTGTACAGAAGTGATTATGCTTGGGGCCTGCCGGTGATCTTTATCGGGCTCGGCATCACATTTATTACGATGCTGCTTCGTTCAATTATTGATGATCACGGCTATCATATTCATAAAGAGGAACTGCCGAACGATGATAAAGGGGTGAAGGCATAATGCAAATTCAAGAAAAATTCACCGCAGAAACCTTTCCGGCTTCTCCCGAAAAAGTAACACTGGAAGGGAAAAATAAATTTTTAGGCTTTTGGCTTTTTCTTGGGGGAGAGACAGTTTTGTTCGCGTCTCTCTTCGCCACGTTTCTTGCACTCCGGAATTCAAACGCCGGTGATCCGCCTACGACGGAAATGTTTGATGTGACGCTTGTATTTATCGCCACAATGCTGCTATTAACGAGCAGTTTAACAAGTGTGTATGCGATGTATCACATGAAGAACTTTTCCTTTGGCAAAATGCAGCTTTGGCTGGGAATTACGATTTTATTGGGGGCGGGCTTTTTAGGACTTGAAATCTATGAGTTTAAGCATTACATCCATGAATTTGGATTTACTATCACAAGCTCTGCGCTCGGTTCTGCGTTTTACACGCTTGTCGGTACGCACGGCGCACACGTGGCATTTGGGCTTATGTGGATCAGCACACTGATGATCCGCAATGCCAAGAGAGGGCTGAACCTGTATACGGCGCCTAAGTTTTATGTTGCCAGTCTTTATTGGCACTTTATTGATGTCGTGTGGGTCTTCATCTTTACCGTTGTATATTTAATGGGGATGGTGGGATAAACATGGTCGATAAAAAAAGCAGGGAGCATGTCAACAGCGGCCTTGAATTTAAGAAAAAGAAGCACGCCCAGGAGATGAAATATCAGGTTCTGTCTTTTGGTTTAATGATCGGGCTTACGATTGTTGCATTTCTGACTGTGGCAACAGACGGTGTCGGCAGCTGGTTTACGATCCCTTTCATTATTTTGCTTGCTGCGATTCAAGTCATCTTCCAGCTGTATTATTTCATGCATATGAATCAAAAAGGGCATGAGGTGCCGGCACTGTTTTTGTATTCAGGCATGTTTGTCGCGTTTATCACTGTACTTGCGTTTGTCACAATTATATGGTGGTGATTTGAGCAGCCGCCGGAGGTGAAGAGATGAATCAGTTAGACGTGTTTGGGTTTCGCGCGATGTGGAGCCCTTATCTTTTTTGTATTCTGTTAGGCATTACGGCACTTTATCTTTATTTTTACAGGCGAATGTCTTCAAAGCCGAATCGAATAACTGGTAAAGAGATGGTGTGCTTTCTGTCGGCGATGCTGTTTTTGTATGCGGCCGAGGGAAGCCCGGTTGATTTGCTCGGACATATTATGTTCAGCGCGCATATGGTGCAGATGGCTGTCCTGTATTTGGTTGTCCCGCCGCTGTTAATCGCGGGAATTCCTGCATGGCTCTGGGAAAAAATCATTTTCAGGCCTGCCGTTAAACCGTTTTTTTCCTTTTTTACAACACCTTTAATTGCTTTGGTTTTGTTTAACGGGATTTTTTCTTTATATCATGTTCCGCTTATCTTTGATACGGTCAAAACGGATCCATTTTATCATACAGTAATCACCTGGTTTATCTTTGTGCTTGCGTTTTTGATGTGGTGGCCGCTTGTTCATAAGGTAGAGCGTCTTCGGCAGCTCAGCGGCTTGATGAAGCTGGGGTATATTATGGCGGACGGTATGCTGCTCACACCGGCTTGTGCCTTGATTATGTTCAGCGGCGCGCCGTTATACGCCACCTATACAGATCCGTCTGCGTGGGCTGAGGCAATGAGGCTTTGTGTGCCTGCGGATATGATGGGGCAGGTCCCATTAACAGGACCGGAGATATTGAATACACTGCCTTTATTAGAGGATCAGCAGCTCGGAGCCGTTATGATGAAGATCATTCAGGAAATTGTGTACGGTACTTTTTTGGCCATTATCTTTTTCCAATGGGTGAAGAAAGAAAGAGAAAAGGACGGGCAGGAGGAGCCGCCGCCGTATATTCAGCAAACGATATCATAAAAGGTACAGCAAATGCTGTACCTTTTCATTACATTTGAACGGTTTTTAACATGTCAGATAGTTCCTGAATCAGTGCCTTGCTTTTTGTGACAACCTGTACGGGAAACTCTTCCGTTTCTCCATATTCTACGCCGTGCGGGTAGTAATGCTTGCCTAAGAGAGGGGACATTAATTGAATCACGGCGCGGCCGCTTCCAACGTCGCCCTCTGCCGCAATGCCCTGTATCCGCAGATAAAACGTACCCTCGATCGTCGAAAACTTCCTGTCGTAGGTGACTCTTTCGTAATCCCATTGACCTGCTCTGATGAGGCCTTTGCTTTCCATCAAGTCGTCCAGCAAGCTGAGCTCAGCCTTTACCCCTTCAAGTCCGCTTTCAGTAAACTTCAACACTGACCCCTCCTTATAAAAATTACCTTTCCTGACAATCATAGTATGAAAGCGTTAAACTTTCAATGAATCTTCTTCTTTTGAAAGTATGCAAAAATCAAATTTTGACGACAATAGCACTAGACTAAAGGAGGTTTTACGGATGGCAAAAATAAAAGATCTGATGACAGCCGACTTGCAATATTGCACGGTATTAGATAATGTATATGAAGTTGCAGTAAAGATGAAAGATGCGAATGTAGGTGCGATTCCCGTCGTTGATGAGGATGGAGAAACTCTGGTTGGCATTGTGACTGATCGTGATCTCGTATTAAGAGGAATCGCCATAAAAAAACCAAATTCGCAAAAAATCACTGACGCAATGACCGAAAAACCTGTCAGTGTGGAGGAAGATGCTTCAGTTGATGAGGTTCTTCATTTGATGGCATCTCATCAGCTCAGAAGGATACCTGTTACAAAAAACAAAAAGCTTATTGGCATTGTCACGCTTGGTGATCTTTCTTTATCTGAACAAACGGATAAACGTGCGGGCAGCGCCTTATCGGATATTTCCGAGGGTGATAATAGAGAAGAAGGCTTTTTTCATTAACACATAAATCATTGACTTGTTAAATAGGCTGTATTGGAATGAGATGTAAGGCAAGACATTGTGATTCGCCACGGGGGTGATAGATTGAAAAATATATTGAGAGCATTGGTTATCCTCTTGATTATCTGCGGAACCTACGTTCTGTTTATTCAATATGGATCTGTTCCTGAAAAAAAATCAACTGACAGTGAGCCGCAGGTGTCGAATGAGGAAGCGCAAAGCGGCAAACGAATACATATGCCGACTTCAGGATTGTTGTCCTTTATGGGCAAGTCCGCCGATGATGTAACGAAAAAGCTTGGGGAACCTGAACGCATCGACCCGTCAGCTTATGATTACGATTGGTGGGTGTACAATCAAGGAAAGGACCAATATATCCAAATCGGGGTATTACACAATAAAGTCGTCACATTATTTGCGGCTGGGAATGACATTAACGCAAAGCCTTTCAAAATTGGTGAATCAACCGGAGATGTATTTAAGACGACCCAGGTGGCACCGTTTGTGAATGTAGAATATAAAGGAAATTCCTACCGGTTTGAGTTTTCTGAAGAGGATATAAACACCAGGCCGACTGTAAAGGTAGGAAAGATGTATGTCCAGCTGTACATGGACAAATTTGAAGGGAAGCTATCCAGCATCAGGGCGTTTGATGCGCAAACCTTTGTAAAGCAAAGGCCTTATGAGGTTGTATACCGCGGTGAATTAATAAAACCGGAAGCTGTTTCAGATGATAAGTGGAAAAAAATCCAAACGACGAGCGAAAAGCAAATACTTGATTTGACGAATGTCATTCGCGTCAAACATGGGCTTGCGAAGCTTGAGTGGGATCAGCCGACGGCAGAAGTAGCTTTTGGACATAGCGAGGATATGAAGGATAATAATTATTTCTCCCATGACTCTAAAAAATACGGCACACTGAAAGACCGCTTAGAAGACGGACATGTTGACTTTCAGCAAGCGGGAGAAAATATTGCGTACAATTATGTCGACGGCCCGGCTGCTGTAGAAGGCTGGCTCAATAGCGAAGGACATCGAAAAGCGCTTCTGCATCCAGATTATACGCATCTTGGTGTCGGGGTAGATCGAAAATATTACACTCAAAATTTTATTAAGCGATGGTAATGAAAGCCGCGGGTGAATGGTTCCGCGGCTTTTTTGTTTTCATACAGGCTGGTCTGGATAAGTGAGCAACAGATGAGGCCGTTTCCTTTTTCGTAAAGCTAATTCGCGAATGAATATAGGCGAACACAATGCTTCACAAAACGATACATTGTAGTAGGCAGCGATTTTCGGAGGGGGTGAGGATTGTGGCAAATCAACATGCCAATCATTCAATCAATGACTTTAAACAATTCGTCAAAAAGCATCCCAAGCTGATAAAAGAAGTACGTAAAGAACAAAGAAGCTGGCAGGACGTATATGAAAATTGGGTTCTCTTCGGGGAGAGCGACCCGATTTGGGATCCATATCGTGAACCGGAAGAAGCGGCTGAAGAAGTGCCTGAAACAGAGCCAAAAAATGATTTTGTCTCGAAAATGGTGACAGCGGTGAAAAAGATGGATGTCAATCAAATGAACGAACAAATCAATAAAATGAGTCAGTCAATCTCATCTTTGCAAAACCTTCTTAATACATTTTCCGGGAGCGGCCAGAAGCAATCTCAGCCAGGCTCTGTACAGCATCCTTTTTCTTTTCGAAAGGATTAAAAAAGGAGAGCTCATATGCGCAAAGAGGTACAGGAATTTATTTCAGCAACTGAAGAACGCAAGCGATTCATCAGAGAACAGCCGATATGGTACCGCAGGCTTTCGAGAAAACCGGATGATTTGTCCTCCTTTCAGCTTGAGATGATGAACTTTTATGAAAAAACCATACCGCACCGGGTGAACCAATTTACGAGCGGGATTCAAATGGCGCAAATGATGATGCAAATGTTCCAAGCGATGCGGACAAAAGATTAAAAGGCCCGAAAGAGGGTCTTTTTTCGTGCGGTCATATGGAGATTGTTTGGGCGGAGATTAAGCATTTTCCAATTGGCTGGTTTCATGGTAAACTAACAACTGGAGGTGCGTGCTATGTATGCGACGATGGAATCCGTGCGGCTTCAAAGTGAAGCTCAGCAGCTTGCCGAGATGATTTTGCAGTCGGAGACGGCTGAGAACTACCGCAATTGTTACAAGCGTCTCCAGGAAGATGAAGAGGCAGGGCGGATTATTCGTTCTTTTATCAAAATAAAAGAGCAGTATGAGGATGTACAGCGTTTTGGCAAATATCATCCTGACTATAGAGAAATATCCCGAAAAATGAGGGAGATCAAACGCGAGCTGGACCTGAACGATAAGGTGGCTGACTTCAAGAGAGCTGAAAATGAGCTCCAGTCCATTCTTGATGAGGTCAGCGTCGAGATCGGGACAGCTGTTTCGGAGCATGTGAAAGTTCCGACGGGGAACCCTTATTTTGACGGTTTGTCTTCATGCGGAGGCGGCTGCGGTTCAGGCGGAAGCTGCGGATGCAAAGTGTCATGACGAGACTGGCCGTCTCGTCTTTTACATATAAGAGAAATCAGGCAGGTGATTGTATTGGAGAATAGGCGCCAGGGTATGATTGTGTATCTGCATTCCCTCAAGCAAAGCAAAATGCTGAGAAAGTTCGGAAATGTGCACTATGTATCAAAACGCTTAAAATATGTTGTGCTGTATTGCGATATGGACCAGATTGAAAAAACAATGGACAAGATCGCATCGTACTCGTTTGTGAAAAAAGTGGAGCCTTCTTATAAACCATTTTTAAAATTGGAATTCGAGTCAAAGCTTGATAAAGCAAAAGAATACGATTATAAAATCGGCATATAGCAGTATAAAAAAATCCCCGCAGACATCTGCGGGGTCCTTCTATTCCTTAACATGTTAAGGAGAAGGCAAAGGGAGAGGAGAAACCGGAGGAAGAACTTATGGGGAAACGTAAGTCTTCTCCGCGGTTGGCAACAACATCCTCTAGATGCTGTTGCTAATAGTATGGACAAGGATCAGTCTGGCTATACACCTGTTTATCAAGATGAGTGTTCGTTGTTTGAAAGAATGCTTTATGTTAAGATAGGATTGATTTTTTTCTATGTACATAGCGGCGTCCGGCCGAACAAGAAAACAAAATAGCTTTTAGAAAAAGTGGTGTGGAACATGAGAGTAATTTCTGGATCAAAAAAAGGCCGTTCACTAAAGGCTGTGCCGGGAACATCAACAAGACCGACAACCGACAAAGTGAAGGAATCCATTTTTAATATGATCGGCCCTTATTTTGACGGGGGCAGGGGACTTGACTTATTCGCAGGTAGCGGAGGTCTAGGAATTGAAGCGCTTTCGCGCGGGTTTGAGCATTGTATTTTCGTTGACCGGGATTTTAAAGCGATTCAAACGATAAAATCAAATGTAAAAACGCTGGAGCTTGCAAAACAGGCACAGGTATACCGCAATGATGCGGAACGGGCATTGCACGCCGCTGCGAAAAGAGAATCAGGCTTTCGCGGAATTTTTCTTGATCCGCCGTATAAGGAACAAAAGCTAAAAGCGCTTTTAACGATGATAGACGAATATCAAATGCTGGAGGAAGACGGCTTTATCGTTGTTGAGCATGACAAAGAAGTCGAGCTTCCTGAAACCGTAGGAGATCTTGAGATGACAAGAAAAGAAACCTATGGAATTACAGGAGTGGCGATTTATAAAAAGAGGGGGTAGCGATATGGCGAGTATAGCTGTCTGTCCCGGCAGTTTTGATCCGGTGACCTACGGGCATCTGGACATCATCAGACGCGGGGCGAATATTTTTGAACAGGTGTATGTATGTGTGCTGAATAATTCTTCAAAAAAGCCTTTGTTCAGTGTCGAAGAGCGGTGTGAGCTTTTGAGAGAAGTGACAAAAGACATTCCGAACATAACAGTTGAAACGTCGGAGGGGCTGTTAATTGATTATGCGAAAAAAAAGAATGCGAAAGCGATTTTAAGAGGCTTGAGAGCGGTATCTGATTTTGAATACGAGATGCAGGGGACATCCGTAAACCGTGTGCTTGATGAATCCATTGAGACGTTTTTTATGATGACAAATAACCAATATTCATTTTTAAGTTCAAGCATTGTAAAAGAAGTGGCAAAATACAATGGCCCGGTATCAGAGTTTGTGCCGCCGGAAGTAGAGCTTGCGCTTCAGCAAAAATTCAGACAAGGATGAGGGGATAACTCATCCTTTTTTTGTACCGTTTGTCAGTCTGTAAGAGAAAATGATAATGTACGCAAACAGCGCGCATAATGTGACAGCAGGTCCAATCTGCACAAGCAGATTCCAGCCGTGTATAAAAGCAGTTGGCATTTCGCCGCTATGAAGAGACTTGAATACATACCGATACGGGTCATGCCATGCGGTGTAAAGCGGTTTCCATAAAAGCATGACGAAGACGGCGGCATAAATGCCCTGAAGCACTCGGGCGATAAAGAACGGCTTAAATCTGATGTCGGTATCCGATAAAATACCCGCCACCTGTGCTTGCACGGAAAAGCCGCTAAACCCGAGAATAAAGCTGACGACAATGGCTTTTTGCAGAAGAGACACATCTGTCTCGCTGACGAGCTTGCTCCCTAACGTGATTTCAAACATTCCTGATAAAAGGGGAATGTCCAGTTGAGCCGGGAGCTGAAACAAAGTCAGCGCTCCTTTTGTAAAAACAGACAGCATATCAGTCATCTGAACAACCGAGAGCAGCCGGTTAAAGACAGAAAATAAAATAATAAAGCCGCCCACCATAAGAAGTGTTTGAACAGAAGACGTCACAGCGTCGCCTAAAATTTTGCCCAGAGGCCGTTTTTCCGCAAGTCTGGCGGTATGCAAAGCATGTAAAGCATCTTTGAGCGAAGGAAAAGGTATCGTTTTCTTCCTTATAAGCTGCTGCTCTTCCTTGCGGCCGTAGGAACGCATCGTTAAACCGACAGCCAGGTTCCCCAAATAGTGTGCAGAAGCTAATAAAATGCCCAGTGATGCGTTTTGAAAGAAACCGACGGCAACAGCGCCGAAAATAAAGAGCGGGTTTGAAGAATTAGTAAACGATGCAAGCCGTTCTGCTTCTACTCTTGAAATCTGTTTTTCCTGACGAAGACGGGCGGTGAGTTTTGCTCCAGCTGGGTTTCCTGATGCCATTCCCATAGCGAGGACGAAGCCGCCGACCCCCGGTACGCGAAAGATCGGCCGCATAAAAGGCTCAAGCAAAACACCGACAAACCGCACAATGCCAAAACCGATTAACAGTTCAGACAGAATAAAAAATGGCAGCAATGACGGAAATACAACCTCCCACCACATAGAAAGCCCGGTTTTAGAGGCTTCGAATGAGGCCTGCGGATGTGAGATGACAGTTGCTGTTAAAAAAAGAAAAAACGAAGCAATCAAAAGTGTATGAATCTTCGACAAGTTCATTCTTACCTCCCCGATGCTAAAAATGCCCAATGACATGTATATCATGATAAAATAATGTATGACACGAACCGGCCAAGCAGTACCTGTCCGCTTGATTCTTTGTACTAATATACGAGCATAGGGGTTCAGTTTAGACCATAGAATTCGGTATACAGGGAATTCAGGCAGGAGGTTAACGTGTTGGCCAAACCTAAAATCGGGTTAGCGTTAGGATCGGGCGGGGCCAGAGGGCTTGCTCATCTCGGTGTGCTTTCCAGTTTACATAAGCATCAAATTGAAGTGGATATGATTGCGGGGAGCAGCGTGGGCGCTTTGGTGGGCAGTTTCTATGCCGCGGGCCATGATGTGGAAACGATGAAAAAAGTGGCCAAAGCCTTTAAACGGCGGTTTTATGCTGATTATACGGTCCCCAGACTTGGGTTTCTAAAAGGTGACCGCGTCAGGCAGCTTGTGCACGCTTATACTTTCGGGAAACCGATCGAAGAGCTTCAAATCCCGTTGGGCATTGTGGCGTGTGACTTGCGGACGGGAGAAAAAGTTGTGTTCCGCAAAGGATCAGTGTCGGATGCGGTGCGGGCGAGCATCAGCATACCGGGTATCTTTATTCCGCAAAGGCTGGACGAACGGCTTTTTGTAGATGGAGCGGTCGTCGACCGAATTCCGGTTTCTGTTGTAAAAGACATGGGGGCTGATATCATCATTGCCTCGGATGTCTCTAAAGTTCGAAAAACCGAAACGGCGGCGCATATTTTTGATGTGATTATGCAAAGTATGGATATACTGCAAAATGAATTGGTGCGACATCAAACGATCGCCGCGGATATCATGATTCGCCCTTCTCTTGAAACATACAGCTCAAGCTCGTTTGCCAATATTGAAGCAATGATATCGGCAGGCGAGGAGGCCACAGACCGAATGATCAGCAAGATAAAAAAAGAAATAGAGAATTGGGAGGGCTCATAATTTGCTACGTAAAAAACATTTTAGCTGGATGCTTGCCATCCTCATTCTGATTGCCGTTTTATCATTTATAAAACTTCCATACTATATTACAAAACCGGGAGAAGCGACAGAGCTTGCTTCGCTGATAAAAGTGGAGGGAGGCTACCCGGAAACAGGGAGTCTGTCCTTAATGACTGTCAAAGTGGGACCGGCTAATCCGTTCACATATGTGTGGGCAAAGATGCACTCTTATTATGAAATTGTTCCTGATGAGAGCATCAAGGAAGAAGGCGAATCAGATAAGGAGTATATGAAAAGGCAGCTCCAAATGATGCAAAGCTCACAGGAAAACGCGATTATTGCCGCCTATCAAAAGGCAGGAAAAAAAGTCAGCTATTCCTTTAACGGCATATACGCAAGCTCAGTCGTTGAAAACATGCCTGCAAAAGGGAAAATAGAAGTCGGCGATAAAATCATCAGCGCAGACGGCAAAAACTATCAGTCTGCTGAAAAGCTGATTGATTATATCAGCAGCAAAAAAGCGGGAGAGAAAGTCACGTTAAAAATGGAAAGAGACGAAAAAGAAAAGCGTGTCACTCTTACGTTAAAACAATTTCCTGACGAACCGGATCGAGCAGGAATCGGAGTTTCGCTTTATACGGACAGAAACGTGAAGGTAGAGCCTGATATTGATTTTAAAATTGAAAATATCGGCGGCCCGTCAGCAGGGTTAATGATGTCACTTGAAATCTATAATCAGCTGACAAAACCAGACGAAACAAAAGGCTACGATATTGCAGGAACAGGTACGATTGATGTTGACGGAAAAGTAGGCCCGATCGGCGGCATTGATCAAAAAGTCGTTGCTGCAGACAAAGCCGGAAAAGACATTTTCTTCGCGCCAAATCAAAACGGCGCCAGCAATTCAGATTATAAAAACGCAGTAAAAACAGCAAAAGATATTGATTCACATATGAAGATTGTGCCTGTTGACACGATGCAGGATGCGATTGATTATTTGAATAAGCTTAAAGCGAGAAGCACCTGATACCAGGTGCTTTTTCTATATACTTAAAAAACACTCTTCATCCTCATCATATCGAATCGGCGTATGTCCATATTCCTGCAGGTCAAACTCAGTTCTCCGCGGCTCTTCTATCGGCAGGCTGTAAATTCTGCTTGCTTTTATGTCCAGATCGAGAGCTGGATGGGAGAATGAGGACAGTTTGCTGACAAGCGGAACGGACAGCGTTTTTTTCTTTTGGGATAAATAAGCCTGTCCTTTTTTCGTCATGCCGAGAAGCCTGATATAAGGCGCTTCTTCGTCATCAAGCAGTTTATGCATATCCTGTTTTTTCGTTCTGGTTAAAATGTGTGTGTTCATTCGCTGAAGCCTTGTCCACGTATAACGTTTCGTTTTCAGCAGCTCCATAAATTCCTGATAGGAGCTGGCATTTCTGATCGAGCGAAGAATTCTGTGCTCAATGCCCTCCTCCACCTCGTATATTTGCTGTAATTCCTGTGCTGTTACAGTTGAAAGGCTGTATTTCAAGTAAGAAAAATAGCTTTCAGGTGAATGCCACAATCCGAAAGATTTGCGGTAATGTGCTAATTCACGCGCAGATGCAGCAGGAAGAAAACGAAGGCAGGCTTCTAGATTCTGTTCAATCATCGCTTTTCTGATGCCCGTTGCGCTTGCGATATGGTTTTCACTTTCAGGGAGATCGGCATCATGATAGTCTGAGGAGACGCGCGCTGTCGTATATGGTTTCATCGGATAGCTTCCAGAAAGAATGGAAGTCACATAATGGTATCCCAAAATGTTATTTGGTTTTGACAAATCAAGTGCATTTTCGGTATGTAAAATGGAGCTGAAGGCGATAGCTGCCGCAGCCGGATAACTGGCACCCTTTTTAAGCTCTTCTTTAATGCGCTCATCAAATGTAAGTTTTTGCTCATCAATAAGCTTTGCTGTTTGTAAAAACGGCTCAATATCACCATGTTCACTTCCGAAAAACAGCGCCTCGCATCCGAGTTTGTTGAGGAGGGAAACACTGCCGCGTGCAAAAATCTCCGCTTTTTGCACCGCATAAAGATAAGGCAGCTCAATGACAAGATCGACTCCGCTTTGCAGCGCCATTTTGGTTCGGGCCCATTTTGACACAACGGCAGGCTCTCCGCGCTGTAAAAAATGTCCGCTCATGACCGCGACAGCTATGTCGCATCCGGTTTGCCGCTTAGCTGTTTGGGCATGATAAAGGTGACCGTTATGAAAGGGATTATATTCAACAACCAGTCCGACAGCTTTCATATTTTTTCCGCCTTTCTTGCTATGTTTAAAAACGTATGGTACATTTGCAAATGAAAACTCTTACGTCTTATTTTTATTTTAAGTGTATGCATCGCCTATTCCGCTGTCAACGATACTTGAATGGCAGCATTATGCTGTAAAGAAAAAATATTGACAAAAACAATCTTAAAAGCTATAATCATGTTTGTTGCTTTCCTGAGGTGATACAAATGAAATGGACGATTTATCAGCTGCATCAAATGTCGAAACAAAGTTTTGAGTTTGATGAAACAGTTGAGTTAAACGAGCTGACAAAGCTGAATTCTGACATTCGCCGCATTTCTCCCGTCCGGGTGAAGGGCAGAGCGGATATCAAATCAAAACAGGTTTCGTTTGATTTTACAATTTCAGGCGAAATGATTTTGCCATGCTCAAGAACACTCGTTGATGTTCCGTATCCATTTGAAATTTCAACAAAAGAACTGTTTATATTTCATCAGACGGATGATATAGAAGATGAGGACGTTCACGTTGTCGAGGACGATACTGTCGACTTAACTCCGATCGTGAAAGAAGAAATTCTTTTAGAAATCCCTATGCAAATCTTTTGTGAATCTGAACAAGAAAAAGGAGCTGCTCCTCAAGAAGGAAAGGACTGGCAAGTCATTTCGGAGGAAGATAAGAAGAAACAAGTTGATCCGAGACTTGCAGCCCTCGAGAAGCTCTTAAAACAAGATGATGAATCTTAACTCTTTAAGGAGGTGGGAATAATGGCTGTACCTTTTAGAAGAACTTCTAAAATGAAGAAAAGATTGCGCCGTACACATTTCAAACTTAATGTACCTGGTATGACAGAATGTCCGTCATGCGGAGAGATGAAATTGTCTCACCGTGTATGCAAAGCATGCGGATCATACAACGGCAAAGACATAAATGTAAAAAGTAACTAATAAGAAAAGCGCAGGGTGAAAACCCTGCGCTTTTTCTTTTTCTCCTCCTGTCAGCTTGCGGAAAATTTGTGAGTGCAAATAGTCTATCTAATCTATTACCGGCATATGTATGAGATAAATAAGCTGACATGGAGGGAGATTGAATTTGACCATTACAAGACAAGATGCTTGGACTCAGGATGAGGATTTGCTACTGGCAGAAGTTGTGCTTCGCCATATTCGAGAGGGAGGAACACAGCTTTCCGCCTTTGAGGAGGTGGGAAGGGCGCTGACCAGAACTGCGGCAGCCTGTGGTTTCAGATGGAACTCGTATGTGAGAAAACAATACCAGTCAGGCATAGAGCTTGCGAAAAAACAGAGGAAAGAATTGAGGAAGCAAATCGGCGTTCATTCGGTCAATATGCCGAATTCCGTGAAGCAGACTGCCGCGGCAGCTTCAGAAGGAAAACGAGATTTGTCCATTCAGGATGTGATTCAATTTCTTGAACAATTCAAAGAAACACCGTCTGCACAAGAATTTCAGCTTGAAAGGGAAAAATTGAAGGAGCAAGTTCAGTCGCTTCAAAAAGAGCTAGAGGATTTACGGAGTGAAAATCAAACATTGAGGAACCAGCTGGAAATGACCGAAGAGGATTACAAGGCACTGATCGATATCATGGATCGGGCCAGAAAAATGGTTGTTTCAAAAGAAGATGGAAGAATGAAAAAAGCGGCTCAAGAAACGTAAGACGCCTGAAATGAACCGGCCCTAGAGTGAAAATAGGCCGGTTGTTTTTATTTCTATGCAGACTCTCCCGGCGTCATTTCGTGATCCATATCAGGATGCCAGATGAGCGGGTTTTCCCCTTTATCCCGCGCCATGTCGTACTTAACAGTTTTAAAGTTCATTTTATTCCAAAATTCCGCTGATTTCATTCGCGGATTTGTTCGAATCGGCATTTTGAATGATTTTGCGAATTCAACCAAGGCTCTCCCGTAACCCCGGTTCTGGTAGCCTGGAAGAACTTCAAGCTTCCACAGTTCCAAATAATCCTGGCGGCTGTCGAAATAAGGATTCGATTTGCCGTTAACTTGATACAGGCTCATTCGCGCTACAAGTTTATCGCCAAAATAAATCCCGTAAAAAGGCGATGTGCTGTCATTTTCAATAATATTATCCTGAAGATCTTCAAGCATTGAAAGCTCCTGAATGCCGTATTCTTTGAATTCCTTGAATTCTTCCAGCGTTTTATAGTTAATGAGCAGACGTTCTACCTTTACCACTTCAATCTCCCCCTTTGTTGTTACTACCTATATTGTAAACGCTTTATTTAAAAAATCCAAATATTTAAACTTTAATTTTAACCACACAGAATCTTTGAGAAGTAATTTCTTCGTACTTCTGCTATGATAATACGTAAATGCTAAATTGGGTGTGACATCATGAAAATTGGAATTATCGGCGGAGGTTCCGTCGGTCTTTTATGTGCCTATTACTTGTCGCTTCATCACGAGGTGACGGTTGTGACAAGACGAAAAGAACAGGCTGCGGCTATTCAGTCTGAAGGGATTCGGCTTTATAAAGGCGGAATAGAACTCAGTGCTGATTGCAGTGCGGACACGAGTATCAATTCGGATTTTGATCTTCTTGTCGTGACGGTGAAGCAGCATCAGCTTCAGTCTGTTTTTCCGTTGCTTGAACAGGTTGCGAAAACGAATATATTATTTTTGCAAAACGGCATGGGGCATATTCACGACCTAAAAGACTGGCGCGTCAAGCATTCCATTTATGTTGGAATCGTTGAACACGGAGCTGTAAGAATATCAGATACAGCTGTTGATCATACGGGCTTAGGTGCGATAAAATGGAGCGCGTTCAACAATGCTGAACCAGATTGTCTGAATGGTTTACTTCAGCATATCCATGCGGATTTTCCGATTCGTTATGTGACGGATTGGTATCGCCTGCTGACGGGCAAGCTGATTGT
This sequence comes from Bacillus tequilensis KCTC 13622, assembly GCF_000507145.1. GTDB lineage: Bacteria > Bacillota > Bacilli > Bacillales > Bacillaceae > Bacillus > Bacillus tequilensis. The sequence continues at coordinate 289,057 of NZ_AYTO01000041.1, read as the reverse complement.
AAATGCCTGTATCAATCCGTTAACCGCCTTATTGCAGGTGAAAAATGGGGAACTGCTGACAACACCGGCTTATCTTGCTTTTATGAGGCTGGTTTTTCAGGAGGCGTGCCGCATTTTAAGGCTTGAAGACGAAGAAGAGGCTTGGGAAAGGGTTCGGACCGTTTGCAGGCAAACGAAAGAGAATCGCTCTTCAATGCTGGTTGACGTCACTGAAGGCCGTCAGACAGAAGCTGATGCTATTATCGGATATTTATTGAAAGAAGCAAGCCTTCACGGCCTTGATGCCGTCCATTTGGAGTTTTTATACGGCAGCATCAAAGCTTTGGAGCGAAATACAAACAAAGTCTTTTGAGCTTTTTCTGTAACATGCTATACTCATTTCGGATCACTAACTATTTATTGGAGAAAGGAAGTTCTAGAAGATGCAGCTAACTGAACTTTCCATCAAAAATCAAAATGTGTTTGTACAGCACTATATAGATGGCAAAGAAGAAATGTCTTCTTTTTTTGATTACAGCATTCATCATAAGGACATGTGGCGCGAAAGACTGCAAGACTTGTCTTCTCGGTTTTTCGCAAGAGAGGAATTGGCGGCGTACTTATCCTCTTACCATAACAAATTCGGATCAAATGCGATGCAGTCTGCTATTGAGAAGCTGAAGGACCCGTCAAGTGCCGCTGTTGTCGGCGGACAGCAGGCGGGACTTTTAACAGGGCCGCTATACACCATACATAAAATCATTTCAATCATTGTGTTAGCAAAGGAACAAGAAAAGCAACTGCAAGTGCCCGTCGTACCGATCTTCTGGGTGGCCGGAGAAGACCACGATTTGGATGAGATTAATTTTATCCATACATCTGAAGAGAATGGGCCTGTGAAAAAAAAGCTGCCTCAGTCTTACTGGAAGAAGTCTTCGGCAGCGAGCACATCGCTTGATCAGGAAAAATGTGCCGCATGGATAGATGATGTATTTGCCGCTTTTGAAGAAACAGACCACACGAATTCATTACTAGACAATGTAAAGCGATGTTTAAGGGAATCTGTGACGTTCACCGACTTCTTTGAACTGCTGGTCGCGGATCTGTTCCAAGAGGAGGGGTTAGTTTTATTAAATTCTGGAGATCCGGGAATTAAAAAGCTGGAAACGGCCATGTTCCAAAAGATTCTCCGGGAAAATGATAAACTCGCCAGCGCTGTTTCAGATCAGCAGGCTCTTATGCGTGAAGCAGGCTACAAACCGATTATCGAGTCCGGAAAAGAGCAGGCGAATCTGTTTTATGAATATGAAGAAGAGCGCTTTTTAATTGAAAAAGACAACGGCCGTTTTGTCATCAATGAGCTTAATCTCGAATGGACGCCTGATGAACTTTTTACACACATGGAAGAAAAACCGGAGCGCTTCAGCAACAATGTTGTCACGAGACCGTTAATGCAGGAGTACCTCATTCCGACTTTAGCATTTATTGCGGGGCCCGGAGAAATCAATTATTGGGGTGAGCTCAAACAGGCTTTTGCTGTGATGGGCTTTAAAATGCCGCCTGTGATGCCGAGGCTGAACATTACGATACTTGAACGCCATATTGAGAAAAAATTGCTGGAACGGAATATCTCATTACAAGATGCTATAGAACGCGGAACGGAGAATCAAAGAGAGACATACTTTGAGCGCCAGATCCCGGAAGAGTTTACCGAGGTGATGGATCAGGCGAAGAGCCAAATTGAAACGATTCACAAAACGGTTCGGCAAGAGGCATTAAAGGTTGATCAAAGCTTGGAGCCTTTACTCTTGAAGAATGCCGCTTTTATTCAGGATCAGCTTCAATTTTTAGAGCGTACGGTGACAAAGCGAATTGAAGAAAAAGAAGGCTATGTCCTGAAGGATTATGAGAGAGTCCAAAATAGCATTAGGCCGCTCCTTGCTCCGCAAGAACGAATTTGGAATATTATGTATTACTTGAACAGATATGGTCCAAAATTCTTCACATCATTCAAGAATCTGCCATTTTCTTTTCAAAATCAACACCAAGTTGTCAAACTTTGAAATAAAGTTTTAAAGAACCCTGAATAGTTCAGGGTTTTTTTTTATGGGTAAACAGTGTAAAATGAATTTGTGGAGAGAAGTGGTGGATAGTGGTGAGTCAAGGAGAGAAAGTGGGGCAAGAGATCATGTTTATGGGTGAATATCAGCATACCATCGATGCGAAGGGCCGCATGATCGTACCCGCTAAATTCAGAGATGGACTTGGTGAGCAGTTTGTGCTGACCAGAGGCCTTGACCAATGTCTCTTCGGCTACCCTATGCACGAATGGAAACAAATTGAAGAGAAACTAAAAGCTCTTCCTCTCACTAAAAAAGATGCGCGTGCGTTTACCCGTTTCTTCTTTTCAGGGGCTACTGAATGCGAACTGGACAAGCAAGGCAGGGTAAATATCGCATCATCTCTATTGAATTACGCCAAACTGGAAAAAGAATGTGTTGTTATCGGGGTTTCTAATCGAATTGAATTGTGGAGTAAAGTAATTTGGGAACAATACACAGAAGAGCAAGAAGATTCATTTGCTGAAATTGCTGAAAACATGATTGGGTTTGATATATAATGATTCTTCGTGTATAACACTCTAAAAACAATTTCAATTCATCCTGATAAAAGGTGGGACCAACACATTATGTTTCAACACAAGACAGTACTTCTTCGTGAAACCGTAGACGGGCTCAATATTAAACCGGACGGTACATATGTAGACTGCACACTCGGCGGAGCCGGGCACAGTACATATTTATTGCAGCAGTTATCCGAGAAGGGGCGTTTAATCGCTTTTGACCAAGATGATACTGCATTACAGCATGCGAAAGAAACGCTGTCCGATTACAAAGGGCAGCTCATTCTGATGAAAAGCAATTTCAGGTATTTAAAAGAATGTTTGAATGAACAAGGCATTACAGAAGTAGACGGTGTTTTATTTGACTTAGGGGTGTCTTCTCCGCAGCTGGATACACCGGAACGCGGATTCAGTTACCATCATGACGCACCGTTGGACATGAGGATGGACCAGTCGGCCACGCTTACGGCGAAAGAAGTCGTGAATGAGTGGCGCTATGAGGATCTCGTCCGTATCTTCTTTAAATACGGCGAAGAGAAATTCAGCAAACAGATCGCCAGAAAAATTGAGGAGGCAAGAATCAAATCTCCTATTCAAACTACGGGCCAACTGGTCGATCTAATAAAAGACGCGATTCCCGCTCCGGCCAGAAGGAGCGGCGGACATCCCGCTAAACGCGTGTTTCAGGCAATCAGAATTGCCGTGAACGATGAACTTAAGGTGTTTGAAGAGGCATTGGAGCAGGCAATTGAGGTTCTGAAGCCAGGGGGAAGGGTATCAGTCATTACCTTCCACTCGCTTGAAGACAGAATTTGCAAAACTACTTTTAAAGAAAAATCGTCACTTCCGGAACTTCCTCCGGGTCTTCCAGTCATACCGGAAGAGTTTGAGCCGGAGCTGAAGCTCATCACACGAAAACCGATTACTGCATCTCAAGAAGAGCTTGAAGAAAACAACCGGGCTCGTTCTGCGAAGCTTCGGATTGCCGAAAAAAGAAAATAACAAAACGCGAACGAATATTTAAAAGGAGGTCATCAGCCTATGAGCAATTTAGCTTACCAACCAGAGAAACAGCAGCGGCATGCGATCAGTCCTGAGAAAAAAGTGATTGTCAAGAAAAGGGCTTCCATTACTCTCGGAGAAAAAGTGCTCCTTGTCCTCTTTGCTGCGGCGGTGCTCAGCGTATCGCTTTTGATCGTATCAAAGGCGTATGCGGCATATCAGACCAATATTGAGGTGCAAAAGCTTGAAGAGCAAATTTCATCCGAAAACAAGCAAATTGGTGACCTCGAAAAAACCGTTGCTGATTTAAGCAAACCGCAGCGCATGATGGACATTGCGAAAAAGAAGGGCTTGAATTTAAAAGATAAAAAAGTGAAAAACATACAGGAATGATTCAAATGCCAAAAAAGAATAAATTTATGAATAGAGGAGCGGCGATTCTAAGTATTTGTTTCGCTCTCTTTTTCTTTGTCATCCTTGGGAGAATGGCATATATTCAAATAACCGGAAAAGTGGACGGCGAAGTGCTTGCGACAAAAGCGACAGAGCAGCATGAAAAGAAACGGACCATCGAAGCAAGCCGCGGCTCGATTTTAGATCGAAAAGGAAAAGTGATTGCAGAGGATACGGCGACGTATAAGCTGATCGCGATTCTCGATAAAAAAATGACCACTGATCAAAAGCATCCTCAGCATGTCAAAAACAAAGAAAAAACAGCGGAAGCATTGTCTAAAGTGATAAACATGGACAAGGCCGATATCCTTGATATCTTAAATAAGGATGTAAAACAAGTTGAGTTCGGCTCAGCGGGCCGGGATATTACGTATGCACAAAAGCAAAAAATCGAAAAGCTGAAACTCCCGGGCATTTCATTTTTACGGGATACGAAACGGTACTATCCAAACGGTATTTTCGCATCCAATTTAATCGGCTATGCCGAGGTTGACCAAAAAACAAATGAAATTTCCGGCGCGATGGGATTAGAAAAAGTGCTGGATAAGTATTTGAAGGAGCGGGACGGATATGTGACATATGAAAGCGACAAATCCGGCTGGGAGCTCCCGAACAGCAAAAATAAAATTACAGCGCCAAAAAATGGTGACAAAGTATATTTAACCATTGACCAGAAAATTCAAACCTTTTTGGAAGACAGCATGACAAAAGTGGCGAAAAAGTATAAACCGAAAAAAATCATGGCCGCAGTCGTCGATCCGAAAACAGGAAAAGTGCTTGCTATGGGGCAGCGCCCAAGCTTTGATCCGAACAAACGCGATGTGACAAACTACTATAATGATTTGATTTCATATGCGTATGAACCCGGATCAACGATGAAGATTTTTACACTCGCTGCCGCGATGCAGGAAAACGCGTTTCCTGCGAATGAAAAATATAAATCAGGTACGTTTGAAGTTGGCGGGGAGCCTGTTAAGGATCACAATAACGGTGTAGGCTGGGGGCCGACAACCTATCATGACGGTGTCTTAAGATCGTCAAATGTCGCATTTGCGAAACTGGCGAAAGGAAAGCTGGGTTACGACCGCCTCAATCAATATTTACACAAATTCAATTTTTATCAAAAAACAGGTATTGATTTGCCTGGAGAAGTCTCCAGTAAAATCAACTTTAAATATGAATTTGATAAGGCGTCAACCGCATATGGCCAAGCGTCTGCAGTCACACCGATCCAGCAGCTTCAGGCCGCAACGGCAATTGCGAATGACGGCAAAATGATGAAACCTTATGTCATTGACCATATCGTTGATCCCGATAAAGATAAAACCGTCTATCAAAATAAGCCGGAATCAGCCGGAACTCCAATATCTGCAAGCACGGCGAAAAAGGTGCGGGATATATTGGGAGAAGTCGTTACATCGAAGATCGGAACAGGTCAAGCCTATAAAATCGAAGGTTTTGATGTTGCCGGGAAAACCGGTACTGCGCAAATAGCAGGTAAAGGCGGATATTTAGACGGAACAGATAACTATATCTTCTCGTTTATGGGAATGGCGCCAAAGGATAATCCTGAGCTTTTAATTTATGTCGCAGTACAGCAGCCGCAGTTAAAGGCGGGACAAAGCAGTTCAGAACCAGTATCTGAAATCTTTAACCCGACAATGAAAAACAGCCTGCATTACCTGAACATTGAACCAACTGAAAAAACTGATTCAGATAAGGAAGAAACAAAAGCGCAGACGATGCCTGATTTAACAGATCAAACCATTGTCAATGCCCAAAAGAAAGCAAAAGAAGAGAATCTCACACCGATCGTCATCGGCAGTGATATCGCTGTAAAAGAGCAGTATCCGAAAGCGGATGAGGAAGTTCTCACCAATCAGAAGGTTTTCCTGAAAACGGGCGGCAAAATCAAAATGCCTGATATGACAGGCTGGTCGAGAAGAGAGGTTCTTCAGTACGGCGAGCTGGCGGGAATTCATATCGAAGTAAGCGGACAAGGCTACGCTGTCAGTCAAAGCGTAAAGAAAGACAAAGAAATAAAAGACAAAACCGTAATCAAGGTTAAGTTTAAAAATCCTGATTAAAAAGAAAGCTTGCGATATGCAGGCTTTCTTTTTTTATGCCTTCAGAGGAGCATCGTTCTACCTGTCCAATGACAGGCATAAAATGAAACAAGCCTAAATAAGGAGTGAACGGTCTCTTGCGCGTCTCGAATGTAACGGTTAGAAAACGTTTATTATTTGTTTTGCTTTTTGGCGTGATCGTGTTTCTGATCATTGATACAAGGCTGGGGTATGTTCAGTTTGTGATGGGTGAGAAACTGACTTCGCTGGCGAAAGATTCCTGGAGCAGGAACCTGCCGTTTGAGCCGGAGAGAGGCGAAATTCTGGATCGGAACGGCGTAAAGCTTGCAACAAACAAAAGCGCGCCGACCGTATTCGTCGTGCCGCGCCAAGTTCAGAATCCGATGAAAACGAGCAAGCAGCTTGCGGCGGTTTTAAACATGTCAGAAGAAAAAGTATATAAGCATGTGACAAAAAAAGCGTCAATCGAAAAGATAACGCCGGAAGGAAGAAAAATTTCCAATGAGAAGGCGAAAGAAATCAAAGCGCTGGATTTAAAAGGTGTGTATGTTGCGGAGGACAGTATCCGCCATTACCCGTTCGGCAGCTTTTTATCTCATGTGCTTGGATTTGCCGGCATTGACAACCAAGGGCTCCTTGGACTTGAAGCCTATTACGACGATGATCTAAAAGGAGAAAAGGGCTCTGTTAAGTTTTATACAGATGCCAAGGGGAAGAAAATGCCTGATGAAGCGGATGACTACACGCCGCCTAAGGATGGGCTTGATATGAAGCTGACGGTCGATTCAAAAGTTCAGACGATACTGGAAAGAGAGCTTGATAACGCTGAGGCCAAATATCATCCGGACGGTATGATTGCTGTGGCCATGAATCCGAAAAACGGAGAAATATTGGGAATGGCAAGCAGGCCTGACTTTGACCCGGCTGATTATCAATCAGTCGATCCGTCTGTCTACAATCGGAATCTGCCGGTGTGGAGCACGTATGAGCCTGGATCTACATTTAAAATTATTACACTGGCAGCAGCCCTTGAAGAACAAAAAGTAAATTTAAAACGTGATCAATTTTATGATAAAGGGCACGCGGAAGTGGACGGAGCGAGGCTGCGGTGCTGGAAAAGAGGCGGACACGGAATGCAGACGTATCTAGAAGTTGTGCAGAATTCCTGCAACCCGGGGTTTGTGGAATTGGGCGAGCGTTTAGGGAAGGATAAGCTTTTCAAATATATCAAAGGTTTTGGTTTCGGCCAAAAAACAGGAATTGATCTGCAAGGCGAGGGGACAGGAATCTTATTCCCGCTTGACAGAGTAGGTCCGGTCGAGCAAGCGACTACGGCTTTCGGGCAGGGGGTATCTGTCACGCCGATTCAGCAGGTTACAGCCGTATCCGCCGCAGTAAACGGAGGGACGCTTTACACACCTTATATTGCAAAGGAATGGATCGACCCTGTAACGAAAAAAACAGTCAAAAAACAATCACCGATCGCTAAGAAACAAGTCATTTCTGAGGAAACATCTAAACAAATCCGTTATGCACTAGAAAGCGTCGTCGCAGAAGGCACCGGCCGCAACGCATTTGTTGAAGGGTATCGTGTCGGCGGAAAGACGGGAACTGCACAAAAAGTTAAAGACGGGAAATATCTCGAAAACAACCACATTGTATCATTTATCGGTTTCGCGCCTGCTGACGATCCTAGTCTTGTCGTCTATGTTGCGGTGGATAACCCGAAAGGCACGATTCAATTTGGCGGAACCGTTGCAGCGCCTATTGTCGGGAATATTATGAGAGACAGCCTGCCGGAGCTTGGTGTGAAGCCTCGGAAAAACCAAATCGAGAAAAAATATCAATGGAACGACACAAAAACAATAGAAGTTCCGAATGTTGTAGGGATGTCTGTCTCAGATCTTGAGTCACTTTTGGTGAATCTTAATGTCGATGCTTCCGGGAAAGGAAGCAAAATCGTAAAACAATCGCCAGCTGCCGGAACAAAAGTAAAAGAGGGCTCAAAGATACGCGTTTATTTGACTGAAGAAGATGAAAAGGAGGCAGCCGATTGATTTGGGCTGCCTATTCTTTTATTGCAGAAAAAATGCTGATATCTTTCAAGATTAGCTGGATGTATCCTTTTATTTACGCTAAAATATGAACTGTATGCTTAAAATCATTATCACTTCATTTGACGTGACTTCAATGATAAAGAGAACGAATTAGAATGTTGAGAGGTTTGATACGATGAAACTTACAAAGCTGCTTACATACTTAACAACCGAACCTTCTGTAAACGACACACAAGACCCTGACATAACTTCAATTGAGATGGACTCCAGGGAAGTAAAGAAAGGGAGTCTTTTTGTATGTGTAAAAGGGTATACGGTGGATGGCCATGATTTTGCCCAAAAAGCAGTAGAAAGCGGCGCAGCGGCTATTGTGGCAGAAAGAGAGCTCGATGTGGATGTGCCTGTCATTATTGTCCGCCAGTCTCTGCGTGCGCTCAGCGTTTTGTCTGATGCGTTTTACGGACAGCCGACAAAGAAGCTTCAGCTGATCGGAATCACAGGCACAAACGGCAAAACATCAACGACCCACATGGTCGATGAGATTCTGAAAAAAGCGGGAAAACGAACAGGTTTAATCGGCACTATGTACATGAAAATCGGCGATGAAACACTTCCTGTTAAAAACACAACGCCTGAAAGCGTCACGCTGCAGAAAACGTTTAAGAAAATGAATGACAAGCATGTAGACACTGCCATCATGGAAGTTTCTTCTCACGCTTTGTCTTTAGGACGGGTTCATGGCTGCGATTACGATATTGCCGTGTTTACGAATTTAACGCAGGACCATCTGGACTATCATAAAACGATGGATGAGTACCGACATGCAAAAAGCCTGCTCTTTTCTCAGCTTGGCGGAGCTTTCAACCATGAACATCCAAAGCGTGCCGTGCTGAACGCTGACGATGAGGCGAGCGCTTATTTTGAAAAGGTAACAGCAGCGCATATCTCTACATACGGAATTAAAAACAACGCTGATGTGATGGCGAAGAACATCACGATCACTGCACAGGGCACAAGCTTTGATCTTGTGACAAACAAAGGCACTAAGCACATTACGATGTCGCTCGTCGGACAATTTAACGTGTATAACGTGCTGGCAGCGGTCGCAACATGTATTGCAGCAGGCGTCCCGTTTGAAATTATCACTGAAGCTGTTGAAGAATTGCATGGCGTAAGAGGCCGATTTGAATTGGTCAATCAGCAGCAGGAGTTTCCGGTCATTGTAGATTACGCGCACACGCCGGACAGCCTTGAAAATGTGCTGAACACTTGCAGAGACATGACGGAAGGAAAACTTTTCGTCGTTGTCGGCTGCGGGGGAGACAGAGACAAGACGAAGCGCCCTAAAATGGCTAAAATCGCTGTAGAGCTCGCTGACGAGCCGATTTTCACTTCAGATAACCCGAGAAGCGAAGATCCTCGCGCGATTTTAAGAGATATGGAAGCTGGAGTAGTGAACGCATACTACCACAGCATCGCAAACCGCGAGCAGGCGATCTTTTTCGCGATTGCCAATGCTAAAAAAGGCGACGTTGTCCTCATAGCCGGAAAAGGGCATGAAACCTATCAGCAGATCGGAAACAAAACGTTCGATTTTGATGATGCTGAGGTGGCGGCGAGAGCCATTGTCGAACTCAATAAAAATAAGACGAATTCATAGGAAAGAGATGTTATTGAATAATGGAGCTCGAAAAGATTTTTCATATGGAAAAAAATCATGAATATGATAACTACGTATGTCGTTTGAAAGAAACAGGAGGAGAAAAGGACAATGCTTGAGCAAGTCATTCTATTTACAATTTTAATGGGGTTTTTAATTAGTGTTCTGCTCTCTCCGATTCTTATTCCGTTTTTAAGAAGATTAAAATTCGGCCAAAGTATTAGAGAAGAAGGACCGAAATCACATCAAAAAAAATCAGGGACGCCGACAATGGGCGGGGTTATGATCATACTTTCTATCATTGTGACAACAATTGTGATGACACAGAAGTTTTCAGAAATAAGCCCGGAAATGGTGCTGCTTCTGTTTGTTACACTCGGCTACGGTCTGCTTGGCTTTTTAGATGATTACATCAAGGTCGTCATGAAGCGCAACCTTGGATTGACGTCAAAGCAAAAGCTAATCGGACAAATTATCATTGCGGTTGTATTTTATGCCGTGTATCATTACTACAATTTCGCGACGGATATTCGCGTACCTGGAACTGATTTATCATTTGATCTTGGCTGGGCTTACTTTATCCTTGTGCTCTTTATGCTTGTCGGAGGATCAAACGCGGTTAACCTGACTGACGGCCTTGACGGTTTATTATCGGGTACGGCTGCGATTGCTTTTGGCGCCTTTGCCATCCTGGCATGGAATCAGTCCCAATATGACGTAGCGATTTTCTCAGTTGCAGTTGTCGGCGCAGTGCTTGGCTTCCTTGTATTTAATGCTCATCCGGCCAAAGTCTTTATGGGAGATACGGGATCACTTGCATTGGGAGGAGCTATCGTTACCATTGCGATTTTAACGAAATTAGAAATCCTGCTGGTTATCATCGGCGGTGTATTCGTTATCGAGACACTATCCGTTATTCTGCAGGTTATCAGCTTTAAAACGACGGGTAAACGAATCTTTAAAATGAGTCCGCTTCATCACCACTATGAGCTTGTCGGCTGGTCTGAATGGAGAGTAGTCGTGACATTTTGGGCTGCGGGACTTTTGCTTGCCGTTTTAGGAATTTACATCGAGGTGTGGTTATAAGTGGAAAACGATCAATTTTTACAGAATCAGCATTTTTTAATCCTTGGGCTCGCGAAAAGCGGGTATGCGGCGGCATCCATTCTTCATGAAAAAGGCATGTATGTGGCAGTTAACGACCAAAAGCCTTTTGAAGAAAACGAACCAGCGCAAAAGCTTTCTGAAAAAGGAATTGAGGTTGTTTGCGGAGAGCATCCGGTTTCTCTGTTCGATCAGCATAAAATCACGGTTCTGATCAAAAACCCGGGTATTCCTTATGAAAACATTATGGTTCAGGAAGCGGAAAAAAGAGGGATCCCGGTTTGGACGGAAATTGAGCTTGCTTACTACCTGACAAACGCAAAGTTTATCGGGATCACCGGATCAAACGGAAAAACGACCACGACAACGCTGATTTATGAAATGCTAAAAGCCGACTCGCAAAAAGCATTGATTGCCGGCAACATCGGCACAGTCGCAAGTGAGGTTGCCCATCATGCTGATGGGGATGAATGGATCGTTACTGAACTGTCTTCGTTTCAGCTGATGGGAACACACGCCTTCAGACCGGAAATCAGCTTGATTTTAAACATATTTGACGCCCATTTGGATTATCACCATACGCGAGAAAATTATGAAAAAGCGAAACAGAAAGTGTACCTTCATCAAACTGCTTCAGATAAAGCCATTGTGAACCAGGATGATGCAACCGTCGTGCGTCTGGCTGAAGCTGGAAAAGCCGAAATCGTCCCGTTTTCTGTCAGTGAAACCCTTGAGCAGGGCGCTTATGTAAAAGACGGTGTGATTATGTTCAACGGCGAAGCCATTCTTCCTCTTGAAGAGGTTGTGCTGCCCGGCGCTCATAACATGGAGAACATTTTAGCTGCCATAGCGGTTGTGAAAACGGCTGGAGCGTCCAACGAAGCAGTCAAAAAGGTGCTGACAAGCTTTACAGGCGTGAAGCACCGTCTCCAATATGTCACAACAGTGAAAGACCGCAAGTTTTATAATGACAGTAAAGCAACAAACATTTTGGCGACAAGCAAGGCGCTTTCCGCTTTTGACAAACCGGTCATTCTGCTTGCGGGCGGACTGGATCGCGGAAATGGTTTTGACGACTTAAAACCGTATATGAAGCATGTCAAAGCGGTGCTTACATTTGGCCAGACAGCACCGAAGCTCGAGAAGATCGGCAATGAGCTGGGAATACAACATGTCAAACGTGTCGATAATGTTGAACAAGCAGTATCTGCGGCGTTTGCGCTCTCAGATGAGGGAGATGTTATCCTGCTTTCACCTGCGTGTGCGAGCTGGGATCAATTCAAAACATTTGAAGAACGCGGTGACATGTTTATAGATGCCGTGCATATGCTTAAGTAAGGGCTTGTCTTGAAGTGAATCAGCAGCCCTAATGACTTTAAGCTTGGGGTGTCGATTGCTTTGACTACTAAAAAAACATCGCCTGATTTGTTATTGGTCATCATTACGCTATTATTATTAACAATCGGTTTAATTATGGTGTACAGTGCGAGTGCGGTTTGGGCGGATTATAAATTTGACGACTCATTCTTTTTCGCGAAACGGCAGCTGCTGTTTGCGGGAATCGGCGTCATTGCCATGTTTTTTATCATGAATGTCGATTATTGGACTTGGAGGACATGGTCCAAAATGCTCTTGGTTATCTGTTTTTTCCTTCTTGTGCTGGTTTTGATACCGGGCGTCGGCATGGTGCGGAACGGTTCAAGAAGCTGGATCGGGGTCGGAGCATTCAGCATTCAGCCTTCAGAGTTTATGAAGCTTGCGATGATCGCATTCCTTGCTAAATTTCTCTCTGAAAAACAAAAAAACATCACATCGTTCAGACGGGGATTCATCCCGGCACTTGGTATTGTGTTTTCAGCGTTTTTGATTATCATGTGCCAGCCTGACCTTGGAACGGGGACCGTAATGGTCGGAACTTGTATTGTCATGATTTTTGTAGCCGGCGCGCGAATCGCCCATTTCGCCTTTCTAGGGCTGATTGGCCTCAGCGGATTTGTCGGGCTCGTATTATCGGCTCCATATCGGATTAAGCGGATTACTTCATACTTAAATCCGTGGGAAGACCCGCTCGGAAGCGGTTTTCAAATCATTCAATCGCTTTATGCAGTGGGGCCCGGCGGATTGTTCGGAATGGGACTCGGACAAAGCAGACAGAAGTTCTTTTATCTGCCTGAGCCGCAGACAGACTTTATTTTTGCCATCTTGTCTGAGGAACTTGGCTTTATCGGAGGAACACTTATTTTGCTCCTCTTCAGCGTTCTGCTGTGGAGAGGGATCAGAATCGCGCTCGGTGCGCCTGATCTGTACGGGAGCTTTGTCGCAGTCGGTATTATTTCAATGATTGCCATTCAAGTCATGATTAATATCGGTGTAGTCACTGGCCTGATTCCGGTAACAGGGATCACCCTCCCGTTTCTCAGCTACGGAGGCTCTTCCTTGACCCTAATGCTGATGGCTGTCGGTGTGCTGCTGAACGTGAGCCGCTACTCGAGGTATTAATGAATGGATTGCCAAAGCTCTTTGTGAAACAGGGGGCCTGAGAAACAATTGATGTGATAACCCTGTCTAACTAAACAGGGTTATCGCTATGTTATAGAGAAACTTAGACTGGGGGAAGAGATATGCGTATTGCAATAAGCGGAGGCGGCACAGGAGGACATATTTATCCTGCGCTTGCTTTTATTAAAGAAGTGCAGCGCCGTCATCCTGATGTAGAATTTTTATATATCGGAACAGAAAACGGGCTGGAGAAAACAATTGTTGAGCGGGAGAATATTCCGTTTCGGTCAATTGAAATTACAGGATTTAAAAGAAAGCTGTCATTTGAAAACGTCAAGACTGTAATGCGTTTTCTGAAGGGCGTAAAAAAGAGCAAATCGTATTTAGCGGAATTTAAGCCTGATGCCGTGATTGGAACGGGCGGTTACGTATGCGGGCCGGTTGTCTATGCCGCTGCGAAAATGGGCATTCCGACTATCGTTCATGAACAAAACAGCCTGCCGGGCATCACGAATAAGTTTCTTTCAAAATATGTTAATAAAGTAGCGATTTGTTTTGAAGAAGCCAAATCACATTTTCCTAGCGAGAAAGTTGTATTTACAGGAAACCCGAGAGCCTCTGAAGTCGTCTCAATAAAGACGGGCCGATCAATGGCTGAATTTGGGCTTGCTGAGGAGAAGAAAACGGTCTTGATTTTTGGCGGAAGCCGAGGTGCAGCACCGATTAACCGTGCTGTCATTGAGATGCAGGATGCGCTGAAAACAAGAGACTACCAAGTGCTGTATATCACAGGCGAAGTTCACTATGACAAAGTGATGAATGAGCTGAAAAGCAAGGGTGCCGCTGATAATATGGTCACAAAGCCGTTTCTTCACCAGATGCCTGAGTATCTAAAAGCTATTGATGTCATTGTAGCCAGAGCCGGTGCGACGACGATTGCCGAAATCACTGCTCTTGGAATCCCAAGTGTGCTGATCCCAAGCCCGTATGTAACAGCGAATCACCAGGAGGTCAATGCGAGATCTCTCGGCCAGCATGATGCGGCGATTGTTCTAAAAGAAACAGAGCTCAGCGGGGAAAAACTGATTGATGCGCTTGACCGGATTGTACTGAATGAGCAAACGTTAAAGGAAATGAGCGAACGGACAAAGTCACTCGGTGTTCCTGACGCGGCTGCCCGTTTATACAGCGTACTCGAAGAATTGAAAAAATAATAGAAAAGCAAATGGAATGCGGAGGTTTACGATGGAGAAAGTGATACAGGAATTAAAAGAACGCGAAGTCGGCAAGGTTCTTGCAAACGAACCGCTCGCGAATCATACCACGATGAAAATCGGCGGACCTGCGGATGTATTGGTCATTCCAAGCAGTGTAGATGCTGTCAAAGATATCATGGACGTTATTAAAAAACATGATATGAAGTGGACAGTCATCGGCCGCGGATCAAATCTTCTTGTTTTAGATGAAGGAATCAGAGGCGTAGTGATCAAGCTTGGCGCGGGCCTTGATCATTTGGAGCTTGACGGGGAACAAGTGACGGTCGGAGGCGGTTATTCAGTGGTTCGTCTTGCTACATCATTGAGCAAAAAAGGCCTCTCTGGCTTGGAATTTGCTGCGGGTATTCCGGGATCAGTCGGCGGAGCGGTTTATATGAATGCCGGCGCTCACGGTTCTGATATGAGCGAAATCCTAGTTAAAGCCCATATTTTATTTGAAGACGGCACGATTGAGTGGCTGACAAATGAGCAAATGGATTTCAGCTACAGAACATCTGTATTGCAAAAGAAACGCCCGGGCGTTTGCCTTGAAGCTGTTTTGCAGCTGGAGCAGAAGGATAAGGAATCAATCGTTCAGCAAATGCAAAGCAACAAAGACTATAGAAAAAATACACAGCCGTATTCAAGCCCTTGTGCGGGAAGCATATTCAGAAACCCGCTACCAAATCATGCCGGAAACCTTGTTGAAAAAGCAGGCTTGAAAGGATATCAAATCGGCGGTGCAAAGATTTCGGAGATGCACGGAAACTTCATCGTCAATGCGGGCGGAGCGTCAGCAAAAGATGTGCTTGATCTCATCGACCATGTGAAAAAGACAATCCGTGAAAAATACGAGATTGATATGCACACAGAGGTTGAAATCATCGGAGACAATCGCTGATTCAAGTTCTGACTGAAGCAGTTCATGTGATATACTGTAAGCAAACGACAAACGGCATCATAGTATGCCGTTTGTTTTGGAGTAGACAGACTTTTAACAGCTGTTTCATTTGAATGAGGTGAACAGGCAATGAACCCAGGTCATGACCGAGAAAAAATCGTAAACATTGAAGAACGGATTCCTAAAATTAAAGAGCAGCGGAAACAGAAGGCAAACCGCCGTCTCATTTCATTTATTATGCTCTTTTTTGTGATGGTGCTGGTCATCGTGTACCTGCAGACGCCAATCAGCAAAGTATCAACAATTTCTGTTACAGGGAATGAGAATGTATCCAAAAAGGAAATTATCGATCTTTCCGATATTAACAGCGGAGATACTGAGTTTTGGAGTTTGGACAAGAAAAAAACAGAAAAGAAGATTCAGCAAAATAAATTAGTGAAAAAAGCGGAAATCAGCAAATCGCTTCCTAATAAAATCAACATTGTGATCGAAGAATATAAAGCGATTGCTTATTTAGAAAAAGACGAAGTTTACTATGAAGTGCTTGAAAACGGTTCAGTTTTGCCAAACGAAGTAACGCCGGATGATGCCGGACCGATTTTGGTCAATTGGACAAACGCGAAAAAACGGTCTCAAATGGCCAAGCAGCTTGATGCTCTTTCGAATTCTTTAAAACAGTCGATTTCAGAAATTTATTATACACCTGTAAAAATGGATAAAAACCGCATTAAATTGTATATGAACGACGGTTATGTCGTCACTGCGTCTATTAAAACCTTTGCAGACCGAATGAAAACGTATCCTTCTATCATTTCGCAGCTTAGCAGCAATAAGAAAGGAATTATTCATTTAGAAGTTGCAACCTATTTTGAAGAGTTTGGAAAAAATGGGAAAGCTGCTAAAAAGGAAGAGGAAAATTGAGAGGCAAATCAGCAGTCCTTCTTTCTTTGATTATGCTTGTCGCAGGCTTTTTGATTTCATTTTCGTTTCAAATGACAAAGCAAAACAACAAAAGCGCGGCTGAGACGGAAGAGTGGAAAAAAGAATATACGCTGAGAGATGAACTGCTCAAGCAGGAGAAAGAAAATAAAAATCTTGAAAAAGAATTATATCAAAAGCAGAACAAAGTCCGTCAGGCGGAAAACAAGCTGAAGAAAGAAAAGACGGAATACTATAACGATCTCGAAGATACAGAAAAATACAGAATGTATATTGGCGAAGTCGGTGTACAGGGAGAGGGCGTTGAAGTGACCCTGGAAGATGCGTCGTACATACCGGAAGGGGAGAATGTGAACAGCTACATCGTTCACGAAAGCCATATCTTTCAAGTGGTGAACGAACTGTATATCTCGGGTGCGGCGGCCGTCGCTGTGAATGGACAGCGTCTGACACATGACTCCTATATCAAGTGCAACGGCCCTGTTGTAACGGTAGACGGGGTTCAGCATCCCGCTCCGTTTACGATATCTGCTATTGGAGATCCTGATGTCCTGCTGCCCTCGTTAAATATAGCAGGAGGCCTGGTTGATCAGCTGTCAATCGATCATATTTCTGTTTCCGCAGAAAAAGAGAAAAACGTACAAATGAAACCCATTCTGAAAACGAAGGAATGACGGAAAAAGCGGGTGAAACAGATTGAAAATAAAGCGTTCCTTCATAAGCATCAGTGTGCTTATGGTCATCTTCGGCCTCATGATAGCTGTTCAGTTTAACTCGTTACAGCACCCTAAAGTCAGAGACACAAGAGATATGTGGGATATAAGGGAAGAGCTGACTTCAGAACAGAAAAAGCAGGAAAAGCTGCTGGCTGAAATAAACAAATATGACAAATTGCTGAATAGCTATTCACAAACAAAAGAAATGACAAAAGAAACCGCGATCAATAATACATTGCAAACCTTAAAAAAAACAGCCGGCATGACCGATATAACAGGTAGCGGAATTGTCATCACCATTTCCCCGCTTTTTTCGGAAAGCTTAACAGGAGAGCCGATCGAACATCCGCCTCCGGATTTGCTGAAGAAGCTGATCAATGAACTTAACTCTTTCGGTGCGGAGCATATCTCGATTAATGAGCGAAGAGTTGTAAATCATACAGTCATAAGGGATATAAACGGCATAACAAAAATAGACGGATACAGCCTTGACGATTATCCTTTAACAGTAAAAGTGCTTGCCGAAGACCCGGACATGCTGTACAGCAGAGTAAAGGGGTCAGGCCTTGAGGATCTCTTTGCATCTGAAAATTTAGCATTAAAAGCCGGTCAATCTAAAAGCAAACTGACATTAAAAGCATATGACAGACCATTGGACGTACAACAGCTGAAACCGCTTAAAGACTGAAAAGGAGGAGAGTTGTCATGTGGCTGCCCGTGCTGGGACTGGTGCTCGGAATTGCGATAGGACTGATGACAAACTTAACGATACCGAGTGAATACTCAAACTATTTATCGCTTGCCGTGCTTGCCGCACTTGATACATTAATTGGCGGAATCAGAGCGCATTTACAAGGTACATATGATGAAATGGTATTTGTTTCCGGTTTCTTTTTTAATATTATATTGGCAATAAGTTTAGCTTTTCTGGGAGTCCATCTTGGTGTAGACTTGTATTTAGCAGGTATTTTCGCATTTGGAGTCAGATTATTTCAGAATATAGCCGTTATCAGAAGAAATCTACTAACAAAGTGGTCTCTGACTAAAAAAAATAAAAAAAATGTGATATAAAAGAGGATATACATAGGATATAACGAATATTTTCAATAAACATAAAATGTGAAAAACACATAGGAATATTCCGTTGTTATTTTTTGTTACACACTTGTAAAGCCACATTCATTGTATTGTTGTTCCGCAAATAATAGAATAGAAATGATCGAAATGTGAGGAGGTGCCATAGAATGAACAACAATGAACTTTACGTCAGTCTTGACATCGGTACGTCCAATACAAAAGTGATCGTCGGAGAAATGACAGATGATTCCCTTAATATTATCGGTGTGGGAAATGTACCGTCCGAAGGGTTAAAAAAAGGCTCAATCGTTGATATAGATGAGACCGTTCATTCTATAAGAAAAGCGTTTGACCAAGCTGAAAGAATGGTAGGTTTTCCGCTAAGAAAAGCGATTGTCGGCGTTAATGGAAATTATATCAATATTCAAGATACAAATGGTGTTGTAGCAGTTTCCAGTGAAAATAAAGAAATTCAAGTTGAAGATGTGCGCCGTGTCATGGAGGCGGCCCAGGTGGTTTCAATACCGCATGAACAGCTGATTGTGGACGTCGTACCTAAACAGTTTATCGTTGATGGAAGAGATGAAATCACTGATCCGAAAAAAATGCTGGGTGTGCGTTTAGAAGTAGAGGGCACCTTGATCACCGGTTCAAAAACAATCTTACATAACTTGCTCCGCTGTGTTGAAAGAGCCGGTATTGAAATAACTGACATTTGTCTTCAGCCGCTGGCAGCCGGTTCTGCTGCATTATCAAAGGACGAGAAAAACCTTGGTGTGGCTCTCATTGATATAGGGGGAGGGTCAACAACCATTGCCGTATTCCAGAACGGACATCTCACTTCTACCCGTGTCATTCCTCTCGGAGGCGAAAATATCACCAAAGATATCTCCATCGGATTGAGAACGTCAACAGAAGAAGCAGAACGCGTGAAAAAGCAATTTGGACATGCCTACTATGACGAAGCTTCTGAAGATGAAGTCTTTGAGGTAACCGTTATAGGCACCAATCAAAAACAAACATTTACACAGCAGGAAGCAGCGAATATCATTGAAGCAAGAGTAGAAGAAATTCTTGAAATTGTTTCAGAAGAACTTCGCAGTATGGGAATTACCGATCTGCCGGGAGGCTTCGTGCTGACAGGAGGACAAGCAGCAATGCCGGGTGTCATGTCATTGGCACAGGATGTGCTGCAAAACAATGTCAGGGTGGCAAGCCCGAATTATATCGGTGTAAGAGATCCTCAATATATGACGGGAGTAGGCCTGATCCAATTCGCCTGCCGAAATGCAAGAATCCAAGGCAGAGCAATAGGCTTCAAGATGCCTGAAGAAGCGGTGCAGGAAATTGCAGTCTCATCATCAGAGGAACAAGAGCAGCATCATCACCAAAATAAGGTGCAGCAGCGGCCAAAAGGAAAACAAAAAACACAAGCCGAACAACATAAACAGAGCAAAATGAAAAAACTATTAAGCATGTTTTGGGAATAGATAGATAGTCATTCGGCAGATTAGGAGGATTTAGCATGTTGGAGTTCGAAACAAACATAGACGGCTTAGCATCAATTAAAGTAATCGGAGTAGGAGGCGGCGGTAACAACGCCGTTAACCGAATGATTGAAAATGAAGTGCAAGGAGTAGAGTACATCGCGGTAAATACAGACGCTCAAGCTCTTAACCTGTCAAAAGCAGAAGTGAAAATGCAAATCGGTGCAAAGCTGACTAGAGGATTGGGAGCAGGTGCGAATCCGGAAGTCGGAAAAAAAGCCGCTGAAGAAAGCAAAGAGCAGATTGAAGAAGCGTTAAAAGGCGCTGACATGGTATTCGTGACAGCTGGTATGGGCGGCGGAACAGGAACAGGTGCCGCACCGGTTATCGCGCAAATCGCGAAAGACTTAGGCGCACTAACAGTCGGAGTCGTCACAAGACCGTTTACATTTGAAGGACGCAAAAGACAGCTTCAAGCTGCAGGCGGAATCTCGGCAATGAAAGAAGCGGTGGATACACTGATCGTGATCCCGAACGACCGTATCCTTGAAATTGTTGATAAAAACACACCGATGCTTGAAGCATTCCGTGAAGCAGATAACGTACTCCGCCAAGGGGTTCAAGGGATTTCTGACTTGATTGCTACGCCTGGTCTTATCAACCTTGACTTTGCTGATGTGAAAACAATCATGTCAAACAAAGGATCTGCTTTGATGGGCATCGGTATTGCAACTGGAGAAAACCGCGCGGCAGAGGCAGCGAAAAAAGCGATCTCCAGCCCGCTTCTTGAAGCGGCCATTGACGGTGCACAAGGCGTCCTCATGAACATCACTGGGGGAACAAACCTCAGCCTATATGAAGTTCAGGAAGCAGCAGACATTGTCGCTTCAGCGTCTGACCAAGACGTCAACATGATTTTCGGTTCTGTTATTAACGAGAATCTAAAAGACGAGATTGTGGTGACAGTGATTGCGACTGGTTTTATCGAACAAGAGAAGGACGTGACAAAACCTCAGCGTCCAAGCTTAAACCAAAGCAGCAAAACACATAATCAAAGTGTTCCAAAGCGTGAGCCAAAACGTGAGGAGCCTCAGCAGCAAAACACAGTAAGCCGTCATACTTCACAGCCGGCTGATGATACGCTTGACATCCCGACATTCTTAAGAAACCGTAATAAACGCGGCTAATGTAAAGGACAAAATCGTTTCCGATTTTGTCCTTTTTGTTTTTCTCCAAAACCTTTTCTTCTTGTAAAATCTTTTTCTCCATGTCTTCCTTCGTATAGCAACAAATCAGGCTATTAGACCTATTATTGTTTCGTGACGATTTTATCATTTTCATATATTTGGAAATTCGGTGACATAAAACGACAATATCTGTAATGCAGATTGTCTACAGTTAACATACAGCGATGTTCTGACAAACCACACATTTTTAAAAGGAGGGACGACATATTTTTTACAACGCATGTTGAATAAGGGGGATAAAAATGAGGAAAAAAACGAAAAACAGACTCATCAGCTCTGTTTTAAGTACGGTTGTCATTGGTTCACTGCTATTTCCGGGTGCAGCCGGAGCAAGCAGCAAAGATGCCTCAACTTCTGTTAAACAGGAGCTTCAATCTGCTGAAACCATTCAGAACAAGATCTCAAGTTCATTAAAGAAAAGCTTTAAAAAGAAAGAAAAAATGACCTTTCTGATTAAATTTAAAGATCAAGCCGACACAGAAAAAGCGGCAAAAGCAGCTGCTAAAAAAGCGAAAGCGAAGAATCTGACTGCCGCTAAGACAGAATATCAAAAGCGCTCTGCCGTTGTGTCATCTTTAAAAGTCACAGCCGATGAATCCCAGAGTGACGTCTTAACATACTTGAACAGCCAGAAAAATAAGGGGAATGCAGACCAGATTCACTCTTATTATATCGTGAATGGGATCGCTGTCCATGCCTCAAAAGAGGTGATGGAAAAAGTGGCGCAGTTCCCTGAAGTGGAAAAGGTGCTTCCAAATGAGAAACGGCAGCTGTTTAAGTCAGCCTCACCATTTCATATGAAAAAAACGCAAAAAGCTGTCAAAGCAACTGACGGTGTGGAGTGGAATATAAACCAAATCGATGCCCCGAAAGCTTGGGCACTTGGATACGATGGAACTGGCACAGTTGTTGCGTCCATTGATACCGGTGTGGAATGGAACCATCCGGCGTTAAAAGAGAAATATCGCGGATATGATCCGGCAAATCCTGATAAGCCTAATCATGAAATGAACTGGTACGATGCAGTAGCAGGGGAAGAAAGCCCTTACGATGATCTGGCTCACGGAACCCACGTAACAGGTACGATGGTGGGAGCTGAACAGGATGGGAAAAATCAAATCGGTGTAGCGCCTGGCGCAAAATGGATTGCGGTTAAAGCGTTCTCCGAAGATGGCGGCACTGATGCTGACATTTTGAAGGCTGGCGAATGGGTTTTAGCTCCAAAGGACGCAGAGGGCAAACCACATCCTGAGATGGCTCCTGATGTTGTCAATAACTCCTGGGGCGGGGGATCAGGACTCGATGAATGGTACAGAGACATGGTCAATGCCTGGCGTGCGGCCGATATTTTTCCTGAGTTTTCAGCGGGGAATACGGATCTCTTTATTCCGGGCGGACCTGGTTCTATCGCAAATCCTGCCAACTATCCGGAGTCGTTTGCAACTGGAGCGACTGATATCAATAAAAAGCTCGCTGACTTTTCCCTTCAAGGACCCTCTCCATATGATGAAATAAAGCCGGAAATTTCTGCACCGGGCGTCAATATCCGCTCTTCCGTTCCCGGTCAGACATATGAGGACGGATGGGACGGCACATCAATGGCAGGTCCGCACGTATCCGCTGTTGCCGCACTGCTGAAACAGGCGGATGCCTCACTTTCTGTTGATGAGATGGAAGATATATTAACCAGTACAGCTGAACCGCTGACGGATTCTACATTTCCTGATTCACCGAATAACGGATACGGCCATGGTTTGGTGAACGCTTTTGATGCTGTATCCGCTGTTACAGACGGATTAGGAAAAGCAGAAGGACAAGTTTCTGTTGAGGGCAATGATCAAGAGCCCCCTGTCTATCAGCACGAGAAGGTAACAGAAGCCTATGAAGGCGCGAACCTGCCGCTGACATTGACAGCTGAGGATAATGTAAGTGTGACATCAGTAAAGCTGTCCTATAAGCTGGATCAAGGTGAATGGACACAAGTAACGGCTAAACGAGTCAGCGGTGATCACTTGAAAGGAACGTATCAGGCAGAGATCTCAAACATAAAAGGGGCTGCACTAAGCTATAAGTGGATGATTCAGGATTTTGGCGGCCATGTCGTTGAGTCTGACACATACGATGTAACAGTGAAACCAAGCATCACAGTGGGATATAAGCAGGATTTTGAAGCTGCCCCCGGCGGCTGGATAACGAGCGGAACCAATAATAACTGGGAATGGGGAGTTCCGTCTTCAGGCCCAAATAAAGCGGCATCAGGAGAAAAAGTGTACGGAACAAACCTGGCGGGAAACTATTCCAGTTCAGCAAACATGAATCTCATCATGCCTCCTGTTAAAGTGCCGGATTCAGGAAATCTGTTTTTGCAATTTAAGAGCTGGCACAATTTAGAGGAAGATTTTGATTACGGCTATGTTTTTGTTCTTCCGGAAGGTGAAAAGAATTGGGAGCAGGCTGGTGTCTATAATGGAAAGACAGCAAGCTGGACGGAAGAAGAAATTGATTTAACTGCTTATAAAGGCCAGAACATTCAAGTGATGTTCAACCTTCAATCTGATGAAAGCATTGAAAAGGAAGGCTGGTACATTGATGATGTGGTGCTTTCTGACAAATCGTCCGGAAAAACAGCCAAAAAGAATAAGCTGGGTGTTGAAAAGCCGTCTGGAAAGCAAAAGAAAAAAGCAGTGAATCCGAAAGAAGCTAAGCCATCTCAACATACAGCTGTAAAAACCGAGGGTAAAGATATACAGCCTCAAGTTTTGCCGCTGAGAGCACAAGTCAGTGTAGTAGAAACAGGAAAATCAACATATTCGGATCAATCTACAGGGCAGTACAAGCTGATGCACAAAGCCGGAGACTATACACTGATGGCAGAAGCGTACGGCTATCAATCAAAAACACAAAAAGTTTCTCTGCAAGCAGATCAGACGACACAAGCTCATTTTACGTTAGAAGAAATGAAGAAGGGTACATTAAAAGGCATGGTCATTAATAAAACGACAGGTGAGCCGGTAAAAGGTGCCTCCGTTTATGTGGTGGAGGATGCTGCGGTTGAACCGGCTACAACAAACGACAAAGGTGAATATACGCTTGAGGCCTATGAAGGCGCTTATACGATTAAAATCGCTGCACCGGGTTATTACAGCGATGAATTTTCCGTTGATTTAAAAGGTGATGTGACTAAAGAAACTGTACTGAAGCCTTTCGTCGGTTATCCTGGTGAGATAGCATATGATGATGGAACGGCGGAGAATGCCAATTCCTATTTTGCGGCCGGTAACGGATGGGCGGTCAAAATGACGCTGGCTGACGGCAAGGACAAAGGTATGCTTACAGGAGGGCTGTTCAGATTCTGGGATTCGGAGTTCCCTGATCCCGGCGGCACGGAGTTTAAGGTTGAGGTATATGATGCTACAGGAGAAGATGGCGCACCAGGCAAAAAAATTGCCGGGCCATTTGACGCTGAAGCCCTTCGCAATGGTGAATGGACAAAGGTAGATCTCAGTTCAAAAGGGATTATGGTCGATAAAGACTTTTATCTCGTGTATATCCAGTCCAAACCTGATCCATATTCACCTGGACTGGCATTGGATGAAAACGGTAAGAACTCCGGCCGCAACTGGCAGTATATAGGCGGCCAATGGCAGCCAGGTGACAAAGCTGACGGCAACTATATGATTCGCGCCTTAGTTGATTATGAAGCTGCTGTACCTGAAATTACTTCACCGGCGGACAAATCATACACAAATAAAGAGAATGTTACGGTAAAAGGAAAAGCCTCTCCTGGCACAACGGTACACCTTTATAATGGAAAGAAAGAAGCAGGAGAAACGAAAGCTGCTGAGGATGGCACGTTCCAGGCAGACATATCACTCAGCAAGGGTGAAAATGAGCTGACGGCCGCTGCATCAACAGACAACGGGACTACGGATGCCTCCAGTCCAATCACAGTCACGCTTGATCAAGACAAACCTGAAGTGACGCTGGACAATCCAAAGGATGGCGAAAAAACAAATAAAGAAACACTGACTGTCAAAGGGTCTGTATCAGATAAACACCTGAAAGAAGTCAAGGTGAACGGCAAAAAAGCGACAGTTACAGATGGTTCATACTCAGCCCGTATTCTCTTGGAGAACGGAACCAATGAAGTCAAGGTGACTGCCTCTGACTTAGCCGGCAACAAAACGACGAAAAAGGCTGTCATTGACGTTAACTTTGACCAGCCCGTCATTTCCGGCTTGATTCCTGGGGAGGACAAAACCTTAAAAGCCGGTGAATCTGTGAAAATCGCTTTCTCAAGCGCTGAAGATTTGGATGCAACATTTGTCATTCGCCTGCCGCTGACAAATGCAAGAGCGAATGTGCAAAACGCCACCGAGCTCCCGCTGAGAGAAGTGTCTCCAGGGAGATATGAAGGCTATTGGACAGCCACATCTTCTATTAATGCAAACGGAGCAAAAGTAGAAGTGATTGCACGTGATGCTTATGGAAATGAAACGAGAAAAACAGCGAATGGAAAACTTTATATCAATACTAAAAAGTAAGTATGAAAAAGCTGCCGCCACAGGCAGCTTTTTTATATATACTCTCATTTATTTCCTCGACAAATTAAGCAGATATCCCTTAAAAATTGTAGTTATCTCTCAACATTAATTGACAGACTTTCCCACAGAGCTTGCTTTATACTTATGAAATAAGAAGAGGAACAGCGTGACGCGAGAAAGAAGGGAGTCAGATGTGAAAATCTATTTAGATGTCATTTGGCTGTTAAACTTTTGTTTTGATGCACTTTTGCTTTTGCTCACGGCATTTATTTTAAAACGGCATGTGAAAAAAAGAAGACTGATAGGCGGAGCGTTCATCGGTTCCAGTATTGTCCTTTTGATGTTTACTCCTTTTTCGCCGATCGTTGAACACCCGGCAGGCAAGCTGGCTTTTTCAGTTGTTATTGTGATGGTGACATTTGGCTTTAAGAGATTCCGTTATTTCTTTCAAAATTTGTTTTCCTTTTATTTTGCCACTTTTTTAATGGGGGGAGGAATGATTGGAGCCCATTCTTTGCTGCAGTCAAATTCGATCGTGCGCAATGGTGTTATGATGACGAATCAAACCGGATTTGGAGACCCAATCAGCTGGTTGTTTATTGTTGCTGGCTTCCCGGCGTTATGGTTTTTTTCTAAAAGAAGAATTGATGATATTGAAACAAAAAACATTCAATATGAAGAACGAGTCAGCGTACAGGCGGATTTGGGGGGCCAAACACTTCATGTCAGAGGGCTGATTGATTCCGGTAATCAGCTGTACGATCCTCTCACAAAAACGCCGGTTATGATTATTTACATTGATAAGCTGGAGCCGATATTCGGAGCAGCCGAAACGATGATCATCAAAAACACAGATCCATTGGAAGCCATCCAACAGCTCGATGATTCGTTTCGCTTTTTAGATAAAATGAGGCTGATTCCGTACAGGGGAGTAGGTCAGCAAAATCAATTTTTATTATGCATAAAACCGGATCACGTAACGATTATGACAAAAGAAGAAATGATTTCTGCAGATAAATGTTTAATTGGCATCAGCGCAACAAAGCTATCGGCAGATGGAGAATTTGATGCGATTATTCATCCGAAAATGCTTTCGGGCAAGGCCATCAAACACGTTTCATAAAGTTCGCAAATGTCCGTTACTTATCATACTCAAACGGCGTGACATTTAGAAGGGAGAGGAAGATGAAAAAACTGAAATTGCGATTGACGCACCTCTGGTATAAGCTGCTGATGAAACTGGGGCTGAAAAGTGATGAAGTTTATTACATAGGCGGGAGTGAAGCCCTGCCGCCGCCATTATCTAAGGATGAGGAGCAGGTACTGTTAGCGAAGCTCCCAAACGGCGATCAGGCGGCTCGCGCCATTTTGATTGAACGCAATCTGCGTCTGGTTGTTTATATCGCCCGTAAATTTGAAAATACGGGAATCAATATAGAGGATTTAATCAGCATCGGCACCATCGGATTAATCAAAGCTGTAAATACGTTCAATCCAGAAAAGAAAATCAAGCTGGCGACCTATGCCTCCCGCTGTATAGAAAACGAAATCCTGATGTATTTAAGGAGAAACAACAAAATACGCTCAGAGGTTTCCTTTGATGAGCCGCTAAATATTGATTGGGACGGAAATGAGCTTTTGCTTTCTGATGTGCTCGGCACTGACGACGACATTATCACAAAGGACATAGAAGCTAACGTAGATAAAAAGCTTTTGAAAAAAGCGCTTGAACAGCTCAATGAAAGAGAAAAGCAAATCATGGAGCTGCGGTTTGGGCTAGTCGGCGAAGAAGAAAAAACCCAAAAGGATGTAGCAGATATGATGGGAATTTCTCAATCCTATATTTCGCGTTTGGAAAAAAGAATTATAAAAAGATTGAGAAAAGAGTTCAACAAAATGGTGTAAAAATTTTTATGGTTAGAACCCCTTTATTTTACAGGGATTTCCCAATTTCGATTATTTTTCGGTCTGAGTGCAGTGCATATTTTTCCCACCCGAGGAGATACTTAACGTTGTACAGCAGCTCCTGTAGGGAGGGAAAAAAGTGTCGAGAAATAAAGTCGAAATCTGCGGGGTTGATACCTCCAAGTTACCAGTACTCAAGAATGAAGAGATGAGAAGGCTGTTTCGGCAGCTGCAGGATGAAGGTGATGATTCAGCAAGAGAAAAGCTTGTAAACGGGAACTTGCGTCTTGTCTTAAGTGTCATTCAAAGATTTAATAACAGAGGAGAGTATGTTGATGACTTATTTCAGGTCGGCTGTATCGGACTAATGAAATCCATTGATAATTTTGATCTAAGCCACAATGTGAAGTTTTCAACATACGCTGTACCTATGATTATCGGCGAGATCCGCAGGTATTTACGCGATAATAACCCGATCCGCGTCTCAAGATCGCTCCGGGATATCGCTTACAAGGCACTTCAGGTCAGAGAGCGGTTAATTAGTGAGACAAGCAAGGAGCCGACTGCCGAAGACATCGCAAAAGTTCTTGAAGTACCGCATGAGGAAATCGTATTTGCGCTTGATGCCATCCAGGATCCGGTCTCTTTATTTGAACCGATCTATAACGACGGCGGAGACCCGATTTATGTGATGGACCAAATCAGCGATGAGCGCAATAAAGATTCACAATGGATTGAAGAGCTTGCTTTAAAAGAGGGCATGAGAAGGCTGAACGAGAGGGAAAAAATGATTTTGAGAAAGCGATTCTTCCAAGGGAAAACTCAAATGGAAGTAGCCGAAGAAATCGGCATTTCCCAAGCGCAAGTGTCCAGGCTTGAAAAAGCGGCTATCAAACAAATGAATAAGAACATTCATCAATAATGAGAAGCCTTTAAAACAATTTTGTTTTAAAGGCTTTTCTATTGATTTCGGGCGGTTTACGTTTTGGGAAAAATGAGGTATCCTAGTCCATACAGAGTTTTAAGAAAATTAAAACAATTACAAAAGGAGTAACTCAAGATGATTTTGCAGCTAGACAATGTCTCACTAAAACGAAATGGAAAATGGATATTAAAGGATATTGATTGGGAGGTGAAAGAAAAGGAAAATTGGGTGCTTTACGGGCTGAATGGCGCTGGAAAAACAGCACTGTTAAATATGCTTTGTTCTTATTATTTTCCAACAGCAGGCGAGATGCAGGTGCTTGGCCATGAATTTGGCAAAACGGAGCTTGGGGAGAAACTCAGACGGAAAATCGGCCTCGTCTCTGCGGCTCTTCAGCAAAAATTTTATCCCACAGACTCAGCATTTGAAATTGCTTTGAGCGGAGCTTACGCTTCGATAGGATTATATGAAACACCAAGTGCGGAAACGAGGGAAAAAGCGATTGGTTTGTTAGAGGACTTGGGAGCGATTGAATACGCCGACCGCCGCTATGAAACCCTGTCTCAAGGAGAAAAACAAAGAGCTTTGATCGCAAGAGCGCTAATGGCTGATCCAGAGCTTCTGATACTTGACGAACCAGTCACAGGTTTGGACTTTATTGCCCGGGAAAAATTGTTAGATACGATTACATACATTGCAAACAAAGAAAATGCGCCATCGATCCTTTATGTGACACATCATGCGGAAGAAATTTTGCCGGTCTTTGACAAAGCCCTTTTGCTAAAACAGGGAGAGGTCTTTAGATCAGGGGAAATAAAGGAAATGCTTACTGATCACATACTTTCCGCTTTTTTTGATACGGCAATCCATGTATTATGGAACCGGGATCGGCCGTTTTTAACAAGAGCCGAGCCGATAAATGCCTGACAAACACATATCGATTCATCCTAGGGGTGCTTTGCGAAGCTGAGAGAGACATTGTCTCAACCCTTATGACCTGATCTGGATC
Source organism: Bacillus tequilensis KCTC 13622 (assembly GCF_000507145.1). Lineage (GTDB taxonomy): Bacteria > Bacillota > Bacilli > Bacillales > Bacillaceae > Bacillus > Bacillus tequilensis. Next base: position 259,587 of record NZ_AYTO01000041.1, on the reverse strand, counting down.
ATGCCAGCGGAGGGAAGCGGTGAAAAGCAGAGTACAAAGGACTCTGTTTGTTTTGATTAAGCCGTTTCACAACATGTGAAACGGCTTTTTATTTTTAGAAATAGGAGCGGATTCGATTGGATCAACAAATAGACTCTTTGCTCAAAAAAGTGGAAGAACAAAAGGAGGAGCTTATTCAGCTGGCTAAAACGCTGATTTCTTATCAAACACCTGCTCCTCCTGCAAGAAATACAGAGGGGATTCAGTCATGGATTTCGGGATTTTTAAATAAATTAGGATTCTTGATCGACAAATGGGATGTGTACCCTGGAGATCCCAATGTTGTAGGCCACCTAAAGGGAACTGGCTCAGCAGATTATCATAGCCTGATCATCAATGGTCACGTAGATGTGGCAGAGGTAAAAGAGGATGAAGAATGGGAGCATGACCCGTTCCATCCAATTGAAAAAAACGGTCTCTTAATCGGGCGAGGCGCTTCTGATATGAAAGGCGGGATGGCGTGTGTGCTGTTTGCTGTCAAACTGATTCGTGAAGCTGGCATTGAACTTCCCGGTGATCTGATTCTGCAATCGGTTATCGGGGAGGAAGTTGGAGAAGCCGGCACGCTTGAATGCTGCAAGAGGGGCTACAACGCTGATTTTGCAATTGTCGCGGATACGAGCGATATGCATATTCAAGGCCAAGGCGGTGTCATTACAGGATGGATTGAAATCAAAAGTAGTCAAACATTTCATGATGGAACGAGACGGAATATGATTCATGCAGGCGGAGGAACATTCGGAGCAAGCGCAATTGAAAAAATGGCGAAAATCATTGCGGGCCTCGGTGAACTTGAACGCCACTGGTCCATTATGAAAAGTTATCCCGGCTTTACACCGGGCACAAATACAATTAACCCGGCTGTTATAGAAGGCGGCAGACATGCGGCTTTTATAGCGGATGAATGCCGGCTGTGGATCACAGTCCATTTTTATCCGAATGAAACCCATGACCAAGTGGCTGCGGAAATAGAAGATTACATCAATCGGCTGAGTGACAGTGACATTTGGCTTAGGGAAAACCGCCCTGTCTTCAGGTGGGGAGGCTCCTCTATAATTGAAGACAGGGGAGAAATTTTTCCGTCACTGGAAGTTGATCATGGCTACCCGGGCGTCTTAGCGCTTACTGCCTCCCATGAGAAAGTGAAACGGGAGTGTCCAATTATTGACGTTTCTCAATCGGTTACAGATGGCGGATGGCTGTATGATGCCGGTATTCCATGCGTCATATACGGCCCTGGCGATCTGCACAATGCACACTCCGTGAACGAGAAGGTAGCGATTGAGCACCTGGTAGAGTATACAAAAATCATACTCGATTTTATCATCAGCTGGTGCAGCAGTAAAAAAGAACAGCGGCCATGAAAATTTCTTCTTGCTGACAAGGTTCAGCCTGCCCGTTCATATACTTGAACAAAAGGACGGGAAAGGGACGTGATGGAATGATCAGCATTTCAGAATTTCAGGTGAAAGATGTCGTCAATGTCTCAAACGGAAAAAAGCTGGGGAGTATTGGTGATATTGATATCAATGTGACCACTGGCAAAATTCAGGCGATCATACTAGGGGGAAATGGGAAAATTCTCGGATTTTTTGGAAAAGAAGAGGAATTGGTCATTCCATGGCGAAATATAGTAAAAATCGGGGAAGATGTCATCTTGGTCCGATTAAATGAACCGCATACATAACCTGCTTGTTTGCTGTCGATTGGAAATTGCCGGAAGTCTCGATTCTTCCGGCACATTTCATTTTAGAAATATGTAAATCGGCGCTCAACGAATGCAGAAAGATGTGGTAAAATAAGTGGGAAATTTCGCTTTTTTAAATGTTTGTCGAAAGGTTGGATCATCATGAATACATATCACCCATTCAGTCTTACCACACCCTCGACACTCATGATACAAGACTGGACAAAAACGAATCAAAACAATAGGGAAGTCATTGCCGGATTTACGACGAAAAACGGCGGTGTCAGCCAAAAGCCTTTTGAATCGTTAAATACAGGATTGCACGTTCATGACAAAGATGCAGATGTAGTTAAAAATCGCGAATATATTGCCGATATGTTTAATATTGATTTGCAGTCTTGGGTATTTGCTGATCAGACACATGATAACCGCGTTCAGAAAGTGACGCAGAGGGATAGTGGAAAAGGCGCACGTGAGTATCACACGGCTCTAAAAGCAACGGACGGGCTTTACACAAATGAAAAAAATGTGTTTTTGGCATTATGCTTTGCTGATTGTGTGCCTCTTTTCTTTTATGATCCGGTTAAATCGCTTGTCGGGGTCGCCCATGCCGGGTGGAAAGGCACCGTCAAACAGATTGGCAGAGAAATGGTGAAGCAATGGACTGAGAAGGAAGGGTCAAATCTCTCAGATATTCATGCAGTTATTGGGCCGTCTATCAGCGGGGCATGCTATACAGTAGACGACCGTGTCATGGATGCTGTCCGGGCATTGCCGATTTCAGCAGACCGTGCCGTGAATCAGACGGGACAGGCACAATATCAGCTTGATCTGAAAGAGCTGAACCGGCTTATACTGATCAATAGCGGTTTGGCAAATGAACAGATTTCTGTCAGCGGTTTATGCACGGAAAGTGAGCCGTCTCTTTTCTATTCTCACCGCCGCGATCAGGGGAAAACTGGACGGATGATGTCCTTTATCGGAATGAAGGAGGCATAAAAGATCGTGCGTGTTGCTGATCAATTACGACATATAAACGAGCGAATAAACGAAGCATGTAACAGATCGGGCCGCAGCTCCGATGAAGTTACGGTTATAGCAGTCACAAAATATGTATCGCCTGAAAGAGCACAGGAGGCAGTGGATGCGGGCATCACCTGCCTTGGAGAGAACAGGGATGCGGAACTGCTCCGCAAACAGGAAATAATCAAAGGGAATCCGGAATGGCATTTTATCGGCAGTCTGCAATCAAGAAAAGCAAAAGCTGTCGTCCATTCTGTTTCCTATATCCATTCCTTAGACCGGCTCTCATTAGCGAAAGAAATTGAAAAACGTGCTGAAGGTACTGTCCGATGCTTTGTGCAGGTCAATACCTCGCTTGAACCTTCTAAGCACGGCATGAAAAAAGAAGAAGTCATTCCATTCATACAGGAGCTTTCCGGCTTCAAACACATCGTTGTGGCCGGACTGATGACAATGGCTCCGCTGACTGATGATCAAGGTCAGATCAGAAGCTGTTTCCGGGCGCTGAGAGAGCTCCGCGATCAGGTTCAGGAGCTGAAACAGCCAAACGCTCCATGTACTGAACTGTCGATGGGCATGTCAAATGATTTTGAAATTGCAATTGAAGAAGGGGCTACTTATATTAGGATCGGCTCATCGTTAGTCGGAAATGAAACAGGGGGTGTACAGCAATGAGTATGAAAAATAAACTGAAAAACTTTTTCTCAATGGATGATGAAGAATACGAATATGAATATATTGAGACAGAGCGGGAGTCTCATGAAGAGCAGGAGCAAAAAGAAAAGCCGGCTTATACCGCAAACAAACCTGCGGGCAAACAGAATGTAGTGAGCTTGCAAAGTGTTCAGAAATCCTCTAAAGTGGTGTTGAGTGAGCCGCGCGTGTATGCGGAGGCGCAGGAAATAGCCGACCATTTGAAGAATCGGCGGGCAGTTGTCGTCAATCTTCAGCGGATACAGCATGACCAGGCTAAGCGGATTGTTGACTTTTTAAGCGGAACCGTTTATGCCATCGGCGGCGATATTCAAAGAATCGGCTCAGATATTTTTCTCTGCACGCCTGACAACGTAGATGTATCAGGCACAATTTCTGAGCTCATATCTGAAGACGAACATCAGAGGTGGTAAAGCGAGATGATCCTTTATCAAGTTTTTTCAGTTTTAAGCTTATTAATCACAATATACTCATTTGCCCTGATTATATATATTTTTATGTCATGGGTGCCGAGTACAAGGGAAACAGCAGTCGGGCGTTTTTTAGCTTCGATTTGTGAACCATATCTCGAACCATTTAGAAAAATCATCCCTCCGATCGCAATGCTGGATATTTCACCGATTGTAGCCATTCTTGTGCTTCGGTTTGCGACAACCGGCTTGTGGGGGCTCTATCGCATGATTGCGTTTTAATGTGACAGTTTGATAGGGGGCTTGGCAGTAGCCAAGCCTCTTTACATAGAAGGGAAAGACGATGAGCGATATCTATCAGCATTTCAGAAAAGACGAGCGGGCCTTTGTTGATCAGGCGCTCGAATGGAAAAGTATTGTCCAGGAGCAGTACAGGATGAAGCTGACCGACTTTTTAGACCCCCGAGAGCAGGTCATCCTCTCTGCTGTTACGGGACAGGCCGATGTCGGGCTTGCTTTTTCCGGCGGCTATGACAGAGCGGAGCGAAAACGGGCGATTCTCTATCCGGAGTACATGACGCCGGAAGAGGCGCATTTTGAACTGCAGGCTTTTCACGTCCGCTATGCAGAAAAGTTTGTCTCAGTAGATCACCGTTCTCTGCTTGGTGCATTAATGGGCATAGGCTTAAAGCGGCAAAAGTTTGGTGATATTGTGTTTTCTGAGACAGCAGTGCAATTGATTGTCTCAGCCGATACCGCTGATTTTGTGGCTGCGCAGCTGACCCAAGCAGGCAAAGCGGCGGTCAGCTTAGAGAAAATTGACTTGTCAGACCTTAACATTCCGGCAGTTGATGTCGAAATAAGGGATGACACGGTTTCTTCTTTGAGGCTTGACGCCGTCTGCGCCTCTATGAGCAGGCAATCCCGCCAGAAATCGCAGACGCTCGTAAAAAACGGGCTCGTAAAAGTGAACTGGAAGGTAGTTGAAGATCCTTCCTATATGGTGGCAGAAGGGGACATGCTGTCTATCAGAGGTTTTGGCCGCTGCAGCTTAACAAAAATCGAAGGAAAAACCAAAAAAGACAAATGGAGAGTGACGTTTGAACGACAAAAATAGTCGGTTTTTCAGTTTTTTTCTCCATCTGTGCGAAATTTGTTTTATAATGTGAACTAGATAACCGTACTGAAATGTAAAAATGGAGGTGGCATCATGCCATTAACGCCAAATGATATTCACAACAAGACGTTTACAAAAAGTTTTCGCGGATATGATGAAGATGAAGTAAATGAATTCCTAGCGCAAGTCAGAAAAGATTACGAAATTGTTCTCCGTAAGAAAACTGAGCTTGAAGCGAAAGTCAATGAACTTGATGAAAGAATCGGACACTTTGCCAACATTGAGGAAACGTTGAATAAATCAATTTTAGTTGCCCAAGAAGCGGCTGAAGACGTAAAACGCAATTCTCAAAAAGAAGCAAAGCTGATCGTTCGGGAAGCGGAGAAAAATGCTGATCGCATTATCAACGAGTCTTTATCAAAATCCAGAAAAATCGCTATGGAAATTGAAGAGCTGAAAAAACAGTCTAAAGTTTTCAGAACACGTTTCCAAATGCTGATTGAAGCGCAGCTTGATCTTCTGAAAAATGACGATTGGGATCATCTGCTTGAGTATGAAGTCGACGCAGTATTTGAGGAAAAGGAATAAATTCTCTGATTATCTTGACATTTTCTTAGCTTGTCGAATATAATACGTTCATAAATTCAGATGAAAAAACGGTTGAAAGGGACAGTCATGTTTCATTCAGGCCTTCATAGCGACCCGGAGATGGTGAAAGTCCGGGATGGCCGGAATCATGTAGATCAGCCCTTAAGTTTCCTTTCTGAACTCACAGTAGGTTAGGACGTTCATCACGTTACGATGCTCGAGAGGAAAAAGCGTATGGTGGCTTTTTCTAAAAGGGTGGTACCGCGAGATAAGCTTTCTCGTCCCTTATGGGATGAGAGGGCTTTTTTTATTTTCTGAAAAAATGCAGTGGAGGAATGAAAATGGATTTTAAAGATACGCTCTTAATGCCGAAAACAGATTTCCCGATGCGGGGAAATTTGCCAAACCGTGAGCCTGACATCCAAAAGAAATGGGAGGAAGAGGAGATCTACCGTCTTGTGCAGGAACGGACGAAAGACCGCCCGAAATTTGTTTTACATGATGGACCTCCGTATGCAAACGGTGATATCCATATGGGTCACGCGCTTAACAAAATTTTGAAGGATTTCATTGTCCGCTACAAATCAATGAGCGGCTACAATGCGCCGTATGTACCAGGCTGGGATACACATGGATTGCCGATTGAAACGGCTCTCACAAAAAATAAAAAAGTCAACCGCAAAGAAATGTCAGTAGCGGAATTCCGCAAACTGTGCGAAGAGTACGCTTGGAAGCAAATCGAGGGACAGCGTGAGCAGTTTAAACGCCTTGGTGTCCGCGGTGATTGGGAAAACCCGTATGTGACTTTAAAACCGGAATACGAAGCGCAGCAAATTCGCGTATTTGGTGAGATGGCAAAACGAGGCTACATTTATAAAGGCCTTAAACCAGTCAACTGGTCACCTTCAAGTGAGTCTGCTTTGGCTGAAGCCGAAATCGAATATCAAGATAAACGTTCAGCATCTATTTACGTTGCTTTCGGTGTGAAAGACGGAAAAGGCGTTCTGGAAAACGGCGAGCGTATCATCATTTGGACAACAACGCCGTGGACAATTCCGGCGAACCTCGGAATTTCAGTGCATCCTGATCTTGAGTACAGTGTGATTGCAGTGGGTGAAGACCGCTTTGTCGTAGCCAGTGCTTTAGTCGAAAATGTTGCGGCTGCATGCGGATTTGATCAATATGAAGTGACAAGAACGATCAAAGGGAAAGACCTTGAGAATATTGTCGCTGAACACCCGCTCTATGGCAGAGACTCTCTCGTTATGCTTGGTGAACACGTAACAACTGATGCCGGTACAGGCTGCGTTCATACAGCCCCGGGACATGGGGAAGACGACTTTATCATCGGCCAAAAATACGGTTTAGACGTGCTTTGTCCTGTTGATGCAAAAGGTGTTATGACAAGCGAAGCGCCCGGCTTTGAAGGCATGTTTTATGATGATGCGAACAAAGCGATCACACAGCAGCTTGATGAAAAAGGCGCGCTTGTAAAACTTGAATTCATTACTCACTCTTACCCGCACGATTGGAGAACGAAGAAACCAACCATTTTCAGAGCGACAGCTCAATGGTTTGCGTCTATTAAAGATTTTAGATCAGATCTCCTGAATGCCATTAAAGAAACCAAATGGGTTCCTGAATGGGGCGAGCAGCGTTTGCACAACATGGTGCGTGACCGCGGAGACTGGTGTATTTCCAGACAGCGCGCATGGGGTGTTCCGATTCCGGTATTTTATGCTGAAAACGGAGAACCGATTATTACAGATGAAACCATTGAACATGTTTCTGAATTATTCAGACAGCACGGATCAAACATTTGGTTTGAAAAAGAAGCGAAAGATCTTCTTCCGGAAGGCTTTACGCACCCTGGAAGCCCGAACGGCACATTTACAAAAGAACAGGACATCATGGATGTGTGGTTCGATTCGGGATCTTCCCACCAAGCCGTGCTTGAAGAACGTGAAGATCTCGTTCGCCCGGCTGATTTATATCTAGAAGGGTCAGACCAATACCGCGGCTGGTTCAACTCATCTCTTTCTACAGGAGTAGCCGTGACAGGGAAAGCGCCGTATAAAGGCGTGCTCAGCCATGGATTTGCACTGGATGGAGAAGGGCGCAAGATGAGTAAATCAATCGGTAACGTCGTTGTTCCAGCTAAAGTCATGAAACAGCTTGGCGCCGACATCTTGAGATTATGGGTGTCTTCAGTTGATTACCAGGCGGACGTTCGTGTGTCTGACGCGATTTTGAAACAGGTTGCTGAAGTATACCGTAAAATCCGCAACACGTTCCGTTTCCTTCATGGCAACCTATTCGATTTTGATCCAAAAACGAATGCGGTGGTTGTCGAAGATCTTCGTGAAGTGGATCAGTATATGCTGATTAAGCTGAACAAACTGATTGAAAAAGTGAAAAAAGCGTACGATGAGTACGAATTTGCGGTTGTGTATCACAGCATCCATAATTTCTGCACAATCGAATTGAGCTCATTCTATCTTGATTTCGCAAAAGATATTGTGTACATCGAGCATGCCGATCATCCGGATAGACGCAGCATGCAAACCGTATTCTACGAGACGCTTCTCGCATTAGTGAAGCTGTCAGCGCCTATCCTTCCGCATACGGCTGACGAGCTATGGACTCATTTAACATTTGTAGAAGAGCAGAGCGTACAGCTGACAGACATGCCGGAAACAACTAAGGTTCCAAACAGCGAAGCGACTGAAGAGAAGTTTGACCGCTTTATGGCTATTCGTAATGATGTGCTAAAAGCGTTAGAAACTGCGCGGAATGAAAAAATCATTGGTAAATCATTGGAAGCGAACCTGAAATTGTATCCGAACAAAGAAAACCAAGAGCTCTTGGCTTCCATTAAAGAAAATCTTTCTCAGCTGTTTATTGTTTCTGAACTGACAATCGGCGAGGAAAATGAAGCGCCGAATGATGCGCAAAGCTTTGCGACAGGCAAAATCATTGTCGAAAAAGCAGAAGGCGAAATGTGTGAGAGATCGCGTGTGATTTCAAAAGATGTGGGTGCAAATCCGAAATACCCTACACTTTCGCTGCGAAACGCTGAAATCGTTGAAAAATACTATCAATAATAAAGGAAAAGGGCCCGGCGGAAAAAGCCGGGCTTTTTTCGTGCCAAGAGTGACATCGTTTAGAACGGCAGGAAAAATCTTATGGGCTTTAGATCATCATTCACAGGCAACAATATAGGTACTACGTTAAGAGCAGGAGTTGTGATGAATGAATGATCAACTGACCGCAATTTATACGGAACTTCTTCTAATGAAAGAAGAACTACAGTCGAGATTATTTGAGTATTCTTGCTTTCAAGTTTCAACAAGCCCGCAAGCCGCAATCAATCATAAACAAAAAGCAACTCTGATCTATCACATTAAAGAAGAGCTTCAAGATGTTCTCCTGGCATTGTCCAAAATCGAAAACGGCACATTTGGATACTGTGAAGAAACCGGGGATGCCATTCCTCTCTCAAAGCTGGCGGTGCTGCCGACTGCCCGAACAGCAAATGATTTTGTTTATTCTGTCCAATTTGAAAAAAAAACGCTTCCGCTGTGGAAATCGACGGATCTCGAATATGGTCAGGCACTGTATGAATAACAGTGTCTGGCCGGCTAATATGCCTGATATATCTTTACTCCGGGGCTTTTTATTGATAAAATGCATAATGGATTAAAGTAACCGTAAACTGGAGGAACGTTTGTGCTGTATTATGTGATCGCACTACTTATTATTGCAGCTGATCAATTGACAAAATGGCTTGTCGTTAAGAACATGGAGCTTGGCCAAAGCATTCCGATCATTGATCAGGTATTCTATATCACCTCCCATCGCAATACGGGTGCTGCATGGGGGATATTAGCCGGTCAGATGTGGTTTTTCTACCTCATTACAACCGCGGTTATTATTGGCATTGTTTATTACATACAGCGTTATACAAAAGGACAAAGGCTTCTTGGCGTTGCCCTCGGACTTATGCTTGGCGGTGCCATCGGCAACTTTATCGATCGGGCTGTCAGACAGGAAGTTGTTGACTTTATCCACGTGATGATTGTGGATTACAATTACCCGATTTTTAACATCGCGGACTCTTCACTATGTGTCGGCGTCATGCTTTTATTTATACAAATGCTGTTGGACAGCGGGAAAAAGAAAAAGGAGCAATAGCATGAATCAATTTGATATAACCGCTTCAGAAGAACAAAAAAGTGAGCGGATTGATAAATTTCTGGCATCGGCCGAAAATGATTGGTCGAGAACCCAGGTGCAGCAATGGGTGAAAGACGGACAAGTTGTCGTAAACGGAAATCCTGTAAAAGCGAATTATAAAATTCAGCCGGGTGATCAGGTGACCGTCACTGTGCCTGAGCCGGAAGCGCTCGACGTATTGGCAGAACCGATGGATCTGGATATTTACTATGAAGATCAGGATGTGCTGGTCGTCAATAAACCTCGCGGAATGGTTGTGCACCCGGCTCCCGGGCATCTTACCGGCACACTTGTAAACGGCCTTATGGCTCATTGTACGGATCTATCTGGAATTAATGGCGTGATGCGTCCGGGAATCGTTCACAGAATCGATAAGGACACGTCCGGCTTATTAATGGTGGCGAAAAATGATATGGCGCATGAGTCACTCGTAAACCAATTGGTCCACAAAACGGTTACGCGGAAATATACGGCGGTTGTCCACGGGCTTATTTCTCACGATGACGGCACAATTGATGCGCCGATCGGACGGGACAAGAAAGATCGTCAAAGCATGACTGTCACGCGTGATGGCAAAAACGCCGTCACTCATTTTCATGTGCTTGAGCGTTTTCAAGATTTTACGTTGGTGGAATGCCAGCTTGAAACAGGAAGAACCCATCAAATCCGTGTGCATATGAAATATATCGGATTTCCATTAGCGGGTGATCCAAAATATGGTCCAAGAAAAACGATCGATTTTAACGGACAGGCACTTCACGCCGGAATTTTAGGCTTTGATCACCCTCGCACCGGTGAGTATGTCGAATTCGAAGCGCCGCTTCCGAAGGATATGGCAGAATTAATCGAAAACCTCAGGAAAAACGGTTGACAGACTGTTCCTTTTCTGAAATAATAAACGAAGCTGAATAGATTCTTTAAAACAGTCCAGAGAGGCTGAGAAGGATAACGGATAGACGGGATGCGTGTATGTGCACGCACCTTGTCCTAAAACCCCTCTATGCTCTGACAGGAGGGTTTTTTCTTCTATATGAACTGTGAGGTGTCACACATTGAATCAAAAAGCTGTCATTCTCGACGAACAGGCAATCAGACGGGCGCTGACCAGAATTGCCCACGAAATGATTGAACGCAATAAAGGAATGAATAATTGCATCCTTGTCGGCATCAAGACAAGAGGGATTTACTTGGCCAAACGCCTTGCGGAACGAATCGAACAGATTGAAGGAAACCCTGTAACAGTTGGTGAAATCGATATTACTCTTTATAGAGACGATCTTTCCAAAAAAACGAGCAATGAAGAACCGCTTGTGAAAGGTGCAGATATTCCGGTAGACATCACAGATCAAAAAGTCATTCTCGTTGACGATGTCTTGTTCACCGGAAGAACGGTCAGAGCGGGTATGGATGCGCTTGTTGATGTAGGTAGACCTTCCTCCATTCAGCTGGCTGTGCTTGTTGACAGAGGACACCGGGAGCTGCCGATCCGAGCGGATTATATTGGGAAAAACATCCCGACATCAAAAGCTGAAAAGGTTATGGTTCAGCTTGATGAGGTGGATCAAAACGATCTCGTCGCCATTTATGAAAATGAATAATAGATCACCTTTTTAAAGGCAATCCAGAGAGGTTGCAAAGAGGTGCACAACGAAGATCCAGCCCCGAAAGAATTCGGCAGGTCTTTGTATGCCTCTTTGCGTAAAAACAGCAAAGAGGTTTTTTTATGCAGTCATTGAGTCATCCTAATATAAAAGTTCACAATCAGGGGGAAAATCATCATGAGTAAGAAAAAAGTAAATTTAGGAGTCAGAGATGTCCCGACACCTTTCTCTTGGGTTTCATTCAGCCTGCAGCATTTGTTTGCCATGTTTGGTTCAACAATTTTAGTTCCGAAGCTGGTCGGAATGAGTCCTGCTGTAGCATTGGTCACAAGCGGCATCGGGACACTTGCTTACCTTCTGATTACGAGAGGGCAAATTCCGGCGTATCTCGGTTCATCCTTCGCCTTTATTTCTCCGATCATACTTGTAAAAGCGACCGGCGGGCCGGGAGCGGCAATGATTGGAGCGTTTCTGGCAGGATTAGTGTACGGGCTGATTGCCTTATTGATCAGGCAGCTTGGAACAGGATGGCTGATGAAGATTCTCCCGCCTGTAGTTGTAGGACCTGTTATTATCGTCATCGGGCTGGGACTGGCAAGCACTGCGGTAAATATGGCGATGTACGCTGATCCGAATGCGAGTGAATTGGTCTACAGCTTAAAGCACTTCAGTGTCGCAGGGGTTACGCTGGCCATCACGATTATTTGCGCGATTTTCTTGCGGGGGTTTCTAAGCCTGATCCCGGTTTTGATCGGAATTATCGGCGGATACCTGTTCGCCCTTACTCAAGGGATTGTCAACTTTCAGCCGGTGCTTGACGCGAAATGGTTTGCAGTGCCTGAATTTGTCATCCCGTTCAAAGACTATTCACCAACAGTAACACTCGGCATCGCAGCGGCAATGGTACCCGTCGCGTTTGTGACAATGTCAGAGCATATCGGCCACCAAATGGTGCTGAGCAAAGTTGTCGGACAAGATTTCATTAAAAAGCCGGGGCTTCACCGCTCCATTATGGGTGACAGCGTGGCGACAATCCTTGCTTCCCTGATCGGCGGCCCTCCGACGACAACTTACGGGGAAAACATTGGCGTGCTGGCCATCACAAGAGTATTCAGCGTCTTTGTTATCGGCGGCGCAGCGGTGATTGCCCTTTGCTTCGGCTTTATCGGCAAAATCTCAGCCCTGATCAGTTCAGTGCCGTCAGCGGTCATGGGAGGCGTCTCCTTCCTGCTGTTTGGAATCATCGCTTCGAGCGGTCTGAGAATGCTGATTGACAACAAAATTGATTATGAAAACAACAGAAACCTCATCATTACATCGGTCATCCTGGTGATCGGTGTAGGAGGCGCTTTTATCCAAGTGTCTCAAGGAGGATTCCAAGTGTCAGGAATGGCGCTTGCCGCAATTGTCGGTGTCATCTTAAACCTGATTCTTCCGCAGGCGAAGGAGGAGCAGGAGCAGGCTGACACATCTGAACAACATCATATCTAAAACCTTTTAATGAAAGTCCAGAGAGGCTTGGAAGGGTTATGAAGAGAAGGAAGCTTCAATGCTGCCCTCTATTTAACCGCACCCCGAGTCTATCTAAGACCGGGGTTTTTTTCAGCCTAAAAGTTGAAATGAGAGGGGAAAGAACATGAAGCATTTAACGACGATGAGCGAACTCAGTATTGAGGAAATCAAAGATTTGCTTCAAACAGCACAAGATCTCAAAAGCGGAAAAACAGACAATCAGCTGACAGGAACGTTTGCAGCTAACCTGTTTTTTGAACCAAGCACGAGAACGCGATTCAGCTTTGAAGTGGCGGAGAAAAAGCTCGGCATGAATGTCCTGAATCTTGATGGAACAAGCACAAGCGTGCAAAAAGGCGAAACCTTATATGACACCATCCGGACGCTTGAATCAATCGGTGTGGACGTTTGTGTCATCAGGCACAGTGAGGATGAATACTATCAAGCGCTTGTCAGCCAGGTGAATATCCCGATTCTGAATGCGGGAGACGGATGCGGCCAGCATCCGACACAATCACTGCTGGATTTAATGACGATTTATGAAGAGTTTAATACGTTCAAAGGGATTACCGTTTCCATTCACGGCGATATCAAGCACAGCAGAGTGGCAAGGTCTAATGCGGAAGTGTTGACAAGATTGGGTGCCCGCGTCCTGTTTTCAGGTCCTTCTGAATGGCAGGATGAAGAGAATACATTCGGCACATATGTCTCAATGGATGAAGCGGTTGAGGCTTCCGATGTCGTCATGCTGCTGCGCATTCAAAATGAAAGACATCAGTCTGCTGTCAGCCAGGAAGGTTATTTAAATCAATACGGCTTGACCGCAGAACGGGCTGAGCGCATGAAGCAGCATGCGATCATTATGCATCCTGCTCCGGTAAACAGAGGAGTGGAGATTGCTGACAGCCTAGTAGAAAGTGAAAAATCAAGAATCTTCAAGCAAATGCAAAATGGCGTCTTTATCAGAATGGCAGTGATACAGCGTGCCTTACAAACCAAAGTGAAAAGAGGAGAAGCAGCGTATGTCATATCTCATTAAAAACGGCTGGATACTTAACGAAAACGGTGAAAAAACAGAAGCGGACATTCGAGTGACAGGAGAAATCATCTCAGAAATCGGCAAGCTTGATGCAGCTGAGGAAGAAATGGTCATTGACGCAAAAGGATTGCTCGTTTCACCTGGGTTTGTGGATCTCCACGTACACTTTAGAGAGCCGGGCGGAGAGAAAAAAGAAACCATTGAAACCGGAGCAAAAGCAGCAGCACGCGGCGGTTATACAACAGTAGCGGCAATGCCGAATACGCGTCCGGTTCCTGACACGAAGGAGCAGATGGAATGGGTGCAAAACCGAATAAAAGAAACTTCATGCGTCAGGGTTCTTCCATATGCATCCATTACGATCAGGCAAATTGGCGATAAGATGACAAACTTTGAAGCGTTAAAAGAAGCAGGGGCATTTGCCTTTACAGATGACGGCGTCGGTATACAGACTGCAGGAGTGATGTATGAAGCGATGAAACAGGCAGCTGCTATTGACAAAGCGGTTGTTGCGCATTGTGAAGACAACTCCTTAATTTATGGAGGAAGCGTGCATGAAGGGACATTCTCCAAAGCAAACGGCCTCAACGGCATTCCTTCTGTATGTGAATCGGTTCATATTGCCCGCGATGTATTGCTGGCTGAGGCGGCAAACTGCCATTACCATGTATGCCATATCAGTACAAAAGAATCTGTCAGGGTCGTACGCGATGCGAAAAAAGCGGGAATCAGGGTGACAGCAGAAGTGACACCGCATCATTTGCTCCTTAGTGATGAGGACATTCCAGGTCTGGACACAAACTATAAAATGAATCCTCCGCTTCGCAGTGCGGAAGACAGAGCGGCTTTAATCGAAGGCCTTTTAGACGGAACGATCGATTTTATCGCAACAGACCATGCGCCGCATACAGAAGAAGAGAAAAACACAGACATGAAGCTGGCACCATTCGGGATTGTCGGTTTAGAAACAGCGTTTCCGCTTCTATACACACACTTTGTTAAAAATGGTAGCTGGTCTCTGAAACAGCTGATTGACTACATGACAATCAAGCCTTGCGAAGCTTTCGGTCTCCCATACGGAACTTTACAAACGGGTCAGGCTGCAGACATTACGTTAATCGATTTAGAAAAAGAAGCAGTGATAGACAAAGAAACATTTTTATCAAAAGGAAAAAACACACCATTCAACGGCATGAACTGCACCGGCTGGCCGGTCGCTACAATGGCGGCGGGGAAGCTTGTTTATGAAGAAGGGAGACTTGTCAAATGAAAAGACGATTAGTACTGGAAAACGGAGCGGTGTTCGAGGGAGAAGCCTTCGGAAGCTTAGAACACAGCATGGGAGAAGTCGTTTTTAACACTGGAATGACAGGCTATCAGGAAATTTTGTCTGATCCTTCTTACTGCGGGCAGATCGTAACATTAACGTATCCGCTTATCGGAAATTACGGCATCAACCGTGATGATTTTGAATCCATTACGCCTTTTGTAAAAGGGCTGATCGTCAAAGAATTATGTGAACTTCCTTCCAATTGGCGTTCAGCATACACATTAGACGAGTATTTACAAATGAAAAACATTCCGGGACTGCAGGGGATTGATACGAGAAAGCTGACAAGAATGATCCGCACGGCAGGCGCGCTGAAAGGAACATTCGCTTCACCTGATGAAGATATAGAAGCAGTGCTGAAAAGATTGAACGAAACGGAACTGCCGAGAAATCAAGTCTCCCAAGTATCTGCCAAAACAGCATATCCGAGCCCGGGAAGAGGCAAACGCATTGTCTTGGTTGACTTCGGCATGAAGCACGGTATTCTCAGAGAGCTGAACAAACGGAAATGTGACGTTATCGTTGTGCCTTACAATATTACAGCGGAAGAGATGCTTCAGCTGAAACCGGACGGCATCATGCTTTCTAACGGACCTGGAGACCCGAAAGATGTGCCTGAAGCGATTGAAATGATTAAAGGTGTTCTCGGAAAAGTGCCATTATTCGGAATATGTCTCGGCCATCAATTATTCGCGCTGGCGTGCGGAGCGAATACTGAAAAAATGAAATTCGGCCACAGGGGTTCAAACCACCCGGTAAAAGAGCTGGCTACCGGAAAAGTCGCCTTAACATCTCAAAACCATGGCTATACAGTGTCCTCCATCAGCGAAACAGAACTGGAAGTGACGCATATCGCAATTAACGACGATACGATTGAAGGGCTGAAGCATAAAACACAACCGGCATTTACGGTTCAATATCATCCTGAAGCCTCACCTGGCCCTGAGGATGCCAACCATCTATTTGACAGATTCATCGAAATGATTGACACAACAGAGAAAGAAGGGGAAGCGGTATGCCAAAACGCGTAGACATTAACAAAATTTTAGTGATCGGATCTGGGCCGATCATCATCGGCCAAGCAGCAGAATTTGACTATGCGGGAACACAAGCCTGTCTTGCTTTGAAAGAAGAAGGCTATGAAGTCATCCTTGTCAACTCAAACCCTGCCACGATCATGACAGATACAGAAATGGCTGACCAGGTTTACATCGAACCGCTCACTCCTGAATTCCTGACGCGAATCATCAGAAAAGAGCGCCCAGATGCCATTCTTCCTACTCTTGGAGGCCAAACCGGGTTGAATCTTGCGGTTGAGCTTTCTGAAAGAGGTGTGCTGGAAGAGTGCGGCGTCGAAGTGCTTGGCACGAAGCTGTCTGCGATTCAGCAGGCTGAAGACCGTGAATTGTTCAGAACATTAATGAACGAATTGAATGAACCGGTGCCTGAAAGTGAGATCATCCACTCTCTGGAGGAAGCAGAAAACTTCGTCAATCAAATTGGATTCCCTGTCATTGTCCGCCCGGCATATACACTAGGCGGAACAGGCGGAGGTATCTGCTTGAATGAAACTGAGCTGAAAGAAATTGTTGAAAACGGCTTAAAATTAAGCCCGGTTCACCAATGTCTGCTTGAAAAAAGCATCGCCGGATATAAAGAAATCGAGTATGAAGTCATGAGAGACAGTCAGGATCACGCCATCGTCGTTTGTAACATGGAGAACATTGATCCAGTCGGAATCCACACGGGAGACAGTATTGTTGTTGCGCCGAGCCAAACGCTCAGCGACCGCGAATATCAGCTCTTAAGGAACGTGTCGTTAAAATTGATCCGCGCGCTTGGAATCGAAGGCGGATGTAACGTACAGCTCGCTTTAGATCCCGACAGCTTCCAATATTACATTATTGAAGTAAATCCGCGTGTCAGCCGTTCATCAGCTCTTGCGTCAAAAGCGACGGGATATCCGATTGCGAAGCTCGCTGCTAAAATTGCAGTCGGCCTTTCATTAGATGAAATGATGAACCCTGTGACAGGAAAAACATATGCAGCATTTGAACCGGCTCTTGACTATGTCGTATCCAAAATTCCGCGCTGGCCGTTTGATAAGTTTGAATCAGCAAACAGAAAGCTCGGCACGCAAATGAAAGCGACAGGAGAGGTCATGGCGATTGGCCGCACGCTTGAGGAGTCATTACTGAAGGCTGTGCGTTCACTTGAAGCAGATGTGTATCATCTTGAATTGAAGGATGCCGCTGACATTTCCGATGAGCTGTTGGAAAAACGAATTAAAAAGGCCGGTGACGAACGCTTATTCTACTTAGCTGAAGCGTACAGAAGAGGCTACACGGTAGAAGACCTCCATGATTTTTCCGCGATCGATGTCTTCTTCCTGCATAAGCTGTTCGGAATCGTACAGTTTGAAAAAGAACTGAAGGCAAATGCGGGCGATACAGATGTGCTGAGACGGGCAAAAGAACTCGGATTCTCTGATGAATACATCAGCCGTGAGTGGGAAATGAAAGAATCGGAGCTTTACAGCTTAAGAAAGCAAGCGGGAATTGTACCGGTATTCAAAATGGTAGATACGTGCGCTGCGGAATTTGAATCAGAAACGCCATACTTCTACAGCACATACGAAGAAGAAAATGAGTCTGTCGTTACGGATAAGAAAAGTGTGATCGTGCTTGGCTCCGGTCCGATTCGAATCGGTCAGGGTGTTGAATTCGACTACGCGACTGTTCACTCTGTGTGGGCAATTAAACAGGCAGGCTATGAAGCCATTATTGTCAATAACAATCCGGAAACCGTTTCAACTGATTTCAGTATCTCAGACAAGCTGTACTTTGAACCGCTTACGATTGAAGATGTCATGCACATCATTGACCTCGAACAGCCAATGGGCGTTGTCGTACAGTTCGGCGGACAAACTGCGATTAACCTCGCTGACGAGCTTTCTGCACGCGGAGTGAAAATCCTTGGGACTTCTTTAGAAGATTTAGACCGCGCGGAAGACCGGGATAAATTTGAACAAGCGCTTGGAGAACTTGGTGTACCGCAGCCGCTAGGCAAAACAGCGACATCCGTTGACCAGGCGGTAAGCATCGCAAGTGATATCGGCTATCCGGTACTTGTTCGCCCGTCCTATGTGCTTGGCGGCCGGGCGATGGAGATTGTATACCAAGAAGAAGAACTGCTTCATTATATGAAAAATGCAGTCAAAATCAATCCGCAGCACCCTGTATTAATTGACAGATATTTAACGGGGAAAGAAATTGAAGTGGATGCCATATCTGATGGTGAAACAGTCGTCATTCCGGGAATTATGGAGCACATTGAACGTGCGGGCGTTCACTCCGGAGACTCAATCGCTGTTTATCCGCCTCAGTCTCTCACAGAGGACATTAAGAAAAAAATTGAACAATACACGATTGCATTAGCCAAAGGACTGAACATTGTCGGTTTGCTCAATATTCAATTCGTCTTATCACAAGGCGAGGTGTATGTGCTCGAAGTGAACCCGAGATCAAGCAGAACTGTACCGTTCTTAAGCAAAATTACGGGTATCCCAATGGCGAATCTCGCAACAAAAGTCATTCTCGGTCAAAAGCTGGCGGCGTTTGGCTATACAGAGGGCCTTCAGCCTGAACAGCAGGGTGTATTTGTAAAAGCGCCGGTCTTCTCCTTTGCTAAGCTGAGAAGAGTGGACATTACATTAGGGCCTGAAATGAAATCAACTGGTGAGGTTATGGGGAAAGATTCCACACTTGAAAAAGCGCTCTATAAAGCCCTGATTGCTTCAGGCATTCAAATCCCGAACTACGGTTCCGTACTTTTAACAGTGGCTGATAAAGACAAAGAAGAAGGACTTGCCATCGCTAAGCGGTTCCATGCGATCGGCTACAACATTTTAGCGACAGAAGGAACGGCAGGTTACTTGAAAGACGCTTCTATTCCGGCGAAGGTCGTCGGAAAAATCGGCCAGGACGGCCCGAACCTGCTTGATGTCATCAGAAACGGAGAAGCGCAGTTTGTCATCAATACGCTGACAAAAGGAAAGCAGCCGGCAAGAGACGGATTTAGAATCAGACGTGAATCAGTAGAAAATGGTGTTGCCTGCTTAACATCTTTAGATACGGCAGAAGCGATATTGCGAGTGCTGGAAAGCATGACTTTCCGTGCTGATCAAATGCCGGCAGTCAACACAAATCAGGAGGCGGCAGTCACTCTATGAAAAAAGCGTATTTGACAGTATGTTCTAACCAGCAAATTGCAGACCGGGTGTATCAAATGGTTTTGAAAGGGGAGCTTGTCCAAGGGTTTACAACCCCGGGACAGTTCCTTCATCTTAAAGTGAGCGAAGCAGTTACGCCTCTTTTGAGAAGGCCAATCAGCATCGCCGACGTCAATTTTGAAAAAAGTGAAGTCACCATCATTTATCGTGTAGATGGGGAAGGTACAAGGCTGTTGTCTCTAAAGCAGCAGGGTGAGCTTGTGGATGTCCTCGGGCCTTTAGGGAATGGTTTTCCTGTCAATGAAGTCCAACCAGGAAAGACGGCTTTGCTGGTGGGAGGCGGTGTCGGTGTCCCCCCTCTTCAAGAGCTGTCGAAACGCTTGAACGAAAAAGGGGTCAAGGTCATCCACGTTTTAGGATTCCAATCAAAAAAGGACGTTTTTTACGAGAAAGAATGCCGTCAGTACGGAGACACATACGTGGCAACAGCTGACGGAAGCTACGGGGAAACCGGGTTTGTTACAAATGTGATGAAACAAAAAAATCTAGCGTTTGATATTCTCCTCAGCTGCGGGCCGACCCCGATGCTGAGAGCGTTAAAACAAGAATATGCCCATAAAGAAGTTTACCTGTCCATGGAGGAGCGAATGGGCTGTGGAATCGGCGCATGCTTCGCGTGTGTGTGCCATACAAACGAAAGTGAGACATCGTACGTAAAAGTATGTCTCGACGGGCCTGTATTTAAAGCTCAGGAGGTGGCGCTGTAATGCTAGAGGTGAAATTGCCGGGACTTGATTTAAAAAATCCGATCATTCCGGCATCAGGCTGCTTCGGTTTTGGAAAAGAGTTTGCGCGTTTTTATGATTTATCTTGTCTCGGAGCAATCATGATCAAAGCGACGACAAAGGAGCCGCGCTTCGGGAATCCAACGCCGAGGGTAGCTGAGACTGGCGCTGGAATGCTTAATGCGATCGGCCTGCAAAATCCGGGCCTTGAAAGCGTTTTGCAAAATGAGCTGCCGTGGCTTGAGCAGTTTGATACGCCGATCATTGCCAATGTCGCAGGTTCTCAAGTCGAGGATTATGTTGAAGTCGCAGAACATGTCAGCAAAGCGCCTAATGTACATGCACTTGAGCTGAATATTTCCTGCCCGAATGTGAAAACAGGCGGAATCGCTTTTGGCACGAATCCTGAAATGGCTGCTGATGTAACGAAAGCGGTTAAAGAGGTTTCAGATGTCCCTGTTTATGTGAAGCTTTCCCCGAACGTAGCAAATATCACAGAAATTGCAACAGCGATTGAAGAGGCCGGAGCGGATGGTCTTACGATGATCAACACATTAATCGGCATGAGGCTCGATTTACAATCAGGCAAGCCGATATTAGCGAATAAAACAGGGGGACTTTCCGGCCCTGCTGTGAAGCCGGTTGCCATTCGCATGGTATATGAAGTCAGCCAGGCTGTCAATATCCCGATTATCGGCATGGGAGGCGTGCAGACGGCTGAAGATGCACTGGAATTTCTTCTCGCGGGAGCAAGCGCGGTTGCTGTCGGAACAGCAAATTTTGTGAATCCTTTTGCATGCCCGGACATCATTGACCAGCTCCCATCTGTTTTGCGCCAATACGGCTATCAATCCATTGAAGAATGCATCGGAAGGAGCTGGAACCATGAAAAACAACCTGCCCATCATCGCGCTTGACTTTGCATCAGCTGAAGAAACACTTGCGTTCTTAGCGCCTTTTCAAAAAGAACCGTTATTTGTAAAGGTTGGAATGGAGCTTTTTTATCAAGAAGGACCATCTATCGTGAAACAGCTAAAAGAAAGAAATTGCAAGCTGTTTTTAGATTTAAAACTTCATGACATCCCGACCACTGTAAACAAAGCAATGAAACGTCTTGCCGGTCTCGGAGTAGATCTCGTCAATGTTCATGCGGCCGGGGGGAAAAAAATGATGCAGGCAGCACTGGAAGGTTTGGAAGAAGGGACGCCGGCTGGAAAAAAACGCCCATCGCTTATCGCAGTAACCCAGCTGACAAGTACATCTGAACAAATAATGAAGGATGAACTGCTGATCCAAAGGCCTCTGATCGATACGGTTGTGCACTACAGCAAACTGGCGGAAGAAAGCGGGCTGGATGGAGTGGTCTGCTCTGTTCATGAAACAAAAGCTATTTATCAAGCAGTTTCTTCTTCATTTCTGACTGTCACGCCGGGGATTAGGATGTCAGAGGACGCTGCGAATGACCAAATCCGCGTAGCGACACCGGCAATTGCAAGAGAGAAGGGTTCATCAGCAATTGTAGTAGGACGCTCGATTACAAAAGCGGCAGACCCGGTAAAAGCCTATGAAGCTGTCAGACTTGAATGGGAGGGAATCAATCAATGAAACAAATCATCGCAAAACATCTATTAGACATCCAAGCTGTTTTTTTACGCCCGAACGAGCCATTTACATGGGCAAGCGGCATTTTATCGCCAATCTACTGTGACAACCGCCTTACATTATCTTTCCCAGAGGTCAGAAATGATGTCGCCTCAGGCATCAGCAGGCTTTTCAAAGAGCATTTTCCGGAAGCAGAAATGATTGCAGGCACAGCAACCGCCGGTATTCCGCATGCGGCTCTGGCGGCAGACCGTATGAATCTTCCGATGTGTTATGTAAGAAGCAAGCCGAAAGCGCACGGAAAAGGCAATCAGATTGAGGGAGCAGTTCAAAAAGGCCAAAAAACGGTCGTCATTGAAGACTTAATCTCCACAGGAGGCAGCGTGCTTGAAGCTGCGGCAGCTTTGCAAGCGGCTGGCTGTGAAGTGCTCGGTGTCGTCTCAATCTTTACGTACGGGCTACCTAAGGCGCAGGAAGCATTTTCGAAGGCAGAACTGCCATACTACTCATTAACTGATTATGATACGCTGACAGAGGTCGCGCTTGAAAACGGAAATATTCATTCAGACGATCTGGAAAAGCTGAAAACGTGGAAACGAAATCCCGAGTCAAAAGATTGGTTTAAAAAATAAAAATTAATTTTCGCTGATGTATAGGGGCTTAAAAGCCTTGCTATGCTTGAAAACAGGCCTTGAAGCCTGTTTTTTTATTAATCCTATCAAAAAAGTCGGGTTGACTTATGTTAGAATTGTGCTAAAATTTACTACAAATCTAAAAACTTATCAAGAGCGGCTGAGGGACTGGACCTATGAAGCCCGGCAACCTGCATAGTATGTAAGGTGCTACTTCCAGCAAAATGAATTCCATTTTGAAAGATAAGGGCTATATGCTGTTCCTGTCTTTCTTTCCGCTGGATTGAAAGTTTTTTATTTTACGAGGAAAAAGGCTGTTTGCGTTAACGGCAGCCATTACAATGAGGAAAAGACAACCGGCAGAAAGCTACTGTTTGTTTGTCTCCGAAAGGAGGAAAGAAGAAATGTTAACGTACGATAATTGGGAAGAACCAACGATTACATTTCCGGATGACGATCCTTATAAAGGAGCGCTGTCAGTTTTAAAGTGGGCATACGGCCATTACGGCAATGAACTTGTCTATGCCTGCAGTTTTGGAATTGAGGGAATCGTTCTGATTGACTTAATTTATAAAGTGAAAAAAGATGCAGAGATTGTGTTTCTTGATACAGGCCTGCATTTTAAAGAAACCTATGAAACGATTGAACGAGTGAAAGAGCGTTATCCGGGTCTGAATATCATCCTGAAGAAACCAGACCTTACCCTTGAGGAGCAGGCTGGAGAATATGGTGACAAACTGTGGGAAAGAGAGCCGAATCAGTGCTGCTATCTTAGAAAGATCGTTCCTTTAAGAGAGGCGCTTTCAGGACATCCGGCCTGGCTTTCCGGTTTGCGACGCGATCAAGGGCCAAGCCGTGCCAATACGAATTTCTTAAACAAAGATGAAAAGTTCAAATCAGTAAAAGTATGCCCGCTGATCCATTGGACGTGGAAAGACATCTGGAGATACACATCCCGGAATGAGCTGGACTACAACCCGCTTCATGATCAAGGGTATCCAAGCATTGGCTGTGCGCCTTGTACGGCTCCTGCTTTTACTGCCGATGATTTACGGTCAGGCAGATGGAATGGCATGGCGAAAACAGAATGCGGACTGCATGAATAAGGAGCTGCAAAATGGAACTAGCCGCTATTTTATTTAGCTTGTTTTTCGCGATGAATATTGGTGCAAGCGGCGCTGCAGCTTCGATGGGAGTTGCTTACGGCTCCGGAGCCATCAAAAAGAAAACGTACGCTTTGATCCTGTGCGCGGTTGGTGTGCTTGCCGGAGCGGTCATTGGCGGAGGCGAGGTTGTCAAAACCATCAGCTCCGGGA
The DNA here is from genome assembly GCF_000507145.1 of Bacillus tequilensis KCTC 13622. GTDB lineage: Bacteria > Bacillota > Bacilli > Bacillales > Bacillaceae > Bacillus > Bacillus tequilensis. The sequence goes on along the minus strand of NZ_AYTO01000041.1, from coordinate 235,725 downwards.
TTATTCCCGAGCAGACGATAACCCTGACAATTGTTTGCATCATTATTGGAGCCGCTGCACTGTCGCTCTTTACAGCTAATCTCCTTGGCATTCCATTGTCGACAAGTGAAGTAACAGTTGGCGCGGTTGTCGGAGTGGGAGTGGCTTACAAAGTATTGTTTGTGAACAATCTTCTAGTCATTGTGGCGTTTTGGGTTTTTGTCCCGCTGTTTGCTTTCGGCTTCACCTATTTCGTTTCAAAGCTGTTTAGCTATTTGAAGATTGAAATTAAGTCTTCAAAAAAGCAAAAAATCCTTGGAGCTGTTTTGTTAGTTGCCGGATTTTTTGAAGCGTTCTCTGCCGGCATGAATAACGTGGCGAATGCCGTAGGCCCATTAGTAGCGGCCGGTGTGCTTGATGTCGCGAAAGGAACCTTGTACGGGGGAATTTTTGTCTCCCTTGGCGCGCTTTTATTAGGCAGGCGGGTGTTGGAAACAAACGGGAAGAAAATTACGAGATTCGCAAAAGGAGAAGGCATTCTCTTATCCGGCACAGGAGCCGGACTGGTGATCATCAGTTCTGTATTTGGGATGCCGGTGCCCTTAGCGCAAGTCACGTCATCGTCTATTATCGGAATAGGCATGGCGAAAAACGGTCCGAACGTGTTTCATAAACAAGTTGTTCAAACAATGCTGAAGGTATGGATCGTCTCGCCGTTTTTATCTTTATCGATTTCTTATCTGCTTGTTTCCTTGTTTTTAAAAGCGGATTATTACTCAATCTTTATCATGGTAAGCGTGCTGTTAGCAGCTGGCGGTGCCGTCAGCCTGATGAAGGCCATTCGTAAAGAGAGACGCTCTGTCCACGAACAAGGCGGGGGAATCTAATTATTATTCTGAGTTATTTTATATGTTAACTGGGAGGAAATAAATATTATGAGCTTAGCACCACACGGAGGAACATTAGTAAACAGAGTAGATGAATCATATAACGTGAGCGGCATTCAAAAAGAAATTGAACTTGATTTGATTTCTTTTGCGGATTTGGAATTAATAGGAATCGGCGCATACAGTCCGATCGAAGGCTTCTTTAATGAAAAAGATTACGTATCAGTTGTCGAAAATATGCGTCTTTCTTCCGGCATTGTCTGGTCCCTTCCAATCACGCTTCCGGTCAATGCGCAAAAAGCAGCGGAACTGTCAATCGGTGAAACGGTAAAGTTAACGTATGAAGGAGAAACATACGGTGTTATCCAAATCGAAGACCTGTACGTGCCTGACAAACAAAAAGAAGCGGTCAATGTGTACAAAACGGATGAGCAGGAGCATCCGGGTGTTAAAAAGCTGTTCAGCCGAGGCGATACATATGTCGGCGGACCGATCACTTTGATTAAAAAAGCTTCAAAACAATTCCCTGAGTTTACGTTTGAACCGGCGGAAACAAGACGCCAGTTTGCGGAAAAAGGCTGGGAAACGATTGTCGGTTTCCAAACAAGAAACCCCGTCCACAGAGCGCATGAATACATTCAAAAAACAGCACTTGAAACAGTAGACGGCTTGTTCTTAAACCCGCTGGTAGGCGAAACAAAATCTGATGACATCCCAGCTGATGTGCGGATGGAAAGCTATCAAGTGCTGCTTGACAATTACTACCCGAAAGACCGCGTGTTCCTCGGCGTCTTCTTAGCCGCGATGCGTTATGCAGGACCGAGAGAAGCAATTTTCCACGCGCTTGTCAGAAAGAACTACGGCTGCACGCATTTCATCGTCGGCCGCGATCACGCAGGTGTAGGTGACTATTACGGAACATACGAGGCGCAGGAGCTGTTTGACACATTTAAACCTGAAGAGCTTGGGATTACACCGCTTAAATTCGAGCACAGCTTCTTCTGCGAAAAATGCGGAAATATGGGAACAGCGAAAACGTGCCCTCACGGCAGAGAGCATCACGTCATCTTATCAGGCACTAAGGTAAGAGGCATGCTGAGAGACGGTGTGCTGCCTCCTGCAGAATTCAGCCGCGCAGAAGTCGTAGAAGTGTTAATCAGAGGGATGAAGAAAAAAGAAGAAGCAGGCGTATCTTAAGGAGGACTGGCAGTGACAAATCGCGATATTGTATGGCATGAAGCCTCTATTACAAAAGAAGAGTACCAGCAAAAAAACAAGCACAAAAGCTCAATTCTCTGGCTGACAGGGTTAAGCGGCTCTGGTAAATCAACGATTGCCAATGCCGCTGCGAGAGAATTATTTGAGCAAGGCTATCAAGTCATTGTGCTGGACGGGGATAATATTCGCCACGGCTTAAATAAGGACCTTGGTTTTTCTGATGAAGACCGGAAAGAAAACATCCGCCGAATCGGAGAGGTGGCAAAGCTTTTTGTTCAGCAGGGCACCATTGTGATTACTGCTTTTATCTCTCCTTTCCGCGAGGACAGACAACAGGTTCGCGAGCTTGTGGAAGCAGGCGAATTCAATGAAGTATACGTTAAATGCGACCTTGACATTTGTGAAAAAAGAGATCCGAAAGGACTCTACAAAAAGGCAAGAAACGGGGAAATTCCATTTTTTACAGGAATTGATTCTCCTTATGAAGAGCCGGAAGCACCGGAGCTCGTTCTTGATTCAGGACAGCATGACCGTGAAGCGTGCAAAAACCAGCTGATCGAGTTTGTCAAACAAAAATTGAGCTGAATATGATCGGCTGTGTTCTTCTCAGATGCCGGAATGCAAGCGAGAACAGCACCACAGCAAATGTTCTGGAAGAACTCGAATAGATCGGGGGAAATACGATGGGGAAAGTATATATTGTAGGAGCGGGTCCCGGAGACCCTGATCTGCTGACAATTAAAGCGTTGAAAGCCATTGAAAAAGCGGATGTCATCTTATATGACAGATTAGTAAATAAAGAGATTTTACAATATGCCAAAGAGCAAGCAGACCTGATCTACTGCGGGAAGCTTCCAGATTTTCATACAATGAAGCAGGAAACCATCAATCGATTTCTTGTGAAGTATGCGCAAAAAGGAAAAAACGTTGTCAGATTAAAGGGCGGAGACCCATTTGTGTTCGGAAGAGGAGGGGAGGAAGCGGAATGTCTGTCTGAAAACGGAATTCCGTTTGAAATCATCCCCGGTATTACATCAGGAATCGCGGCAGCCGCTTATGCCGGGATTCCTGTTACTCATCGGGACGCAGGCTCTAACGTCGCATTTGTAACGGGTCATTATCAAAAAGAAGAAGATTTTGATAAAAAGTGGAAAGCGCTCGCTACGGGAATTGATACACTTGTCATCTATATGGGTATCAAAAACGTGCAGCAGATTGAAAGAAAACTTCTTGAAAACGGCCGGGATGGTTCTACACCGGCAGCCTTTATTCATTGGGGAACAACGGATAAGCAAAAATCTGTTTTCTGTACGGTTGAGACCCTTTCAGAAACGGTGATAAAAGAAGACATTAAAAATCCTAGTTTAATTGTCATTGGAAATGTTGTAAATTATCACTATAAGCTGGATTGGTTTGAACCTGAACTGAAAAAACAAGATTTAAGCGAGGCGTTGTAAAATGAAACAAGCCATTTTATATGTCGGTCACGGCAGCCGGATAAAAAAGGCACAGCAAGAAGCGGCAGCCTTTTTGGAAGGATGCAAGGCGCACATCTCTGCGCCTATACAGGAAATCAGCTTTTTGGAGCTTCAGGAGCCGACAATTGAGACAGGGTTTGAAGCATGTGTGAAGCAAGGCGCCACTCATATCGCAGTGGTGCCTCTGCTTCTTTTAACAGCCGCGCATGCAAAGCATGATATTCCGGAAGAAATTGCGCGCGCAGCATTCCGGTATCCTTCGGTCGGCCTTTCATACGGAAAGCCGATCGGAATTGACGAAGAAGTAGTCAAAGCGGTATATCACCGAATGAAAGACATAGGTGTTCCGTATGAAAATGCCAGAGTTGTGCTTATTGGAAGGGGAAGTTCAGATCCTGATGTAAAAAGAGACGTAACCGGGATTGCCCATCTTCTTCAAAATATGCTTCCGGTCAAGGAAGTCATCCCGTGCTTTTTGACAGCATGCGGTCCGAACTATAAAGAGATTTTTTCAGAGCTGAAAAAAGATGACGGCCTAACAACCTTTATCGTTCCATACTTGCTCTTTACCGGTATGCTGATGAATGAAATTGAACGAGAGGTTCAGAAATTAAAAGCCGATAATCCGAATGTCTACCTCTCTTCCTATATCGGTTTTCATCCTCATGTGAAAAACGCATTTTTGAACCGCGTGAGAGAAACCGCCGCAAATCCGGAAGGGGCATTTGATTTTGACGGAGGTTCATATGCTTCCGCTGCACATTAGTCTGGAAAAGAAAAAGGTTGTCATTGCAGGGGGCGGCAGCATCGCTCTCAGAAGACTGAAAACGGTGCTTTCTGAGGGGGCTGATATTACGCTTGTCAGTCCGGATGTTGAACCGGAAATCAAGCAAATGGCAGACAATCACCGCATCAGGTGGGTCAGCCGCACGATTGAAAAAGAAGACTATCTCGATGCTTTTTTGATTATTGCCGCGACTGATCATCCGGCAGTGAACAAAGAGATTGCTCAAACCGCGGCGCCTTTTCAGCTTGTCAATTGTGCCAGTCATGCTGAACTTGGCAATGTATACATGCCGAAAATCGTAAAAAAAGGCCATGTCACGGTGTCAGTCTCGACAAACGGAGCCAGCCCGAAGCACACAAAGGAGCTCGCCGGAAAAGTGGATGAGCTGATTGACGGCGATTTTGTCGCTGAAGTGGACAGGCTTTATCAGGTAAGAAGAAAGAAATAAGCCAGAGCATCATAATGCTCTGGCTTTTTTTGTGCGGCTCAGCTTTTTTTCAGCTTGATGACAGTATCGGCATCAGGTGTGACAAAGACGGTATGCTGGCTGTCGTAGGTGACGAAGCCGGGCTTCGCGCCGTTCGGTTTTTTGACATGTCTGATTTTTGTATAATCGACAGGCACTGAACTTGATTCTTTCGCTTTTGAAAAATAAGCTGCAATTGTGGCTGCTTCTAGAATTGTTTGCTCATCCGGTTCGCTGCTTCTGATGACAACGTGGGAGCCTGGAATATCCTTCGTGTGAAGCCAAATATCATCTCTGGCTGCGGCTCTTGTCGTTAAGTATTCGTTTTGGCGGTTGTTTTTGCCTACTAAAATCGTCAGGCCCGAAGAAGATTCATATGTTTCTAAAACCGGATTGTGCGATTTTGATTTTTTCTGTCCTTTTTGCTGTTTAGGGCGTAAATATTTACCCTCCACAAGCTCTTCCCTGATTTCGCTGATATCTCGGGGAGAAGCGGATGAAAGCTGCTGAATCAGCTGGTCAAAGTATTCGATCTCTTCCTGTGCCAGCCTGATTTGCTCCTCGACAACCGCGACCGAATTTTTCGCTTTTTGATATTTTGTGAAGTAGGCCTGTGCGTTTTCAGAAGGCGTCTTATTCGGATTTAAAGGAATCGTGATTGTCGGACTTTCTTCATCATAATAGTTGATGACCTCAGCCTGTTTATCGCCTTTTTTTAGCATATATAAGTTCGCTGTTAACAGCTCACCGTATAGCTGGAATTCCTTCGCGCTTTCTGAATACTCCAGTGTTTTCTCTAATTTTTTGATTTTGTTGGCATTTTTCTTTCGTTCATTGACAACAAATCGTTCAAGATCCTGAGCCTGCTGTTTGACCCGGTCTCGTTCAGCTTTTCCAAAATAAAAACGATCGAGCAGCTCGCTTAATGAATCAAAACGGCGCGTTTCGCCTTTTAGATGTGTCAGCTCCAGCAGATAAAAATATTCTTTTCCGCTTACGGTCGTAATGTTAGGAATGAAGCGGTGCTCTTTTACTTCCGCGAAAAGCTCCAGCAGTGCTTTTGGAAGTGTGACTTTGTTAGCGAGGCCCGCTCTGTGAACCGCTTCTTTGGCAAAGAGCGGAGACACCCCTGAAAAGTGGTCGACAATCTGTTTATCAAGGCGTCCTTCTTGAAAACTGAGATGACGCAAAATATCGTCTTCTGTTGCCTCAAACGGCGAAATTTTGTCCTGTGCCGGCGGAAGCTTATAATCGTGTCCGGGCAGCACTGTACGATAGCTGTTCATTGACGGTGATAAATGCTTAAGCCCGTCGATGATCACATTGTCTTCTCCGTCTGTCAAAATGATATTGCTGTGGCGGCCCATAATTTCTACATATAGCTTTCGAGTGGTTTCATCGCCAATTTCGTTCCGGCTTTTGATATGAAAAATCATAATGCGGTCTAAGCCCGCTTGTTCGATTTTCTCAATGAATCCGCCCTCGATATGCTTTCTCAGCAGCATGCAAAACATCGGCGGTTCGCTCGGGTTTTCATAAGCTTGCGTTGTAATATGCACCCGTGAATAGCTCGGGTGTGCGGATAACAATAGTTTTTGGTTTTTTCCATTGGCGCGGATGTGAAAAATCACATCGTGTTTATATGGCTGATGGACTTTCGTAATTCGTCCGCCCGTCATTTTCTCATTAAGTTCATGTGTCATTCCGTATGTAAACATACCATCAAACGACATATGCAATACACCCTCTCATTCTTCCTGCATTCGATAATTATAGCATGAAATGGGACGAGTCAGAATAAGCATGCTTATAGAGTGATATCTCTATATGAGAGCAGGGGAGTGGACGAGCGGAATGAAGTTTCATGAAATGGGACAAACAGATTTACTAGAGGCAACCAATACGTCCATGAAACAAGGGTTAACAGAAAAAGAGGTGAAAAAACGCCTCGACAAGCATGGACCAAACGAGCTGCAAGAAGGGAAAAAAACATCAGCGCTTCTCTTGTTTTTCGCGGAGTTCAAAGATTTTATGGTGCTTGTTCTTTTGGCGGCAACGTTAATCTCAGGTTTTCTTGGTGAATACGTAGACGCGGTTGCAATTATTGCGATTGTGTTTGTGAATGGCATACTCGGCTTCTTTCAAGAAAGGCGTGCTGAGCAATCTCTTCAGGCTTTAAAAGAGCTTTCAACACCGCATGTCATGGCGCTCAGGGAAGGAAGCTGGACAAAGATTCCTTCCAAAGAACTTGTGCCGGGTGATATTGTGAAATTTACGAGCGGGGACAGGATTGGCGCGGACGTTCGAATTGTCGAAGCGAGAAGCCTTGAAATAGAGGAGTCAGCACTAACCGGGGAATCAATCCCGGTAGTGAAGCATGCCGATAAATTGAAAAAAACGGATGTTTCCCTCGGTGATATTACGAATATGGCATTTATGGGAACAATTGTGACCCGCGGCAGCGGTGTCGGAGTTGTCGTCGGCACAGGAATGAATACGGCAATGGGGAAAATTGCCGACATGCTTGAAACGGCAGGGACACTCTCAACCCCGCTGCAAAGAAGACTCGAACAGCTCGGAAAGATTTTAATTGTTGTTGCATTGCTTCTGACCGTACTTGTCGTTGCCGTCGGTGTCATCCAGGGTCACGATTTGTACAGCATGTTTTTAGCGGGTGTGTCGTTAGCGGTTGCCGCTATTCCTGAGGGGCTCCCGGCCATTGTGACAGTGGCGCTGTCGCTAGGCGTACAGCGGATGATTAAGCAAAAATCGATCGTAAGAAAACTCCCTGCGGTTGAAACGCTGGGATGTGCGTCTATCATTTGTTCAGATAAAACAGGGACTATGACGCAAAACAAAATGACAGTGACACATGTCTGGTCCGGAGGGAAAACGTGGAGAGTGGCAGGAGCCGGCTATGAGCCGAAAGGAAGCTTCACGCTAAACGAAAAAGAGATCAGTGTCAATGAACATAAGCCGCTTCAGCAGATGCTGCTGTTCGGAGCGCTTTGTAACAACTCCAATATTGAGGAAAGAGACGGCGAATATGTGCTTGATGGAGATCCAACAGAGGGAGCGCTCCTCACTGCGGCGAGAAAAGGCGGTTTTTCAAAAGAATTTGTTGAATCTCATTACCGGGTAATCGAAGAATTTCCGTTTGATTCCGCCCGGAAAATGATGACAGTCATTGTCGAGGATCGGGACAGAAAGCGGTATATCATTACTAAAGGTGCACCAGATGTGCTGATGCAGCGTTCTTCCCGTATTTTTTATGACGGTTCAGCGGCTCTTTTCTCAAATGAGAGAAAAGCAGAAACAGAGGCGGTATTAAGACATTTGGCATCACAGGCGCTCAGAACGATAGCAGTCGCCTACAAGCGGATAAAAGCAAATGAAACACCGTCTATGGAGCAGGCGGAAAAAGATTTGACGATGCTCGGTCTTTCAGGCATCATCGATCCACCGCGGCCTGAGGTCAGACAGGCGATTAAAGAATGCCGTGAAGCCGGAATCAAGACCGTCATGATTACAGGCGATCATGTAGAGACCGCTAAAGCGATAGCGAAAGACTTGCGCCTCCTTCCAAAGAAGGGAAAAATCATGGACGGCAAGATGCTGAATGAACTTACTCAAGAGGAGCTTGCTCATGTGGTGGAGGACGTGTATGTCTTTGCCCGCGTTTCTCCTGAGCATAAACTGAAAATCGTGAAAGCCTATCAGGAAAACGGGCATATTGTGGCGATGACTGGAGATGGCGTCAATGACGCCCCGGCCATTAAACAAGCTGACATCGGGGTCGCTATGGGCAATACCGGGACAGATGTGGCAAAAGAAGCGTCATCCCTTGTGCTTGTGGACGATAATTTCGCGACAATCAAATCAGCGATAAAAGAGGGCAGAAACATCTATGAAAATATCAGAAAGTTTATTAGATACCTGCTGGCTTCTAACGTCGGAGAAATTCTTGTCATGCTGTTTGCAATGCTGCTTGCCCTTCCCTTGCCGCTCGTCCCAATTCAGATTTTATGGGTGAACTTGGTGACGGATGGGTTGCCGGCGATGGCACTCGGCATGGATCAGCCGGAAGGAGACGTGATGAAGCGGAAGCCCCGTCATCCGAAAGAAGGAGTGTTTGCCCGCAAGCTTGGGTGGAAGGTCGTCTCCAGAGGGTTTTTAATCGGCGCCGCCACTATTCTAGCGTTTATCATTGTGTATCATCGGAATCCGGAGAATTTGGCTTATGCTCAGACGATTGCGTTTGCCACATTGGTGCTGGCTCAGCTGATTCACGTTTTTGACTGCCGAAGCGAGACATCTGTTTTTTCCAGAAATCCGTTTCAAAATCTGTACTTAATCGGTGCGGTATTGTCATCCACTTTGCTGATGCTTGTTGTCATCTACTATCCGCCGCTTCAGACGATTTTCCATACGGTTTCCATCACGCCGGGAGACTGGATGCTTGTCATCGGCATGTCTGCCATCCCTACTTTTTTACTGGCTGGGTCACTTTTGACAAGAAAAAAATAAATTCATATGATATAATCTTAGGGGTAATAGCATGTCTATTGCCCTTTTATTATGAGAACAGGGAAGAATTGGGTGTTTTAAAATGATACGAAGTATGACGGGCTTCGGCAGTGCAAGCAAAACACAAGATGATCTCTCTGTAAGCGTAGAACTTAAATCTGTGAACTACAGGTTTAAAGAAGTGAACGCTCGTTTGCCAAGGCCTTTGCTATATGTTGAAGATAAGCTGAAACAAACCATTCTGCAGCATATCCAGCGCGGAAGGATTGAGCTTTTCGTTTCCGTTGACAGCGATATGCTTGTGGAGAAAAGGCTTGAAATTGATTGGCCGCTCCTCGATGAGTTTGTCGCAGCTGCGGGCGATATGAAGAAGCGGTATCAATTGTCTGCAGAGCCTGATGTAATGGATTTCTTTAAGCTTGACCATGTCGTCCAGATTCATGAAGAACAGACGCAAAATGACAAGCTGGAGGCGTTAATCACCGCTGCTGCAGAGGAAGCTGTAAAAGGGCTCTGTGAAATGCGTGAAAAAGAGGGGCAGCTTTTAGCGAGAGACTGCCTGACACATATTGATCAGCTTGAAGAGCTGGTGAAAGAAACGGAATTGCTGGCAGCAGACGTCGTATCTCGTTACCGGGAACGGCTGTACGCCAGAATCAAAGAATGGACTGAAGACGTATTAGACGAAAGCCGGCTTGTAACAGAATGCGCTATTTTTGCAGACCGCTCTGATATCACTGAGGAGATTACCAGGCTGAAGAGCCACTTCGCCCAGTTTCGTGATATATTAGCTGGGGGCGGAGCTGTCGGGCGCAAACTCGACTTTCTTGTTCAAGAGCTGAACCGGGAAGCCAATACAATTGGCTCAAAAGCAAATGATCACCAGATCACAAAGCTTGTCGTCGAAATGAAAAGTTCTATTGAAAAAATAAAAGAACAAGTGCAAAATATAGAATAGTGACTGTGCGTGTTGTTTACAGACGCTCTTGCTAGGCTAAACTAGAGACGTCTATTTTACAGGGGGAACGTAGAAGATGACGATTAAACTGATTAATATCGGATTTGGCAATATTATCTCCGCTAATCGGATGATTTCGATTGTCAGCCCGGAGTCTGCGCCAATCAAAAGAATGATTCAGGATGCAAGAGACCGCGGAATGCTAATTGACGCTACATACGGACGAAGAACCCGTGCAGTTGTCGTCATGGATAGTGATCACATTATCTTATCTGCCGTCCAGCCTGAGACAGTTGCACACAGACTTTCTGTTAAAGAAGAAATTATGGATGAAGGGCAGGGATAATTGCCGCATGAAAGAAAGAGGGTTATTAATCGTTCTCTCAGGTCCCTCAGGAGTTGGTAAAGGAACGGTTCGGCAAGCGATCTTTTCGCAGGAAGACACAAAATTTGAATATTCGATTTCAGTAACAACAAGAAGTCCGCGAGAGGGCGAAGTAAACGGAGTCGATTATTTTTTCAAAACAAGAGACGAATTCGAGCAAATGATTGCGGACAACAAGCTGCTTGAATGGGCAGAGTATGTTGGCAATTATTACGGTACGCCGGTCGATTATGTTGAACAGACGCTTCAAGATGGAAAAGACGTCTTTTTAGAAATTGAAGTTCAAGGCGCTCTTCAAGTGAGAAATGCTTTCCCGGAAGGCCTGTTTATTTTCCTTGCGCCTCCAAGTCTTTCTGAACTGAAGAATAGAATCGTGACACGAGGAACGGAAACAGATGCTCTGATTGAAAATCGAATGAAAGCCGCAAAAGCTGAGATCGAAATGATGGATGCTTATGATTATGTCGTTGAAAACGATAATGTCGAAACGGCTTGCGATAAAATCAAGGCAATCGTTCTCGCTGAGCATTTGAAGCGCGAGCGCGTTGCGCCTAGATATAAGAAAATGCTGGAGGTTGAATAACAAATGTTAGATCCGTCAATTGACTCTTTAATGAATAAATTAGATTCCAAATACACGCTCGTGACTGTTTCTGCGAGACGTGCACGTGAAATGCAAATCAAAAAAGACCAAATGATTGAACATACGATTTCACACAAATATGTAGGCAAAGCTTTAGAAGAAATTGATGCAGGCCTGCTTTCGTTTGAAAAGGAAGACCGCGAATAGTAGCACAAGTAGCAACCTATATCATGTAGGTTGTTATTTTTTTCCGTGCGGTTTTTAAAGTGAAAAGGGGGAGAAGTCATTGCTTAACAATCGAAATGTGTTGCTTTGCGTGAGCGGAGGCATCGCTGTTTATAAAGCCTGCGCGCTAACGAGCAAGCTGGTTCAGGCAGGAGCCAACGTCAAAGTGATTATGACTGAATCAGCTTGCCGATTCGTCTCACCGCTGACATTTCAGGCATTGAGCCGCCATGAAGTATATACAGATACATTTAAAGAACAAAACCCAAGCGTTATTTCACATATTGATGCCGCAGACTGGGCCGACTTGATTATCGTGGCGCCGGCTACGGCCAATGTGATTGGCAAACTGGCAAACGGCATCGCTGATGATATGCTGACGACAACATTGCTTGCAGCAACGGCTCCCGTATGGATCGCCCCGGCGATGAACGTTCACATGTATGACCATCCGGCAGTTAAACGAAATATTTCTGTTCTTTATCAGGATGGTTATCGTTTTATTGAGCCGAGCGAGGGTTATTTAGCATGCGGTTACGTGGGAAAAGGAAGACTGGAAGAGCCTGAAAATATCGTGAAGCTTGCCGAAGAGCATTTTGCTGAAGAAAAATTCGCTCCTTTAGAAGGGAAGCGCGTGGTCATTACAGCTGGCCCGACACGGGAAGCGATTGATCCTGTCCGATTTTTCACCAATAAATCAACTGGCAAAATGGGTTACGCATTAGCGGAGGCTGCTGTCCAGCTCGGCGCACAGGTAACCTTAATCTCTGGCCCTGTTTCGCTGGATCAGCCGAAAGGCCTTGCTCAGTTTATCCCGGTTCAATCGGCTGCGGATATGCATGAAGCGGTGCTCTCAGTGTATGACACGAGTGATATTGTCATCAAAACAGCTGCGGTGGCCGATTTTACGCCGAAAACAGTATTTGATCATAAAATGAAAAAACAAGACGGCGATATGACACTTGAATTGAATAGAACAATCGATATTTTGAAAGAATTGGGCGAGAAAAAGAACGAGCAGATTTTAGTCGGATTTGCCGCTGAAACACAGGACGTTGAACACTATGCACGTAAAAAGCTCGCCGCCAAAAATCTTGATATGATTGTGGCAAATGATGTGAAAGCAAATGGGGCCGGATTTGGTGCTGATACGAATATCGTAACCATCTTTTTTAAAGACGGGCATAAACGTGAGCTTCCGATCATGACTAAGCTCGATGTTTCTTTTGAAATCCTTCAAGAAATCGCAGCCCGCTCAACACAAACCGGAGAGCACTCATGAATTTTGCCGAAGTCATCGTTGATGTCAGCACCAAAAATATAGACAGGCCTTTTGATTACAAAATCCCGGACCATCTCAAAGGCATGATCAAAACAGGCATGCGAGTTATTGTTCCGTTTGGCCCCCGTAAAATTCAAGGCTTCGTAACAGCTGTGAAAGAAACGTCTGATCTCTCGGGGAAATCTGTCAAGGAGGTAGAGGATTTATTAGATCTTACACCTGTTTTAACAGAGGAGCTTATGCATCTGTCATCATGGCTGTCCGACAAAACGCTGTCTTTTAAAATAACGGCGCTTCAAGCGATGCTGCCTGCCGCATTAAAGGCAAAATATGAAAAAGAATTAAAAATCGCACACAGCGCTGATCTTCCGCCGCAAGTGGAACGGCTGTTTTCTGAAACGAAAACGCTGCTTTATTCAGACATACCGGATCACGAAATGCTGAAACTGATTCAAAAGCATGTTCAAAAAGGCAGCATTGACGTAACGTACAAGGTTGCGCAAAAAGCCAATAAAAAAATGGTCAGGTATATTCAGGCAAATGCGAGTAAAGAAGAGCTTAGTAAGCAGGCTGAGGGATTATCCCGCCAAGCAGCGAAGCAGCAGGCGATTCTCCGCTTTTTCATCGCTGAGCCGGAAGGTGCGAACATCCCTGCGGCGGATTTGTGCAAAAAAACGGACGCGAGCTCTGCGACCATTAAAACCCTTATTCAAAAGGGGCTGTTGAAGGAAAGCTATGAAGAGGTTTACAGAGATCCCTATCAGGACAAAATGTTCAAAAAAACCGAGCCGCTCCCGCTGACAGACGAACAGAGCGCTGCCTTTGAGCTAATCCGCAAGACATTGGACAATGATGAACATAAAGTGTTCCTTCTTCACGGCGTAACAGGAAGCGGAAAAACAGAAATTTATCTGCAATCGATTGAAAAAGTACTGGCAAAAGGTAAGGAAGCTATCGTCCTCGTGCCGGAAATATCGCTGACACCGCAGATGGTCAATCGCTTCAAGGGCCGTTTCGGCTCTCAGGTGGCAGTCATGCACAGCGGTTTATCCACAGGAGAAAAATATGACGAGTGGCGTAAAATCCACCGGAAGGAAGTGCGCCTTGTCGTTGGCGCCCGATCCGCTATTTTTGCTCCGTTTGAAAATCTCGGAATGATTATCATCGATGAAGAACATGAGTCCTCTTATAAACAAGAAGAAATGCCGCGCTACCATGCGAAAGAGGTGGCGATCAAGCGGGCTGAGCATCACAGCTGCCCTGTTGTATTGGGCAGTGCTACACCGACATTAGAGTCATATGCACGGGCGCAAAAGGGCGTTTACGAGCTCCTTTCGCTGAAGCATCGCGTGAACCACCGGGTGATGCCTGAGGTTTCGCTTGTCGATATGAGAGAGGAGCTTAGAAGCGGCAACCGCTCCATGTTTTCAGTTGAATTGATGGAAAAGCTTGAAGAAACGATTGCAAAGGGCGAGCAGGCAGTTCTGTTTTTAAATAAAAGAGGCTATTCCTCCTTTGTGATGTGCAGGGATTGCGGATATGTCCCGCAATGTCCGCACTGCGACATTTCCATGACGTACCATCGTTACGGCCAAAGGCTGAAATGCCATTATTGCGGACATGAAGAACCTGTTCCGCATACGTGTCCCGAATGCGCAAGCGAGTATATCCGCTTTTTCGGAACGGGAACACAAAGAGTGGAGGAAGAGCTGACAAAAGTGCTGCCAAATGCGAGAGTGATTCGGATGGATGTTGACACGACTTCAAGGAAAGGCGCCCATGAAAAATTATTGTCAGCTTTCGGAGAAGGAAAAGCGGATATTCTTCTCGGAACGCAAATGATTGCCAAAGGGCTTGACTTTCCAAATGTCACACTTGTCGGAGTACTAAGTGCCGATACAACACTTCATATTCCCGATTTTAGATCGGCCGAAAAAACATTTCAGCTGTTAACGCAAGTCAGCGGCCGGGCAGGCAGGCATGAAAAGCCGGGCCATGTCATCATCCAAACGTATACGCCGTCTCATTACAGCATCCAGCTGACGAAGACACACGATTATGAGACGTTCTATCAGCATGAAATGGCGCACAGGAGAGGGCAATCCTATCCGCCCTATTATTATTTGGCTCTTGTGACTGTTTCCCATGAGGAAGTGGCGAAAGCAGCTGTTACGGCTGAAAAAATCGCTCACTTCTTGAAAGGAAACTGCGGAGCTGACACGAAAATTCTCGGGCCGAGCGCGTCGCCGATAGCCAGGATCAAAGATAGATATCGCTATCAATGCGTGATAAAATACAAACAGGAGACCCAGTTATCAGCTTTATTGAAGAAGATACTGGAACATTATAAACGCGAAATTGAACAAAAGCATGTAATGATTTCAATTGATATGAATCCTTATATGATGATGTAAGATCTCACGTCTTGGAGGGTAACAAATTGGCGGTAAAAAAGGTCGTCACACATCCTGCGGAGGTTTTGGAAACACCGACGGAAACCGTGACTGTTTTTGATAAAAAGCTAAAAAAACTGCTTGATGATATGTACGACACCATGCTTGAAATGGATGGAGTCGGACTGGCAGCGCCGCAGATCGGCATTTTAAAAAGAGCGGCTGTCGTCGATATCGGGGATGACAGCGGAAGAATAGATCTTGTGAATCCCGAGATATTAGAAAAAAGCGGTGAGCAGACCGGAATAGAAGGATGTTTGAGCTTTCCTGACGTCTATGGTGATGTCACCCGTGCCGACTATGTCAAAGTGCGTGCGTTTAACCGTCAGGGAAAACCGTTCATTTTGGAAGCACGAGGCTTTTTAGCGAGAGCCGTGCAGCACGAAATGGACCATTTAGACGGTGTCCTGTTTACATCTAAAATAAGTAAATACTATACAGAAGATGAACTAGCGGATATGGAAGGATGATTTGATGACGAGAATCGTATTTATGGGAACACCGGATTTTTCAGTTCCTGTTTTAAGAACCCTTTTAGAGGATGGATATGAAGTAGTGGGGGTCGTCACACAGCCGGACCGTCCGAAGGGCAGAAAAAAAGTGCTGACACCTCCTCCGGTAAAGGAAGAGGCAATGCGTCACGGCATCCCGGTTCTTCAGCCGGAAAAAGTCAGATTGGCAGAAGAAATTGAGAAAGTGCTCGCATTAAAGCCTGACCTGATTGTAACGGCGGCATTTGGGCAAATTTTGCCTAAGGAGCTTCTCGACAGCCCGAAATACGGCTGTATTAACGTTCACGCGTCTCTTTTGCCGGAACTGCGCGGAGGTGCTCCGATCCATTATTCCATCCTGCAGGGAAAAAAGAAAACCGGCGTTACCATTATGTATATGGTGGAAAAATTGGATGCAGGCGATATGATCTCAAAAGTGGAAGTGGACATTGAAGAAACCGACAATGTCGGAACTCTGCACGATAAATTAAGCGTAGCTGGCGCGAAGCTATTGTCTGAAACGGTTCCTAACGTCATTGCCGGCAGCATATCACCTGAAAAGCAGGATGAAGAGAAAGCGACATATGCGCCTAACATCAAAAGAGAGCAAGAGCTGATCGACTGGTCTAGAACAGGAGAAGAGCTTTACAACCAGATCCGCGGCTTAAATCCTTGGCCTGTTGCCTATACGACTCTTAATGGGCAAAACTTGAAAGTGTGGGCGTCGAAAAAAACATCCGCACCAGCCAAAGCTGAGCCCGGCACAGTCGTTGCGGTTGAAAAGGAAGGGATTATCGTTGCGACAGGTAACGAGACGGCTTTGCTATTAACCGAACTTCAGCCGGCAGGTAAAAAACGCATGAAGGGCGAGGACTTTGTTCGCGGCGCTCATGTTGCAGCAGGCGATATGTTAGGAGCAAACAATGAAAAAGAATAGTGTTCGTGATATCGCCCTTGAGGCGCTGATCAAACTGGAACAAAACCAAGCATACAGCAACCTGCTCCTGAAATCGGTCATTAAATCAAATGAATTGAGCGATCAGGACAGAGGCCTTTTGACTGAACTTGTCTACGGTACATTGCAAAACAAGATCGCGCTTGATTATATGCTCAAACCGTTTATTAATAAGCCTCAAAAAGTAAAGCCGTGGGTGATTCAGCTTCTTCGCCTGTCCCTGTATCAAATGGAGTATCTGGAGAAGATTCCGGATAGGGCTGTTATCCATGAAGCGGTCGAGATTGCTAAAATCCGCGGACATAAGGGCATTGCATCATTTGTCAACGGCGTGCTGCGTTCCATTCAGCGCGAAGGTGTTCCATCCTTTGACGCCATCGAAGATCCTGTTCGCCGGCTGGCGACAGAAACAAGTCATCCAGAATGGCTCGTGAAAGAGTGGGCAGACGCATATGGATTTGATGCGGCTGAAAAGATTTGCCGTATCCACCTCATTCCGCCGAAGCAGACACTGCGCGTCAACCAAATGAAAACAGACAGATCGGATTTGCTTGATCAAATGGCTGCTGAGGGTATCGAAATTGAAAAAGGCGATCTGGCTGAAGACGCTTTGAAGCTTTTAAAGGGATCAATTGCCGGAACTCATTTCTTCCAAAACGGCGAAGTGTCCATTCAGGATGAGAGCTCCATGCTCGTCGCCCGTGCTCTTGACCCTAAGCCTGGTGAAGCGGTGCTTGACGCGTGTGCAGCACCTGGCGGAAAGTCGGCTCATATCGCAGAATTAATGGAGAACAAGGGAAGTGTTACGTCGCTTGATCTTCACAAACATAAAGTGAAGCTGATCAAAGAAGCGGCAGATCGTCTTGGCCTTTCCATTATTCATGCGGAAACAATGGATGCGCGAAAAGCAGGAGAAACGTTTGAAAATGGACAATTTGACCGGGTATTGGTCGATGCCCCGTGTTCAGGTTTTGGTGTCATTCGAAGAAAGCCTGACATGAAATACACGAAAAAGCCTGAAGACAGTGCGCGGCTTGCTGAAATTCAGCTGTCAATCTTAAGGGAAATCGCACCATTAGTAAAAAAAGGTGGCACTCTTGTCTACAGTACGTGTACAATGGACCGGACAGAAAATGAAGAAGTAATACATGCGTTTATACAGGAACATCCTGATTTTGAACCCGATTTGTCTCTTGAAAAGCGGCTGCCCGAAAAGGCGAGACCCTTTGTTCGGGATGGAAGGGTCCAAATCCTTCCTCATTATTTCGGAACAGATGGTTTCTTTATTTGCAGCATGAGAAAGAAGGGATAAGCAATGGCAGAACTTAAAAAAACAAAAGTGAGAAAAGAATTGCGGACAGAGCGCCCGTCTATTTATTCTTTTGAATTAGATGAAATCAAACAATGGCTGACAGACAACGGAGAGAAACCGTTCCGTGCGGCACAGATCTTTGAATGGCTATATGAAAAACGCGTATCTTCTTTTGAAGACATGACAAACCTGTCAAAAGATCTGCGTGAGAAATTAAGCGCTCATTTTGAGATGACAACGCTGAAAACGGCTGTTAAACAAACCTCTCAAGACGGTACGATGAAGTTTTTGTTCGAATTGCATGACGGTTATACAATCGAAACCGTTTTAATGAGACACGAGTATGGCAATTCTGTATGTGTAACGACACAAGTCGGCTGCCGTATCGGCTGTACGTTCTGCGCGTCAACGCTCGGAGGTTTAAAACGAAATCTTGAAGCGGGTGAAATTGTCGCTCAAGTACTCAAAGTTCAAAAGGCTCTGGATGAAACCGATGAACGCGTCAGCTCTGTCGTGATCATGGGGATCGGTGAACCTTTTGATAACTTTAATGAAATGCTCGCTTTCTTGAAAATCATTAACCATGAAAAGGGCCTGAATATCGGCGCACGCCATATTACCGTTTCCACAAGCGGAATCATCCCGAAAATTTACGAATTCGCAGACCAGCAAATGCAGATTAACTTTGCGATTTCTCTGCACGCGCCGAATACAGAAATCAGAAGCCGTTTGATGCCGATTAACAGAGCGTACAAGCTGCCTGATTTAATGGAAGCTGTTAAATATTATATTGATAAAACGGGACGGCGGATCAGCTTTGAATATGGTCTGTTCGGGGGTGTGAACGATCAGGTTGAGCACGCTGAAGAGCTTGCCGACTTGCTGGAAGGAATCAAATGCCACGTGAACTTGATTCCGGTAAACTACGTGCCAGAGCGGGACTATGTGCGCACACCGCGTGACCAGATTTTTGCTTTTGAAAAAACGCTGAAATCCCGCGGAGTAAATGTCACAATCCGAAGAGAGCAAGGACATGACATTGACGCAGCCTGCGGTCAGCTTCGCGCGAAGGAGCGTCAAGACGAGACGAGGTGATGAGGGTTGTTAACAGCCTTAAAAACAGATACAGGAAAAATCCGCCAGCATAATGAAGATGATGCGGGGATATTTAAGGGGAAAGATGAATTTGTATTAGCGGTTGTCGCTGATGGCATGGGCGGCCATCTTGCTGGAGATGTTGCAAGCAAGATGGCTGTGAAAGCCATGGGGGAAAAATGGAATGAAGCAGAGGCGATCCCAGATGCGCCCGCAGCATGTGAAGAATGGCTTATTGAACAGATTCTTGCGGTAAACAGCAAAATTTACGATCACGCCCAAGCCCATGAAGAATGCCAAGGCATGGGGACGACGATTGTATGTGCCCTTTTTACGGGGAAAACGGTTTCTGTTGCCCATATAGGTGACAGCAGGTGTTATTTACTTCAAGACGATCATTTCATTCAGGTGACAGAAGATCACTCGCTTGTAAATGAACTGGTTCGCACTGGAGAGATTTCCAGAGAAGACGCCGAACATCATCCGCGAAAAAATGTGTTGACGAAGGCTCTTGGAACAGACCAGTCAGTCAGTATTGACACACGTTCATTTGATATCGAGCCCGGGGACAAATTGCTTCTGTGTTCTGACGGACTGACGAATAAAGTGGAAGGCACTGAGTTAAAAGACATCCTGCAAAGCGATATAGCTCCTCAGGAAAAAGTAAACCTGCTTGTGGACAAAGCCAATCAGAATGGCGGAGAAGACAACATTACAGCAGTTTTGCTTGAGCTTGCTTTACATGTTGAAGAGGGTGAAGATCAGTGTTAATCGGCAAGCGGATCAGCGGGCGTTACCAAATTCTCCGCGTCATAGGCGGCGGGGGAATGGCCAACGTGTATTTAGCTGAGGATATCATTCTAGACCGTGAAGTCGCAATCAAAATCCTCCGGTTTGACTATGTGAATGACAATGAGTTTATCAGGCGATTCCGCAGAGAAGCCCAATCCGCATCAAGCCTCGATCACCCGAATATTGTCAGTATTTACGATGTGGGCGAGGAAGACGATATTTATTATATTGTCATGGAATACGTCGAGGGCATGACGCTCAAAGAATACATAACAGCAAACGGGCCGCTTCACCCCAAAGAAGCGCTGAACATTATGGAACAAATTGTCTCAGCTATCGCTCATGCCCATCAAAATCAGATTGTTCACAGAGACATTAAGCCGCATAACATTTTGATTGACCACATGGGAAATATCAAAGTGACGGATTTCGGAATTGCGACGGCACTCAGTTCGACGACAATCACACACACCAATTCTGTGCTTGGCTCAGTCCATTATTTATCACCTGAACAGGCGCGGGGCGGTTTGGCGACAAAAAAATCGGATATATATGCGCTTGGAATCGTTTTGTTTGAGCTCTTAACCGGCCGCATCCCGTTTGATGGAGAATCGGCAGTCAGCATCGCCTTAAAGCATCTTCAGGCGGAAACCCCTTCTGCGAAAAGGTGGAACCCCTCAGTGCCCCAAAGTGTTGAAAACATTATCCTAAAGGCAACTGCAAAGGATCCTTTTCATCGCTACGAAACGGCTGAAGACATGGAAGCAGACATACAAACAGCTTTTGACGCAGACAGACTCAATGAAAAGAGATTTACCATTCAAGAAGATGAAGAAATGACAAAAGCCATTCCTATCATCAAAGATGAGGAGCTCGCAAAAGCTGCTGCTGGCGGAAAAGA
This sequence comes from Bacillus tequilensis KCTC 13622, assembly GCF_000507145.1. Taxonomy (GTDB): domain Bacteria; phylum Bacillota; class Bacilli; order Bacillales; family Bacillaceae; genus Bacillus; species Bacillus tequilensis. Next base: position 214,951 of record NZ_AYTO01000041.1, on the reverse strand, counting down.
AGCTGAAAAGACTTCCGGCCAAGAGAATCAAACAAAGAAAAACGGCAAAAGAAAAAAGTGGCCGTGGGTTTTGCTCACGATATGCATCATTTTCATCACGGCTGGAATTCTTGCTGTCACTGTTTTTCCGTCGCTTTTTATGCCTAAAGATGTCAAAATACCTGATGTTTCCGGAATGGAATACGAAAAGGCGGCAGACCTCTTGGAAAAAGACGGTTTGCAGGTTGATTCCGAGGTGTTGGAAATCTCGGATGAGAAAATTGCCGAGGGCTTGATCGTAAAATCGGATCCTAAAGCGGAATCCACTGTCAAAGAAGGGGCAACGGTTACGCTTTATAAGAGCACCGGAAAAGCCAAAACGGAGATCAATGATGTGACAGGCCAAACGATCGATCGGGCAAAAAAAGCATTAAAGGATCAGGGGTTTAAACATGTGACGGTGGACGAAGTAAATGACCAGAAAAGTGCGGGCACTGTCATTGACCAGAATCCGTCGGCAGGGACTGAACTTGTGCCCAGTGATGATCAAGTCAAGCTCACCGTCAGTATCGGGCCCGAAGACATTACGCTTAGAGACTTAAAAACCTACAGTAAAGAAGCAGCGTCTGGATATCTGGAAGACAACGGACTGAAGCTGATAGAAAAAGAGGCGTACTCAGATGACGTTCCAGAAGGACAGGTTGTCAAACAAAAGCCGGCAGCAGGCACGGCAGTAAAACCGGGAAACGAAGTAGAAGTGACATTCTCTCTCGGACCTGAGAAAAAGCCTGCGAAAACAGTGAAAGAGAAGGTTGAAATCCCCTACGAACCAGAAAATGAAGGGGATGAGCTTGAAGTGCAAATCGCGGTTGACGATGCGGATCACAGCATTTCTGACACTTACGAAGAATTTAAGATAAAAGAACCGACTGAACGGACGATCGAACTAAAGATTGAATCCGGCCAAAAAGGGTACTATCAAGTAATGGTAAACAATAAGGTCGTCAGCTACAAAACCATTGAGTATCCGAAAGATAAATAACAAGGAGGGAAAATATGCCTGAGGGCAAAATTATTAAGGCGCTAAGCGGCTTTTACTATGTACTGGATGAATCTGGAGATTCAGATCAAGTTATACAATGCAGAGGAAGAGGCATTTTCAGAAAGAACAAAATTACCCCTCTTGTCGGTGATTATGTTGTGTATCAGGCTGAAAATGACAAAGAAGGATATCTGTTAGAAATTAAAGCGCGAACCAATGAGCTTATCAGGCCGCCAATTTGCAACGTAGATCAAGCGGTCCTTGTTTTCTCTGCGGTTCAGCCTTCTTTCAGCACGGCATTGCTCGACCGCTTTCTCGTTCTCGTTGAGGCCAATGATATTCAGCCGATCATATGCATTACAAAAATGGATTTGATTGAAGATCAAGATACACAAGATGCCATTCAAGCCTATGCAGAAGACTATCGGAATATAGGTTATGACGTGTATCTCACTTCTTCTAAGGACCAAGACAGTTTAGCGGACATCATCCCCCATTTCCAAGACAAAACTACCGTATTTGCCGGACAATCGGGGGTTGGAAAATCCTCGCTTCTCAACGCGATCAGTCCTGAGCTCGGTTTAAGAACAAACGAAATTTCGGAGCATTTGGGCCGCGGGAAACACACAACCCGCCACGTGGAACTGATTCACACGTCCGGAGGCTTGGTTGCAGATACGCCGGGATTCAGCTCGCTAGAATTTACAGACATTGAGGAAGAAGAGCTGGGATATACCTTCCCTGATATCAGAGAAAAAAGTTCTTCGTGCAAATTTAGAGGCTGTCTGCATTTAAAAGAGCCGAAATGTGCGGTGAAACAAGCTGTTGAAGACGGGGAATTAAAGCAGTACCGCTATGACCATTATGTTGAATTTATGACGGAGATTAAAGACAGAAAGCCGAGGTATTAGCATAATGATAAAGGTTGCACCATCTATTCTTTCCGCTGATTTTGCCGCTTTAGGCAATGAGATTAAAGATGTAGAAAAGGGCGGAGCCGATTGTATTCATATTGATGTCATGGACGGCCATTTTGTCCCGAATATTACGATTGGCCCGCTGATTGTAGAGGCAGTTCGCCCGGTGACTGATCTGCCGCTTGATGTTCATTTAATGATAGAAGAGCCTGATCGTTATATCCCTGCTTTCGCGAAAGCAGGCGCGGATATCCTGTCTGTTCATGCTGAGGCATGCCCGCACCTGCACCGGACCATCCAGCTTATGAAAGAACAAGGCGTGAAGGCCGGTGTTGTTCTAAACCCGCATACGCCTGTTCAAGTCATCGAGCATGTTTTCGACGATCTTGATCTTGTTCTTTTAATGACGGTGAACCCGGGATTTGGCGGGCAGAAATTTATTCATTCAGTCCTTCCTAAAATAAAAGAGGTTAAGCGAATGGCGGATGAAAGAGGAAAAACAGATCTGTTAATTGAGGTAGACGGCGGCGTCAACAAAGAAACCGCTCCACTGGTCATTGAAGCGGGTGCAAATTTACTCGTTGCCGGTTCAGCAGTTTATGGCCAGCCAGACCGCCAAAAAGCGATCGCTGAGATCAAAGGAAGTAAATAAAATGCTAAAAAAGAGAGCTGGGCGTACAGAGCCCAAGCTCTTTTTCCTGTATGCAGAGAAAGGAATCAGAGATGAAAACAATCAATATTGTTGCAGGAGGCCCTAAAGATCTCATTCCCGATCTAACCCAATATAGGGCTGAGCACATTCTTTGGATCGGTGTTGACAAAGGCACCGTCACTCTTTTAGATGCCGGGATCATTCCTGATGAAGCCTTTGGGGATTTTGACAGCATAACAGAGCAAGAACGCCGACGAATTGAAAAAGCCGCTCCCGCACTCCATGTGTTTCAAGCAGAGAAAGACCAAACTGATTTAGATCTCGCCCTTGATTGGGCGCTGGGAAAGCAGCCGAATGTCATTCAGATCTTCGGCACTACAGGCGGCAGAGCTGATCATTTTTTAGGAAACATTCAGCTGCTGTATAGAGGCATACAAACCAATATAAAAATTAGGCTGATAGACAAACAAAATCATATTCAATTGTTCCCTCCCGGTGAATATGATATTGAGAAGGATGAAAACAAGCGATATATCTCCTTCATACCGTTTTCCGAAGACATACATGAGCTGACCCTGACCGGTTTTAAATATCCGCTAAATAAGTGTCATATTACACTCGGTTCAACACTATGTATTAGTAACGAACTCATTCATTCACGAGGTACTTTTTCGTTTGCAAAAGGCATAATAATAATGATAAGAAGCACGGATTAGCATGTGCTTTCATTCATTTGGTGAGATCAATGAACAGGCGGTTACGGGACGTTATAGGAGGGGACAAATAATGAAATTTTACACCATTAAATTGCCGAAGTTTTTAGGAGGAATCGTCCGGGCGATGCTGGGCTCATTTAGAAAAGATTAATGCCCAGGGGTTCAAAGCCCTCTTTCACCACATAAAAACGCCTGCCACATATGAGGCAGGCGTTCATTTTGTTATACACGCTCAACTTTACCGGATTTCAAAGCTCGAGCAGATACATATACTTTTTTAGGTTTTCCGTTCACAAGGATACGAACCTTTTGAAGATTCGCGCCCCAAGTGCGCTTAGAAGCGTTCATTGCGTGAGAACGGTTATTCCCAGCTGTTGTTTTTTTACCTGTGATAACGCATTTACGTGCCATTTGTTTCCCTCCTCACTTGCACAAAACATCTACTTTTTAACATTCATATGATCTTAGATGCTTTCGATATGGATACTTTAAATAATTTACCACAGCTAAAAAACGTTTGCAACTATTGTTTCATCATCTTTCAAGAAAATTCACTTGACATCTTGCAGAAACAGCGGCGCTATAGTATATGTAGAGGGACGGGTAGCAATTGCCGGGTCTTTTCTTTTCAGAATGGAAACCATATAGTAGAATAGCTGTAACTCTATGCATTCGAAGGAGGAACTAGTGTGTCCATTGAATTAAGAACGAAGTACGGACAGATTGATATATCTAATGAAGTCATTGCGATGGTTGCAGGGGGCGCGGCGATTGACTGTTATGGCATTGTCGGCATGGCCTCTAAAAACCAGATTAAAGACGGACTGACTGAAATCCTTCGGAAAGAAAATTTCAGCAGGGGTGTCCAAGTTCGCCAAGAAGGAGAACAAATACATATCGACATGTACATCATTGTCAGCTATGGCACGAAAATTTCTGAAGTGGCACATAATGTCCAAACGAAAGTAAAGTACACAGTAAATCAAACGATCGGACTGGCCGTGGACTCTGTTAATATTTATGTCCAAGGCGTACGTGTGACGAACCCGTAGTTAGGAGGAGTAGGATTGTCTATCAGAACATTAGACGGCAGAACCTTTGCCGAGATGATTCTTGCGGGAGCGCAGAATCTGTCTCAAAACGCGAGTGCGGTTGATGCGCTGAACGTGTTTCCGGTGCCGGACGGCGATACGGGAACAAATATGAACCTGTCAATGACTTCCGGAGCAAGAGAAGTGGAGCAAATGGATACGGATGATATCGGTAAGGTGGGCTCCGCGTTATCTAAAGGATTGCTCATGGGAGCACGCGGAAATTCAGGAGTGATCCTGTCCCAATTGTTCCGCGGCTTCAGTAAAAGCATTGAAACGAAAAAAGAAATTAATGCGCCGGAGTTTGCGGCAGCACTGCAAGCAGGCGTTGATATGGCGTATAAAGCTGTCATGAAACCTGTAGAGGGCACCATTTTAACAGTTGCAAAAGATGCTTCGAAAAAAGCGGTGGCCCTGGCGGAAAAAGAAACCGATATCACAGCGCTGATGGCTGCGGTGACAGAAGAAGCAGAGGCTTCTTTAAACCGGACGCCTGATTTGCTCCCTGTCCTGAAGGAAGTAGGAGTCGTCGATAGCGGCGGCAAAGGCCTGCTTTGTGTGTATGAAGGTTTTCTTGCTTCATTAAAAGGTGAAGCCGTGCCTCAGAAAGCTGTTCTTCCGTCGCTTGATGACATGGTCAGCGCAGAGCATCATAAGAGCGCTCAAAGCATGATGCATACCGAAGATATTGAATTTGGTTTTTGTACCGAAGTGATGGTGAGGCTCGATCAGACAAAACTAGAATTCGACGAAGGCACATTCAGACAAGACCTCAGCCAGTTCGGTGATTCTCTGTTAGTCATTGCGGATGAATCGCTGGCGAAGGTTCATATTCATGCGGAAGAACCGGGAAACGTCTTAAACTATGCCCAGCAGTTCGGTGAATTGATCAAAATTAAAATAGATAATATGAGGGAACAGCATACCTCCATTATCAGCCAAGAAAGCAAGCCTGCTGGCAACGAAAAAACGCCGGCAAAACAGCCGTATGGCATTGTGACTGTGGCGATGGGTGAAGGCATTTCTGACTTGTTCAAAAGCATCGGCGCTTCTGTGGTGATCGAAGGCGGGCAGACGATGAACCCGAGTACTGAGGATATCGTCGAGGCTGTGAAGTCTGTAAATGCAGAAACGGTGTTTATCTTACCGAATAATTCCAACATTATTATGGCGGCTAATCAAGCGGCCAGCGTAATCGATGAACAGGTTTTGGTCATTCCGGCCAAAACGGTTCCGCAAGGGATGTCAGCCCTGCTGGCATTTAATCCGGACCAAGAAGCTGAAGCCAACGAAGCTAATATGCAGAGCGCCATTCAGCAAGTGAAAAGCGGGCAGGTAACGTATTCAGTCAGAGATACTCATATTGACGGCAAAGATATTAAAAAAGGCGACTTTATGGGAATTTTGAACGGAACGATTATCGGCACTGCTGAAGATCAGCTGTCAGCCGCGAAAATGCTGCTGTCAGAAATGATCGGAGAAGACGACGAAATTGTCACTATCCTCTATGGAGAGGATGCGTCTCAGGAAGAAGCTGAGGAGCTTGAAGCGTTTCTCAGTGGGAAGTACGAGGAGATTGAGATTGAGATCCACAACGGCAAACAGCCGCTGTATTCGTATATCATTTCTGCAGAATAGAAGGGCAATTTGCCCTTCTATTCTTATGTCTGCTTTTAAGTGCAGCAGCGCTGTGACGTGCCCGCTTGCCATTTTATATCTGATCAATTAGTCTAGAAGCAAAGCGCTCATAAGCTCTGGTTCATAAGGAGGAATAACATGAAATACAGAAGCGTTTTTGATATTATCGGCCCGGTTATGATCGGTCCGTCCAGCTCGCATACCGCGGGAGCAGCGAGAATCGGGAGAGTGGCCAGAAGTTTATTCGGCAGAGAGCCAAAGCGCATTGTGGTCTCCTTTTACGGCTCTTTTGCGGAAACGTATAAGGGTCATGGCACAGACGTCGCGATTATCGGCGGATTGCTTGATTTTGATACATTCGACGAGCGGATTAAAACCGCTATACAAATTGCAGAAGATAAAGGAATTGCTATAGAGTTTCGAGTTGAAGACGCAGTCCCAGTCCACCCGAATACAGCCAAAATCACCATTTTTGATGAAAAGGGAGAGCTTGAGCTGACGGGTATTTCGATTGGCGGAGGAAAGATTGAAATCACAGAATTAAATGGTTTTGAACTCCGGCTGTCAGGAAATCATCCGGCCATATTAGTTGTTCATAATGACAAGTTCGGCACAATTGCCGGTGTTGCCAATGTTCTGGCGAAATTTTCAATCAACGTAGGCCATATGGAAGTAGCCCGGAAAGATATCGGCCAGCTTGCGCTAATGACAATAGAGGTCGATCAAAATATTGACGACCATGTTCTCGACGAGCTGTCGAAGCTGCCGAATATTATTCAAGTGACAAAGATTGCTGACTAGCGAAAGGTCAGGAGGAGCCAGTTATGTTTCGTAATGTAAAAGAATTAATTGAGATTACTAAAGAAAAGCAAGTATCCATCTCAGAGATCATGATCGCGCAGGAGATGGACGTAACAGATAAAACAAAAGAAGAGATTTTTCAGCAGATGGATCATAATCTGACCGTTATGGAAGCGGCGGTTCAGAAGGGACTTGATGGAGTGACGAGCCAAACGGGTTTAACAGGCGGGGATGCCGTTAAAATGCAGGCCTATATTCGATCAGGTAAAAGCCTGTCTGGCCCGCTGATTTTAGATGCGGTATCAAAAGCTGTTGCCACAAATGAAGTAAATGCAGCGATGGGAACGATCTGTGCGACACCGACTGCGGGTTCCGCCGGTGTTGTGCCTGGCACGTTATTTGCTGTAAAAGAAAAGCTGAACCCGACAAGAGAACAAATGATCCGCTTTTTGTTTACAGCCGGTGCTTTCGGATTTGTCGTGGCCAATAATGCAAGTATTTCCGGCGCCGCCGGGGGATGCCAGGCAGAGGTTGGATCAGCCTCAGGTATGGCTGCTGCGGCGATTGTTGAAATGGCGGGAGGAACACCCGAGCAAAGCGCGGAGGCCATGGCCATCACACTGAAAAATATGCTCGGCCTTGTGTGCGATCCCGTTGCTGGGCTTGTTGAAGTGCCTTGCGTGAAACGGAATGCGATGGGTGCGTCAAATGCAATGATTGCTGCTGATATGGCATTGGCGGGCATCACAAGCCGCATTCCATGTGATGAGGTTATCGATGCCATGTATAAAATTGGCCAAACGATGCCAACTGCTCTTAGAGAAACAGGCCAGGGCGGTTTAGCAGCAACACCGACTGGAAGAGAATTAGAGAAAAAAATATTCGGAGGAGCGCTAGGTTCACGTGAAACAACATCAGCAAATTAGTATAGCCAACATGAAGGGTATTGGGCCGGAAACAGAAAAAACATTGAATGAACTCGGTATTTATGACATTTCTGATCTTCTGAATTATTTCCCTTATCGCTATGATGACTATGAGCTGAGGGATTTAGAAGAAGTAGCGCATGATGAAAGGGTGACAGTCGAAGGGAAGGTTCATTCAGAGCCTTCTCTTACCTATTACGGAAAAAAACGAAACAGGCTGACATTTCGGGTTCTTGTCGGCAACTATTTAATCACAGCCGTATGTTTCAACAGGCCTTATTTGAAGAAAAAGCTTTCGCTGGGCTCTGTCGTGACGGTCTCCGGTAAATGGGACAAACATCGCCAAACCATCTCTGTTCAGGAGTTGAAAAACGGACCCCATCAAGAGGATAAAAGCATTGAACCAGTGTATTCTGTGAAAGAAAATGTTACCGTCAAAATGATGAGACGTTTTATTCAGCAGGCGCTGACTCAATATGCAGACACTCTTTCAGATCCTCTTCCGGAAAAGCTAAGAACAAGCTATAAGCTGCCGGACTATCAACAGGCGCTAACAGCCATGCACCAGCCAGAAACAAGAGAAGCGTTAAAGCTTGCCAGACGACGGTTTGTTTACGAAGAATTTCTGTTGTTTCAGTTGAAAATGCAGGCGTTCCGAAAGGCGGAAAGAGAGCAGACTCAAGGGATACGGCAGCGTTTTTCAAACGACGAACTCATGAGATTTGTCAAAAGCCTCCCGTTTCCCCTCACAAACGCCCAGACGCGTGTGCTTCGCGAAATCACAGCAGATATGTCTTCTCCATACAGAATGAACCGTCTTCTTCAAGGGGACGTCGGATCAGGAAAAACGGCAGTCGCAGCCATTGCGCTGTATGCCGCGATCCTGTCCGGATACCAGGGGGCGCTCATGGTGCCGACAGAAATTCTGGCCGAACAGCATGCAGATTCGCTTGTTTCACTATTTGAAAAGTGGGATGTCAGCGTTGCTCTTTTGACAAGCTCTGTCAAAGGGAAGCGGCGAAAAGAACTGCTGGAGTGTCTTGCTGCGGGAGAGATTGATATTCTTGTAGGAACTCACGCTTTAATCCAGGACGAGGTGGAGTTTAAGGCGCTGAGCCTTGTCATTACAGATGAGCAGCATCGATTTGGAGTTGAGCAACGCAAAAAGCTTCGGAACAAGGGACAGGACCCCGATGTTCTCTTTATGACAGCTACCCCAATCCCAAGAACGTTAGCTATTACAGTGTTCGGGGAAATGGATGTATCTGTCATTGATGAAATGCCGGCGGGACGAAAGCAAATCGAAACCTATTGGGTGAAGCATGACATGCTGGACCGTATTTTGGCATTTGTCGAAAAAGAATTAAAGCAGGGCAGACAGGCTTATATCATTTGCCCGCTGATTGAAGAATCGGACAAGCTTGATGTACAAAACGCCATTGACGTGTACAATATGCTTTCTGATATTTTCCGCGGGAAATGGAATGTCGGCCTTATGCACGGAAAGCTGCATTCCGATGAAAAAGATCAGGTCATGAGAGAATTCAGCGCAAATCACTGTCAAATCCTCGTATCAACCACTGTTGTTGAGGTCGGCGTAAACGTTCCGAATGCAACCATTATGGTGATTTATGACGCTGATCGTTTCGGTCTGTCCCAGCTTCACCAGCTGCGCGGCCGTGTCGGACGGGGCGAGCACCAATCTTTCTGCATACTGATGGCTGATCCTAAATCAGAAACAGGTAAAGAACGGATGAGAATCATGTCCGAGACCAATGACGGCTTTGAGTTGTCTGAAAAGGACTTGGAACTGAGAGGCCCGGGGGATTTCTTCGGAAAAAAACAAAGCGGAATGCCTGAATTTAAGGTGGCGGATATGGTTCATGATTACAGAGCGCTTGAAACGGCAAGACAGGATGCTGCAAATCTAGTGGCTTCTGACGCATTCTGGAAGGAGCCGGAATATAGTGCGCTGAGAGAGGAATTGCTGAAGAGCGGAATAATGGACGGGGAAAAATTAAGCTGAGCAACAGAAGTTTTTGGTGTTCAGCCAGAAACAATCGTTGCATTCCAATCTATGAAATTATATACTACTATTAGTACCTAGTCTTAATTGTCCGGACGGTGTTTAGATATGAGAAGAAATAAGCGAGAACGCCAGGAATTACTTCAGCAGACGATTCAAGCAACCCCCTTTATTACAGATGAAGAATTAGCGGGTAAATTTGGGGTGAGCATCCAGACAATACGTTTGGACCGCTTAGAGCTTTCCATACCGGAGCTGAGAGAAAGAATTAAGAATGTGGCAGAAAAAACGCTTGAAGATGAAGTGAAATCTCTGTCACTGGACGAAGTTATCGGAGAAATTATTGACCTTGAGCTGGATGATCAGGCGATATCCATTTTAGAAATAAAACAGGAGCATGTGTTCAGCCGGAATCAGATTGCACGAGGACACCATTTATTTGCGCAGGCAAATTCTTTGGCTGTTGCAGTCATTGATGACGAGCTGGCGCTGACTGCAAGTGCAGACATCCGTTTTACAAGACAGGTAAAGCAGGGTGAACGTGTCGTAGCGAAAGCGAAAGTGACGGCAGTCGAAAAAGAAAAAGGAAGAACGGTTGTCGAAGTGAACAGCTACGTTGGCGAAGAAATTGTTTTTTCTGGACATTTTGACATGTACCGTTCAAAACATTCATAAAGGTGGAGCATGCATGAGAATAGCTGTAGATGCAATGGGAGGAGACCACGCTCCCAAAGCTGTTATTGACGGAGTTATCAAGGGTATAGAGGCATTTGAGGATCTCCATATCACACTTGTCGGTGACAAAACAACGATAGAATCACATTTAACAACAACATCAGATCGCATCACGGTGTTGCACGCGGATGAAGTGATTGAGCCTACGGATGAACCAGTCCGCGCCGTGCGGAGAAAAAAGAATTCATCTATGGTCCTTATGGCGCAGGAAGTTGCAGAAAACAGAGCCGACGCCTGCATTTCAGCAGGAAATACCGGCGCGTTAATGACAGCCGGTCTGTTTATTGTCGGGAGAATTAAAGGAATTGACCGGCCGGCGCTTGCACCGACACTTCCGACCGTTTCGGGAGACGGGTTTCTTCTCCTTGATGTCGGCGCCAATGTCGATGCCAAACCGGAGCACCTTGTTCAATACGCCATTATGGGCTCTGTTTATTCTCAGCAAGTGCGCGGTGTCAATTCACCGAGAGTCGGGCTTTTAAATGTCGGAACAGAAGATAAAAAAGGAAACGAACTGACGAAACAGACGTTTCAAATGCTGAAAGAAACAGCAAACATCAACTTTATCGGTAATGTGGAAGCGCGAGACCTTTTAGATGATGTGGCGGATGTTGTCGTAACGGACGGCTTTACCGGGAATGTTACACTCAAAACGCTGGAAGGTTCTGCGTTATCTATTTTTAAAATGATGAGAGAAGTCATGACGTCTACTTTTACATCGAAGCTTGCAGCAGCTGTGCTGAAGCCAAAGTTGAAAGAAATGAAAATGAAAATGGAGTATTCGAATTATGGCGGAGCAAGTCTTTTTGGCTTAAAAGCGCCTGTGATCAAGGCGCACGGCTCTTCAGATTCTAATGCTGTGTTTCATGCGATTCGACAAGCAAGAGAGATGGTCAGCCAAAATGTGGCTGAACTCATTCAGAAAGAAGTTAAAGAAGAAAATACAGATGAGTAGTCTGGAGGTTTTTACATCATGAGTAAGATTGCGTTTTTATTCCCGGGACAGGGATCACAATTTATCGGCATGGGAAAAGAGCTTTATGAACAGGTGCCTGCTGCAAAGCGTCTGTTTGATGAGGCGGATGAAACATTGGAAACAAAACTCAGTTCTTTGATTTTTGAAGGTGATGCTGAAGAATTAACACTTACATACAATGCCCAGCCTGCTTTGCTGACGACAAGCATTGCTGTTCTAGAGAAATTTAAAGAATCAGGCATTACACCTGATTTCACAGCGGGGCACAGCCTTGGTGAATACTCTGCGCTGGTTGCGTCTGGCGCACTGTCTTTCAAAGATGCTGTTTATACCGTCAGAAAACGCGGAGAATTTATGAATGAAGCGGTACCGGCTGGTGAAGGAGCTATGGCTGCGATTCTAGGCATGGATGCTGAAGCATTAAAGCAAGTAACTGATAAAGTTACGGAAGAAGGCCATCTAGTTCAGCTTGCGAATCTCAACTGTCCCGGACAAATCGTCATTTCCGGAACAGCTAAAGGGGTGGAGCTTGCGTCTGAACAGGCGAAAGAGAACGGTGCAAAACGAGCGATTCCACTCGACGTAAGCGGTCCGTTCCATTCTGAACTGATGAAGCCTGCTGCTGAAAAGCTGAAGGAAGTACTCGATTCCTGTGACGTAAAGGATGCTGGCGTTCCGGTTATCTCAAATGTTTCTGCTGATGTTATGACTGATAAAGCAGATATCAAAGAGAAACTCATTGAGCAGCTCTACTCTCCGGTTCGTTTCGAGGAAAGCATTAACAAGCTGATTGCAGAGGGTGTGACGACTTTTATTGAAATCGGTCCCGGAAAAGTGCTTTCAGGCCTTGTGAAAAAAGTGAACAGACGATTAAAAACAATTGCTGTATCAGATCCAGAAACGATCGAGCTGGCAATTCAAACGCTCAAGGAGGAGAATGAAAATGCTTAATGACAAAACAGCTATTGTCACTGGCGCATCCCGCGGAATTGGCCGTTCAATCGCCCTTGACCTTGCAAAAAGCGGCGCAAATGTCGTCGTGAACTACTCCGGCAATGAGGCGAAAGCAAATGAAGTCGTTGATGAAATCAAATCAATGGGCAGAAAAGCAATTGCTGTCAAAGCGGATGTATCAAATGCCGAAGATGTACAAAACATGATAAAAGAAACACTGTCTGTTTTTTCTACAATTGACATTCTAGTAAATAATGCCGGAATTACAAGAGACAATCTCATCATGAGAATGAAAGAAGATGAATGGGATGATGTCATTAACATTAACCTAAAGGGTGTTTTCAACTGCACAAAAGCCGTAACAAGACAAATGATGAAACAGCGTTCAGGCCGGATTATTAACGTATCGTCTATCGTCGGCGTCAGCGGAAACCCTGGACAAGCCAACTACGTGGCTGCAAAAGCCGGCGTGATCGGTTTAACAAAATCTTCTGCTAAAGAGCTCGCAAGCCGCAATATTACGGTGAATGCGGTTGCGCCTGGATTTATCTCAACTGATATGACAGATAAGCTTGCAAAAGATGTTCAAGACGAAATGCTGAAACAAATTCCGCTCGCGCGATTTGGCGAACCAGGTGACATCAGCAGCGTTGTCACGTTCCTTGCTTCTGAGGGGGCCCGTTACATGACAGGCCAAACGCTTCATATCGACGGCGGAATGGTGATGTAAGTTTTTTCTCAAAAATTTCATCATAGTTTCTCTAGTTTTTTAAAAACGAATCCACTATAATACTTGAGGGGAGGTGAATTGCTATGGCAGATACATTAGAGCGTGTAACGAAAATCATCGTAGATCGCCTTGGCGTTGATGAAGCAGACGTCAAACTTGAAGCTTCTTTCAAGGAAGACTTAGGTGCTGATTCCCTAGATGTAGTTGAGCTTGTTATGGAACTTGAAGACGAGTTTGATATGGAGATTTCTGACGAAGATGCTGAAAAGATTGCTACAGTCGGCGACGCTGTGAACTACATACAAAACCAGCAATAAGCTGATGCTAAAAGTCCCGCCGAAACGCGGGGCTTTAGCCCTTTATTCGTGCAGTTATTACAGCATGCCGCTTTTACGCGCGCTGTATCCGGTTTAGTCAGAGAAGCGCGGTGAACCTGATGTGCCTATGGAGGTTACTATGTCAAAACACTCACATTATAATGATAAAAAAAAGTTCTATAAAAAAGTAGAACAGTTTAGAGAGTTTCAAGAACGGATTTCGGTTCACTTTCAAAATGAAAAGCTTTTGTATCAAGCATTTACACATTCATCTTATGTGAATGAGCATCGGAAAAAGCCGTATGAAGATAATGAAAGGCTTGAATTTTTAGGTGACGCTGTTTTGGAACTGACGATCTCCAGATTCTTATTTGCCAAGTACCCGGCTATGAGTGAAGGAGATTTGACGAAGCTGAGAGCCGCGATTGTATGCGAGCCATCTCTCGTTTCATTAGCTCACGAACTGTCATTCGGCGACCTTGTCCTGTTGGGTAAAGGTGAGGAAATGACAGGCGGAAGAAAGCGTCCTGCACTATTAGCGGATGTTTTTGAGGCATTTATCGGAGCTTTGTATCTTGACCAGGGATTAGAGCCGGTCGAAAGCTTCTTAAAAGTCTATGTGTTCCCTAAAATTAACGATGGTGCTTTTTCTCATGTGATGGATTTTAAAAGCCAGCTGCAGGAATACGTGCAGCGGGATGGCAAAGGCTCTTTGGAGTATAAAATCTCCAACGAAAAAGGGCCTGCGCATAACCGTGAATTTGAAGCCGTCGTATCGCTAAAAGGTGAACCACTTGGAGTAGGAAACGGCCGTTCCAAGAAAGAAGCCGAACAGCACGCTGCTCAGGAAGCTTTAGCTAAATTGCAAAAACACTATACGAGCCAACAAAATCCCCCTGAGTGATAAGGGGGATTTCAATATGTATGCCGTCTTATTTCACCCATGTTTATGATAGAATTGAAATACTTATTACATAAGGAGGATCGCTATGTTCCTCAAACGTTTAGACGTTATAGGATTTAAATCATTTGCAGAACGGATTTCCGTCGACTTCGTTAAAGGAGTGACAGCTGTTGTCGGCCCGAACGGAAGCGGAAAAAGCAACATCACTGATGCCATTCGCTGGGTTCTTGGCGAACAATCGGCCCGGTCTCTTCGCGGCGGAAAAATGGAAGACATCATTTTTGCGGGCAGTGATTCAAGAAAACGATTAAACCTAGCTGAAGTTACGCTTACGCTTGATAATGATGATCATTTCTTGCCGATTGACTTCCATGAGGTCAGTGTCACAAGGCGTGTGTACAGATCAGGCGAGAGTGAGTTTCTGATTAACAATCAGCCGTGCCGCTTAAAGGACATTATTGATTTATTTATGGACTCTGGGCTGGGGAAAGAAGCCTTTTCTATTATCAGCCAAGGGAAAGTGGAAGAGATCCTGAGCAGCAAAGCGGAGGATCGCCGCAGTATCTTTGAAGAAGCGGCTGGGGTGCTTAAATATAAAACGAGAAAGAAAAAAGCAGAAAATAAATTGTTTGAGACACAGGACAATTTAAACCGGGTAGAGGATATATTACATGAGCTTGAAGGACAGGTTGAACCGCTTAAAATTCAAGCTTCAATCGCAAAAGACTATCTGGAGAAAAAGAAAGAGCTTGAGCATGTTGAAATTGCGCTGACTGCCCATGATATCGAAGAATTGCATGGCAAATGGTCGACGCTTAAAGAGAAAGTGCAGCTCGCAAAAGAAGAAGAAGTCGCTGAATCGTCTGCGATTTCTACGAAAGAAGCGAAGATCGAGGATACACGAGACAAAATCCAAGCGCTTGATGAATCAGTAGACGAGCTCCAGCAAGTCTTATTAGTAACAAGTGAAGAGCTGGAAAAGCTTGAAGGCCGTAAAGAAGTCTTGAAAGAACGAAAGAAAAACGCTGTGCAAAACCGAGAACAGCTTGAAGAAGCCATCGTTCAGTACCAGCAAAAAGAAACGGTGCTGAAGGAAGAGCTTGCGAAGCAGGAAGCTGTTTTCGAAACGCTTCAGGCAGAGGTGAAACAGCTAAGAGCTCAAGTAAAAGAAAAACAGCAGGCTCTCAGTCTTCACAATGAAAATGTCGAAGAGAAAATCGAGCAGCTGAAAAGTGATTACTTTGAGCTGTTAAACAGCCAGGCTTCGATACGCAATGAGCTCCAGCTGCTGGATGACCAGATGTCCCAATCCGCTGTCACATTGCAGAGGCTTGCGGACAACAATGAAAAGCATCTTCAGGAGCGGCGCGATATTTCTGAACGGAAAGCCGCGTGTGAAACGGAGTTTGCCCGAATTGAGCAGGAAATTCACAGCCAAGTCGGCGCATATCGTGACATGCAGACAAAATATGAGCAGAAAAAGCGTCAATACGAAAAAAATGAATCCGCTCTGTATCAGGCATACCAATACGTTCAGCAAGCGAGATCGAAAAAGGACATGCTTGAGACAATGCAGGGCGATTTCTCCGGCTTTTATCAAGGTGTAAAAGAAGTGCTGAAAGCGAAAGAGCGGCTCGGCGGAATTCGCGGAGCGGTCCTTGAGCTGATCTCAACAGAACAGAAGTATGAAACGGCCATTGAAATAGCACTTGGCGCTTCTGCCCAGCATGTCGTGACCGACGATGAACAGTCTGCCCGCAAAGCGATTCAATATTTAAAACAGAATTCCTTCGGCCGGGCGACGTTTCTGCCTCTTTCTGTTATCAGAGACCGCCAGCTTCAAAGCCGCGATGCAGAAACAGCAGCCAAGCACTCTTCATTTCTAGGGGTTGCCAGTGAACTAGTCACATTTGATCCTGCGTATCGCCGCATCATCCAGAACCTCCTGGGAACCGTGCTGATCACAGAGGATTTAAAGGGTGCAAACGAGCTTGCGAAGCTTCTCGGGCACCGCTACCGCATCGTAACCCTTGAGGGAGATGTTGTGAATCCGGGCGGTTCAATGACGGGCGGCGCGGTTAAAAAGAAAAACAACTCGCTGCTTGGAAGAAGCAGGGAGCTTGAAGATGTGACGAAGCGGCTCACTGAAATGGAAGAGAAAACAGCACTGCTTGAACAAGAAGTTAAAACCCTTAAGCAATCCATTCAGGACATGGAGAAAAAACTGGCTGACTTAAGAGAAACCGGGGAAGGCTTAAGAGTAAAGCAGCAGGATGTAAAAGGCCAGCTGTACGAACTTCAAGTTGCCGAGAAAAATATCAACACCCATTTAGAGCTCTATGATCAAGAAAAATCCGCTCTGTCAGAAAGCGATGAAGAGAAGAAAGCGCGCAAACGCAAGCTGGAAGAAGAGCTTTCTGCCGTATCAGAAAAGATGAAACAGCTTGAAGAGGATATTGACAGACTGACCAAACAAAAACAAACACAATCCTCAACAAAAGAGTCTCTCTCCAACGAGCTGACTGAGCTGAAGATTACAGCGGCCAAAAAAGAACAGGCATGCAAGGGGGAAGAAGACAACCTTGCCCGAGTAAAGAAAGAGCTCGCAGAAACAGAGATTGCGTTACGAGAAGCGAAAGAAGATTTAAGCTTCTTAACGTCAGAGATGTCATCAAGCACAAGCGGTGAAGAAAAACTGGAAGAAGCCGCAAAGCATAAATTGAATGATAAAACGAAGACAATCGAACTGATTGCGTTAAGACGCGATCAGCGCATCAAGCTTCAGCATGGACTTGATACGTATGAGCGTGAGCTGAAAGAAATGAAACGACTGTATAAACAAAAAACAACGCTCTTAAAAGATGAAGAAGTCAAACTCGGCCGGATGGAAGTTGAGCTTGATAATTTACTTCAGTACTTGCGGGAGGAATACAGTCTGTCCTTTGAGGGCGCAAAAGAGAAATATCAGCTTCAAACTGATCCAGAGGAAGCCAGAAAGCGCGTGAAGCTGATTAAACTCGCAATTGAAGAGCTGGGCACCGTAAACATCGGAAGCATAGATGAGTTTGAGCGGGTCAACGAGCGGTATAAGTTTCTGTCAGAACAGAAAGAAGATTTGACTGAAGCGAAAAATACTTTGTTCCAAGTGATTGAAGAAATGGATGAAGAAATGACGAAACGCTTTAACGACACTTTTGTCCAAATCCGCTCACACTTTGATCAAGTATTCCGTTCGTTATTCGGAGGAGGACGAGCTGAATTGAGGCTCACCGACCCTAATGATCTGCTTCATTCGGGAGTCGAAATTATCGCGCAGCCGCCGGGGAAAAAACTGCAAAACTTAACCCTTCTGTCAGGCGGAGAGCGTGCGCTTACAGCTATAGCGCTCTTATTCTCAATCTTAAAGGTTCGGCCAGTGCCGTTTTGCGTCCTTGACGAAGTAGAGGCTGCCCTTGACGAAGCGAATGTGTTCCGATTTGCACAGTATTTAAAAAAATACAGCAGCGATACCCAGTTTATTGTGATTACTCACAGAAAAGGCACGATGGAAGAAGCGGATGTGCTGTACGGTGTAACAATGCAGGAATCCGGAGTTTCCAAGGTAATCTCAGTTAAGCTGGAAGAAACAAAAGAATTCGTTCAGTAACGAGGAAAGAGGTTAAAAGATGAGCTTTTTTAAAAAATTAAAAGAGAAAATCACAAAACAGACAGATTCCGTATCTGAAAAGTTTAAGGATGGCCTTGAAAAAACAAGAAACTCCTTTCAAAACAAAGTGAATGATCTTGTATCCCGTTACCGTAAAGTGGATGAGGATTTCTTCGAGGAGCTTGAAGAAGTTCTCATCAGCGCGGATGTCGGTTTTACAACCGTTATGGAATTAATAGACGAGCTGAAAAAAGAAGTCAAACGCAGAAATATTCAAGATCCGCAGGAAGTCCAGTCTGTTATTTCTGAGAAGCTGGTCGAGATCTATAACAGCGGTGATGAACAAATTTCCGGGTTGAACATTCAGGATGGGCGTTTAAACGTGCTCCTCCTGGTGGGTGTAAACGGAGTCGGCAAAACGACAACAATCGGAAAGCTTGCCTATAAATTGAAGCAAGAAGGGAAATCTGTCGTGCTTGCTGCAGGCGACACTTTTAGAGCGGGGGCCATTGAACAGCTGGAAGTATGGGGAGAGCGTACGGGAGTGCCTGTCATTAAGCAGACGGCCGGAAGCGATCCTGCGGCTGTCATCTACGATGCTGTACATGCTGCGAAAGCTCGAAACGCCGATGTGTTAATCTGCGATACGGCAGGACGTCTCCAAAACAAAGTAAACCTGATGAAAGAGCTGGAAAAAGTCAAGCGCGTCATCGAAAGAGAAGTGCCTGAAGCGCCGCATGAGGTGCTGCTTGCCCTTGATGCCACAACCGGCCAAAATGCAATGGCACAGGCGAAAGAGTTCTCTAAAGCAACAAACGTTACCGGTATCGCTTTAACAAAGCTTGATGGTACGGCAAAAGGCGGTATCGTCCTCGCGATCCGCAACGAGCTTCACATTCCGGTGAAACTAGTCGGGTTAGGCGAAAAAGTTGACGATCTCCAAGAATTTAACGCTGAATCGTATGTATACGGCCTCTTTTCAGATTTAGTGGAAAAAGCCGAGGATTAATGAATAAAAACGAGTATAAAATGAACAGTTTTATACTCGTTTTTTTATACGCATTAATAGATCGGAATGGAGGGTGCAGATTGTTGGACAAATGGCTGAAAGCTGAATTGGAAAGGAAGATCGGCGCAATAAAACACATGTCGCTGTTGGATGAACAGGGAGGCACTTCAATCGTTCGTAAACTAGTGACAAGCCAAGGCGCATTTCTGTTGAAAAGTTCTTCTCAACAGAGATATCGGGAGTGGTTAAGGAGAGAAGCCCTTGTTTTACAAAAGCTTACCGAAACGCATCGTCTGCCTGTCCCTGTTTATTATGGGTTTATCCAAGAACAGCATTCCAGCCATATTGTAATGTCGTTTGAAGATGGCATTACACTGACTTCTGCTTTAAGAAAAGCAAAAGGAGATACTGAAAAGAAAAAGCTGATCAAAAGCTTCGGCCAGTTTCTGCAGCGTCTGCATGAAACCGAACTTGTCCCTGGTTTACAGCCGGAAATAGATTGGCTCGATCTGCAAATGAAACGAGCCGGTGAATATGTCGAAAAAGGACAAGCTGAAGGCAGCGCAGAACTTTTGAAGGAATTAGACCAGCACAGGCCTGTTCCTGTTCAGCAGACAATGATTCACGGTGACTGCACAACTGATAATGTGCTGGTGAGAGACGGAGAGGTCTATCTGTTTATTGATGCTGTGGGAATATCGGCGGGAGATCCACGATATGATGAATCATTAGCGATCAGAAACTTTGTCACAAATGAAGCATTTCTCAATGCTTTTTACGAAGGCTATTGCCGCTATCGCGTATCTAAACAAGAATTCGAGTATTTTAACGGCGGTCTATATGAATTTTTCTGAAAAAACCCAATGAATGTATTATGCAAAAAGAGCAGGATGCTTTGACAAGATAAAAACTTGACAGTCTCAATAAAACCGTGTAAACTAAGTTATCGTAAAGGGATTTGACTTAACAAAGGGGAGAGCTCAAATGTCACTCGAAAAGACAACGAGAATGAATTATCTGTTTGATTTTTATCAGTCGTTGTTGACGTCAAAACAGAAGAGCTATATGTCGCTTTATTATTTGGACGATTTCTCCCTAGGCGAAATAGCCGAAGAATATGAGGTTTCAAGACAAGCTGTTTATGATAACATTAAACGAACAGAAGCAATGCTTGAACAATATGAAGAAAAGCTGCTCCTTTTGAAAAAGTTTCAGGAGCGTAAAGAGATGTTTATTAAGCTGAAGGAGCTTGCTTCCGGTTCAAAAGAAGAGGAAGAAATTACAGCTCTGATTGAAGCGCTTGAGAAATTAGATTAGGAGGCGGCAAACTATGGCATTTGAAGGATTAGCCGACCGACTGCAGCAGACGATTTCTAAAATCCGCGGAAAAGGGAAAGTCAGCGAACAAGATGTAAAAGAGATGATGCGTGAGGTCCGTCTTGCGCTGCTTGAGGCTGACGTTAACTTTAAAGTAGTCAAGGATTTTGTCAAAAAAGTAAGTGAACGCGCTGTAGGCCAAGACGTCATGAAAAGTCTGACGCCCGGCCAGCAGGTCATTAAAGTTGTTCAAGAGGAACTGACTGAGCTGATGGGCGGCGAAGAGAGCAAAATCGCCGTTGCCAAAAGACCGCCGACTGTTATTATGATGGTCGGTCTCCAAGGTGCCGGTAAAACGACGACAAGCGGTAAGCTCGCGAATCTGCTGCGCAAGAAGCATAATCGCAAGCCGATGCTGGTTGCTGCCGATATTTACCGGCCAGCCGCAATTAAGCAGCTGGAAACGCTTGGCAAACAGCTCGACATGCCTGTTTTTTCTCTTGGTGATCAGGTCAGCCCTGTGGAAATAGCTAAACAGGCTATTGAAAAAGCCAAGGAAGAACATTATGACTATGTCATTTTGGATACGGCAGGCCGCCTGCATATTGACCATGAACTGATGGACGAACTGACCAACGTAAAAGAAATTGCGAATCCGGAAGAAATCTTCCTGGTTGTCGATTCAATGACCGGTCAGGACGCTGTGAATGTTGCCCAAAGCTTTAATGAACAGCTCGGTTTAACCGGTGTTGTGTTAACTAAGCTGGATGGAGACACACGCGGCGGTGCTGCGCTTTCTATTCGCGCGGTCACAAACACGCCAATTAAGTTCGCTGGTTTAGGCGAAAAGCTTGACGCGTTAGAACCGTTCCATCCTGAACGCATGGCATCAAGGATTCTCGGCATGGGCGACGTGCTGACATTGATTGAAAAAGCACAGGCCAGCGTCGATGAAGACAAAGCCAAAGAGCTGGAACAAAAAATGAGAACGATGAGCTTCACATTGGACGATTTTCTGGAGCAGCTCGGTCAGGTCAGAAACATGGGACCGCTTGATGAGCTTCTGCAAATGATGCCGGGTGCAGGCAAAATGAAAGGCCTGAAAAACATCCAAGTGGATGAAAAGCAGCTGAATCACGTGGAAGCGATTATCAAATCAATGACTGTTCTTGAAAAAGAACAGCCGGATATCATCAATGCCAGCCGGCGGAAGCGGATTGCGAAAGGGAGCGGGACATCCGTGCAGGAAGTCAACCGTCTGCTTAAGCAGTTTGATGAAATGAAAAAAATGATGAAGCAGATGACAAACATGTCAAAAGGTAAGAAAAAAGGGTTTAAGCTCCCTTTTATGTAATCGGTTATACATGATAAAACCATTGTTAAGAAAAAACACTTTACAAACACTTTTATCATTGTTAATATACTATCTTGTTGAAATATTTTCGGAGGTGCTAGTAAAATGGCAGTAAAAATTCGTTTAAAACGTATGGGAGCAAAAAAATCTCCTTTCTATCGTATTGTTGTAGCAGATTCTCGTTCACCACGTGACGGCCGTTTCATCGAAACAGTCGGAACTTACAACCCGGTTGTAAAACCAGCGGAAGTAAAAATCGACGAAGAGCTTGCTCTTAAATGGCTTCAAACTGGAGCGAAACCATCTGATACAGTTCGCAACTTGTTCTCTAGCCAAGGAATTATGGAAAAATTCCACAACGCTAAACAAGGCAAGTAATGACTGATCAACACTTGGAAGATTTGATTGTCCAAATTGTGACGCCGCTTGTTGATCATCCAGATGACATTCGCGTCATAAGAGAAGAAACCGATCAAAAGATTGCGCTGCGCTTATCTGTCAATAAGTCAGATACCGGTAAAGTTATCGGAAAGCAGGGCCGGACTGCAAAAGCGATTCGAACAGCTGTATTTGCAGCTGGCGCACAGTCTTCTAAGAAAGTTCAATTTGAGATATTTGACTAAAAGGGAGAGGGCCGGCACCTCCCCTTTTTTTACACGCAAAAAAAGGGTAAACTGATAGAAGCTTAGGCAAAATAGAAAAGCCTGAGCCAAAAAGTTTTAAAAGCGGGGAGCTTGGTGCGATGCAAATTATTCACCGTGTAGCCGTGATGCAAGTCTTAACTGAGCACAGCAAAGAAAAGCTTTTAGCTTCTTTTACCGAAAAGAAACAAATGCTTGAACGAGAATGCAGCCAGCTCTATTTTCAGCTTAGAAAACATGAAAAAGAACAGCAAAACCCAGACATGATTGAACAATTCAAAAAGGCAATAGAAAAGCGAAAAGATAACATAAAAATAATCGATTTTCAAATTGCTCAAGTACATACATTGCCGCTCGGCAGTGAGATGAAAGAAAAGGAAGTCGATGCGCTGCTGACGATTGAAGCCGGGGATGACTGGCATGAGAAGACAGCAGCAAACACCATCGTCATAAAAGACGGGAAAGTAATTGAAATTCGCCAGAGGTGATCATATGACAAAGCGATGGTTTAATGTAGGCAAAATCGTAAATACGCACGGAATTAAAGGTGAAGTGCGGGTGGTTTCGAAAACTGATTTTGCCGAAGAACGGTACAAGCCGGGCAACACGCTGTATTTGTTTATGGACGGCCGTAACGAACCTGTGGAGGTAACGGTAAACACGCACAGACTGCATAAGCAGTTTCATCTGCTGCAGTTTAAAGAAAGACAAAGCCTGAATGAAGCAGAAGAACTGAAAAACGCAATCATTAAAGTTCCTGAAGAAGATTTAGGAGACCTGAATGAGGGAGAATTTTATTTCCACGAAATCATTGGGTGTGAAGTATTTACCGAAGACGGCGAACTGATTGGAAAAATCAAAGAAATTTTGACGCCGGGAGCAAATGACGTATGGGTTATCGGCCGAAAGGGAAAAAAAGACGCGTTAATTCCTTACATTGAATCAGTAGTCAAACATATCGATGTCAGCGAAAAGAAAATTGAGATTGAACTCATGGAAGGATTAATAGACGAATGAAAATCGACTTTTTGACGCTGTTTCCCGAAATGTTTGAAGGCGTGCTCAATTCATCGATTCTTCAAAAAGCCCAGGACAAAGATGCGGTGCAATTCCAGGTCGTGAATTTTCGGGAGTATTCTGATAACAAGCATAATACGGTTGATGATTATCCTTATGGAGGCGGCGCGGGCATGGTTCTCAAGCCTCAGCCTGTTTTTGACGCGGTCGAGGACCTGACTGCAAAGGCAGCCGCGGCTCCGCGTATTATCCTCGTTTGTCCGCAAGGTGAGCGTTTTACCCAAAAAAAAGCAGAGCAATTAGCGAAGGAAGAGCATTTGCTGTTTATTTGCGGCCATTATGAAGGCTATGATGAACGTATTCGCGAGCATTTGGTGACGGATGAAATATCTATTGGCGATTTTGTGCTTACGGGCGGTGAGCTTCCTGCAATGATGATTGCAGACAGCGTGGTCAGACTGCTTCCGGGTGTGCTTGGCAAAGAGGCTTCCCATATTGAGGATTCATTCAGCACCGGTCTTTTAGAACACCCGCATTATACAAGACCGGCAGATTACAAAGGTTTAAAAGTGCCTGAAACACTTCTGTCAGGAAACCATGCGAAAATTAAAGAATGGCGGAATAAAGAGTCGATCAGAAGGACCTATGTCAGGCGCCCGGATCTTTTGAAAGATTATCCGCTTACAGAACAGCAAAGAAAATGGATTTCCGAATGGGAAAAAGACTAGATTTTATTGCATAGGCTATGAAATTGTGATAAGATACTACTTGTGGCTTGAGCGGGCTTATCCGCTGTAAGCTTGAAAACGATGTTCCGCTGTGCCGGGTTTTGTGGCCAAGAGCATCTGTTGGAAGGAGTTGAAAACGATGCAAAAACTAATTGAAGATATCACAAAAGAACAGCTTCGTACTGATCTTCCTGCGTTCCGTCCTGGTGACACTTTACGTGTACACGTGAAAGTTGTTGAGGGTAACCGCGAGCGTATCCAGATCTTTGAAGGTGTTGTGATTAAGCGTCGTGGTGGTGGAATCAGCGAAACGTTCACAGTTCGTAAGATTTCTTACGGTGTTGGTGTTGAACGTACTTTCCCTGTACACACACCTAAAATCGCGAAAATCGAAGTTGTGCGTTACGGTAAAGTACGCCGTGCTAAGCTTTACTACCTGCGTGAACTTCGCGGAAAAGCGGCTCGTATTAAAGAGATCAGACGATAATGATAACGAACGAAAAGAGCTTGTTACCTGTAACAAGCTCTTTTTTTATACAGAATTTGAAAATGCCGGACAGGCATCGTAAAATACATAAATGACAACAAAGAATCATGTATACTGAAGAGATAAAGGCGGTGCTCGTGTCACATGACAATTCAATGGTTCCCGGGCCATATGGCAAAGGCAAGACGGGAAGTAACCGAAAAATTAAAATTAATCGATATTGTATATGAATTGGTAGATGCCAGGATTCCAATGTCATCAAGAAACCCAATGATTGAAGACATTCTAAAAAATAAGCCCCGGATTATGCTGTTAAACAAAGCGGACAAAGCAGATGCAGCAGTTACAAAGCAATGGAAAGAGCATTTTGAGAACCAGGGGATCCCCTCTCTGTCCATTAACTCTGTAAACGGCCAAGGCTTAAATCAAATTGTGCCAGCGTCAAAAGAGATTCTCCAAGAAAAATTTGATCGGATGAGGGCGAAAGGTGTGAAGCCGAGAGCGATTCGCGCTTTGATTATTGGCATTCCAAACGTCGGAAAATCAACGCTCATCAACCGGCTGGCAAAGAAAAACATAGCAAAAACGGGAGACAGACCTGGTATCACGACTTCTCAGCAGTGGGTCAAAGTCGGAAAAGAACTAGAGCTCTTAGATACACCGGGGATTTTATGGCCTAAATTTGAGGATGAGCTTGTCGGCTTGAGGCTCGCAGTTACCGGGGCTATTAAAGACTCGATTATCAACCTTCAGGACGTGGCAGTGTTTGGCCTTCGTTTTCTCGAAGAACACTATCCTGAACGTCTGAAAGAGCGCTACAGCCTTGATGAGATACCAGAGGACATTGCGGAGCTGTTTGATGCAATTGGTGAAAAGCGCGGCTGTCTCATGAGCGGAGGGCTCATTAACTACGATAAGACGACTGAAGTCATCATTCGCGATATCCGCACTGAAAAGTTCGGCAGGCTGTCATTTGAACAGCCGACTATGTAAAGGCGCGCAGAAATGCGGGTCTTTATTTTTTCCTGACCCAACCGATACATACAGTAAGGGAGAAGAGAAAGTGAATACATTAACCGTAAAGGACATTAAAGACCGTTTGCAGGAAGTAAATGATGAACAAGACCCATTCCTTGCCCAATGTGAAAACGACCCGAGAAAAAGCGTTCAAACGCTTGTAGAGCAATGGCTTAAAAAAAAGGCGAAAGAAAAAGCGCTGAAAAAACAATGGATCAATATGACTTCCTATGAAAGACTGGCAAGAAACAAAGGATTTCGCTTGATTGCCGGTGTTGACGAGGTCGGCCGGGGGCCATTGGCTGGACCCGTTGTTGCCGGCGCCGTCATCCTTCCAGAGGAATGTGAAATACTTGGGCTGACAGACTCCAAAAAACTTTCAGAAAAAAAGCGTGAGGAATATTACGAGCTTATTATGAAAGAAGCGCTGGCGGTCGGAATAGGAATTGTAGAAGCTTCTGTTATTGATAAAATCAATATATACGAAGCTTCCAAGATGGCCATGGTGAAAGCGATACACAATTTGTCAGATACACCTGATTACTTGCTTGTTGACGCAATGACGCTGCCGCTCGATACGAATCAGTTATCAATTATAAAAGGTGATGCCAAAAGTGTGTCAATTGCGGCAGGTGCGTGTATCGCAAAAGTAACGAGAGACCGAATGATGAGCGCCTATGCCCAAACCTATCCCATGTATGGTTTTGAAAAAAATAAAGGCTATGGGACAAAAGAACATTTGGAGGCTCTTGCCGCATACGGCCCAACTGAACTGCACCGCAAAACTTTCGCTCCTGTTCAATCGTTCAGATAAACCCATGGACAAGGAGGCACTTTTTTTAAATGAATATACGGAATGATGTGCAAAAGGCGCTGCAGCACCTTTTTAGAAATACTGCAGTCCCGCAGGAGACATCAACTATCAGCGAAGCGCTAAATGGGGAGAAGCGTCTCCTTTTAGGAAAAGTGCTTCGTTTATTAGGAGACCAGCACGCGCTGATCCAAGTCGGAAATCAAACGATCCAAGGAAAACTTGAAGCCCAGCTTCGTCCTCAAGCATACTATTGGTTTTCCTACGAAAAAAAAACGGCAGAACAGACAGGCCGTCTTCAGGTCGTTCAAAGCTTTGAGCAGACTCCCAAAACCATTCAGGATGCAGCTGGCAAGCTGTTAAATGCCATGTCAATGAAACCGTCAAACGCTGCTCTAATGATGACTGGAGCGATGCTGAAAAGTAAAACACCCGTAACAGAAAATGATATCAAAACAGCTGTCCGCTGGATGGATACGCTGCCTGCGCCAGACGCAAAAAAAGCGATTGAAACGGTTCTGTTCGCTTTAAAGCGTGAGCTGCCCATTCACCCCGAGGTTTTGAGCGGTGTTCATGCTGTGAAATCGCCTGTTCCGCTGCATCAGCACGTATCCCAGCTGCTTCAGGCAATCAACGAAAGCCCTCAGCAGAGCCCGATGATGGCAAAGCTGAAAGAAGCCGTTACGGCACTTTTTAATAGTGAAATTGAAGTTCATGCAGAACGCCTGATCGAAAAGCTTATTTCTCTAACGGACAATACTAAAGCATCTTCTTCAGGCCCTACAGCTGGAAACAGGGAAATTAGCGCACCAGCAGATTCTCCCGGGAAGGCCGGCTTACCTCTTGCAAACCGCACAGAGGAACAGAGAAGCATACAAGGAGAGCCTGTTAAAACAGCAGCAGATATTCCAATCAAAGAAGCCCGGCAGCTGCTGGCAAAGCTGACGGAATCAGCTGAAAAAAACAGTCTCCAAATTGTGAAAGAAGCGGCAAATTGGATGAAAGCGGCGACTGCTTCATCGGGCGATAGCAAGTCACCAGAAGCCTCGGCTGTTTTACAGGCGGCACAAGTTACAGATCAGGAAGCCGAAGTCTTTTTAAAGGCTGTTCAGCAGACAGCGCCTCATTTGGCGGATAAGGCGGATGTTCTTTCTTTCTTATCCAAAGTGAAAATGGCAATCGGCGCAAGGGACGAGCTTGCGTTCATTAAGGCGTTAGAACAAGGAAGCGAAGTGACACCTGACGATTTACAATCCATCAAGCTGGCTCTTCATGCCGCACGAGCGTCGCAGGAGGTAGCAGAACCTGTCAAACAGGAAGCCGATCAGCTGTTTCATAAATTAAACGGCCAGCTTTTCATGCAGCAGGACCATCCGTCATACAGCCAAATTGTAATGTCATTTCCGCTATTTTCGAAGTCAGGGGCACAGGACATGACTGTTCTGTTTAAAGGTAAAAAGGAGGCGGATGGAAAGCTTGACCCATCCCATTGCCGCCTTTTGTTTTTGCTTCAGCTGGATACGTTAAAAGAAACCGTCGTTGATTGCTTGATCCAGCAAAAAGTCATGACGATTACAATTGAGACTGATTTCGAGCTTCAGGCTGCGATTGATCCGATGGTGCCCGCGCTTAAACATGGTCTCAAAGAAATGGGCTACAGCCTTTCGGGAGTAAACGCTAAAAAAAGGATTCACACCGAAGAAAAGGCTGCAATCGATCAATATATAACAAGCATCAGTGATCAGGAAGTGGATGTGAAAATATGAATGAGCAGACACCCATGAGAAAAGCAGTGGCTCTCCACTATGACGAACAAAAAGACAAGGCGCCGAAAGTGATTGCCACAGGAAAGGGCCATGTAGCCGACAACATTATCAAAGAAGCGAAAAAGGCAGGGGTCCCGATTCAAGAAGATCGGACCCTTGTCGAATTAATGCGCCATTTGACTGTGGATGATCAAATTCCGGAAGCTCTTTATGAAACAGTTGCCGAGATTTTTTCGTTCATTTACAGACTGGACGAAAGTGTAAAAAACAAAAAATAGCTAAAATATTCCCCATCCTCTTTTTGAAATTTATGTTTTCAATAAAATAAAAGTTTGAATGTTTAGAAGGATTTAAAGATTTTGCATCGAACTCTAGACAATTCTTCCAGTATTATTATAGAATGAAAGCGCAGTCTATTTTAGTTTTGTTACATAAGTTAGGAGGATGGGAAATGAATATCCATGAGTACCAGGGAAAAGAAGTCCTCAGAAAATATGGGGTATCTGTTCCTGAAGGTAAGGTAGCTTTTACAGCAGAAGAAGCAGTTGAGAAAGCTAAGGGCTTATCCAGCTCAGTTTATGTCGTAAAGGCTCAAATTCATGCTGGCGGTCGAGGCAAAGCTGGTGGGGTAAAAATAGCAAAATCAATAGACGAAGTGAAAGCGTATGCCGAAGAACTCTTAGGGAAGACCCTAGTTACACATCAGACGGGTCCGGACGGCCAAGTAATAAAACGCTTACTTATTGAAGAAGGCTGCGATATTAAAAAGGAATACTATGTCGGGCTCGTGCTTGACCGCGCTACGTCCAGAATCGTTCTGATGGCTTCTGAGGAAGGCGGAACGGAAATTGAGGAAGTAGCGGAGAAAACACCGGAAAAAATCAAAAAAGCCGTTATTGATCCGGCTGTCGGCCTCCAAGGCTATCAAGCCAGAGAAATTGCATTCGCTATTAATATTCCAAAGGAGCTCGTGGGAAAAGCTTCTAAATTTATGCTTGGACTATACAAAGCGTTTGTTGAAAAAGACTGCTCAATTGCCGAAATCAATCCGCTCGTTGTCACTGGTGACGGAAATGTGATGGCGCTTGATGCGAAATTGAATTTCGACAGCAACGCGCTGTACAGACAAAAGGACATTTTGGAGTACAGAGATTTGGATGAAGAAGATCCGAAAGAAATCGAAGCGTCCAAATATGACCTAAGCTACATTTCTCTTGATGGAAATATCGGCTGTATGGTAAACGGCGCGGGACTTGCAATGTCCACTATGGATATTATCAAGCATTATGGAGGAGAACCGGCCAACTTCCTTGATGTGGGCGGCGGTGCAACCGCAGAAAAAGTCACGGAAGCATTTAAAATCATTCTTTCTGATCAAAACGTTAAAGGGATTTTTGTCAACATTTTCGGCGGCATTATGAAATGTGATGTCATCGCAGAAGGGGTTGTTGAAGCGACAAGACAAGTCGGTTTGACATTGCCGCTTGTCGTCCGTCTTGAAGGCACAAACGTGGATCTAGGGAAGAAAATCCTTAGTGAATCAGGATTAAATATTACATCTGCGGAATCAATGGCTGACGGCGCGCAGAAAATCGTATCCTTAGTTTAGGAAAGAATGAAAGGCAGGGGACCAGATAATGAGTGTTTTTATTAATAAAGATACAAGAGTTATTGTACAAGGGATTACAGGTTCTACCGCTTTATTTCATACGAAGCAGATGCTCGAATACGGCACAAATATCGTAGGCGGTGTAACACCTGGAAAAGGCGGAACTGAAGCGGAAGGTGTTCCTGTATTTCATACAGTGGCTGAAGCCGTTCAAACGACTGGCGCTAATGCGTCTGTTATATATGTGCCGGCGCCGTTTGCAGCTGATGCGATTATGGAAGCGGTAGATGCGGAGCTTGATCTCGTAATTTGTATCACAGAGCATATTCCGGTTTTGGATATGGTGAAGGTCAAACGCTTCATGGAAGGCAAAAAAACGAGACTGATAGGGCCGAACTGCCCTGGTGTCATCACGCCTGAAGAATGTAAAATCGGCATTATGCCTGGATATATCCATAAAAAGGGTCATGTAGGCGTTGTATCGCGTTCAGGAACATTAACATATGAAGCAGTGCACCAGCTGTCAGAAGCGGGCGTAGGACAATCTACAGCTGTCGGAATCGGCGGCGACCCTGTAAATGGCACAAACTTTATTGACGTTTTAAAAGCGTTTAACGAAGATCCTGACACACACGCTGTGATCATGATTGGTGAAATCGGCGGTACTGCTGAAGAGGAAGCAGCAGAGTGGGTAAAAGCCAACATGACAAAACCGGTAGTCGGTTTTATCGGCGGTAAAACAGCACCTCCAGGGAAGCGCATGGGGCATGCAGGCGCCATTATTTCAGGCGGAAAAGGGACAGCTGAAGAAAAAATCAAAACCCTTAATGCATGCGGAATCGAAGTGGCAGAGACCCCTTCTGTAATGGGTGAAACCTTAATTAAAGTGCTGAAAGAGAAGAACTTGTTCGAAACGTGTAAAACGCATTAAAAAGAAGGGACAGCCGTCAAGGCTGTTTCTGCTTTTCTGTCAAAAGGAGGTCAAAATATTGGATCAGGCCGCTGCCTGTTTAATGATTTGCAGAATCAATCAATTATTATCCCCATCCCTACTATTAAAATGGTGGAAAGCTGATCCATCTATGTCGCTGACATCACCTGTGTTAGAAACTGTTACTCGCGGTAAAATAAAGGCATCTGCATTAAAAAACAAAATAGAAGGATATTATCCAAAGCTTCAACGTCTGCTTGAGGCTTACCATGAGCAAGGCATTAACCCCATCCCGATTTCTTCAGAGCGATATCCTATCTGGCTGAAAATGATTTATGATCCCCCCGTCGTCCTGTTTGCTAAGGGTGATATGACCCTTCTTTCGAAAGGGAGGAAAATTGGAATCGTAGGAACTAGAAGACCAACAGCTTACGGGATACAAGTTGTCAATCATCTTACAAAAGAGCTTTGCCGTAAAGATTGGGTGATTGTCAGCGGACTGGCGTCTGGGATAGATGGAATGTCCCATGCTGCAAGTATTAAGGCGAAGGGGCGGACAATCGGCGTCATTGCAGGCGGATTTCAGCACATTTATCCCCGGGAAAACCTTCAGTTAGCAGATCACATGGCTACACATCATATCCTTCTGTCAGAACATCCACCTGAAACGAAACCCCAAAAATGGCATTTCCCTATGAGAAACCGCATCATCAGCGGACTAAGTGAAGGCATAATTGTCGTGCAGGGCAAAGAAAAAAGCGGTTCGCTGATTACTGCGTATCAAGCACTCGAACAAGGAAGAGAAGTATTTGCAGTACCCGGTTCATTATTTGACCCTTACGCCGGAGGTCCTATAAAACTGATCCAGCAGGGGGCTAAAGTGATATGGTCAGCAGAGGATATTTTCGAGGAGCTTCCCGAGAGAAACGTTCAATATACGGAACCCTTTTGAATTATCGTTTGACAAACGGCATTGTAATATTTAATAATAGTGAGGATTTGAAGTTGCATATTGTTTTCTATTTAAATAATGACGTTCATCATAAAGAATGAAATGTTGAAAGCCAATTAAAGACAGCTGCAAAACCAAAATTTAAATAATTGAAAAGAGAGAGAACACCTCTTGAGGGGGATGAAAATGTCTGATTATCTAGTCATCGTGGAATCGCCCGCTAAGGCGAAAACGATTGAACGTTACTTAGGTAAAAAATATAAAGTGAAAGCATCAATGGGACATGTCCGGGATCTTCCGAAAAGTCAAATGGGAGTTGACATAGAACAGAATTTCGAACCGAAATATATTACCATTCG
The DNA here is from genome assembly GCF_000507145.1 of Bacillus tequilensis KCTC 13622. Taxonomy (GTDB): domain Bacteria; phylum Bacillota; class Bacilli; order Bacillales; family Bacillaceae; genus Bacillus; species Bacillus tequilensis. The sequence continues at coordinate 182,903 of NZ_AYTO01000041.1, read as the reverse complement.
AGGCAAAGGGCCGGTATTAAAAGAGCTGAAAACGGCTGCCAAAAAGGCCAAAAAAGTGTATCTCGCAGCTGACCCCGACAGAGAAGGGGAAGCGATTGCATGGCACTTGGCACACAGCCTTGATTTAGATCTCAATTCAGACTGCCGAGTAGTGTTTAATGAAATTACAAAAGACGCCATTAAGGAATCGTTTAAGCATCCCCGCATGATCAATATGGATTTAGTGGATGCACAGCAGGCGAGACGTATTTTAGACAGGCTTGTCGGATACAAAATCAGTCCTATCCTATGGAAAAAAGTCAAAAAAGGGCTTAGCGCAGGCCGCGTGCAATCCGTTGCCCTTCGTTTAATTATTGACCGTGAAAAAGAAATTAACGATTTTAAGCCAGAGGAATATTGGACGATTGACGGTACGTTCTTAAAAGGGCAGGAAACTTTTGAAGCGAGCTTTTTCGGAAAAAACGGCAAAAAACTTCCTTTAAATAGTGAAGCCGATGTAAAAGACATTCTTTCTCAGCTTAAAGGCAATAAATATACAGTTGAAAAAGTAACGAAAAAGGAACGCAAGCGTAATCCGGCCCTGCCTTTTACCACTTCCACCCTGCAACAGGAAGCGGCGCGCAAGCTCAATTTCAGAGCGAAGAAAACGATGATGATTGCACAGCAATTATATGAAGGAATCGATCTTGGAAGAGAAGGAACTGTCGGCCTGATTACGTATATGAGAACGGATTCAACCCGTATTTCAAATACAGCGGTTGATGAAGCAGCAGCATTTATTGATCAGGCATACGGCAAAGAGTTTTTAGGCGGCAAACGAAAGCCTGGGAAAAAGAATGAAAATGCCCAGGATGCTCACGAAGCCATCCGTCCGACATCAGTTCTCAGAAAGCCAAGTGAATTAAAAGCAGTGCTTGGCAGAGATCAGTTGAGATTGTATAAATTAATTTGGGAGCGCTTTGTTGCCAGCCAAATGGCATCTGCTGTTCTCGATACAATGAGTGTCGACCTGACAAACAATGGTTTGACATTTCGTGCGAATGGAAGTAAGGTCAAGTTTTCCGGCTTTATGAAGGTATATGTTGAAGGAAAAGACGATCAACTGGAAGAAAAAGACCGGATGCTGCCTGACTTAAAAGAAGGCGACACAGTATTATCAAAAGATATAGAACCGGAGCAGCATTTTACCCAGCCGCCTCCGCGTTATACTGAGGCACGGCTCGTTAAAACTCTTGAAGAATGCGGAATCGGCCGTCCTTCCACATATGCTCCGACGCTTGATACCATTCAGCGGCGCGGCTATGTAGCTTTGGATAATAAACGCTTTGTTCCGACTGAACTGGGACAGATCGTTCTTGACTTGATCATGGAATTCTTCCCTGAAATCATTAACGTTGAGTTTACAGCGAAAATGGAGAAAGACCTTGATCATGTTGAAGAAGGCAATACCGAATGGGTCAAGATTATCGATAACTTCTACACCGATTTTGAAAAACGCGTCAAAAAAGCAGAATCAGAAATGAAGGAAGTTGAAATCGAACCGGAATACGCAGGAGAAGATTGTGAATTGTGCAGTTCTCCAATGGTATATAAGATGGGCCGATACGGTAAATTCTTAGCTTGCTCTAACTTCCCGGACTGCCGGAACACAAAACCGATTGTAAAACAAATCGGCGTGAAGTGCCCGAGCTGCGGTGAGGGAAATATTGTTGAGCGAAAATCGAAAAAGAAACGAGTTTTTTACGGCTGTGACCGTTATCCGGAGTGCGAATTCGTTTCCTGGGACAAACCAATTGAACGAAACTGTCCGAAATGCGGAAAAATGCTGGTCGAGAAAAAACTCAAAAAAGGCATACAAGTCCAATGTGTGGAATGTGATTATAAGGAAGAACCACAGAAGTAGCGGTGAGCAGGGTCTTGCTCACCTTCTTTGTGTGTTAAAAGAAGGCCTTGAATAATAAACTAGGAGATGTGAAAGATGAACCAACAAACAGTGAATGTAATTGGAGCCGGACTCGCAGGAAGTGAAGCGGCATGGCAGCTTGCCAAACGTGGGATTCAAGTCAAGTTATATGAAATGCGCCCTGTTAAACAAACACCTGCGCACCATACAGATAAATTTGCAGAGCTTGTATGCAGCAACTCCCTGCGCTCTAATACGCTCGCTAACGCTGTCGGTGTATTAAAGGAAGAAATGCGGGCGCTTGATTCAGCCATCATCGCGGCTGCTGACGAATGTTCTGTGCCTGCCGGCGGCGCTCTCGCGGTAGACCGTCATGAATTTGCCGCAAGTGTGACAAATCGGGTTAAAAATCATCCGAACGTAACCGTTATTAATGAAGAAGTGACAAAAATTCCTGAAGGCCCTACCATTATCGCAACGGGCCCGTTAACCTCTGAATCACTGTCTGCCCAGCTGAAGGAGCTGACTGGAGAGGACTATTTATATTTTTATGATGCAGCGGCGCCAATTGTAGAAAAAGACAGCCTTGATATGGATAAAGTGTACTTAAAATCCCGTTATGATAAAGGTGAAGCGGCATATTTGAACTGCCCGATGACAGAAGAAGAGTTTGACCGTTTTCATGAAGCATTAACATCAGCAGAAACCGTTCCATTAAAAGAATTTGAGAAAGAAATTTTCTTTGAAGGGTGCATGCCGATTGAAGTCATGGCAAAACGGGGCAAAAAAACAATGCTTTTCGGCCCGATGAAACCGGTTGGTTTAGAGCATCCTGTTACAGGGAAACGTCCTTATGCTGTCGTTCAGCTTAGACAGGATGATGCAGCTGGAACACTCTATAATATCGTAGGTTTCCAGACTCATTTAAAATGGGGAGACCAAAAGGAAGTTCTCAAATTAATCCCGGGGCTGGAAAATGTAGAAATCGTCAGATACGGCGTGATGCACAGAAACACGTTCATTAACTCTCCAAGCCTGTTAAAGCCGACTTATCAATTTAAAAACCGCAGTGATCTGTTCTTTGCAGGCCAAATGACGGGAGTAGAAGGATATGTGGAATCAGCTGCTTCAGGACTGGTAGCAGGTATTAATGCGGCTAAACTTGTTTTAGGAGAAGAGCTTGTTACTTTCCCGCAAGAAACAGCAATCGGCAGTATGGCTCACTATATTACAACAACAAACCAGAAGAACTTCCAGCCGATGAATGCAAACTTTGGGCTTTTAAAAGAATTGCCTGTTAGAATTAAAAATAAAAAAGAACGCAATGAACAATACGCGGAACGTGCAATTGAGACAATTCAAACAATTTCGAAAACAATATAGGTATTGATTGCAACCTGAACGCGATTTGTGATACCATTTAAAAGCCCTTCCTGGGGAGGTATTAGCATGAAGAATGTTAAGAATTTCGTAAAGTTATTCGTAGAATATTTACAAATTGAAAAAAATTATTCACAATATACTATTGTGAATTATGTGGATTCAATTGAAGAATTCGAAACTTTTCTGCGCGTTCAAGGTATAAATGGATTTGAAGAAGCTGCATATCAAGATACTAGGATTTTTTTGACGGAAGCCTATGAAAAAGGTTTATCGAGAAGAACAATAAGCAAAAAGATATCTGCATTAAGAAGCTTTTATAAGTTTCTGATGCGGGAAAAGCTTGTTGAAGAAAATCCGTTTCAGCTTGTTCATCTGCCGAAACAAGAGAAACGGATACCGAAGTTTCTATATCAAAAAGAGCTTGAGGAACTGTTTGAAGTTTCAGATATAAGCCAGCCGACCGGAATGAGGGACCAAGCGCTGTTAGAACTTCTCTATGCCACGGGAATGAGGGTCAGTGAATGCTGTTCCATAACTGTTAACGACGTTGATTTATTTATGGACACTGTGCTTGTTCACGGTAAAGGCAAGAAGCAGCGATATATCCCCTTTGGGTCTTACGCCCGCGAAGCGTTGAAGGTATATATGAATAGCGGAAGACAGTGCTTGCTGATGAAAGCAAAAGAACCTCATGATCTATTATTCGTAAATCAAAGAGGCGGACCGCTTACGGCCCGAGGCATCAGACATATTTTAAGCGGCCTCGTTCAAAAAGCGTCCGGCACTTTACATATCCATCCGCATATGCTTCGACATACGTTCGCCACTCATCTGTTAAACGAAGGAGCAGATTTGAGAAGCGTTCAGGAACTGCTCGGGCATTCCAATCTGTCTTCAACACAGATATACACGCACGTTTCGAAGGAAATGTTGAGAAACACATATATGTCTCACCATCCAAGAGCTTTTAAGAAAAATTAAAGGAGGCCCATTATGTCATCTTTTCATGCGACCACAATATTTGCCGTACAGCATAAGGGACGAAGCGCTATGTCCGGAGACGGCCAGGTGACATTTGGTCAGGCTGTTGTCATGAAACACACTGCAAGAAAAGTGAGAAAACTGTTTAACGGCAAGGTTCTTGCCGGGTTTGCGGGATCTGTTGCAGACGCTTTCACTTTATTCGAAAAGTTTGAAGCCAAGCTTGAAGAATATAACGGCAACATAAAACGGGCGGCTGTTGAACTGGCGAAGGAATGGCGCAGCGATAAAGTGCTTAGAAAGCTTGAAGCCATGCTGATTGTAATGAATCAGGATACTTTGCTTCTCGTATCGGGAACAGGCGAGGTAATTGAACCAGATGACGGCATTCTCGCGATTGGATCAGGAGGCAACTACGCTTTGGCAGCCGGAAGAGCGTTGAAAAAGCATGCCGGTGAAAATATGTCAGCAAGTGAGATTGCCAGAGCCGCGTTAGAAACAGCAGGCGAAATTTGTGTGTACACGAACGATCAAATCATACTGGAAGAACTTGAATAGAAAGGACTTGAGGCGCATGGAAAAAAAGCCGTTAACACCAAGACAGATTGTAGATCGGTTAGACCAATATATTGTCGGTCAGCAAAACGCGAAAAAAGCTGTCGCCGTGGCATTAAGAAACCGCTATAGAAGAAGTCTTCTGGATGAAAAGCTGAAGGACGAGGTCGTTCCGAAAAACATTTTAATGATGGGGCCTACCGGCGTCGGGAAAACTGAAATTGCCAGACGAATCGCCAAGCTTTCAGGTGCGCCATTTATCAAAATTGAAGCAACAAAATTTACCGAAGTCGGCTATGTAGGCAGAGATGTTGAATCAATGGTCAGAGACCTTGTTGAAACTTCTGTTCGGCTTATAAAAGAAGAGAAAATGAATGATGTAAAGGAGCAGGCAGAAGAAAATGCAAACAAACGCATTGTTCGTCTGTTAGTTCCTGGGAAGAAAAAACAATCAGGCGTTAAAAATCCGTTTGAAATGTTTTTTGGAGGCAGCCAGCCGAATGGCGAAGATGAGGCGGAGAGCCAGGAAGAAGCCAACATTGAGGAAAAAAGAAAACGCATGGCGCATCAGCTGGCTTTAGGAGAACTCGAGGACTATTATGTAACAGTAGAAGTCGAAGAGCAGCAGCCTTCTATGTTTGACATGCTGCAGGGCTCGGGTATGGAGCAGATGGGCATGAACATGCAGGATGCTCTGAGCGGATTAATGCCAAAGAAAAAGAAGCGGCGAAAAATGACAGTCAGAGAAGCCAGAAAAGTCCTGACGAATGAAGAAGCAAGCAAACTCATTGATATGGATGAAGTCAGCCAGGAAGCTGTTCAGAGAGCAGAAGAAAGCGGGATTATCTTTATCGACGAGATTGATAAAATTGCAAAAAACGGCGGCGCATCATCCTCTGCCGATGTATCAAGAGAGGGCGTTCAGCGGGATATCCTTCCGATCGTTGAGGGTTCTACCGTCGTCACTAAATATGGTTCAGTAAAAACAGATCATGTGTTATTTATTGCAGCAGGAGCGTTTCATATGGCCAAACCGTCTGATTTGATTCCTGAGCTGCAGGGGCGCTTTCCGATTCGTGTAGAACTGAGCAAACTCACGGTAGACGACTTCGTGAGGATTCTGGTTGAGCCGGATAATGCACTGCTAAAACAATATCAGGCATTATTGGAGACAGAAGGTATATCTCTTGAATTTTCTGACGAAGCTATTCATAAGATTGCTGAAGTTGCTTATCATGTGAACCAGGACACAGATAATATTGGTGCGAGACGCCTTCATACAATACTTGAACGCCTATTAGAAGATCTGTCCTTTGAAGCGCCTGATGTAACAATGGAGAAAATAACGATTACACCACAGTATGTCGAAGATAAGCTCGGAACGATAGCAAAAAACAAAGATTTAAGTCAATTTATATTGTGAAAAATTTAATAAGTGGAATGTTTAGGAGGATTATTTATCATGGCTTTATTACAAAAAACAAGAATTATTAACTCGATGCTGCAAGCTGCGGCAGGGAAACCGGTAAACTTCAAGGAAATGGCGGAGACGTTGCGGGATGTCATTGATTCCAATATTTTCGTTGTAAGCCGCAGAGGCAAACTCCTTGGATATTCTATTAATCAGCAGATTGAAAACGAGCGTATGAAAAAAATGCTTGAGGATCGTCAATTCCCAGAAGAATATACGAAAAACCTGTTTAATGTCCCTGAAACATCTTCTAACTTGGACATTAATAGTGAATATACTGCTTTTCCTGTTGAAAACAGAGACCTGTTCCAAGCTGGTTTAACAACAATTGTACCGATCATCGGAGGCGGAGAAAGATTAGGCACACTCATTCTTTCACGTTTACAGGATCAATTTAATGACGATGACCTAATTCTTGCTGAATACGGTGCTACAGTTGTCGGAATGGAAATTCTAAGAGAAAAAGCAGAAGAAATTGAAGAGGAAGCAAGAAGCAAAGCTGTCGTTCAAATGGCTATCAGTTCTCTTTCTTACAGTGAGCTTGAGGCAATTGAGCACATTTTTGAAGAGCTTGACGGAAACGAAGGGCTTCTAGTAGCAAGTAAAATTGCTGACCGTGTCGGCATTACCCGTTCTGTTATTGTTAACGCACTCAGAAAGCTGGAAAGCGCGGGTGTCATCGAATCAAGATCATTAGGAATGAAAGGTACTTATATCAAAGTCTTAAATAACAAATTCCTAATTGAATTAGAAAATCTAAAATCTCATTAATCATAAAAAGAACCCCTTTTATGGGGTTCTTTTTATTTCAAATAAAGGAAATAGCTAAGCTTTATTTCCTGGGTTAAAAGTCTTTCCTTGTAATAATTTTAATGAAGTTTGAATTTCACTTCAAAAAAACTCAAAAATGCCGAAAAAAAGGATAAAAAAACAGAAATTTTGTGCTGAAAACGTAGTTCAAATAATCTAGGACTATATACCTAGTTATAAAATAGATAATTGTGAGGACATTTTTTTACACGAACTTCATAGACTTTATGCCTGTTATTTCTTACAATAAGCATATAGTTTTACAATTCTCGACAAGGATATAGAGGTTGAAAAAAACTGAAATGGAGGTAAGTGGATTTGAGCTTATTTTCTGGAACGATACAGAATCTTGAAAATGCCTTAAATAGAGCGGATATTAAGCAAAAAGTCACAACTAATAATATTGCCAATATAGATACACCGAACTATAAGGCGAAACAAGTCTCTTTTCAAAATTTATTAGATCAAGAATCCTCACGTCTTGATGCGGTAAAAACAGACTATCGTCATGTTGATTTTTCTGATACTGATTCGAATTATTCAATTGTGAAGAGTGAGAGTACATCGTATCAGCAAAATGGAAATAATGTTGATGTTGACAAAGAGATGACAGAATTGGCGCAAAATCAAATCAACTATCAAGCTTTAGTTGAAAGAATGAACGGTAAATTTAATTCGTTGAAGACCGTATTAACAGGAGGAAAATAATGACAGCTTTTCAAGGCTTAAATGTTTCAGCATCAGCTTTAACAGCTCAGCGTGTCAGAATGGATGTTGTTTCGTCTAACTTGGCTAATATGGATACGACACGAGCTAAGCAGGTGAATGGAGAGTGGGTGCCTTACAGAAGGAAAATGGTATCCCTTCAATCAAAAGGTGAATCGTTCTCTTCCATTCTCAATTCACAAATGAGCGGAAGCGGAAATGTTGGAAACGGCGTAAAGGTTTCAAAAATCACAGAAGATGGTTCGGAATTTAATCTTGTCTATGATCCTACAGATCCTGATGCGAATGCTGAAGGATATGTGCGAAAGCCTAATGTGGATCCGTTGAAAGAAATGGTTGACCTTGTCAGTAGCACCAGATCATACGAGGCGAATGTAACGGCGATGAATGCCACAAAGGGAATGCTGATGAAGGCATTAGAAATCGGAAAGTAAGGTGAATGAATGTGGTTAATGCAATTTCTCCTTTTCAGGTTCAAAATACTCAAAACACTCAAAATGCAACAAATCAAGTAAACAATAGCCAAAAAACAGATTCTTCAAATCAAACAAGCTTTTCGGAGCTTTTAAAAAACTCGATTAGTTCGTTAAATGAGTCCCAAGTAGCTTCTGACAATATGACTAATGCTTTGGCTGCAGGAAAAGATGTAAATCTTGATGAGGTCATGATCGCTGCTCAAAAAGCAAACATCTCTCTCACTGCTGCTACAGAGTTCCGCAATAAAGCTGTGGAAGCCTATCAGGAGATTATGAGAATGCAAATGTAGGGGGTCTGACGATTAACAGAAAGAGTGGAATGACCGGGGGTTAACATGAATCGTACTCTAATGCAAATGAAAAACAAAACGAGTGAGTTTTGGAAAAACAGATCTAAATTACAAAAGATTTTAATGATTAGTGTGTTAGCGGCAATTATTATTATTGGAATTATTGTTAGTGTTTTTGCTTCCAGTACAAAGATGGCGCCGCTTTACAAAGATTTATCTGCCGAAGAAGCAGGGAAAATCAAAGAAGAACTGGATAAGAAAAAAGTGCCAAACGAACTTTCGAATGGCGGTACAGTGATTAGCGTTCCAGAGGAACAGGTTGATTCATTGAAGGTGCAGCTGGCTGCGGAAGGACTTCCGAAAACCGGATCAATTGATTATTCGTTTTTTGGGCAGAATGCCAGCTTTGGTTTGACAGACAATGAGTTTGATATGGTGAAAGTGAAAGCGACACAGACAGAACTGTCAAATTTGATCAATGAAATGGACGGTATCAAAAATTCAAAAGTAATGATCAATCTCCCGAAAGACGCTGTGTTTGTCGGTGAGGAGCAGTCGGCAGCATCTGCATCAATCGTTTTGCAGACTGAACCGGGCTATACACTTGATCAAAGCCAGATCAACGGGTTGTATCATCTGGTGTCGAAAAGTGTGCCGAACCTAAAAGAAGATAACATCGTCATCATGGACCAGAATTCTACATACTACGACAAATCAGACAACGGTGCAGGGTCCTACGCGGATAGTTATTCTTCTCAGCAAGGAATTAAGTCTCAAGTTGAAAAAGACATCCAAAAGCATGTTCAGTCATTGCTTGGTACGATGATGGGACAAGATAAAGTCGTTGTCTCCGTTACAGCAGACATTGATTTCACAAAAGAAAAACGTACAGAAGACATTGTTGAACCTGTCGATAAAGACAACATGGAAGGCATTGCAGTCAGCGCGGAAAAGGTATCGGAAACATACCAAGGTGACGGTGCAGCCAATGGAGGTACTGCCGGAACCGGAAACGAAGATGTAACAAATTATAAAGGTGACGGTGGAAATTCTGAAAGCGGGAACTACGAAAAAAACAGCAATAAAATCAATTACGAGGTTAACCGAATCCATAAAGAAATCGCTGAAAGCCCTTATAAGGTCAGAGATTTAGGCATTCAAGTCATGGTAGAGCCGCCTGATGCCAAAAACACAGCGTCGCTATCAACTGAAAGACAGGGTGATATACAAAAGATTCTTTCAACTGTAGTCAGAACATCACTGGATAAAGATGAATTACAAAATCAGAATTTATCTGCTACTGATATCAACAATAAGATTGTTGTCTCTGTTCAGCCGTTTGACGGAAAAGTCAACTTGGATACGAGTGCGGAAAAATCCTCAGGTATCCCGCTTTGGGCATATATTATAGGCGGTGTTTTAATCGCAGCAATCATTGTTCTGATCATTATGCTTGTCAGAAAGAAACGGGCGCAAGAGGATGAATTCGAGGAATATGAGTATGATGTTCCTCAAGAACCAATCGATTTGCCTGATATCAACGAAGAGGAAAATGAAACAGCGGAAACAGTCAGACGAAAACAGCTTGAAAAAATGGCGAAAGAAAAGCCCGAAGATTTTGCGAAACTGCTGAGAAGCTGGCTGGCCGAGGATTAGGAGGAATTAGAAATGGCGAGACGTGATCAAGATAAGCTTTCAGGAAAACAAAAAGCAGCCATTCTCATGATTTCCTTGGGGTTAGATGTGTCAGCTTCTGTATATAAGCACTTAACCGATGAAGAAATTGAAAGGCTTACCCTGGAAATATCAGGTGTTCGAAGTGTCGATCACCAAAAAAAAGATGAAATTATAGAAGAATTTCATAATATAGCCATTGCGCAAGATTATATTTCTCAAGGCGGACTGAGCTATGCAAGACAAGTACTTGAAAAGGCGCTTGGAGAGAATAAGGCGGAAAACATTCTAAACAGGCTGACTTCTTCTTTACAGGTTAAACCATTTGATTTTGCCAGAAAAGCGGAGCCTGAACAAATTTTGAATTTTATACAGCAAGAGCATCCGCAGACGATGGCTTTAATCTTATCCTATTTAGATCCTGTGCAAGCCGGGCAAATTTTGTCCGAGCTGAACCCTGAGGTGCAGGCCGAGGTCGCAAGAAGAATCGCGGTCATGGACAGAACGGCGCCTGAAATTATTAATGAGGTAGAGCGGATCCTAGAACAAAAATTATCTTCTGCATTTACTCAGGACTATACACAAACAGGCGGAATTGAAGCTGTTGTGGAAGTGTTGAACGGGGTAGACAGAGGAACAGAGAAGACGATCTTGGATTCATTGGAAATTCAGGATCCCGATCTTGCTGAGGAAATTAAAAAGCGGATGTTTGTTTTCGAAGATATTGTTACGCTTGATAACCGCGCGATTCAGAGAGTCATTCGCGATGTTGAGAATGACGATCTGCTCCTTTCATTAAAAGTTGCCAGCGAGGAAGTCAAAGAAATTGTATTCAACAATATGTCACAGCGTATGGTTGAAACCTTCAAAGAAGAAATGGAATTCATGGGCCCTGTACGCTTGAAAGATGTAGAAGAGGCTCAATCAAGAATTGTAAGCATCGTCAGAAAGCTTGAAGAAGCCGGTGAAATTGTGATAGCAAGAGGCGGAGGGGACGATATTATTGTCTAATATCATTAAACAAGAAACATCTTTTTCTCCACAAAAGGAAAGAAGAAAACTTTCTATACAAGAGGTGCGTATTGATCATTCACACCTTTTACAGGCTGAAGAGAATCCGGAAGCGCTTATGGCACGAGTGAAAGAAGAAGCTGATCGGATTTCTGAGCAGGCAAACAGTCATATAGAAAGTATTCGCCGTCAAATTGAGCAGGAAAAAAATGATTGGGCGGCTGAAAAACAGAAGCTGATCGAGGAGGCAAAAGCCGCGGGCTTTGAACAAGGTGTGGCATTAGGCAAAGCTGAGGCGCTTCAACAATATGCCGAGCTTATCGAGCAGGCGAACAGCATAACTGAAATGTCCAGAAAAGCTGTTGAGGATAAGCTTGAAGACGCTAATGAAGAAATCGTTGAGCTCGCCGTCGCACTAGCTAAAAAAGTATGGAAGCAAAAATCTGATGATAAAGAGGCTTTTCGCCTGCTTGTACAACAGGTTGTAAACGAAGTTAAGGAATATGACGATATATCAATATATGTGGATCCTTATTACTATGAGACAATCTTTCAGCAAAAAGATGAAATTCAGCAGCTTCTTTATAAAGAATGCCGGCTTGGCATATATGCTGATGAACAGGCGCAAAAAGGTTCATGTTACATCGAAACGCCTTTTGGCAGGGTAGATGCGAGTGTTGACACACAATTGATGCAATTGAAAGATAAACTGCTGACAGCGCTGGAAGCAGGTGCAGCTGAATGAAGACACAGAGTCTGATAGATTGTATAGAAATAACGGACTCGTATAAACGGTACGGAAAAGTCAAACGGGTGATCGGCCTGATGATTGAATCAAAAGGGCCTGCAAGCTCAATTGGCGATGTGTGCTTAATTTATGCAAAAGGGCAATCCGGGAAAGTCATTAAAGCTGAGGTTGTCGGCTTCCAGGAAGAAAATATTTTGCTTATGCCTTATTTAGAGGCTGCAAGCATTGCGCCTGGCAGCATTGTAGAAGCTACTGGTGAGTCTCTGCGGGTTAAAGTCGGGGCTGGACTGATCGGACAAGTCATTGATGCTTTTGGAAAGCCGCTGGACGGAAAACTTTTGCCGAAAGGGCTTTCGCCTGTATCAACGGAGCAATCACCGCCCAACCCGATGAAACGGCCGCCTATCCGTGAAAAGATGGGTGTCGGAGTCAGATCAATTGACAGCTTACTGACAGTCGGAAAAGGCCAGCGGATTGGCATCTTTGCAGGAAGCGGTGTTGGAAAAAGCACATTAATGGGGATGATCGCCAAGCAGACAGAGGCTGACTTAAATGTCATTGCACTTGTCGGTGAACGCGGACGAGAGGTTCGGGAGTTTATTGAAAAAGATCTTGGAGAAGAGGGGCTCAAACGATCAATTGTGGTCGTTGCCACCTCAGATCAGCCAGCTTTAATGAGATTGAAAGCGGCTTACACAGCGACGGCAATTGCCGAGTATTTCCGAGATAAAGGCCAAAATGTCATGTTTATGATGGATTCTGTTACAAGGGTGGCAATGGCGCAGCGTGAGATTGGACTGGCTGCAGGAGAGCCTCCGACCACAAAAGGCTATACACCTTCTGTGTTCGCTATTTTACCTCGTTTATTAGAACGAACCGGTGCAAATGAGCATGGTACCATTACGGCGTTTTATACAGTATTGGTAGACGGGGATGACATGAATGAGCCGATTGCTGACACTGTTCGCGGAATTTTAGACGGACATATCGTGTTGGACAGGGCGCTCGCCAATAAAGGGCAGTTTCCTGCAGTTAATGTATTAAAAAGCATCAGCAGAGTGATGTCGAACATATCGACAAGACAACACTTGGATGCAGCAAATAAATTCCGTGAACTTTTATCAACATATCAAAATTCGGAAGATCTCATTAATATTGGGGCTTACAAAAGAGGGTCCTCAAGAGAAATTGATGAAGCGATACAATTTTATCCGCAGCTTATTCAATTTTTAAAACAGGGAACAGACGAATCAGCATTATTGGAAGAAAGCATTGCTGCATTAACTAGTTTGACAGGAAATGAGGAATAAACGTGGCTTATCAGTTTAGATTTCAAAAGCTGCTGGAACTAAAAGAAAATGAGAAAGATCAATCCTTATCCGAGTATCAGCAATCAGTTTCTGAATTTGAAAATGTTGCAGAAAAGTTATATGAGAATATGAGCAAAAAGGAATTGCTTGAACAAAATAAGGAAAAGAAATTGAAAAGCGGCATGAGCGTACAAGAAATGAGGCATTACCAGCAATTTGTCTCAAATCTTGAGAATACGATTTATCACTATCAAAAACTTGTCGTCATGAAAAGAAATCAAATGAATCAAAAGCAAGAAATTTTGACTGAGAAAAATATTGAAGTAAAGAAGTTTGAAAAAATGCGTGAAAAACAGTTTAAAATGTTTGCTCTTGAAGACAAAGCTGCAGAGATGAAAGAGATGGACGATATTTCGATTAAGCAGTTTATGATTCAAGGCTATTAGGAGCGAATGTAATGTCCGGCAAAAAGAAAGAATCAGGTAAGTTCCGTTCGGTTTTGCTTATCATTATCCTTCCGCTGATGTTTCTTTTAATCGCAGGGGGGATTGTTCTTTGGGCTGCTGGTGTTAATGTCTTAAAGCCGATACAGGAAGCTGCGGCAAAAACGCCGGTTCTTAAAGAGTTGGTTCCTGAACCCGGAAATAAAAAAGACACAGCATCAAGTAAGGATAGCGGTAATACAGCTGCTCTGGAAAAGACCATTAAGGATCAAAAAAGTGAAATCAGTATATTGAATAAAGATTTGGAAACGAGTAAATCTGAAATTGATGGACTCAATCAAAAGATCCGGTCACTTGAAAAGACGGCGGAGGATCAAAAAAAGCCACCAGAAGATAGTACGGCCAAAACATCAGGCTCAAATTCTTCTTCTAAAAGTGACAAAGTAATCAGTGTATATAAAAGCATGGACAGTGGAAAGGCTGCTAAAATTATTACCCAATTAAAGGAGCAAGAAGCGCTGAAAATATTGAATGGCCTAAGCAAAAAGCAGCTTGCCGATATATTGGCGAAAATGACTCCAGAGCAAGCAGCAACCTATACAGAAAAAATTGCTGCCAGCCAAGAATAGGGGGAATTGAAGGTGAAGCTGCTTGAATTGGCGGGACCTTTGCTGCAAACCACAGCAGGTACTGCGGCTAAAACCACAAAAGGCAGCCAAGGAGTTTTTCAAAATTGGCTTTTGTCTGAGGCTGGATTGAAGGAACTGTCAGAACAAGGAAAAGGAACTTCTGATTCCGGAAATCAGCCTGTAGCAGATGCGCTTAAAAAGATCAGTGATTGGCTAATTGCAAGTCCTGCAGATCAAGACAAACAAAAAGCGGAGCTTCTGTTAACATTAAGCAAACTAACTGGAAAGCAGTTGGATGAAACTGCTCAGCAAATGCTGCAGAATCTGCTGCAAGCAATTAAAGCAAAAATGTCCGGCGGGACGGATCAATTACTCGCAGAAACAGAGAAAATCATTTCAAAAAGTAAGACGGCTCTGGCTGCTAATGATTCTGCTGCTGACATGAAAGAAAAACTGAAGTCTGATACAGAGCAATCAAATCAGGAGAATGAAGTACCTGACGATGATAAAGAACTTGTCCTTATTCAGATGTTCATCAGTCAGCTTCTAGAAGGAAATAAGCTGACTGACCGCGGGAATGGCAATCAAGCTCATGTCATTTACCAGAATGGAGATCAATTTCTGTCTGCATTAGAAAAAAAAGGCGTATCTCAACAGCTCATTCAGGATCTTAAACAGCAACTATTTACTAAAGATGAGTCGAGTTCAAAGCTTTATTCGATGACAGCGTCAGAGTTGAAAAGTTTTCAAAGCTTAATGGAACAAATGTCTATGCTTCCTCAAAAAGGGACCAAAGAATGGAATTTAGCTGAAAGTCAGCTGAAAGCTTTCTTGTTATCGAAATCATCCGAGTCATCGCAAGACATTGGCAAGCGTGCTCTTGCACCTCTGTCACAGAGTCCATCCAGTAAAGGTGCATCTGATGCTTCTGGAAGTATTCAGCCTGTAGATAGTAAATCAGGACTGCAAATGCTGTTTTCAGGGTATCGGAGCGCTGGAGGAGTTCAAACACTTGATCTGCAGCAAATGTCATCTGACTTACCGGCTGCGGAAACAAAAACGGTGGCTGATCAGGTGATCAATGGGTGGAAGCAGATGAAATATACGCCATTTGGCAGATCGACGGGAAGTTTCACCATTCGGCTGAACCCTGAACACTTAGGGTTTGTCACAATCAAGCTGACAAATGAAAATGGGATGTTTCAGAGTAAAATCATTGCATCGAGCCAATCAGCAAAGGAACTGCTTGAACAGCATCTTCCTCAGCTGAAGCAATCATTGCCGAATATGGCCGTCCAAATTGATCGTTTTACGCTCCCGGTCCAAAGCGGGGATCAGCCGATATACGGACAGCTTGCTGATGAACAGAAACAGCAGCATGAGGGGCAAAGACAACAAAGACAGAAAAAGCAATCAAATGATTTTGATGATCTGCTTGAAGAAGTGTCGATGGTTGAAATGGAGGAAGAAGAATGACTTCTATCAGTTCAGAATATAAGCTGCCTGAAAAAACCAACACGGTGAAGACTAACAATAGCAGCTTGGGGAAAGATGAATTCTTAAAAATATTAATGACTCAAGTCAAAAGCCAAGATCCGCTCAACCCGGTTGATGACAAAGAATTTATCAGTCAGATGGCGACTTTTTCAAGCTTGGAACAAATGATGAATTTAAATACCACAATGACTCAGTACGTCGAAAATCAAGATCCGTTTACGACGCACCTTGATTGGATGGGCAAAGAAGTTTCTTGGACTGCTGACGGAGGAGCAACAGAAAAAACAGGCACAGTAAGCTCAGTAAAACAGTCAAAGGGAAACTATTATCTCGTGCTGAAGGATGGTACTGAAATCAGTCCGTCCAATGTGTTGTCTGTATCACAGTCTTCTAAATAAAAATCTGGGGGAATACATTAATGTTACGTTCACTTTATTCTGGAATCAGCGGTATGAAAAACTTTCAAACAAAGCTTGACGTTATCGGCAACAACATTGCCAACGTGAATACAGTAGGATTCAAAAAGAGCCGTGTTACTTTTAAAGATATGGTAAGCCAAACGATTGCCGGCGGCTCTGCTGCTGGTGCCACTATCGGCGGTACGAACTCTAAGCAGATCGGTTTAGGTTCATCATCCGGCACAATTGATACAATTCATTCAACAAGCGCACCACAAAGCACAGGAAGAACACTTGATTTAGCAATTGATGGCGACGGTTATTTCCGCATAGATACAGGCGCCGGAACAGCTTATACAAGAGCTGGAAACTTCTACTTAGATAACACCGGAACTTTGGTTACGGGTGATGGCTACCATGTATTAAATATGAATGGCGGAACAATTAAAATTCCTACTGATGCACAAAGCTTCACTATTGGTTCTGATGGTAAGGTATCGATCGTTGATGCAGGTGGCCAACCACAAAACGGCGGACAAATCGGGATCGTTACATTTGCAAACAATGATGGTTTGGATAAAATCGGCAGTAACTTATATCGTCAGTCATTAAACTCTGGAGCCGCAAGTGCAGCTAACCAGCCTGGTGATGGCGGTACAGGTTCCCTTAAAGTAGGGTTTCTCGAAATGTCTAACGTTGATTTAACTGATGAATTTACTGAAATGATCGTTGCCCAGCGGGGATTCCAATCAAACTCGAAGATTATTACAACATCTGATGAAATCCTTCAAGAACTGGTTAACCTTAAACGTTAAGGAGGGAGGGGAGGCGAGTAATCGCTTCTCCGCTGTTTTATGATTAAAGTAACCCGTTTGAATGGGCAGCCCTTTACACTGAATGCGCTATTTATTGAACAGATTGAATGCTTTCCGGATACTACAATTACACTGTCAAACGGTAAGAAGTTTGTAGTAAAAGAAGATGAAGAAGCTGTTCTGGAAAAGGTCGCATCCTTTTACCGAAAAATACAAATATTTGCAATGGATCAAGGAATAGAGGAACCGGAATGAAGAAAAAATTAATGATTATTTTGCTAATTATTCTTATCGTAATTGGTGGTCTCGGCGCGGCGGCTTATTTCGTTTTTGGCGGAAAGTCTGAAAAAAGTGAAGCGGACAAAAGTATCGATGAAATCGTTGCATCTTCTGTTGATATAGAAGAGATCACAACAAATTTAAAGTCTGATAACATTATTCGGCTTGCTATTAAACTCGAAACTGACTCTGATAAATCAAAAGAAGAACTTCAAAAACGCGATTTTCAAGTCAAGGACGCTGTAATATCACTGCTGGCTGATACGAATGCTAATGAGATTGAGGGAGACAAGGGAAAAGAAACCTTTAAGAAGGAACTAAAAGGTAAAATAAATAGCTACCTCCAAGAAGGAAAAGTAGAAAAAGTGTATATTACCTCCTTTAATCTGCAATAAACAACAATTTGACAGAATACGGAGGTGAGGAAAATGTCAGGAGAAGTTCTCTCCCAAAATGAAATAGATGCACTGCTTTCTGCAATATCAACTGGTGAAATGGACGCTGAAGAGCTGAAAAAAGAAGAAAAAGAGAAGAAAGTGAAGGTTTATGATTTCAAACGTGCACTGCGTTTTTCTAAGGATCAGATCCGCAGTTTAACGAGAATTCATGACAACTTTGCAAGACTTCTAACGACACACTTTTCTGCTCAGCTCAGAACCTATATTCACATATCTGTCAGTTCTGTTGACCAGGTCCCGTATGAGGAATTTATCAGATCCATTCCGAATATGACGATTTTAAATCTGTTTGACGTCCACCCGATGGAAGGCAGAATTATGATGGAGGTTAACCCGACGATTGCTTATGCGATGATGGATCGGGTAATGGGCGGGATTGGAATCAGTCATAATAAGGTTGATAGTTTAACAGAAATTGAAACAAAAATCATTTCTAATTTATTTGAAAATGCACTGGGAAATTATAAAGAAGCTTGGCAGTCAATTGCTGATATTGAACCGGAAATGACTGAGTTTGAAGTGAATCCGCAATTCGTTCAGATGGTATCTCCTAATGAGACAGTCGTGGTCATCTCACTCAATACTCAAATCGGTGAAATCAGCGGTGTCATTAATCTCTGTATCCCGCATATCGTCCTCGAGCCGCTCATACCGAAGCTTTCAGTCCACTATTGGATGCAATCAGATAGAAATGAGCCTAAGCCTGAGGAAACAAAGTCGCTTGAAAAACGTATCATGACAGCACAAATACCTGTCGTGGCCGAGCTCGGCACATCTGAACTGACAATAGAAGAGTTTTTAATTTTAGAAGTCGGAGACTGCATAACTTTAGACAAATCAGTCACAGATCCTCTTACTGTATTGGTCGGAGATAAGCCGAAATTTTTAGGACAAGCCGGCCGGGTGAATCGAAAACAGGCAGTGCAAATTTTAGATCACGACATAAGAGGTGAACAAGATGGAGAATAATAGATTATCTCAAGATGAGATTGACGCGCTTCTTAACGGCACAGGCAGCACGCCGGATGAGCCAGAGGTTCCGGAAACACATGACTTGTCGGAAATGGAGCGTGATGCAATCGGTGAAATTGGAAATATTTCATTTGGCAGTTCTGCGACAGCACTTTCAACGCTTTTAAATCAAAAGGTTGATATTACGACTCCGAGTGTAACTGTCATTCCTAAAAGTAAAATCAGCGATGCGTTTCCTGAACCGTATGTAGCGATTGAAGTGAATTATACAGAGGGCTTCAGCGGTAGCAACCTGCTGGTCGTGGAGCAAAATGACGCGGCGATCATTGCTGACTTAATGATCGGTGGAGACGGAAAAGGTGCGGACCCTTCACTGGGTGAAATCCATTTAAGTGCGGTTCAAGAAGCAATGAACCAAATGATGGGATCAGCCGCTACATCAATGTCTACTGTATTCAGTAAAAAAATTGATATTTCACCGCCTCGGGTTGAGTTGCTCGATGTTACTGAAGAAAAGGGAACAGACCGTATTCCTGATGATGAAATGCTGGTGAAAGTTTCTTTCAACTTAAAGGTGGGAGAATTAATAGACTCCAGCATTATGCAGCTTTACCCGCTGACATTTGCGAAAGATTTAATTTCAAGTCTTATGAACACAGAAAGTGCGGAGGAAGAAACAACGGCGCAGCCTGATGTTGCATATGAGCAGCCGAAAGAGCCTGTCATGCCAGAGCCGCGTAATGAACCGCAGCAACAGCAGCCGCCAAAAAGGCAGGGAACACCGAAAAAAGCAGCGCCGGTTCAGGTTTCTCCGGTGGAATTTTCCGCGTTTGATCCAAACGAGGCTTCGCAAGCCCCTATAAACAACCTGGATATGCTTTTGGATATCCCGCTTTCGATTACTGTTGAGCTTGGCAGAACGAAGAGAAGCGTAAAAGAGATTTTGGAGCTTTCTGCCGGAAGTATTATTGAACTTGATAAATTAGCCGGTGAACCTGTAGATATTTTAGTTAATCAGCGTATTGTTGCCAAAGGCGAGGTCGTTGTCATTGAAGAAAACTTTGGGGTAAGAGTCACTGACATTTTAAGCCAGGCAGAGCGCATTAATAATTTAAAATAACGAAACACAAGGAGAGAGATTGATTATGGCACACAGAATTTTAATTGTAGATGACGCAGCATTTATGCGAATGATGATTAAAGATATTTTGGTGAAAAACGGATTTGAAGTAGTAGCAGAAGCAGAAAATGGAGCACAAGCAGTAGAAAAGTATAAAGAGCATTCTCCTGATCTTGTTACTATGGATATCACAATGCCAGAGATGGATGGGATTTCAGCATTAAAAGAAATTAAACAAATTGATGCACAAGCAAGAATCATTATGTGTTCTGCTATGGGTCAGCAATCAATGGTTATTGATGCCATTCAGGCCGGCGCTAAGGATTTTATCGTAAAACCATTCCAGGCTGACCGTGTGCTTGAAGCAATCAACAAAACATTAAGTTAAAGGGTGTACGACTGTTGAAAAAGAGTCAATATTTCATCGCTTTTATATGTTTTTTCGTTTTATTCAGTGTACATCCGATTGCTGCAGCCGCGGCAGGCTCTGATAATTCAACTGTAAACGAATGGTTTCAAAAGAAAGATGAAAAAACTGCAGATAAGTCAGAGCAAAAGATAGAAAAAACAACACAAACTGCTGATGAGACGGAGGGAGCGGCTGCTCCTTCTGTCTCAGCTTTTGATTTTGTGAAGATGATTTTCGCTTTACTGTTTGTTGTCGTGCTGATTTACGGGCTGGTTAAGCTCATGAACAAAAGAAATCGCCTTCTAAAACCTTTCCAATATGTTGAAAATATTGGCGGCACATCGGTTGGTCAAAACAGATCCATTCAATTGGTCAAAGTTGGAAAAAGTGTGCTCGTCGTCGGTGTAGGAGAGACGATTCAGCTGCTGAAAGAAATTGAAGATGAAAAAGAGATTGAAGCTATTCTCAGCCAGCATGAAGAGGCAATGTCAAGCAAGATAGAGTGGAAAAAGTTTGTAAAGCCGCTGAAGGGCTCTGAACATCAGCCGCAGCAAAAACTGCCTTCATTTTCAAAAGCATTAAAAGAGCAGCTTGAGGAGTTAAAACAAAACCGTTCTGAAGGAAAGAAGAAAGGCCCACGTCATCATGAATGAGTTTATAAATATTTTCAATTCGAGCGATCCGCAAAACGTTAGTTCAACTGTTAAATTACTGTTATTGTTAACTGTATTTTCAGTGGCGCCTGGAATTTTGATTCTTATGACTTGTTTTACTCGCATCGTCATTGTTCTGTCATTTGTCCGGACTTCCCTGGGGACACAATCTATGCCGCCAAACCAGGTTCTCATCGGGCTTGCGCTGTTTTTAACGTTTTTTATTATGGCTCCTACTTTTTCAGAGATTAATAAAGAAGCGCTGACCCCATTGATGGACAACAAAATCAGCTTGGACGAAGCGTATACAAAAGCTGAGGAACCGATCAAAGAATTTATGAGTAAACACACAAGGCAGAAGGACCTGGCGCTGTTTATGAATTACGCAAAAATGGATAAACCTGAATCATTAAAGGATATTCCGCTAACAACAATGGTTCCGGCTTTTGCGATATCAGAGCTTAAAACAGCGTTTCAAATCGGTTTTATGATTTTTATCCCATTTTTAATTATAGATATGGTAGTGGCGAGCGTTTTAATGTCAATGGGAATGATGATGCTCCCTCCAGTTATGATTTCTCTGCCCTTTAAAATATTACTTTTTGTTTTAGTAGACGGCTGGTATTTAATTGTAAAATCTTTGCTTCAGAGCTTTTAGGGTAGGTGCTAAACGTGAGTTCAGAATTTGTAATTTCTATGGCGGAAAAGGCCGTATACGTAACGCTGATGATCAGTGCGCCATTGCTGGCTATCGCTTTACTGGTCGGTTTAATCGTCAGCATATTTCAGGCAACAACTCAAATCCAGGAACAGACTTTGGCGTTTATTCCGAAAATCGTGGCGGTTCTTCTGGCCCTGATTTTTTTTGGTCCATGGATGCTGTCGACCATTCTTTCATTTACAACAGAGCTGTTCTCTAATTTAAATCGTTTTGCAGGGTAATGTAGAGATGAATTCGATTATTGATTTATTTCCTGCCTTCTTATTGGTTTTTATTAGAATCTCTGCTTTTTTTGTAACGATACCGCTGTTCGGACACCGAAATGTCCCGGCTGTTCATCGTATTGGATTTGCTTTTTTTCTCGCAGTCATTTGTTTCAGCACCATTGATAAACCGCCCTCTTTGGAGATAGATGAGCAATATATGCTCTTGGCGTTTAAGGAAGCTTTGGTTGGTCTCTGTCTAGGTTTAATCGCTTATATGATGATTGCCGCAGTTCAGATTGCCGGCTCGTTTATTGATTTTCAAATGGGATTTTCAATTGCGAACGTAATTGACCCGCAAACCGGTGCACAAAGTCCGTTGATCGGCCAGTTTATCTATACGATGGCACTATTGTTTATGCTTAGTGTCAATGCCCACCATTTGCTTCTGGACGGTATTTACTATAGCTTTCAGTATATTTCAGTTGATCAGGCATTTCCGAATTTCGGCGATGAAAAGTTTGCTTATTTTATCGCGAAAAGCTTTAATGCGATGTTTATTATCGCTTTTCAAATGTCAGCGCCGGTTGTGGCCAGTTTGTTTCTAGTTGATTTAGCATTAGGTATTGTGGCTCGGACTGTTCCGCAACTAAATGTATTTGTGGTCGGTCTGCCTTTAAAGATCGCTGTCAGTTTTATCATGCTCATTGTGTGTATGTCCGTTATTTTCGTTGTTGTGCGGAATGTTTTCGGTTTGACGATTGAAACGATGCGGAATCTTTTAGCATTGGTCGGTGTTTCTTAATGAAGCTTAGAATTGACCTGCAGTTTTTTGCGGGAGAAAAGACAGAAAAAGCCACTCCGAAAAAACGGAAGGATACGCGAAAAAAAGGGCAGGTAGCCAAAAGTTCGGATGTTAATACCGCCATTTCTTTATTAGTCGTATTCCTTTCGTTTATTGCGATTGGTCCGTATATGAGAGACAAGCTGCTTTCATTTATAGAAATGTTTTATACCGATTCGCTCACAATGAAGCTTTCAGAATCAAATGTGCACACGCTGTTTATCAGCTTATTAGAGGATATGGGCATGATACTTGCACCGATCTTGCTTGTCGCTCTTGTTGCAGGGGTCGTAAGCAACTATATGCAGGTTGGGTTCTTGTTTTCTGCTGAAGTGATACAGCCTAAGCTTGAAAAGCTGGACCCGATCAAAGGTTTTAAACGAATATACAGCATGAGGGCGATTGTAGAGCTGATTAAATCTATATTGAAAATCACAGTTGTCGGTTTTGCGGCTTTCGCTGTGCTTTGGCTGCATTATGGAGAAATTCTCCGGCTCCCGCTCCTGACACCCGGAGAGGTACTTTCTTTTGTATCAAAACTCACCTTATGGATGGGGCTGAGCGGTGCAGGAGCTTTGTTGATACTTGCTGGTCTCGACTATTTATATCAAAGGTTTGACTATGAGAAAAATATCAAAATGTCAAAGCAGGATATAAAAGATGAGTACAAAAAATCTGAAGGAGACCCGATTATCAGGTCAAAAATTAAACAAAGACAGCGGGAAATGGCGATGAGGCGGATGATGCAGGAAGTCCCAAAAGCAGATGTGATTATCACTAACCCGACCCATTATGCGATTGCTCTGAAATATGACGAAGAAAAAATGGACGCTCCTTATATTGTTGCAAAAGGTGTTGACCATTTAGCGTTAAAAATCAGGAAAATCGCTAAAGAGCATGATGTCATGATGGTAGAAAACAGACCGCTTGCCCGTGCGTTATATGATCAGGTAGAAATTGACCAGGCAGTGCCGGAAGAGTTTTTTAAAGTCTTGGCAGAAATTCTGGCTTACGTATATAAAACCAAACAAAAAGTATATTGAATTTTTCGATTTAAAAGGAGAGAAAAAACAGCATGTCAACAAGAGATTTATCCGTTTTAATAAGTGTGGTCCTCATTGTGGCGATGCTGGTGATTCCATTTCCTCCATGGCTGTTAAGTATTTTAATCATTATTAATATTTCTCTTGCGTTGATCGTGCTTCTTACCACAATGAATATGCAAGAAGCGCTTCAGTTTTCGATATTTCCGTCACTGTTGCTGCTTTTAACCCTATTTCGTTTGGGCTTGAACGTCTCAACTACCCGTTCAATTCTTTCACATGGTGAGGGAGGAAAAGTCGTCGAGACTTTCGGAAATTTCGTTGTCGGCGGAAATGTACTAGTTGGACTCGTTGTTTTCATCATCCTGATTATTATTCAGTTTATCGTCATTACGAAAGGTGCTGAACGTGTTTCCGAGGTGGCAGCAAGGTTTACGCTCGATGCAATGCCAGGGAAGCAGATGAGTATTGATGCTGATTTAAACGCAGGGATGATTACCGAACAGGAAGCGAAGCACCGCCGCGAAAAAGTGGCAAGAGAAGCAGACTTTTATGGAGCAATGGACGGTGCCAGTAAATTTGTTAAAGGCGACGCGATTGCCGGAATCATCATTGTGATGATCAATATTATCTTTGGTATCGTGATCGGAATGCTTCAGCAGGGCATGTCCATTCAAGAAGCCGCTTCACACTTTACGATGCTGACTGTAGGGGATGGAATCGTTTCGCAAATTCCAGCGCTGCTCATTTCTACAGCTACAGGTATTGTCGTAACAAGAGCTGCTTCTGAAGGAAACTTAGGTCATGATATTACAGGTCAGCTGTTTGCTTATCCAAAGCTTTTATACGTCGCAGCAGCTACGATTTTGCTTCTTGGTATTTTCACTCCGATTGGCATTTTTCTGACGGGACCGCTTGCGGGACTGCTTGCTTTCGGCGGTTATACGTTATCTAAATCAGGTAAGGAAAAAGAAGAAGTGGATGAAATACTTGAGGAAGAGGCTGAGGTTGACGACCTTAAAAGCCCTGAAAGCGTTGTTCAGCTTCTGCACATAGACCCGATAGAATTTGAGTTCGGATATGGTCTGATCCCGCTTGCTGATGCCAATCAAGGCGGTGATTTATTAGACCGAATTGTGATGATTCGCCGTCAGTTGGCTCTGGAACTCGGACTTGTCATTCCTGTTGTGCGCATCAGAGACAATATAGCGCTTCAGCCTAATGAATATCGATTGAAAATTAAAGGAAATGAAGTAGCGAAAGGCGAGCTTTTGCTTGATCATTACTTAGCGATGTCGCCTACGCCTGAAGACGATCTCATAGAAGGAATTGAAACAGTTGAACCGTCATTCGGACTGCCGGCAAAATGGATTGGCGAAGCTGTAAAGGATGAAGCTGACATGCTTGGTTATACAGTTGTCGATCCTGCTTCGGTCGTTTCAACCCATATTACGGAGAAAATTAAGCAGCACGCCCACGAATTGATCGGAAGACAGGAGACGAAACAGCTGATCGATCACTTGAAAGAAACGTACCCGGTCCTTGTGGAAGAGGTTACGCCGAATCCGTTGTCTGTCGGTGAGGTTCAGAAGGTGCTGGCTAAGCTTTTAAAAGAAAAAGTGTCTATCCGAAATTTAGTCACGATTTTTGAAACGCTTGCTGACTATGGAAAATTAACAACTGATTCCGATCTTTTGACAGAGTATACGAGACAGGCGCTTGCTAAACAAATTACAGCCCAGTTTGCCAAGGAAAGTGAAGTGTTAAAGGTCGTGACTTGTTCGGGCCGTGTAGAAAAGGCAATAGCAGACGGTGTACAGCAAACGGAACACGGTAATTATTTGTCGCTTGAACCAGATGTTTCAGAAAGCATTGTGCGCTCTGTCGCTAAAGAAGCCGAACAGCTTTCATTGCGTCAGGAAACCGCAATTCTTCTATGCTCGCCGCCTGTCAGAATGTATGTGAAACAGCTTCTGGAACGATACTTCCCTGACCTTCCGGTACTTTCTTATAACGAACTTGAAGCGAATGTTGAGGTACAAAGCATTGGAGTGGTGGATATTTAATGAAAATAAAAAAATTTACTGCTGCTTCAATGCAAGAAGCGGCACTTCTCATCAGAAAAGAATTAGGTAATGAAGCAGTCATATTAAATTCGAAAAAAATTAATAAGCGAAAATGGTTTGGACTCATCAAAAAGCCTGCTGTTGAAGTAATTGCCGTATTGGATCAAGACTTTCTTGAGAAAAAAACACCCCAAAAAGCAGCTGAGCCGAAACAAACATTAAAAACTCCGGTCAGCAGTCCGAAAATAGAGGAGGGGCCGTATCTCTCTCAAATTCCGGCGCAACAAGAGCCCGGTGATTTTTCAGCTTATCAATCAGTACTTCCTGAGCCGTTGAGAAAAGCAGAAAAGCTTTTGGATGAAACGGGGATTAAAGAATCAACAAAGACGAACGCTCTAAAAAAATTGCTTCGCTTCTCTGTGGAAGCAGGAGGTCTTACAGAAGAAAACGTGGTCGGCAAACTTCAGGATATACTATGCGACACGCTGCCTTCAACAGACAAGTGGCAGGAGTCTATACATTCAAAGTATATTGTACTGTTTGGTTCAACTGGCGCTGGTAAAACAACAACGCTGGCTAAGCTCGCAGCCATATCTATGCTTGAA
Organism: Bacillus tequilensis KCTC 13622; assembly: GCF_000507145.1. Classification (GTDB taxonomy): domain Bacteria; phylum Bacillota; class Bacilli; order Bacillales; family Bacillaceae; genus Bacillus; species Bacillus tequilensis. The sequence goes on along the minus strand of NZ_AYTO01000041.1, from coordinate 156,410 downwards.
AAACAGAAAAAAATCGCTTTTATTACAACAGATACGTATCGTATTGCAGCTGTTGAACAGTTGAAAACATACGCCGAACTGCTGCAGGCACCCCTGGAAGTTTGCTATACAAAAGAAGAATTTCAGCAGGCGAAGGAGTTGTTTTCTGAGTATGATCATGTGTTTATTGATACAGCCGGAAGAAACTTCAAGGAACAGCAATATATTGATGAATTGAAAGAAACGATTCCTTTTGGAAGTGCCATTCAGTCATTTCTCGTTTTATCGGCAACTACAAAATATGAAGATATGAAGCATATTGTCAAACGGTTTTCATCCGTCCCTGTCAATCAGTTTATTTTTACAAAAATAGATGAAACTGCTTCCTTAGGTTCTGTATTTAATATACTGGCAGAATCAAAAATAGGCGCCGGGTTTTTTACAAACGGCCAGAATGTGCCGGAGGATATAAAGACTGTGTCTCCGCATGAATTTGTAAGGATGCTGTGCAGATGAACAGATTTGACCAAGCAGCGACTTTACGGGCGAAAATGGAAAAGCGTCAGCGTGTTCTGCCAATGGTTTATTCACAAAAAGCGAAGACACTTGCTGTCATCAGCGGCAAGGGCGGTGTCGGAAAATCCAATATTACTTTAAACATGGCCCTTGTGCTGCAGGATAAAGGTAAGAAGGTGTTGCTCATTGATCTCGATATCGGGATGGGAAACATTGATATATTGATGGGAAACACATCGTCCGCCACGATTATCGACGTATTAACCGAACATAAGCCGCTGATGCAGTCATTATCCGTTGGGCCAAAGGGTCTGCGGTATATATCAGGAGGAACCGGTCTGGATGTAATGTTTCAGCTGGATCAGAGAAAATGGGCCTTTTTTGCTAATGAACTTTCTCATGCGTTAAGCCAGTTCGATTATGTGCTGTTTGACTTGGGAGCGGGCCTATCAAAAGATCAGCTGCCTTTTATCTTATCCGCAGAAGATATTTTGATTATTACGACTCCAGAACCGACGGCCATCATGGACGCATACAGTGCTGTCAAACATTTGATTTTGACTGAAAGTAAACTTTCAATGAAGGTTGCTGTCAATCGGTGCCGTGATCAAAAGGAAGGGCTAGACGCTTTTACCCGCCTTTCCCGCACGATTCATATGTTTTTGGATGTTCAGGTTCAGTTTGCCGGTTCCGTTTCTGATGATCCGATCGTGAGCAAAGCAGTTGTCGAACAGGTTCCTTTTTTCATAAAAAGTCCTCAGGCAAAAGCCAGCCGGTCAGTCCGTCTTTTAGCGGACGCCTTATTTGAAAGAGAAGAAACGAGACACAAAGAAGACAAACAGACATTTATAGAGAAATTATCTTCTTTTTTAATGAGGAGGGCTTAATTTGATTCGTGTGCTTGTAGTGGATGATTCAGCTTTTATGAGAAAAATGATAAGTGATTTTCTGACCGAGGAAAAGCAGATAGAAGTAATCGGAACTGCGAGAAACGGAGAAGAAGCGCTTAAGAAAATTGAATTACTAAATCCGGACGTTATTACACTTGATGTTGAAATGCCAGTCATGAATGGAACGGACACACTGCGTAAAATTATTGAAATTTATAACTTGCCGGTCATCATGGTGTCAAGCCAGACCGAAAAAGGGAAAGAGTGCACAATTAATTGTTTAGAGATCGGTGCTTTTGACTTTATCACAAAGCCATCAGGCTCGATATCTCTGGATTTGTACAAAATTAAAGAACAATTAGTTGAGCGTGTCGTCGCGGCTGGACTTTCCGGCAAGCATAAACCGCCTGTTCCGCAGGCGGTCCGCCCTGAACCTATAGTGCGTGCTGTAAAGCCTGAATTAAGCAAACTGAAATCCGGCACAGGCAGACAGATTGTATGTATCGGCACATCAACAGGCGGCCCAAGAGCATTACAAAAGGTGATACCGAAGCTCCCTAAGGATTTGAATGCACCAGTGGTTGTCGTTCAGCACATGCCCGAAGGTTTTACTGCTTCTTTGGCTGAGCGGCTGAATCATTTATCTGACATTCAAGTAAAAGAAGCAAAAGATGGTGAGGAAGCTCTTAACGGCTGTGTTTACATAGCGCCGGGCGGAAAAAACATATCCGTTATCAAAAACAGCGGAGGACTCCAGATTGTTCTTGATAATGTCGATACACCAAGCCGTCATAAACCATCAGCGGATTATTTGTTCCGTTCTGTCGGTAAACTGGCAGACTATGAAAAAGTAGCGGTAATCATGACCGGAATGGGCAGTGACGGAACTGCCGGCTTAAAGGATTTGCTAACGGCAGGCAATGTGAAAACCATTGCGGAGTCTGAAGAATCTTGTGTCGTATATGGGATGCCGAAAGCAGCTGTTAAAGCGGGCCTCATTCATGAGATTAAACATGTGGAAGATATCGCAGCATCCATCACAAGCTGTGTGAAAAAAGAGAGGGTGTGATTCAATGGATATGAATCAGTATTTAGATGTCTTTATTGATGAGAGTAAAGAACATTTACAAACATGTAATGAAAAGCTTCTTCTTTTAGAGAAAGACCCGACTGATCTTCAGCTCGTTCATGATATATTCAGAGCTGCCCATACATTAAAAGGAATGAGCGCAACGATGGGCTATACGGATTTAGCACATCTAACCCATCTGCTTGAGAACGTGCTGGATGCATTCCGAAACGGAGAAATGGCAGTTACCTCAGACTGGATGGATATTTTGTTTGAAGCTCTGGATCACCTGGATGCTATGGTTCAGTCTATCATTGACGGCGGGGATGGTAAAAGAGATATCTCAGAAGTAAGCGCAAAGCTTGATGTGAATGGTGCGCACGCTGAAGCGGCTGCCTCTGCGGAACCTGCAGTAGCACAGAATTCAGCCACTGATTGGGAATATGACGAATTTGAACGAACTGTGATACAAGAAGCGGAGGAACAAGGCTTTAAGCGATTTGAAATCAAAATTTCTCTGAATGAAAACTGTATGCTAAAAGCAGTTCGTGTCTATATGGTGTTTGAAAAGCTTAATGAAGTCGGAGAAGTGGCCAAAACAATCCCAAGTGCGGAAGTGCTTGAAACAGAAGATTTCGGCACGGACTTTCAAGTTTGCTTCTTAACACATCAATCAGCGGAAGAGATTGAACAATTAATCAATGGCGTTTCAGAAATTGAGCATGTTGAAGTCATTCAAGGAGCTCCTTTAACATCAGCTGAAAAGCCGGCAGAATCTAAGCCTGCAGATTCGCCAGCACCTGTACCTGTAAAGCAGGAGAATCAAAAACAGCCTGCTAAAAACGATGAGCAGGCGAAGCATGCAGCGGGTGGATCTAAAACAATTCGTGTCAACATTGACAGACTTGATTCTTTAATGAATTTATTTGAAGAGCTTGTTATTGACCGCGGGCGTCTTGAGCAGATTGCAAAAGAGCTTGAGCACAATGAACTGACTGAAACGGTTGAACGAATGACGAGAATTTCCGGAGATTTGCAATCGATTATTCTCAATATGAGAATGGTTCCGGTTGAAACCGTTTTTAACCGGTTCCCGAGAATGATTCGTCAGCTTCAAAAAGAGCTGAATAAAAAAATCGAACTCTCGATCATCGGTGCTGAAACTGAACTGGACCGCACAGTGATTGATGAAATCGGAGATCCTCTCGTTCACTTAATCAGAAACAGTATTGACCATGGGATTGAGTCGCCGGAAACACGTTTGCAAAAAGGAAAACCGGAATCAGGAAAAGTTGTGCTTAAAGCTTATCACAGCGGCAACCATGTCTTTATCGAAGTAGAGGATGACGGTGCAGGCCTTAATCGCAAAAAAATTCTTGAAAAAGCGCTTGAACGCGGGGTCATTACGGAAAAAGAAGCAGAAACCTTAGAAGACAATGAAATTTATGAATTGATTTTTGCTCCAGGGTTCTCAACTGCTGATCAAATTTCTGATATTTCCGGCCGCGGTGTCGGTCTTGACGTTGTGAAAAATAAATTGGAGTCTCTTGGCGGTTCAGTAAGTGTGAAATCTGCTGAAGGTCAAGGCTCTTTATTCAGCATCCAGCTTCCGCTGACATTGTCCATTATTTCAGTTCTGCTGATCAAATTGGAAGAAGAGACATTTGCTATTCCGATTTCTTCAATCATTGAAACAGCAGTTATTGACAGAAAAGACATTTTACAAACGCATGACCGTGAAGTCATTGATTTTAGAGGGCACATTGTCCCTGTCGTTTATTTAAAAGACGAGTTTAAAATAGATGATACAAGGCAAGATGCGGAACAGCTCCATATCATTATCGTGAAAAAAGGCGACAAACCTACTGCATTTGTGGTGGACTCCTTTATTGGTCAGCAGGAAGTTGTGCTGAAATCACTCGGAGATTATTTAGCAAACGTCTTTGCAATTTCCGGAGCTACTATTTTAGGAGACGGGGATGTAGCGCTCATTATTGATTGTAACGCACTGATTATTTAACCATTCGAGGAGGTGTCTCACATGACTGCAGAAATTAAAACCGGCGAAAAAATGATTGTTTTTATGGTGAATGGCAAAGAGTATGCCATTTCCGTCGCTCAGGTGAAATCAATTGAAAAATGGCAAAAGCCAACGAGAGTGCCAGGCGTTGAACCATATATTTGCGGGGTAATCAATTTGCGCGGGGTGGTGACTCCGGTTATTGATTTAAGAAAGCGTCTGAATTTGCCAGAGAATGAAATTACTGATGAAACACGAATTATCATTATTGCTTATCGTGATACTGAAATCGGCTGGATTGTGGATGAAGCGAATGATGTGATTACCGTACACGAAAGTGAAATCGAATCCGCTCCAGAAAGCATCCAGAAAGATACGGATGTGTCGATTGAACAGATTGTAAAACAAGAGAACAGACTCTTAAATATTATTGATGCGAACGCGGTTTTGGATAAAGAATCATCTCAGTCCGCTGTGCCCGATCAAGCTTAATCTTAAAGGGGTTATGACATGAGTATTTTTAATGGAATCAAAGAAGAGCAGATGGACATTTTGCGGGAAGTCGGCAATATAGGCGCCGGCCACTCCGCCTCTGCAATGGCCCAGCTGTTAAATAGAAAGATAGATATGGAAGTCCCGTTTGCAAAGCTGCTGTCTTTCGATGAGCTTGTAGATTTTTTCGGCGGCGCCGATACCCCGGTTGCCAGCATCTTTTTAAGAATGGAAGGCGATTTGACGGGTTCGATGTTCTTTATAATGCCTTTTTACCAGGCGGAACAGTTTATCAGAGATCTGATTGGAAACCCCGACTTTGATATAGAGGACTTAGGTGAAGATCATATGAGCTCATCGGCTTTGCATGAACTGGGCAATATTTTAGCAGGATCATATTTAACAGCCTTGGCGGATTTGACGCAGCTTCAGCTTTATCCAAGTGTTCCTGAAGTTTCATTGGACATGTTCGGCGCTGTGATCAGCGAAGGGCTGATGGAGCTAAGCCAGGTTGGAGAACACGCTATCGTTGTCGACACGTCAATTTTTGACCAAAGCCATCAGCAGGAGCTGAAAGCGCATATGTTTATGCTGCCGGACTATGATTCATTTGAAAAGCTCTTTGTCGCATTGGGTGCATCATTATGAGTACAACTGAGGCTGTTGTTGTAAAGGTTGGAATTGCCGACGTGAAGATTGCCCGCTTCCCGGACACCATCAGGACCTCTGGGTTGGGATCATGTGTGGGGCTGGTGCTTTATGATAAAGAAAAGCAAACGGCGGGGCTTGTCCATGTCATGCTGCCCGATTCGACGTTATCGAAAACGGCCGAACTCAATCGGGCTAAGTACGCTGACACAGCCGTAAAGACCACGATTGATATGCTGATTGAAGCTGGCTGCCGGAAATTTGCATTAAAAGCAAAGCTGGCCGGCGGATCAGAAATGTTTAAATTTAAATCGACAAATGATTTGATGAAGATCGGACCGAGAAATGTATTAGCGATAAAGGAACAGCTGTCTTTATATCATATTCCTATTATTAGTGAAGATACGGGCGGCTCTAGCGGCCGGACGATAGAATTTGAACCGAAGTCCTGCATGCTGCATATTCGAACTGTTAAACAAGGTGAAAAAACGATTTAATTAAGGTATTAGGGGGATAACAATGCAATCCTTGAATTATGAAGATCAGGTGCTTTGGACGCGCTGGAAAGAGTGGAAGGATCCTAAAGCCGGTGATGATCTAATGCGCCGTTACATGCCGCTTGTCACATATCATGTAGGCAGAATTTCTGTCGGACTGCCGAAATCAGTGCATAAAGACGATCTTATGAGCCTTGGTATGCTTGGTTTATATGATGCCCTTGAAAAATTTGACCCCAGCCGGGACTTAAAATTTGATACCTACGCCTCGTTTAGAATTCGCGGCGCAATCATAGACGGGCTTCGTAAAGAAGATTGGCTGCCCAGAACCTCACGTGAAAAAACAAAGAAGGTTGAAGCAGCAATTGAAAAGCTTGAGCAGCGTTATCTTCGGAACGTATCGCCCGCTGAAATTGCAGAGGAACTCGGAATGACGGTTCAGGATGTAGTGTCAACAATGAATGAAGGTTTTTTTGCAAATCTGCTGTCAATTGATGAAAAGCTTCATGATCAAGATGACGGTGAAAACATTCAGGTCATGATCAGAGATGACAAAAATGTTCCCCCTGAAGAAAAGATTATGAAGGATGAACTGATTGCACAACTTGCTGAAAAAATTCACGAACTCTCTGAAAAAGAGCAACTGGTGGTCAGTTTGTTCTACAAAGAGGAGCTGACATTGACAGAAATCGGACAAGTATTAAACCTTTCTACGTCCCGCATATCACAGATCCATTCAAAAGCACTATTTAAATTAAAGAATCTGCTTGAGAAAGTGATTCAATAATGAATTTCATGGTTAGCGAGTGAAAAACATGTCAACACTATTATGGCTTTTAAGCTTTACGCTCCACGGCGTTCTTCTGTATGCTGTTATGATCCTGTATACGAGACTCGCAGCTGTGAAAGAAACAGAAAAACAGCAGAAGAAGATACTTGAAGAGACGGAAAACACCTTGGCGGCATTTCTTCTTGAACTAAAGGAAGAAAATGAAAAACTGATAGACAATTCCGATTCACCTTCAAGCCTAACTGATGAAGAGACTCAAAAGCCAGATCTTCAGCACGTTGAAAAAGATTCAGAGCGGGATGCGGTTCAAGAAGAAAATCTTCCTGAACATATTGAAGGTCTGATTACTGCAGTCGAGCGTCAGGAAGAGAGCGTAAACAGCGATGTCCAATCATTTGAAGATCAGGTCCTAGAATTATATGAAGAGGGGTATTCAGCCAGTCAAATTGCCCAGAAACTGAAGAGCGGAAAGACAGAAATCGAGCTCTTTTTAAAATTTCGCTCCAAAGGTGTAAAGGATTCTTGATTGTCGGATAAACCTGTGTTATATTATGTCTTGGTGTTAAATACACACGCTTAACGATTTATGCAGAGGGTGCTGCAGGCGGCAGTTCTGTACAAAAATGACTTAAGCGGAGGAAAAAAAACCATTATATTAGGAGGAAATAACATGTCAGTCATTTCTATGAAGCAATTGCTTGAAGCTGGTGTTCACTTCGGTCACCAAACACGCCGTTGGAACCCAAAAATGAAGCGTTACATTTTCACGGAGCGTAACGGAATCTACATCATTGACCTTCAAAAAACAGTCAAAAAAGTAGAGGAAGCTTACAACTTCACTAAAAATCTTGCTGCTGAAGGCGGAAAAATCCTTTTCGTCGGAACTAAAAAACAAGCTCAAGATTCTGTTAAAGAAGAAGCTCAGCGCTCTGGCATGTACTATGTCAACCAACGCTGGTTGGGCGGTACATTAACAAACTTTGAAACAATCCAAAAACGTATTAAACGTCTTAAAGACATTGAAAAAATGCAAGAAAACGGTACGTTTGATGTACTTCCTAAAAAAGAAGTCGTTCAATTGAAAAAAGAATTAGAACGTCTTGAAAAATTCCTAGGCGGAATTAAAGATATGAAGGATCTTCCTGATGCATTATTCATCATCGATCCTCGCAAAGAGCGCATCGCTGTTGCGGAAGCTCGCAAATTAAACATTCCTATCATCGGTATCGTAGATACTAACTGTGATCCAGATGAAATTGATGTTGTAATCCCAGCGAACGATGACGCTATCCGCGCTGTTAAACTTCTAACTTCTAAAATGGCAGATGCAATCTTAGAAGCGAAGCAAGGCGAAGAAGAAGCGGAAGTTGCTGAAGAAACTGCACCAGAAACAGAAACAACAACTGCGTAACCTATTCAAAAGGTGATAAGAGGGACTGCCTTTTATCACCTTTTTTCAAGAAAAATGTGTAATATACATAGTCTTGTTTAAACATATAAGGAGGAATACAAATGGCAATTACTGCACAGCAAGTAAAAGAACTGCGTGAAAAAACTGGCGCAGGCATGATGGATTGTAAAAAAGCGTTAACTGAAACTGACGGAGATATGGACAAAGCAATTGACCTTTTAAGAGAAAAAGGGATTGCGAAAGCAGCGAAAAAAGCTGACCGTATTGCAGCAGAAGGTTCTACTCTGATTAAAACTGACGGCAACAAAGGTGTTATCCTAGAAGTAAACTCTGAAACTGACTTCGTTGCGAAAAACGAAGGCTTCAAAGAGCTTCTTAACACGTTAGCTGACCACCTTCTTGCAAATGCTCCTGCAGATGTTGAAGAAGCAATGGGTCAAAAAATGGAAAACGGCTCTACCGTTGAAGAGTACATCACAAGCGCAGTTGCTAAAATCGGTGAGAAAATCACTCTTCGCCGCTTTACAGTTCTTACAAAAGACGACAGCTCTGCATTCGGTGCATACCTTCACATGGGCGGCCGCATCGGTGTATTAACTGTTCTTAACGGTACAACTGACGAAGAAATTGCAAAAGATATCGCAATGCACGTTGCTGCGGTTAACCCTCGTTACATTTCTCGTGATCAAGTTTCTGAAGAAGAAGCAAACCATGAGCGTCAAATCTTAACTCAGCAAGCTCTTCAAGAAGGCAAACCTGAAAACATCGTAGCGAAAATGGTTGAAGGCCGTCTGAACAAATTCTTCGAAGAAATTTGTCTTTTAGACCAAGCGTTCGTTAAAAATCCAGATGAAAAAGTGAAGCAAGTTGTTGCAGCGAAAAACGCAACTGTTCAAACTTATGTCCGCTATGAAGTTGGAGAAGGCATCGAAAAACGCCAAGAAAACTTTGCTGAAGAAGTAATGAACCAAGTGAAAAAATAATGGCGAAAAGATTCCGCGGCTAAGCCGCGTCTTTTCAGGCAGTATAGGGGACACAATTTGTGTTCCCTATTTTTAAAACTATATTTACAAACCTTTTTTTCTCTTGCATAATAGAAAACGGCAATGTTTACACTTGGAGGTTATCATGGAAAAACCAAAATACAAACGTATCGTATTAAAGCTTAGCGGAGAAGCATTGGCAGGAGAACAGGGAAACGGCATTAACCCAACTGTCATTCAATCTATTGCACAGCAAGTGAAAGAAATCGCTGAGCTTGAAGTCGAAGTCGCTGTTGTAGTGGGCGGCGGCAACTTATGGCGCGGAAAAACAGGAAGTGACCTGGGCATGGACCGTGCAACTGCTGACTATATGGGAATGCTTGCGACAGTTATGAATTCGCTTGCTCTTCAAGACAGCTTGGAAACACTCGGAATCCAGTCCAGAGTGCAAACATCCATTGAAATGAGACAAGTTGCCGAACCGTACATAAGAAGAAAAGCGATACGCCACTTAGAGAAAAAACGTGTCGTTATTTTCGCTGCGGGCACAGGAAACCCATATTTCTCTACTGATACGACGGCTGCACTGCGGGCTGCTGAAATTGAAGCAGACGTTATTTTAATGGCTAAGAATAATGTTGACGGTGTGTATAATGCTGATCCTAGAAAAGATGAATCAGCTGTTAAGTATGAATCGCTTTCTTATCTTGACGTTCTAAAAGACGGCCTGGAAGTCATGGATTCAACAGCATCATCTTTATGCATGGATAATGACATTCCGCTTATCGTCTTTTCTATTATGGAAGAAGGAAATATCAAACGTGCCGTTATCGGTGAATCTATCGGAACGATTGTAAGGGGGAAATAACGTGTCAAAAGAAGTATTAACTCAAACAAAAGAAAAAATGGAAAAAGCGATTGCTGCTTATTCACGCGAATTGGCTACTGTTCGCGCAGGCCGTGCAAACCCATCTTTATTAGATAAAGTAACAGTTGAATATTACGGGGCACAGACACCTTTAAATCAGCTGTCTTCTATTAATGTGCCTGAAGCTCGTATGCTTGTTGTAACGCCATATGATAAAACTGCAATCGGTGATATCGAAAAAGCGATTTTAAAAGCTGATTTGGGCCTTACGCCAACAAGTGACGGCAATATCATTCGAATTGCGATTCCGGCATTAACGGAAGAAAGACGTAAAGAATTAGTAAAAGTAGTGAAAAAATATGCTGAAGAGGCGAAAGTAGCAGTCCGAAACGTTCGCCGTGATGCTAACGATGATCTCAAAAAGCTTGAGAAAAACGGAGACATCACTGAGGATGAACTGCGCGCTTCAACTGAAGACGTTCAAAAACTGACAGATGAATATGTGTCAAAAATTGACAGTGTCACAAAAGACAAAGAAAAAGAAATCATGGAAGTTTAATGAAAAACTATGTACAATAGATAATAGTGAAAAGACCCTCTCATGTTTACAGGGGGTTTTTTTGTTAATACTGTTGATTACATTGATTATCAGCAGGGAATGTAACCTTTTTGGGTGACGGAGGAATCTCATGCTCAACATACTCAAAAATTGGAAGAATCAGCAAACTGCGGCTTCCAACTTAGAACGTTATACAAAAGAAGACATACTTAAGGGAGAAATTCCCGAACATATCGCCATTATCATGGATGGGAATGGCCGTTGGGCTAAAAAACGCTCTCTTCCCCGAATTGCAGGCCACCACGAAGGGATGAAGGTGGTAAAAAGGACAACAAAGCTTGCGAACGCATTAGGTGTCAAAGTGCTGACATTGTATGCTTTTTCAACAGAAAATTGGAAGAGGCCGAAAATGGAAGTCGATTTTCTCATGAAGCTTCCGGAAGAATTTTTAAATACGTATCTTCCAGAGCTTGTTGAGGAAAATGTACAGGTTCGGATCATAGGAGATAAAACGGCTTTGCCGGCACACACATTACGTGCGATTGAAAAGGCTGTAGTGGATACAGCGCAAAACGACGGAATGATCCTAAATTTTGCTCTCAATTATGGAGGCCGCACTGAAATTGTCACTGCTGCAAAATCACTCGCGGAAAAAGTGAAGGAAGGCTCTTTAAATATTGAAGACATTGATGAATCTCTTTTTTCTAACTATTTAATGACTGAATCTTTGCAGGATCCTGAACTTTTAATTCGAACGAGCGGCGAGATTAGACTGAGCAATTTTATGCTATGGCAGGTTGCTTACAGTGAATTTGTCTTTACTGACGTCTTGTGGCCTGACTTTAAAGAAGATCACTTCTTACAGGCGTTAGGAGAATATCAGCAGAGAGGCCGGAGGTTTGGCGGAATTTAGAGGATGGTGGACATGAAACAAAGAATTTTGACAGGTGTTCTGGCAGCAATTGTATTTTTATTTTTGGTTATTGTCGGGAAATTGCCGTTCACCGTATTAATTTATGTGATGGGCAGTGTAGCGCTTTTTGAACTTTTACGGATGAAAAAGCTGAAGCTGGTTTCACTGCCGGGTGTGATCGGTCTTTTATTATTGTGGCTGTTCTTATTGCCAAGCCAGTATTCGTTTTTGGAAGAGAATGGTATTTCGAAAATGGAAATCGCTTTGTTCGCGGTGTTGCTTTTGCTGATTTACACAGTTCTGGTAAAAAACACCTTTACTTTTGATGAAGTCGGGTTTATTACACTGGCAGCAATTTACATCGGAATGTGTTTTCATTATTTTATAGAAATCAGAAATCTAGACCAATATGGATTAACATACATTTTTTACGCGTGTGTTGTCATTTGGTCCACTGATTCCGGTGCATATTTTGTCGGGAAATCGCTTGGCAAGCGAAAACTTTGGCCTGAAATCAGTCCGAATAAAACAGTGGAAGGCTTTGCAGGCGGAATTGTCATCGCACTTATACTGGCGACGATTTTTCAGTTTGTTGCTCATCTTCCGATCCCGTATATCTATCTGCTGTTGATCACACTGTTTTTGTCTGTTTTCGGACAACTTGGAGATTTAGTGGAATCCGCCTTGAAAAGACATTACGATGTAAAAGATTCTGGGAAGATTCTTCCCGGGCATGGCGGTATATTAGACCGTTTTGACAGTTTCTTGTTTGTCATGCCTTTCTTGTACTTTCTGCTTGCCCTTTTTTCATAAAAAAGTCTAATATGAGTATGAGACTGATCATGCAGCAAAAAGAATAGGAGTAGTGGCAACTTTGAAAAATATTTGTCTTTTAGGAGCAACAGGATCAATCGGCGAACAGACTCTTGACGTATTGCGTACACATCAGGATCAATTTCAGCTGGTATCTATGTCGTTTGGCAGAAATATTGATAAGGCCGTTCCAATGATAGAGGCCTTTCAGCCGAAGTTTGTCTCTGTCGCTGATCTGGATACATATCATAAATTAAAACAAACGTCTTTTTCTTTTGAATGCCAAATCGGGCTGGGAGAAGAAGGGCTGATAGAAGCAGCGGTGATGGATGAGGTTGACATTGTTGTCAATGCCTTGCTTGGAAGCGTCGGTCTTATCCCGACGTTAAAGGCAATTGAACAGAAAAAAACAATTGCGCTTGCAAATAAGGAAACTCTTGTCACTGCAGGGCATATAGTAAAAGAACATGCTAAGAAATATGATGTTCCGCTTCTGCCTGTTGACAGTGAGCATTCGGCAATTTTTCAAGCGCTTCAAGGCGAACAGGCTAAAAACATTGACCGCCTCATCATTACGGCATCCGGCGGGAGCTTTCGGGACAAGACGCGGGAGGAGCTCGAATCAGTTACAGTTGAGGACGCATTAAAACACCCAAATTGGTCAATGGGTGCAAAAATTACGATTGATTCGGCTACAATGATGAATAAGGGATTAGAAGTGATCGAGGCACATTGGCTTTTCGATGTCCCGTATGAACAAATTGATGTGGTTTTACATAAGGAGAGCATCATCCATTCAATGGTTGAGTTTCATGACAGGAGTGTGATTGCACAGCTCGGAACCCCGGATATGAGGGTCCCAATCCAGTATGCGCTCACTTATCCTGACCGGTTGCCATTGCCGGATGCGAAAAGGCTTGAATTATGGGAAATCGGCACCCTCCATTTTGAGAAAGCTGATTTTGACAGGTTCCGATGCTTACAATTTGCTTTTGAATCAGGTAAAATAGGAGGAACAATGCCGACAGTGCTTAATGCGGCAAATGAAGTAGCTGTCGCAGCCTTTTTAGCCGGCAAGATACCGTTTTTGGCTATTGAAGACTGTATCGAAAAGGCATTATCCCGCCATCAGTTGATTAAAAAACCGAGTCTGGCGGACATTCAAGAAGTGGACAAAGATACCCGGGGATACGTCAACTCAATACTCACATAAGGTGGTATGTTCGTGAATACAGTTATAGCGTTTGTCATTATTTTCGGAGCGCTCGTTTTCTTCCATGAACTGGGCCATTTATTGCTAGCCCAAAGAGCGGGAATTCTCTGCCGTGAATTTGCGATCGGTTTCGGTCCAAAGATTTTTTCCTTCAAAAAAAATGAAACAGTTTATACGATCAGGCTGCTTCCGGTCGGCGGATTTGTCCGTATGGCAGGCGAAGATCCGGAAATGATTGAGGTGAAACCCGGTTACACGGTCGGGCTTCTGTTTAATAAAGAAGATCAAGTTGAGAAACTCATCATCAATCAAAAGGAAAAATACCCCGATGCTCTAGTCATTGAAGTGGAAACAGCGGATTTAGAGCATGACATGAAAATCACCGGCTATGAGCAAGGGAAAGAGGATGAGCTTTCAAGCTTTACTGTCAGCGAAACATCCTTTTTCATTGTAGACGGAGAAGAAGTTCAGATTGCGCCATATAATCGCCAATTTGGTTCCAAACCTGTGTGGCAGCGGATTAAAGCGATTGCTGCAGGGCCGATCATGAACTTTATTTTAGCTTACGTCATTTTAGTGATGCTTGGGCTTATTCAAGGCGTTCCGTCCAATGAGCCTATGCTCGGGCAGCTGACTGACAATGGCCGGGCGGCTGAAGCAGGGCTAAAAGAAGGAGATTACATTCAAAGCATTAATGGAGAGAAAATGAGGTCTTGGACGGACATTGTCTCCGCTGTAAAAGAAAATCCGGAAAAAGCAATGGATGTTGCAGTAAAAAGAGATAATAAAATGCTTCATATTTCTGTGACTCCGGAAGCTGTGAAAGATGAGAACAAGAAAACAATCGGACGTTTCGGCTCCTATGCGCCGACTGAAAAAGGCGTTCTCTCAGCAGTTGCCTACGGTGCGACGTCCACAGTAGATGTCACCAAAGCCATTTTAACCAACTTAAGCAAATTAGTGACAGGGCAATTTAAACTTGATATGCTGTCAGGCCCTGTCGGTATATATGACATGACAGACCAAGTGGCGAAAACAGGGCTAGTGAACCTATTCCAGTTTGCTGCGTTTTTAAGCATTAACCTTGGGATTGTCAACTTGCTTCCGATTCCGGCGCTTGACGGAGGAAGATTGTTATTTCTATTTATTGAAGCGATTCGGGGCAAACCGATTAACAGGGAAAAAGAAGCATTTGTTGTGTTTATCGGAGTAGCTTTCTTAATGCTTCTTATGCTGGTCGTCACATGGAACGATATCCAGCGGCTGTTCTTGTAAACGAAAAGTAAATCAATCAGAGGTGCGAAGAAATGAGACAAAGCTTGACGCTTATTCCTACGCTCCGTGAAGTTCCAGCTGATGCCGAGGCAAAAAGTCATCAGCTTCTTCTAAGAGCAGGATTTATCAGACAGAATACGAGCGGGGTATACAGCTATATGCCTCTTGCGTATAAGGTAATTCAAAACATTCAGCAGATTGTTCGTGAAGAAATGGAGAAAATTGATGCCGTAGAAATGCTTATGCCCGCACTGCAGCAGGCTGAGACTTGGCAGGAATCAGGCAGATGGTATACGTATGGTCCTGAACTGATGAGATTAAAAGACCGTCATGGCCGTGAGTTTGCTTTAGGGGCAACGCATGAGGAAGTTATTACTTCACTTGTTCGCGATGAGGTTAAATCTTATAAGCGTCTCCCTCTGACTCTGTTTCAAATTCAGTCTAAGTTCAGAGATGAAAAACGTCCTCGCTTCGGTTTGTTAAGAGGCCGCGAATTTATTATGAAGGATGCATATTCTTTCCATGCATCTGAAGAGAGCTTGGATGAAACGTATCGGAAAATGTACGAGGCTTATTCTAATATTTTTGCCCGCTGCGGCATTAATGTAAGACCTGTCATTGCCGATTCCGGCGCAATGGGAGGAAAGGATACGCATGAGTTTATGGCACTATCTGCAATCGGAGAGGATACGATTGCGTATTCTGATGAATCACCATATGCGGCTAATATCGAAATGGCTGAAGTTCTTTATCAAGAAGTCCCTTCTGCCGAAGAGCCTAAAGCTTTAGAGAAGGTCCACACGCCTAATGTGAAAACAATAGAAGAACTGACAGCGTTTTTACAGGTTTCTGCCGACGCCTGCATCAAGTCAGTCTTGTTTAAAGCAGATGACCGTTTTGTCTTAGTGCTTGTACGAGGCGACCATGAAGTCAACGATATTAAAGTGAAAAACTTGCTTCATGCAGAAGTTGTGGAACTTGCCGCACATGAAGAGGTCATTCAGCAGCTCGGGACAGAGCCGGGCTATGTCGGCCCTGTCGGTGTCAATCAAGATGTTGAAGTATATGCTGACCAAGCTGTGAAAGCAATGGTCAATGCCGTTGCCGGTGCGAATGAAGGCGATCATCATTATCAAAATGTCAACGTGCACCGTGACGCGCAAATTAAAGAATTTGCTGATCTTCGTTTTATTAAAGAAGGCGATCCTTCACCAGACGGTAAAGGCACGATCCGTTTTGCGGAAGGAATCGAAGTCGGACAAGTCTTTAAGCTTGGTACACGCTATTCAGAAGCGATGAACGCGACATACTTGGATGAAAACGGCCGCGCGCAGCCAATGTTGATGGGCTGTTATGGAATCGGTGTATCTAGAACGCTTTCTGCTATTGCTGAACAGCATCACGATGAAAAAGGATTAATATGGCCAAAGAGCGTTGCGCCGTATGATCTTCATATTCTTGCTTTGAACATGAAAAACGATGGGCAAAAAGAGCTTGCTGAAAAGCTGTATGCCGATTTAAAAGCG
This sequence comes from Bacillus tequilensis KCTC 13622, assembly GCF_000507145.1. Classification (GTDB taxonomy): domain Bacteria; phylum Bacillota; class Bacilli; order Bacillales; family Bacillaceae; genus Bacillus; species Bacillus tequilensis. Next base: position 139,948 of record NZ_AYTO01000041.1, on the reverse strand, counting down.
GAAGGCTATGAAGTGCTCTATGATGATCGTGCTGAGCGTGCAGGCGTGAAATTTGCTGATTCAGATCTAATCGGCCTTCCAATCCGCATTACAGTCGGAAAACGGGCTGACGAAGGAATTGTTGAAGTGAAAATTCGTAAAACAGGTGAGTCGACTGAGATGACAGTTGACGAATTATCTGCTTTTATCAGCAAGCAGTAATCACGATAACGATTTATCAAAAAACATGTTAAAATAGAAATAATAGAAGGTACCTCATTGCCTGAGGTACCTTCACTTATGATGTTTTTAGGGAGGGATACTGTCTTAATGGAACAGTTATCAGTAAACAGAAGGCAGTTTCAAATTCTTCTGCAGCAGATTAATATGACAGATGATACCTTCATGACATACTTTGAAGATGGCGAGATTAAAAAGCTGACGATACACAAAGCGTCTAAGTCTTGGCATTTTCATTTTCAATTTAAATCTTTGCTGCCTTTTCAATTATATGACACATTAACAACGAGGCTGACACAATCATTTGCCCACATAGCAAAAGTGACATCTTCAATTGAAGTGCAGGATGCCGATTTCAGTGAAAGTCTTGTTCAAGACTACTGGTCACGCTGCATTGAAGAATTGCAAGGCATTTCGCCGCCGATTATCAGTCTCCTAAATCAGCAAAAGCCGAAGCTGAAGGGCAATAAACTGATTGTCAAAACAAAAACGGACACAGAAGCGGCTGCCCTTAAGAATAAATACAGTTCCATGATTCAAGCGGGCTACCGGCAATTTGGTTTTCCGGATCTTCAGCTTGATGCTGAAATATTTGTATCAGAGCAAGAAGTTCAAAAGTTCCGGGAGCAAAAGCTTGCAGAAGACCAAGAGCGGGCCATGCAGGCCTTGATTGAAATGGAGAAGAAAGATAAAGAAAGTGATGAAGATCAAGTGCCGTCTGGGCCTCTTGTCATCGGTTATCAAATTAAAGATAACGAAGAAATCCGGACGCTTGACAGCATCATGGATGAAGAACGGAGAATTACGGTTCAGGGGTATGTGTTTGATGCGGAGACGCGAGAGCTGAAAAGCGGACGCACACTGTGCATCTTCAAAATTACAGACTATACAAATAGTATTTTAATTAAAATGTTTGCACGTGAAAAAGAAGATGCGGCACTGATGAAGTCTCTGAAAAAAGGAATGTGGGTAAAAGCACGCGGAAGCATCCAAAATGACACTTTCGTCAGAGATCTCGTCATGATCGCAAATGACGTTAACGAAATAAAAGCAAAAACCCGTGAAGATACGGCTCCTGAAGGAGAAAAAAGAGTGGAATTGCATCTGCATTCTCCAATGAGCCAAATGGACGCTGTTACAGGGATTGGAAAACTTGTCGAACAGGCGAAAAAGTGGGGGCATGAGGCCATCGCTTTGACTGACCATGCTGTTGTTCAATCTTTCCCTGATGCGTATTCTGCCGCCAAAAAGCATGGAATTAAAATGATTTACGGGATGGAAGCGAATCTCGTTGATGATGGTGTGCCAATTGCGTATAACGCTGCATATCGCCTTCTTGAGGAAGAAACATATGTTGTTTTCGACGTCGAAACGACTGGGTTGTCTGCTGTATACGACACCATTATTGAGCTGGCTGCAGTAAAAGTAAAAGGCGGAGAAATTATTGATAAATTTGAGGCGTTTGCGAACCCGCATCGCCCGCTTTCAGCCACAATTATAGAGCTGACAGGCATCACCGATGATATGCTTCGCGATGCTCCGGATGTTGTAGATGTGATAAGAGATTTCAGAGAATGGATCGGCGATGATATCCTTGTTGCTCATAATGCGAGCTTTGACATGGGGTTCTTAAATGTCGCTTATAAAAAGCTTCTTGAAGTCGAAAAAGCTAAAAACCCAGTCATTGATACGCTTGAGCTCGGCCGTTTCCTCTATCCGGAATTTAAGAACCATCGTCTGAACACGCTCTGTAAAAAGTTTGATATTGAGCTCACACAGCATCACCGTGCGATTTATGATACTGAGGCGACCGCTTATTTGCTCCTGAAAATGCTGAAGGACGCAGCGGAAAAGGGTATTCAGTATCATGACGAACTGAATGAAAATATGGGGCAGTCCAACGCTTATCAAAGATCAAGACCGTATCATGCAACATTACTTGCGGTGAACAGCACGGGGCTTAAAAATTTATTTAAGCTTGTGTCACTTTCCCATATTCATTATTTTTACAGAGTGCCTCGTATCCCAAGATCTCAGCTTGAGAAATACAGGGAAGGGCTTCTGATCGGTTCAGCCTGTGACAGGGGAGAGGTTTTTGAAGGGATGATGCAAAAATCGCCTGAAGAGGTTGAAGATGTCGCGTCATTCTATGATTATCTTGAGGTTCAGCCGCCTGAAGTGTACCGTCACTTGCTGGAGCTTGAACTCGTCCGCGATGAAAAATCACTGAAAGAAATTATTGCGAATATCACGAAACTGGGTGAAAAGCTAAATAAACCGGTTGTTGCTACGGGAAATGTACATTACTTGAATGATGAGGATAAAATCTACAGAAAGATTTTAGTATCCTCTCAAGGCGGAGCCAATCCGCTGAACAGGCATGAACTTCCGAAAGTACATTTCAGAACGACGGATGAAATGCTTGAAGCCTTTTCTTTCTTAGGTGAAGAAAAAGCGAAGGAAATCGTTGTTACCAATACCCAAAAAGTCGCATCTTTAATCGATGACATCAAACCGATTAAAGATGACTTGTATACACCGAAAATCGAAGGCGCCGATGAAGAGATCAGAGAAATGAGCTACCAGCGTGCAAGAAGCATTTACGGCGAACAGCTGCCTGAAATTGTCGAAGCGCGGATCGAAAAAGAATTAAAGAGTATCATTGGCCACGGCTTCGCTGTTATTTATTTGATTTCTCACAAACTTGTAAAACGGTCACTGGATGACGGATACCTCGTAGGTTCCCGTGGTTCTGTCGGATCTTCATTAGTTGCGACGCTTACTGAGATCACTGAGGTGAACCCGCTGCCGCCGCACTATGTATGCTCCGAGTGCCAGCATTCTGAGTTCTTTAATGACGGCTCTGTCGGTTCCGGTTTTGACCTGCCTGACAAGACATGTCCTCATTGCGGAACGCCTTTGAAAAAAGACGGCCATGATATTCCGTTTGAAACGTTCTTAGGATTTAAAGGGGACAAAGTACCTGATATCGACTTGAACTTCTCAGGGGAATACCAGCCGCAAGCGCACAATTACACAAAAGTATTGTTTGGAGAAGACAATGTATATCGTGCGGGAACAATAGGCACGGTGGCAGAAAAAACGGCCTACGGATATGTGAAAGGCTATGCCGGAGATCATAATCTTCATATGCGCGGGGCTGAAGTAGATCGGCTCGTACAGGGATGTACAGGTGTAAAACGAACGACCGGACAGCACCCTGGGGGCATTATCGTTGTTCCAGATTATATGGATATTTATGATTTTTCACCAATTCAGTTCCCGGCAGACGCCACAGGTTCAGAATGGAAAACGACGCATTTTGATTTTCACTCCATCCATGACAACCTGCTAAAACTGGATATTCTCGGACACGATGACCCGACCGTCATTCGGATGCTTCAAGACTTAAGCGGAATTGATCCGAAAACAATTCCAACCGATGATCCTGAAGTGATGAAAATCTTCCAGGGAACCGAATCACTCGGTGTTACAGAAGAACAGATCGGCTGTAAAACGGGAACTCTCGGAATTCCTGAATTCGGAACCCGGTTTGTCCGGCAGATGCTTGAAGATACAAAGCCGACAACTTTTTCCGAGCTCGTTCAGATTTCAGGCTTGTCTCACGGAACAGATGTATGGCTCGGCAATGCGCAGGAGCTCATCCACAATAATATTTGTGAGCTGAGTGAGGTTATCGGCTGCCGTGATGACATTATGGTTTATTTAATCTATCAAGGCCTTGAGCCGTCCCTTGCCTTTAAAATCATGGAATTTGTGCGTAAAGGAAGAGGATTGATGCCCGAATGGGAAGAAGAAATGAAAAATAACAATGTCCCAGACTGGTATATTGATTCTTGTAAAAAGATTAAATACATGTTCCCGAAAGCTCACGCCGCAGCGTATGTATTAATGGCAGTCCGCATTGCTTACTTTAAAGTGCATCACGCGCTTCTGTATTATGCTGCTTATTTTACTGTTCGTGCAGACGATTTTGATATCGATACAATGATCAAGGGCTCTACAGCAATCAAGGCTGTAATGGAGGATATTAACTCTAAAGGACTTGATGCTTCACCAAAGGAAAAAAACCTTCTGACTGTTTTAGAATTGGCGCTTGAAATGTGTGAGAGAGGCTATTCATTCCAAAAAGTCGATTTATATCGCTCCAGCGCTGCAGAGTTTATTATTGACGGCAACAGTCTTATCCCGCCGTTTAACTCCATTCCTGGATTGGGGACGAACGCTGCTCTAAACATTGTAAAAGCTCGTGAAGAAGGCGAGTTCCTCTCGAAAGAAGATTTGCAAAAGAGAGGGAAAGTGTCAAAAACGATTTTAGAGTATTTAGATCGTCATGGCTGCCTTGAATCACTGCCAGATCAAAACCAATTGTCATTGTTCTAACATAGGAAGCAGAATTTCTTTGGAAATTCTGCTTCTATGCATATATAAGCGTAAAAAGTGCCATTGTAACATTAGAGTTTCTGTCATTTGCTTAGGTATGGTGGTAAGCGTATATCCATTTGCAATAAAAATATGGTTATGGTATAGTTTTATTGGAAATGCTAACGATTACCGAGGCAAAGAGTGGGGAAACCCGCTCTTTTGTATTGAACAAGAGAAATTTGTCTCGACATGTTCATCGTTTACTTTTTAGCCCCTGCTCTTTTGAAGCAGGGTTTTTATGCAGAGTGACGAGACGAATATGAGATCGACAGCACAAGGAGGAAGAACATGAGCAAAAAAGTGACTGACACCGTTCAAGAAATGGCTCAGCCAATCGTAGACAGCCTTCAGCTGGAACTCGTTGACATTGAATTTGTCAAAGAGGGTCAAAGCTGGTTCCTTCGCGTGTTTATTGATTCCGATGACGGTGTGGACATTGAGGAATGTGCCAAAGTAAGCGAAGCTTTAAGTGAAAAGCTTGATGAGGCAGACCCAATTAGCCAAAATTACTTTCTTGAAGTCTCATCTCCGGGAGCTGAGCGTCCGCTGAAGAAAAAAGCCGATTTCGAAAAATCACTTGGAAAAAATGTGTACATTAAGACGTATGAGCCTATTGAGGGTGTAAAAGTGTTTGAAGGTGAACTGGCTGAATTTGATGGACAAACAGTGACAGTTGAGATCACGATCAAAACAAGAAAGAAACGGATCAATATTCCGTATGACAAAATAGCTAATGCGAGATTAGCTGTTACATTCTAATGAATACAAATGTTTTAAGGGGGGAGACCGTTAAATGAGCAGTGAATTATTAGATGCTCTCACGATTCTTGAAAAAGAAAAAGGCATCAGTAAGGAAATTATCATTGAAGCAATCGAAGCTGCGTTAATTTCTGCTTATAAGCGGAATTTTAATCAAGCGCAAAATGTACGGGTGGATTTAAACCGTGAAACTGGCTCCATCCGTGTGTTTGCAAGAAAAGATGTCGTTGACGAAGTATACGACCAAAGACTGGAGATCTCTATTGAAGAGGCACAGGGCATCCATCCGGAATATATGGTCGGCGATGTCGTTGAAATCGAAGTAACGCCTAAGGATTTCGGGCGCATTGCTGCTCAAACAGCGAAGCAGGTTGTCACACAGCGTGTGCGCGAAGCTGAGCGCGGTGTGATTTATTCTGAATTTATCGACCGTGAAGAAGACATCATGACAGGTATCGTCCAGCGTCTGGACAATAAGTTTATCTATGTGTCTTTAGGCAAAATTGAAGCCTTGCTGCCGGTGAATGAGCAAATGCCAAATGAAAGCTACAAGCCTCATGACCGCATTAAGGTATATATCACAAAAGTAGAAAAAACGACGAAGGGCCCGCAGATCTATGTGTCAAGAACACATCCAGGCTTGCTAAAGCGTTTATTTGAAATCGAAGTGCCTGAAATTTATGATGGAACTGTCGAGCTGAAATCTGTTGCCAGAGAAGCCGGCGACCGTTCAAAAATTTCTGTCCGCACAGATGATCCTGACGTGGATCCTGTCGGCTCATGCGTAGGTCCTAAAGGTCAGCGTGTTCAGGCGATCGTCAATGAATTAAAAGGTGAAAAAATTGACATTGTCAACTGGTCCAGTGATCCTGTGGAATTTGTCGCAAATGCGCTCAGCCCTTCAAAAGTGATGGATGTCATCGTTAATGAAGAAGAAAAAGCGACAACTGTTATTGTTCCTGATTACCAGCTGTCTTTGGCAATTGGCAAAAGAGGACAAAACGCACGCTTAGCTGCTAAACTGACAGGCTGGAAGATTGATATTAAGAGCGAAACGGACGCAAGAGAACTTGGAATCTATCCGAGAGAACTTGAAGAAGATGATGATGAACCGCTCTTTACAGAGCCTGAAACTGCTGAATCGGATGAATAAGAGGTGACCTTAGGTGAATAAACACAAAAAGATCCCGTTACGCAAATGTGTAGTGACTGGTGATATGAAGCCTAAAAAGGAACTGATCCGAGTTGTACGTTCGAAAGAAGGCGAAGTCTCAGTAGACCCGACCGGAAAAAAGAACGGACGGGGTGCTTATTTAACGCTGGATAAAGAGTGCATCTTAGCAGCAAAAAAGAAAAACACTTTGCAAAATCAATTTCAATCACAAATCGATGACCAGATTTTCGAAGAATTGCTGGAGCTGGCGGAAAAGGTGAAAAAATAAAATGTCTGGAATGGAATGGTTTCCCTTGCTGGGTCTGGCCAATCGAGCTCGTAAGGTCGTGTCAGGCGAGGACTTGGTAATCAAAGAAATCAGGAATGCGCGTGCAAAGCTTGTCCTGCTTACAGAGGATGCATCATCTAACACAGCGAAAAAAGTAACCGACAAGTGCAATTATTATAAAGTTCCTTTTAAAAAAGTTGAAAGTCGCGCGGTTCTTGGGCGCTCTATAGGTAAAGAAGCCCGTGTCGTTGTCGCCGTCACTGACCAAGGTTTTGCGAATAAGCTGATCAGCTTGCTCGATTAATATTTTTGGGGGTGAACGAATGGCTAAAATGAGAGTATACGAATATGCAAAAGCGTTAAATGTTTCAAGTAAGGAAATTTTGACCGCACTGAAAAACATGGATTTAGAAGTGAATAATCATATGGCCATGCTTGAAGAAAAGGCCATTAAACAGCTTGATGCCAAATTTAAAAAAGGCGGCGCAGCCGCTACATCTCAAAAGCCTGCAGAAACGAACAAAAACAAACAGCCGCAAGGGGTTAATCAGCAATCAGCTGGAAATCAACCAAATAAAATTCGAGACGGAAAGAAGAATGACGTGCAGAATAATCAATTTAACAAAAACAAGAAGAATAACAACAACAAAAAAAATAAACGCAACCAAAACAACAATAAAAACCAATATCAGCAAAAGCCTGTAAAACCGAAAAAAGAGCTTCCGGAGAAAATTACATTCTCTGGCACTTTAACAGTCGGCGCACTGGCTGAAGAGCTTGGCAAAGAGCCTTCAGAAATCATTAAAAAGCTGATGCTTCTTGGCGTAATGGCAACCATTAACCAAGAACTTGATAAAGACACAATCGAGCTCATCGCATCAGAATATGGTGTTGAAACAGAAGAAGTCATTGTGCTTGAAGAAACCGAGCTGGAAAAATACGAAGAGCCGGATAATGAAGAGGATCTTGAAATTCGTCCTCCTGTTGTCACAATCATGGGGCACGTTGACCACGGTAAAACAACGCTTCTTGACAGCATCCGTAAAACGAAGGTTGTTGAAGGAGAAGCAGGCGGAATTACTCAGCATATCGGTGCTTACCAAATTGAAGAGAACGGCAAGAAAATTACGTTCTTGGACACTCCTGGACACGCCGCATTTACTACAATGCGTGCACGCGGTGCAGAAGTAACTGATATTACAATTCTCGTTGTAGCTGCCGATGACGGTGTAATGCCGCAAACAGTAGAAGCAATTAACCATGCAAAAGCAGCTGAGGTTCCAATTATCGTTGCTGTGAATAAAATTGATAAAGAATCCGCAAACCCTGACCGTGTCATGCAAGAACTGACGGAATACGGACTTGTCCCTGAAGCTTGGGGCGGAGAAACGATTTTTGTGCCGCTTTCCGCTTTAACTGGAAAAGGCATTGATGAACTCATTGAAATGATTTTGCTTGTCAGTGAGGTAGAGGAACTGAAAGCGAATCCGAACCGCCAGGCAAAAGGAACGGTTATTGAAGCGGAACTCGATAAAGGCAGAGGATCAGTTGCGACATTGCTCGTACAAACTGGGACACTGCATGTCGGTGATCCGATCGTAGTCGGCAACACATTCGGCCGTGTCCGTGCAATGGTTAACGATATTGGACGCCGTGTGAAAACTGCCGGCCCGTCAACTCCGGTTGAAATTACCGGTTTGAATGATGTCCCTCAAGCGGGAGACCAATTCCTTGTTTTTAAAGATGAAAAAACAGCTCGTTCTGTCGGGGAAGCCCGTGCTTCGAAACAGCTTGAAGAGCAGCGCAGCGATAAAGCGAAGCTCAGTCTTGATGACTTATTCGAGCAAATTAAACAAGGTGATGTAAAAGATATCAACCTCATCGTAAAAGCTGACGTTCAAGGATCTGCTGAAGCTTTAACAGCCACACTTCAAAAAATTGAAGTAGAAGGCGTTAAAGTGAAAATCATTCATACAGGCGTTGGTGCGATTACTGAATCTGACATTATCTTGGCATCTGCTTCCAATGCAATTGTTATCGGGTTTAATGTGAGACCTGACGGAAATGCTAAGAGTACGGCTGAAGCTGAAAATGTAGATATTCGACTTCACCGTATCATTTACAAAGTAATTGACGAGATTGAAGCAGCCATGAAAGGTATGCTTGATCCTGAATATGAAGAAAAAGTAATTGGTCAAGTAGAAGTGCGCCAAACATTCAAGGTATCTAAAATCGGTACAATTGCCGGCGGATATGTTACTGAAGGAACCATTACGCGTGACAGCGGCCTCCGTTTAATTCGTGACGGCGTCGTTATCTTCGAAGGCGAAGTAGACGTTCTGAAACGTTTTAAAGACGATGTGAAAGAAGTTTCACAAGGCTATGAATGTGGTATTACAATTAAGAAATACAATGACATTCGTGAAGGTGACATCCTTGAAGCGTATGTCATGCAAGAAATTGAAAGAACGTGATCGGATTTGCGGAGTGTGAATGCATCATTTATAATGCAGGATCGCTAAAGGAAAAGCGTGCCGTTCTTAAGCGGATCTTAACCAGGGTTCAAAACAAGTTCAATGTTTCGATTTCGGAGATTGACTACCAGGACACCTGGCAAAGAACCAGCTTTGGAATCGCCGCTGTTTCTTCCTCTCGCGTTCAAACAGAAAAAGAGCTGCAGCGCGTTCTGGCGTTTATCGATTCTTTTCCTGAAATTGAACGGACGATCACTAGAACAGAGTGGTTTTAACTTAGAGGTGATTGAATTGAGTATGAGAGCAAACCGTGTCGGCGAGCAAATGAAAAAAGAACTCGGTGATATTATCAGCCGTAAGCTGAAAGATCCGAGAATTGGTTTTCTGACAGTAACGGATGTACGTGTATCAGGTGATTTGCAAATTGCAAAGGTGTATATCTCGGTACTCGGTGACGAGAAAAAACGGGAGGAAGCGCTGAAAGGGCTGGCAAAGGCGAAAGGATTTATCCGATCCGAAATCGGCAGCCGCATCAGACTTCGAAAAACGCCTGAAATTGAATTTGAGTTCGATGAATCAATCGATTACGGAAATCGTATCGAAACATTGATTCACGAATTACATTCAGAGAAACCATCTGAATAAAAAATGGAGAGGATAGGCGTATATCGTCTGTCCTCTTTTCTGCGTTTTAAAGAGAAAAGCTTAAAAGAAGGAGTGAAAGGCAAATGGTTAACGGAGTTCTCCTTTTACATAAACCAGTTGGCATGACATCGCATGACTGTGTCATGAAGATCCGAAAACTGTTAAAAACAAAAAAAGTAGGACATACGGGAACGCTTGATCCAGAAGTGTCAGGCGTGCTTCCGATTTGTGTGGGAAGGGCGACAAAAATTGTCGAATACTTAACTGAAAAGTCTAAAACGTATGATGCGGAAATCACGCTTGGCTTTTCAACGACAACAGAGGATCAAACCGGTGAAACGGTTGAAACAAAGCCTGTCAATCAAGATATTGATAAAGCAGCAGTGGAAAAGGTATTAAACAGTTTAAAGGGGAAACAAGAACAAACTCCGCCTATGTATTCCGCTGTAAAAGTAAACGGCAAAAAATTATACGAATACGCAAGGTCAGGGATTGAAGTAGAACGTCCAAAGCGTATGATTACCATCGAAGACATTGAGCTGACGACAGAGATTAAACATAATGGAGAAACTGCAAGCTTCCGGTTTACGGTGACATGCTCAAAAGGGACTTATGTAAGAACGCTGGCGGTTATGATTGGAGAAAAACTTGGATATCCGGCTCATATGTCTCATTTAATTCGTACGGCATCGGGAGATTTTTCTCTCGACGAATGCTTTACTTTTGATGAACTGGAAGCTCAGGCGCAGTCTGGGACCGTATGGGAGCATACAGTTCCTATTGAACGCGCGCTCAATCATTTGCCGAAATGGACCATAAGTGATACATTAGCTAAGAAAGTAGAAAATGGGGCTTTGCTTGAGACGCCCGAACAGTTTTCTGAAATGACAAGCGAAGACCGGATTGCTGTCTTTACTGAATCCGGCAGCTGTTTGGCGATCTATTTCCCACATCCTTCAAAAGATGGGCTGTTAAAGCCGGCAAAAGTATTGATGCAAAAAAGCGAACAATAGAAAAAAGGTGACCGTTCTGTGAAGACGATACATATTACACATCCGCATCATTTAATGAAAGAGGAGCAGGTAAAGTCTGTGATGGCGTTAGGGTATTTTGACGGCGTTCATCTTGGACATCAAAAGGTAATCGGCACAGCGAAGCAAATAGCCGAAGAAAAGGGCCTGTCTTTAGCTGTGATGACCTTTCATCCTCACCCTTCCCATGTTTTAGGCAGGGATCAGGAGCCAAAGGATTTGATTACGCCTCTGGAAGACAAAATAAACCAAATTGAACAATTAGGCACAGAGACTCTGTATATCGTTACATTTAATGAAGTGTTTGCTTCTCTTTCCCCTAAACAGTTTGTAGACCAGTATATTATCGGTCTTAATGTACAGCACGCAGTGGCGGGCTTTGACTTTACGTACGGCAAATACGGCAAGGGAACAATGGAAACCATGCCGCATGATTTAGACGGAAAAGCTGAATGCACAATGGTAGAAAAATTAACGGAGCAGGATAAAAAAATCAGCTCCTCGTATATCCGCACAGCGCTTCAAGACGGCGATGTTGAATTGGCGAGTGTCTTGCTCGGAAAGCCTTATTTTATAAAAGGAATTGTTATTCACGGTGATAAAAGAGGGCGTACCATCGGGTTTCCGACAGCAAATGTCGGTTTAAATAACAGCTATATCGTTCCGCCGACGGGTGTATATGCCGTAAAAGCGGAAGTCAACGGCGAACTCTACAATGGCGTTTGCAATATCGGTTATAAGCCGACGTTTTATGAAAAACGTCCGGAACAGCCTTCCATCGAGGTCAATCTGTTTGATTTCGATCAGGAGGTATACGGAGCCGCTATAAAAATCGAATGGTATAAACGAATTCGGAGCGAGCGGAAATTCAATGGCATCAAAGAATTAACAGAGCAAATTGAAAAGGATAAACAGGAGGCCATCCGTTATTTCAGCGATTTGCGGAAATAACATGCAACGCACACAAATTTTATTCTAAAATATTTGCATATAGGCACGATTTTTAGTATGATAGTTTTCGTAGTCTTAAAACCATTGCTTGGCAATCCGAAGTCACCGACGGTTGCTAGGTAACTGGGGCTAAATATGATTTGGAGGTGAAACAGGATGGCAATTACTCAAGAGCGTAAAAACCAACTCATCAGCGAGTTCAAAACACACGAATCTGATACTGGATCTCCAGAAGTTCAGATCGCTATCCTAACTGACTCAATTAACAACTTGAACGAGCATTTACGTACTCATAAGAAAGATCACCATTCACGTCGCGGTCTTCTTAAAATGGTAGGTAAGCGTCGTAATCTTCTTACGTATCTACGTAATAAAGACGTAACTCGTTACCGTGAGTTAATTAACAAACTAGGCTTACGTCGATAATCGTAAAAAGCGGGAGGATTCCCGCTTTTTTATCGTATTAAAGCGAAAATTTCTTATAACAAATCATTGAAATCCTTTTACATACTACTTTGACATTGATATGTTCAATTCATTTCGTTCATAATAGGAGTAATCGATTATTTCACACAACGAAGAGAGGAGTTCGTAATTGTATGGGACAAGAAAAACATGTCTTTACCATAGATTGGGCCGGAAGAACGCTTACAGTTGAAACCGGCCAGCTTGCCAAACAGGCAAACGGTGCTGTGATGATCCGTTACGGTGATACAGCAGTACTGAGTACAGCAACCGCTTCAAAAGAACCAAAGCCGCTGGATTTCTTCCCGCTTACTGTAAACTATGAGGAGAGATTATATGCGGTAGGGAAAATTCCAGGCGGATTTATTAAAAGAGAAGGGCGCCCAAGTGAAAAGGCGGTTCTTGCCAGCCGTTTAATTGACCGTCCGATCCGTCCTTTATTTGCCGATGGATTTCGTAATGAAGTTCAAGTCATCAGCATTGTCATGAGTGTTGACCAAAACTGCTCTTCTGAGATGGCTGCCATGTTCGGTTCATCTCTTGCGCTTTCTGTATCGGATATTCCGTTTGAAGGACCGATTGCAGGGGTGACCGTCGGACGCATTGATGATCAATTTATCATTAACCCGACCGTCGATCAGCTTGAAAAAAGCGACATCAATCTCGTTGTTGCCGGCACGAAAGATGCCATTAACATGGTAGAAGCGGGAGCGGACGAAGTTCCTGAGGAAACCATGCTTGAAGCCATTATGTTCGGCCATGAAGAGATTAAACGCCTGATTGCATTCCAAGAAGAAATTGTTGCAGCAGTCGGCAAAGAGAAATCTGAAATTAAGCTCTTTGAAATTGATGAAGAGCTTAGCGAAAAAGTAAAAGCTTTAGCAGAAGAGGATCTGCTGAAAGCTATCCAAGTTCATGAAAAGCATGCTCGCGAAGCTGCCATTAGCGAAGTGAAAAACGCAGTTGTGGCAAAATTCGAGGATGAAGAGCATGATGAAGACACAATCAAGCAAGTAAAGCAGATTTTATCCAAGATGGTAAAAAATGAAGTGCGGCGCCTGATTACTGAAGATAAGGTAAGACCGGACGGCCGCGGTGTCGATCAAATCCGCCCGCTTTCTTCAGAGGTCGGCCTCTTGCCAAGAACGCACGGATCAGGTCTGTTTACAAGAGGACAAACTCAGGCTCTCAGCGTATGTACGCTAGGTGCGCTGGGTGATGTACAAATTCTTGACGGCTTAGGTGTTGAAGAATCAAAACGGTTTATGCATCACTACAACTTCCCGCAATTCAGCGTTGGGGAAACAGGACCGATGCGCGGACCGGGACGCCGTGAAATCGGACACGGAGCACTGGGTGAGCGTGCGCTTGAGCCAGTTATTCCGTCTGAAAAAGACTTTCCTTACACTGTCCGACTTGTATCAGAGGTGCTTGAATCAAACGGTTCTACTTCTCAAGCAAGTATCTGTGCAAGCACACTTGCAATGATGGATGCCGGTGTACCGATTAAAGCGCCGGTTGCTGGTATTGCGATGGGTCTCGTCAAATCAGGTGAACATTACACTGTTTTGACTGATATTCAAGGCATGGAAGACGCGCTTGGAGACATGGACTTTAAAGTAGCCGGCACGGAAAAAGGCGTAACAGCGCTGCAAATGGACATTAAAATCGAAGGCCTTTCCAGAGAGATTCTTGAAGAAGCGCTTCAGCAGGCGAAAAAGGGAAGAATGGAAATCCTCAACAGCATGCTTGCGACATTAAACGAATCAAGAAAAGAGCTTTCTCGTTATGCGCCTAAGATTTTAACAATGGCCATTAATCCTGATAAAATTCGCGATGTCATCGGGCCAAGCGGAAAACAAATCAATAAAATCATCGAAGAAACCGGTGTTAAAATTGATATTGAACAGGACGGCACAATCTTTATTTCTTCAACAGATGAAAGCAGCAACCAAAAAGCGAAAAAAATCATCGAAGACCTTGTCAGAGAGGTTGAAGTCGGCCAGCTTTACTTAGGTAAAGTGAAACGAATCGAAAAATTCGGGGCTTTCGTTGAAATTTTCAGCGGAAAAGACGGTTTGGTGCACATTTCAGAGCTTGCGCTTGAACGCGTAGGAAAAGTTGAAGATGTTGTGAAAATCGGAGACGAGATTCTTGTCAAGGTCACTGAAATTGATAAACAAGGACGAGTCAATTTGTCTCGTAAAGCGGTGCTCCGTGAAGAGAAAGAAAAAGAAGAACAACAATCTTAAATGAAAACATAAAGGAGCCTGGGAGACCCGGCTTCTTTATTTTGAAGCTTTTAAAACGCAGGCGGGTTCTACCTTGTCCTTCTCCTTCATAATCTGGAGGGGAGGGGGGGACAGAACATGTACAAAAAATTTGTACCGTTTGCCGTTTTTCTATTTCTTTTTTTTGTCTCATTTGAGATGATGAAAAATCCGCACACACTTGATTATATAGGTGCAATGAAAAAAGATACGGTGACTGTCACGGCGTCCAAAGACCCGTTATATGAAGAATTGCTTCAAAAAGCGCCGGAATACGAGGTTAAGCCTCAGGATGCAAGAATTGATAAAGTGTGGAAAAGCATTCCCGGCTACAATGGATTGAAGGTCAATATTGAACAATCATATAAAAAAATGAAAAAGCACGGCGAGTTTCGAGAGAGCGATTTGGTGTACAGCCAAGTAAAACCAAACGTTCATCTTGAGTCTCTTCAGCCTGAGCCCATTTATAAAGGAAATCCAGACAAACCGATGGTGGCTTTTTTAATTAATGTGGCGTGGGGAAATGAGTATTTGGAAACAATGCTCCCTATTCTGCAAAAGCACCAGGTCAAGGCGACGTTCTTTTTAGAAGGCAATTGGGTGAGAAACAATGAACAGCTCGCTAAGAAGATTGCGCAAGACGGACATGAAATCGGAAATCATTCATACAATCATCCGGATATGAGCAAACTGACTACAGGAAGAATTTCCGAGCAGCTCGACAAGACAAATGAACAAATAGAACGAACGATGGGTGTTAAGCCAAAGTGGTTCGCTCCGCCGAGCGGAAGTTTCAGAAAAGCGGTAGTCGACATTGCAGCTGAGAAACAGATGGGAACAGTCATGTGGACAGTTGATACGATCGATTGGCAAAAACCGGCTCCGTCTGCCCTTCAAACGAGAGTGTTAAGCAAGATACATAATGGTGCCATGATATTAATGCACCCGACTAATCCCACGGCGGAAAGTCTTGAAGCGCTGATTATAAAGATAAAAGATAAAGGATACGCGCTTGGAACAGTCACTGAACTAATGGACGAAACAAGACTGTTGAAGTAACAGTTGCAGGCAGCTTGTCTTTGAATAGGAGGAACAAATTTGATTAAACGATATACGTGTCAAAATGGTGTAAGAATTGTGCTGGAAAATAACCCGACAGTTCGTTCTGTCGCGATCGGCGTGTGGATCGGCACAGGTTCGCGGCATGAAACGCCGGAGATAAACGGAATTTCTCACTTTTTAGAGCACATGTTCTTTAAAGGGACGAGCACAAGATCTGCACGCGAGATAGCAGAATCTTTTGATCGTATTGGCGGTCAGGTCAATGCGTTTACCTCAAAGGAATATACCTGCTACTATGCAAAGGTGCTTGATGAGCATGCGAATTACGCGCTTGACGTATTAGCAGATATGTTCTTTCATTCAACATTTGATGAAAACGAGCTGAAAAAAGAAAAAAATGTAGTGTATGAAGAAATTAAAATGTACGAAGATGCGCCGGACGATATTGTGCATGATTTACTGAGCAAAGCGACTTATGGCAATCATTCTTTAGGCTACCCAATTCTTGGAACGGAAGAAACGCTTGCCACCTTCAATGGCGATTCCCTGAGACAATACATGCATGATTACTATACACCGGACCGAGTGGTGATTTCAGTAGCCGGCAATATATCCGACAGTTTTATCCAGGATGTAGAGAAATGGTTCGGCTCATACGAAGCGAAGGGCAAAGCAACCGGCCTTGAGAAACCCGAGTTCTACACGGAACAGCTGACGAGAAAAAAAGAAACGGAGCAGGCTCATTTGTGCCTCGGATTTAAAGGCCTTGAGGTTGGCCATGAACGCATTTATGATTTAATCGTTCTGAATAATGTGCTCGGAGGCAGCATGAGCAGCCGATTGTTCCAAGATGTCCGCGAAGATAAAGGGCTCGCTTATTCTGTTTACAGCTATCACAGCTCTTATGAGGACAGCGGAATGCTTACCATTTATGGCGGCACGGGTGCAAATCAGCTTCAGCAGCTGTCAGAAACAATTCAAGAAACCCTCGCCACATTAAAACGTGATGGAATTACCTCTAAAGAGCTGGAAAACAGCAAAGAGCAAATGAAGGGAAGCTTGATGCTGAGCTTAGAAAGCACAAACAGCAAAATGAGCCGAAACGGAAAAAATGAACTGTTGCTCGGCAAACATAAAACATTAGATGAGATCATCAATGAATTAAACGCCGTGAACTTAGAGCGTGTCAACGGCCTCGCCAGACAATTGTTTACTGATGACTATGCACTGGCACTCATCAGCCCTTCCGGTCATATGCCTTCATAGAAGGAAAAGCCTGCCCCATAACGCGGCAGGCATTTTTTTATCCCTTTGATCATACATAGTACAAGGGGGTGACAGACATGCGGCTCAGTGAATTATCTGGAAAGGAAATCGTAGACATCAAAAGAGCTGAACGGCTGGGAGTCCTCGGCCAGACCGATTTAGAAATCAATGAACAGGATGGCCAGATTACAGCACTTCTCATTCCGACAGTTAAGTGGTTTGGTTTGAGAAAACAAGGTCATGACATTCGTGTCCCCTGGCATCATATTCAAAAGATCGGATCAGATATGATCATATTAGATGTCCCTGAGGAAATGTCTCCTCGACAAGAGTAAGGCTCTAAAGTAAGCATTTGAAACATCGGCTGAGGCAGCCGATGTTTTTTTTATATGAAAAAAGCGCATGTTTTAATTCACCGGTATTTCCTTTTGATCATAAGATGAAGGGGAGCTTAACAACTAGAGATCTAGTATACACAAAGAAGGTGAACGTTTAGAATGTTAACCGGATTGAAAATTGCAGTTATCGGCGGTGACGCAAGACAGCTTGAAATTATAAGAAAGCTCACTGAACAGCAGGCTGACATCTATCTTGTCGGTTTTGACCAATTGGATCACGGTTTTACCGGAGCAGTAAAATGCAATATTGATGAAATTCCTTTTCAGCAAATAGACAGCATCATTCTTCCAGTGTCTGCGACCACAGGAGAAGGTGTCGTATCGACTGTATTTTCGAACGAAGAGGTTGTGTTAAAGCAGGACCATCTCGACAAAACGCCTGCACACTGTGTCATTTTCTCAGGGATTTCTAACGCCTATTTGGAAAGCATTGCTGCTCAAGCAAACAGAAAACTTGTTAAGCTGTTTGAGCGGGATGACATTGCGATATACAATTCTATTCCGACAGTAGAAGGAACGATCATGCTGGCTATTCAGCACACGGATTATACGATACACGGATCTCAGGTGGCCGTTCTCGGTTTGGGACGCACCGGGATGACAATTGCCCGTACATTTGCCGCACTCGGAGCGAATGTAAAAGTAGGGGCAAGAAGTTCAGCGCATCTGGCACGTATCACTGAAATGGGGCTCGTTCCTTTTCACACCGATGAGCTGAAAGAGCATGTAAAAGATATAGATATTTGTATTAATACCATACCGAGTATGATTTTAAATCAAACGGTACTTTCTAGCATGACACCAAAAACCTTAATATTGGATCTGGCCTCACGCCCTGGGGGAACGGATTTTAGATATGCCGAAAAACAGGGGATTAAAGCACTTCTAGCCCCCGGCCTTCCAGGGATTGTCGCTCCTAAAACGGCTGGGAAAATCCTCGCAAACGTCTTGAGCAAGCTTTTGGCTGAAATACAAGCTGAGGAGGGGAAATAAGGATGTCGTCATTAAAAGGAAAAAGAATCGGGTTTGGGCTGACCGGATCGCATTGCACATATGAAGCGGTTTTTCCGCAAATTGAGGCGCTGGTCAACGAAGGGGCTGAAGTTCGGCCGGTTGTCACATTCAACGTGAAATCAACAAATACTCGATTTGGAGAGGGAGCCGAATGGGTTAAAAAAATTGAAGACCTGACTGGGTATGAGGCCATTGATTCGATTGTAAAGGCAGAGCCCCTTGGGCCGAAGCTGCCCCTTGACTGCATGGTCATTGCTCCTTTAACCGGCAATTCAATGAGCAAGCTGGCAAATGCTATGACAGACAGCCCGGTGCTGATGGCGGCAAAAGCGACAATCCGAAACAATCGCCCAGTCGTTCTTGGCATCTCGACAAATGATGCTCTCGGTTTAAATGGAACAAATTTAATGAGGCTCATGTCAACAAAAAATATCTTTTTTATTCCATTCGGGCAAGACGACCCTTTTAAAAAACCGAATTCAATGGTAGCCAAAATGGATCTGCTTCCGCAAACCATTGAAAAGGCGCTTACGCATCAGCAGCTTCAGCCGGTTCTCGTTGAGAATTATCAGGGAAATGACTAAATTTACAGAAAATCTTTCCCAAACTAAAAAATTCAGTCATCACCCGCATATTCTATGGTAAAATAAAATGTAAAATCATAGTCAAATCAATTCAATGATGCTGATTGGCGGAAGGAGTTTTACAGATGGGAAGAGGTTTACACGTAGCTGTTGTCGGAGCGACAGGGGCTGTAGGACAACAAATGCTTAAAACACTTGAAGACAGAAACTTTGAAATGGACACACTTACATTGCTATCTTCAAAACGTTCTGCGGGGACAAAAGTCACGTTTAAAGGCCAAGAGCTGACTGTTCAGGAAGCTTCTCCTGAGAGCTTTGAAGGGATAAATATTGCGTTATTCAGCGCCGGCGGAAGCGTATCACAAGCATTGGCTCCAGAAGCTGTAAAACGCGGCGCTATTGTTATAGATAATACGAGTGCATTCCGGATGGATGAAAATACCCCGCTTGTTGTGCCTGAAGTGAATGAGGCAGACTTGCGCGAACACAACGGCATTATTGCCAACCCTAACTGCTCTACAATCCAAATGGTTGCGGCTCTTGAACCGATCCGTAAAGCATATGGCTTAAACAAAGTCATCGTATCAACTTACCAGGCGGTATCAGGAGCGGGAAATGAAGCTGTAAAAGAGCTTTACAGCCAAACACAGGCAATTTTAAATCAAGAAGAAATTGAGCCTGCGATCATGCCTGTAAAAGGCGACAAAAAACACTATCAAATCGCCTTCAACGCGATTCCGCAAATTGATAAATTCCAAGATAACGGCTATACGTTTGAGGAAATGAAAATGATAAATGAAACGAAAAAAATCATGCACATGCCTGACCTTCAAGTAGCGGCAACATGTGTGAGACTCCCAATTCAAACTGGGCACTCAGAGTCCGTCTACATCGAGGTAGACCGTGATGACGCTACAGTTGAAGATATTAAAAATGTATTAAAAGAAGCTCCGGGCGTGACCCTACAGGATGACCCGAGCCAGCAGCTATATCCGATGCCTGCTGATGCCGTCGGCAAAAACGATGTATTTGTAGGCCGCATCCGCAAAGACTTGGACAGAGCAAACGGTTTTCATTTATGGGTTGTTTCTGATAACCTATTAAAAGGCGCGGCATGGAACTCTGTTCAAATTGCAGAAAGCCTGAAAAAACTAAACCTCGTATAAAAGAGAGAATTTCCTAAAGACGAATAGAAGAGAGTAAGGCGCTATCAGCCTGCTCTCTTCTGTTACGTCCGAATAATTTGGAGTGAAAACAGTGAAGATAATTGTTCAAAAGTTCGGCGGAACATCAGTAAAAGATGATAAAGGCCGCAAACTGGCTTTAGAGCATATTAAAGAAGCAATCAGTGAAGGATATAAGGTTGTCGTTGTCGTTTCAGCGATGGGCCGGAAAGGTGACCCGTACGCAACAGATTCTCTGCTGGGGCTGCTTTACGGCGATCAATCAGCGATTTCTCCAAGGGAGCAGGATTTGCTTTTATCATGCGGAGAAACGATTTCCTCTGTCGTCTTTACAAGCATGCTGCTTGATAATGGTGTGAAAGCAGCTGCGCTGACAGGGGCTCAGGCTGGTTTTTTAACGAATGATCAGCATACCAATGCGAAAATCATGGAAATGAGACCGGAGCGTTTATTCAGTGTGCTCGCGAATCATGACGCTGTAGTCGTCGCAGGGTTTCAGGGGGCAACGGAAAAGGGCGATACAACAACGATTGGCAGAGGGGGCAGCGACACGTCTGCAGCCGCACTCGGAGCAGCAGTTGACGCGGAATACATTGATATTTTCACCGATGTAGAAGGCGTGATGACTGCTGATCCGAGAGTGGTAGAAAATGCAAAACCGCTTCCTGTCGTGACATATACAGAAATTTGCAACTTGGCGTATCAAGGAGCGAAGGTCATTCATCCGCGGGCTGTGGAAATTGCAATGCAGGCCAAGGTTCCGATCCGCGTCCGTTCGACTTATTCAAAAGATAAAGGCACATTGGTGACATCGCATCACTCTTCCAAAGTCGGAAGCGATGTTTTTGAAAGGCTGATTACGGGAATCGCCCATGTCAAAGACGTCACGCAGTTCAAAGTGCCTTCGAAAATCGGCCAGTATAATGTTCAGACTGAAGTGTTCAAGGCGATGGCGAACGCGGGAATCAGCGTCGATTTCTTTAACATTACACCTAGTGAAATCGTATATACGGTGGCCGGGAATAAAACAGAAACAGCTCAGCGCATTTTAATGGAAATGGGCTATGATCCGATGGTAACGAGAAATTGTGCGAAGGTATCGGCGGTCGGAGCGGGTATTATGGGTGTTCCGGGTGTCACGTCCAAAATTGTTTCGGCGCTTTCAGAAAAAGAAATACCGATCCTTCAGTCGGCTGACAGCCATACGACGATATGGGTGCTCGTCCATGAAGCAGATTTGGTTCCTGCTGTAAACGCTTTGCATGAAGTGTTTGAACTTTCCAAGTAAATGTGATTGAATCATGATGAGGTGAATAAAATGAATTTCGGAAATGTGTCTACAGCGATGATTACACCTTTTGACAATAAAGGGAACGTAGACTTTCAAAAACTGTCTACACTGATTGATTACTTGTTGAAAAACGGAACGGATTCTTTAGTAGTGGCGGGAACAACCGGAGAGTCGCCAACTCTTTCGACTGAAGAAAAAATTGCGCTTTTTGAATATACGGTAAAAGAAGTAAACGGACGGGTGCCGGTGATTGCGGGTACTGGTAGCAACAACACGAAAGATTCGATTAAACTGACAAAAAAAGCTGAGGAAGCGGGCGTAGACGCGGTCATGCTCGTTACGCCATATTACAATAAACCTTCTCAAGAAGGAATGTACCAGCATTTTAAAGCAATTGCGGCAGAAACGTCTCTTCCGGTTATGCTTTATAATGTGCCGGGCCGTACGGTTGCTTCCCTTGCTCCTGAAACGACGATCCGTTTGGCGGCAGACATTCCGAACGTTGTTGCGATTAAAGAAGCGAGCGGAGACCTCGAGGCGATTACAAAAATTGTTGCGGAAACGCCGGAAGACTTCTCTGTTTATTCAGGGGATGACGCCCTGACGCTTCCTATTCTCTCAATCGGAGGAAGAGGGGTAGTATCTGTGGCGAGCCATATTGCAGGCTCTGATATGCAGCAAATGATCAAAAATTATACGAATGGGCAAACAGCTAATGCGGCACTGATTCATCAGAAACTGCTGCCGATTATGAAGGAACTGTTTAAAGCACCTAACCCTGCTCCTGTCAAAACAGCGCTTCAGCTGAAAGGCCTTGATGTCGGTTCAGTGCGTCTGCCTCTTGTCCCGTTAACCGAGGATGAACGTCTGAGCTTAAGCAGCACGATCAGCGAACTGTAAGAAAATTTCATACAGTGAAACAAACGCGGTCATTCTCACATTCAGCTGAGTTTGACCGTTTCTTATACATATTGGTTTTCCCTAAACCTTCTGCTTTATCTTGTTTTCTAAATTTACTTTCAGTTATAATAGGAACAAGTGATGATGGACGGGTATGAGACTAGGAGGATATAGATTTTGAAAAAGAAAAATACAGAAAACGTTAGAATTATCGCCCTTGGCGGTGTCGGAGAAATTGGGAAGAACCTTTATGTCATCGAAATTGACTCAGACATATTTGTCGTTGATGCCGGCCTTATGCATCCAGAAAACGAAATGCTCGGTATTGATGTGGTAATTCCCGACATATCATATTTGATTGAACGGGCTGATCGCGTCAAGGCAATCTTTTTAACGCACGGGCATGATGAAAATATCGGCGGTGTTTTTTACTTATTAAACAAGCTGTCCGTTCCGGTGTACGGAACAAAGCTGACGCTTGCGCTGTTAAGAGAAAAATTAAAACAATACGGACATAACCGAAAAACCGATTTAAGAGAAATTCACTCCAAATCTGTCATTACATTTGAATCGACAAAGGTATCGTTCTTTAGAACGATTCACAGTATTCCTGATTCTGTAGGTGTGAGCTTTAAAACATCACTTGGGTCTATTGTATGCACGGGAGACTTCAAATTTGACCAAACGCCTGCTCTAAATCAAACGTGTGACATTGGCGAAATCGCCAAGATCGGCAACAGCGGCGTGCTCGCCCTGCTTTCCGACAGTGCAAATGCGGAGCGCCCGGGTTATACACCTTCCGAAGCTGCTGTCAGCGGAGAAATTTCAGACGCGCTGTATAATTCAGATAATCGAGTGATTATTGCTGTTTTTGCATCTAATATTAACCGAATTCAGCAAGTCATTCATGCAGCGGCTCATAACGGCAGAAAGATTGCCGTTGCCGGAAAGAATCTTCAATCTGTCCTGCAGCTGGCAAGAAAGCTCGGGTATATTGAAGCAGACGATGAACTGTTTATTTCTGTACAGGATGTTAAGAAATATCCGAAGCGCGAAGTGGCCATTATTACAGCCGGCAGCCAAGGTGAACCGTTAGCTGCCTTGACAAGAATGGCAAACAAAGCCCACAAACAGCTGAACATCGAAGAAGGGGATACAGTCGTCATCGCGTCAACGCCAATCCCGGGGCAGGAGCTCATTTATTCTAGAACAGTAGATCTCCTTGCGAGAGCCGGTGCACAAGTCATCTTTGCCCAAAAGCGTGTCCATGTATCAGGCCACGGCTCACAGGAAGAGTTAAAACTGATGATCAATCTGCTTAAGCCAAAATATTTAATTCCTGTAAACGGCGAATACAGAATGCAAAAAGCGCATTCGAAAATCGCTGAAGAAACCGGCATGAAGCGCAGTGATATCTTCTTAATTGAAAAAGGAGACGTCGTTGAATTCCGCGGCCAAAACGTAAAAATCGGGGATAAAGTTCCTTACGGCAATATTTTAATTGATGGATTAGGTGTCGGTGATATCGGCAATATCGTATTGAGAGACCGCCGCTTGCTTTCGCAGGACGGAATTTTAATCGTAGTTATTACACTTGATAAACAAAAGAAACATCTCGTATCAGGACCAGAAATTATCACGCGCGGTTTTGTTTATGTTAGAGAGTCTGAAGGCCTTATCGTACAGGCTACAGAGCTTGTCCGTTCCATCGTGACAGAAGCGACTGAAACATCAAATGTTGAATGGTCAACGCTGAAGCAGGCAATGCGAGATGCTTTGAACCAATTCCTATATGAAAAAACGAAACGTAAACCGATGATCATCCCAATTATTATGGAAGTATAATATCTGACGAAAGACCGGAGCAGCTCCGGTCTTTATTTTTTTGCCTTTTTAGTCGGGATTGAATTGAGAATCTTTGTTCATAATACAAAGAGAAACTCGGAAAGGGTGAAAGCGAGATGGATTATCGTATGGAAAACACAGAAGAAGAGCGTCCTGCAAAAAATGATGCGAAAGACAGCATTATGAATAAAATACAGCAGCTTGGTGAAACGACGCTTCCGCAGCTGCCCCAAGATACCAATATTCATTGTCTGACCATTATCGGACAAATAGAAGGCCATGTTCAGCTTCCTCCGCAAAACAAAACAACTAAATATGAGCATGTCATCCCGCAGATTGTGGCAATTGAACAGAATCCCAAAATAGAAGGCCTGCTGATTATATTAAATACTGTCGGAGGAGATGTGGAAGCCGGTCTCGCAATAGCAGAAATGCTGGCATCTTTATCAAAACCGACTGTCTCGATCGTGCTTGGCGGAGGGCATTCCATCGGCGTTCCGATTGCCGTATCATGTGATTACAGCTATATTGCTGAAACAGCAACGATGACGATTCATCCCGTTCGGCTGACCGGTCTTGTAATCGGTGTGCCGCAAACGTTTGAATACCTGGATAAAATGCAAGAAAGAGTTGTTAAATTTGTGACAAGCCATTCCAACATCACCGAAGAGAAGTTTAAAGAGCTGATGTTTTCAAAAGGAAACTTAACACGCGATATCGGAACAAATGTAGTCGGTAAGGATGCAGTTGAATACGGACTGATTGATCACGCTGGCGGTGTCGGGCAGGCGATCAGCAAACTGAATGAGCTCATTGAGGAAGCGAGATCAGAAGAAGGGCGGATGATTCAATGATTCTGTATACCGTGATGCCGCAGGAAATTGTGTTTGCGGAACAGAACCAGGAGACAAGCGTACTACATGAGCAAATTGAATATAAAGGTGTACCGCTTCTTGTCGAGATGAAAGGCAATGAAGCGGAAGTTATTCAAATCATGAGCACAAATCCAATGCATTTTCTGCACCCGGACATTTCACCAGGGCAAAAACTGAAATTAAACGTATAAGAATCGACCCCTTTTTTAGGGGGAAAATATGCTATAATAGGGGAATCCTACAGAAAAAACGCAGCCTGTAAACGGCTGCTTTCTTCATTATGTATGAACTTACATTTTTTAACGCAGTAAGGTGATGAGTGTGGCAAAGAAAAAAAGAAAATCAAGAAAAAAACAGGCGAAACAACTCAATATAAAATACGAACTCAATGGATTGCTGTGTATAGCCATTTCAATTATCGCGATCCTGCAGCTGGGGGTAGTCGGACAAACTTTTATCTACTTGTTCCGCTTTTTTGCCGGAGAGTGGTTTATTTTATGCTTGTTAGGTTTATTGGTGTTAGGCGTCTCACTATTTTGGAAGAAGAAAACGCCAAGCCTTTTAACGAGACGAAAGGCCGGGTTGTACTGTATTATCGCAAGCATATTGCTGCTTTCTCACGTGCAGCTGTTTAAACATTTGGCGCACAAAGGGTCTATTGAGTCCGCAAGCGTGGTACGCAACACGTGGGAATTGTTTTTAATGGACATGAATGGCAGCTCCGCTTCACCAGATTTAGGCGGAGGAATGATCGGTGCACTGCTGTTTGCGGCTTCACACTTTTTGTTTGCGTCGACTGGTTCTCAGATTATGGCGATTGTCATGATTTTAATCGGAATGATTTTAATCACGGGGCGTTCTCTTCAAGAAACGCTGAAAAAGTGGATGAGCCCGATTGGCCGCTTTATAAAAGAACAATGGTTTGCATTTATTGATGATATGAAATCCGTCAAAACAAATATGAAACAATCGAAAAAAACGAAAACGCCAAGCAAAAAACAAAAACCGGTCCGCAAAAAACAGAAAACGGAAGAAGAGCTTTCTGATGAAGAGGAGGATTCGGAAGCGGTATCGCCTCTTATTCATTCAGAGCCGATTATCTCAAGCTTTTCAGATCGTAATGAAGAAGAGCCTTCAATCATTGAAAAGCGTCCCGAACCTGTATCAGAGCCGCTTCAGGACATCCAGCCTGAGCCAGGTGAACAGGAAACTGTTTCTGCCCCTCCTATGACCTTTACAGAGCTTGAAAATAAGGATTACGAGATGCCGTCACTGGATTTATTGGCAGATCCGAAGCATACCGGCCAGCAGGCTGATAAAAAGAATATTTATGAAAATGCAAGAAAGCTCGAACGCACCTTCCAAAGCTTTGGCGTAAAGGCGAAAGTCACACAGGTTCATCTCGGGCCGGCCGTCACAAAATATGAAGTGTATCCTGATGTAGGAGTGAAGGTTAGCAAAATTGTCAATTTAAGCGATGACCTAGCGCTTGCACTTGCTGCGAAGGATATCAGGATCGAAGCGCCTATACCAGGTAAATCAGCAATCGGAATCGAGGTTCCAAATGCAGAAGTGGCAATGGTATCGCTGAAGGAAGTGCTCGAGTCGAAATTAAATGACAGACCTGATGCGAAGCTGTTAATTGGGCTCGGCCGCAATATTTCAGGTGAAGCTGTGCTGGCTGAGTTAAACAAGATGCCCCACCTTTTGGTCGCAGGCGCAACCGGAAGCGGGAAAAGCGTTTGTGTCAACGGCATTATTACAAGTATTTTGATGCGCGCGAAGCCGCATGAAGTGAAAATGATGATGATTGATCCTAAAATGGTAGAGCTGAATGTCTACAACGGGATTCCGCATTTGCTTGCTCCCGTCGTAACCGATCCAAAAAAAGCGTCACAGGCTTTAAAAAAGGTTGTCAATGAAATGGAGCGGCGGTACGAATTATTTTCACATACAGGCACAAGAAATATTGAAGGATACAATGATTATATAAAACGCGCTAACAGTGAAGAAGGAGCGAAACAGCCAGAGCTGCCATATATTGTTGTGATTGTGGACGAGCTTGCGGACCTCATGATGGTCGCTTCATCTGATGTGGAAGATTCGATTACGAGATTGTCTCAAATGGCACGGGCTGCCGGCATTCACCTCATTATTGCGACACAGAGGCCGTCGGTTGATGTTATCACAGGGGTCATCAAAGCGAATATTCCGTCACGGATCGCGTTCAGCGTATCTTCACAGACGGATTCAAGAACCATTCTTGACATGGGCGGCGCTGAGAAGCTGCTCGGCCGAGGCGATATGCTGTTTTTGCCTGTTGGAGCTAATAAACCTGTCCGCGTACAGGGCGCATTTTTGTCTGATGATGAAGTCGAGAAGATAGTCGACCATGTGATTACGCAGCAGAAAGCGCAATATCAGGAAGAAATGATTCCTGAGGAGACAACGGAAACTCATTCCGAGGTGACGGATGATCTATATGATGAAGCTGTTGAATTAATCGTCGGCATGCAGACGGCATCCGTTTCAATGCTGCAAAGAAGATTCAGAATCGGTTATACGAGAGCGGCGCGCCTGATTGATGCCATGGAGGAACGGGGCGTTGTCGGACCGTATGAAGGCAGCAAACCTAGGGAAGTCTTATTATCAAAAGAAAAATATGATGAGCTCTCTTCTTAATGAAGGGAGTTCAGTTTTCAATAACAACATTATGTAAACTAATAAGCTGACTATTTATTTTTTCGACAAAACATGATATAGTTGTCCCAATTGTTCAATAATTTTTATCGAAAGTGGTTTACGGAGGGGAAACATGTCTACAAAAGCTGATAATCGGCACTTGTATTTAAAAGTGATTGAACGAATTAAAGAGGATATCAAAAATGGCATCTACACTGAGAAGGAAAAGCTGCCTTCTGAATTTGAGCTATCTAAAAAGCTTGGGGTCAGCAGAGCGACGCTAAGAGAAGCTTTGCGGATATTAGAAGAAGAGCATGTGATTATCAGAAGGCATGGTGTAGGCACTTTTGTCCATTCTAAGCCGTTATTTCTTTCGGGCATTGAACAGCTGAACAGTGTAACGAAGATGATAGAGCAGGCAAATATGACGCCCGGAACCATTTTTCTATCTTCACAAGTGCTTATGCCGTCTGAAGATGATACGGCAAGATTTCATCTGGCAGAGGGGCAGGAACTTTTTTACCTCGAACGAGTCAGGACTGCTGACGGACAGCCGATTGTATATTGTATAGACAAAATTCCGATGAATATTTTGCCGAATTCTTTTTCTCATCAGCAAGAATCTATGTTTGATTTGCTTGAGAAAAATTCAGGCTCTGTGATCAGCTATGCCGTGACTGATATTGAACCAATCGGCTATCATGATACCATTTCTCCAGTGCTGGAATGCGATCCGGAAACAGCTCTTTTGCTGTTGAAACAAACCCATTACGATCAGCACGATAAACCGGTGCTTTACTCATTAAATTATTTTAGAGCGGATAAATTCAGATTTCATGTTTTGCGTAAACGATTCTAAAACGGGCGCTGTAATGTGTCTGTTTTTTTATTTGCCCTGATTCATGTTTCTTTGTACATACTTTTACTCCGGTTGAGGCAACATATAAGCGATGACAAGAAAGTGAATGGGTGAAAAAGTTGAGAGAGAAAAATGGAATGAAAAATATTATTGCATTGTCTTCCGTACCGCTTGTGATGACACTGGGGAACTCCATGCTGATACCTGTTCTTCCGATGATGGAGAAAAAGCTGTCAGTGACTTCATTTCAGGTGTCTTTAATCATTACTGTATATTCAGTAGTAGCGATTATTTGCATTCCGATTGCCGGATATTTGTCGGATCGATTCGGGAGAAAAAAAATATTGCTTCCATGCCTACTCATTGCAGGATTAGGTGGGTTGGTGGCCGCTTTTGCCTCAACCTATATGAAAAATCCCTACGCTATGATTTTGGCGGGACGGGTTCTTCAAGGCATCGGCTCTGCGGGGGCGGCTCCTATCGTCATGCCGTTTATCGGCGATTTGTTTCAAGGAGACGATGAAAAGGTTAGCGCCGGTCTTGGGGATATTGAAACAGCTAACACGTCAGGAAAGGTTCTGAGTCCCATACTTGGCGCCTTGCTTGCTACCTGGTACTGGTTTGTTCCGTTTTGGTTTATTCCGTTTTTCTGTTTGATCAGCTTTTTCCTCGTGCTGTTTCTGGTGGCCAAGCCTGAAGAAGATGAGGATGCGCCAGCGGTTTCTGAATTTATCAAAAGTGTGCGGAAAATCTTTAAACAGGATGGGCGCTGGCTTTACACGGTTTTTATTATCGGGTGTGTGATTATGTTTTTGTTATTTGGCGTATTATTTTATTTGTCAGATACGCTGGAGAACAAGTATGCCATTGACGGAGTGGCTAAAGGCGGATTACTGGCAATTCCACTGTTGTTTTTGTCAACCAGTTCATTTATAGCCGGCAAAAAAATCGGTAAAGATAAAATTCGAATGAAATTTTGCGTTGTTACAGGAATGATTCTGTTAACCCTATCATTTATTGCCTTGTGGTGGAACCACAGTTTTTATTTTTTATTTATCTTTTTAAGCTTTGGCGGGATCGGGATTGGGATGGCTCTTCCTGCTTTAGATGCACTGATAACCGAGGGGATTGAAAGTGAGCAGTGCGGGACCATTTCCTCCTTTTACAATAGCATGCGCTTTATAGGGGTGGCTCTCGGTCCTCCTGTGTTTGCGGCATTAATGTCTCATGCAAACTGGCTGATTTTCATACTATCGTCGTTTTGCAGCATTATCGCTTTATTTTTAGTGCTTTTTACTGTGGATGCTAAAAAAAGTGAAGAGGAAGAAAAAAATGTAGAGACGGTCTAGCCAACCGTCTTTTTTGCTGTGATTTAGCGAACAGCCGCGTCCAACCTGTCAGACGAAGGTTATTGTTTCCTTATAAATCCTACAGTTGCTATAATTACATGAAAGAGTGTTTCTGCGGATGCTGAAAATTGGTCATAATACATACTAATAAGAAATGAACGAAGGAGGTTCCATATGTCATATGTAAATGAAATCAAAACAAAGCACGGCGGTTTAACCGCACACATTGTCAAAACAGAAAAATTCAAAACCGTCTCGCTTATTTTTAAAATGCTTGCGCCGTTGACAAAGGACCAAGTCACCAAAAGAGCGCTGCTTCCGCATGTGCTTCTTCGCGGAACAAAAAGCCATCCGAAAACTGCAGAGTTGCGTTCTTATTTAGATGAACTGTACGGCACGTCCGTTTCTGCGGATCTTTCGAAAAAAGGAGAGCGGCACGTCATTACGTTCAGGCTGGAAATCCCGAATGAAAAATATTTAAAAGATCAAACGCCGCTACTTGAAAAAGGGCTGCAGCTTCTCGCAGAAATCATCTTTTCACCTGCTCTGGAGGGAGGCGCTTTTCAATCACAATATGTGGCACAGGAAAAACGGACGCTTAAGCAAAGAATTCAAGCGGTCTATGATGACAAAATGCGCTACTCGAATTTAAGGCTGATACAGGAAATGTGCAAAAATGAGCCTTACGCGCTCCATGTCAACGGTCAAATTGACGATGTCGACGCCATTACCGCCGATCAATTATATGAAACATACCAAAGGGCGATCCAAAAAGATCAGCTTGACCTTTATGTCGTTGGCGATGTAGACAGCAATCAAGTGCAAAGGGCAATCGGCAAGTATTTCCAAACAGAAGAGCGCACCGTGGGTACGATTGAATCCAATCATGCTGAACGAAATGCCCAGCCTAAAGAAGTGGTTGATGAAGAAGATGTCAAACAAGGAAAGCTGAATATCGGCTACCGCACCAGCATCACTTACACGGATCACGATTATCCTGCTCTGCAGGTGTTTAACGGACTGTTTGGCGGGTTCTCTCATTCCAAGCTTTTCATCAATGTTCGGGAAAAAGCCAGTCTTGCTTACTACGCCGCTTCGCGTATAGAAAGTTTTAAAGGCTTGTTAATGGTGATGTCAGGAATTGAAGTGAAAAATTACGAACAGGCCGTTTCTATCATAGCTGAGCAATTTCAGGCAATGAAAAACGGTGACTTCAGTGAGCAGGACATCGCTCAGACAAAGGCCGTCATTCGCAATCAAGTGCTGGAAACCATTGATACTGCATACGGTTTATCTGAATTTTTATATCAGCAGGCCGCTGCCCAAGTCGATATTTCTATTGAAGACTTTCTTGCCAATATTGAGCAGGTCACAAAAGAGGATATCGTGAAAGCAGGCGAAAAAATCCAGCTTGATACGACTTATTTCTTAAAAGGGACGGAGGGTGCATCTTGATCAAACCAATCAAATATGAACAGCTTCAGGAGACGCTGTACCATGAAAAAATGCCAAATGGGCTTGACGTTTACGTTTTGCCGAAAAAAGGCTTCAACAAGACATATGCGGTCTTTACAACAAAGTACGGCTCTATAGACAACCGGTTTGTCCCTTTAGAAAAAAATGAGATGGTACACGTGCCTGATGGGATCGCTCATTTTCTTGAGCATAAGCTGTTTGAAAAAGCGGACGGAGACGTTTTTCAAGATTTCAGCAAACAAGGCGCTTCTGCCAATGCCTTTACGTCATTTACAAGAACCGCTTATCTTTTTTCAAGCACATCAAATGTTGAACGGAATTTAGAGACGCTCATCGATTTTGTACAGGATCCGTATTTTACCGAAAAAACGGTTGAAAAAGAAAAGGGGATTATCGGACAGGAGATTAACATGTATGACGACAATCCCGATTGGAGGCTTTATTTCGGGGTCATTGAAAACATGTACAAGGAACATCCTGTCAGAATTGACATAGCGGGCACAGTGGAAAGCATTTCACATATTACAAAAGACCTTCTTTATGAGTGCTATGAAACGTTTTATCACCCGAGCAACATGCTCCTCTTCATTGTCGGCCCTGTAGATCCTGAAGCGATCATTTCTCAGGTAAGAGAAAATCAGGAGAAAAAGCCGTATACTGATCAGCCGGAGATTAAACGTGAAGAAGTGAAAGAGCAAGAAGCGGTTTTCAGAAAAGAAAAAGAGATTAAAATGAACGTGCAGGGACCGAAATGCCTTGTCGGGCTGAAATCAAAGAACCCGTTTAGATTAGGCAAAGAGCTGTTAAAACATGAACTTTCAATGAATTTATTGCTTGAGTCTTTATTCGGCAAAAGCTCAGCCCAGTACGAATCACTTTATGAAAAAGGGTATATTGACGAAACGTTCAGCTTTGATTTTACTGCTGAATACGGCTTCGGTTTTGCGGCGATCGGCGGTGATACGCCGGAGCCTGATCAATTGGCTGAAAACATTTCAAGCATGCTTTTGCGCGCCGGTGAACTGATTACTGCCGAAAAGATTGAACTTGCCAGAAAGAAAAAAATTGGTGCATTCTTAAAAGCGCTGAATTCACCCGAATACATTGCCAATCAATTTACCCGCTATGCTTTCTTGGATATGAGCCTGTTTGAAGTCGTAACGGTTCTTGAGCAAATTACGCTCGAGGATGTCCAGAAAGTCATAAAAGAGGAAATTGCTGCTGACAGACTGACTGTCTGCAAGGTTGTTCCTAAATCATAAACAAAACATCCCTCCAGTGTGAGGGGTGTTTTTTGCGGAAAGAAGGAAAGAGGATGAACAAAACGGCACTAATCACCGGAGCGAGCGGCGGCATCGGCCAAAGCATAAGCAAAACCCTTGCGGCAGAGGGATACAATCTGCTGCTGCATTACAATACAAATCAAAACGCGGCAGCAGAGCTTGCTGAAAAACTGAGAGAGATGTTTAGCGTGCATGCTGAGATATTGCAAGCCGATCTGTCCGCGCCAGAAGGAGCAGATCAGCTGACAAGTTCAATTAGTCAGCCGTTAGATGCGATTGTTTTAAATAGCGGCAGAAGCCATTTTGGGCTGATTACGGATGTGGATAATGCAACGGTTCAGGAAATGGTCCAGCTTCATGTGGCGAGCCCGTATATGCTGACGAGAAACCTTCTACCAAGCATGATTCGGAATAAATCAGGAGCAATTGTGGCTGTCAGCTCGATTTGGGGAGAGACTGGAGCATCTTGTGAAGTGTTATACAGCATGGCAAAGGGAGCGCAGCACTCGTTTGTAAAAGGGCTGGCTAAAGAGCTTGCGCCAAGCGGAATCAGAGTAAACGCCGTAGCGCCGGGCGCGGTTGATACGAATATGATGAATCAATTTTCCTTGTCTGAAAAAGAAGAGATCGCTGATGATATTCCGATCGGCCGGCTGGCCCGGCCGCAAGAAATTGCCGATGCAGCTGCGTTTCTCCTATCTGAAAAAGCGTCATATATCACTGGTCAAATTTTGTCGGTCAATGGCGGCTGGCACTGCTGATCCGAAAATAATCAGTGTATAGTTTCTTTTGTGAAGGACACAATAATCTTGTAACTTCACATGAAATGGAGGAAACAAGCATGTCAGTATTAGAAAACTGGGATAGCTGGAAAAACTTCCTTGGCGATCGTCTGAACTATGCACAAGATAAAGGGATGAGCCAGGATACGATTACAGATCTTGCGACAGAAATCGGCAGCTACTTAGCTAGTGAAGTGGAATCTAAGAACGAGCAGGAAAAAGTGCTGGCAGATCTTTGGAGCGTAGCATCAAAAGATGAACAGCAAGCTATTGCCAATATGATGGTTAAGCTTGTTGAAAATAACAGCACTCACTAGGAAGAGAGGGGATTTTTCCTCTCTTTTTTATGTTTTCCACATCACAGCAACATTCTTCTTTCTAATTAGAGAAAAATGCTTTATGATAAAGGAAGGTAAAATTTTGCCACAATGAAGGGGGTATATCATTTGGCAAAGCTCGAATGGTATTTTGAATATGAAATTCAAGTGAACCGCCCCGGACTGCTCGGGGATATTTCATCTCTTCTTGGGATGCTTTCAATTAATATCGTAACGATAAACGGCGTCGATCTTTCCAGAAGAGGAATGCTTCTCAGGTGCCGCCATATAGATCAAATTAAACGATTAGAATCAATCTTAAAAACGATGGAAACAATTAAAGTAACGAAGCTGAGAGAACCGAGGCTTCGCGACCGTCTTGCCGTACGCCACGGCCGTTATATTCAACGTGACGCCGATGACAAGAAAACGTTTCGCTTTGAACGGGACGAGCTTGGATTATTAGTCGATTTTATGGCCGAACTGTTCAAAAAAGAAGGTCATAAATTAATCGGAATCCGTGGAATGCCGCGTGTCGGAAAAACGGAATCGATTGTGGCCTCCAGCGTGTGTGCAAGCAAAAGGTGGCTGTTTGTGTCATCGACCTTGCTGAAGCAGACGATAAGAAGCCAGCTGATTGCCGATGAATACAGCACTGAAAATGTCTTTATCGTTGACGGAATTGTGTCAACACGAAGAGGGTCAGAACGCCATCTTCAGCTTGTCAGAGAAATTATGAGGCTGCCTGCGACAAAAGTGGTGGAGCATCCGGACATATTCGTTCAAAATACAGAGTATACACTAGATGACTTTGATTATATTATTGAACTGAGAAATGACCCAGATGAGGTTATTACATATGAACATGCCGAGGAACCCCAAATGTTTGATCAATCCGGGTTTTCAAGCTTTGATTTTTAAAATTGGAAGGTGTTTGTTGTGACTGAACTAGGAATCCGGCTCAAAGAAGCCAGAGAGGAAAAAGCAATGTCATTGGATGATCTCCAAGCGGCAACAAAGATTCAAAAAAGGTATTTAACCGCCTTGGAGGAAGGAAACTATGACATTATTCCGGGGAAGTTTTATGTTCGGGCATTCATCAAGCAATATGCAGAAGCCGTCGGGCTTGATGCGGATCAGCTGTTTGAGGAGCATAAAAAAGATATCCCGAATACGTATCATGACGATGTGTCTGAAAAGATCTCCGGCATGAATCTTCAAAAAGAAATGCCAAAGCCAGCATCTAAGGCGCTGGAACTGCTGCCAACCATACTTGTAATTCTTGGCGTGATTGTCGTCATTGCGATTGTGTACGCAATCATTCAGTTTGCGAATCATAAAAACAGCGATGATCACAATGCGGCATCTCAAAAATCAATTACGCAAAGTGAAAGCAAGTACGAAATCCCTAAAGATTCAACGCTAAAAGAGAATCAGAATAACAGCTCTGAAAAAGAGACGGACACTAAAAAAGAAACAAAAAAAGATAAAAAAGAAGAAAACGACAGTGATAAGCTGGAAATTAAAGCGGCTGGCACTGAAGGATCGCTAACGACTTATGAAGTGTCCGGCACTGATAAAATCGAGCTTGAACTGAAGGCTCTAGACAGCTCTTGGATTCGAGTGCGTGATGAAAACAGCAGCTCGTTAAAAGAGGGAACTCTGAAAAAAGACGAAACCTACAAAAAAGACATAACTGATCAGAAACAAGTTGACATCCGCACTGGATATGCACCTAATCTGAAAATAAAAATCAACGGTAAAGTTCTATCATATGAACTTGATCCGAAAAAAGTGATGGCACAAACGATAAAGATTGTAAATAAAAAGGAAGAAAAGTCATCTTGATTACCAGATGACTTTTCTTCACGTCCGAGTATAAAATTGGAGGGGTTTTATGTTTAACTTACCAAATAAAATCACACTAGCAAGAATCGCATTAATCCCAATCTTCATGATCATCATGCTGGCGCCGTTTGACTGGGGCAGACTCGAATTTGGAGACGAATCGATTCCAGTCGCGCACCTGGCTGGAGCCATTCTTTTTATTATTGCATCCACAACAGACTGGGTGGACGGGTATTATGCCCGAAAACTGAATCTCGTGACAAACTTCGGGAAATTTCTTGATCCGCTTGCGGACAAACTGCTTGTATCCGCAGCGCTAATTATTCTTGTTCAATTTGATCTTGCTCCAGCCTGGATGGTCATTGTGATTATCAGCCGGGAGTTTGCCGTGACAGGTTTAAGGCTTGTCTTAGCCGGAACAGGAGAAGTCGTGGCTGCTAATATGCTTGGTAAAATTAAAACCTGGGCGCAAATTATTGCGGTTTCAGCATTGCTTCTTCATAACCTTCCGTTTGAGCTCGTGTCATTCCCGTTCGCTGACTTAGCGCTGTGGGTAGCTGTATTTTTCACTGTTGTCTCAGGGTGGGAATATTTCTCTAAAAACTGGGAAGCGCTAAAAACATCTAACTAAGAAAGAAGGACTAACGTCATGGAATTTCCAAAGAAAGCTGAAATTATTGCAGTCGGTTCAGAGCTGTTACTCGGCCAGATCGCCAATACAAATGCTCAATTTATTAGTAAAGAGCTGGCTGAAATCGGCGTGAACGTATTTTATCATACAGCAGTCGGAGATAACCCGGAGCGGTTGAAGCAGGTTATCCGCATCGCTGAAGAACGCTCTGACTTCATTATTTTTTCAGGAGGTCTCGGGCCGACAAAAGATGATCTGACGAAAGAAACGATTGCAAATGCGCTCGGACGTCCGCTTGCGTTAAATGATGAGGCATTCCAATCCATAGAAGATTATTTCAAACGAACAAAACGCACGATGTCGCCTAATAACCGAAAACAGGCGCTTGTGATCGAAGGATCTGATGTATTGGCGAATCACTTTGGAATGGCACCGGGAATGCTCATCGAGCATGAATCCCGTTTTTATATGCTTCTCCCTGGACCGCCAAGCGAATTGCGTCCAATGTTTGAAAACGAGGCAAAGCCTCTTCTACTGAAAAAGATGGGCTCAAATGAAAAAATTGTATCAACCGTTCTTCGCTTTTTCGGTATCGGTGAATCTCAGCTTGAAGCTGATTTGGAAGATATTATTGATGCGCAAACCAACCCGACAATCGCTCCTTTGGCGGCCGATGGAGAGGTGACGCTGCGTCTGACAGCCAAGCATGCTGACGAAAAGGAAACAGAGCGCCTGTTGAAAGAAACAGAGGCCGTTATCTTAGAACGTGTCGGTGAATTTTTCTATGGATACGACGATACTTCTCTTGTAAAAGAGCTCTCTAAAGCATGTAAGGAAAAAGGCATTACGATTTCCGCGGCGGAAAGCTTTACCGGCGGGCTGTTTTCTGAATGGCTGACAGATCTTAGCGGTGCTTCAACATTATTTGCCGGCGGTGTGGTTTGCTATACAAACGACGTAAAGCAGAACGTGCTGGGTGTCAAGAAGGAAACATTAGATCGATTTGGCGCGGTCAGCAAGGAGTGCGCATCAGAGCTGGCAAAGGGCGTTCAAAAGCTCACGGGCAGCGATATCGGCATCAGCTTTACCGGTGTAGCAGGACCTGATACTCAAGAAGGGCATGAACCTGGGCATGTGTTTATCGGCATTGCAGCAAATGGAAAAGAAGAGGTTCACGAGTTTCACTTTGCGGGTTCCAGAACGGGAATCAGAAAACGCGGCGCTAAATACGGCTGTCATTTAATCTTGAAGCTTTTAGAGCAAAAATAATATTTTCAGCACAGGATCCTCCTAAAAAAACGTGATTTCTCTGATGCATTATGATATTTTGATAGAAATCACGCCAAGAAAAATCCGAATATGCGTTCGCTTTTTTCTTGGCAAATCCCTTCAAACAGGGTATAGTATATGTAGTGGTAACATAAAGGAGGAAAAAATAGAATGAGTGATCGTCAGGCAGCCTTAGATATGGCTCTTAAACAAATAGAAAAACAGTTCGGCAAAGGTTCCATTATGAAACTGGGAGAAAAGACAGATACAAGAATTTCTACTGTCCCAAGCGGCTCCCTCGCTCTTGATACGGCACTGGGAATTGGCGGATATCCGCGCGGGCGGATTATTGAAGTATACGGTCCTGAAAGTTCAGGTAAAACAACTGTGGCGCTTCATGCGATTGCTGAGGTTCAGCAGCAGGGCGGACAAGCTGCGTTTATCGATGCGGAACATGCGTTAGATCCGGTATACGCGCAAAAGCTCGGTGTCAACATCGAAGAGCTTTTACTGTCTCAGCCTGACACAGGCGAGCAGGCGCTTGAAATCGCGGAAGCGTTGGTTCGAAGCGGTGCAGTTGACATTGTTGTTATCGACTCTGTGGCGGCTCTCGTTCCGAAAGCGGAAATTGAAGGCGACATGGGAGATTCACATGTCGGTTTACAAGCGCGCTTAATGTCTCAAGCGCTCCGAAAGCTTTCAGGGGCCATTAACAAATCGAAGACAATCGCGATTTTCATCAACCAAATTCGTGAAAAAGTAGGCGTTATGTTCGGGAACCCGGAAACAACTCCTGGCGGCCGTGCGCTGAAATTCTACTCTTCCGTACGTCTTGAAGTGCGCCGTGCTGAACAGCTGAAACAAGGCAACGACGTAATGGGGAACAAAACGAAAATCAAAGTCGTGAAAAACAAGGTGGCTCCGCCGTTCCGTACAGCCGAGGTTGACATTATGTATGGAGAAGGAATTTCAAAAGAAGGCGAAATCATTGATCTTGGAACTGAACTTGATATCGTGCAAAAAAGCGGTTCATGGTACTCTTATGAAGAAGAGCGTCTTGGCCAAGGCCGTGAAAATGCAAAGCAATTCTTGAAAGAAAATAAAGATATCATGCTGATGATCCAGGAGCAAATTCGCGAACATTACGGTTTGGACAATCATGGAGCAGTGCAGAAGCAAGCTGAAGATGCACAAGAAGAACTCGAATTTGAAGAATAAAAATAAAATAAGTTTGAAATGATACAAAAGGCTGAGTGTAAAACTCAGCCTTTTTGTATTTTAAAAAAAAACGATAAAAATATTGCTTTGATTAACAACTTTTTCAGTGTTTTATTCGTCTAACAAAACGTGTGCAAAATGGAATTTATTTCGGGAGGAAAAAATGAATGACAAGCCCAACCCGCAGAAGAACTGCGAAACGCAGACGGAAAAAACTAAATAATAGAGCCAAACTTTTGCTTGGTCTTATCGCAGTAATGATTTGCTTTATGATTTGGAATGCGCTTCAGCGAGATAGTGAAGAGAACAAGCCGTCTCAAGCAACTGCAGCAGCCACAGGTACCGATCAGAAAAAAGCGGTCAAAAAGAAAAAAGCTGAAAAAACAGATAAACAAATCAAAACAGTGGACCGTAATCAAAAAATAAGCAATTATTTAAAAGAGATCGGATTCAGCGGAACAGCCGTGATTGTCAGAAATGGAGAAGTCATAACAAATAAAGGGTTTGGGTATGCAGATCGTAAACAGCACATTCAAAATAATCCGTTGACATCTTACTATGTCGGTTCATCACAAAAAGCGCTGATCGCAACCGCTATTTTACAGCTTGAGGAAAAAGGGAAACTGCAGACAAGTGATCCGGTAAGTACGTATTTACCTAATTTTCCTAACGGACAAACGATTACTTTGAAAAATCTGCTTACACATACATCGGGAATAAACGGACATATTGAAGGAAACGGCGCAATTACACCGGACGATTTAATAAAAGACATAGAACGACAGGGAATCAAACGTCAGCCAGGCGTGTGGGACTATAAAGACTCCAACTATTCTGTTCTCGCTTATATCGTTGCTGAAGTAAGCGGCGAGTCCTATGAACAATACATAACGAATCATATTTTTAAACCGGCCGGAATGACGCATGCAGGCTTTTACAAAACGTATGATAAAGAACCCTATTCTGCTGTCGGTTATAAGCTGAATAGCGGCAAAACGGTTACACCGTATATACCCGATCTATCTCAGCTGTATGGAGCCGGTGATATTTATATGAGCGCTATAGATATGTATAAGTTCGACCGAGCGCTGATAGACGGCAAACTCTATTCGCAAAAAAGCTACGAAAAGATGTTTACGCCGGGGAGTAGCTCCACATACGGCATGGGATTTTATGTTGCTCCCGGAAGCTATTCAAACCATGGCGTCATGCCGGGCTTTAATATCTTGAACAGCTTTAGCAAATCTGGACAAACCGTTGTTATTTTGTTCTCAAACATTCAAAATAATGCTAAATTGGGCCAAGTGAACAATAAAATATACCAGCTTCTGAATCAAGAATGATCGGTGATCTTCTTTTGAAGGATTCATTCGGCACGTTAAAAGATAGCCGGTCTGTAAACGTTAAGATGG
Organism: Bacillus tequilensis KCTC 13622; assembly: GCF_000507145.1. Taxonomy (GTDB): domain Bacteria; phylum Bacillota; class Bacilli; order Bacillales; family Bacillaceae; genus Bacillus; species Bacillus tequilensis. The sequence continues at coordinate 99,701 of NZ_AYTO01000041.1, read as the reverse complement.
CAAGCTTGACAAGTATTTCCGACACATTTACAATGAAGTTGTAACATTTGTTTTTTTAACATGATTGTTAAACCATTTAAACTTGACAAGGGCGATGAAAAAACTCATTCCCTGTGAAGGTTCTGTATGTTGAGAAAACTAGACAATGTACATGCCGACACTTATTTAAGCAACAACCAAGTTCATAGCAAGAGGAGGTGAAAGTATGACCCCAATTATGATGGTTCTCATCTCCATTTTGCTGATTCTACTCGGTTTAGTTGTTGGCTACTTTGTTCGTAAAACCATTGCCGAAGCGAAAATTGCGGGCGCACGCGGTGCAGCCGAGCAAATTCTTGAAGATGCAAAGCGTGATGCTGAAGCACTGAAAAAAGAAGCTCTGCTTGAAGCAAAGGATGAAATCCACAAACTTCGAATAGATGCTGAACAGGAAGTTCGTGAAAGACGAAATGAGCTTCAAAAACAAGAAAACCGTTTACTCCAGAAGGAGGAAAACCTTGATCGTAAACATGAGGGGATCGATAAACGGGAAGCGATGTTGGAGAAGAAAGATCATTCTCTGAATGAACGACAACAACATATTGAAGAGATGGAAAGCAAAGTGGATGAGATGATTCGTATGCAGCAGTCAGAGTTGGAACGAATTTCGAGTCTGACTCGTGATGAAGCAAAACAAATCATTCTTGAGCGGGTTGAAAACGAGCTTTCACATGACATCGCCATCATGACAAAAGAAACTGAAAACCGTGCGAAAGAAGAGGCGGATAAAAAAGCGAAAAACATTCTTTCACTCGCCTTACAGCGCTGCGCAGCCGACCACGTTGCCGAAACAACGGTATCAGTTGTCAATCTTCCAAATGATGAGATGAAAGGGCGTATCATTGGACGTGAAGGGCGTAATATTCGTACGCTTGAAACGCTGACAGGAATTGACCTGATTATTGATGATACACCTGAAGCTGTCATTCTTTCCGGATTTGATCCGATCAGACGTGAGACAGCAAGGATTGCTCTTGATAAACTCGTTCAGGATGGCCGTATTCATCCGGCACGGATTGAAGAAATGGTAGAAAAATCTCGCCGCGAGGTCGATGACTATATTCGTGAGATGGGTGAGCAAACGACATTTGAGGTTGGCGTTCACGGCCTCCACCCAGATCTCATCAAGATCCTCGGCCGCTTAAAGTTCCGTACAAGCTACGGTCAAAATGTGCTTAAGCATTCCATGGAAGTCGCATTCTTGGCCGGTCTAATGGCATCGGAACTTGGAGAAGACGCAAAGCTTGCTAAACGTGCGGGCCTTCTTCACGACATTGGGAAAGCAATTGACCATGAAGTAGAAGGAAGCCACGTTGAAATCGGGGTAGAGCTTGCAACCAAATATAAAGAGCACCCAGTCGTGATTAACAGTATTGCATCACACCACGGAGATGAGGAGCCGACTTCTATCATTGCTGTGCTGGTAGCGGCAGCAGATGCGCTTTCCGCTGCAAGACCTGGCGCAAGAAGTGAGACGCTCGAGAATTATATTCGAAGACTCGAAAAGCTCGAAGAAATTTCTGAGTCCTACGAAGGTGTGGAAAAATCATTTGCCATCCAGGCTGGACGCGAAGTGCGTATTATGGTGAAGCCGGATTCAATTAATGATCTTGAGGCTCATCGACTGGCGCGAGATATCCGTAAGCGAATTGAGGACGAGCTCGATTATCCAGGTCATATTAAAGTGACAGTAATCAGAGAAACTCGAGCCGTAGAGTATGCAAAATAAAGTGATGCGCTAAGCATCACTTTATTTTTTTGACGGCTAAGGAATTTTCAAGAAGAAAGGATTTACTAAATGAGAATTTTATTTATCGGAGATGTTGTCGGTTCACCGGGACGTGACATGGTAAAAGAATATGTACCAAAGCTAAAAACAAAATATAAACCTCACTTTACCATTATTAATGGTGAAAATGCTGCACATGGAAAAGGCCTGACAGAAAAAATTTATCACGGTTTTATCCAAGCTGGCGCAGATGCAATCACGATGGGGAACCATACATGGGACAAAAAAGAAATTTTCGATTTTATAGATGACGTTCCGAGCTTGGTTCGTCCCGCAAACTTTCCTGAGGGTACACCGGGTAAAGGGATGACTTATGTGAAAGCAAACGGAAAAGAACTTGCCGTTATGAACTTACAGGGCCGTACGTTTTTACCGCCGCTTGATGATCCGTTTTTAAAAGCGGATGAATTGATTGCCGAAGCTGCGAAAAGAACACCGTACATTTTTATCGACTTCCATGCAGAAGCGACAAGTGAAAAGCTTGCACTCGGCTGGTACACGGATGGACGGGCATCGGCTGTAGTCGGTACTCATACACACGTGCAAACAGCGGATAACCGCATTTTACCGAAGGGTACAGCATATATTACCGATGTAGGAATGACTGGCCCATATGACGGTATACTGGGAATGGACAGAGAGACGATTATTAGGCGCTTCAAAACGAACCTTCCAGTTCGTTTTACTGTCGCTGAAGGAAAAACAACACTGAGCGGAGTTGTCATTGACATTGACGATCAAACGAAAAAAGCCGTTAAAATCGAACGTATTTTAATCAATGATGACCACATGTTCTTTGAATAATTGAACAGATGGTTATTTTATAAAAATATTAAAAAGAAAAGCAGGAATATAGCAACTTCTTAGTGAATATAGTAAAAATGGAAGGTAGCCCGCTATTTTTGAAAAGCATTGTGGGGATGGCTTTTTGGATAGCAACATCTAATAATGATTGTTCTAATGAACACTCACTTATCCATTGTAAAACTAGGGGGGAGCAGAAATGGAAATCTTAAAAGTTTCAGCAAAATCGAGTCCAAATTCAGTGGCAGGTGCGCTTGCAGGCGTGTTAAGAGAGCGAGGGGCCGCCGAGATTCAAGCAATTGGGGCGGGTGCATTAAACCAGGCTGTAAAAGCAGTGGCGATTGCCAGAGGATTTGTGGCGCCAAGCGGCGTTGATTTGATTTGTATTCCGGCTTTTACTGATATTCAAATCGATGGGGAAGAAAGAACCGCGATTAAATTAATCGTGGAGCCTCGCTAAAAAACAAATAAAGCATTCTCAACCTGTTTGCATGATGCAAACAGGTTGTTTTTCATTTGTTGTGATATTTTCTTCCGATAATATTTTTGATGCATAAATGGGCGAATATACAATATCAGACATGGGCTGAATGTTTGAGAAAAAAATTCCGCCCATTTTTTAAGACGGATACTAATGTCTTCCTGATAAAGACACTGATGTTTACGCTTATTCCATATCATGGTACAATCCGAATATAACAAGAATCTTTCAAGGAGGATTGTACATGCAGAGTGGAAAGATGAAAGCTCTACTGAAAAAGGACGGGACGTTCGGTGCTGTGCTGACTGAAGTTCCCATTCCTGAGATCGATAAACATGAAGTCCTCATAAGAGTGAAAGCCGCTTCCATATGCGGTACGGATGTGCACATATATAATTGGGATCAATGGGCACGCCAGAGAATCACAACACCCTATGTTTTCGGCCATGAGTTCAGCGGCATTGTTGAAGCTGTGGGAGAGAATGCCGGCAGTGTAAAAGTGGGGGAGTATGTTTCGGCTGAAACCCATATTGTCTGCGGCGAATGTGCCCCTTGCCTATCCGGAAAATCTCATGTTTGTACCAATACAGCTATTATCGGGGTGGACACGGCAGGCTGTTTTGCGGAGTATGTAAAAGTTCCAGCTGAAAACGTGTGGAAGAATCCCGCCGATATGGACCCGTCAATTGCTTCCATTCAAGAGCCTTTAGGAAATGCGGTTCACACAGTGCTCGAGAGTCAGCCAGCAGGAGGAACGACTGCTATCATCGGATGCGGGCCGATTGGTCTTATGGCTGTTGCGGTTGCAAAAGCAGCAGGTGCTTCTCAGGTGATAGCGATTGATAAAAACGAATACAGGTTGGCGCTAGCCAAACAAATGGGAGCTTCATGTACTGTTTCTGTTGAAAAAGAAGATTCGCTCCAAATTGTAAGCGCTTTAACGGGTGGAGAAGGCGCCGATCTTGTTTGTGAGATGTCTGGCCATCCCTCAGCGATTGCCCAAGGCCTTGCGATGGCTGCGAATGGCGGAAGATTTCATATTCTCAGCTTGCCGGAACACCCGGTGACAATTGACTTAACGAATAAAGTGGTATTTAAAGGACTTACGATCCAAGGAATCACAGGAAGAAAAATGTTTTCAACCTGGCGGCAGGTGTCTCAATTGCTCAGTTCAAACGTGCTCGATCTTTCACCTGTTATTACTCATCAGTTTCCGTTAGAGGAATTTGAGAAAGGATTCGAGCTGATGAGAAGCGGCCAGTGCGGAAAAGTGATTTTCATTCCATAAAAGGGGGATAACCATGATGAAAGAATTTGAGTTTTTAAAAGCAGAGCTTGATAGGATGAAAGAAAATCATACATGGCAAGAGATCAAACAGCTTGAATCAATGCAGGGCCCTTCTGTCACAGTGAATCACAAAAACGTCATTCAGCTTTCTTCGAATAATTACCTCGGTTTTACTTCACATCCAAGACTCATCAAAGCCGCAGAGGAGGCCGTACAGCAATTTGGTGCAGGCACCGGATCAGTGAGAACGATTGCCGGTACATTTACAATGCATCAAGAGCTCGAGAAAAAGCTGGCGGCCTTTAAAAAAACGGAGGCGGCACTTGTATTTCAATCAGGGTTCACAACAAACCAAGGCGTACTCTCAAGCATCCTGACAAAAGAAGATATTGTCATCTCAGATGAATTAAATCATGCCTCTATTATTGACGGAATCAGACTGACAAAGGCAGATAAAAAGGTGTATCAGCACGTCGATATGAGTGATTTAGAGAGGGTGCTGAGAAAGTCAATGAATTACCGGATGCGTCTGATTGTGACAGACGGCGTATTTTCCATGGACGGCAATATAGCTCCTTTGCCTGATATTGTAGAGCTCGCTGAGACATATGATGCATTTGTGATGGTGGATGACGCTCATGCATCGGGAGTGCTTGGTGAAAACGGCCGGGGAACGGTGAATCACTTCGGTCTGGATGGCAGAGTCCATATTCAGGTCGGAACGCTGAGCAAGGCAATCGGAGTGCTCGGCGGCTATGCTGCCGGTTCAAGGGTGCTGATCGATTACTTGCGCCATAAGGGCCGTCCGTTTTTATTCAGCACGTCCCATCCGCCAGCTGTGACCGCAGCTTGTATGGAAGCGATTGATGTCTTGCTGGAAGAGCCGGAGCATATGGAGCGCTTGTGGAAGAATACGGCTTATTTTAAATCAATGCTTGTGAAAATTGGTCTGACTCTCACGCAGAGCGAAACGCCGATTCTTCCTATTTTAATAGGTGATGAAGGGGCGGCAAATGCATTTTCTGATCAGCTCCTTTCGCGAGGCGTATTTGCGCAAAGCATCGTATTCCCGACTGTTGCAAAGGGGAAAGCGAGAATTCGCACAATTATTACCGCTGAGCACAGCAAAGAAGAACTGGATCAGGCGCTTGACGTCATCGAAAAGACGGCTAAGGAGCTCCAGCTATTGTAAGAGGAAGAGAATACTCTTCCTCTTTGGATTCCTTATTGATTATTATTCTCAGTGAGTGTACAATAATAGGTTGCCAGTTGTGCAGAGCGTCAATAACCTTTATACTGAAGGGTGGAAGTTTGGTTTGAAAGGAGAAATCATAACATGAATGAAAAACAAAAAGCAGAGAGCGGACAAGTTCATCCATCGGACAAAAAATCCGAGAAGGATTACAGCAAGTACTTTGAAGCTGTTTACATTCCGCCTTCCTTAAAAGATGCGAAAAAACGAGGCAAGGAAGCCGTTACTTATCATAATGACTTTAAAATTTCTGAACAATTTAAAGGATTGGGAGACGGAAGAAAATTCTATATCCGTACGTACGGCTGCCAAATGAATGAACACGATACGGAGGTTATGGCAGGGATCTTTATGGCGCTCGGCTATGAAGCGACAAACTCTGTTGACGACGCCAATGTCATTTTGCTAAACACATGCGCGATCCGTGAAAATGCCGAAAATAAGGTGTTTGGTGAGCTGGGGCACTTAAAAGCACTGAAAAAAAACAATCCCGATCTGATTTTAGGCGTGTGCGGCTGTATGTCCCAAGAGGAATCAGTCGTGAACCGGATTTTGAAAAAACATCCGTTTGTCGATATGATTTTCGGAACACATAATATTCATCGCTTGCCTGAGCTTTTGTCAGAAGCATACCTTTCAAAAGAAATGGTCATAGAAGTTTGGTCCAAGGAAGGTGACGTTATTGAAAACCTTCCGAAAGTCCGGAACGGAAAAATTAAGGGCTGGGTCAATATTATGTACGGCTGTGACAAATTCTGTACGTATTGCATCGTGCCTTACACACGCGGAAAAGAAAGAAGCCGCCGCCCTGAAGAAATCATTCAGGAAGTAAGAAGGCTCGCAAGCGAAGGCTATAAAGAAATTACACTATTAGGCCAAAACGTAAACGCGTACGGCAAAGACTTTGAAGATATGACGTACGGTCTCGGTGATTTGATGGATGAACTGAGAAAAATCGATATCCCGAGAATCCGTTTTACAACAAGTCATCCGCGTGACTTTGACGACCATCTCATTGAAGTGCTGGCAAAAGGCGGCAACCTGCTTGATCACATTCATCTTCCTGTACAATCAGGAAGCTCAGAGGTTCTGAAGCTGATGGCACGTAAATATGACAGAGAGCGTTACATGGAGCTCGTTCGAAAAATTAAGGAAGCAATGCCGAACGCATCTTTGACAACGGATATTATCGTCGGATTCCCGAACGAAACGGACGAACAGTTTGAAGAAACGCTTTCTTTATACCGTGAAGTGGAGTTTGACAGCGCCTATACGTTCATTTACTCTCCGCGTGAGGGCACTCCGGCTGCCAAAATGAAAGATAATGTGCCGATGCGTGTGAAAAAAGAGCGCCTGCAGCGTCTGAACGCACTTGTGAATGAAATTTCCGCTAAAAAAATGAAGGAATACGAAGGCAAGGTTGTCGAAGTATTAGTTGAAGGTGAAAGCAAAAATAACCCTGATATTCTTGCAGGCTATACTGAAAAAAGCAAGCTTGTTAATTTCAAAGGGCCGAAGGAAGCCATCGGCAAAATCGTCCGCGTGAAAATCCAGCAAGCGAAAACATGGTCGCTTGACGGAGAAATGGTAGGAGAAGCAATCGAGGTGAAATAAGATGACGCTCTACTCAAAAAAAGACATTGTGCAGCAGGCACGAAACCTTGCAAAAATGATCTCTGAAACAGAAGAGGTTGATTTTTTCAAACGGGCTGAAGCCCAAATCAATGAGAATGACAAAGTGTCTGCAATCGTTAATCAGATCAAAGCCCTGCAAAAGCAGGCTGTCAACCTGAAGCATTATGAAAAGCATGAAGCGCTCAAACAAGTAGAAGCAAAAATTGACGCGCTGCAGGAAGAGCTTGAAGAGATTCCTGTCATCCAGGAATTCAGAGACTCGCAGATGGAAGTTAATGACCTTCTGCAGCTCGTTGCACACACCATTTCCAACCAAGTCACAAATGAAATCATCACGTCAACCGGAGGCGACCTTTTGAAAGGAGAAACCGGTTCGAAGGTGAAACATTCAAATAACAGCTGTTCTTTCTAAACACGGTGCCTTTACAGGCCCGTGTTTTTTTATATCCATCAAATGAACTAAATAATCTATGTACTAAATATTCAATTCGTTTTACGGTGCTCAGCCGCGAATAAACTTTATGCACTTATAAGTAAAGTTTCTAGGCGCGCCTGCATACAATGAAACAGAAACTTTGTATTTTTATATTTTATTTATAAAAATGCACACTAGACAAATGCCCAGCATAAGATAACACGAAGAAGAACAAGGAGGCATGCCGGAATGTCTGAATACAGAGAAATTATTACGAAGGCGGTAGTAGCGAAAGGGAGAAAATTCACCCAATGCACCAACACCATCTCCCCTGAGAAAAAACCGAGCAGCATTTTGGGAGGTTGGATTATCAACCACAAGTATGACGCTGAAAAAATCGGGAAAACAGTAGAAATTGAAGGGTATTATGATATAAACGTATGGTACTCTTACGCGGACAACACAAAAACAGAGGTTGTCACTGAACGGGTAAAATACGTAGATGTCATTAAACTCAGATACAGAGACAATAATTACTTAGATGATGAGCATGAAGTGATTGCCAAAGTCCTTCAGCAGCCAAACTGTCTTGAAGTGACCATTTCACCGAATGGAAATAAAATTGTTGTGCAGGCGGAAAGGGAGTTTTTGGCGGAAGTGGTGGGAGAAACAAAGGTAGTTGTTGAGGTCAATCCTGACTGGGAAGAGGATGACGAAGAGGATTGGGAAGATGAGCTTGATGAAGAACTGGAAGACATCAACCCGGAGTTTTTAGTGGGAGATCCTGAAGAATAAAAAAGGGACTAGGGGAGTCAGTACCCCAAGTCTCTTTTTTAATATTGATATATCATTCTTTTATCACTTTTTGTTTATGTTATAATGAAGGATGGAAAATAAGAATCGTTGATACATAGTGAGGGATCAAACAATGGCCGGTTATACGCCTATGATACAGCAATATTTAAAAATTAAGGCAGAGCACCAGGATGCCTTTTTATTTTTTCGCCTGGGAGATTTTTACGAAATGTTTTTTGAAGACGCCAAAAAAGCTTCACAAGAGCTGGAAATTACACTAACGAGCAGAGACGGCGGTTCGGCTGAAAAAATACCGATGTGCGGTGTGCCGTATCATTCTGCTTCCGCGTATATCGAGCAGCTGATAAAAAAAGGATACAAAGTGGCTATCTGTGAACAGACAGAAGATCCGAAAGCCGCAAAGGGCGTTGTGAAACGGGAAGTAGTTCAACTGATTACGCCCGGAACGGTAATGGACGGCAAAGGCATCCACGAATCCGAAAACAACTTTATCGCTTCTGTTTCCGTTTGCTCGAATGGATACGGGCTGGCGCTGTCTGATTTAACAACGGGAGAAAATTTGGCCGTTTTGATTGAACGGCTGGAAGATGTCATATCAGAAATTTATTCAGTCGGCGCACGGGAAATCGTGGTTTCAGGAAGCATGGATGCCGATACGGTCGCACAGCTGAAAGAGCGGTGCGGTGCAACAATCTCCATTGAAGATGGTGAAACAGACGAACACGTCACGATAATTGAACACTTAAATCATGAAGAAGTAAGAAAAACATTTTTGCGTTTATATACGTATCTGAAAAGAACCCAAAAGCGAAGTCTTGATCATCTTCAGCCCGTACAGGTGTATGAGCTTGAGGAAGCGATGAAAATTGATTTGTACTCAAAAAGAAATTTGGAACTGACTGAAACGATCCGTTCGAAAAATAAAAAAGGCTCCCTTTTGTGGCTGCTGGATGAAACAAAAACGGCAATGGGAGGCAGGCTGCTTAAACAGTGGATTGACCGGCCGCTTATCAGAGTCAATCAAATCGAAGAGCGCCAAGAAATGGTGGAAACCTTGATGTCCCATTTCTTTGAACGGGAAGATCTGCGTGAACGGCTGAAAGAAGTATATGACCTAGAACGCCTTGCAGGCCGCGTCGCGTTCGGAAATGTCAATGCACGGGATTTAATTCAGCTGAAGGAATCGTTAAAGCAGGTGCCTGGCATCAAACAGCTGGTTGCTTCACTGGCTCATGACAAGGCCAAGGAACGTGCGGAGCGGATTGACCCTTGCGGGGATGTGCTTGAATTGCTGGAAGAAGCTTTGTACGCAAACCCTCCTTTATCGTTGAAAGAAGGGAACCTGATTAAAGATGGGTACAATCAAAAGCTTGATGAATATCGTGACGCAAGCAGAAACGGAAAAGACTGGATTGCCCGCTTGGAGCAGCAGGAGCGGGAATACACGGGCATTCGCTCTTTAAAGGTCGGCTTCAACAAAGTTTTCGGCTATTATATTGAAGTGACAAAAGCGAATTTGCATCTGCTTGAGGAAGGGCGCTATGAGCGGAAACAGACGTTAACAAATGCGGAACGCTACATCACGCCTGAATTAAAAGAAAAAGAAGCGCTCATTTTGGAAGCGGAAAATAACATCTGCGAGCTGGAGTATGAGCTTTTCACCGAGCTTCGTGAGAAAGTGAAGCGATATATTCCGCGGCTGCAGCAGCTTGCCAAACAGATGAGCGAGCTTGACGCATTGCAGTGCTTTGCGACAATCAGTGAAAATCGTCGCTATACGAAACCGGCGTTTTCTAAAGACGAAGTTGAAGTGATTGAAGGCAGACACCCGGTTGTAGAAAAAGTGATGGACAGCCAGGAATATGTCCCGAACGATTGTATGATGGGCGATAACAGACAAATGCTTCTTATTACAGGTCCAAACATGTCTGGGAAAAGCACGTATATGAGACAAATCGCGCTCATTTCCATCATGGCGCAAATCGGTTGCTTTGTACCGGCGAAGAAAGCGGTGCTTCCGATTTTTGATCAAATCTTCACGCGAATCGGCGCAGCAGATGATTTGATTTCCGGGCAAAGTACATTTATGGTGGAAATGCTTGAAGCCAAAAATGCAATTGTCAATGCCACGGAAAACAGCCTCATTTTGTTTGACGAAATCGGGCGGGGAACGTCCACTTATGACGGCATGGCACTGGCACAGGCGATTATCGAATATGTTCACGATCATATCGGCGCCAAAACGCTGTTCAGCACACACTATCACGAGCTGACCGTTCTTGAGGAGAAGCTGCCTCAGCTGAAAAACGTTCATGTTCGCGCTGAAGAATATAACGGAACGGTTGTCTTTCTTCATCAAATTAAAGAAGGGGCAGCTGACAAAAGCTACGGTATCCATGTAGCCCAGCTTGCCGAGCTGCCGGAAGATCTTATAGCGCGCGCTCAAGATATTTTAAAAGAGCTTGAGCATTCCGGAAACAAACCTGAAGTGCCGATGCAGAAACCTCAGGTGAAAGAAGAGCCGGCACAGCTGTCCTTTTTTGAGGCAGCGGAAAAGCCGGCTGAAGCGCCGAAGCTTTCAAAAAAAGAAAAGCAAGTGCTCGATGTCTTTAAATCACTTAATATATTGGATATGACACCGCTTGAAGCGATGAATGAAATGTACAAGCTGCAAAAGAAATTACATTAAAACGGGGTGATGAATGTGGCAAAAATCATCCAGCTGTCAGATGAGCTTTCAAATAAAATAGCGGCGGGCGAGGTTGTGGAGCGGCCCGCCTCAGTCGTCAAGGAATTGGTGGAAAATGCGATCGACGCTGACAGCACAGTCATTGAAATCGACATTGAGGAAGCAGGCCTTGCATCCATTCGAGTGCTGGATAACGGCGAAGGAATGGAAACGGAAGATTGCAAGCGTGCTTTCCGCCGCCACGCAACAAGTAAAATAAAAGATGAAAATGATTTATTCAGGGTAAGAACGCTTGGCTTTAGGGGAGAAGCACTGCCGAGTATCGCGTCAGTCTCTCATCTTGAAATTACAACAAGCACCGGCGAAGGAGCAGGGACGAAGCTTGTGCTACAAGGAGGAAACATCATCTCCGAATCACGCTCCTCAAGCAGAAAAGGAACTGAAATTGTCGTTTCCAACCTGTTTTTTAACACACCGGCCCGCTTGAAATATATGAAAACCGTTCATACAGAGCTTGGGAACATCACGGATGTGGTCAACCGAATTGCGCTGGCTCACCCGGAGGTATCGATCCGCCTGCGCCATCATGGGAAAAACCTGCTTCAAACGAATGGAAACGGAGATGTACGCCACGTCCTGGCAGCAATTTACGGCACGGCTGTCGCCAAAAAAATGCTTCCGCTGCATGTGAGCTCATTGGATTTTGAAGTGAAGGGGTATATCGCCCTCCCAGAAATTACACGGGCGTCGAGAAACTATATGTCGTCTGTGGTTAATGGCCGTTACATTAAAAATTTCCCGCTCGTTAAAGCGGTCCATGAAGGATACCATACGCTTCTGCCTATTGGACGTCATCCGATTACCTTTATAGAAATTACGATGGACCCGATTTTAGTCGATGTCAATGTGCACCCATCGAAGCTTGAGGTCCGTCTCAGCAAGGAAACAGAGCTTCATGACTTAATTCGTGACGGAATTAAAGATGTATTTAAACAGCAGCAGCTGATTCCGAGTGCCCAGCTTCCGAAAAAATCGGCACCTGTTATCAAAAATGAGCAGCAGTTCATCACTTTTGATGAAAAGCCTGCGGAAAGAAAAGCTCCGGAAAAAGCGTCTGCGCCATCTTATTCACCAATGAAGCTCAGCTCAGTCGTGAAAGAGCCGGTTGATGCGGAGGAAGAATTGCCGCCTCTCCCATTTGCTGCGCCTCCTATCGCTGATCAGGAACAAAGCATTGAAGTGCCTGATGTTTCAGAGGAACAGCCAGAAGCATTTGAGCAAGAATACCATGAGGAACAGCCACAGCCAACGTCTGAGCGGGTTCCGATTATGTACCCGATCGGCCAAATGCACGGGACTTATATATTGGCACAAAACGAAAACGGCCTGTATATTATCGATCAGCACGCCGCCCAAGAGCGTATTAAATACGAATACTTCAGGGAAAAGGTGGGAGAGGTTGAGCCTGAGGTGCAGGATATGATTGTACCGCTGACGTTCCACTATTCCATGAACGAGGCGCTCATTATCGAACAGCACAAACAAGAGCTTGAAAGCGTCGGTGTCTTTTTAGAGTCATTCGGCTCAAACAGCTACATCGTCCGCTGCCATCCGGCCTGGTTTCCAAAGGGAGAAGAAGCTGAGCTGATCGAAGAAATCATTCAGCAGGTCCTTGATTCCAAACATATTGATATCAAAAAACTGCGTGAGGAAGCGGCAATCATGATGAGCTGCAAGGGCTCCATCAAAGCAAACCGCCACCTCAGAAATGACGAAATCAAAGCGCTTCTGGACGACCTCCGAAGCACATCAGACCCATTTACATGCCCGCACGGCCGCCCGATCATCATTCACCATTCCACTTATGAGATGGAAAAGATGTTCAAACGCGTGATGTAGCGGGATTTGGCGATGGGGAGTATACCCTTTGCCCATGTATTTTTTAGCATTGAGACATTCTTTGAATGGATCAATGCTTTTTTTATTGTGTTTTTCGGTGAATTGAATATAAACACTGCAGCCATATTAACTGTAGTATGGACAAGGCTTACATATTAAAGATCTGTATCACTTTCTAACAGAATGATTGCATGAGTACTTAGACCATGCGGAGTAATATGATGTAAATCATTTTTTTTCTGCAACCGCGTCTATCATTTTACTAATTGCTAAGGTCCATAATCTTCCCCTTTGGAGTTGGGATAAAGTTAGGAGGGTCCGGGAACTGTTGAAATGAACAGAACGTCAGCACTTGATTGATAATGCACTATCTTGTGCGGGTACGGAAAACATTTTGAAATGCCAGTCAGACGATAAAATTAAGACGCTTTAGTCTGCCGCATCAAACAATTAAACGAAGGGTAAGAAGACGATGACATGACGGAATATAAAACTCGCGTCAGAATGGAGAAGCCATTACAGGTCATGACGGAAGAAAAGCATTTGGAGTATTTAAAAAACCTCCAATCATTCCAACTGAAAAATCCACAAACAAAGCTACAGGTTTCTCCGATGTTGACGTCATCCGAAAATTGAAACTAAACATTTATATATACCATACGTGCGCGTTTACAGAGAACTGTCCAAAACATATAGAAAATTTGAAACAGGTATTTAATCAAATTGAAAATGACAAAAATTACGTCATTGTGATTGGCGGAAACAATAGATCCAATCAAATTAACGGAAACGCCGGAGCACGGGAAAACAATCGTGCAACATCAAAAGATAATCTCTCAAGAATTGATTTAGAAATGGGCTATAAAATGTGACGCGGAGGGGCCGGTCCTTTCTGCGATATGAATCAATAAAAAATTCACTTTATTATCGGGCGTTGTTTTTTCGCAAGGGTATTTCAGGGGTTTGTTATACCGATCTGGGTTCTAACAGCCTTCCAGTTGCAAGAAGCAGACGATAAACCTGTTTGCTGATGAAGTTCTTTGGCTAATGGAAATCATCAAGGTAAACAAGTGTCAGCAGGATATATCGTTTAGTCAGTTCCGGCAGACTCGGGAGGAGATACAGCGGATCAATAAAGAGAATGCAGGTTTATTAAAGCTTTGCTTATAAAAATATAGCCTAATCTACAGGTAGTCTGCAGCGGGCAATTAAATCTACGAAAGACGAAGCGATGACAGTTTAGCAAGCATGGGAATAAATAATAATGCAAGATTACATACCGATGCCCGTGGCAAAGTCAGACGATCTGAAAATGATTGGTGATGAAACAATCATTTCAAAAAGTGAATAAATGGTTGGCTCATTGGAAGGATTGCAGTAGTTTTATTCTTTGCAATTACAATTCTGCCGGGGATAGGGGGTTGACAGCATGATCGAATACAACTACACGAATTTGACAAGTGGCAATATTATTGGCTTTGAACTGAAAGGAAGAAGGCATAAAAAAGGGGGGAGCCCCCCCTTAATATTAGTTACAACTTTCATAATATCCATACCATACTCCATCCCACGAAGAAACCCCTTTTAGATACCATTTTTTCACGCCGTCATTAATGAAATTTGGAATTTCATTTCTTGAGTAATATGGACCGAATGGTGTTGTTGTACAAGTTTCTAATGCCTTTGCTTCAGGCGTTGTGTTTGTACTCGAAGAAGTAGTTGCAAATGCAGGAGTTGCGGAAACAAGTAAAGCAAGGGACAATGCGGAACCAGTTAAAGCTTTTTTTAATCTCATTTTAAACACTCCCTTTGTTTTTTTAGTACAACTGTATTATCACACGTGGTGGGAAAATATACAAGGGAATTTTTGTTAATTATTTGTGAACTTAGTTGAAATATAGAAATCTGCCTGAATGTGTTGCCTATCTGAATCTCTCGTTTGTGAGATTGGCAATGTCGTCAGACGGCTCTAGCTGATGAAAGGGCTTTATGAACCAAAAACAAAACCTATTGAATTAAAAAAAGCCCTCAAAGATAGGACCTTTACTCTTGGTTTAAAACTTTATCAGATAGTTGGTATCTTTATTTTTTTATTAATTTATCATTGATCGATACTTCATTTCCGTCTATAACACCTGAGAAAGTTATTTTTTTGTTGGAGGGATCATAATGAAAAATGTAATAGTTGCTCTTATTATTTTCATTCTTTACAAAAACCGCTTTAGTAAAACCTGTAGGTGCACTTAAAGAATTAAACATAGGATATTCTTCAGACTCAATCTCTTTTTGAGGAATACCGTAATCAGAAATATAATGATCGATTTTATCTTCGGCTACTTTTCTGCTGTTAAAATGCATAAGTAAAAAAACGCCAGCAACAATAATCGCTAAAGCTAAAAGAGAAAGTAAGATTTTTTTACGATTTTATAAACTCCTATTTAATATTGATGTTCTAACGAAAAAAGTACTTAGTGAACACCCCAAGTAAATCAATGAACGCAAACAACGATACCATAATTTTGCTGATAAATACTTAAAATTTCTTTAATAAACTAAAATGATCATATAAGTAACTTATAAAGGAAATAAGAATTAAATTCACATAATAACTTGATCAAACTTTTTAATTGCAAAATGGGCAAGAAGAGATTATCGTCCATGTTTAGTCTAAGAAAACACTGAAATATCATGGTTTTCATTTGAAGGGGTTACTCTGCAATGAAAAATAACATCACAAATGGAATGAAAAAGATATTCAAACGTGTGATGTAGCGGGCAGCAAGGGGAATTTAGGCATTGAGACATTCTTTGAATGGATCAATGCTTTTTTTGTACTGTTTGGAATAACAGATTAGAACAAGCTTATATTTGCAAATAATTTAAATAAATGTATATTTTGGATATAAGGAGGTGGGAACATGGCATTAAGCCCAAAGATAGTTATCATTTTGGATGAACTGACTATTGAGAATGAAGGAATCCTTGTTTTTGAATGCAGAATCTAAATTCAATCATCATTATTTTGCTTCCTGTTTCTTATAAGCAGGGAGTTTTATTTTGCGCTGAAGAGAATTTGAGGCTGTCGCCCGATATTATAAATGAGTAATTTAAAAATAAAAGGGGGTTGTTTCGTGATGGAAATGTGTTTCTGAGCGCTCATTTTATTTTTAATGATTTATGAACCGATATTTGGATACTTTGATTTTCAAAGGTCTAAAAGAATTATCAAGACTGGTGAAAATGGAAATGAAAGAGTGAAGTATTATGTTCGTACAATGATCGGATTATGGATTCCCGCTTTGTTTATTGTAGCTCTAGTCGCTTTTACTGATCTTTCATTCAAGTCGGGTTCACTATGCCGGCAATACAAATAAATCCTCTCGGTCCGCTTGCATCCTATCTTTACCTGGGATTAGGTCTTTTATATGTAATCCTTGTGATATATTGTATCATCGGTTTTAGACTTAGCCCGAAGATAAGGCGAGTAGCAAAGAAAAAAGCGGAAGAGGTAAAGGCTTCGGCCGCCGGCCCATCCTGTCTGTTTCATTGAATGAGAAAAAGGTTTGGAATGTTGTATCCTTAACATCCAGTGTAACGGAGGAGATCATTTATAGAGGGTTTTTAATGTTTGTTCTCGTGTTTTTGTTCCCGCAAATTTTAAACTGGGTCATCGTCCTGGTTTCATCGCTCCTTTTTGGATTAGCTCATACATATCAGGGGCTGTGTGGCAGGAAGTGGTCAGAATTTCACTGGTTGGGGCTTTTTTTTCCGCTTTATATATCATTATTGATTCTATTATTCCGCTCATCATTTTACATTTTCATGTAGATATCTAGCAAAATTAGACGGTGAGTATGAGAAAAAAAGCAAAAACCGCTTGAATCATTACAGGCGGTTTTAAGCAGTTTGCTCATTTGGCTTGTAATCAAAGGCAAGCTCAATAAGTGCCATCAATGCTGATATCACAAAAAGCAAGATATCTGGAATAGATATAGACTGCATAAAGTAATCTGCAAAACAGATCGTTATGAAATTACTCACAAAGTAAAGTATAAAAGCAAAAAGTGCAGTTTTTTTCAATGAAAATGATTTTGCCAGAATCATAGAGACAATCTTTGTGAGTGGATCTATGATCATGCCTGCCGCAAAACAGACCAAAAGAAATAAAACTAATGTTTGATTGGAATCATAAGTAATGCCCAAAATAGAGAATAATCCTTTCATCCCGAAGAAATAGCCGCCGAAGATCACCGCAAGTGCAATGGCAACGATAAGAATGATAGATACAATCACGATTATTTTTGAGCCTAGGTTTAAATCTTTAAACTGCTCGTTCTGTTCGTTTTGGCTCAAGTTTGACACTCCCTTTCCCTGCTTCAACGAGGCCAGAATATGAATGCAATAAAAACAGCAAGAGTTTGAACTAGATAGATCATCCGGACAATAGTATAACATGATTCAAAAATGAAAAAAGTCCTTTTCCAGCGAAAAGGACTTTTTTTTCATCTTGTTAACTTTTGAGATTCTCCGAGGCTTTTTCTTTTTTCGGCCAGATAAAATAGCTGGCGGTAAAGAGAAAATCAATGCCTAAAATGACTGTCCATATTTTAAGAATGCCGCTTAATGCTTCGGTACGGGCAGAATCATTAATGAAATAGATCATTCCTGCTAATAGCCCCGCACCTATAAGGTAAGCCAGCACGTGCCTTATCCAGCTTTTTGCATTGTGCTTGGCGTAATCCATTCCATAGCGTTTCAGCGGTTTGGATCCTTGTTTTGTCACATAATATTGAAATCTTTCATCCGCCCATTGAATCATTTGTTTCCCATAGGCGATCGATATACCGATGTAAACTGCTGCGATCCCGTGGGCAGCAGTCGCTGAGGCTCCGCGATAAAGATCCACACCAGTTGCTGCTAATAAGATCAAATCAATAACTGGTGTTAAGGCAAGGACCAGCAGCCCTAATGTACGCTGTTTGAATAGGTAGCGTACAGCCAGCCCTAAAACAATCACAACCCAAAATGCAATTTCACAGAATACAATCATCCATGCGATACCGTTCAATCTATTCCCCTCTTTTCAATACAGTTGTATTATTTAAATAATATGTTACCACTTTTGTTTTCGCAACACAACTGTATTATAAAATTGCCCTCATCTTTTTTTCTTGTTACAATAAAGTTATGCCAAAACAAATTGACCATGAGAAAAGAAGAAAACAAATTGCAGAAGCGACGTGGCGTGTGATTTTAGAACGGGGGATGGAGGGAGCCTCAGCCCGAAACATTGCAAAGGAAGCAGGACTGTCATTAGGTGCGCTGCGCCATTATTTTTCTACTCAGGATGAACTGCTTGTTTTTGCAATGAAACTTGTTCAAGAAAAGGCGAGAGCCCGCATTGAGGACATTGCAACGAAGGATTTGCCCCCCAAGGAAAAAATGTTGCACATTTTGCTTGAAATTGTCCCGACAAATGAAGAAACAATTAGAGAGATGGAGGTATGGTTTGCTTTTACGGTTTACGCCAGACATAAAAAGGATATGTTTGATGCGAATCATGACGGGATTTACGGCGGTATACGGAATCTCATTGCCTATTTAGATGAATTCGATTTACTAAAGCAGGATGCCGATAAAGACATTGAAGCTGAGAGGCTTTACGCGCTTATTGACGGGTTGGCTTTACATGCGATGCTTGACCCTGTGCGAGTGAATAAAGACAGAATCACACGTGTCATTATGCAGCATGTAGAATCAATTTGCGCTGAAGAAACAAATGAGACAGAAGGGCGGGAATATTAATAAAGCTGTAAAAAAAACGGAGAAAATCACTAAGTATAGAGGGCAAAAACTATGTACTCTATGCGTTATACTTTTGAAGAGATCCATCTAAAGCAGCGCCTTTTGAAAAAACTCAAAGGCGCTGCCCTGTATTAGTTTGATGAAAGCGGCTGTCAGCTGTGCTGGATATCAATTGTATATACTGCACGATCGGTTACGACCTTCAATCCTTCGTTTTCTTGGTGAATATGAATATCACCTAATAAAGGAATCTCATAGGCATTTTGCGGAAGCGGTACGTTTCCCTCCTCAGTGAATGTCGTGCCTTCTCCTTCTAAAACGAGCTCTTCTTTCGCAACATAATCATCAGGATGATTCGTGCTGCGGATGCCTACCTTTTGAAGGTTGAGAACAATCTGATCCAAGTCTGAGATCTCTTCATCGTGAGTCAATTCACCTTTTCTAATATCAAGCGTCTGGCCGACTTTTGACTCCAGCCATTGAGAAAGCTGAGTATTCGTGTGTGCCATCAATATTCCTCCTTTTGATCTATACGATACTATTCCCAATTGCTCCATCTTTTACACGGAAAAGAGCCGTCTCACCCTTTATGTATGAAACAATTCGCTGTTCAGCGCCTTGATATAGCATACGGCAGAACGCTGAACTGCTTTGCCGGCATTTTTTTGACCACAAAAGCATTGTAAAGCCGGTTGAATTGAAGCGATTCCACTTTAGCCGCTATCTCTTCCACTTTGGAAGCGGGGAGGGGAACGAGATTTGGATAGCTGTACATATAGCAGATCCAGTTTCAATTCGCCGCAGCCGTAATAATATCTCCGGTCAATAGACAGCCTTTCCCTTGATTGCCGTTGATCTAATGAAGAACAGCACCGTTTTTTAAATGTTCGCCCAGATGGTAAAGGTCCAGTCCCGGTTTCGCGCTGAGCGTTTCTCCTGCCCAGAAATGAATGTGATGGCTTGGCTTTGCCGCCTATTCTTTGTCATCCTCATGAATATAGAATGGGCCTGAAGTACTTCATGCCCATTCAACCTGATCATAGTAGTAATGCGGATGAGACAAGGCACTGGCTTGATACCGTCTAATTCGGTGCTTGGATTAATTGTCTTTTGGTCAAGATATGAAATGCCACTTCACGTTGAAACCCTGATGCCAGATCAAATGTGCTGTTTGCCTGATTGCAAACTCTGGTTCAGTTTTGCTGCTGTAAAGATGCTCTTCTACTTTTTTGTGGATGTTTTGAAGGCTTCCTTTTGCATATATTCAAGTGCTGCCCAAGATTGTCCAGCTGGGTGAATGAATCAGATATAAGTTAGGCGGATTTACAGTCTCCGCATGTTGTACACGGCATGTTTTGCAGATATAATTCGGCACTTTTCTCACTTTCTTGATCTATTTTGATTATTCCATTTCATTATTATGTAAATTAAAAAACATAGAACCGGCAAGTCTATGAGAGATTGCCGGTTCTATGATGATCCTGTCTATTGGCCGGGAATGGATTTTTCTGCGTTGACAGCGCCCGCTCCGTAAACGTTCGGATCTTCATTTTTCCATTTGTCCGCGCCGTTTTTCAAAAGCTCTTTCACTTCATCAGGTGTAAGGTCCGGGTTTTGTTGAAGGAGTAAAGCTGCGATTCCTGCACAAATTGGGGTTGCCATCGATGTTCCTGACATTGTGAAGTACTGAGATCCTACACGGCTTGACTTTTGAAGCTTATCGATATAAGAATTCGGAGAGCGTAGGGAAATAATATTAACACCCGGCGCTAAAATATCTGGCTTTTCTTTCCCGTATACTGTCGGCCCGCGGCTTGAGAAGGAAGCGACCGTATCATCATCGTCGCTTGGGGTATTGTTATCGTCAAGGGCACCTACCGTAATCACCTTTTCACTCACGCCTGGGCTGGCAATGGTCTGTGGATCAGGGCCTGAGTTTCCGGCAGCGACACAGACGACAATTCCTGCGTTCCACGCTTCTTCAACCGCTCTGACTAACGGGTCTTCCTGTTCATTATCATATCGAAGCGCATCGCCCCCGAGCGACATACTGATAATATCAATCGGTTCATTTGGGTTGTCCTCATTGTATTGAATACACCACTCTACACCTTCAATAATATCTGCCAGCGTTCCTGAACCTTGCTTGTTCAATACCTTCACGCCGATCAGATTGGCTTCCGGCGCAGGTCCGCGGTATTGGCCGGATGAGGACGCGCCGCTGCTTGCGATATCACCTGCACAGTGTGTGCCATGACCATTATCATCATAAGGCTCTGTTTTTTGATTAATCATATCCGCGAAGTCGATAATCCTGCCTTTTAAATCAGGATGCGGGTAGATTCCCGTATCGACAACAGCGACAGTCACGCCTTTTCCTGTCAGGGTGTGCCCGTTTCTGATGACTTTCTTCGCGTGGCTTGCTTCGGTTGCCGTGTCTAGAAGCGCTTTGACTTCGCGGTTTAAATAGACCTTGCGGATTTCGCTGCATGCAGAAAGAAGTGAATCTAACGCTGAAGGTGTCACCACCGCGCTGCAGCAATTGATTTTGTTAAAACGGTTTTTCAGCTTGCTGCGTTTTTCTTTTTGAAGCACCTCTCCAGCCATTTGAAGGCCGGTCTCGTGACAGCCTTCCTCAAATTCGATGATGACAGATATTTTTTTTCTGTTTCTCAATTTGGTTTCAAAAAACTGATGTAAGAAGCAAGGAGTCCATTTGAAGGGCTTGTAAAGCTGCAAGACACTTTCCCGTAACGGCCAATCTAGCTTATGAGCATTTGCTCTTACCATTTGTACCATAGAGTACCCAAACATGCATTTTCCTCCTATTATAAGGTTCTCTGTATACTCTATGAACAGATGAAAGGTTTGGTAAGTTTGTTTGTCCTTTATAAGAGACGGACAAGAGTTGGTTTTTATGAATCTTTCGAATCAGATAAAAAAGGGTTCAGGGGGTTGTGGCAAGAATTTGGGGCATCGAAAGAAAACTTTTGTTCGAAGAGAGCAGCTGTATGAATTTCTTGCAGCGGTCTTTGGAAATCCAAATGCCAATCTGCATTATATAATATATGAAGAAAGACGGCACAATCTGTAAAAGAATGATGATTGTAAGACAGAAAAGCAAAACGCAAAACAAAGCTTTTTGTTTGTCGAAACAACAGATAAGAACGTTTTTTGTTAGACTCTATACTCTCCTGCGACTTTGTGAGAACAAATAAGCAAAACCTATCTTGCAGACCGATAAAAGGCTTTCCGTCTTAGCATATCGGATAGCCTGACGGATGGGAAAACCTTCCTTAAACCTATTTACATGTAATTTCCAAGTGAGGTTATTACTACCTTTTCCTTTTTCCTCTCAATCTTTTTTCACTCCTATTTGAAATGGACCGCTATGAACTGTGACAATCAATTGATTTTTTGAAACCGGGAACTTTTTCACTGATGATATAGTGTATACAATGGTAAGATAAAACCTATTGACTAAACTTCATATAATGAACCGTGCTACTCTTATGAAAGGAGTTAAACATGAGAAGATTTTTACTAAATGTCATATTTGTCTTAACAATTGTCCTATTTCTAAAATATGTTCATTACTCATTAGAACCTGAACCATCTAATCAGCCAGATACATATCCTAATTTCAGCAGTTTGGCAGAGAATGAGAGCCCAGCTGATTATGATATTTCATATAATGAGAAAAAAGGAAGCAAAGTCTTAATTATGTCTCCGCATGGCGGAAGAATTGAAGGCGGAGTAAGCGAACTTGTGCGGTATTTTAATAATGAATACTCTACATACCTGTTTGAAGGTTTCAAGTCACAGGATAACCAAACCCTGCACATCACAAGCACCAACTTTGATGAGCCATTGGCTGAAAAGAAAATCAAGGAGCATCAATATGTTGTCGCTTTTCATGGATATAAAGGGGAGAACAAGAATACACTTGTTGGAGGCACCGACCGAAAGCGAGCAAAAATGATCGTACGAGCTCTTAAAAGAAGTGGATTTTCCGCTGAGTTAGCGTCGACCGGAAGCGGTCTTGCTGGTTTGAATGCAGAAAACATTAATAACCAAGGGGAAACGGGACTGAGTATCCAGCTTGAAATCAGCCGAGAGCAGAGAGAAGCATTTTTCGATGATTTTTATTATAAAAATAGGAAATACACAAAGAATAATGAATTTTATGCCTATGTCCGTGCAATCAAAAGTGTCCTTGAAAATGAGTATTCGTAACAAGCAGATCAGAAGACAAAATAAGAGAAGGTTAGTAGACTGAAAAAGGATCATAAAAGGAGGCAAAACAACGATGGCAGATCATCATTTTTATTTAAAAGCCAACTGGCCGGGTAACCGGAATGACGTCGGTACGATCGAAAGCGGGAACTTAATCACAACGATCTCCATTCCGAAAGAAATGGATGGTCCGGGAGAAGGGACCAACCCGGATGAAATGCTTCTCGGGGCGGCAGCGACCTGTTACATTATTACACTTGCTGCGATGATGGAAAGAAGCGGACTGGTAAAAGAAGATTTGCAGATGGAGTCAGAAGGCATTGTCGATGTCACAAAAGGAGTCTTTACATACAAAAAGATCATTCACCGTCCGTCTGTCGTGCTCAAACATGGCGCTTCACAAGAAGACGTCGCATTGGCGCACAAGCTTTGTGAAAAGGCGGAGTCGTCATGCATGATTTCCCGCGCCATTCAAGGAAATGTCGAGATGCAGCTTGAAGCCGCTGTAAAACGGGCTGGTGAATAAAAAACAGACGGTCACTCACAGGCCGTCTGTTTTTTTATCTTTAGCAGGAGCTTTCGACTGATTTAACACGATCACGCCTGCAATGACAAGCGTGAGCCCGAACACTCCCTTTAAACTGATGGTTTCGCCAAAAAGCAAAAAACCGACTATGGCTGTAAGCGCCGTTCCAACACCCGACCATGTCGCATACGCGCTTGATAAGTCGATTGTTTTTAAAGAAAAGCTTAGAAAGGTAAAAGCCGAAAGAAATCCGGCAATGACTCCGACAATAGGCAAGCCTTGTGTAAACCCTTCTGAAAGCTTCAGCATTGTGCTCCCGAAAACCTCGGATACAATGGCAAGAGCCAGATAAAGCAATCCTTTCATCCTTATCACTCCTTTACTGCCAGTTAAGTAACACGACCCCTGATAGTAATAAAAGAATCCCGAAAAGCCCTTTGACATTCAGTTCTTCCTTGAACCATTTCACTCCGATCACTGCCGTCAGCACCGTGCCCGCGCCGCTCCAAGTCGCATAGGAGAGGCTGAGGGGGATATGGTTTAAGGTCAGCGACAGCATATAAAAGGCGAGGGAATAGCCAATCACGACCAAAGCGCTGGGCTTCCACTTTTTGAAGCCGTCAGATACTTTCAGCATGGCCGCCCCTATCGATTCCGAGCATATGGCAATCGTGAGGAATATGTAACCTATCAACATCGCAAATTCTCCTCACTTCTGCTGTATTTTTAGATGAGAAAAGACCTTCAGCTAGAAAAATATTAGTGTATGCCTATGTATGAGTCAAGAGATTCATTTTCAATACTTAAAAAAGACCCCTTTGTAAGAGGTCTTTTGCGCTTAATAGTAATAAGGATACGGGGCATACGGATAATAGGGATATCCGCCATACAAATAAGGATTAAACAAAGCGCTTCCTACAAGCCCGCCTGCAAGGCCGCCGATAAAGGGTCCTCCAAAAAATCCGAATGGCCGGCCGAAACCAAATCCAAATGGTCTTCCAAACCCAAAGCCGAATCCAGGTCTTCCAAATCCGAATGGCCGGCCGAAACCAAATCCAGGTCTTCCAAATCCAAAGCCGAATCCAGGTCTTCCAAATATTCTTGTATCTTCAGCACTGAAATTCTCAAACTCGTTCATGTTTTCTTTCCTCCTGTAATAAAGTGTAGATGATGCAGTGTATTCAGCCTATCGGGATTTGATTGGGCGAATCGAGGAAAAAGAAAGGATGTGAACATATTGGGCCTGTATCAGTCTGATTGGTCAAAAGCACCGCCTCACGTACATGCTTACCATGTCAAAACGATGAGAGAACAGGGACATTACCACCTCATTGAGGGATTTACCCAGCCGGCAAACGGATCGAATATCGATCAGCATACACATTACTTTTCAGGGATTACGTCTTTTGAAAACGGCCATTTTCATCGGTATTACGGAGTCTCAGGGCCAGCGATTCCTTTAGCAGACGGCACACATTATCATGAAATCGAGGAGACAACGTATTTGGCCTATAACGAGCCGATTGAGATCCAATACGGAGGCGTTGTGTATCATCACGGAGATGGAGAGAGAAAAACGCACCGTCATGCTCTGAAAGGAAAGACGAGGGAAATTGTCGGCAATGAGCCGTTCGGCTGGTAGCTTGTGTTTACAGGGGCAAAAAAAGGGCAAAATGGATAGGTGGTTGTATAGGATGAATGCTATAATGGGGGGAGATTTATAAAAGAGAGTGATACATATTGAATAATACGAAGCAGCCCGTTGTCATTTTAGTCGGACCGACGGCAGTGGGGAAAACCAATTTAAGTATTCAGCTGGCCAAATCTTTAAACGCGGAAATTATCAGCGGAGATTCAATGCAGGTCTATAAAGGGATGGATATTGGAACAGCTAAAATCACCGAACGGGAGATGGAGGGAGTTCCCCATCATCTGATTGACATTTTAGACCCTCAGGATTCCTTTTCTACCGCCGATTATCAAAGTTTAGTCAGAAAAAAAATCAGCGAGATCGCAAAAAGAGGAAAGCTTCCGATGATTGTCGGCGGTACAGGTCTCTATATACAATCTGTGCTTTACGATTATACATTCACGGAAGAGGCGAACGATCCTGCATTTCGACAGCGCATGCAAACGGCTGCGGAGCGGGAAGGCGCTGACTTTCTGCATGCCAAACTTGCTGAGGCAGATCCCGAGGCAGCTGCGGCGATACATCCGAATAATACAAGAAGAGTCATTCGCGCGTTGGAAATTTTACATACGTCTGGAAAAACGATGTCCCAGCATTTGAAGGAGCAAAAACGAGAACTCCTCTACAATGCAGTGTTAATCGGGCTGAC
Source organism: Bacillus tequilensis KCTC 13622 (assembly GCF_000507145.1). Lineage (GTDB taxonomy): Bacteria > Bacillota > Bacilli > Bacillales > Bacillaceae > Bacillus > Bacillus tequilensis. Next base: position 73,688 of record NZ_AYTO01000041.1, on the reverse strand, counting down.
AATGGATAGAGATACGCTTTATGCAAGAATTAATCAGCGTGTTGATATGATGATGGAGGCTGGCCTTCTTCCTGAAGTGAAACACCTTTATGACAGGAACATAAGAGACTGTCAATCGATACAAGCGATAGGCTATAAAGAGCTGTATGCATATTTTGACGGTTTTGTGACACTTTCTGATGCCGTCGATCAGCTGAAGCAGAATTCAAGGCGTTATGCGAAACGCCAGCTGACGTGGTTTCGCAACAAGATGCAGGTCACATGGTTCGATATGACACCGCCCGTTGATATGGAGCTGAAAAAAAAGGAAATTTTCACACATATAGCAGGAAAACTCGAACTTTAATCGAAACTGTATGATATAGAGAATCAAGGAGGACGAAACATGAAACCGATTAATATTCAGGATCAGTTTTTGAATCAAATCCGGAAAGAAAATACGTATGTCACTGTTTTTTTGCTGAATGGCTTTCAGCTGCGGGGCCAAGTGAAAGGCTTTGATAACTTTACCGTATTGCTGGAATCTGAAGGTAAGCAGCAGCTTATTTATAAACATGCGATCTCAACGTTTGCGCCGCAAAAAAACGTTCAGCTTGAACTCGAATAGATCAAAAAAGCCATGTCAAGGCATGGGGAGGCTGTCGGGGAATCTCGGCAGCCATTTTTAAAATGTTTTTCTGTAAGCTGACCATGCTGAGGCACGGTCTTTTTTTATGAGATCGACATATGTAGGGCTAAATCGAATATCATGTAAAAATCTGAATCTGGGAGTGACGTATCTTGTTTGACAGTGAAGCAGAACTGAGACGAATCAGAATTGCGCTTGTGTGGATAGCCGTATTTTTGCTGTTTGGGGCATGCGGGAACCATGATACCGTCATTGAAACGGACAGCGGCTATTCTGGCGATGAAACACCTCAGCCTACCTCGTTCCCGCTTGAACACAATCATTTTGGCGTTATGGGGGACGGCTATATCAAAATTTATGAGTATAATGAGTCCCGCAATGAGGTAAAGCTGAAGAAAGAATACTTGGATGATGAGCTTGAATAAAATTCACAAGCATCCGAATTTACAAAGCGGCTGCTACCCGCTAAACTAATTACAGACACAGATCAAACAGAGGGTGAAAAAATGAAGCATAAAGTGATCGTGAATCATTGGGAAGAAATTTGCGAAGATGATTCTTGCTATGAATACGGAACAAGCATCATTGTGAACGGAAAAGAATTAATCAGAGAAGCGTCAATTATCAGCGCCTTGAAGGCGGTTTTAGAAGAGATCGGTGCGGACGTTGAAATAGAAGAGACAGTAGAGAGCGAAACTTGCTGTGATCGCTTAAGAAAAAAAAATCTAGACTACTAAGCAGTTTTTTTTCATGTTATGATAAACATCGGCTTAAACACGATACCCCGAGTAGGACGAGAGATGATTCTCGTTCTGCTCTCTTTTTTGGGCCCTTATAAGGCTGCCCATTTGCCTAATTTGATCAAAATATGAATTTTTCATAAAAACAAATCTATATATTGTGTTTTTGCTAGAGGTTAGTATACTATATATAGTGTTAGTAATGAGAGATTCATATTTTCTGATAGGTCGTGATAAAACGTGGTACAAATCATATTTGATTCGAAAACAGGGAATGTTCAGCGGTTTGTGAATAAAATAGGCTTTCAGCAGATACGCAAGGTGGACGAGATTGACCATCTGGACACCCCGTTTGTTTTGGTCACCTACACGACAAACTTCGGCCAGGTACCGGCATCAACACAATCATTTCTCGAAAAATACGCCCATCTCTTATTAGGAGTCGCCGCGAGCGGCAATAAAGTGTGGGGCGATTACTATGCAAAAAGCGCCGATACCATTTCAAGACAATATCAGGTGCCGATCTTGCACAAATTTGAACTCAGCGGCACATCTAAAGACGTTGAATTGTTTACTCAGGAGGTAGAAAGAGTTGTCACAAAATCAAGTGCCAAAATGGATCCAGTTAAATAACGAAATCATGATCCAAAAAGATGGAAAATTCCAGTTTGATAAAGATAAAGAGGCTGTACATAGCTATTTTGTAGATTATATTAATCAAAATACAGTTTTCTTTCACGATTTAAAAGAGAAGCTGGATTATTTGATTAAAAACCAATACTACGAAGAGGAATTCTTAAGCCTTTATTCTTTTGAAGACATTAAAGAAGTGTTTAAGACAGCTTACGCTAAGAAGTTTCGTTTTCCTTCCTTCATGAGTGCGTTTAAATTTTATAATGACTATGCTTTGAAAACGAATGACAAGAAAAAAATCCTTGAGCGATATGAGGACCGGATCTCCATTGTTGCGCTGTTCTTTGCAAACGGGGACACGGAGAAAGCAAAAGAATATGTGGACTTGATGATCAATCAGGAATATCAGCCGAGCACACCGACATTTTTGAATGCCGGCAGAAAACGCCGCGGTGAACTTGTGAGCTGCTTCTTGCTCGAAGTAAATGATTCTTTAAACGACATCTCAAGAGCGATCGATATCTCCATGCAGCTTTCTAAGCTGGGCGGCGGGGTTTCTCTTAACCTGTCCAAGCTTCGTGCGAAAGGTGAAGCCATTAAAGATGTTGAAAATGCCACAAAAGGCGTTGTAGGCGTCATGAAGCTTCTTGATAACGCATTCCGTTATGCTGACCAAATGGGGCAAAGACAGGGATCCGGCGCGGCGTACTTAAACATTTTTCACCGCGATATCAATGATTTTCTTGATACGAAAAAGATTTCTGCTGATGAAGATGTGCGTGTCAAAACGCTTTCGATCGGTGTTGTTATTCCGGACAAGTTCGTTGAGCTTGCGCGTGAGGACAAAGCGGCTTACGTATTTTATCCGCACACGATTTATAAAGAGTACGGCCAGCACATGGATGAGATGGACATGAACGAAATGTACGACAAATTTGTCGACAACCCTCGGGTGAAAAAGGAAAAAATCAACCCGCGGAAACTGCTTGAAAAACTGGCGATGCTTCGTTCTGAATCAGGCTATCCGTACATCATGTTCCAAGATAACGTGAATAAAGTGCATGCGAATAACCATATTTCCAAGGTGAAATTTTCTAACCTTTGCTCTGAAGTGCTGCAGGCATCTCAGGTTTCTTCATACACAGACTACGATGAAGAAGATGAAATCGGTTTGGATATTTCCTGCAACCTAGGTTCGCTTAACATTCTCAACGTTATGGAGCACAAATCAATTGAAAAGACAGTTAAGCTTGCGACAGACTCTTTAACACACGTGTCTGAAACGACTGATATCCGCAATGCGCCTGCTGTAAGACGGGCAAACAAAGCGATGAAATCAATCGGTCTCGGCGCTATGAATCTTCACGGCTATCTTGCGCAAAACGGCATTGCGTATGAAAGTCCGGAAGCGCGTGACTTTGCAAACACGTTCTTTATGATGGTGAATTTCTACTCCATCCAGCGTTCTGCGGAAATCGCAAAAGAGAAGGGTGAAACGTTTGATCAATACGAAGGATCAACCTATGCGACAGGTGAATACTTCGACAAGTACGTTTCAACTGATTTCTCGCCCAAATACGAAAAAATCGCCAGCCTGTTTGAAGGCATGCATATCCCGACGAAAGAGGACTGGGAAAAGCTAAAAGCCTTTGTTGCTGAACACGGCATGTATCACAGCTATAGATTATGCATTGCGCCGACAGGCTCTATCTCATACGTTCAATCAAGCACGGCGTCTGTTATGCCGATTATGGAACGGATTGAAGAAAGAACATATGGCAACTCAAAAACGTACTACCCAATGCCTGGGCTTGCATCGAATAACTGGTTCTTCTATAAAGAAGCCTACGACATGGACATGTTCAAGGTTGTAGATATGATCGCGACTATCCAGCAGCACATTGATCAAGGAATCAGCTTCACATTGTTCTTAAAAGACACAATGACGACTCGTGATTTAAACCGAATCGATCTGTATGCGCATCACAGAGGAATTAAAACCATTTACTATGCAAGAACGAAAGATACTGGGCAAGACAGTTGCCTTTCTTGTGTTGTTTGATTAAAGGAGAGTTTATAGTGACAAAAATTTATGACGCAGCAAACTGGTCAAAGCATGAAGATGATTTTACCCAAATGTTCTATAACCAAAACGTGAAACAGTTCTGGCTTCCGGAAGAGATTGCTTTAAACGGCGATCTCCTCACATGGAAGTATCTCGGGAAAAATGAGCAGGACACTTATATGAAGGTACTTGCCGGTCTTACACTTCTCGATACAGAGCAGGGGAATACGGGCATGCCGATCGTGGCTGAACATGTAGACGGCCACCAGCGGAAAGCGGTGCTGAACTTTATGGCGATGATGGAGAACGCTGTCCATGCGAAGTCATACTCTAATATTTTCATGACTCTGGCACCGACCGAAACGATTAACGAGGTCTTCGAATGGGTGAAACAAAATAAATATTTGCAGAAAAAAGCGCAAATCATCGTCGGGCTTTACAAAGCCATTCAAAAAGATGACGAGATTTCACTGTTCAAGGCGATGGTTGCTTCCGTCTATCTGGAAAGCTTCCTGTTCTACAGCGGCTTCTATTATCCGCTATATTTCTACGGACAAGGAAAACTCATGCAAAGCGGTGAAATCATTAACCTGATCCTTCGTGATGAAGCGATCCACGGCGTCTACGTGGGCCTCCTTGCTCAGGAAATCTATAATAAGCAGACAGAAGAGAAAAAAGCAGAGCTTCGCGAATTTGCGATCGATCTTCTGAATGAGTTATACGAAAATGAGCTTGAGTATACAGAGGACTTATACGACCAAGTCGGACTCTCACACGATGTAAAGAAATTCATCCGCTATAATGCAAATAAAGCGTTGATGAACCTTGGATTTGATCCATATTTCGAAGAGGAAGACATTAATCCGATCGTTTTAAACGGATTAAATACGAAAACAAAATCACATGACTTCTTCTCTATGAAGGGGAACGGCTATAAAAAAGCGACAGTTGAGCCGCTTAAAGACGACGACTTTTATTTTGGAGACGAAAAAGAGCAGATATAATATCTGCTCTTTTCGGCTTGAAGGTTCAAATGAGGAGGACGCAGTAACCATGGGAAAAATGGACGAAATGATTTTGGTCGCCCCGCGTGATGAAGTGTTTAAAAAAGAAAGCTTAACCTTCCAGGGCGTATACAGTGAAGATAGCAGAGTAGCAGAAATCATGGCTCAGATCGAGGCGGGCTATCGTGAAATGAGAAGGGGAGACGCAGAAGAAGATCCGCATTTCAAGCAGCCGATTCCTTATGTCGTCATTAAGCGTGAAGAGGAAGTCTTTCTTTACGAACGGCTGGCTGGCGGCGGTGAATCGCGTCTGCACAATAAGCTTTCTCTCGGCTTTGGAGGCCATATGAACGCCATTGACGGAGCGGCTTCATTTGCAGAAGTTTTAAAGCTGAACACAGACAGGGAGCTTGATGAAGAACTGCAAATAAAGGAAGAGGATAAACAGGCGATTGTCACATTGGGACTCATTAATGATGATGAAAACAGTGTCGGCAAAGTGCATATCGGAATTCTTTCTGCGCTTCAGTTAAAGCCAGGTTCACAGGTGGAAGTGAAGGAGAAAGAACAAATTGCAGGAAAATGGATGAAAATCTCTGAATTGAAACAGGACGATATTTATAACCGTCTGGAAACATGGTCACAATTTGTTGTTGATATTCTTGAATAAAAAACCCGGCTTCTCATGATGAGAAGCCGGGTTTTTTTGAGATGCTCGTCCGCGTCTAGATTATGGTTCTAAAATGGCAATAGCATCAAAGCCGGCATTTTTTGCTCTGGCAGCAAGTGCGTCTGCATTGTCTTTGGATGAAAAAGCGCCAATCTGCACTTTGTATAACCCGTCCTTTAAAACGACAATCGTGTCAAAGCCTTTAGCTTCGGCGCTGACTGCATGTGAATCAGCATTCGCTTTGACTTTAAAAGCGCCGATCTGGACCTTATATAACCCTGAGATGGATGTCTTTTTAAGATTAAAGGCTTGCTGCAGTCCATTTGCATGTCCTCTCGCTAAGCCTTGAATAAAGCTGCTGGTTTTCAGCTTATTAGCATCTGCGAGGGTATCAATGAATCCGTTCTCCGTCAATAGTGCAGGCATTGCTGACTCCCTTAAGACATGGAAGTTTGCTGTTTTTTTACCGCGGTCTGCAAAGTTGACAGCTTGTATCACTTCAGGGTGAATCATCGATTGGTAAGTCGTCGTCGGGGCGCCCACGCCTGGATAAATATAGCTTTCAAAACCTGTACCGCCCCCGGAATTAACATGGATGGACAAAAAGAAATCTGCTCCCCAGTTATTTGCAGCATTTGTCCGGTCAGTTAAACTGACATATTTGTCGCTTGTCCGGCTCAGCAGCAAAGAAATTTCTTCATACTCATTTGTCAATATCGTACGTAAAGCTAAAGCAATTTGCAGGGTTAACGTTTTTTCTTGAAGGCCATTTCCTGTTGCGCCTGGATCTGACCCGCCATGGCCGGGATCAATAAAAATCTTAACCATTCTTCATCATCACCTCATTACAGGATATGAAAAGAAACGGCTTCTGCTTGTACGGTTATCATCCGTCTGAAAAATGAGGAATTAACCCTTCCGCATGCGGAAATTATTTCTCGGGAAAGCGCACAAATCAACACGAAGCGACAGCATATGCGATCTGAAATAGAATATGTGCATATGTCCATCTGTTTACAAGTATTAATGGATTCGGTTCTAACTGCACTGATCCTACTGGTTTTAAGCTTTGCGTTCATGTGATGGGCAGTCAATTGGAACGTAAATTAACAGAAAAGCACCTTCATTTTGAGAAGAAAAAGAAGAAGGGGGATGTCGCTAAGGCATCAGAGCAAAAACGGCCTGTTTGTTAAAGAGGATAGATCAAGTGAGAAAAAAGATTCTCAATGTGAATTGAAAAATAATGATAGGAGGCTTTGCGATATGACCCTGACAAATTGTTGAAAAATAAAATCTCTTGGTTTGTCCACCCCATGTCCGTGAATACAATAAGAAATAAAGTATTTCTCGGGAAAGCGCAGGATTCCTGAGTATTCCCGAAAAAAGCAATTGTTTCGACACATGATAGGCGTTTGTCACAAACGGCATTCGCTTGAATATCATATAGAGAGAACAGAGAGGTGAATATGTTGGAGCGCGCTGTGACTTATAAAAATAACGGACAGATCAACATTATTCTGAACGGGCAAAAGCAGGTGCTGACAAATGCTGAGGCAGAGGCGGAATATCAAGCTGCATTGCAAAAAAACGAAGCGAAGCACGGCATCTTGAAGGAAATCGAAAAAGAGATGAGCGCACTGGTTGGGATGGAGGAAATGAAACGCAACATCAAGGAAATTTACGCCTGGATTTTTGTGAACCAAAAACGTGCGGAGCAAGGCTTGAAGGTGGGGAAGCAAGCGCTGCACATGATGTTTAAAGGAAATCCGGGAACAGGCAAAACAACGGTCGCACGGCTGATCGGCAGGCTGTTCTTTGACATGAATGTCCTCTCAAAAGGCCATTTGATAGAAGCGGAGCGGGCCGATCTAGTCGGGGAATACATTGGTCACACCGCCCAAAAGACGAGAGATTTAATCAAAAAGTCATTAGGAGGCATTTTGTTTATAGACGAAGCCTACTCGCTGGCAAGAGGCGGCGAAAAGGACTTTGGAAAAGAAGCGATTGACACACTCGTGAAGCATATGGAAGACAAACAGCATGAGTTTATTTTGATCCTCGCCGGATATTCTCGGGAAATGGATCATTTTCTTTCATTAAATCCCGGTCTCCAATCAAGGTTCCCGATCTCCATTGATTTTCCGGACTATTCTGTCACCCAGCTCATGGAGATTGCGAAGCGAATGATCGCTGAAAGGGAATACCAGCTCAGTCAAGAAGCGGAATGGAAATTGAAAGATTACTTAATGACGGTGAAAAGCACGACAAGTCCTATTAAATTCAGCAATGGACGTTTTGTCAGAAATGTGATCGAAAAATCGATCAGAGCGCAAGCCATGAGACTGTTAATGGGCGATCAATACTTAAAAAGCGACTTGATGACCATTAAAAGCCAAGATCTTTCCATTAAAGAAGAAGCATCTGGATCTGTATAGACCTCTCAGCTTTCGAGAGGTCTGTTTTTTGCTGTATTTCTTCCTGTTCAACGCAACCGATTTGTGGTATACACATGCAGGGTTTGGTATGATAATACTACTGCCCAATATGCAAAAGAAAGGAACATCCATTTGAACGAACAAGAAACAAGACAGGAAAAAGCGATTTTGGTCGGATGTCAGCTGCCGCATATCACGGATGAGCATTTTGAAAATTCTATGGAAGAGCTTGCATCTCTGACAAAAACAGCAGACGGAAAAGTATTGACCAGCGTCACACAAAAAAGGAACAGGGCTGACGCGGCTACATATATAGGAAAAGGGAAGGTAGAAGAGCTGAAGGCACTGGTGGAAGAGCTTGAAGCTGATCTCCTTATCTTTAATGATGAGCTGTCGCCAAGTCAGCTAAAATCATTGGCAACAGCGATTGAAGTGAAGATGATTGACCGCACGCAATTGATATTAGATATTTTCGCGAAGCGGGCGAGAACGAGAGAAGGCAAACTTCAAATTGAGCTGGCTCAGCTGCAGTACGCACTTCCTCGCTTGACGGGGCAAGGGATCAATCTCTCTCGGCAAGGCGGAGGAATTGGAGCGAGAGGTCCTGGAGAAACGAAACTGGAAACGGACCGCCGCCATATCAGAAACCGCATTCATGAAATCAACACACAACTTTCAACTGTTATTCGCCACAGAAGCCGATATCGTGAAAGAAGAAAGAAAAACGGTGTGCTCCAAATTGCGCTTGTCGGATATACAAACGCGGGGAAATCAACATGGTTCAACCGCCTGACAAGTGCTGACAGCTATGAAGAAGACCTCCTGTTTGCCACACTGGACCCGATGACCAGAAAAATGGTCCTGCCAAGCGGCTATAGTGTGTTACTGTCAGATACAGTAGGATTTATTCAGGATCTTCCGACGACGCTGATCGCTGCATTCCGGTCAACGCTTGAGGAAGTAAAAGAAGCGGATTTGATTCTTCATTTGATCGATTCCTCAAATGAGGATTACGCGGGACACGAAAAAACGGTGCTTCGGCTGCTTGAGGAGCTTGAAGCCGATGACATCCCGATGCTGACGGCCTACAATAAACGTGACCAAAAACTGTCTGATTTCATACCGTCCGCCGGAAGGGATCACATTATGGTCAGTGCGAAATTTGAGGGCGACGCCGATACGTTTAAAGAAGCGATTCAGCGCTATTTGCGCCAAGAACTGTTAACACCTTTTGAAGCGCATGTACCGGCAGGTGAAGGCAAGCTCCTTTCCAGAATCAAATCGGAAACGATGGTTGACCGCTTCTATTTTAATGAGGAAAATGAACAGTATGACATTTCAGGCTATCTACAAGAAGAGCAAAGCATCATCGGTGAATTAAAGAAGTATATGTAGGAAGGACATACAAAAACATGTTTGACACATTAACACACGGAGAATTATTGAAAAAAACGGCAATGGAAGTGGAAGCGGACATTGCCGGTGTTCATAAACAAATAGAAGAAATCAGCGAGCGCAATGAATGGAGAGTGCTTCAAAGCTATAGGAATCACAAAGTAAGCGACACGCATTTCACACCGTCTACGGGATACGGCTATGATGATATCGGGAGAGACACGCTAGAAAGTATTTATGCGGATGTGTTTGGCGGAGAAGCGGGCCTTGTAAGACCGCAAATTATCTCAGGCACACATGCCATCTCGATCGCTTTGTTCGGTGTTCTCAGACCGGGGGACGAGCTCCTTTATATAACCGGCAAGCCATATGATACGCTAGAGGAAATTGTGGGTGTAAGAGGCGGAGAAAACGCTGGGTCGTTAAAGGATTTTCAAATCGGCTACAATGCGGTTGAACTGACGGAAGACGGAAAAATAGACTATGATGCAGTCGCCGCTGCGATCAACCCAAAGACGAAGGTAATCGGCATTCAGCGCTCAAAAGGATATGCGAATCGTCCTTCTTTCTTAATTAGCGAAATAAAAGAAATGATCCGTTTTGTCAAAGAAATCAATGAAAATCTGATCGTCTTTGTGGACAACTGTTACGGAGAATTTGTGGAAGAGCTTGAGCCTTGTCATGTCGGCGCCGATCTGATGGCGGGATCTCTCATTAAAAACCCCGGCGGCGGTCTTGCGAAAACAGGGGGCTATCTCGTCGGAAAAGAGAAATGGATTGAAGCATGCTCATACCGTATGACGTCCCCTGGCATCGGCAGAGAAGCGGGGGCATCCCTTTACTCGCTCCAAGAAATGTATCAAGGCTTCTTTTTGGCGCCTCACGTTGTATCGCAAAGCTTAAAGGGAGCAGTGTTTACAGCGAGATTTCTTGAAAAACTGGGCTTTACTTCAAACCCGAAATGGGATGCGAAAAGAACCGATTTGATACAATCCGTTGAGTTTTCCGACAGAGAAAAGATGATTGCCTTTTGCCAGGCCATTCAATATGCATCGCCAATCAATGCCCATGTTACGCCTTACCCAGCCTACATGCCGGGCTACGAAGACGATGTCATCATGGCAGCAGGCACATTTATTCAAGGAGCAAGTATCGAATTATCAGCAGATGGCCCTATCCGCCCGCCGTATGTAGCGTATGTTCAGGGAGGATTAACCTATTCGCATGTAAAGAATGCCATATGCAGTGCAGTGGATTCACTCATGGAAAAGCAATTAATTTAAATTTTTTAAAAATTTCACTGAATTCGATGTTAAGAATCCTTACATGTTGTTGACACAAAATATAACATCACCTATAATGAAACTAAGTTAAGAAAAGGAGGAAATTGAGATGAGTGATAATATTCGCCGCTCAATGCCTTTATTTCCAATAGGAATTGTCATGCAGTTAACAGAGTTATCAGCAAGACAAATTCGATATTATGAGGAAAATGGACTGATATTTCCAGCCAGAAGCGAAGGGAATAGACGATTATTTTCATTCCATGATGTAGATAAACTGTTAGAAATCAAGCACCTGATTGAACAAGGTGTAAACATGGCAGGGATTAAACAGATTTTGGCGAAAGCGGAAGCTGAGCCGGAGCAAAAACAAAACGAGAAGACGAAAAAACCAATGAAACATGATCTGTCCGATGACGAGCTGAGACAGCTCCTGAAAAACGAGCTCATGCAAGCCGGCCGTTTTCAAAGAGGGAATACATTCCGTCAAGGCGACATGTCCCGCTTCTTTCATTAATCCGTTAGCAACTGTTTTGCTATATACATTTACCTTTTAAGAGGAGGAGTTTTACGAAATGGCAAAGTACACTAGAGAAGATATCGTAAAATTAGTAAAAGAAGAAAACGTGAAGTATATCCGTCTTCAATTTACTGACATTCTTGGAACGATCAAGAACGTTGAAATTCCTGTTAGCCAGCTTGAAAAAGCGCTTGATAATAAAGTCATGTTTGACGGTTCTTCTATTGAAGGATTTGTTCGCATCGAAGAGTCAGACATGTACCTGTATCCAGACTTGAATACATTTGTTATCTTCCCATGGACAGCTGAAAAAGGTAAAGTAGCACGTTTCATCTGTGATATCTACAATCCGGATGGCACACCTTTCGAAGGTGACCCGCGAAACAACTTAAAACGGATTCTGAAAGAAATGGAAGACCTCGGCTTCAGTGATTTTAACCTTGGACCTGAGCCTGAATTCTTCTTATTCAAATTAGACGAAAAAGGCGAGCCGACGCTTGAACTAAACGACAAAGGCGGATATTTTGACTTAGCTCCAACTGACTTAGGAGAAAACTGCCGCCGCGATATCGTACTTGAGCTTGAAGAGATGGGCTTTGAAATCGAAGCATCTCACCACGAAGTAGCACCTGGTCAGCACGAAATTGACTTTAAGTATGCTGGTGCAGTCCGCTCTTGTGATGATATCCAAACATTTAAACTAGTTGTCAAAACAATTGCCCGCAAACACGGTCTGCATGCGACATTTATGCCAAAACCATTGTTCGGTGTGAACGGTTCAGGTATGCACTGCAATCTATCACTCTTCCAAGATGGCGTTAATGCATTCTATGATGAAAACGCAGATCTTCAGTTAAGTGAAACAGCGAAACACTTCATTGCAGGTATCGTGAAGCACGCAACAAGCTTTACAGCAGTAACAAACCCGACAGTAAACTCTTACAAACGTCTTGTACCCGGCTATGAAGCACCTTGCTACGTAGCGTGGAGCGCGCAAAACAGAAGCCCGCTTATCCGTATCCCGGCTTCCCGCGGCATCAGCACACGTGTTGAAGTACGCAGCGTAGACCCAGCTGCTAACCCGTATCTTGCACTTAGCGTATTGCTTGCAGCAGGATTAGACGGAATCAAAAACAAATTGGAAGCGCCAGCTCCAATCGACCGCAACATCTATGTGATGAGCAAAGAAGAGCGCATGGACAACGGAATCGTTGACCTTCCAGCAACACTTGCTGAAGCGCTAGAAGAGTTCAAATCAAACGAAGTCATGGTTAAAGCGCTGGGCGAGCACCTATTCGAACACTTCATCGAAGCAAAAGAAATCGAATGGGATATGTTCCGCACACAAGTTCATCCTTGGGAGCGCGAACAATATATGTCTCAATATTAATCTCTCAATCCCTTGGCACTATTGGTGTCAGGGGATTTTTGAATTTTGGTCAAAAGATTAAGAGACCAATATTTTTGGTCCAAAATATGACCAAAAAAATTTGAAGTTATGAATCTAACTCCACAATTGAGGGCACGTATTTCTCGTAATCCTTTATTCGGTTTTGGTCAAGCTTCTTACTAATATGTGAATAAACATCGGCAGTTACCATCATGCTTTTATGACCTAAACGTTCTTGAATGTATTTCATATCAGCGCCTGACTCTAAAAGTAAAACAGCATGTGTATGGAAGTAATGCGTGGATAGGCATTTTATTGATGTCAGCTCGCTTTAAAATACGATTAAACGCATTAAAAAGGGTGGACTTAGGTAAAAAATTCCTGTCAACTCTGCAAAATACTAAATTGAGATCATGTTTATAATCATCCTGTAACATTTGTTTATTCTCAAATTGCCACTTCTTATGTTTTTGTAAAGCAGCAGATAGTACCATGTATAATTTCTACAGTGCGTTTGCTGTATCCACGATCGATCGGTTAAAAAGTTAGGAATTTTTGATACATAATAGGTTTAATATCTGTAATCTTGATGTTTTTGAAGTAAGGAAGAATATAATTCTTGATGTTTCGTTCGTGGAGTTCATATGTATTCTTTCTAACGGTGTCTTTTTTGTATTCATGTAGCCAGCTAAATAAAAATTGCTCAAGGGACATGGTTTCTGTATCAAATTCAAATCCAGTAGCTATTTGCTTTTATTTTATATTTGAGAGTAAAAGGGTCCTTAAAGGAGACACGATATTCCCATTTGTCTCCTCTTGAAATTAATCATTCAAAAATACCAGTAAGTGTAATGATTGAAAATTGGTCAGGGCAATCTGATATTTTACATTCTACACTAGTTGCTTACTAAAACCTTTAAAGAAGCTTTCAAAAATTAATTAGAAGGTTTTTTGTCGACAAATTTCCGATAAAACAGGGGACATTTTAGAGGATAAAAAGGGGGAGTATTTATGTTTGAAATCCCGATAAACTTAATCTATCAACGAAATATAATAAATAAAACTTATCGAAATATACGGGAGAAGCATCTTTCCTTTATCAAGACGAATTCGGATACGGAACAAAGGTGTTGAGGAATAAAGCCAAAACGAGAGGAACATTCTGAGCCTGGATAGCAGCTAGTCTGAGGCGTCCGTATCGGGAGAGTAGTATTATCGTGTTTCATTGTGCGATCTTGCTATACTTGGCTTTCTCTCGGAGTATGTGTGAGATCAATTCAATTAAGCTATTAGCGTAAGGAGGGTTAAACTTAAATTTGTATTGCATTTGCAATCTTCTAATTCGAATAAAATTATCATTTTAACCCGTTATTAGACCATAATGACTTATGTTGATTTCTCTATCGTAGTTGAACAGTCTAGGACAACCTAAAATAAAAATCATATACTACAGCGTATGATTCTATTAAAGGAAGGAGTGATTACATGAGCAACAGAGAGTGGAACCGAAATGCAGATGACTTTATTCTTGGCTCCCGCCGCAACCATAATAGCTGCAATGAAAACAACCATGCAAAAACAAAAGTTTCACCTACTAAAAATCTTGTGAATACCACTACAAATGTTCGAACTATTAGACGTGTTCATCCAACTCATATAACCAATGTAAATAAAAACATTACTAGAATTGAAAATTTTTATCCGGTAACTCATTCTGAACAAAATGAAAATTTCGTAGAAGAATATGACTGTGGTTGTGATTTAAAAAAACCACGTTGTAAACTTATTAAAAAATTCAGAAGATGATATGTAATTCTATTGAGAGAAGCATCTGATCGGTGCTTCTTTCATTATGTATCTTTTACAAACTTAATTGCTTCATCTTTAAACTTTTTTCGGCAAATTCTTCAAATAGTTCCATTGTAATGCATTTTAGTGGGTAATTAGGTGGGGATATGGCATTTACTGAAGAATTAGATCAGAAGATTAAACAAGCAATAACTTCAAAAGTAAAGGGTCCCTGCGAAAAATGTGGCAACTTTGGATTTGATCTTTTAGATAGTACGATAAGATTAGATTTACAAAACAAACCAAACGTAATAGAAGTTGGTGGACCTAGTGTTCCAACCATTGCTCTTGCTTGCACTAATTGCGGGAAAATTGATTTTATGCAGCAAAAATATTAGTTCCATCTGAATTTTAATTTTAAAAGCATCCTTCGGGGTGATTTTTTATGTTCTCTGTAAACTGCTTCCGGTAAATCGTTCGACAAATTTTGCAAACTGTTACATTTTTAGATCTCTTGTCTGATAATAAAACAAGAGGTGAAAGTTTATGAACATTGTAGTTGACTTTTGGTTTGACAATGGAAATGTAAGAACAGCTAAAGTAAATGCAGAATCTGAGAAGGCACTTATAAAAGAATTACAAGCATGTGAGCATTGGTATGAGTATGAAAATGGTAAGCGTATTACCAGTATTAATATGCGACTTGTAACGCAATTTGATGTAAGAGCAAGATAAAGTCTATCAATAAGCATCCTTCGGGGTGCTTTTTTATATTCTCTGCAAACTGCTTTTGGTAAGTCTTAGGATAGACAATTGGCGATTAACGGCTTGAGTACAGTGGCGGATGAGAAAGAATATTTCCCTCGTTTAGAAACTTTGTCAGCATGAATCGGCAATCACATAGCAAAACGCCATAAAAACTGCTTATGGCGTCTGCTATTCACAGGGAGGTGAATTTAAAAAAAAGGTGGCTTTGGATTGAAATGGCTCAAGACTAATAAAGGAATGAAGCGCCAACAATGATTAACAGGATGAATAACACCACAACTAACACGAAGGAGCTATTGTAACCAGTTGACATGTTTGACATGTTATCACCTCTTTTTTGGAGATAGTATAAGATATGCCAAACGATCATTTTCGACATAGATTTAAGTCTAAATAAGAAAAAATGAATATTTTGTCTAAATGTGTAACAGCAGACACACCAGCAAATTTATATAAAACAAACTCAAACTTAATTATGAGGTCGGAGGTGGGTGAGATGCAATTCTAAGACCACTTGTCCACAAAGTGATGAAGCTTTTCAATTGTGGAAAGTAAACTTTTTTGTCTTATGATTGCCACCTATTTATGGGGGTGCTTTCGTTCGGCAAATTTTGAAGATAGTGCCATTGTTACCTCCAAATAGCTAAGGTGGGAGGGATTTAAAATGGATCAAGAAATAGAAGAAAGACTTTTAAGTTTAAAGTTAAAGAAAAAAGAACAATGGTACTGTGATTTTTGTGGAGAGATAATCGAAAGTGATAGAGACAGAGAATCAATCATTGTTTCTGAGTGGTTTAAATTTTCTGGAAAAGATGTTGAAAAAGCGGAAAAGATTTTATAATATTAAATCAAGTTAGTTTGTTCGAACAACAAACTAATAATAAAGCCCGAATTTAAAGTTCTTAAATGGGAGGGGGGATAAGAGGCTCGATTTTATTGGAGGTATATAAAAAACGAAAGCTGAGGCTTTTATCCTTTTCGCTGCTATCTGATCACCATTTGTATCGTGAAAATGCTCTGTGAAATGTTACACCGCTATCATCTTTTGAAAGCGCTTTTATGAATCGCTATTGGCCAATAATTTTGAAGGGATTTTTAACCCGTTTCATACTGTTACTTATTAAATGACCGAAAAGAGGAAAAATCATGCCCGGTGAAAAAACTGTAAAGAAGATTAGCATGGTTGAAAAAGTTGGATATGCGTCTGGGGATTTCGCCTGTAATTTAATTTATGCAACAGTGTCTACCTATCTTTTGTTCTTCTATACAGATGTATTTGGTTTATCGGCAGCAACAGCCGGTACTATGTTTTTAGTGGTTAGAATCATCGACGCTCTCGCTGATCCTTTTATTGGAACGATAGTTGACAGAACGAATAGCAGGTTTGGACGCTTTAGACCGTATCTTTTATTCGGAGCTTTTCCATTTGTCATACTGGCCATCCTCTGTTTTACAACCCCCGATTTTTCAGATATGGGAAAATTAATATATGCCTATATAACCTATGTCGGCTTGTCGCTTACATACACAGCGATAAACGTACCGTATGGCGCGTTAACCTCTGCCATGACCAGGAATAATCAAGAAGTTGTTAGTATAACATCTGTCCGTATGTTATTTGCGAATCTTGGGGGACTTGTCGTTGCATTTTTTGTTCCTTTACTTGCTGCTTATTTAAGCGATACTTCCGGCAGCGAATCTCTTGGCTGGCAGCTAACCATGGCCATTATGGGATTCATAGGCGGATGTCTTTTAATCTTTTGTTTTAAAAGCACAAAAGAGCGTGTCACTCTTCAAAAATCTGAAGAAAAAATTAAATTATGGGATATATTTGAGCAATTTCGTGTTAATCGTCCGCTTGTTGTACTGAGTATTTTCTTTATTATAATTTTTGGAGTGAATTCAATAAGTAATTCGGTTGGCATCTATTACGTGACGTATAACTTAGGAAGAGAGGATTTAGTGAAATGGTACGGTTTGCTAGGAAGTTTGCCCGCTTTGGTCATTTTACCGTTTATTCCAAAGCTGCATCAATTATTAGGGAAGAAGAAATTACTAAACTATGCATTATTACTGAATATAATCGGCCTCTTAGCTTTACTGTTTGTTCCGTCAAGTAATGTTTTCCTCATACTCTTCTTTCGATTAATTGCTGCTGCTGGAAGTCTTACTGCGGGGGGGTATATGTGGGCGCTCATTCCTGAAACAATAGAATATGGAGAGTACAGAACCGGGAAAAGAATGGGCGGGCTCATATACGCTATTATCGGATTTTTCTTTAAATTCGGCATGGCCTTGGGAGGGGTTGTACCAGGGCTGGTTTTAGATAAGTTTGGATATGTGGCAAATCAGGCGCAAACCCCTGAGGCATTAACAGGCATATTAATTACAGCAACCATTATTCCCGCGATTTTGCTCGTTTTAGCCATGATTGATATTAATTTCTATAATCTCGATGAGAAAAAATATAAAAACATGGTGCGAGAATTAGAGAATAGAGACAAAGTTTATTTGGATCATATTGATGATTTTAAAGCTTAAAACATGATGAATCAAAAGAAAATAGCTGAGGAGGCGTTCTGCATGAAGATTATCAATCCAGTGCTTAAAGGATTTAATCCCGATCCGAGTATTTGCAGGGTGGGAGAGGATTATTATATCGCCGTATCTACATTTGAGTGGTTTCCGGGAGTCCAGATACACCACTCAAAAGATTTAGTGAATTGGCACTTAGTTGCACATCCATTACAGAGAGTTTCGCAATTAGACATGAAAGGAAACCCTAATTCAGGCGGGGTCTGGGCGCCATGTTTAAGTTACAGCGACGGAAAGTTTTGGCTGATCTATACGGATGTTAAGGTAGTAGATGGCGCCTGGAAAGATTGCCACAATTATTTAGTGACTTGTGACACGATTGATGGTGATTGGGGGGAGCCGATCACATTAAATAGCTCGGGATTTGATGCTTCTTTATTCCATGATACGGATGGAAAAAAATATTTATTAAATATGTTATGGGATCAGCGTATTGATCGGCACTCATTCGGAGGCATTGTCATGCAGGAATATTCTGATGAGGAGCAAAAATTAATTGGAAAACCGAAAGTGATATTTAAAGGAACTGAAAGAAAGCTGACGGAAGCGCCGCACCTTTATCATATCGGGAACTATTATTATTTATTAACCGCAGAAGGAGGAACACGGTTCGAGCATGCTGCTACAATTGCCCGTTCTGCAAATATTGAGGGGCCATATGAAGTTCACCCTGATAACCCTATCTTAACGTCATGGCATGCGCCGGAAAATCCGCTGCAAAAATGCGGGCATGCATCCATTGTTCACACACATACAGATGAGTGGTATTTAGCACATTTAACGGGACGTCCTATTCATCCGGACGATGATTCAATTTTTCAGCAGAGAGGATATTGTCCGCTGGGCAGAGAAACAGCTATTCAAAAGCTCTATTGGAAAGATGGCTGGCCTTATGTAGAAGGCGGAAAAGAAGGGAGCTTGGAAGTGGATGCGCCTTCTATACCTGAAACCATATTTGAAGCAACGTACCCGGAAGTTGATGAATTCGAGGACTCAACATTAAATATCAATTTTCAAACATTAAGGATTCCGTTTACAGAGAAATTAGGTTCATTGACTCAAGTGCCAAATCATTTGCGATTATACGGCCATGAATCATTAACCTCGGCATTTACTCAGGCATTTGTGGCCAGACGCTGGCAAAGTCTCCATTTTGAAGCGGAAACGGCTGTTGCATTTTATCCGGAAAATTTTCAGCAAGCCGCTGGTCTGGTGAACTATTACAATACAGAGAACTGGACGGCTCTTCAAGTTACGCATGATGAAGAACTTGGCCGTATTCTTGAATTAACAATATGTGATAACTTTTCTTTTTCACAGCCATTAAACAATAAAATTGTGATCCCCCGTGAAGTAAAGTATGTCTATTTAAAAGTAAATATCGAAAAGGAAAAATATTATTATTTCTATTCGTTTAACAAAGAAGACTGGCATAAAATTGACATTACATTAGAATCGAAAAAATTATCAGATGATTACATCCGCGGAGGAGGATTCTTTACAGGAGCTTTTGTAGGGATGCAGTGCCAAGATACCAGCGGTCATCATATTCCGGCTGACTTCAAATATTTTCGTTATAAAGAAAAATAATGTGCACAAGAAAAAGGAGCTTCTATTTTAGAACTCCTTTTTCATATCGGTCCTATGTGAAAAATCCCTTTAGAAATACTCCTGTTCAGTATGAAAAATAACAAAAACTAAAAAAACAGCGTAAAACTTAATGATTAACCACATCAAGAAAATGATCAATCACAATAGAGGACATTCCTAACGCCGGTGCGTTTTTTCCTAAAACAGATGGTAATAATTCATAGCTATTGTCTAATTGGGAATAAACCCTGGACGACACTTCGCTTTTAATTGAATTTAAAACTATAGGATGCGATTCGATTATGCTGTTTCTTAAAATGATGGCTTGCGGATTAAATGTATTTAGTATATTGGTCAAGCCTATACCTAAATAGAATCCAAAATTCTGTAACGCATGTAAAGTTCCAATATCATTCAGATGGGCGAGGTCTATGATATCTTGAGTGGACACTTTTTTCTTCTTAGTTTGAAGCGATTTTAATAAAGCCTTTTCTGAAGCATACAATTCCCAGCAGCCTCGGTTTCCGCAGCTGCATTTCGGACCATTAAAGTCTATTGTCATATGTCCCATTTCTCCAGAGAATCCGCTTACCCCTCTGTATAAATCATTGTTGATAATAACGCCGATTCCTATCCCTGTACCAATACTTGCATAAATCATGTTATCGTGATTTTTTGCAGCACCGAATACTTTTTCTCCATATGCACCGGCATTTGCCTCATTTTCAATAAAAACAGGCACATTGAACTCCTCTTGAATGAAAGGTTTTAAGTCAATATTTCTCCAGTTGGAGTTTGGAGCGAAAACAATTTTTTGATTTTTATCAATTAACCCGGGGACGCATATGCCTATACCAATAAGCCCGTACGGAGATTGCGGCATATTCGCAATAAAGTGATGAATCATTTCAATTAAAATATCTTTCGTTATTTCAGGAGAGCTGCATTCCAAATGGTGGTGTTGATCAAGAACAATTGTCCCTTCAAGATCTGTTAAAATGCCGTTAATATAATCCACCCCGACATCTATTCCTACGGAGTAGCCTGCTTTTTTATTAAAAACAAGCAGGACAGGTCTTCTGCCGCCGCTTGATTGTCCCTGACCGATTTCAAATACAAGATTTTCTTTCATTAATGTGTTTACCTGTGATGAAACAGTCGATTTATTTAATCCAGTCATTTCAGATAATTTTGCTCTTGAAATAGGTGAGTTTTTAAGGATTTCTTTTAATAATAACTTTTGATTTACTTTTTTGACAAAGGTTTGATCTGCGATATCCACTTCATCCACTCCATTTGTATAACCTTTAAATTAAGTTGAAATTTTTTGTGTGTTCAATATGAAACAAAGTACATAGCGAAACGTACCTTTATTATAGCGAATGTGTTTATAAAAAACTAAAAAATATTGAAAATACGGATGAGGTTATATAAGATAAAAATAAGTTAGTTTGTTTAGACAACAAACTAATATACAATGTGAATTTATGATAAGGGGGAAATCAAATGGTTCAATCTCATTCTGGTTCAGTCGGCTATTTTGAAAGCGTAAACAAAGTGGTTTACGAAGGGAAAGATTCCACTAATCCTTTAGCATTTAAATATTATAATCCTCAAGAAGTAATCGGCGAAAAGACAATGAAAGAACATCTGCGGTTTTCTATTGCTTATTGGCATACATTTACCGCTGACGGTACAGACATGTTTGGAGCAGCTACGATGCAAAGACCGTGGGATCATTATAAAGGCATGGATTTAGCGAGGGCGAGAGTAGAAGCAGCATTTGAGATGTTTGAAAAACTGGATGCGCCATTTTTTGCTTTCCATGACCGGGATATTGCACCTGAAGGAAGTACGTTAAAAGAGACGAATCAAAATTTAGATATTATTGTGAGCATGCTGAAGGAGTACATGAGAACGAGCAACGTGAAGCTATTATGGAATACTGCAAATATGTTCACGAACCCCCGTTTCGTCCATGGGGCGGCGACTTCTTGCAATGCAGATGTGTTTGCGTATGCAGCAGCACAAGTAAAAAAAGGGCTGGAGACAGCAAAAGAGCTTGGCGCCGAGAACTATGTATTTTGGGGCGGCCGTGAGGGATACGAAACATTGTTAAATACGGATTTGAAATTTGAACTTGATAATTTGGCCAGGTTCATGCATATGGCAGTGGATTATGCGAAGGAAATCGGGTATACGGGGCAATTTTTGATTGAACCAAAACCAAAAGAGCCGACCAGCCATCAATATGATACAGATGCAGCAACAACCATTGCCTTTTTGAAGCAATATGGCTTAGATAATCATTTTAAATTAAATCTCGAAGCCAATCATGCCACATTAGCCGGGCATACATTCGAACATGAATTACGTATGGCAAGAGTACATGGACTTCTTGGCTCTGTTGACGCGAATCAGGGGCATCCTCTTTTAGGCTGGGACACCGATGAATTTCCGACAGATTTATATTCGACGACATTGGCCATGTACGAAATCCTGCAAAATGGCGGCCTTGGAAGCGGAGGATTAAACTTTGATGCGAAGGTCAGAAGATCTTCTTTTGAGCCTGATGATCTATTATTTGCGCATATTGCAGGGATGGATGCATTTGCAAGAGGATTGAAAGTCGCACACAAGTTAATCGAAGATCGTGTGTTTGAAGATGTGATTCAACATCGTTACCGCAGCTTTACTGAAGGGATTGGCCTTGAAATTGCAGAAGGAAGAGCTAATTTCAAGACGCTTGAGGAATATGCACTCAATCATAAATCAATTAAAAATGAATCTGGAAGACAGGAACAATTAAAAGCGAGATTGAACCAATACATTTTAGAAGTATAACAGATAAAAAGAAACGCTAGATCCTGCTATCAAAAGATATAGCAGGATCGCCAAGTCGCCCAAAACTCTCCGTCATGATGCCTTTACTTTGTTGCTATGACGGGGAATTTCATATCATCGGGAGGGGAAGGAGTGAAAAAATGAAGTATGTTATTGGAATAGATATTGGAACGAGTGCTGTTAAAACCATTTTAGTCAATCAAAACGGCAAGGTTTGTGCAGAAACGTCCAAACGTTATCCGCTCATCCAAGAGAAGGCGGGATATAGTGAACAAAATCCTGAAGACTGGGTGCGGCAAACGATTCATGCATTGACTGAGTTGGTTTCTAAATCCAATGTTCAAGCTAAGGATATTGACGGAATAAGCTATTCAGGTCAGATGCATGGGTTAGTCCTGCTTGACCAAGATCGGCAGGTGTTACGCCATGCAATTCTTTGGAATGATACCAGAACGACGCCTCAATGTATCAGGGTGACCGAGACATTTGGCGATCATCTGCTTGATATCACAAAAAACCGTGTCCTGGAAGGGTTTACATTGCCTAAAATGTTATGGGTGAAGGAACATGAGCCCGATCTTTTTAAAAAAACTGCTGTTTTTTTGCTTCCGAAAGACTATGTGAGATTCCGTATGACCGGTGCCATTCACACTGAATACTCCGATGCGGCGGGAACGTTACTTTTACATATTACCCGCAAGGAGTGGAGCGATGATATTTGCAATCAATTTGGTATTTCTGCAGATATTTGTCCTCCACTTGTTGAATCCCATGATTGTGTAGGATCGCTGCTTCCGAACGTCGCGGCGGAGACGGGGCTGATTGAAAAAACAAAAGTGTACGCCGGGGGAGCAGATAATGCGTGCGGTGCAATTGGAGCCGGTATTCTTTCTTCTGGTAAAACATTATGCAGTATTGGGACATCAGGGGTTATACTCTCCTACGAAGAAGGCAAAGAAAGAGACTTTAAAGGGAAAGTCCACTTTTTTAATCATGGAAAAAAGGATTCTTTTTATACGATGGGAGTCACACTTGCTGCAGGATACAGCTTGGACTGGTTTAAAAGAACATTTGCGCCAAACGAATCGTTTGAGCAATTGTTGGCGGGCGTGGAATCAATTCCGATAGGAGCAAATGGACTGCTATATACTCCTTATTTGGTTGGTGAAAGAACGCCGCATGCTGATTCTTCTATTCGGGGAAGCTTGATCGGAATGGATGGTGCCCACAAAAGAGAGCACTTTTTGAGGGCAATAATGGAAGGGATTACATTCTCTTTACATGAATCAATTGAGTTATTCCGTGAAGTAGGGAAATCAGTTCATACTGTTGTTTCTATTGGCGGGGGAGCTAAAAATGAAACATGGCTGCAAATGCAAGCTGATATTTTCAATGCGAGGGTGATCAAATTAGAAAATGAACAAGGCCCTGCCTTGGGGGCTGCTATGCTGGCTGCCTTTGGGAGCGGGTGGTTTGAATCACTTGAAGAATGTGCAGAGCAATTCATACGTGAGGCTGCTGCATTTTATCCAAAGGAACAAAATGTTCAAAAATATAAAACGCTATTCGATTTGTATAAGAACATTTACACTCACACAAAGGATCTTAATATAGCTTTGGAGAGCTTTCGAAAAAACTGATGATACATGACGAATATGAGATGATTCGAATCAATCTGCCTTCCATTATAGGTATCACAATACTGGAGTGTCCGGCAGACAAAACGGACGAGCAGAACTGCATCTGTCTGCAAACACTTCAAGAAGCGGGAAAGCTTAGAAATGCCAATGGGGAAGATGTATGAAACTGCGCTTATGGTTGAGGGATATCAAAGCGGCACAAGAAATTAATTCTTTTAATAAACAAATCCCCCTTCACATTAGCGTGAAGGGGGGTTTTTATTATCTATATAGCTGTTTTTATATTAGTCAACAAGATTCATGTTTAAAAAGCCCAATCAACATTATCTTTATAGAGCTGCTAAAACAGATCAATTGTATTCTGCTATGTAGTTTCTTTTTTAACCGCAGAGTTTTTTTATTTCACACAGCCATTAAATCCTCTATTAGTCACATATCCATTCCTGCTCCAGATTGAAAGTTTTTCTGATTTTGCCTCTTGCTCATCCAGTCTGAATTGGTCTATGTATTTGGTGTTTGGCTCATATACATATGCTACTCTAGCCAATCCTTCTTTCAATAATGTCTCTTGAACAGATTTGCCGTCAACATAAACGTAAGCTAACAGTCTTCCATACTTATCTCTGCGATCGCCTTTGTCGAATTCCAGTTGCAGCTCACCGCTGCTGACCAATTCTTTATTCCGTTTTGACGCATCTTTACCGTATGGCTGAACACAAGAATTTGGCTTCTTCGTCTCAGGTGTGTCAACGAGCAAGTAGCGAACTGTGTCTTTCTTTCCATTGTAAATCACCTTAATCGTATCTCCATCAACTGCTCTGTCTAATGTAACATCCGCCAATTTCTTACGATTTTTTGAATAAGATGGGCCAGGCTTATGTTCTGGCTGTTTTTCAGCATTAAATGGAATACCTTGAGAGGTTTGTTCTTTTTGATTAGATGTTGAATGGCTTTTTTCTGCGTGATTTGATCCACAGGCTGCTAATGTCATGCATAAAACCAATACGATAATCCTCATTAAAGCTGTCTTCATTTTGATGTCCTCTTTAGAATGTAAGTTCTTGTATGCTTTCTTTTAATCCCGTTAACGTCATTATTATAACGATATGAGCATTTTTTGTGAATAGGATATGGCTCCCCATCTTCATACTATGAATTTGCAAAAATGCGAACTTCATAATAAAACAATCAAAATCTACCTGTGAAATAACAAAAATAAAAGATTGTAAAAACATAATTGACTAAAAATACTTTTATAATTATGATAATATCAGAAATGACAATAAAGTAACCAAAACATATCTATAACATAACAATGTTTTTTCTTTTGGTTAAATCGGAAATCTAAGGTAGAGGTTTTTCAAACGATCACCTTTAGTTAAAATTCTTGTTTCAATATCCATACTGAGAGGAACTTATTAAGTAATCTTAATAAAGGCAGGGGAAATGGATATGTCTGAAAATCGAAATCGCAGATTGAAATTAATCATGATTTCAGCAACATTTGGGGGGCTTCTCTTTGGATATGACACCGGAGTGATAAATGGAGCTTTGCCTTTTATGGCAAAACCAGACCAGCTTCATTTAACGCCGGTTACAGAAGGGCTTGTTACAAGTATTCTTTTATTAGGTGCGGCGTTTGGAGCGTTGTTATGCGGCAGATTGGCTGATCGCTATGGCCGCCGTAAAATGATCCTTAATCTTTCATTTATATTTTTCATAGCATCACTTGGAACAGCATTAGCGCCTAATGTTTCAGTGATGGTGGTCTTTCGGTTTTTGCTCGGGCTGGCTGTTGGCGGAGCTTCAGCGATGGTTCCGGCCTTTTTGGCAGAAATGGCACCGCATGAGAAGAGGGGACGTATGGTAACCCAAAATGAGCTAATGATTGTCGGCGGGCAATTTTTAGCATATGTTTTTAATGCCATTCTTGGCGTGACAATGGCAAATACGGGACATGTTTGGAGATATATGCTGGCGCTTTGTGCCGTTCCGGCTATCATGCTATTTTCCAGTATGCTCAAGGTGCCAGAAAGTCCGAGATGGCTAATCTCCAAAGGGAGAAAAAGTGAGGCGCTGCGTGTTCTTAAGCAAATTCGAGATGTTAAACGTGCAGAAGCTGAATGTAGAGACATTCAAGCAGCGGTACAAAAAGATACAGAACTGGAGAAGGTTTCACTTAAGGACTTTTCTACACCATGGCTGCGCCGTCTTTTACTGATTGGTATTGGTGTTGCGATAGTGAATCAAATTACCGGTGTGAACTCGATTATGTATTATGGCACTCAAATCCTTAAAGAATCTGGCTTTGGGACAAAAGCGGCTTTAATCGCTAATATTGGAAATGGGCTGGTATCTGTCATTGCCGTTATATTTGGGATTTGGCTTGTCGGAAAAGTGAGACGGCGTCCTATATTATTGATTGGTTTGGCCGGAACGACGACAGCGCTTTTATTCATTGCGATATTCTCAATCGTGCTTGCAGGGTCTGCAGCACTCCCTTATGCGGTACTATCCTTGACCGTTGTATTTTTAGCCTTTATGCAAGGATGCGTAGGGCCTGTGACTTGGCTGGTCATTGCGGAAATCTTCCCTCAAAAATTAAGGGGACTCGGTTCTGGAATAAGTGTTTTTTTCCTATGGATATTAAACTTTATAATCGGTTTTGCTTTTCCGATACTGCTTAGCTCTGTAGGCTTGTCTTCTACATTCTTTATATTCGTGGCTTTCGGTATATTCGCCATCGGGTTTGTGTATAAATTCATGCCGGAAACAAAAGGACGCACACTTGAAGGGCTAGAAGAGCATTTCCGATCTCGACATGATAAAGATACAGCTGAAAAATCAGTTATTTAAGGTATGGCGCAATTACCCCCTCTGTTTAATAATAGCAGGGGGGATTTGTTTGATTTCAGAGCATGATATGTAAACAAAATCAAAATCTCTCTATTTCTAATATAAAAACGAGGGATGCAGAGGCTTAATGCAGACACCACTTCATAGTTAATCGCATGTCAGCCATTTCATCAACGGGAATCTCAGCTCCCTTTTGCTGACTGTAAATTACAACTTCCTCTCCTAGTTTACCTTCACCGTTTTCTCCTAAACTAACAATGATCATATCCATTGAGACTCTCCCAGCCACTGGCACTCGTTTTCCGCGATGAAGAACAAACCCGCGATTGCAAAGTGCATAAGAATTACCGTCAGCACATCCAATCGGAAGTGTAGCAATAACTTCGTCAGGTTCAGCGATGTATGTAGCGCCATAGCTAACGGTTCGTGGCTCTTTCCGCATTGTTTTCACATAAGCGATCCGCGCTTCCTTATGGATTGTAAAAACCAAATATAGCCGCAAAAAATAAATGTTAATTGCTGGATGTCGATCTTGTTTTATTCAGCTTCATTTGAAATCATTCAACAGCACATCTATGATAGACCAAGAGACGTTTCAATGCTCTATAACCAAAACGATTGCGGGAACCCCCGTGTAGAAGTACTAGGAAAACCAGCAGGACACTTATATATTAAAGGTACTCGCTGTACTAAAACGTCTTGCAAGGAAACACCTATATTACTAAGCATACGAAGAGCAATTAAACGAGAAGGACGAGAAAATTTATAAGTGAAGCCTGGTATCAAGCGGGAGTCGATTCCTTGTTCCATAAACCTGACATCAGAGTATATAATGAAATGAAGTGAGGGATATACATGAAAAGGGGAGTTAGCTTTCAAATACCGAATGAATATGGACATTTTTTATGGAGAATACTGCAGCCGTTAGAAATAACTCATTATAAGTGGCAAACGAGTGGGGAATCTTATTTTGTTGTAAATGGAGAACTAGGTGATGAGGAGCTCTTTAATGATTACGCAATTGTTGAAGGAACTAACTTAGCGAATCGATTAAAAACAAATCAGTATTATACCATTTTTGTTGAACTGCAGGCATTTCCACTTGGAAAAACAGTTATTCAAGTCCAGACATATGAAGAGTTTGTTGACAGTGATTGCGCACTTGTCCTTTTGATCGCTGATAGCAGTTATGTTTCGATATACTGTAAAAACAAAAATGATATTGAAAAGCTTTACTTTAATGCATTAAAAATTTTTTTTGAAGACGTTCAATTTATAACTGATGAAAACGACGTAAGAACGGGTTTTACCGTATGATAGTTTTCATAAAAGGAGCTAATACATATGTCGATGCAAATAAAAATCAAATATCTAGATGAAAACCAAACGAGAATCAGCAAAATTGAGCAAGGAGATTGGATCGATCTCAGAGCAGCTGAAGATGTAGCAATCAAAAAAGATGAATTTAAGCTTGTCCCATTAGGTGTAGCAATGGAGCTGCCTGAAGGCTACGAAGCACATGTCGTTCCCCGTTCAAGTACATATAAGAACTTTGGGGTTATTCAAACCAATTCAATGGGTATTATCGATGAGTCTTATAAGGGAGACAACGATTTTTGGTTCTTTCCTGCATATGCATTGCGTGATACTGAGATTAAGAAGGGTGATCGGATCTGTCAATTTAGGATTATGAAGAAGATGCCTGCAGTTGAATTGATAGAGGTAGACCATCTAGGCAACGATGACCGAGGTGGGCACGGATCAACTGGAACGAAGTAATTGGATTTTGTTAAAAATTTCTTGAAAAATGTTTTTAATCATATTACCTTTTTCTAGGAAAGGGGATTAAAATATGAAAATAACTATTGAAAAATTACCTGAATCAAGGATTGCATATTTCCGGAATGTTGGAGAGTATGGTGGCAAACAAAACAAAGAACTAATGGAATCTTTTAAAAAGTGGGCACAGTTAAATGGTGTATTTCATAACTCTATAATTTTAGGAATTCCACAAGATGATCCAAGTATTACTCCTAAAGAGAAATGCCGTTATGATGTTTGCGTTATAGTAAATAAAGATTTTAATGTGCCGCAACCAGCTCAAGTTGGTAAGATACCTGGAGGGAAATACGCTGTTTTCTTGCTTGACCATACAAAAGAGGCAGTAAGTGAATTTTGGGGCATTATTTTCTCTGAAATAGAAAAAAATAGTCTAACTATAAGAGAAGAACCGATTATAGAGAGATATACTTCACAAATGATTGATAATCACTTAGGTGAAATATTAGTTCCTATACAATAAAGAAGGTGGGAAATTTCCCACCTCTTATATATGTAAAAGTTAAATGCTCTGAATTAATTCCTTTATGTAATCAAAATTGATAATTGTGTTACATATTGCAATTACGAAGTATAGAGTACCTTTATACCGATCTTTTTTTACAAAGCTGTTAATTCCAAACCCAATCAAGAATGCGATTAAGATTAACTGAGCCCACACAAATAATTGTGAATTAGAACCGAAGAGAGAATAAATTAATAATAACAATATAATTAATAAACTAATGGTTTTGAATATTTTACGCAAAATAACACTCCTTTAAATTCATTGCTTTAAATTTACCATAAAAGATTTTTGTTGGAAATATTTCTGAATAAAATAATACTTTTTATCTAATATAATAAGGAGGAAAGTGATCATTTATGGAGGATTGGTATTGAATTTTACTCATTGATTCAAACATTGGGTGTAAATCTTTGGGGTCTGTAGCATAAAAGGGATACAAGTTATATATAGATACAGTTCCAATTTTCAATTCCTTGTGTGAATAAAAAAATTTAATTACATTGTTAATAGTGGAATCTGATTTGAATTTATTTGCTTTACTTGGGTTTAAACAGACAACAGATACTTCCTGTTTAAAGTCATTACTAATCATTACACTGTAACGGTTTCTAATTTTTATCCCGTTTTAAATCTATCATCACTTTCTACTTTGAAACTATTTTCATTATGCACTCTTAAATCATTGGAGGAATTTAATAATGACTCAATTCGATAAACAATACAATTCAATCATAAAGGACATTATAAATAATGGAATCTCAGACGAAGAATTTCATGTAAGAACAAAGTGGGACTCTGATGGTACACCGGCTCACACACTAAGCATTATCAGTAAGCAAATGAGATTCGACAACTCCGAGGTTCCGATTTTAACGACAAAAAAGGTTGCCTGGAAAACAGCGATTAAAGAGTTGCTCTGGATATGGCAGATGAAATCAAACAATGTTAATGATTTAAACAAGATGGGCGTACATATTTGGGATCAATGGAAACAAGAAGACGGCACCATCGGACATGCATACGGATTTCAACTGGGAAAGAAAAACAGAAATCTAAATGGAGAAAAAGTGGATCAGGTTGATTATCTTCTGCATCAATTGAAGAACAATCCATCTTCACGCAGACACATTACAATGCTGTGGAATCCTGATGAACTAGACGCAATGGCCTTAACGCCATGTGTATACGAGACACAATGGTATGTTAAACAAGGAAAGCTTCATCTAGAGGTAAGAGCGCGGAGCAATGACATGGCATTGGGGAATCCTTTCAATGTATTCCAGTATAATGTGTTGCAGCGCATGATTGCTCAAGTCACCGGTTATGAGCTTGGTGAATATATCTTTAACATTGGCGACTGCCATGTGTACACACGTCATATAGACAATTTGAAAATCCAAATGGAAAGAGAACAGTTTGAAGCGCCTGAATTATGGATCAATCCTAACGTTAAAGATTTTTATGACTTTACGATAGATGATTTCAAGTTAATCAACTATAAACATGGGGACAAGCTTTTATTTGAGGTAGCAGTTTAATGCTGCCTCTTTATTCATTGCATTGTTAGTAGGTCCTCTATTAGATAGGGAGGGTGGTGATTGGATCAGAAGATAGAGTTAAATGGGATGATCGAAAAAGCTAAAGAATTGCGGTGGCAGCTGAGAGATATGAGAGCTGACAGCGTAACTAATGATTTAAAACAATTGTATGATAAGAGGGGAAATTACCTTAAAACAGTGGGATCGTTTTAAACATTTTAGGTTAAGACGTAAAAAAAATGAAGAGGGTAATCCTCTTCATGATGCAGCCTTCTTTTTAGGTTCCCAAGTGCATCCTAAAATTGAATTAATAATTCCAGCTGTTAAAAATCCAAAAATAACACTTAAGTAATGATTGATATTTACATTAAACCATACTCCTAGAGAAACAGCAGTGATTAAGATCTCCAATACATTTTTAATAAACGGGTGAGAATTGAAAAAATCCTTAAACATGTACACACTCTTTTTTCTTTGATTTCTTAATCAGTTGAATAACGACAATAAAAATGATGTATCAGGAACAAGGCCAAAAATTAAACAAGAATAATATGATATTTACGAAACGTTTCTTTTTCTCTTTTTTGTTTTTATTCAACGGCAATCAACTACACCTCTAGATAAAATTCACATAGAAAATCATACCATTGGAAATTGCAGTAGGGCAAGTGATGTTTTTCAGATTTGGGAGAGAAATGGTTCCCTTCAAGTGTTTTTTCTAATTTTGAAACTAGATATCATTATTCCATGAATAGCTAAATCATATTCAGCCGGTATCAATGCTTTTGTATGAAACATAAAATACATTGACATGGAGAGAGCTAGATTATTTCCAAAATAACCTAAACCTATGATATTAGATTGTATAATTGAAAAACCGCCTGGCGATGCCGGCGGCCTTCTCTGCTTCGTTTATTGATTAACAGAAATTGTAACGTTATTTCCTGAAACAGAAACCTTTGCGTTATCTTGTGTATCTATGACAGGTGTGACGGCTTTATTGTCGATTGTAATATTGTTAAAAGATGTCGAAAAGTTTGTTTTGATGGCGTCACGCTGACTTTCATACGAAACAGCTGCGGTAGCAAGTGTTTTCCAACTTGAGATTGTGCCGATGTTGGTTTCTTGAATTTCCGTGATGATCCGTCCAGTATAGCCATCATTGTTCGTTCCCCAAAGAGTCATGCGTGTATTGCCATTTACATTTTTATAGATAGTCATTTGGACTGTGCTTCCAGGACGGAAGCCTTTAGTGTATGTGAATTTGTCTTTTCCTTCGATGTACGTTTGATTATTTTTGGCCCCGACCTTCATAAAGGGCTTCCACACGTTGTACTGTTTGCTGTACTGAAGCCCGGTATCCGCCTCAGTTCCGCTTTTTGCTTTAAATCCTGAATAGATATAAGGTGTAGAGACCGAGTCATCATGTTTCACGGTGTCAGGCAGCTTAATTTTAGCTGTGAAAACTGCGCCATTACTGTTCAGGTAGGCGCGGCCGCCAATTCCCTTAGACAGCTTAGTGGCTGCTTTCGCGACTTGGGCGTCTGCCGCGGGCAAGCCTGGTATACCCGATGAAAGTGTTCCGAAAAGAACTGCAGTTCCTACTGCACCTGCAATCAATACTTTTTTCACCAAAATTCCCCCTCTTGATAGTGGTTACCCATTCA
The DNA here is from genome assembly GCF_000507145.1 of Bacillus tequilensis KCTC 13622. Classification (GTDB taxonomy): domain Bacteria; phylum Bacillota; class Bacilli; order Bacillales; family Bacillaceae; genus Bacillus; species Bacillus tequilensis. The sequence continues at coordinate 41,292 of NZ_AYTO01000041.1, read as the reverse complement.
TTATACCTAATTTTGGAACTGGATATATGTATATAAATCGACAAAATTCTTCATTTTGAATGATTTAAGGGACTAAACCTTTCTCCAATCTGAAGTTTAATACATTGATCAGAATCGTTTTAAACGGTTTGAAATCTTCCGCAAAATATAAACACAAATACTTAAAGAAACGATAATCAAAAGAATATTTTCTATCATTTCCCAGCCTGCAAAGAAGGTATGATGTTTCATAGCTGTCTGTCCATGTAAAATGATAAAAGCACAGATAACAACTAAGAAAAGAAAACAAATAATTAGGATGGCTAATGCTTTACGTGAATATGTTTTCAACTCCTCTTTAACATAAAGCAAAACGATAAAAAAACAGCTAACATTGGCAACTGTTTCTATTACTTCAAAGTTTTTCATAGAAATTGATAGAAATAGGCAAAATAAAATGAGATAAAATGCTATGTTTTTAGACAAAGAACCTCTCCTTTTATGTATAACTCTCAAAGAGTTTACAAAAATTTCTTTGCGCCTGCAATATTTGAAGCGGAAGCAAATGCACATCCACTAATTAATCTATGTACTAAATATTCAATATAATTTTAGATTTTGTCATTAAGGAAAACTTCAATTTTTCCAAATAGCAGATCAAACAAAAAACCCGGCATGTAGCCGGGGAAAAAGTGAAAAAGAGGAGATGTAATGGAGTTTAGTAATGTTTATTATGCTTTTTATACTCTACAACATAATCATAGTCTTTTTTGTCATGATCATAATATTTTTTATCATAGTCCTCATATTTCTTGTCATAATCACATTCGTACTCTTTTTTATCATGGTGATCATCGTATTTTTCATCATATTCGTAATACTTCTTATAATATGTTTTTTTGACCGTGTAAAACTCTTCTTTGTATTTTTTATAATAACCCATATCTTCTCCTCCTTTATTTGTTATCAATACGCTTTATTATACGGCGAATAAAATGTGCGGTTTGGACAGTTGAAATCATTGAAGGAAAAAAAGGCTGTCTAAATTATAGAAAAAAGGCAGATGACACAGAAACAAATCATAATAAAAAGCCGATTATTCATCGGCCCAAATCATTTATCTTATATTTGTTTGTCTTCTTTGTTTTCTGAATCACTTTTTCTTACATCCTGAGTCAGTCCGCTTGTCGCTTGTTTAAATTCTGATAAGGCCTTTCCTGCAGCACGGCCGAGCGCCGGCAGTTTATCAGGTCCAAATACTAAAAAGCCTACAAATAAAATAACGAGTATTTTTGTGAAGCTTAATTCCATGTTCTTTTCCTCCTGATTGAAGTACAACCTTCTAACCAAATTATAAGAGATGGCATTTCAAATGAAAATGCTTTTATTTTGAACATTTTAAAAACCCGCAGGCGGATTCATAAAGCAGGTGGTGACTTGCTAGATTGCTATAGGGGATAGATCTGGATGATGAAATACATGAAGGGCATTAAATTCCTATCTGTGTTAGGCTTCGTTTCAGTTTATTCCATTAACGGCACAGGAAAAAAACTCTGGTAAATCTAAAACTGTTACGTTCTATGATTGATAAATCTCAAACCGTAAAGTATGTGTTGAAAACAAAAAGAGAGAGACACCATCTCTCTCTTTTTTATTCTTCAATTGCCTTACGCAGCCGATCATTTACAATTCCAGTCCAGCCGCCATCCATTTTACCGCGAATGACTGAGCTTTTCTCGTTCGCTTTGCCGATCACTTCATTTGGCTCCTTCCAGCCGCCGTGAATAAGGGTAAACCTTGTCTTTCCTCCCAAGTCTTCTAATTGAAAGGTAACGACCCATCCATCTGTATCCCATGCAAAAGAAAGTTCAGTGGGAGCTTGAACAGTCAACACTTTACAAGGAGATGGCCCAAACGGTGATTGCAAGTGGAATTCTTGTCCTTCCTTCAGCTGAAAGTCATTGGGCATAAACCACTTGGCGATGCCTTCTGAAGCGGAGACTGTCTCCCAGACTTTCTGAATAGGTGCGTCCAAAGTAATGCTTTTCGTAATATCTGGTAATGTATATTCGTGATTATGGTTCATTTCATTTACCTCTTGACATAAGATATTTTTTCATTTAAATCATATAATACATATTGAGATCATGTCCATAGCTTGCATTATTTATGCTGCAACTCTGTTGATGAGTATTGTGTCAGTTTGCTCTTTGAAAAGGGAGGCTATGCATGTATGGGAAAGAACATACAGTGAGAAAGTGTATGGTTTCGTTCCTGATCGTATGTGCAGCGGCAGTCATTATTTTTGAACCGAAAATTCTTCACAGTCAGAACGTTCTGCGCGGATTCAATGTAGTCATTGGTTTTAGTTTATATGCTGTTTTTCTAGAGAGGACAAACGTATATCATCTTTTTTTAATTTTAAACTGTCATCAATTTTATGATAGTCTGATTTAATATCTAGAACAGGAGGTTTTTTATGCTTGGAAAAATTAAAGCAGCCATTGATAACAGCCCGGGAAAGCCGGCTAGAATTGTAGTCAGTGAAAGGGCGTTTCAGCAATTAGAGGAAGAGATGCGCTTTGTTTCCGTTTCCAAACCGAAAACGATAATGGGAATACCTGTGGAAGTTTCAGATCAGGCAGAAAGCTTCAAACTGGAGTTTTAGTCTATTCCAGACTGCAAAGGCGCATTTTTGAAAAGTATGATGAAAGATACATCATGCTTTTTTTATTGAAAAAATGGATATAAAGAAAAATAATTCTGTTCGAATGAAGGAAATTGACGGATGGATAACTTGATATCAATACTTACTGACTGGAATGTGTGGTTCCAAGCGCTAGATTTCTTGTTCCATATGTCATCTATTCATTTATAGGAAGGTGCAGTGATGAGGTGGCGGAGCAAGCAATACAAAACACCAAACCAGCTTTAAAAATCAGATCATCCAAAAGATGAAAAGCAGGACTATGATGTGTTAACCAGTAAAATCGGAGACAATATTGAGCAGAAAAAAGAAAAATCAGACCTAACAGAAACGTTCATTTTCCGAGGATTTGAACTCACTCATTTTACATGTGAAAGCGGCATTGATTTTTATAGTGGGACTGTCTGATAAGGATTTGATAAATAAAGGACGGATCATCCGTTAGTCTTGGACCTCAATGTTCTGGTCACTTTCAACATGATGCTTCAATCGCCAGAAGATTATTATGAACGACGGTTCCCGAGGTCGCTCATCAAGCTGCTCAGATTCATTGCTGACATCACATAGAGCGTAAATGCCGCAATTATTCATTTTGGTACGGTTAAAACTCAATAATGAAACAAATAGATGTTTAAAAAGAAGAGAAGGTAACAACTCTTCTTTTTCTATGCTTTTTTTAGGATTTTTGGAAGGATGTACTTTTTAAAACGTTTAATATGCTAATATAGGAATTACTTCAAATAGAAGGGAGGAGGACTGTGAGACAGCAGCCGATTTATGTAGAAATCGAAATGAGATCTGATCTTGATAAGCTTTGGGAATATACACAAAATCCATCGCTGCATCAGGAATGGGATCTCCGGTTTTCAAATATCACGTATTTGCATAGGCAGCCATATGAAAGGCAGAAGTTTCTTTACGAAACAAGGATAGGATTTGGGTTAAAGGTATCAGGTACAGGAGAAACACTCGGTGTTTTTAACAAATGTTCATCTGAAAGAGTGTCTTCACTGGCTTTTGGCTCGAATCATCCGTTATCTTTGATTCAGCATGGCAGCGGGTACTGGAAATATATACAGCAAGACAACGGGAAAACGACATTTCTAACACAGTACCAATACAAAACAGCATACGGACTGCCGGGAAGGTGGGTCGATCGTTTATTATTTCGGCCGCTGCTTGGCTGGGCGACCGCATGGAGCTTTGATGCGTTAAGGCTTTGGATTGAGCAAAATAAACAACCGAAACACTTGATTCGATCTGCTATCGTCTATGTGTTTATGTGTCTGTTTTTCAGTTTGTTTTGGCTTTATCAAGGCTTTACAGGTTTTGAAACAAGTATTTTTATAGGGACAGCTGAGACAGGATTGGGTATTTTATGGCTGATTCCGTTAAAGAAAAAATGGATCATTCATGCTGTCCAGGCTTGTATCTTTGCTGGATTCGCTTTTCTAGGTTCAGAGATATTATTATGGATTCTGTTAAGTGTGTGTTCTGCGGCTAGCGGCGTCCTTAGTCTGCAGCTCCCCAGTGCGTGGCACACAAAACGAAAGAGAAAGTAGTGACATTGTGAGTTCGATTTATGAAAAATCAATCAATAACTATCATTTGCTGCATCCCAAACTGCGAAAACGGTATCAATTAGATGGATCTCATACATTCAGTGGGACAGGAACGATGTCAGAAATAAGCGGGGGCTCTTTTCTGGTCAGAATGCTGTTGAAGCTGGGCGTTTTTTTCAGGTGCTTCTTTTCAGAAAGGGGTAAAGACATTCCATTTACGATAAAAAATAGAACTTGTCTTTTAAATCGTGAACATATCGGAATAGAATGGAATCGCACCTTTATCTTTAAAGGCAAAAAACGTTTCTTTGATGCCATAATGGTATATGACGAAAAAGAAGATAGAATACTTGATTTCTTCGGCAACCCTCATCTTCTGCTGTCTGTTTTAGCGTTCGAGGCATCGCCTGATGGTTCTCTTACGATTACATCGGGAAAGCAATGGCTATTGATATGCGGAAAACGAATACCGCTCCCAAAATGGATGAGGGGTACATCAGTTGTTTGTGAAACGTTTGACGAAAGCAAGAATTGTTTCAACATTTCAGTACATGTTCAAAACACAATTCTCGGCACTCTTTTCTTTTATAAAGGTACGTTTCAGGAAGAAGAGGGAGAATCATGCTAAAACAAAATAGCCTGGTCAGTGCGCTTTGCTTTATCGGATTTCTTGCAGCGGAAGCTCCCGATATATCAGTGGCGGAGGCTCTTGTTTTGTTATCTATTCTTTTTTTCGCACCCGGAATTTTTCCTTTTATTTTTCATCAATTGCCGCTTCGGACCGTCCGATTTCTGGAATCGGGATTAATCCAGTGCTATCCGATAGCCGCCGTCTTTGCGGTGCTGGCTCTTGTGACAGACATTGGAGCCTTCGCGCTGATCTGGTGGATGTACACAGTTTTTCTGGCGTTGTATGCAATCTTTCGTCTTTGGGAAACAAAGATACATAGAATCGAAGAAATATCGGTTTTGTTCGGTCTTATCTATTTGGCGGGAGGAGGGTTTTGGTTTTTTGCTTATGCTGCCCATTTACAGATAATGCAATTTGGCCCTCTCATCATTTTGCTGACTGCTGTCCATTTTCACTATTCTGCTTTTCTGATCCCAATCTTTAACGGCTTGCTTGGGAGAATCACCAGAAAAAATCGGATGTTGTACAGTTGGATAACATGGGTGATTTTGCTTTCGCCTATTCTTATCGCGCTTGGCATCACATATTCAAAAGCACTTGATGTCATTGCGGTTGGCATCTATATGGCTGCCCTTTATCTTCACGCCTTTTTGGTGTTCAACACGGCTTTTCGCAGCAAGACGGGAAAATGTCTTATTCGGCTTTCTTTTGCCGTCCTAATGATCACAATCACCTTCTCGATGATTTATTCATTTGGTGTTTTTCGGCAAGACGTTATCCTGACCATTAATCAGATGATTTGGATTCACGGTTTTATTAACGCATTTTTTGTAATATTGCCCGCTCTTATAGGATGGAGAATAGAAGGTCCAAAGCCTTTTGATGCAGGAAGTGTAAAGACATTCAGCGGCATCTACGGAAAAAGAAAGATTGGAAAAGATTTTTTAGCTACTATTCAAGCTGAAAGTAATGTTCAGTACAGAGGGCTTGTGGATGATATGGGAAGCCTTCGTTCAAAAGATTTTTTGCCCGAAAAACTAGAGCCGTCCATTTTATCCTTTTATGAACAAACCATTGATTATGATGTGAGAGCAAAAGTAACATGGAACAACTGGTTTCGGCCCTTTGCAAAGGTTTACGAATGGTTCAGCAGAAGAACCGGCCAAATACATCTGTCGACGAACCCTGACTGGTATACGATGTACAGCACGATAAAGGGTGTTTATTCGAAAAAAGACAGAAGAAAAAAGGTGCGTGCCTGGATCAGAACAAATGAAAAAAATGAAACCATTTTCACGGCTCTTTATTCAGTATATCGTTCAAATGGAGAGGGGTATATGAACATTTCTCTGCCGCTTCCATTCAGCAGCATGACGGGCATTTTAAAGCCTTATCATCGCCAGAACAAGCTGGTTTTGACAAGCAGGCGGAGGAAAAGCAGAGCCGGGGACGAGGGGATTTATCTGCAAACAAGAGCGGGAACTTGTCCGCTTCCTTTATCTGAAACGTTTCTGATAGAAGCTACACTTGACAACAGATTAACCGCTGTCCATCACATGTGGCTGTTTGGAATAAAATTTTTAACTGTTCATTACAGCATTACACATATTCCCCGCCCAAAAGAAAGAACCTAACACAAAGAAGCGGTTCGTCTGCCAGCTGTTTGACGATGAAATTACGCTACATTTCAATTCTCCACCGGAAAGGAACGATAAATGATGTTTTATATGAGTTGTTTTCTGATTCTCTGGCTGGCTGCAGGGTTTGCAGTGGGGATGAAACAAGTGTATGTCGATCAGCTGTTTGATAAAGCTGTGATGGAAAGACTGGAAAAAGAAGCGGGTGATCATGGCCGGGCAGACAGGATGATCAAACAGCGAGCTCTTTACATCGCAGCAATGACAATAAGAGGATTTATCGCCGTATATCATGAAATGAAAACAATCCCGCAAAGGCGAAAAATAAGAAAAATCGAAAAAAACATCATGAAACTGAATAAAGCAAAAAAACGAAGAATGAGAAGAAAATAAAAATGCACGGGCCTAAAAAGGCAAGTGCGTTTTTATTTTGTTTAATATGGGAATTGGAAAAAGGAGGTGCCTTACCTTTTCATAAATTAAAAATGAGAAGAACAGCGCCCGGGCTAAGGGTATATAATATTGTGAATTTAACAAAAATTTAACAAGGAGGACGAGAGAATTCGTGCTAAAGCCTCAAAGAAACCAACATCCTGTTTATTTGGACTTAGAGGCGGAGTAGATGAAACCGGCCAAAGTATCCCTGCTCCGCCGTTTGCTCCATTCCTTGAAGCATGTTGATTGTAACATAGCCAAACATTTCCTAACAACTCTTAAAATTGTGAAATTTTTGTTTGTTTTTATGGTATTCACTCCGATTTCTTCAATATATGCTGGAGATGTATATCAGAATTTTGAAGAATTAAGAAACATTGAAGACCCTTCCGATTACGGCATTGTTACAAAAGAAACGGGAAGCCCAGTTCTCATTTTAGCGATTCACGGAGGAGGTATTGAAGGCGGAACCAGTGAAATTGCGAGAGAACTTAGCAAAGAGTACTCGATGTATTTATTTGAAGGCTTACAATCGTCAGGAAATGCAGTGCTGCATATTACAAGCACACAATTTGATGAGCCTCAGGCCCTGAAGATGACGGGAAGTCATGAATATGTTATTTCATTGCACGGGTATGCAGACGAAGATCAGCAGATCGAAGTAGGCGGTACAGATCGCGTAAGAGCGGCAGATTTAGTTGAAAAACTGCAACATGCCGGTTTACCTGCTATATTGCTCAGTACGGATCACCCGCATGCTGGCGTAAGCCCGAATAACATCGCAAATCAATCAAAAACAGGTCTGAGTATCCAATTAGAAATGAGCACAGGATTTAGAAGATCTTTGTTCGGCGTTTTTTCTTTAAAAAGCAGATCTGTTACTCAAAATGAGAGGTTTTATGATTTTACTGAAGTGATATCCCGCTTTCTGAAAAGTAACTACTGAAAAATAGGAGGCAGGCTTATTGCCTCCTATTCCTTATCATTCTCATTCGTCACGTCAGGAAACAGCTCGTCTGCGGCTTCAGTTTGATACTGCAGCGTGTTATCTCTGGCTGATAGTTCATTTCGAAAGGTTTCATCCAGCACATTTTTCAGCAAATACCGATGAAAAAAATATTCGAAAACAGTAAGACAGGCAGCGGAAAGAAGAGCGGCTGCAAACGGCGGGAAATCATTCCTTGTTTGGGCTAAAACAAAAACCCAAAGAATAACGAATGAAAGTCCAAAGTCAGCTAAGGAAGCTGTAATATTGTTTGTTCTCGGCAGGACGAGCATGTCCCCGGACAGGTATGACACAAAACCTAAGAAAAGTGCAATAAACATCACACTTAAAAAGGGAGCGTGATAAACTCTATCCAAAATCACATATAAAAGAGCAAGAGTGAAAGCAATCTTTGAAGCGAGAGCAATGATATGTTTCATTTGACCACCTAAATTGTTATTTTTGAGGAAAACCGTTGGCAGTAAACAAATTATAACCATAAGTAGGATTGAATCCATAAAGGACATCGCTGTTACAGTCATTATTTTGAACAATCCAATTTTGTTTATACTTGTATTTTTGCTGGCTGCACGAAACTTTTTTGAAAAAAAGCCGTACATAAGGATGATCAGCTTTCAAGGGGGAATGATTTGTGAAGATAAAAGGGATCAATCACTTGTTATTTTCAGTTTCTCAGCTGGATACATCGATTGATTTTTATCAAAACGTGTTTGATGCCAAGCTTCTGGTAAAGGGTAGAACGACAGCGTATTTTGATTTAAATGGCATCTGGCTTGCGCTTAATGAAGAACCTGATATTCCGAGAAATGACATCAAGGCGTCCTATACCCATATTGCTTTTACTATTCAGGATCATGAGTTTGAGGAAATGTCAGAAAAATTAAAAAGGCTTCATGTCAATATTCTGCCTGGCAGGGAACGAGATGATCGTGATTGCAAATCGATTTATTTTACCGACCCTGACGGCCATAAATTTGAATTTCATACCGGGACCCTTCAAGACAGGCTCCGTTATTATAAACAGGAAAAAACGCATATGGATTTTTATGAATGAGCAAAGTTATAGCATGATCCTTCACGCGTATTAACGATTTTGTGATGTCATTTAGAATAAAGTCTGGAACTAAAATCAAAGCACTGACGGGTGCTAAAGTGAAAATATTGACGTCTGTTAAGCTTTCAATGATAAAGGAGAGTGAGCTTTTTTCAGAGTGGAATAAACTAACTATACTATGTACTAAATTTTCATTACAATAGAATTTTCACGCTCCTTAAATCAACTTTAAGCCTAAACATTCCACGCCCTAAAAGAATGAAACGTTTTTAAGAAGATGTCGTCTAATTATTTAAACAGATAGTATTCTGATAAAAGTTTCCTAAAGGAAAGAAATTTTCTTGACTTCAACAATTGTTTGGTGGATAATTATGGTGTAAACATGATGTTCTTTTTCCTCCTATTCAGGCTCGCTCTTAAAAATCAGGGCGAGTCTGCTTTTTTGAACAATAAACCCCCTCTCCGTAAAGGAAGAGGGGGTTATTTCATAATAATAGATCAGTAGGTTAATGGACCGTTCTGAAAACGCCAATCACCTTGCCTAGAATGCTGACATTTTGCAAAATGATAGGTTCCATCGTTGGGTTTTCTGGCTGTAAACGAATGTGGGTATTCTCTTTATAGAAACGTTTTACCGTAGCTTCATCATCTTCTGTCATCGCAACTACTATTTCCCCGTTGTTAGCAGTATTTTGCTGTTTAACGATGACATAATCCTTATCGAGAATACCGGCGTCAATCATACTGTCTCCCATAATCTCCAGCATAAACACGTGCTCGTTCGGGGGAACCATACGGTCAGGGAGCGGAAAATATTCTTCGATATTTTCTACTGCTGTAATAGGAGAACCCGCAGTGACTTTCCCGATGACCGGTACATTAACGACCTGGCTTTGCGGAATGTCTACTTCTTCATCAAGTATTTCTATTGCTCTGGGTTTTGTCGGATCCCGTCTGATCAGCCCTTTTGTTTCCAAACGGGCCAAATGGCCGTGGACAGTTGAACTGGACGCAAGCCCGACAGCCTCTCCGATTTCTCTCACGGAAGGCGGATATCCTTTTGATTTAACCTCTGCTTTAATAAAACTGAGGATATCAAGTTGCCTTTTTGATAGCTTCGTCATTTTTCGCACCTCAAAACGTCGATTTTAAGAAGATTATAGCATGATTTTCCTTTCAGTACAAACATAGGTTCGAAAAAATAATTGACAGAAACGTTTGTTCGTATATACTGAAACTATAAAAAGCGAACAAACATTCCTGTCGGAGGTTATGATCATGAATAAAGAATCTATTATTTTTGTCGGTCTGTTCACAGTGATTTTGAGCGCGGTTATCCTATTGCTGTCATATACAAGCAGCGGCCAGGAGCTTAATCAGTATGTTAAAATAGAAGTCCAGCAGGGCGACACACTTTGGTCAATTGCTGATCAGGTAGCAGATACAAAAAAGATAAACAAAAGTGATTTTATTGAATGGATAGCTGATAAAAATCATCTTCAGACGTCTGATATCCAGCCGGGAGATGAGTTAGTAATTCCGTTGGAAAAGAAACATCAGGATGCATATGAATTGGCAACTGTAAGATAGAGAGGAAAGATAGAATAAATGAAAGCACTCATTTATGCCCGCGTAAGTACAAATAAAGAACAGCAGGAAACATCATTAAAGCGGCAGGAGGAGGAGCTTACGGCCATTGCAGAGGAGAACGGAATGGAAGTGGTCAAAGTGATTTCTGAAAAAGCCAGCGGATATGAGATGGATCGGGATGGTGTATTTGAACTGCTTGATGAGATCAAGAATGCTGGAATTGATGTTATTTTGGTTCAGGATGAGACAAGGCTCGGGCGGGGAAACGCAAAAATCGCACTGCTTCATTGTATTTACAGAGAGGGTGTGAAAGTTTATACAACGGCTCACAGAGGTGAACTGGAGTTATCGGAGGCTGACTCGATGGTGCTGGAGATCGTCAGCATTGTGGAAGAGTATCAGCGGAAAATTCACAACATGAAAATCAAGCGGGGAATGAAACGGGCAGTGAAAAACGGTTTTAAACCGCAAAAAAACCTAAAAAACCAACATGAAAACAGTGGAAAAGAAAGAATTGAAGTTCCCATTTCAGAGATCGTCCGCCTCAGAGCGAATAAACTGACGTTTGCAGAAATCGCGGCTACGCTAAGAGGATTTGGCTACGATGTCTCTAAAGCGACAGTCCATCGGCGGTTTCAGGAATACATAGAGAATGAAGAGACAGCACAGTGAATCAGTTGTAAAACTCGGTTTGATCTAGTACTATATAGACAAAATGCATAAAGGAGTTTAACATGATTTCAAACGCAAAAATTGCCAGAATTAATGAACTTGCTGCCAAAGCCAAAGCTGGCGTTATAACAGATGAAGAAAAAGCCGAACAGCAGCAGCTCCGTCAAGAGTACCTGAAAGGTTTTCGTTCTTCTATGAAAAACACGTTAAAGAGTGTGAAAATCATTGACCCGGAAGGCAATGATGTAACACCGGAAAAGCTAAAAAGAGAAAAAAGAAATAATAAACTTAACTAATATAAGAGGAATACGGCAATATCGTATTCCTCTTTTGTATATACTATAAGCAAATCTCTCATGTGACAAGATTCAACAAGTTTCTCTCAAATTTAAGCTGAAACAGTTGAGAAAAAGTCGTCAGACATTTATGATGTAAGGGTACAACACATAAGGAAGGGGATTTTTATGGATACAATTGAAAAAAAATCAGTTGCTACCATTCGCACACTGTCAATAGACGCTATTGAAAAAGCAAACTCTGGTCACCCTGGGATGCCAATGGGGACCGCTCCTATGGCATACACGCTGTGGACAAAATTTATGAACGTAAGTCCGGCAAACCCTGGCTGGTTTAACCGTGATCGTTTTGTTTTATCCGCCGGACACGGATCAGCACTTTTATACAGCATGCTTCATTTAAGCGGGTTTGATCTTAGTATTGAAGATCTTAAGGGATTCCGCCAGTGGGGCAGCAAAACACCTGGACATCCGGAATTCGGACATACTGCCGGTGTAGATGCAACAACAGGTCCGCTCGGCCAAGGGATTGCTATGGCGGTCGGTATGGCTATTGCTGAACGCCATTTAGCGGAAACTTACAACCGCGATTCATTTAACGTAGTCGATCATTATACATACAGCATTTGCGGTGATGGTGACTTAATGGAAGGGATTTCTTCTGAAGCCGCTTCACTTGCAGGCCATCTCCAGCTTGGACGTCTGATCGTTTTATACGATTCTAATGACATCTCACTCGACGGAGATCTCGACCGTTCATTCTCTGAAAACGTAAAACAGCGCTTTGAAGCAATGAACTGGGAAGTTCTCTATGTTGAGGATGGAAACAACATTAAAGAATTAACAGCGGCAATCGAAAAAGCACGCCAAAATGAAAAGAAACCTACATTAATTGAAGTGAAAACGACAATTGGATTCGGATCACCTAACCGTGCCGGTACATCCGGTGTTCACGGCGCGCCGCTTGGTAAAGAGGAAAGCAAATTAACAAAAGAAGCTTACGCGTGGACGTATGAAGAAGATTTCTACGTTCCGTCTGAAGTATATGAGCATTTCGCAGCAGAGGTTAAAGAATCTGGCGAGAAAAAGGAACAGGAATGGAATGCCCAATTCGCTAAATATAAAGAAATTTATCCTGAACTTGCTGAACAGCTTGAGCTGGCAATCAAAGGAGAGCTTCCGAAGGACTGGGATCAAGAGGTTCCTGTATATGAAAAAGGAAGCAGCCTGGCATCCCGTGCATCTTCCGGTGAAGTTCTTAATGGACTTGCGAAAAAAATTCCTTTCTTTGTCGGAGGATCTGCTGACTTAGCGGGATCAAACAAAACGACAATTAAAAATGCCGGTGATTTTACAGCGGTTGATTACTCAGGCAAAAACTTCTGGTTTGGAGTTCGTGAATTTGCGATGGGTGCAGCCTTAAACGGTATGGCGCTTCATGGCGGACTTCGTGTATTCGGCGGGACTTTCTTTGTCTTCTCTGATTATCTGCGTCCGGCAATTCGCCTTGCAGCGCTAATGGGTCTTCCTGTCACATATGTCTTCACACATGACAGCATTGCGGTAGGTGAAGACGGCCCGACACACGAACCTGTTGAACAGCTCGCTTCACTCCGCGCGATGCCTAATCTTTCCTTAATCCGTCCTGCAGACGGCAATGAGACAGCAGCAGCATGGAAGCTTGCAGTGCAAAGTACTGATCAGCCAACGGCATTAGTATTGACACGCCAAAACCTACCTACGATCGACCAAACAGCTGAAGAAGCATTGGCAGGGGTAGAAAAGGGTGCATATGTCGTTTCTAAATCTAAAAACGAAACACCTGATGCTCTCCTCATCGCTTCTGGCTCAGAAGTAGGTCTTGCCATTGATGCGCAGGCTGAATTAGCAAAAGAAAATATCGATGTTTCCGTTGTCAGCATGCCTTCAATGGATCGTTTCGATAAACAATCTGATGAATACAAAAACGCTGTCCTTCCTGCAGACGTGAAAAAACGGCTTGCGATTGAAATGGGTGCATCTTTTGGATGGGGCAAATACACGGGACTTGAAGGAGACGTGCTTGGTATAGACCGGTTCGGTGCATCTGCTCCTGGCGAAACCGTCATCAATGAATACGGCTTCTCAGTTCCAAACGTAGTGAACCGAGTGAAAGCATTACTCAATAAGTAAGTCTTTTAAAGAGGATGAGTCAAATCATCCTCTTTTTCTTGTTTATCCGACAAAAATAGTATTGGCTGGTTAACAGTAATAGACAAATCTTTTTTTTCTACTTTTGTATAATAGAGAGCAAATGAAGTGCTGCTGAAAAAGGGGATGAAAAGATGGAACGTCATTACTATACGTACCTGATAAAAGAGGAGTTTGCCAATCACTATTTCGGGCGGGAATCGATTATGTTTGAGCTGTTTCAAGACTATCATTGGACAAGCTTGGCAAAGCAGCAGTATGAAATGACAGAAAAACAGATTCAATATATTACACAGCCAATCCCGATTTTACATATGCATCAGCGGTTAAGAATGAATTTAAACAATGCAGATTACAGACAGCTGGATTATATTTATAGATTAGCTTTGCCGAAAGCAAAAGGCCACGCGACGTTTATGATGAAGGAGCACATGATAGAGATTGTGGCTTCGGGGGATTACGAGGCAGAAACGATTTTCTTTGAAGTGTTGAGAAAAGTCAGCCCTTGCTTTCTGGCAATGGACTTCAATTCGAAGAGATATGGATGGCTAAATCCCGTGAAAGAAAGAAATTTTGTCTAAAACCGAAGAAAAAGAGATGTAAATGTTGTATAATAGCTTTTGGTTTAGTACACTTTAAACTAGACAACATGAAGGAGGAAATAAAATGACTTTATGGGTTGGCATCCTAGTGGGCGTTGTTGCATTGCTCATAGGTGTTGCACTCGGGTTTTTTATTGCTCGTAAATATATGATGAGCTATCTTAAAAAGAATCCGCCTATTAATGAACAAATGTTACGCATGATGATGATGCAAATGGGAATGAAACCTTCTCAAAAGAAAATTAATCAAATGATGAAAGCCATGAATAATCAAGCGAAATAATACGTAAAGATTATGATATAGAGAAACATGGTTATAAAATAAAAAACCCTTATACGGGTTTTTTATTTTGCAATGAATCATTACCCGCTACTCTCTAGGCGCTGCTTTTGATATTGTATGAGAAGATGGTCAAGCTCCTGACTGAGCTCTATCGTTATATGAGATGTCATTCCGTTCGCCATGACAATTTGCAGCAGCTCTGCTCTTTTTTTTTCGATTTCATTTAATAGATGCTCTCTAATCACAGGGATGTATCCTTTCATACATTAGATCTTCAAATTGAATGATTATATTATATCCATATTTATACTAATTTTCAAATGAGAAGGAGTACAATATCTCAATGTCAAATTAAATTATATAAGTTTTTTCTGAAAATAGAAATCCTTCAAGGGAAAGTGTTAAAAAAATGAAATGATTTTGTCATAACTTGAAGGAAGGTCAAATCATGAAGGGATGATGACATGGGAGACGTGAATTTATTTTTGACTTTCGGAGCGGGATTTTTATCCTTTATTTCGCCTTGCTGCCTGCCGCTTTATCCTGCTTTTTTGTCTTATATTACAGGGGTCAGCATGGATGATGTGAAAACAGAAAAGCTGCTGCTGCAGAAAAGAAGCTTGTTTCATACTTTGTGTTTCTTGCTTGGTTTTTCCATTATTTTTATCGCTTTAGGCTATGGAACTTCGTTTATTGGCAGCCTGTTTAGGGGTTATCACGATGCGATAAGGCAAATTGGCGCGTTGCTTATTATTTTGTTCGGTTTCTTTACGCTTGGTGTGTTCCGCCCTGAGGCGATGATGAAAGAACGGAGAATCCATTTTAAGCATAAGCCAAGCGGATTTTTAGGTTCTGTCTTCATCGGGATGGCGTTTGCGGCGGGATGGACGCCGTGTACCGGACCGATATTAGGTGCTGTTATCACACTTGCGGGCACAAATCCAGGCTCAGCTGTGCCGTATATGATGTTTTATGTACTCGGTTTTGCTGTTCCATTTCTTTTGTTGTCTTTCTTTATCACAAAGCTGAAGTGGATAAGAAAAAACCAGCTTTTGATCATGAAAGCAGGCGGCGTTTTAATGATTGTAATTGGTGTGCTGTTATTCTTTGATTGGATGAGCCTGATCATTATTTTGCTGTCTGATCTGTTTGGAGGATTTACCGGTTTTTGACGAATGGTTACTTTTGCACTACTGCCAATCCCTTTATTTTTGATACAATAAGACTATTATCTGTGGAAATCGATTTTTGGAGGGGAATATGACAAGAGTTTTAGTTGTAGATGACGCCAAGTTCATGAGAGTCAAAATCAGAGAGATCTTGGAAGAGGCAAATTACATAATTGCAGGCGAAGCGGCGGACGGTGAGCAAGCGGCAGACCTGTATAAAAAACTGCGGCCGGACATCGTGACAATGGATATTACAATGCCGGTGAAAAACGGCATTAAGGCACTTCGTGATATCTTAACCTTCGATCCTAAAGCAAAGGTCATCATGTGCACCGCTATGCGTCAGCATAGAATTGTAGCTGAAGCGATTGAGCTGGGGGCAAAAGACTTTATTGTTAAGCCATTCGAAGAAACAAAAGTGTTAGAAGCTGTTAGCCGCGTCATAGGAAATTAAAGTCATTTCTTTTCAAAATGGTTTTTTTTATTATTTTGGAGTATAGTATATAGTATCAACACTCCGAGAAACAAAGGAATGATAAGTATGATGATTATAGTTTCATCGATTATTGCTGTGTTAATGGCTGTAACTGTGATGGTGGTCAGAATAAAGTCCTCTGACAAGCCCGTTTCACCGAAAAAAATCATTCTTCCGCCCATTTTTATGAGTACGGGAGCGTTAATGTTTGTATTTCCGGTATTTTGGGTGACTGGTGCAGAGTTTTTAGAAGCGATCACTTTAGGCGTGATTTTCTCTATTTTTCTAATCAAAACTTCTAAATTTGAAATTAAAAATAATGAAATCTATATGAAACGCTCTAAAGCTTTTGTCTTTATATTAGTCGGTCTTTTAGTGATCAGAATCGTGATGAAATCGATCTTAAGCACATCAATTGACTACGGCGCACTGAGCGGAATGTTTTGGATTCTGGCTTTCGGTATGATTGTTCCATGGAGAATCGCCATGTATTTATCATATCGTAAACTTCATAACGAGCTGCAGTCAGCTAATATTCAAATGAATTAAAAAACCTTTCCTTCTATCAGGAAAGGTTTTTTATTTGAGAAGGGTCTGATAAGGTTCGAGATCGATTTTTTTGTCTCGCAGATGCCTTTTTAAGAAGGTATGATCTCTTTTAGGAGTAGCGAGAATATAGCCTCTGATTATAAGCTGCTGATCAATCTTTGATACCTTTTCTTTTAATGCAAGCTCACCGATTTTACCTGCGATTTTGGCTTTGGCTGCATCTCTGAACAGCTCTGGAACCGGCAATACCAATTCATTCAGAAATTCTTTGTTTTCATGGCTCCACAAATCCCTGCTGTTTTCGATATAGTAATCCTGCCAATCAAGCTCTGACCTGCCGTCTTCTTTCGGTAAACGCTTTAAAAACTTTCGAAACATAAAAAAACCGCCGATTGATAATAAGACAACCATCGTGATCACCCAAAACAGAATAAACCACAAAAACCAGCCTTCCAGCATCAACCATTCCCCCTTCTATTCTAACCATATTGTATATGAAGCGAGATTAGAAGAACACAGGAAAAAAAGAATAGAAAAAAGTGATAGACGTCTAGTCAAAAGAAAGAATAGATCATATTCTATTGTATAGTGAATCTGCTATTTGGCCATGGGAGAGTCACTAGAGGGTATTTGACGATAAATGGACGGAAAAAAAGTCACTTTCATAATAGGGGATGAAAGTGACTTTTTATATTAGCTGAGAGGAAATTGAAGAGAAAAAGAAGAACCATCTTTTGTGTCTTTATTGACGGCAACTGTGAGTATTTGATTTTCGCATTCGGTTTGAATGGTTTTGTCATTAAGATGAAAAGGAAGCATCATTTGTTTCTCAATAGTCTGTCCTGACGATTTGACAGTCAAAATAAACTCGCATCCAGACAGGGTAACTGTTACTTGTGTCGGCTGTAAACAAGTCAGATCAGCTTCAATAATATACTGCTGACTTGTTTCATATAAATCAATAGGCAATGTTTCGTCGTACCAGGCGAAGGGGTCTTCAAAAAATTGCCGAAGCCATTCGTCCATACTATCGAAATCATTAGGATCATCACGTTTTGAATGGGTCATGGAAGCATTCCTCCACATATCAACCTTGCTTACCATCATATGCGGAGATGCAGAAATGGGTGAACGCATAAAAAAACAGACACTAAGGTCTGCTTTTCTTACATATCATGGCTTGAATTGTGCTTCTGTCTTGTATGGTTTCGGTTCTTCACTTTTTTGCTTCCGCTGAGAGGCTCCGGCTGACCCGGATTGTGTCCTTTAGGGGCGTTTTTATGCATATCTTTACTTGTATTTTTATTGGTCATGAAATGAGAACCTCCTTAAAAGAGTCCGATGTTATTGATTGGTTTTTCTTTTTTTATTATTTTGGCGTTCCGCTTCAGTTTGTACAAGCTGGTCGTTTTCAACGTATCCGGCACCTTTGCCTTGGCTTTTCGCGTCATTCATTCCGTTAATGACGTGATTCGCTTTTCTTTTGACCATCATTATCACCTCAATCATAATATGGCTTCTTTTACTGCGTTATATGAGAAGTCATCAACAGTAATAATTACCGGTACGTTTGTCTGATAAGCCAAACTTATTGTATTTAATAAAAACATTGATATTTACTTATGTATGATTTTGTTTTAATATGAAATTGTGAGAAAATTGTGATGGAATTTACGTTCATCTAGGATGATCTGATCTGAAGGGGGATTTTGGAGAATGGCAAATGAGCAAAAAACTGCAGCCAAAGACGTTTTCCAAGCAAGAAAAACGTTTACTACAAATGGGAAAACCTATCATTACTACTCTTTAAAAGCGTTAGAAGACTCGGGGATCGGGAAGGTTTCGAAGCTTCCTTATTCCATCAAAGTTCTTTTAGAATCAGTATTGCGTCAAGTTGACGGATTCGTGATCAAAAAAGAACACGTGGAAAATTTGGCAAAATGGGGAACTGCCGAATTAAAGGAAATCGACGTTCCGTTTAAACCGTCTCGTGTTATTTTACAAGACTTCACTGGGGTACCGGCAGTGGTAGACCTTGCTTCATTGCGTAAAGCGATGGCAGCTGTCGGCGGAGATCCTGATAAAATTAACCCTGAAATTCCTGTTGATCTTGTTATCGACCACTCTGTACAGGTTGATAAAGCGGGCACAGAAGATGCGTTAGCCATCAATATGGACTTGGAATTCGAAAGAAATGCTGAGCGCTATAAATTTTTAAGCTGGGCAAAGAAAGCGTTTAATAATTATCAAGCAGTGCCGCCTGCAACAGGTATCGTGCACCAGGTAAACCTTGAGTTTCTGGCAAGTGTCGTCCACGCTATTGAAGAAGACGGCGAGCTTGTCACGTATCCTGATACGCTTGTCGGAACGGACTCACATACAACAATGATTAACGGTATCGGTGTTCTCGGCTGGGGTGTCGGCGGAATTGAAGCTGAAGCAGGAATGCTTGGACAGCCTTCTTACTTTCCAGTTCCAGAGGTAATCGGCGCGAAACTTGTCGGCAAGCTTCCAAACGGAACAACAGCTACTGACTTGGCGTTAAAAGTGACACAGGTGCTGCGCGAAAAAGGCGTTGTCGGCAAATTTGTTGAATTCTTCGGGCCGGGAGTTGCTGAACTGCCGCTCGCAGACCGCGCAACAATTGCGAACATGGCGCCGGAATATGGTGCTACATGCGGATTCTTCCCAGTAGATGAAGAAGCGCTCAACTACATGCGCCTGACAGGCCGTGATCCTGAACATATTGATGTTGTTGAAGCGTACTGCAGAAGCAATGGCTTGTTCTACACTCCTGATGCGGAAGACCCTCAATTTACTGATGTGGTTGAAATCGACCTCTCACAAATTGAAGCAAACCTATCAGGTCCAAAGCGTCCTCAGGATTTAATTCCGCTTTCTGCTATGCAGGAAACGTTTAAAAAGCACTTAGTAAGCCCCGCGGGTAACCAAGGGTTCGGTTTAAACGCTGAAGAAGAGAATAAAGAAATTAAGTTTAAACTTCTCAATGGTGAAGAAACAGTTATGAAAACCGGTGCGATCGCTATTGCCGCGATTACAAGCTGCACGAATACATCTAACCCTTACGTTCTGATCGGTGCAGGACTAGTAGCGAAAAAAGCGGTTGAGTTAGGGCTACAGGTGCCTAATTACGTGAAAACATCACTTGCACCGGGTTCTAAAGTCGTTACAGGATATCTTGTGAATTCAGGCCTTCTTCCTTACATGAAAGAGCTTGGTTTTAATCTTGTTGGGTACGGCTGTACAACATGTATCGGAAACTCAGGTCCGCTTTCACCAGAAATCGAAGAAGCGGTTGCGAAAAATGATCTTCTGATTACGTCTGTCCTTTCCGGAAACCGTAACTTTGAAGGACGTATTCACCCGCTTGTTAAAGGCAACTACCTTGCTTCTCCGCCGCTTGTAGTGGCATATGCGCTGGCTGGAACGGTGAACATTAACCTGAAAACCGACCCGATCGGTGTGGGCAAAGATGGTCAAAACGTATACTTTAACGATATTTGGCCGTCAACAGACGAAATCAATTCACTTGTTAAGCAAACTGTTACGCCTGAGCTCTTCCGTAAAGAGTATGAAACGGTATTTGATGACAACGAGCGCTGGAACGAGATTGAAACAACAGATGAAGCATTATATAAATGGGATAACGAGTCAACTTACATCCAAAACCCGCCATTCTTTGAAGAGATGTCTGTTGAGCCAGGCAAGGTTGAGCCATTAAAAGGACTGCGTGTTGTCGGTAAGTTTGGTGATTCAGTCACAACTGACCATATTTCTCCTGCGGGGGCAATCGGAAAAGACACGCCTGCCGGAAAGTACTTGCAAGAGAAAGGTGTTTCTCCTCGTGACTTTAACTCCTACGGTTCCCGCCGCGGAAACCATGAAGTCATGATGAGAGGAACATTTGCAAACATCCGCATCAAAAACCAAATCGCGCCGGGTACAGAAGGCGGATTTACAACGTACTGGCCGACTGGTGAAGTAACATCTATCTATGAGGCGTGCATGAGATATAAAGAAGATAAAACCGGTCTTGTCGTATTAGCCGGAAAAGACTACGGTATGGGATCTTCACGTGACTGGGCTGCAAAAGGAACAAACCTTCTCGGCATCAGAACGGTAATTGCAGAGAGCTTTGAAAGAATCCACAGAAGCAACCTTGTATTCATGGGTGTGCTGCCGCTTCAATTTAAACAAGGTGAAAATGCTGAAACACTCGGCTTAACTGGTAAAGAAGTCATCGAGGTAGATGTTGATGAAACAGTTCGCCCTCGTGATCTTGTCACAGTACGAGCGATCAATGAAGACGGCAATGTCACAACATTTGAAGCGGTCGTCCGCTTTGATAGTGAAGTTGAAATTGATTACTATCGCCATGGCGGCATCCTGCAAATGGTGCTTCGTGAAAAAATGAAACAGTCCTGATGAATCAATAAGGAGAGAAGGCATTTTGCTTTCTCTTCTTTTTATGACAAAGTGTGCTGCGGAGGTGGCATATGCTGAAAAAATGGCTCGCTGGGATCGTGCTTATCATGCTTGCCGGGTATATGGGATGGAACTTGTATCAAACATACAGCAAAAAAGAAGTGGGAATTGAAGAGGGACAGCAAGCTCCTGATTTTTCTTTGAAAACGTTATCAGGAGAGAATCGTTCCCTACAAGACACAAAAGGCAAAAAAGTCTTGCTCAATTTTTGGGCAACTTGGTGTAAACCGTGCCGTCAGGAAATGCCAGCGATGGAACAGCTGCAAAAAGAGCACCCAGACAACCTTGCCATTGTAGCGGTAAATTTCACTTCAGCCGAGAAAAGTGAAAAACAGGTCCGGGCGTTTGCTGATACGTATGATTTAACGTTTCCTATTCTGATTGATAAAAAAGGGATTAATGCTGACTACAACGTGATGTCGTATCCAACGACGTATATCTTAGATGAAAAAGGTGTCATTCAAGACATACACATAGGCACCATGACAAAAAAAGAAATGGAACAAAAACTGAATCTTGATTAGGTTCAGTTTTTTTATGTTTAGATATGCTTACAAATTTTCAGAATTGGAAAAAATAAAAGAATATGCGGAGGTGAGAAGAGTGAAGAAGATGAGAAAGCGGTCTTTTCATGAGCTGGTCATGGAGAATAAAAAAGAGCTGATGACCAATACGGAGTATTTGAATCAGCTTGAGGAAAAGCTTGAGCAGCGATTTAAGCAAAAATAACCTTTAAATTGTATTCATGTTTACCCCTCCTTTTGAGAATCCTATCTGTTGAGGAGGGATAAACATGGGAAACAACAAGAAAAACGGTCAGCCTCAATATGCTCCAAGCCACTTGGGTACGAAGCCTGTAAAATATAAAGCCAATAAAGGGGAAAAAATGCATGATACCTCCGGACAGCGGCCGATTATCATGCAGACAAAAGGCGAGTAGCACTGAATCGAGTTTATTTCTAGGAGGTACATCTGAATGTCAAAAAAACAAAATCAATACCAGCAGCCTAATCCTGATGATCGTTCTGATAACGTGGAAAAATTGCAGGATATGGTTCAAAATACAATTGAAAACATAGAAGAAGCAGAATCATCAATGGAATTTGCGTCAGGAGAAGATAAACAGCGAATCAAAGAAAAAAATGCAAGACGCGAGCAGAGTATCGAAGCATTTCGCAATGAAATCCAAGATGAATCCGCAGCGAGACAAAACGGATACCGTTCATAAAAACCAGGGAAACCTGGTTTTTTTCTTTCTGATTTGATTATGGTAAAATGGGGCTAAATTGACGTTAAGGGAGCAGAGTAATCTTGCATGTATCAAAAAAAGAAATAGAAGTGCGTTATGCAGAAACGGATCAAATGGGGATTGTTTATCACGCAAATTATCTAGTATGGATGGAGGTCGGCAGGACGGCCCTTATTAAGGACTTAGGCTTTTTATACAGTGACATGGAAAAAAAAGGTGTCTTGTCCCCGGTTGTCGATATCCAAATTTCCTATAAAAAGCCGCTTCATTACGGAGAAACCGCGGCTGTGCATACATGGATAGAGGAATACAACGGCTTTAAAACCGTCTATGGTTATCACATTTATAATCCGGCCGGCGAGCTCTCCATCGAAGCCACCTCATCTCATATTTGTGTGGATAAAGAAAGTTTTAAGCCTATTCAGTTCCGAAAAGCTTTTCCTGATTGGCACGAAGCTTATGAAAAGGCCAGAAAATAGGGAAGTGAACGAGATATGGCGTTTGGCGTGAAACGTGAGGAACTTAACCTGTGGAAACAAGCAGTGAAAAGAGGAGAAATCGCTTTTTTAACACATTACTGGCTGGATGACCGGTTTCCTGAAGCAAAGACTGTAACAAAAGCAGGCTGTGCAGATATTGATAAACTGATACAATGGGGAGCGGCGTACGGTTTAAAAAAAGAATGGATACATAAGAAAAGTGAATTTCCCCACTTTGATCTGCTGGGTGAGACACAAAAATATATTTTGGAACAAGAAAACCTGACCGATCATCTTATACGATTTGGTTTGTAAAAAAAGAACGCACATGATGTGCGTTCTTTTTTATTGGTATTCAAAAACCGGTTCATCTGCGTCTTCTGAAAAGCTGACGAGAAGGTCGTGGTTATCGAAGTACCATAGATCACTTTCTTCAATAAAGAAGGTGATGCCGCCGGCTTCTGCTGTGACGCCAGCCTCTTGTGGGGCATCTTTCGCTACTCCGAGAGAAAAACCTTTTTGAACGTTGCTGCAGCCACCGTAGCGGACAAAAAAACGAACATGGTCTCCGCTTTCTAAATCAAGCTCTTCTTTATACCAGTTCAGTGCATCTTCGTTAATCGTCATATTCATAACAGAACACCCCTTTGTTCTTGGTTTGAATTTTCTCTATTATAAACTCATTAGACTATTCTGTGTCAAAAGAGAAGATTTTTACGTTTATAACCATTTTACTTTAGGTTCTGTTTTATTGATAATTCGTTTAATGTTTGCCCGGTGTCTGTATATCACAAAAATAGTGAGCAGGATAACGACAATCAATAAATACTTATCATGAACAAAGAGACTATATATCACAGTATAGATCCCTGTTAACATTGATGACAGAGAAACAAACTTAGTCAAGTATAAAAAGATGAAAAACACCGCGAGCATCGTGATAAATAAAAGTGGAGCGTAAAATAGCAAAACGCCTCCGGATGTTGCGACGGCTTTGCCGCCTTTAAATTTGGCGAAGATGGGAAACACATGGCCTAAAACCGCAAAGACTCCTGCAAGAAGCGGGTGAATATCAACATGCATGAGAAAAGGCAAAGCAGTTGCCAGCGTCCCTTTTAAAATATCTCCGGCTATCACGATCGAACCAGCTTTTACGCCAAGCGTACGGAATGCGTTGGTGGCGCCTAAGTTGCCGCTTCCGTGCTCTCGAATATCAATTCCTTTGGCAAGCTTGCCCACAATTAAGCCAGATGGAATGCTGCCTATCAAGTAGGCCAAAATAATCAATAAAGCAATTAACATCTACATTTCTCCTTTTTCAAAATCCCTTCTTTTTATTTTAACATGAGATGTCATGATCTGATGATAAGTTTTTTTGTAAAGTTTACTTACATACCCAATCGAATATGCATCATATTTTGATTTCTGCCATTTTGATCGTGTAAAATAGATAAAAAAGGAGTGTTCATGATGCAAAACCCTTCCAAAGCGGAAATTAAAGAGATTCTTGATAAAAGCAAACGAATCGCGGTAGTCGGGCTTTCAGACCGGCCGGATAGAACGTCTTATATGGTTTCCAAAGCGATGCAGGATGCAGGCTATGAGATCATTCCCGTTAATCCTACAATTGATGAGGCACTTGGTGTTAAAGCAGTTTCATCTTTACAGGAGATTGACGGTCCGATCGACATCGTCAATGTATTTCGGCGCTCAGAACAGCTGCCAGGCGTGGCGGAAGAGTTTTTAAAGACAGATGCTCCAGTATTTTGGGCACAGCAAGGACTGGCAAACGAAGAAGCTTATGAGATGTTAAAGGGAAAAGGCAGAACGGTGATCATGGATCTGTGCATAAAAGTGGCTCACGCTGTAACAAAATAGACGCAGAACTGCAAAAATCCTTGTGAATTCAAGGATTTTTGCTTTTTAATTTTAAGATATTGTTTGCGTATTACGGTGAAACAGATACAATAAAGCTTGAACAGCTTTTTGAAATACCTTGTCTAACTGGGTTTCGGCCGTTCGATTTGCGAAGGCCTGCTGCTTTATATATAATAAACAAACATACGTTCTCATGATGTGAAAACAACATATGCCGATGCTTTGCGAACTGATTCGTTCGCTCTATGTTGCGATTGCAAACATATTGGTTATAATGAGGAGTCCGAGGCAGTACCGGCTCAAGGCGAGGTTTAAAAATATTTTATACAATTGATACGCAACACTGAAAAAGAGAAAGACAATGTTAGTTTTTGAAAGGGGTTTGTACGTTTGGCTAGAAAACAGCAATTTGATTACAACGAAGATGCCATACAGGTGCTCGAAGGCCTTGAGGCCGTCAGGAAAAGGCCGGGTATGTATATTGGTTCTACTGACGCGCGGGGCTTGCACCACTTGGTTTATGAAATCGTAGATAACTCTGTCGACGAGGTGCTCGCCGGCCATGGAGACCACATTATCGTCAAAATACATAAAGACAACAGTATTTCTGTACAGGATAGAGGCCGCGGAATGCCGACCGGAATGCATAAGCTCGGCAAACCAACCCCTGAAGTGATTTTAACGGTGCTTCATGCCGGAGGAAAGTTCGGCCAAGGCGGCTATAAGACGAGCGGAGGACTGCACGGAGTTGGTGCATCAGTCGTGAATGCTTTATCTGAATGGCTGACGGTGACCATTGAGCGGGACGGTTTCGTCTATCAGCAGCGATTTGAGAATGGAGGAAAACCGGTTACCTCTCTCGAAAAGATCGGCAAAACAAAAAAGACAGGAACGCTGACGCACTTTAAGCCAGATTCAACAATGTTCAGCACAACGACTTATAATTTTGAAACGCTTTCTGAGCGCTTAAGAGAATCTGCGTTTTTATTAAAAGGATTAAAAATCGAGCTGATTGACGAGCGCAATGACCAGCACGAGGTTTTTTGTTATGAGACCGGCATAGAAGCGTTTGTCGCTTACTTAAATGAGGAAAAGGACGCCTTGTCTGAAGTGGTTTCGTTTGAGGGAGAGCACCATTCAATCGAAGTGGATTTTGCGTTCCAGTTTAACGACGGCTATTCTGAAAACATTTTATCGTTTGTTAACAACGTCAGAACAAAAGACGGCGGAACTCATGAATCGGGTGCAAAAACAGCGATGACACGTGCTTTTAATGAATATGCGCGAAAAGTGGCTTTGCTGAAAGAAAAGGATAAAAACCTGGAAGGCACCGATATAAGGGAAGGTCTATCAGCCATTATTTCCGTCCGTATTCCTGAGGAGCTTCTTCAATTTGAAGGACAAACAAAAGGAAAGCTCGGGACCAGTGAAGCAAGATCAGCAGTCGACGCGATTGTTTCAGAGCAGCTTGCTTACTTTTTAGAGGAAAATCGAGATACCGCTACGCTGCTTGTTAAAAAAGCAATCAAAGCGAGCCAGGCGCGCGAAGCGGCACGGAAGGCCCGTGAAGAAGCAAGAAGCGGCAAAAAACGAAAAAAATCAGAAGCGACATTAAGCGGAAAGCTGACGCCTGCGGGTTCGAGAAACCCGGCAAAAAATGAATTGTATCTCGTTGAGGGCGATTCAGCAGGCGGGTCAGCCAAGCAGGGAAGAGACCGCAGATTCCAAGCGGTTCTGCCTTTACGCGGTAAGGTCATTAATACGGAAAAAGCTAAGCTTGCAGATATCTTTAAAAATGAAGAGATCAATACGATCATTCATGCGATCGGCGGCGGAGTCGGAGCGGATTTCTCAATCGATGACATCAACTATGACAAAATCATCATTATGACCGATGCCGATACAGACGGCGCTCACATTCAAGTGCTGCTTCTCACCTTTTTCTATCGCTATATGAAGCCGCTCATTGAGCACGGCAAGGTGTTCATTGCACTGCCTCCTTTATATAAGGTCAGCAAAGGGAGCGGGAAAAAGGAAATCATTGAGTACGCATGGTCTGACGAAGAGATGGCTGATGTCCTGAAAAAAGTCGGTAAAGGCTATACCATTCAGCGATATAAAGGTCTTGGAGAGATGAATGCAGACCAGCTGTGGGAAACGACGATGAATCCGGAGTCCCGTACGCTTGTCAGGGTCAAAATTGACGATGCGGCACGTGTAGAGAGACGTGTGACGACGTTAATGGGAGATAAAGTAGAGCCGCGCAGAAAGTGGATTGAGAAAAACGTCGCTTTCGGTTTAGATGAAGAAAGCAATATTTTAGAAAATGAAAACTTATCGGTCGCTGAGGAGGTTTAATGATTGTCACAGCCAGAATTATTTCATGATTTACCATTAGAAGAGGTGATAGGCGACCGTTTTGGACGCTATAGTAAATACATTATTCAAGACAGGGCGCTTCCTGATGCGAGAGACGGCTTAAAGCCGGTACAGCGCAGAATTTTGTATGCGATGCATACAGATGGAAATACGTTTGATAAAAACTTCAGAAAAGCAGCCAAAACGGTCGGTAACGTCATCGGTAACTATCATCCGCACGGTGACAGTTCGGTTTATGAAGCAATGGTGCGGATGAGCCAGGATTGGAAAGTGCGTAATGTGTTAATAGAAATGCATGGGAACAACGGAAGCATCGACGGAGATCCTCCGGCTGCCATGCGTTATACAGAAGCGAGGTTATCTCCGATCGCGTCTGAGCTTTTGCGGGACATTGATAAAAACACGGTTGAATTTGTGCCGAACTTTGACGATACGAGCAAAGAGCCTGTCGTGCTCCCAGCGATGTTTCCTAACCTATTGGTCAATGGATCGACCGGGATTTCAGCAGGATACGCGACCGACATTCCCCCTCATCATCTTGGAGAAGTCATTGATGCTGTCATTAAACGCATTCAAATGCCAACTTGCTCTGTTGATGAGCTGATGGAAGTCATTAAAGGGCCTGATTTTCCGACAGGTGGTATTATTCAGGGCGTTGACGGCATAAAAAAAGCTTACGAAACCGGAAAAGGAAAAATCATTATCCGCGGAAAAGCTGAAATTGAAGGAATCAGAGGCGGCCGTGAACAAATTGTCATTACGGAAATTCCATTTGAAGTCAACAAAGCCAACCTTGTGAAAAAAATGGATGAGTATCGCATTGATAAAAAGGTTGAAGGCATCTCAGAGGTTCGTGATGAAACGGACCGAACAGGGCTGAGAGTGGTTATTGAACTGAAAAAAGAAGCCGATGCCAAAGGCATTTTGAATTTCTTATATAAAAATACAGATTTGCAAGTGACCTATAACTTTAATATGGTGGCTATTCATAACCGCCGTCCGATGCTGATGAGCCTGCCGTCTATTTTGGATGCATATATCGGCCATCAAAAGGAAGTCGTCACAAACCGGTCTGTTTATGAGCTTCAAAAAGCAAAAGACAGACATCACATCGTAGAAGGTCTCATGAAAGCTCTGTCTATTTTGGATGATGTCATTGCAACAATCCGTTCTTCAAGCGATAAGCGTGACGCTAAAAACAATTTGACAGCGAAATATGACTTTACAGAGCCTCAGGCTGAAGCCATCGTGTCATTGCAGCTTTATCGTTTAACCAATACAGATATTACAGCGCTTAAGGAAGAGGCAGAAGAGCTTGGCAAAAAGATTGAAGAGCTCGAATCCATTCTGAGCAATGATTCAAAGCTGTTAAAAGTGATCATAAACAGCTTAAAAGCACTGAAAAAGAAATATGCAGACACGAGACGTTCCGTGATTGAAGAAAAAATTGAGGAAATTAAAATCAATCTCGAAGTCATGGTTGCGTCTGAGGATGTATATGTGACCGTTACGAAGGATGGTTACCTAAAACGGACGAGCCAGCGTTCATTTGCGGCTTCTAATGGTCAGGATTTCGGCATGAAAGATACGGATAGGATGCTGCATCAGTTTGAAATGAATACGACGGATGTGCTGCTGCTCTTTACAAACAAAGGAAGCTACATTTATTGTCCGGTTCACCAGCTGCCTGATATCAGATGGAAGGACATGGGACAGCATTTTTCAAACCTAATCACCATTGACCGTGATGAAACGATTGTAAAGGCGATACCGATAAAAGAATTTGATCCGTCGGCATATCTTTTGTTCTTTACGAAAAACGGAATGGTGAAAAAGACAGAGCTCACCCATTATAAAGCACAGCGTTATTCTAAAGCGCTTGTCGCATTAAATTTGAAGGGTGAAGACGAACTGATTGATGTACATGTAACAAATGGGGAAAGCCAGATCTTTATGGCTACTCATTTAGGATACGGCCTTTGGTTTGGAGAAGACGAAGTAAATGTAGTTGGCGCGCGTGCGGCAGGTGTCAAAGGGATTAACTTAAAAGAAGATGACTTTGTTGTCTCCGGAGAGATCCTTCAAGAATCTGATTCCATTGTATTGTTCACGCAGCGGGGAGCGGTAAAACGCATGAGTCTTTCCGAGTTTGAAAAGACATCCCGTGCAAAACGCGGTGCCGTGATGCTAAGGGAACTGAAGAAGAACCCTCACCGTGTCGTTGCGCTGTTCGCTTGCGGTCTTGAACAGCGGCTTATGGCGGAAACAGAAAAAGGCGACAGAAAAGAACTGCAGGCAAAAACTTTACGGACAAACGACAGATACAGCAATGGCTCTTTCTTTATTGATGAAGAGGAATCAGGCAAGGTCACAGCTGTCTGGCGCCTTCATACAGAACAATAAACAAAACCCGCTCATATCACGTGAGCGGGTTTTGTTTGTTTTTATCAGCTTTCATGGTTGGTGAAAAGATCTGTTACGGCATGAATAACTTCGATTCCTTGCCATACAAATAAATTCAGCGCCGTGAAAGAAAACAAGCCTAAAATCACCATTCTTAAGATAAACAACATGTTTAACAGCCTCCTCATATTTCGTTATATTATCAGGTGATGTTGAACATGAAGTTTGTCGAAATAAGACGATTGATAAAATTTGGCCAATATAAAGCTTTTTTTCCGCTGACGCCTGCGGGTGTATCCCGTACTTTTGTTTTCAGCGGTCAGAAGCAGAACAGCCATTGCCCAAAAAGCAGTCAGCGCAAATGCTCCTGTGATGGATTTCTTCTCATCATCAGCATTTTGGCCGGCTTTCATCTCATGCATTTCCTGCTGGTCGGCTACGGCTTTATAATGATGGCCGATATCAAAGGCGTGGGGAATGGAGAACAAATGAAAACTGGCAATTGCCAAAAATAAGATGGACGCTTTCAGTATCGTTACTTTTTTCAAATGATCTCCCCCTCCTTTAATATTACTGAATATTTTTATAATAATACCCTAACCCATCCTAAAAGTAAACTTGATTTTTTAAATTTAAAAATAAAATTTCACTTTGTTAAGTATATATCTTTTTTCTTATTATTGAAAGTGAAATTTCTTTTATTAGTGTATGTATACCCGTTATAAGAGGTGATGAAAAACACATTTAAGATGATATGTTTGATGTTTAAGGATTATTCCTTCATAGGAAAATAATAGAGAGGGGGAGGTAATGATTTGAACCTCAATCTAGGACAATCATCTTCACGAAAAAACTTCCTAATTCGACATATTGTGATATAATAATACTCGTTATGTTAAAAAATCTAACATCAAGATCGAATTCACAATGAATTGATGAAAACGGGAGGTAAATATGGAGGCTTTTTTCAATAGTTTGATTAATATTCCAAGTGATTTCATCTGGAAATACCTATTTTATATTTTAATAGGGCTTGGATTATTTTTCACCATACGTTTTGGTTTTATCCAATTCCGTTACTTTATTGAAATGTTTAGAATCGTAGGGGAGAAACCCGAGGGAAATAAAGGTGTTTCATCTATGCAGGCATTCTTTATTTCTGCCGCATCCCGAGTCGGTACAGGGAATTTGACTGGTGTCGCCTTAGCGATCGCGACAGGCGGACCAGGCGCTGTATTTTGGATGTGGGTCGTAGCTACTGTAGGCATGGCTTCCAGCTTTGTTGAGAGTACATTAGCGCAGCTTTATAAGGTGAGAGACGGGGAGGACTTCCGCGGAGGCCCGGCCTACTATATTCAAAAGGGTCTTGGAGTCAGATGGCTTGGCATCGTTTTTGCTGTCTTAATTACTGTCTCGTTCGGCTTAATTTTTAATGCTGTTCAAACAAATACAATTTCAGGCGCATTGGATGGCGCATTCCATGTGAATAAAACGGTTGTCGCCATTGTTCTGGCGGTTTTAACTGCGTTTATTATTTTTGGCGGTTTAAAACGTGTTGTCGCTGTTTCACAGTTAATTGTGCCGGTTATGGCAGGCATTTATATTCTTATCGCTTTATTTGTTGTTATCACCAATATTACAGCTTTCCCTGGCGTTATCGCTACAATTGTTAAAAATGCTTTAGGCTTTGAACAAGTTGTCGGCGGCGGAATAGGCGGCATCATCGTTATCGGTGCGCAGCGCGGGCTTTTCTCAAACGAAGCAGGAATGGGGAGCGCGCCAAACGCAGCTGCAACAGCTCATGTATCCCATCCGGCAAAGCAAGGATTTATTCAAACTTTAGGCGTATTTTTCGATACATTTATCGTATGTACGTCCACAGCATTTATTATTTTGCTATACAGTGTAACACCAAAAGGCGATGGCATCCAAGTAACACAGGCTGCTCTTAACCATCACATTGGAGGCTGGGCGCCGACTTTCATCGCAGTCGCAATGTTCTTGTTTGCTTTCAGTTCAGTAGTCGGAAACTATTATTATGGCGAGACAAACATTGAATTTATTAAAACAAGCAAAACATGGCTGAATATTTACCGTATCGCTGTTATTGCTATGGTTGTATATGGATCTTTATCAGGTTTCCAAATCGTTTGGGATATGGCGGATCTCTTTATGGGCATCATGGCACTGATTAACTTGATTGTGATTACGCTACTGTCAAACGTTGCTTATAAAGTATATAAAGATTACGCGAAACAGCGTAAACAAGGACTTGATCCTGTATTTAAGGCGAAAAACATCCCAGGGCTGAAAAATGCTGAAACATGGGAAGATGAGAAACAAGAAGCGTAATATCAATATAAAACAAAGCTGCATTCAGTTGTTGAATGCAGCTTTTTCATTGTTGGAAATAAATTTAATTTTTCGACTCGATTGAAAAATGACGTGTAAAGTCCCGGTTCAGTCCAGTTTTCTTTGTTCTATATGTGTCAGGTGTAACTAATTTAATAGAGAAAGAGCACATTGACAGGCTTTTACACCTTCTAAAAACAAGAAATTAGGTTGATAGACAATCAAGAGAAAGATTTTTACAATGAGTTCGTGCTCATAAGAAGTGGAGAGCCAAAATGATGAGAAGGAGGAAAAGATAGATATGAAACGGTCAATCTCTATTTTTATTACGTGTTTATTGATTGCGGTATTGACGATGGGCGGCTTGCAGGCTTCGCCGGCATCTGCAGCAGGAGCAAAAACGCCAGTAGCCAAGAATGGCCAGCTTAGCATAAAAGGGACACAGCTCGTAAACCGAGACGGTAAAGCGGTACAGCTGAAAGGAATCAGTTCACACGGATTGCAATGGTATGGCGATTTCGTCAATAAAGACAGCTTGAAATGGCTGAGAGACGATTGGGGCATCACCGTTTTCCGCGCGGCAATGTATACGGCAGACGGCGGTTATATTGACAACCCGTCTGTGAAAAACAAAGTGAAAGAAGCAGTTGAAACAGCAAAAGAACTTGGGATATATGTCATCATTGACTGGCATATTTTAAATGACGGCAATCCAAACCAAAATAAAGAGAAGGCGAAAGAATTTTTTAAGGAAATGTCAAGTCTTTACGGAAACACGCCAAACGTCATTTATGAAATTGCAAATGAACCAAACGGCGATGTGAACTGGAAGCGGGATATTAAACCGTATGCGGAAGAAGTGATTTCCGTTATCCGCAAAAATGATCCCGACAATCCCATCATTGTAGGTACCGGTACATGGAGCCAGGATGTGAATGATGCAGCCGATGATCAGCTAAAAGATGCAAATGTCATGTACGCGCTTCATTTTTATGCCGGCACACACGGCCAATCTTTACGGGATAAAGCAAACTATGCACTCAGTAAAGGAGCGCCTATTTTCGTGACGGAATGGGGAACAAGCAACGCGTCTGGAAATGGCGGTGTATTCCTTGACCAGTCGCGGGAATGGCTGAATTATCTCGACAGCAAGAAAATCAGCTGGGTGAACTGGAATCTTTCTGATAAGCAGGAATCATCCTCAGCATTAAAGCCGGGAGCATCTAAAACAGGCGGCTGGCCGCTGTCAGATTTAACTGCTTCAGGAACATTCGTAAGAGAAAACATTCTCGGCAACAAAGATTCAACGAAAGAACGCCCTGAAACGCCAGCACAAGATAATCCCGCACAGGAAAACGGCATTTCTGTACAATACAAAGCAGGGGATGGGGATGTGAACAGCAACCAAATCCGCCCTCAGCTTTCCATAAAAAATAACGGGAATACCAAGGTTGATTTAAAAGGTGTCACTGCCCGTTACTGGTATAACGCGAAAAACAAAGGACAAAACTTTGACTGTGACTACGCGCAGATTGGATGCGACAATCTGACCCACAAGTTTGTGACGCTGCATAAACCTAAGCAAGGCGCAGATACCTATCTGGAACTGGGGTTTAAAAAAGGAACGCTGTCACCGGGAGAAAGCACAGGGAATATTCAGCTTCGTCTTCACAACGATGACTGGAGCAATTATGCACAAAGCAGCGATTATTCCTTTTTCCAATCAAATACGTTTAAAACAACGAAAAAAATCACATTATATCATCAAGGAAAACTGATTTGGGGAACAGAGCCCAATTAGTTAAGCTTTAGGCGGGCATCAGCAATGATGTCCGTTTTCATATCTTATACAGCAAAACAAGGAGGTTTACGTAGTGGATGAAACACTGAAACAGTATATGATGTTGTTCAAGGAAATGAATAATGTGATAAATGGTCCGGATTATCCAGGTAAGGAAAAAGACATTCAACATCAAAAAGAACAGATCGACGCCTACGGAAAACAGCTGCAGCAAGGTTTTTCAACCGATTATGACTACGATGTATTTGCTGACTCGGTTATCAAATGTGCATATGGCGATATGACGCTGGAAGATTTAGAAGCCGTTTATTA
This sequence comes from Bacillus tequilensis KCTC 13622, assembly GCF_000507145.1. Classification (GTDB taxonomy): domain Bacteria; phylum Bacillota; class Bacilli; order Bacillales; family Bacillaceae; genus Bacillus; species Bacillus tequilensis. The sequence continues at coordinate 7,096 of NZ_AYTO01000041.1, read as the reverse complement.
TGGATTGAAAACATCATTTTTTTAATGTAGACATGCAGCAGTAACATTTTAATTTCTGTCTCACTTACTTAAGTATACTTTAATGATGAGACAGAAATTCATTTATTTCTTTAACTTCCTAGAATATATATTATGTTAACTAGAATAATTGAGTTTAAGTTAACGTATCAATTTTCATCTTATCTACACTTTCACCCTTTTGTTTGTAATAGCAAAAAACCTTTACGTCCTCAATAAATAAATTTAATCGGTCATAAAGGTTTTTTCAGTTGGTTGTTCGTCTCACTCATTTCATTTTCTAACCAATCAAATATATACATATAGTTGAAATCTTCATCATTTTGTTCTATACAGTACGGCTAGCTCTTTGACATGTGTTTATCAGCAACCTCTAGGTTATGTCACTCGTTGCTGGTCTTCTTGATCAAGTCCACGCCATCATATGCCAGACTTTCCACACTTGTATCCTTCTGCAGGATGTAATGATCAAAAAAGTTCTTCGTATAGTCTGTAACAAGATTTCGCATCTCCATAGCATCCCGTTCGCCTCTGAGTTCCTCATTCACACTGGTAAACACGATGTCGCAGAAATCTAAATGCGCAACACGATCAACAGAGAAATAATAGGTTTCCATGCTATTGTTAGCGCCAATGATCGCGTTCATGTTATAGTTCGGTTCACAAAACAGCAGCAAAAAGGGTTTCTTAAGGTCGCTGTCCAGAAGGCCGAACGCACCGCTATCCAAGCCAATCCCGCAGGCGAACCGGTCGTCGTCCCGGCAAACAATCGCCGTCGTAGGCCCTCCATAAGAATGTCCGACTATGCCCATGCCGATATCAAGCGACAATCTGCCCTTAAAAATGGAATTCAGCTCTCCGGAGTCCAGTTTGTAAAGATAATCGGCTATGTACCTTACATCTTCCGCCTGTAATTCACAATACTTTGTTAAATTTCCAATAATCGGCAGCGTAAGCACGTTACGGCATATCTCAATGGCAGTTTCATCGTCAGGACGCATCTCCATCTTACCAGACAATGCCAGCATCTCCGGATCTTCAGAAAACGCCAAAATGGCATCCGAAAAATCCTTTGATACATTAAACAGGCGACCATCTTTACGCTTATACATCGTGCTATTCTGATGGCCGATGCTTACTACACCATATCCTATGCTTGCCAAGTCTGTACAGATCACTGTGCCCCATTCTGGAGAACCGCCTCCGCCGCAAACATAGAATAACACCGGATAACGCTTTTCTTTCCCAGAGAGAGCAAGGTCGTCATAACATTGGGTCTTGATATCTATAGAGAAAACATCCTTCAACGCAGTGACAAGGGGCTGCTCATTAAACATCTCGTAGACTTCAGGAAACATGTACGTTGATGTATTCTTCCCTTCGCTGCTGTCGGACGGATAGTACACAAACGCCGTCAGTTCTCTTTTTGAGTGATCTGATGTCGTGTACTCAAAATCCATCTGGGTTCGCCCGACAGTATAGTCGCCAATTGGTTCTGGAAATGCGTCATAAGTTTTCATTCTCTTCTTCCCCCTTAATGAATAAAGTGGCGAATGTGAAATACATACATTGCGATATAAGCGCTGAATACTGTGAAACGATTACATCAAAGTACTTGCTAATCTTAACATTTGAATAGTCTATTATGTTTTTATTCTTTGAATTTTGGGGTCGGCTAGAAGTAGAACTAATAAGTTTAAACGAGCTATTTTTTTCGTTGTTCTTTTTATTTGTATGAGCGTATACATTGAGTAGCACTTCCCTTCTCTTTAAAATTTTGTATCATCCTTTATCCGTTGTTAAGAAGGCTTGCTAATTCAGCGCAATGATTGCTTCTTTTTTTCGCTGCAAAAATCTTAATAAAATCGTAGTTGATGTCACAAAACCTCCACTTGACCGAAATGTCGTCCTCCCCCCTGCTATCAACGCTATTAAATAAAATAATGCCCTCATCAATATTCTTCTTTCTATTTCTTCCAACCCTGTTGATCCCTAAATACAAATCAAGCTAAAAATAGTCCCTTTTCTTTAAAAGACCATTCATGTTTTTTAAAACGTCCCAATTTATTCCGTTAAGCATCATTCTTCTTTTTTACAGGAAAGAATCATTCCGTCTGAACCTTACGATATACATATAGTATCCGAATTTATGGTGAAGGGCGGAGGTTATGGTGAAAACGAGTATTATTGTTCTGACTTATAATCAATTAGCTTTAACAAAACAATGCTTGGAGAGCATATGGGAGCATACGAATAATGACTGTATAGAAGTAATTGTTATAGATAACGGCTCTCATGACGGTACACGTGACTACCTCAAACAGATATCTTCAATTAAAGCAATTTTTAACAAAACGAACGAAGGCTTCGCAAAAGCCTGCAATCAGGGACTTGAAGCTGCCTCAGGGGACAATATTCTTTTTTTAAACAATGATACTGTTGTAACACATCAATGGCTGGAGCCGATGATCAAGCTGCTTTATCAGGATGATAAAATCGGCATGGTCGGACCTGTAAGCAATTATGTCAGCGGTCCGCAGCAAGTTCCCGTTGACTACACAAACGTTGAGGGAATAGAAGATTTTTCCCGCCTTTACTGTTTGCAGCAGCGAGGCAAGTCAAAAGCTGTATTGAGGCTCGTAGGGTTTTGCCTGCTTGTCAAAAAGGAGGTATTGGACGAAGTCGGCGGTTTTGATGAACGTTTTGAAGGCGGTTCATTTGAAGATGATGATTTAAGCCTTCGTGTACTACAAGCCGGTTATCAGCTGAAAATTGCTCTGGATTCGTTTGTCCACCATCACGGTCATGCTACGTTTACAGGCAATCCAGATTTGAGCATCAGTCGATTATATGGAGAAAATCGACAACGCTTCATCGGAAAATGGAAGGTGGATGTAACAACATTCTTTGATTCTCAGCCTCAACTGACAGCATTTGTGCCCGTGGAAGCCGGCACTATCTTACATATCGGCTGCGGCGCGGGAGCTGCGGGGACAGAACTTTTGAACAGGCAAACTTGTACATTGTATGGAGTTGAGAATGATGAGTTGTTACAGACCATTGCAAGCGCATATTACGAACAAGTCATTTCGGCAGATGTGGAAACATCCGATCTCCCCTACCCTGATGCCTTTTTCGATGCAATTTTGATCGGAGACCTTTTAAACTGCTCGATGAATCCCAGACATACGATTGAGACTCTTGCCGTTTATTTAAAGCCTTCAGGCTCGCTGATTTGTAGCATCCCAAATACTGCCTATGCAGATTCATTTTTCTCTTTAATACTCTGTGCATCGACACACACATATTTCATCACACCTCACAACGTAAATATGTTATTTCCTGAATATCTTTATAACATAAAATCCATCACCTCCCATTCCAACGATACTGAATCACACATACAGCTCTTTTTACAAGAAATGCAATTTCTTGCCGGGCAATTTGGCTTGTCTTTGGATCACTTGTCAAAACATGCCCATATTGATTACATGTTTGTTCATGCCATAAAGAAAAAACAGAATGAAACGGAGGTGGCCATGTGATTTCAATCAGTTTATGTATGATTGTGAAAAATGAAGAAGCTGTTATTGGGCGATGCTTAGATTCTGTGCAAGGGATAGCTGATGAAATTAACATTGTGGATACCGGCTCGGATGACGAGACGAAAAACATCGTTGCTCGTTATACAGATCGAATTTTTGATTTTGCATGGATCGACGATTTTGCGGCAGCCCGAAATTTTTCGTTTCAGCAAGCAACAGCCGACTATATTTTATGGCTTGATGCCGACGACGTATTTACCGAGAAGGATCAAAAGCTGTTGCTACATTTAAAAAGAACGCTTGATCCACGTGTTGACGCGGTTTCAATGAAATATCATTTGGCATTTGATGAAGAAAACAACGTCACATCCAGCTTAAGAAGATACCGGCTCGTAAAACGGGAGAAGGGTTTTAAGTGGATCGGCTCTGTCCATGAATATTTAGAAGTGTACGGAAATCTTCACCATAGTGAAGCTGCGGTTTCTCACATGCCACTTAGTCATGACGCAGACCGAAATTTGCGGATTTATGAAAACATGGCCTCTTCGGGAAAGGATTTTTCGCCAAGAGATTTATTTTATTATGCGAACGAGTTGTGTGATCACGGGAAAATAGAAAAAGCAATTGAGTACTATTTACGTTTTTTGAAAACAAAACAGGGATGGATAGAAGATAACATTAGAGCGTGCAATAAATTAGCCGATTGTTATCATTCACTAGGGCTGAAGGAAAAAGAATTAAGCTGGGTGCTTCACACGCTCGTCTATGGGCCGCCTAGAGCCGAAACCTGCTGCAGGCTGGGATTCTCTTTTTTAGAAAAAAATGATTTTCAAGGTGCGGTCTATTGGTATGAAAAAGCAATGGAAAACAGAGGCACTGAAATCTTGGCTTTTCAAAACCGCGCATGCGCCACCTGGCTGCCCCACCTACAATTAGCCGTCTGCTATGATAAGCTTGGCGAGCATCAGCTTGCCTATCAGCATAATGAGTCGGCTTTACAATACCGTCCTCATGATTCAAGAATGCTATCAAACAAAAAATACTTTGAAGATATTCTGCAGAAGCAAGCTAGTTCGGGAGGTGAACAGCATGGAAATTAATAAACGGTCACAAGCTGAGTCTATGAAAGAGTATCAGCTAAAAGATAAAGCGTATTACAAAGGAGTCAACTGGAAACTGTTTGAACTGGTAGGGCCTCAGGCAAAAAACATTCTTGAAGTCGGATGTGCTGAAGGCTTGTTTGGAGCAGCTGTTAAGGAAAAAACGAATTGCTCATATTATGGGATCGAATCATATCCGCCAGCTGCCGAAAAAGCAGCTCATCACATTGACGAAGTAATAATGGGAGATATTGAAACACTGAAGCTGCCTTTTCAAATAAATACATTTGATCATATCATCTTCGGCGATGTATTGGAACATTTAAAAGACCCGTGGGCAGTTTTAGGTAACCTCAAGCCTTATGTGAAAGAGACAGGAAGCATTTTGGCAAGCATCCCGCATATCGGGCATATCTCAATTTTCGAAAGTCTGCTGTCCGGCAAATGGACGTATACACAGGCAGGGTTGCTCGACAAAACACACCTCCGTTTTTTTACCCTGCACGAAATAAAAAAGATGTTTCGTGAAACAGGTTACAAGATCAGTCAAATTGAGCCCATTCCCTTTACAACTGATTATTATGAAAAAATGATCAGTAAACTGACTCATGTCAGGGCATGCATGGGTATCCACTATGCAGATTTTGAGGAGGAAGTCAGAGCCTATCAATATGTTATAAAGGCAGAAAAAAGATGAATCAGCATGCAGATGAAAATTCAATTAGTTTTATTTCATGTGTGAATGACGATACCCTTTATGATCTCTGTCTAAGACATATACACACTCTCTCAGTACCGCCGCATATGAAGGTAGAATTAATTAATATCCGAGACGCAGGCAGTATGGCCTCCGGTTACCAGGCGGCAATGGAGGACTCAGACTCAAAATATAAAGTGTATTTACATCAGGACACATTTATCATCAATCGCTCCTTTATTTATGATATCCTCCATGTCTTTCAGCAGAATGATGGTCTGGGCATGATAGGTGTCATAGGAGCTGAAGAAATGCCGCAAAGCGGGATTTGGTGGGAGGCTTCTAAAAAAGTCGGAAAAGTCATTGAATACCGCAATACGTACAGCTATTTGTTATTTGATGAAATTGATGAAACTGTCAAAACAGTTCAAGCATTAGACGGTTTATTGCTGGCTACTCAGTACGATATTCCGTGGCGAAAAGAAATTTTTGACGGCTGGCATTTGTATGACATTTCTCAATGCTATGAGTTCAGAAAAAAAGGATATGCTGTCGGCATTCCTCATCAGCAAGTGCCATGGGTCTTACATGCATGCGGTAATGAATTTGATTCAGACCAGTATTCTTATTACCTAGAGAAATTTTCCCATGAATATTTTAAAACTTGATAAATCTTTCATTGGGCACAACAAGAAACCTACTTTATAAAAAGTAGGTTTCTATTTTGATATGCTTGGGATTTAAGATCAAATAAATAGTGAACTGAATACGTACTTAGTATTTAAGGGAATCTAATAGCGTTTATATCCAAATTCAGTGCGCTGCTGCTGCTCACATTACTTACTGCTGTAAAGATTATCCTAATCTCATAAGAAGTCGTACCTGTGACTGTTGCAGTATCTACATATGTTGAAGCAATTGGAAATCTTGACGTAATTGCAGCATTAATATTTCTTTGGATGGAGCGTGTATCTACCAATACTCCGTTTCTATAAATTCTGGTTTGGAAAGTAAAGTTCGAGTTAGCTGTCGTTGTCACATCCACAGAAATGGCAAAATCTAATTTTATTAATTGGCCAGCGACTGTTGGCACACTTACAGTCCCAATTGACGTTTCAGTACCGTTAATAGCAACAGAAACTGGGCCAGCTACCTCATTGAAAAACAGCTGCGGATTTGCCCCGGTTGAACCGGTTGGTCCTGTGGCTCCTGTTGGCCCAGTTACACCAGTGACGCCAGTGGCTCCAGTTACGCCAGTAGCTCCAGTTACTCCTGTTGGCCCGGTTGGTCCAGTTACACCAGTTACTCCAGTTACTCCTGTTGGCCCGGTTGGTCCAGTTACACCAGTTGGTCCTGTTTCTCCGGTGGCCCCAGTTACTCCGGTTGCGCCAGTATCTCCGGTTGGTCCTGTTACTCCAGTGGCCCCAGTTACTCCGGTTGGTCCAGTTACACCAGTTGGTCCTGTTTCTCCGGTAGCGCCAGTAGCACCAGTAGCTCCAGTTACACCAGTATCGCCAGTTACTCCGGTTGGTCCAGTTACACCAGTGACCCCAGTTACTCCGGTTGGTCCAGTTACACCAGTTGGTCCTGTTTCTCCGGTGGCCCCAGTTACTCCAGTGGCCCCAGTTACTCCGGTTGGTCCAGTTACACCAGTTGGTCCAGTTACTCCGGTAGCGCCAGTGGCTCCAGTTGGACCAGTTGGTCCTGTTACTCCAGTGGCCCCAGTTACTCCGGTT
>NZ_AYTO01000040.1 GCF_000507145.1 Bacillus tequilensis KCTC 13622 | reverse complement strand
ATGCGCATATATAGAAGGGCTCCGGAGAAACGAAGTGCGGGCGCAGCTTGAGAGACTGCTGCCAGGCTACATGATCCCAGCCCATCTGATAGAGATGGAACAGTGGCCGGTTACGCCGAGCGGAAAACTGGACCGAAACGCCCTGCCAGCTCCTGGCGGAGCTGCAGATGCGGAGACATACACGGCGCCGAGAAATGTGACAGAGATAAAACTTGCCCAGTTATGGGAAGACGTCCTGAAAAACGGCCCTGTCGGCATTCACGACAACTTCTTTGACCGCGGAGGACATTCCTTAAAAGCAACGGCGCTTGTCTCCCGAATCTCAAAAGAATTCGATGTACAGGTGCCGCTGAAAGATGTGTTTGCCCATCCGACGGTAGAAGGGCTGGCTTCTGTTATCCGTGAAGGAACGGACAGTCCATATGAAGCGATGAAACCGGCGGAACAGCGTGAGACCTATCCGGTTTCCTCCGCCCAAAAGCGGATCTATGTCCTTCAGCAGCTGGAGGACGGAGGGACCGGCTACAATATGCCGGCTGTATTAGAACTGGAAGGGAAGCTCGCCCCCGAAAGGCTGGACAGGGCTTTCAAAGAGCTGATCAAGCGCCACGAGTCGCTTCGGACATACTTCGAACAAGATGAAGGCGGCGAGCCGGTGCAGCGTATCCATGAAGAGGTGCCGTTTACATTACAGACAGCAGTCCTCGGTGAACAAACTGAACAGGAAGCGGCAGCCGCGTTTATCAAACCGTTTGATCTCAGCCAAGCACCGCTGTTCCGTGCCCAAATCGTAAAAGTATCAGATGAACGG
>NZ_AYTO01000039.1 GCF_000507145.1 Bacillus tequilensis KCTC 13622 | reverse complement strand
TAAGCTCTTCAGCGCCGATGGTAGTCGGGGGTTTCCCCCTGTGAGAGTAGGACGCCGCCAAGCTTTTATCTTAAATTATATCATCGCGGGGTGGAGCAGTTCGGTAGCTCGTCGGGCTCATAACCCGAAGGTCGCAGGTTCAAATCCTGCCCCCGCAACCAAATTGTTTATGAAATAAGGAGTGCCCAAAGGGTGCAACTCAAAATAATTCATTATATAAATATGGTCCGGTAGTTCAGTTGGTTAGAATGCCTGCCTGTCACGCAGGAGGTCGCGGGTTCGAGTCCCGTCCGGACCGCCATTATTGTAAACGAAACGATCATGTTTTCGTTTTTTTTGTGTTTTCTTTTACCGTATTTTCTGCTTGGTGTTATAGCCAAGCTTTCTTTGTATCGGCAATATCTTGGATATTCCAGCAAAATTCGATACACTAAGAAGAGCATATAGACATAAGCAGGTTGAAAAGGGGGTTTTGGTTCATGGACGAATTTGATTTGATACATAGCATTACTCCGCGAACCATTCACCATTTTTCCGTTAATGTAGGAATAGGTGATGATGCAGCGCTCTACACTGCAAAACATGGCGCTCAGGAAATTGTTTGTGTTGATACTATGGTAGAAGATGTGCACTTTAAATTACACTATTCCTCACCTGAAGATATCGGGTATAAGGCGTTAGCCGTTAATATAAGCGATATTGCCGCGATGGGAGGCATTCCTAAATTTTATTTGGTATCACTTGCGATACCTTCAAAATGGACGAAGTCTGAAATCAAGGCAATGTATGAAGGAATGAATGAACTGGCGAAACTATATCATATGGATCTGATTGGCGGCGATACAGTTTCTACCGCTGACAAATTAGTCGTTACAGTCACTGTGATCGGTGAAGTTGAAAAGGGACAGGCTTGTTTGCGCAGCTTGGCAAAACCGGATGATATTGTGTTTGTAACCGGTGAAATCGGTTCTTCTGCAGCAGGACTTTCTTTATTGCTGGGAGAGACTCATCCTCAAAGCGCATTTGTGGAAACGGATTACTTTATCCACAGGCATAAACGGCCTGAGCCAAGAGTAAGCGTCGGAAGATTATGCTCCAGTTTTAAACGGGCAGCTTTAAATGATATTAGTGACGGATTAGCTAGTGAACTTAATGAGATTGCAGAAGCCAGCTGTGTCTCAATTGAAATTGATGAAGGCATGCTTCCAGTCCATTCTGACTTACATAAGCTTGATCCTGCTTGGAAAGAATGGGTTTTGTTTGGCGGTGAGGATTTTGAGCTGACGGGGACGGTTTCGAAGGCTGATTGGAAAGTGTTGAAGCAGGAGTGTGAAACGCGTCAACTGTCCATTACAAAGATTGGCCATGTCAGAGAAAAAACAGAATCAAACGTAATCCTCAAAACAGATAAAACATCAATGACCTTAGAGAAAAAAGGATATAATCATTTTAAATAAGACAGGTGACTCGTGTGAAGCAATTAAAGTGGAGAACTGAAAATCCTGAAGAAACAAAGGCAATTGCAAAGCTGACGGCATCGTTTGCTAAACCGGGAGATGTCCTGACATTAGAGGGCGATTTAGGAGCCGGAAAAACGACTTTTACGAAAGGTTTTGCGGAAGGACTTGGCATTACACGTGTTGTAAACAGTCCGACTTTTACAATTATAAAAGAATATAACGATGGCGCGCTCCCTCTTTATCATATGGATGTGTATAGAATGGAAGACGAAAGTGAAGATTTGGGGCTTGATGAATATTTTCACGGACAAGGTGTCTGTCTCGTTGAATGGGCCCATTTAATCGAAGAACAGCTGCCGCAGGAGCGACTGCAAATTGTCATCAAAAGAGCTGGTGGCGATGAGCGGGAAATGACCTTTACTGCTGTCGGTGATCGGTATGAAATGCTTTGTGAGGAGATAAGTAGACATGACAATATTAGCAATTGATACTTCAAATTATACGTTGGGCATTGCGCTGCTTCGAGAAGATACTGTCATCGCAGAACACATTACATATTTGAAAAAGAACCATTCTGTAAGAGCGATGCCTGCTGTTCATTCATTGCTGAATGATTGTGATATGACGCCGCAGGATCTTTCTAAAATAGTCGTTGCAAAAGGACCTGGTTCATACACAGGAGTAAGAATCGGTGTGACACTCGCCAAAACCCTTGCCTGGTCTTTAGACATTCCGATTGCTGCTGTATCAAGCCTTGAGGCGCTTGCGGCAAATGGACGGCATTTTGACGGTCTGATCAGCCCTATTTTTGATGCAAGACGGGGACAGGTGTATACAGGTCTGTATGAATACAAAAACGGGCTTTTGGAGCAAGTGGTTTCAGATCAAAATGTGATGCTGGCCGAATGGCTGGAGATGCTAAAAGAAAAGGATCGACCTGTTTTGTTTTTAGGTCATGATACGTCTATTCACAAGCAGATGATAGAGGATATGCTTGGGGCAAAAGGGGTTATTGGGACAGCTGCTCAGCATAACCCGCGTCCTTCAGAATTGGCTTTTCTAGGTGCGGAAAAGAACGCAGCTGATGTTCATGGGCTTATCCCGGATTACTTGCGGCTGGCAGAAGCTGAAGCGAAATGGATTGAAAGTCAAAAGTAGGGTGATAGGATGAAAACTAAAGCAGCAGTCAGAAACATGCAGCTTAATGATATTGATCACGTATACGAAATCGAAGCATCCTCCTTTACGTCTCCTTGGACAAAGGATTCGTTTTATCATGAGCTGCAGGAAAATCCGTATGCTCATTATCTTGTGATTGAAAAGGACGGCCATGTCGCGGGATATTGCGGGATTTGGATTGTGATGGATGACGCACAAATAACAAATATAGCAATAAAACCGGCGTATCGCGGCCAGTCTTTAGGAGAAACGCTTTTTCGCTCAGCGGTTGAACTGTGCAAGGAAAAAGACGCAAGACGGCTTTCACTTGAAGTGAGGGTTTCAAATCATCCTGCTCAAGGCTTATATAAGAAATTCGGGATGCAGCCCGGCGGAATTAGAAAGAACTATTATACTGATAACGGGGAAGATGCGTTAATTATGTGGGTGACGATAAATGAGTGAGCAAAAAGAGATTTACGTATTAGGAATAGAAACAAGCTGTGATGAAACAGCAGCGGCTATCGTGAAAAACGGGAAAGAAATCATTTCGAACGTAGTAGCTTCTCAAATTGAAAGCCATAAACGGTTTGGAGGCGTAGTTCCGGAAATTGCTTCAAGACATCATGTTGAGCAAATCACGTTGGTCATAGAAGAAGCTTTTCGGAAAGCCGGCATGACGTATAGTGATATTGATGCAATTGCAGTAACGGAAGGTCCGGGACTGGTAGGAGCGCTTCTTATCGGAGTGAATGCTGCTAAAGCATTAAGCTTTGCGCATCAGATTCCGTTAGTTGGCGTCCATCATATAGCCGGTCATATATACGCGAACCGTCTTGTAGAAGAGATCGTGTTTCCGGCACTGGCGTTGGTCGTTTCTGGAGGCCATACAGAATTGGTTTATATGAGGGAACACGGGTCATTTGAAGTCATTGGGGAAACTCTGGATGATGCTGCAGGAGAAGCTTACGACAAAGTGGCGCGGACGATGGGATTGCCATATCCGGGTGGACCGCAAATTGACAAGCTTGCTGAGAAAGGGAATGACAATATTCCGCTTCCTCGCGCATGGCTCGAAGAAGGCTCTTACAATTTCAGCTTCAGCGGGTTGAAGTCTGCGGTGATCAATACGCTTCATAATGCGTCTCAAAAAGGACAAGAGATTGCTCCGGAAGATTTGTCTGCCAGTTTCCAAAATAGCGTGATTGATGTTTTAGTGACAAAAACGGCACGTGCGGCAAAGGAATATGGTGTCAAACAGGTCCTTTTAGCCGGAGGAGTAGCGGCAAACAGAGGCCTCAGAGCTGCATTAGAAAAGGAATTTGCCCAGCATGAAGGAATTGCGCTTGTCATTCCTCCGTTAGCGTTATGCACGGATAATGCTGCAATGATCGCTGCTGCTGGTACTATTGCTTTTGAAAAGGGAATTCGCGGTGCATATGATATGAATGGCCAGCCCGGCCTTGAATTGACTTCTTATCAAAGTCTCACGACCTAATGGCGTGGGGCTTTTCATTTGTTATTAACAGATAATTCTCAATTTATCCACATGTCTGTGAGTAAGTATAGAAATATAGATGGATAAAGGGGTGGAGACATTCTTAATATAGTGGATAAATTCAGAATATTTTGTGGGGAATGTGTATAAAACGCTTACTTTTTTTATAAGATTATTTTCTGTGGATAAAAAGCACCTCTAAAAAGAGGTGCTTGACTTTTTCTAATCTTCTTCTGTGGATAGTTCTTCCCATTCAGACAAAAGAGATTCCAGCTCCTGATTGAGCTTCTCGTTGTCCGCATGGATGGTTTGTACCTTTTCATGATCTTGATAGACTTCCGGATCACATAGCAATTCATCGTTGTGACTGATGTTTTCTTCAATGGTTTGAACAGCGGCTTCAATTTCTTCAATCCGTCGGAGCCGTTGGCGTTCTTTCTTTTTCCATTCTTTTTCTTCTTCATATGAACGTTTTGAGTCAGACTTCACCGCAGCTGGTGTTTTTTCGACTTCCTCTTGCTGATTCATTTTCTCCAGCTCAAGCTGCTCTGATTTTTTCTCCGTATAATAATCGTAATCTCCCAAATACTCCTCTATATGGTTTGGGGAAAGCTCCAATACTCTTGTGGCGATTCTGTTAATAAAATATCTGTCATGTGAGACAAATAACAGTGTGCCTGGATAATCAATCAGCGCGTTTTCGAGAACTTCTTTGCTGTCCAAGTCCAGATGGTTGGTCGGTTCATCGAGGATGAGAAAATTGGCTTTTTGCAGCATCAGCTTAGCAAGGGCCAGTCTTGCTTTCTCACCTCCGCTGAGTGAATGGACTGGTTTCAGTACATCATCTCCGGAGAATAAGAAATTTCCGAGACACGTTCTGATGTCTTTCTCCGGAAGACCAGGGTACTCATCCCACAGCTCATCAAGAACACGTTTAGAGGAAGTCAGCTCGGCCTGTTCTTGATCATAATAACCGACACTGACATTTGAGCCCAATGAGATCGTTCCTTGATCTGGTTTTAGGGCGTCTATTAATGTTTTCAGCAATGTCGATTTTCCAATTCCGTTAGGCCCGACAAGCGCCGCGCTTTCTCCTCTTGTCAGCATGAACGACACTTCTGTTAAAAGCGGCGGCTGGTTTTCATAGCTGATTGTGAGATCCTGAACACGCAGGACTTCATTTCCGCTCTGTTTTGTAATATCAAAGTGAAAGTTTGCCGATTTTTCATCGCCAAGCGGTTTTGACATGACGTCCATTCGCTCCAGCTGTTTTCTGCGGCTTTGCGCCCTTTTGGTGGTAGAGGCTCTGGCCAGATTTCGGTCTACGAAGTCCTGAAGCTTGGCGATTTCATCTTGCTGCTTTTCATACATTTTAATATCTTTCTCATACTGCGCAGCTTTTTGGTCGAGATAAGCGCTGTAGTTGCCGTGATACTTTTTGCTTTCCGCTCTTGATACCTCGTATACTTGGTTTACCACTTTGTCCAAAAAGTAGCGGTCATGCGAAACGATGAGAATGGCGCCTGAATAGCCCTGCAAATAATGTTCAAGCCAGGTTAGCGTATCAATATCCAGATGGTTCGTTGGCTCATCGAGAATAAGCAAATCAGGCTGTGTTAAAAGCAACTTACCTAAGGCGAGCCTTGTTTTCTGACCTCCGCTGAGGCTTTGCACCTGTGTTGAATCGTCAAAATGGCTGAAGCCGAGGCCGTGCAGGACCGATCTGACATCTGCTTCATATTGATAGCCGCCTTGATCTCTGAATTCCTGCTGAAGCCGATCATAGGTTTTCATGATGCTTTCCAGTTCACTCGGGTCAGCTGCCGCCATTTTTTCTTCTATAGTCCGCATTTCCTTTTCCATTGCTTTTAAGTGGTCAAAAACAGTCAGCAGCTCTTCTTTTATGGTAAGCTTAGAATCCAAGCCCGTATGCTGGGCAAGATACCCCATTGTAATATCTTTCGGTTTAATAATTTCGCCCTTTTCATACGAAAGCTGGCCTGCGATAATTTTAAGCAGCGTGGACTTTCCCGCGCCGTTTCTACCTACAATGGCGACGCGATCGCGATTTCTGACTTCCAGCTTTATATTGTTTAAAATAGTATCAGCGCCAAATGATTTGGACAGCTGATTAATTTGTAAGATCATCATATTATTTCACCTCTGCTATAATAAGTTAAGTGTAGCTTATGAATCAGGAGTCAGCAAACAATACATTGGCCGAATAAGACATAGAGAAAGAAATAGTGTATGATTTGTTTAAGGAGAGTTTGAATATGAATGGATTTTCTCATTTTAATGAACAGGGCAGAGCCCAGATGGTGGATATCAGCGAAAAATCTTCGACTGTCCGTACTGCGGCAGCTGTTTCAAGCGTACACATGAAGAATGAAGTGTACGAGAAAATACAAAGTCACGATATCGGCAAAGGAGATGTACTGGCTGTTGCCCAGGTGGCAGGCATTATGGCCGCAAAGCAAACGTCTAACATCATTCCAATGTGTCATCCGCTTTCATTGAGCGGGGTAGATATATCGTTTGACTGGAAAATAAAAGAAACAGAAGTTATACTTCATATAAAAGCACAGGTCAAAACGAAAGGGAGTACAGGTGTGGAAATGGAAGCGCTCACTTCTGCATCGGTGTGCGCTCTTACCGTTTACGATATGTGCAAGGCCATTGATAAGGGGATGGTCATCGGCCCTACTTTCTTGCTGGAGAAGACGGGCGGGAAAAATGGTGACTTTAAAAGGGAACTATCCGAGTATAATTTGGAGGACCAAAAATGAATAAGGATCAATCAAAAATTCCGCAGGCGACGGCAAAAAGGCTGCCGCTTTACTATCGCTTTTTAAAGAATCTGCATGCGTCAGGAAAACAGCGTGTTTCATCCGCTGAGCTCAGTGATGCCGTAAAGGTTGATTCTGCCACGATTCGCAGGGATTTTTCCTATTTTGGAGCTCTTGGCAAAAAAGGATATGGTTATAATGTGGATTATTTGCTGTCATTTTTCCGGAAAACGCTTGATCAGGATGAGATGACAGATGTGATCTTGATTGGTGTCGGGAACTTGGGAACGGCATTTCTTCATTATAATTTCACAAAAAATAATAACACAAAAATTTCTATGGCTTTTGATGTAAATGAGAGTAAAATAGGAACTGAGATAGGCGGCGTGCCCGTCTATAACCTTGATGACCTTGAACAACACGTAAAAGATGAATCAGTCGCCATTCTTACAGTGCCAGCCTTTGCCGCTCAATCGATTACAGACAGATTGGTCGCGTTAGGAATCAAAGGAATTCTTAATTTTACGCCGGCCCGTTTGAATGTGCCGGAACACATTCGAATTCATCATATAGATTTAGCTGTTGAGCTTCAGTCACTGGTGTATTTCTTGAAGCATTATTCAGTTTTAGAGGAAATCGAATAGAGGGAAAGGAGGAGCCCAAATATGCCGATCGGTCCTGGAAGCCTTGCTGTTATCGCAATCGTCGCTCTGATTATCTTCGGTCCTAAAAAGCTGCCTGAATTGGGGAAAGCTGCGGGAGACACACTTCGTGAATTCAAAAACGCTACTAAAGGATTAACGAGTGACGAAGAGGAAAAAAAGAAAGAAGATCAGTAAGTTAGGATGACACGAATGAAAGTGAATCAAATGTCGCTGCTGGAGCACATTGCTGAGCTTAGAAAACGGCTGCTGATTGTGGCGCTGGCGTTTGTCGTTTTCTTCATCGCTGGATTCTTTTTAGCGAAGCCGATTATTGTGTATCTGCAAGAAACAGATGAAGCGAAGCAGCTTACGCTAAATGCGTTTAACCTGACAGACCCGCTTTATGTGTTTATGCAGTTTGCGTTTATCATCGGCATTGTCCTGACCTCGCCGGTTATTCTTTATCAGCTTTGGGCGTTTGTGAGCCCGGGCCTCTATGAGAAAGAGCGCAAAGTGACGCTCAGCTACATTCCGATCTCTATTTTGCTGTTTTTAGCGGGCTTATCTTTTTCATATTATATTTTATTTCCTTTTGTTGTTGATTTTATGAAGCGGATCTCTCAGGATTTGAATGTCAATCAGGTGATCGGAATTAATGAGTATTTTCATTTTCTTCTGCAGCTGACGATCCCGTTTGGACTGCTGTTCCAAATGCCGGTCATCCTCATGTTTTTGACCAGGCTTGGAATTGTGACACCGATGTTCTTAGCGAAAATCAGAAAGTATGCGTATTTTACGCTGCTTGTGATCGCTGCCCTGATTACTCCGCCTGAGCTTTTGTCTCATATGATGGTGACTGTACCGCTTTTGATTTTATATGAAATCAGTATTCTTATATCGAAGGCCGCATATCGTAAGGCACAGAAAAGCAGTGCTGCCGATCAGGACGTGTCTTCGGGACAATAACAAAAAATCCATTTCTCATGAGAGAAATGGATTTTCTTTATTTCTGGTTCTTTTTGATTTTAAAAGAAAAGGCGAACATCTTAAAAGAAATGCTGATGTTGTAAGCGGCGAACACCATCAGCAGGATGGAGTAAAATGACCACATGCTGCCTGGCGAGCTTGCGGCAAGATAAGTAAAGATGCACCCTACGGCAAAGTAGATCATTCCCCAAACTACCGGGTTTCTCATAAAAATAATCCTCCAATAATCAATTGCATTTGTGTACTCTGCTGTTCAAGGTATTTCTGAACAGGCTCAAGCTGCATGATGACGACAAATGTATTCATCATTAAATGGGCAAGAATCGGCACCCATATCCGTTTTGTTCTTGCATACAAGAAGGCGAAGGTAAACCCCATTGCTGTATAAAGAAGAAGATGCTTCAAATCAGCGTGCACAATCCCGAAAATAACCGAGCTGAGCAGTCCTGCAAAAAAGAAATTTGTTTTTTCGTATAGCGCACCGAAAATGATTTTTCTGAAGATGATTTCTTCCAATATAGGCCCGACGACAGAAGAAACGATAATCATAAACGGGACTGCCTGAATGACTTTCAGAATGGCTTGTGTATTTTCTGATTCTCTTCCGATGCCAAATACATAATATTCAATAGAGCCCGCAATTCCTTGAGAGAAGAGGGCAATGAAAAAACCGGCTATCGCCCACAGAATAGAAAGTCCGACTGAGTCCCTCTGTCCGTTTCGCAGTGTTTCTTTCGGAACAGTTCTCAGAATGAGCAGAACGACAACGAGACAGGCGATAAAGCTGATAACGGACCATAATCCTTGCGCGTGCAGCAAATTCTCTTTTGTCGGCTGTCCTTCGCCATACCCGAATTTAAATAACAAGGGAATGGCGATTATGGAGGAAAACTGCATAATGACATATGTCAAAATAATAAACCAATACTGTTTTCGCAAATGATATGTACTCCTTTGTTAAGTGGGTTTCGTTTATCTACAGCTATTGTAACATAATCGAATCATGGGTGAAAAAGCTAACGGATAAAGGAGCTGAAAAGAATCATGTAAGCGTGAAAATTTTTTTATCTTATCACTTGAAATTGGAAGTGAGATTCTTTATTATAATAATTGTGTTAGCACTCTTTAGTGCCGAGTGCTAAAATTACATATTCATACTATTGAGGAGGTTATTACATTGTTAAAGCCATTAGGTGATCGCGTTGTCATTGAACTCGTAGAATCTGAAGAAAAAACTGCCAGCGGAATTGTGTTGCCGGATTCTGCAAAAGAAAAACCGCAAGAAGGCAAAATCGTGGCAGCTGGTTCAGGTCGCGTGTTAGAAAGCGGAGAGCGCGTTGCTTTAGAAGTAAAAGAGGGCGACCGCATTATCTTCTCAAAATACGCAGGTACTGAAGTGAAATACGAAGGTACTGAATACTTAATCTTACGTGAAAGCGACATTTTAGCTGTTATCGGCTAATTTTCTTAAATAAACAATACTTAAAACTTTTGAGGAGGTCTTGTAAACATGGCAAAAGAAATTAAGTTTAGTGAAGAAGCTCGCCGCGCAATGCTTCGCGGTGTCGATGCACTTGCTGATGCTGTAAAAGTAACTTTAGGACCAAAAGGACGCAACGTGGTTCTAGAGAAAAAATTCGGTTCTCCGTTAATCACAAATGACGGTGTAACAATCGCAAAAGAAATCGAGCTTGAAGATGCGTTTGAAAACATGGGTGCGAAGCTTGTGGCTGAAGTAGCCAGCAAAACAAACGACGTTGCCGGTGACGGTACTACAACTGCGACAGTTCTTGCGCAAGCAATGATCCGTGAAGGCCTGAAAAACGTAACAGCAGGAGCTAACCCTGTAGGCGTGCGTAAAGGTATGGAACAAGCTGTAACCGTTGCGATCGAAAACTTAAAAGAAATTTCTAAGCCAATCGAAGGCAAAGAGTCTATCGCTCAGGTTGCTGCGATCTCTGCTGCTGATGAGGAAGTCGGAAGCCTTATCGCTGAAGCAATGGAGCGCGTAGGAAACGACGGCGTTATCACAATCGAAGAGTCTAAAGGCTTCACAACTGAGCTTGAAGTTGTAGAAGGTATGCAATTCGACCGCGGATATGCGTCTCCTTACATGGTAACTGACTCTGATAAGATGGAAGCGGTTCTTGACAATCCTTACATCTTAATCACAGACAAAAAAATCACAAACATTCAAGAAATCCTTCCTGTGCTTGAGCAGGTTGTTCAGCAAGGCAAACCATTGCTTCTGATCGCTGAGGATGTTGAAGGCGAAGCACTTGCAACACTTGTTGTGAACAAACTTCGCGGCACATTCAACGCAGTTGCCGTTAAAGCTCCTGGCTTCGGTGACCGCCGTAAAGCAATGCTTGAAGACATCGCTGTCCTTACTGGCGGAGAAGTCATCACAGAAGATCTTGGCCTTGACCTGAAATCTACTCAAATCACACAATTGGGACGCGCTTCTAAAGTTGTCGTTACAAAAGAAAACACAACAATCGTGGAAGGCGCTGGCGAAACAGACAAAATTTCTGCCCGAGTGACTCAAATCCGCGCTCAAGTGGAAGAAACAACTTCTGAATTCGACAAAGAAAAATTACAAGAGCGTCTTGCGAAACTTGCTGGCGGCGTAGCTGTCATCAAAGTCGGCGCTGCGACTGAAACTGAGCTGAAAGAGCGTAAACTTCGTATCGAAGACGCCCTGAACTCAACTCGTGCAGCTGTTGAAGAAGGTATCGTATCCGGCGGTGGTACAGCGCTTGTCAACGTATATAACAAAGTCGCTGCAGTTGAAGCTGAAGGCGATGCGCAAACAGGTATCAACATCGTGCTTCGCGCGCTTGAAGAGCCGATCCGTCAAATCGCACACAACGCTGGTCTTGAAGGATCTGTCATCGTTGAGCGCCTCAAAAACGAAGAAATCGGCGTAGGCTTCAACGCTGCAACTGGCGAATGGGTAAACATGATCGAAAAAGGTATCGTTGACCCAACAAAAGTTACACGCTCAGCTCTTCAAAACGCTGCGTCTGTAGCGGCTATGTTGTTAACAACTGAAGCTGTTGTCGCTGACAAGCCAGAAGAAAACGCTGGCGGCGCAGGAATGCCTGATATGGGCGGCATGGGCGGTATGGGCGGCATGATGTAATCAAACGGCAAGAACCCTTGATATACCAAGGGTTTGACCGTTTTTTATCACCCGTGCAGCTGGAAAAATAACAAAAAGATAACATTCATTGAGGATGCTTCCAAAAGTCTACTGGACTTTAGAAGAAGCATCCTTTTTTATTTATAAGGTGAGAAGTAGGTATATATTTTATTGTTGACTCCGCTTACCTTTTTCAAGAATTGCATGTATTAATTCAAAAGGTCTTAATTTTTCATTTATAAGTATTTTAATGCATAAAAAGCCTATTGATGAAGTTTGCCATATTATGATGAAACCCTTCTCAACTGAGAAGGGTTTTCTTGTCATACGCTTGCCACCTAGACATGAATACTATAAAAGAGGTGACTATAATGGATGAAATGATTCAGAAAGTACAACTCTGGGTAAATGCTGCTTACTCTGGAAAGCCTGGCTTCGTTCCAGCACCTGAAAATGGGAAAACTGGTTGGTCCACGATGTATGCTTTAACTAGGGCTTTGCAAATTGAACTTGGAATCTCTACACCCGCTGATAATTTTGGACCAGGAACTGAAGTAGCGTACAAATCATGGGGAGAAATGGAAATTGGGCGTATTCCTACTGATGACAAAGGAAAAAGAATTGTGCTAATTCTTCAAGGAGCAATGTATTGTAAAGGTTACAATCCAACTGGATTTACAGGAACTTTTGGAGAAGGGACTAAAGCTGCAGTAATTAAATTACAAACTGATGCGGGACTGCCTATTCGTGACGGGAAAGTTTATTCCTATATATTTAAAGCATTTTTAACTATGGATGCTTATGTGCTCACATCTGGTGGTAATTCTAGAATTAGAGAAATGCAAAGAGATCTTAATTCAAAATATTACAAAACATCTGGAGTCCAACCATGTGATGGTTACTACCAAAGAGGGACTAATAAAGCTTTAATATACGGTATTCAAACAGAAGAGGGAATTGCTCCCTCTCTACAAACGGGATCAATAGGGCCTTCTACGACCAACCTTTTACCAACTCTGAGCATAGGAAGTACTAATGCAAACTTTGTTAAGCTCCTTCAATATGCATTATATGTAAATGATTTCAATCCAGGAGAATTCAATGGACAGTACAGTACACTATTAAAAAATGTAGTTAGTGAATTCCAACAGTTTGTTAAGTTGCCATCCGATGGAGTTACAGGAAAACAAACTTGGCTTTCTTTGTTGCAGAGTAAAGGAGATCCTAATCGCAAGGGTACAGCTTGTGATTGTATAACAGAAGTTACGCCTGCTAGAGCTAAAGCTTTAAAAAATGCAGGCTATGAAACAATTGGTCGTTATCTTGTAGACATTCCAGGAGGATTGGAGAAAAAAATAAAACCTGGCGAATTAAAAACTATTTTTAATGCTGGTTTAACTGTTTTTCCGATATATCAAACTTATGGGAATAATTCAAGTCATTTCAGTGAAGCTCAAGGGAAAAGAGATGCTCAAGATGCTTTTACAGCTGCCAAAAATTATGGATTTGAAAATGGAACAACAATATATTTTGCCGTGGATTTTGACGCTTTAGGAGATGATATAACTAACAAAATTCTTCCACACTTTAAGGGCATTAATGAACAAATGAAATATCTGGGGAATCGTTATAAAGTTGGAATATATGGTGCCCGGAATGTTTGCAGTCAAGTATCGCAGAAAGGTTGGGCAACAACCAGTTTTGTAAGTGATATGTCCACGGGATTTAGTGCAAATTTAGGCTATCCATTGCCAAAAAATTGGGCATTCGATCAAATTTCAACTATTAGTGTTGGTTCAGGAGACAGTAAAATTGAAATAGACAATAATATTAAGTCGGGACTTGATAATGGGGCTTCAAGTCTTGATTTCTCAACTGATCTCAATCAAGAGCTATACAAGCAATTATATGAAATTCAACTTTTAGGCCTTCAATATACAAACAATGATATCAATCAAGCGAATAAGCTTACAACCAACTATTATCGTCGCAAAAGATATGAATCATTAATATGGACATTAACTTCTGGACAATTTGATAAAGGCTTTGAGGAATATGTTATTAGTGCTGTAGGAGAAAATAGTTTTGTCTATGCAACTGATCCCGTTTCAAAATCTGAAGTTATTGATTTTCCTCATCTTATGGCTACATTATCTGCTCTATTGTATGCGAATCTTCCGTTAGTTGGAACTACACAACAAGATTTAGCAGGGTGGGGTGGTGATTTATTTACTGTTGCTGCTGATGTATATAAAAATAGAGATAAGTATAGTGGCGACAATGAAACAAGAACATATAAAGCTGCTTACGACTTGATCGGTACAAAAACATCGGCTGGCAACTTTGATAATTCGGATTTCCTTGGAGATATCGATGCTATTAACATCGCGCAGATCTTATTAAATAATAACACTAAGCCAATTTTAAATGCAGTTCAAGAGTATTATAATAGTCTTGTTTCCTCAAGATATAAGCTATTTTATAAAAATAAATTTAATAGTAATGAAAATAATTTGAGACTGAATGCGAGTAATATTATGATTGGAGATAATCCTGATATTACAGCGGCAAGGGTAGCCCTAAGGGGTTCAATGCAAATGGAAGTCCCTTATTATACGGAAGAAGAGGGAGAAATTATGGCAAATGCATTTGCTGATAAAATACTAGACCTTGTAGCAAGTGAATAGAAAATTTAGAGTAGAGTACCATACATTTCAAAAAATATGGTACTCTATATTTTAAGATCTTAAGAATATACAACAAATTATAAGTTCAATTTTCTTTTTGATTTAATGGAAGGAAAGAAAGGGGAAAACATGAGGAAATATTTAGGGATAGTGTCACTTATCATGCTGTTATTCACATTGTGTTTTCTACCCTATATCCATTGGGCGCTTGGAATTCTAGGGATAGTTGTGGGGGGTATTATAGCATTCAAAGCACCTAAAGGGATTGCTAAGTATCTCTCTATTTTTATCCTGGCACTCTGTATTCTTTTACTCTTATTATTGATCGTAGCAGGCCTTTTGATGGCGGGTTTAGTCGGGAAGTAACGATTATGTATAACCATACTACATTTGGTCAAAACTAAAATTTTAGAAGTATGATAAAGCTATAAAAGATTACTAAAAGTAAGACTAAGCTTTCAAAAACTCAACAGCCCTTTTATTTCTCAATGGAATATCCATTTTGAAAATAGTAGACTTCAAAGACCGGTTTCTTTTTTACAAGAAATTCTTTTCGGCATAAGCTGAATTTGATTTGCCTAAACGGATCGTATACAAAGAGGTTCACTGTTTTAAAAAATTGATTAATACATAAATCTTTTTCATCATAAATAAGTTAAATCCTAATATGGTGAAATGAAGGAATCTGCTGATTTCATTAAATGATATTCACGGATATCTTCATGGTATCTGTTTAGATAGACAGTTCTAAAGATAAATTTATTATAATAGGGCGTAACAGATGGTTTCTTGGATTGAATATCAACGATATAATATTCTGCACCACTCATTATAAACTGGAAGAAATGTACTAGCTTTATGAAAATACAACCAACTTACAAATTCTCCTCACATCCGCCTACTAGAATATAAAGAAGATTACTCACGTTCCCTAAACAAGCAGAGCTAGGCATATGGGAGCTATTTTCTGTTTCTTAAAGCTGAATATAATAATTAAAGGTATCTTTATAAAACAAAAAGGCTTGTGGGGAAATTGTTTCTATACAGGTTGGGTTTACTAAAGATGGGATTTTATTGTTTTAAGTTCCATTTAATTGAATGACTCTAGATATATCGAAAGTATTGCTGTTGATTTCCTCCACATGCTAAGAGAACATTTATGCATGATTTTTTGATACTTATATGTTTCAGGAATTCTTCGCAACTATTTTTTTACAGGTATTTGCAATTTTATTTTGAAAGCAGGTATAAATATATTATTACAACTCAGAAAACACTCTATATTAGGTTCATGTAATATAAGAAACTTATAAATTTTAATTTTTTCAGTAGAGACTTGGGAGTAATGGGAGAAATTAAAATTGTATTTGTCTAGCA
Organism: Bacillus tequilensis KCTC 13622; assembly: GCF_000507145.1. GTDB lineage: Bacteria > Bacillota > Bacilli > Bacillales > Bacillaceae > Bacillus > Bacillus tequilensis. The sequence goes on along the minus strand of NZ_AYTO01000039.1, from coordinate 240,049 downwards.
CTTTGTAATCTTTTATTCGTGTATATGGTTTTATTAGACACCTTGGCAAAGGTTTTATAGATGATGCTTCAAATTTTAAGCTTATTTCAAATAGATTAAAACAAGATTTTTTTCAAAAGAATCTTAATTTACACTAATTTTAATAAATTTCTATCATACTTATTCATTTTTCAGAAGGAAGATATGGAAAAACCTATATTTTTTAGGGGGATATGTTATTATAATTGTAGATTTAAAATATTAAAAAGAAAAGAGGAATTCTAAAGATGAAAAAGTTAGTAATCACCCTGTTTACAGCAGTGCTTTTGGGAGTTGCCATTTTCGCAGGCGGGTCAGAAGCCTTAGCTATGGATTCGAAAGGTACAATCAAATTTAAAACAGATGCTAATACATATACGAAAAGTGCTACTTCCATTGTGGTTACGGGTACTTTGGCTAGGGATTTAGATAATGGCTTTACAGTAATTATATTAAATAATAAAGGTAAAGTATTTGCCAGAAAAGATATTTCGCATAGTATTGGTTCACGTAATTTTCGTGTGAGTTTTTCAACGAAAAATCTTCCTGCAGGTAAGTATGATGTGCAAGTTGGACAGGATTGGGGAGGAAGATATTGGTCAGGTGAACTAAAACATTATATTACAGTACAGCATTAATACGGCTGTATAAGTATTAACCTCTTGTTGTTAAAAAGTTTAACTTTAGAAATTTGTTTTCTGTGAAATATTAATTTTTCAATCAAGGTATCTTAATCAATTTACTGTACTGATAAAGATACCTTTTTATCTTTAAAAACAACAAGGTCATGAGTGTTTTTCAAAGCTCGTACCGCTAGCCGCAATGTATTTGTCTTTTAAATGAGAATATCCATTTGCTCCACCTCACCCCGAATCCCAATCCCCGGCTCCCACGAATCAATCATACGGATCGATTAGCTTCCATTGCATTCGTTTTCTCTCCTGTACGATACAACAGCTGTGCCATTACGTAGTGATAGTAGATCAGTTCAACCTGATTCGCGTTATGTTTGTCATAGAGCATCTGCTCAAAGGCTTGTTCTGCTTTCTCAAACTGACAACATTTCACGTAAGCGACACCCAGATTGAAGTAGGCTTCTATCGTTTTTTCGCCGTCAACGTGGAGTTGATTTCATTTGCCGCTTCGTATAATTGAATAGCTTCTTCATGATGACCTCTCGCAAAGCTTAGATCTCCGCGTACCAGCAGAATCCTGTGTTGAAATGTAGGGGAAATCGGTTGGTCTTCGATTTCATTTAAAATCACTTCTGCTTTTTCCTGTTGCCCGGCTTTTAAAAAACAGCCTTGCTTTGAGTGCATGTCCCCAAACCTTTAGATCATGGGCATCGTGAGCGTCAGATTGTTCAAGAACCTTTAGGGCGTGGCTAACGCATTGCGGACGACGAACCGTTTTTCATTGATTGATTTATCTATTTGTGCTGTGCTCCCGAGCTGGTAGGGATAGTATTTAAGAAATCGCTAAAGCTCAATTCTTTCCAATCAGCGCTGACCCAAATAATGCTGTTGGATGCTGCCAACCTGGAGAATTATTTACACAGGAATAGGCGGCTTCAAGAGCGATTGTGGTTTTCCCATGCCGGCCCAGCCAGTGATTAAACAGACTGGTGACGGAGAAAGCATCCATTGCCGTATCGCTTCCATATCAAAGCTGCGCCCGATAAAGTGTCCGGCCTAGCGTGTCAGTAAGTTATGCGTAATAGGCTGTTCTGTAAGCGCATTCGTTTTATAGCCGGGCATGTCATGAAACAGCCGTTTTACTGTGTTTTCAATTTCATTTTCACTTGGAGCTCCGAATGACCCTTCTTTTCGCAGCGTTTTCGCTTTTTTGAGGCAAGACGTCACCCATACTGGCAAGGCAGGTTTGATGACTGGGATGGTGGTCGTTTCCAGCAGATTGGTCAACCACTCGATAGCGAAGTCAGTCTTGTCGAGAATGATCCATATCACCCCGAACAGTTTTCCATCGTCGACGCCAGGTGCCAGCAGTTGTGCAAATTGTTTTCGGTTTTCAAGTTCAGCAATAAGCCTGCACCTCCAATTAGTACTATTTTATCAATCCAGCGTTTTGGGTATATGAGAAAATAATAAAGTACAGTGCGGCTGTCCTTTATACAGCAGGAAAGGCTTTTGCACGTCTTGAAAAGCAGATAAAATGGGGGCAGTAACAGAGAAAACAAAAATGTATGCACTTACATTTTATTTTCTAAAGAAAGGAATTTGCCAAATGACTCACACAGTACCTCAAAGCATGAAAGCGGCTGTTATGCACAGCACAAGAGAGATCAAAATTGAAACATTGCCTGTGCCTGACATCAATCATGATGAAGTGTTGATTAAGGTGATGGCTGTCGGGATTTGCGGATCGGATCTGCATTACTATACAAACGGCAGAATCGGCAACTATGTGGTGGAAGAACCGTTTATCCTGGGCCATGAATGTGCGGGTGAAATTGCCGCCGTCGGATCGTCTGTCGACCAGTTCAAGGTGGGAGACCGCGTTGCTGTTGAACCTGGTGTCACATGCGGACGCTGTGAGGCGTGCAAGGAAGGGCGCTATAACCTTTGTCCGGATGTGCAGTTTTTGGCTACACCGCCGGTAGATGGCGCATTTGTTCAATATATCAAAATGCGTCAGGACTTCGTTTTTTCGATCCCGGATTCACTATCCTATGAAGATGCGTCTTTGATTGAACCATTTTCTGTCGGCATTCACGCAGCGGCGAGAACAAAGCTTCAGCCCGGATCAACAATTGCAATTATGGGAATGGGACCGGTGGGGTTAATGGCTGTTGCGGCAGCTAAGGCATTTGGGGCAGGCACAATTATCGTGACTGACTTAGAGCCGCTGCGCTTAGAGGCTGCGAAAAAAATGGGCGCGACTCATTTCATCAATATTCGTGAACAGGATGCGCTTGAAGAGATTAAAACGATCACGAATGACAGAGGCGTTGATGTTGCTTGGGAAACAGCGGGGAATCCAGCGGCATTGCAATCCGCACTGGCTTCTGTGCGCCGGGGCGGAAAATTGGCGATTGTCGGTTTGCCTTCGCAAAGCGAGATTCCGCTCAATGTGCCGTTTATTGCGGATAACGAGATTGATATTTACGGGATCTTCCGTTATGCCAATACGTATCCGAAGGGAATCGAATTTCTCGCTTCTGGCATTGTGGACACGAAGCACCTTGTAACGGACCAATATCCGCTGGAGCAGACGCAGGAGGCGATGGAACGGGCGCTTCAATTTAAGAATGAATGTTTAAAAGTGATGGTGTATCCAAATCGCTGATTGAACGGGGAGGATCTTTGCATTCTCCCTCTTGCTTATCAAAAGTGAAAACGGATTCTTGGGGTGGGAAATGATGATGGAAACAGAAAAAGCAACGGCACTGAAGACGAAGCATCATGGCCTGTCCTGGTTTGAGCGAATCGGCTATGGGTTCGGTGATATGTCATATAATATTATCTTTCAGTTTGTAAACGCATACCTGCTATTCTATTATACAGATGTCGGCGGCATTCAGCCTGCGGTCATCGCCACTTTGTTTCTTGTTGTGCGGGTGCTGGATGCTATTTTTGACCCGATTATGGGATTGATTTTAGACAAAACGAACACAAGGTGGGGAAAGGCAAGGCCATATTTGCTGTGGGTGGCATTTCCTTTTGCGTTATTTACGTTTTTATGCTTCACGACGCCTCATTTCGGTGAGACGGGGAATATGGTCTATGCGTACATCACCTATATTCTGCTTGGGATGTCCTTTAGTATGCAAACGATTCCGGTGAACAGCTTAACGGGGCGGATGACGAATTCTGTGGAAGAACGGACGATTCTGACAACAACCAGAATGATTTTGGTTTATATCGGAATTCTGTTATCGATTTCCTGTGCGACACCGCTTGCGGACGCCATCGGCGGGAAAGACCAGGCATTTGGTTTCCAGATGACAGCGCTTATTTATGCGGCGGTGAGCATCGCGTTGAATCTGTTCAGTTTCTTTACTGTGCGGGAGCGGATTCAGCCTGAAAAAAGAAAAAAACAAGGAATGAAAAAAACGTTATCTGTTTTGTTCAGAAATAAGCCTTTGCTTATTTTGGTTTCTTCATTTTTAGCTTTTGCGATCGGGTTTAACATTAAGCTCAGCACGATGGTGTACTATTTTACGTATAATGTGAACCATAAAGAATTTGTGTTTATGGGCACCGTTTTATTTTTCGGAGCAGCGCTGATCAGCAATCTGTTTATTCCTTTCTTTTCTGAGAAGTGGGGCAGAAAACAAGTCATGATCATCACGGCTGCTCTATCGATTATTTCTTATGCAGGCCTGCATTTTACGCCGTATTCTTCGATTACACTCATTTTCGTTTGGCTTTTCGTTTCTGGATTTTTCACGACGCCTTTGAATACCCTTGCTTGGGGAATGGTTGCCGATTGTGTCGATTATGCCGAATGGAAAACCGGAATTCGCGCGGATGGTGTGGTCATTTCGAGCATGAGCTTTATTAATAAGCTGGGTGTGGCGTTAGCCGGGTCATTTTCGGCCATTTATTTAGGAATCGCCGGATATGTCGCGAATGCAGACCAGACAGTTGCGTCATTGAATGCGATTAAAAACATGAATGCTTTGATTCCGGGATTTTTCATTTTGCTTTCTATTATTCTCATCACCTTCTATCCATTAACTGAAAAAAGATATAAGCACATCATCTATGAGCTTGAGAAAAGGTCTGCAAGATAAATAGGTGTAAAATTTTCAATATTCAATATTGTATTTATGGCAGAAAGTAATATACTGAGACTGTAATCCAGAAAAGATAAATGAGTGTGATCATATGCGTAGTCATTCTGTTGTTTGTATTGGAGAACTGTTAATTGATTTCTTTTGTACCGATGTGGATGTCGATTTGACGGAAGGGCGCCATTTTTTGAAAAGTGCCGGCGGGGCTCCGGCGAATGTGGCGGCAGCGATTGCCAAACTGGGCGGAGACGCGGCTTTCAGCGGAAAAGTGGGCAAGGATCCGTTTGGGTATTTTCTGAAGCAAACGTTGGACGCTGTACACGTCGATACTTCTATGCTGGTCATGGATGAGAAAGCGCCTACAACGCTTGCTTTTGTTTCATTAAAACAAAATGGAGAGCGCGATTTTGTTTTTAATCGAGGCGCGGACGCTTTGTTTACGCTGGAGGATATTGACCAGGCAAAATTAAACGAAGCGAAAATCCTTCATTTCGGCTCTGCAACGGCGCTGCTGTCAGATCCGTTTTGTTCAGCCTATTTACGGCTGATGTCGATTGCAAAGGATAAGGGACAGTTTATTTCGTTTGACCCTAACTATCGTGAGGATTTATGGAAGGGAAGGGTTTCAGAGTTTGTAAGTGTCGCAAAAAAAGCGATTGCCTTAAGTGATTTTGTGAAAGTCAGTGACGAGGAGCTTGAGATTATCAGCGGTGTGAAGGATCATGAAAAGGGTGTAGCGATCCTTCATGAGATCGGAGCCAAAATGGTTGCTGTGACACTTGGGAAAAGCGGGACGCTTCTTTCGAATGGGAAGGAGCAAGAAATCATTCCGAGTATTCCAGTTACATCAATTGACTCAACGGGAGCGGGAGACGCTTTTGTCGGCGCCGCTTTATATCAATTGGCAAACACGGACCACATTCAATCTGTTGATGCTGATTTTGCGAAGCTGCGTGAGATTGTGGCGTTTGCCAATAAGGTGGGCGCTCTTGTGTGCACTAAAATTGGGGCGATTGATGCACTGCCCAGTATGGAAGAGATTGAAGTTTATTTGTGACCATCGAGGATGTTTTCTTGAAAGTCTTTGGACTTTGGGAAGCATCCTTTTTTATATTGTGCGTAAATGTTAAATTCGGGTAAAAAGTTATGTATTTTCTATTGGAATGTCACTTTTTATAAAAAAAGTGAAACTTTTAACGATAATAAATAGTATATGTGGTAAGAAGTTTAACGAAATAGCGGAGGTACTACATGATGAGTATAATGACGAGATTCAAAGATATTATGTCGGCGAATATCAATGCTTTGTTAGACAAGGCTGAAAATCCAGAGAAAATGGCAGATCAATATTTAAGAAACATGAACAGCGATTTGTCTAAGGTAAAGGCAGAAACAGCAGCTGTTATGGCTGAGGAGCAAAGGACAAATCGAGAATTACGTGAATGCCAGGCAGACATGGAGAAAATGGAAAGCTATGCGATGAAGGCGCTGCAAGCGGGGAATGAGGGCGATGCGAGAACATTCCTTGAAAGAAAAACATCTTTAGGATCAAAGCTTCCTGAGCTGCAGACGGCGAATCAAATGGCTGCTGCCAATGCCGCGCAAATGAGAAAGATGCATGACAAACTGGTGTCTGACATTGGAGAGCTGGAAGCACGCAAAAATATGATCAAGGCGAAGTGGGCAGTAGCGAAAACGCAAGATAGAATGAACAAGCTGGGCGCTTCTGTTTCGGGTGCCAGCCAATCAATGTCTGCATTCGGCAGAATGGAGGACAAAGTAAATCAGGCACTTGATCAGGCGAATGCAATGGCTGAACTGAACAGCGCTCCGCTGGATGATATTGATGATCTGACTGCTAAATATGATACTGCCGGTTCAAGTCAGGTGGATGATGAACTTGCGGCGTTAAAAGCGAAAATGATGCTCGATAAATAATACATAGGAGGCCGCAGCTTTTCGGCTGCGGCACATTTTATCATAAGATGTGAGAGGGAACGGGTAATGATAATATCTTATAAGTGTCCGAACTGCGGCAGTGATATGGCATTTGACAGTGAATCCGGGTCGTTATCCTGCGGTAGCTGCGGAAGACAGGACAATATTGAAAGCCTTCCGAAAGAAAACATTGCGGCGCGGTTTTCTGATGATGAAGCAAAGGAATATCAATGTGAAAACTGCGGTGCTGTTTTAATGACGGAAGCTGAAACGACAGCGACAACGTGCAGTTTTTGCGGAGGTGCTGCTATACTTGCCGATCGTTTATCAGGACATTTGGCGCCGGCGAAGGTCATTCCATTTACAATCAGTAAACAAGAAGCAGAGCAGGCATTTCGAAAGTGGTGCAAAAAAGGTCTTCTGACACCAAGAGGTTTCATGTCGGCTGATCGTATTAAAAGCATCACCGGCATGTATATTCCATTTTGGATGTTTGATTTAAATAGTGAAGTACAGGTGACAGCGAACTGTACCAGAGTCCATCAATATGAAGAAGGGGATTATATTTGCACGGAAACAGAGCACTTTGAAGCGTTTCGTGATATCAATCTCGATTATTTGAAAATCCCTGTCGATGCCTCTGAAAAAATGAAAGATGAATTAATGGATAAATTGGAGCCTTATTCATACGATGAGCTGAAAGACTTTCAAACGGCATATTTGGCCGGTTATATTGCGGAAAAATACAATTATACAGATGAGGAGCTTTTTCCGAGGGCAAAAGAGAAAGTCAGCAGTTATATAGATTCATACATACATTCTGCTTTTTCCGGATATACGTCAGTCAATGTGAGGGACAAACATATTCACACGAAAAACGTGAACAGCTTTTATGTTCTGCTTCCCGTTTGGATGGTCAGTTACGATTATGAAAGAGCAGAGCATACTTTTGCGATGAACGGGCAAACAGGCAAGGTTGTCGGAAAACCGCCGATCAGTTCAGGAAAAGTGGCGGCGTGGTTTAGCGGAATAGCAGGCGGGACATTTCTTGCGTTGAAGCTCGTCTCATTGATGATGGGAGGCGGATTTTGATGCGGGGATTTTTCGGGAAAGCGATTCTTGTTGTGCTGGCTGTTTTCATCATAATGCCAGTACTGGGAATTGAAGCGGCAAGAGCTTCTGAATCACAGCAGCATGTGTATGACCATGCTCATCTATTATCGAAAGCAGAAATCAAAAAACTCGAATCTCTCTCGGCAGAGCTGGGGGCAAAGAGAGACACTGATTTCATCATTATTACGACAAAAAGCACGAACGGTGAGGATATTGCTGATTATGCCAGCGACTTTTATGATCGTTACGGAAAAGGCAGTACAGCCATACTAACGCTCGATATGGCAAACAGAGAGGTATTCATCACCGGCTACAAAAAAGCTGAAAAGTATTTGGACAACAGCAGGCTAAACAGCATCAGAAATACGATTTCATCTGATTTATCAAATGAAGATTATTTCAAAGCTTTTCAGACATATATTCAGCTTTCTTATAAAGATATGGGCATAAAACCGGGAATCAATCCCGACAACATATTCTTTACATGGTGGTTTCAGCTCATTGTTGCCATCGCAGTCGGAGGCATCGCGGTTTCAATCATGCTTTATCATGCAGGCGGCAAAGTAACGGTTAATGGGAATACATATATGGATCATCGTACGTCCGATGTGATTGATCAATATGACACCTATATCAGAACGACTGTAACGAGAGAAAGAAAACCATCAAATGATAAAGACAGCGGCGGCGATGGCGGGGTTACGAAAGGCGGTACGTCATACAGCGGAAGCCGCGGCAGTTTCTAAAAGTAAGAAATAGAGAAAGGGAGAGGCAAAATGTCGTTTTTCAGAAATCAATTAGCGAATGTGGTTGAGTGGGAAGAATTTAGAGATGACATAATTTTTTATAAATGGAACAATCGTGAAATTAAAAAAGGGAGCCGTTTAATCATTCGTCCCGGACAGGATGCTGTGTTTTTGAGCAATGGCAGGGTTGAAGGGATGTTTCAAGATGACGGTGATTATGATATTGAATCTGAGATTATTCCATTCCTATCAACATTAAAGGGTTTTAAGTTTGGGTTTAATAGCGGCATGCGCGCCGAGGTGCTGTTTGTTAATACGAAGGAATTTACCGTAAGATGGGGAACAAAGCAGGCGATAAATATTCCAGCAGCGGGAATGCCTGGCGGGATGCCGATTCGCGCAAACGGCACATTTAATTTCAAGGTGCAGGACTATATCAGCTTGATTGATAAAATCGCCGGCGTGAAGGATCAATATTTTGTAGAGGATATTAAAACCCGGATCACTTCCATTCTGGATCAGCTTCTTATGAAGTGGATCACTAGAGAAGGGAAAGACATGTTTAATCTCCAAGCCAATGCTTTTGACATTGCGAAGGGGATTCAAGAAGACTTAGATATGCAATTAATCGGCGACGGAATGACGGTCACTGGTTTTCAAATCATGAGCTTTAATTATCCTCAAGAGGTTCAAGATATGATTACAAAGAACGCTTCCTATGGCATGGTTGGGGATGTAAACAGATACCAGCAAATTTCAATGACGGATGGAATGGCGTCCGGAAAGATGAGCGGAGGCGGTACGGCTTCTGATATGGCTGGAATGATGATGGGAATGAATATGGCCAACCAGATGATGAATCAAATGAATCAGAATCAGCAGGCGCAGTCATCAGGATCACAGTCATCTGGCAGCGGAAGCAAACCCAATTTCTGTCCGAACTGCGGCATAAAAACCGGTGAAGCTAATTTTTGCCCGAATTGCGGCCAAAAGCTTGTGTGAGAATGATACAGTGAAAAGTCCGGAGTGGTCAGACACTCGGGACTTTTTTTATGCGTTGTCTATTGTCTGCTCCTGAACAGGCCATTCCTTATTTTTCGGCATGATCAGAATGCCTGAAAGTCCTCGCTGGGCTCGTTTCTAAAGGGAGAAAAGAAGAGGCGTTGCGGGTATTAAAAAAATAAGGGATGAAAAGCGAACGGCAGCTGAGCTGCAAGGTTTCGAAAAAGAAGATCAGCTTGACAAAGCGACGTTTAAAAAGCTGTGGTTTCGTGGGTTTGCCGGATTGTGTTTATTGGAATTGGCTTCTTGGTAAAGCAGGCCGCCGGGCCGATGCTGATGACAGGCTTGATCGGTACGGCGGCGATATTATGGCTAATCGGGATGTTCTCGTTTTTACTCGAAGGATCGCTGGCGCTTCCATATGTGGTCCTGGGTGGTGAACCTTGCAGTCAGTTTCACTTTCCCGATATTGCTGGCCGCAGCGTTTTTTATCTTCGTTGTATTAAGTATTTGCTCAATCCTGTTTGTGAAGACATTTTTGCCGGAAACGAAAAGAATTTTGCTTGAACAGCTGGAGGAAAATTTCCGCATTTATAAACGCGGCGAGACAAAGAAAGAGTCCGGTGCTGAAGCGATTGGATAAGATAAAAAAAGAATCCGCATACGAGCGCGGATTCTTTTTAAGTTCATTAGTTAGGTCTGACAAGGATTTTCACTTGGTTTTTCTCTTTAATAAGAGCCCCGAAGCCTTCCTCAATCAAATCGTCTAACACGATTTTTTTCGTGACGAGTTTGTCAGCTGAGAAATAGCCTTCTTTCATTAATGACAATACAGCAGGGAAGATGTCGCGGTATCCGATAATCCCTTTGACTGAACGTTCTTTGATGACGATATCGTTCGGGTGGATTTCAGCGCCTTTTTCCCAAATGCTGACGATGATTGTTTCACCGGCGATTGCAGTTGATTGGATCGCTTGTCGTAATACCACTGGAACGCCTGTGACTTCGAATGCTACGTCAACACCGCCGCCTGTGCGTTCTTCAATCTCAGCGACGACATCGTCTGTTTTAGATGGATCAACAATGATCGCTCCAAGCTCTTCAGCTTTTTGCTGACGTTCAGGTGAAAGCTCAACAGCGTAAATATCAGTCGCACCAGCCGCCTTCAGCGCTTCAATCACAAGAAGTCCGATCGGGCCGCAGCCAAACACAGCCGCTTTGTCGCCGGCTTTAATTTTGCTTGAACGGACAGCGTATAAAGCAACCGCTGAAGGTTCAACGAGCGCACCTTGTTCGTATGATAATTCATCAGGAAGTTTGAACAACAGCTCTTCATCTACAGAGACGTACTCAGAGAAACCGCCGCCGCCGCCGGCTAAGCCGAGGAATCCCATTTGTTCATCAAGGTTGTATGCGCCTTGGTGGCCGTGTGTTGCAAAAATCGGTTCGACTACGACGCGGTCGCCTGCTTTATAGTTTTGAACGCCTTCGCCAACTTCAACCACTTCACCTGAGAATTCATGGCCCATTGTGACAGGCGCTGTTTCATTGGTTAACGGATGAGGTTTGTCAACCGGAATAAAGATCGGGCCGCCTAAGTACTCATGTAAATCACTGCCGCAGATGCCGCACCATTTGACTTTGATCTTTACTTTTCCCGGCTCCGTTTTTGGCTCTTCGATATTTTCAATACGGATATCCTTTTGGTTATGCCATCTTGCTGCCTTCATGGATTACCACTCCTATATCTTTTTATATGAGTAATTCCGCACTGATCAATATGAACTGTTCACAAAATCGCCATTTTTAAAACCAAAAAAGAAATGAAACTTTTATATAATATAATCTACGTTTTTTTTGAAAAAAGAAACTTTGAAGAAAAAAGAGTCTCGCACACTCTTTTTTCTTTATAAGAGAGTATGAATCGTTTACATAATTATGAATTTGGTTTGAACAATACGGTAATGGTTCGTTCATATTGAATGCGATAACTACTCTATTAACAATTATAACGCTAACACTGCAATTATAATAGGATAATCTTCCATGGTTTATTTTAGAAGAGATCTTTTTTCTGATTTTGTAACATTACTGTAAGGATAATGAAATAAAAAAATCCTGGTTCATCGTGTATAATTTTCCTAGATGTTAACAAACAGGGGGACGAAATGTTGAAGAAAGTCATTTTAGCCGCTTTTATCTTAGTAGGAAGTACTTTGGGCGCTTTGAGTTTTTCATCAGATGCCAGTGCGAAACATGTGAACGGAAATATTACTTGGTATAATGGAGTCGGGAAAAAAGGCTCTTCAGGTAAAAAACTTGGACATTGGGATTGTGCGACAAAACTCGGATTTGATGTTCCTAGAAACGGGACAAAAATCAGAGCTTATGCAAAAGCGAAACCTAAAAAGGTGATTACGGTTTATAAAAATGATGTTGGCAGAATGCCTCATGCAGTCCTGGATGTAAGCCCTAAAGCGTTTAAAGCGCTTGGATACCCATTAAGCAGAGGAAAGGTAGCGGGACATTACAGCTATTAATCTACATATATAATCTGTAAAGCAAGAAGTCATATTCTTGCTTTTTCTATTGGTGGAGATAAAAGATGAAAAATAGAATCGTATTATTGTTAATTGTCGTGATCGCAGCCGCTGCGGCGGGTTTTGCGTTTTATACTGCAAAGGATCAAGGCCATGAGAACGCTGCCGGTGTTTCAGTACATACGGAAAGCGGTGATAAGCTGCTTGTTTCGATTACAAATACTGATCTCCTGACGAAGTATTACGAAAATGACAAGGTGATCCATGAGGAAAAGCTGACCAGCTATCCGGCATTTGCCTTGGATCAGAAGCAGCAGGTGCTTTATTATACGGGCAATAATGATCAAAATGAAATGAGGCTTTTTAAGCTTGATCTAAAGTCTAATCAAAAGACGATGCTTTATAAAGGCGCGGAGAGTGCGGACAGTTTGTTTTTGTCAAAGGACCGTTCAACCATCTATTTCCGTCTAGGGAAAGCGGACGAAAGCAATTTCCGACTCGCAGCCTTTGATCTGAAAACGAAGAAGTATAAAAACCTTTATCCTGCCGTGAAAGATCAGGATGACAGCGTCAGCAGCTTCTTTTATAACAAAAAAACGGATTCATTTGCATTGCTTCATTATTCTGTAGAAGAAGACTACAAGAAAACAGATGAAGCGAACGAAAAGGGGATCGATCCTGAACCGACAACGATTCATTTTGCGGCAGGCCGCCAAACCCAATTTGATGAGCTTAAAAGCCTTGACCGGTTTATCAGCGATATTGCTGTTTCTGATGATGATAAACGTATTTTGTTTACGTCTTATACACAAAAGGGCACGGAGCAAACCGCTTCTATTCAGATGCTGAATGCGGATACGAAAAAGTATGAAACCATCATTTCAAATCAAAAATCCTTTAAGCTGTTAATTGACGCCCAGCCGCAGTTCTCTATGGATGGCAAGAACATTTATTTTCTTGCTGAAGCCAAGGGGGCTAAAAAGCTAAAGGATGAAACAGGGCGTGAAGCCAAGGTGAGGACGATTTATTCCTATAATCTTGAAAATAAGACATATAAAAAAGTGTGGGAAAATCCGAACGGCATCATCAACAGCTTTTCTGTCATCAACTAAAAAAACCACTCGGCATAGGCTGAGTGGTTTTTTAATGGACAAGGAATGATCCGAGCCATTTAAAGAGATGGATCAAAGGTATCGACAAAAACAGAAGTTCAACATAAGAGTTGATTGTAAGATTCAGCTTTTTGAACTGAGCTCTTTTTTTCAGGTCTTTTTGCTGCTGGTTTGTGATCACGTTATCACCTCTTCTTCATCCATATTATACCATAATGGCGAAATGAAAAGCCCGAAACATTTTCCGTTTTGGGCTTCTTTCAAATTTCGGCTTCTTGCGATGAGAAACCTTCATTCTGGATAATTTACGTCTCCGTTCGAGGATTGTTTGCTTGCGGGAGACTGTATTTATTATAGGGAAGAACTAGCTTGTTTTCGTTTGGCTGTTGTTTTGGAGATTCACTAATGAACGAATGCCGTCGACCATTTTGCTTCCGCACAAAGGGCACAATGGCGTATCACTGCTGGCGAAGTTTTTTCGGGTCCAGCCGTTGCAGTCTTCTTTTGTGCATTCCCATGTACTCACATCTTCTTTAGGCAGCGGTTCTTGATTACGTTTGTTATAGTAAGACATAAAGTCACTTCTTCCCTCATGTATTTTACTGCACATTTCTTATTGTCTCATACTTTTGTCTAATCTCCTAATTCCTTTTTCTTTATGACTTTCCAATCAGCTTATCTAAAAAGGAGAGGAGTGTGCTGTTAAAAGCGCACGGTTCTTCTAAAAACGGGCAATGGCTGCTCTTAGAAAAGGTGACAAGCGTCGAATTTGGAATGAGGCCATGCAAGTGTTCTCCAGCAGCAACAGAGAAAAACTTGCGGTCTTCTCCAAAGCACAGCAATGTCGGCACATTGATATTTTGAAGAGTGCCGCGGTAATCAGCAGCCGTTTGGTTAAATAAAATCGTGCTTGAAATCGCAGCCGGCTGTTTGAGGATTTCTGCCAGCATCCATTCTGTTTCTGTCTCAGCAGGCGGTTCTTGGAACATATTATGGATGAAGTTTTTGTAGAATGGCAGCGGATCGGTCTGAATGGCGTACATCGCCGTTTTTAAACCGTCAAAATCAAACGGACCGTGCTCCCAGCCTTCCCATTGATAGTCGGAAGCGGATTGATCAATGATCACTGCGGCTTGTATGTTATCATTCCCAAATTGATTGAAATAATCCCATACCACAAAAGCGCCCATTGACCAGCCGGCAAGCACGGCGCGGTCGAGCTCCAATGCTTTTAGACATTCTCTTACATCACGGGCGTATTGGGAAATGGTGTGTCCGTGCAGCACTTTGTCAGATTCGCCGTGTCCTCTAAGATCGAGACGAATACACTGATAATTGTCGGAAAGTGCTGAAAATTGCTTGTGAAAAAATTGTCCGCTCATCAGTACACCGTGTATAAACAGGATCGGTGTGCCGCTCCCATGCGTTTCATAGTACAGTCGTGTCTGATCTTCTAATGTGATGTATGGCATGTTTCTCCTCCTCTAGTTTCCGTCATGAGAATGATCGGCTGCTGTTGAGCCGATGATGACAGCTGTCGCGGATGCATGCTGTGCTTGGATGGCGGTTTCGATAGCTGTGTATAGTCCGGATTCGATCAGCAGATTTTTCTCCATACGCTCACTGAGATATAGGCTGACAGCAATTTTGAAATTCATTTCCTTTTGCCATTTGAATCGTTTTTCTTGGTTCAGCTCTTGTGTGATGGCCAGAACAGTTTTGATATCAGGCTCTTCCAGAAATGTGAGCAGAGCAAGCTCAGGGTAATGATCAACCTTTGGTTTTTTGTAAGACTCAGTGATGGCTTGAAACAGCTTTCTGCATTGCAAAACAAGCGTTTCCACGTCTTTTTCAGTGTGCAGGGCAAGGATGTGGCTGGTTTGATGTAAGTGCTGGCCTTTGCGAAATCCGCCTGCTGCCAGATGCTGATAGCACGTTTCCGCTTTATCCAGCGCCTGCAAACCTTTTCCGTTCTTGGCGAGCAATACAGCAAGCGGAATATTCTGAGTTGACGTGAGGAAATAATGATTTTTCTTCATTTGCTGATAAACAGCAAGCCCCATGTTCATCTGTTCTTTTTGATTGCTGGCTTCGGATTTGCCGGTGAGTATAATAAGGGCGGAAAGGTACGTGAAAATGTCCCGTTTGTAGCCAAGTCTAATCATCTCGTTGTATCCATCGATGAAAGTCAGAAACGTTTGCTTTGCCTCATGCTGAAAATGAATGTCCAGAATGGAAGCAACAGTAAAACGATGGTGTGAATTGAGTGTTGAGAAGCTGCCGATGTTTGATTTGATATAGCTGCTCAAATCGTAAAAGCGCTGAAAATCAAACTCTCTTTTATTCACAATATATGCAGAAGAAATGAGCATTAATATCTGATCGTGTGCAACTTTCCATTTTAATTTTGATTTTAATTCGGCATAAATGGAAATGTATTGCCTCGTTTTTTCATTCAGGTCGTTTGTCAGCATAAAAAGCAGCTCCTTTTTGCTGTTTTTATGTTATACGAGAAATAGGGCCAAAAGTTTCATATAGAAAAAACTTGCCCGCAAGAGGCAAGTTTGTCGATTATTTATGGGGATCTGTTATATCCATCGGTCTCATCATGTCATAGTCTTCATGCTCGAGAATATGGCAGTGCCATACGTATCGTCCGCTGTACGGCCCGAATGTCACCGCGATTCTCAGGACTTCACCTGCATGCGCTTGAATGGTGTCTTTCCAGCCCTTTTCATTTGGGGGCGGCGGAACAGCCGGCCCAGTAAATGATAATTCCCCGCTTTCTTGATAACGCGCGATATCAAAAGGACGCCGGTCTATCACACGGAAGGAGACCAGGTGCAGGTGAATAGGATGTGTTCCGCGCGTCGGATTGACAATGGACCATATTTCAGTTGTGCCGGCTTTTGGCGCTTCTGTGACAGGGTCGTGCCAGCGCTTGTTATTGAGAAGAAGGACGGGTCTGCCGTATTCATCCTGTGTGCCTGTCAGCTTCAATGTTCTGATGTTTTGTATTCTTTCATTCTGTACTGACGGGTATGAAGCGAGGTACTTTGGCTTTCTGCTTTCATCTTTTTGCGCCAATGGTTTTGTGACTCTGAATTGCATGATATTCGCATCTGTTTCAGGGTTGACGTCACCGCCGCAGCCGGCGCTGTTTGCCAAAATGATCGATTGTCCTTCATAGGCTGTGAAGTCAATGATGATATCGTAACGTTCAGCGGGCGCAAGGCTGAAGGAGTTCAATTTAACAGAGCGCGGGAGAAGCCCTCCGTCTGAACCAATCTGAATAAATGCTCCTCCATTATCGAGTGACAGGTTATAGGTTCTCATATTGGAGGCATTGATGACGCGGAAGCGGTATTTCCTCGGTTCAACCTCCAAATATGGCCATACCTTCCCGTTGACGAGTATGCTTTCTCCGCAAAAAGCCGGAACGATTGAAGGATTAGGCAGTGACGGGGAAGGGTTTTCCGGTCCGCTTGGATAAAACAAAGAGCCATCTTCGTTGATCGTGCGGTCTGTGATCAGAAGCGGCACGTCGTATTCGCCGGAAGGCAGCTTAAAGCGTTTTTCCTTTGGATCGTGGATGATATACGCGCCGGCAAGCCCGGCATACACATTCAGCCTGGTGAGCGCCATGGCGTGATCGTGATACCACAAAATAGCACCGCGCTGCTGATTCGGGTAATGATAAACCTCTCTTTTAAAATAAGGGCCTGTTTGTTCAAAGTCTTTTGAAAACCAAGCCTCCGGATACCCGTCACTATCAGCCGGCGTAACGCCTCCGTGTAAATGAACAACGGTTTTGACTTCCGGCTCTTCATGCTTGGTGTCACTATGATGAATCGTATGGTCGACCGGCAGCAAATGTGTGGAAGGGAGGTTGTTCATCCATTTCACATAGACGTTTTCATTTCTTTTAACCTCAATGGTAGGCCCCGGAAATAGGCCGTTGTAGCCCCACAGCCGGGTCGGGGGGAGGTCGCGGTGAAGCTTATGGGAGCATTCCTCCATGGTGACTTCGTAGTACGTTTTTTCATCAGATTGCTGTACAGGTTTTAGCGTATCTGGGATTGGGAGAGCATCCACAAATTTTTCAAGTGTCATTTTCATCTGTCCTTATCTAAATTTTCCAAATTGGTACTATAGTTAATGACAAGAAGGACGTGATGGTTACAAAAAAATCTGCATGCCCCTGCCTGACCGAAGAAAAAAATACAAAATCCTAAACGGCAGGCCGTTTAGGATTTGATCAGCATTAAGGCAGGATGTCCGGCTGCTGCTGTGTGGTGACTGGCTTAGCAGCTGCTTTCACGCTCTCCTTGCGTTTTCTGAACACAATGTAAGAGATGAGAACAATTCCCGTAATGATGCCTGTCAGCAGCAGTTCATCCCTCATGGAAGAAATAAACGCCATAGATACTAAAATTCCGCAGATGGCGATGATGGTCAAGTAGGTTAGGAACGGGAAGAGCCACATCTTGATCTTCAATGCTTCCGGATTTGTTTTTTCGAGTTTTTTTCGCATTCTCAGCTGAGAAACAGCGATGACAAGATAGACGAGTAAAGCGATTGCGCCTGATGAGTTGACTAAGAATAAAAAAACGGTTTCCGGTGAGAAGTAGTTCATGACGACCGCGATATAAGAGAAAAATGTTCCGGCAACAATAGCTTGAACGGGAACGCCTTTTTTGCTCAATTTCATAAAACGGCGCGGCGCTTCGTTTCTTTCTGCAAGTGAATACAGCATTCTGGATGTGGTGTACAAACCTGAATTCAGGCAAGAGAGTACGGCTGTGAGGACGATAAAGTTCATAATCTGCGCGGCTGCCGGCACCCCAACATGCTCAAGTACAGCGACGAAAGGGCTTTCTAAAATATTTGCTGAATTCCAAGGCAAAAGCGCGACAACAACGGCGATAGAGCCAACGTAAAAGACGATGATGCGCCATACAACGGATCGGGTCGCCTTTGTCACCGATTCGATCGGGTTGGCTGTTTCTCCTGCTGCAATGGCAACAATTTCTGTTCCCATAAAGGAGAAGATGACAACGACAATGCCGAGCAATACGGAGCTGACGCCTTCCGGGAAAAATCCGCCTTTGCCTGTCATATTGGATAAACCGACTGGCTCACTGCCCGGCGCAAAGCCAAAAATAAAAGCAAAACCAACGATGAGAAAAGCGATAATAGTAACAACTTTAATGAGGGAGAACCAATATTCAAACTCACCGAAAGACTTAACGGAGTAGACATTTGTCAAGGTGAGCACGATCGTCAAGATCAAACTTGTCAGCCACAGCGGAATATCATGAAACCAATATTGAATAATGCCGGCACCGGCAATGGCTTCGATGGCGATGACAATGACCCAGAAAAACCAATACAGCCAGCCGATTGTAAATCCTGCCCACGGTCCGATGGCATCGTGAGCGTATTGAGAAAACGACCCGCTCGTCGGGTTTACGGCAGACATTTCACCGAGCATTCTCATGATAAAAATGACCAATAATCCGGCTAACGCGTAAGAAACAATGGCACCGGGCCCGGTCGAGTGAATCACTGAGCCGCTGCCTACAAATAGGCCGGCTCCAATCACGCCCGCGATTGAAATCATGGTCATATGGCGTGTCTTTAATTCCTTTTTTAATCCTGATTGAGACTGGTTCATAAGTTACCTCCTTTAAAAAACATATGTTACTGAATATTATGATAATTTAAACTCTATCATAAATATACAATTTGTCGAAAATTCCTGTAAGAAAATATAACAGTTTATTTCAAATTTGTAGGGTTTGTTTGCGGTGTTTTTAGCAGACATGCTCGGATGAAAAAGAAAAAATGTTCCGGCAACGATTCATATTTATCCTTTGATATCATTTTTAAAATGTTTGATTGCGAGAAGCATTGATATTACTGGGCTTGAAGAGATTTCTGGGATGGGAAATAAATTGGCTTAGAGAAAAAGTGTTCCATCGTCACTAGTTTCCTGTGGCGGGTGAATCATGTTTCTGTAGACCCACTGCGGTTCAGCTTTGTATCATAAAAATAGGAATACGCGAGCGGAGAGGGGGTTTTATGTATGGAGAGATATGATGAACTGAAAAAAGGCGAATCCGGAGCGCTGGTCAGCATTGCCGCGTATCTTGTTTTGTCTGCGATGAAGCTGCTGATCGGCTATCTTTTTCATTCGGAAGCACTTACTGCGGACGGTTTGAATAACACGACTGACATTATTGTTTCGGTGGCTGTGCTGATCGGACTGCGCATCTCTCAAAAGCCTCCTGACGAAGATCATCCATACGGCCACTTTCGGGCGGAAACAATCGCATCGCTTATCGCCTCCTTTATTATGATGGTTGTTGGATTGCAAGTGCTGTTCAGCGCCGGGGAATCTATTTTTTCTGCAAAAGAAGAGACGCCGGATATGATTGCGGCATGGACGGCAGCGGGCGGAGCAGCCCTGATGCTCGCAGTCTACCAGTACAATAAAAGGCTGGCCAAAAAAGTGAATAGCAAAGCGCTCCTTGCTGCGGCGGCTGATAATAAATCAGATGCATTCGTCAGTATCGGCACATTTATCGGAATTACGGCTGCGCAATTCGATCTTGCCTGGATTGATACGGTTACGGCGTTTGTGATCGGTCTTCTCATTTGCAAAACGGCATGGGATATTTTTAAAGAATCATCTCACTCTTTGACAGATGGCTTCGACGTAAAGGACATTTCAGCTTATAAACAGACGATCGAAAGGATCTCAGGTGTGAGCCGATTAAAAGACATTAAAGCGAGATACTTGGGCAGTACTGTCTACGTTGATGTGGTGGTGGAAGTATCAGCCGATTTAAATATTACGGAAAGCCACGATATTGCCAATGAAATTGAGCGGAGAATGAAGGAGGAGCATGCGATTGATTATTCGCATGTTCATATGGAGCCTTTAGAGCACAAATAATTGAGCTTCCTGTCACAGGAAGCTTTTTTGTGTTTTTCCTGTTTTATTGGAAACAATTTGCTAGAATCGTTTTTTTATACAGATCGCTTTTTGTGGTAAAGTTAGGTTACAATATGAAGAATTTTGTAGATGACTAGGAGGAAAAGAATGGCATACCAAGAAGACCTGCATCCTTTGCTGGGGGAAGCAGTTGAACATATTAATAGAGTAATGGTTGGAAAACGAGACATCGCCATACTCAGCTTAGCAGCCATTCTTGCAAAAGGCCATGTGCTGCTTGAGGATGTACCCGGAGTCGGAAAAACAATGATGGTCCGCGCGCTGGCAAAGACAATCGGCGCTGATTTCAAAAGAATCCAATTCACTCCGGATTTGCTGCCATCTGATGTAACAGGCGTCTCCATCTATAATGCGAAAACGATGGAGTTTGAATACCGTCCCGGCCCGATTATGGGAAATATCGTGCTGGCCGATGAAATCAACCGCACCTCTCCGAAGACACAGTCGGCTTTGCTTGAAGCGATGGAAGAGGGAAGCGTAACGGTGGATGGCCATACGATGCCGCTTGCCGCTCCGTTTTTTGTGATGGCAACGCAAAACCCGGTGGAATATGAAGGGACCTATCCTTTGCCGGAAGCACAGCTTGACCGTTTTTTATTCAAACTGCGCATGGGTTATCCGTCCTTTCATGAAGAACTGGAAGTCCTATCTCTTCAGGAAAAAAGCCATCCGATTGAGACGCTTGAGGCCGTTATTGCAAAAGATGACTTCATCCGTTTACAGCGGGAAGTGCAAAATGTCCGCGCTGATGACAGCATAAAAGAATATATTGTTGAAATCGTGCAGAAAACGAGACAGCATGCTTCTGTTCAATTAGGCGTCAGTCCGCGCGGATCAATCGCTCTCATGAAAGCGGCCCAAGCATACGCGCTGCTGCATCACCGCGATTATGTAATTCCGGATGATATTCAATATTTGGCTCCTTTTACGCTTCCGCACCGGAT
This sequence comes from Bacillus tequilensis KCTC 13622, assembly GCF_000507145.1. Classification (GTDB taxonomy): domain Bacteria; phylum Bacillota; class Bacilli; order Bacillales; family Bacillaceae; genus Bacillus; species Bacillus tequilensis. The sequence goes on along the minus strand of NZ_AYTO01000039.1, from coordinate 218,859 downwards.
GCTGCTGCGGCCAGAGGCGAAGTTTGAAGGAATCGAGGCAGAAACGATCATACGGGAGATTATGTCAGCTGTGAAGGTGCCGGTTCAAAGGTCGTCGGTTCGCTGATGAATAAGAAACTGCAATGGTTTGGATATGGATGGAAGCTGATTGTATTAACGTTATTAACGGCTGCTGTATTTTCTTACGCGATGTTTCAAGGCGGCTTTGTCAGCTGGTTTTTGTTTTACTCGTTTCTCCCTTTTGTCGTGTATGCCGGACTGCTTGCGTTATACCCGCTTCGCTCTTTTCAAGCATCACGGCAAATGGCTAAAACACAATTGCATGCCGGAGACAGGCTGCACGTTTCTCTTACGCTTACCAGAAAACTGTCGTTTCCCCTGATGTATATGGTGGTTGAAGATTGCCTTGCGGAAGGAATCGAGTCAGCCGCGGCCAAACGGCTCGTTTTTCCTTGGTTTAAACGGAGGATGACGATGTCATATGAACTAGCTCGGGTGCCGCGCGGAGAACATCATTTTCATGCTGTCAGGGTGCGGACCGGAGATATTCTTGGCTTAGTTGAAAAAACAGCTTTTTATGAGCTGGAGGATACCCTGTTTGTTTATCCATCCTTTCAGCGTATTCCTTACCAAGTGAATGAGAGGCATCAGGAAGACGGTGTAAGCGGTTCTTCTCCGATTCATCTGCGCCATTCCTCAGTTGCGGCGAGTGTGCGGAATTATCAGCCGGGAGACCGGTTTGCTGCATTAGACTGGAAAACTTCTGCGCGGCGGAGCCAGCTGATGACGAAGGAATTTGAACCGTCTCGAAGCAAAAATCTGTTTCTTCTCATGGACCGCTTTTCCTGTGAAGCATTCGAAGAGGTCGTTTCTGTGACAGCTTCGATTCTTTATTCTGTTTTAAAAAATGGCGCGGGGACAGGCTTGGCCTCAATCGGAAAGGAAAAAACGGTTTTTCCTATTCAGGAGGGAGAGCAGCATTTTAAGCGCATGCTTCGGCATTTAGCCGTCGCTCATTGTGATGCGCCTGACCCGGTAAGCCATTATGTACGGGAAGAGCTGGGGAAGCCGTCTGTTCGCCAGGCTGACAAAGTGATCGTCACGGGACAGATTACTGAAGATCTACTGAACATGGCAGCAGCCGAAGGAGGCCGGGTTACAGTGATACTGGCAAAAGAGAAAGATGCTGAGCTTTCTCAAGCGGAAAATGTCATGATCGAACGCATGCTTAAACATCAAATCAGAGTTCAGGTCATGAGGGACGGACGAGTTTCGCGTGTTGTTTAGAAAGAGAGGTGACGGTTGCGCATGCCGCACGATGATCAGAAGGGAAGCCGTTTGAGCTTGCTGTTATTTTATTTTCTGGCGTTTTTATTGCTGTGGGAGTGGCTCAGGCCGCTTGACAATTTTACTAATACGAAACATACAGGCTTTTTTATTGTCTTTATCGGCTTGACGTTTCTGCTGACTTTTTTCAGGATGAGGTGGTTTGTCACCGTTCCTTTTTGTGTGTTATTTACGTTGATCTCGATACACATTTTGTTTTATCAAGGTTCTATATTTGACTTGAGCTGGGTCAGTTCTTTTTTGCAGGATGTCTATTTAAATATCACGCTGATTCAATCAGGGCAATGGAATGATATGATTCCTTCGTTTCGGACATTGCTGTTTTTTGTGCTGCTGTGGCTTTTGGTCTATCTCCTTCATTATTGGGTGATTTACCAGAGAAGAATCTTGTTTTTCTTTATGATGACAGTAGCGTATATTACGATTCTTGATACCTTTACGCCATATGATGCCACTTTTGCCGTCATCCGTATTGTGGTGGTCGGCTTCTTTATGCTCGGCCTTTTATACTTAGAACGCATCAAGCTGATAGAAAGAATCATCCTTCCAAAAACATCTGTCCTGAAATGGTTTCTTCCTTTATCTGTATTGGTTTTGGCTGCGGTGGGCTTCGGACTTGCTGCTCCGAAATCAGAGCCGGCTTGGCCTGATCCAGTACCCTTTCTCAAAAAAATCACGAATCAAAATCAGGTGCCGGCTGGAGAAAGCAAAATCGGATACGGAAACCACGATGAATCACTCGGCGGTCCATTTCAGCAGGATCATACACTTGTTTTCACCTGGCAGGGAAAAGAGCGTACCTATTTCCGTGTGGAAACGAAGGATACGTATACAGGAAAAGGCTGGGTTGAAACAGATACAGGCATGTCATATCAGCTTAGCGGAGGAAACGTTGAAAATCTTTGGTTTGACCATAAGGTTGCGACAGAGCGTAAAGTCATTCGTGTGAAAGTTGATGAGCACTACGGGTATAACCATGTGATGTATCCGATCGGCGCAAAAGCCATTCAGCCAAAGCAGGCTGTCTCACTTGAAATGAACGGGAACACGGAACAAATTTCTCCGATCAGTGAACAAGCAGGTGAGGTCAGAAATATGGGAAGCTATACGGTAACGTACAATTCTCCTGTCTACAAACTGGATGAGCTGAGAAAGGTAAAAGTGAGAAACAACAGCGATGAATACACATTCAGCGATCGTTATATGCAGCTGCCAGATTCGCTGCCAGAGCGGGTGAAATCACTCGCAACCAAACTCACTCAGGATCACGATAATATGTTCGATAAGGTGAAAGCGATTGAGGATTATTTAGGATCCAATGCATTCACATATGAAACAGAAAAAGTGACTGTCCCTAAAGATGGTGAGGATTATGTCGATCAATTTCTGTTTGAAACGAAGAGGGGCTATTGTGATAACTTTTCTTCCGCCATGGTGGTGCTCCTGCGTTCAGCCGGCATTCCAGCCCGCTGGGTAAAGGGGTATACATCCGGCCAATATAAAGAAGCCGGAAACAAAAACGGCAGCATCTACAAAGTGACAAATAACAACGCCCATTCCTGGGTAGAGGTATATTTTCCGAAACAGGGCTGGGTCACATTTGAGCCGACGAAAGGGTTTACGAATCCAGCTCAGTTTACTTCTTCTGACACAAAGGATTCTGGCAGTGGCAGCAGCGGCTCACCGGAGAAAACGAAAGAAGAACAGAAAGAAGAGAAAAAACAGCCGGAAAAAAAGGAAAAACAAAAGGAAAAACGGGAGACAGCGGTTTCTAAAAAACCGTCCGCTTCACATACAAACGCCGGGACGGACTGGTATCTGGCGCTCGCAATCCTTGCGGTTCTCCTCGTGGCAGCGGTATTGCTGTATGTTTTCCGTTCGTTATGGATTCCTGTTTTCGCTGTGAGAAAATTGAAGCAGCGCAGTGATCAGCACGTATTTTTTGAAGCGTATGGCGCGCTGTTGAAACAGCTGAAGAGAAGGGGGCTGCCGAAACGAGACAGTGAAACGCTGCGTGATTATGCAAAACGAATCGATGGAAAATACGACTCAAAAGACATGTCAAAGCTGACATTACGCTATGAACGGGCGCTTTACAGAAATGAAGATTCGGCAGTGCTTTGGAATGATTCCAGAGAGTTATGGGAAAATTTAATTAAAAGAAGATGGTCTTGACCGCTTATCGACGTGTTGTTAGAATTAGTGAATATTATCGGAGTCTGGGAGCGAGTTGCCGGACTCCGGCAAACGGCCTTGCCAAAGAGGGCGGAGCGAGCTTCATATCTGTCCTCGTTTTTTCTGTGTCAAAAAACTTAGAGGAGATTAGGTGACAACCATGACAAAGTTAGTGAATGAAATGATTCTTGTCCTTGATTTCGGCAGTCAGTATAACCAGCTGATTACACGCCGTATCCGTGAATTCGGTGTATACAGCGAGCTGCATCCCCATACATTGACGGCTGAAGAAATTAAAGAAATGAATCCAAAAGGAATTATTTTATCCGGCGGTCCAAACAGTGTGTATGATGAAAACTCTTTCCGCTGTGATGAGAAAATCTTCGAACTTGATGTTCCTGTTTTGGGAATTTGCTACGGCATGCAGCTGATGACTCATTACCTTGGCGGTAAAGTGGAAGCGGCAAGCCAGCGCGAATACGGAAAAGCAAACATCCGCATCGAAGGCACACCTGATTTGTTCAAAGATCTTCCGAACGAACAAGTGGTTTGGATGAGCCACGGCGATTTGGTTGTAGAAGTTCCTGAAGGCTTCACTGTTGATGCGACAAGCCATCACTGCCCGAATTCAGCGATGAGCAAAGCGGACAAAAAATGGTACGGCGTTCAGTTCCACCCGGAAGTGCGCCACTCTGAGTACGGCAATGACCTTCTGAAAAACTTTGTATTCAGCGTTTGTGAATGTGAAGGCAAATGGTCAATGGAGAACTTTATTGAAATCGAAATGCAAAAAATCCGTGAAACAGTCGGAGACAAGCAGGTTCTTTGCGCGCTAAGCGGAGGCGTTGATTCCTCTGTTGTGGCTGCTTTGATTCATAAAGCGATCGGCGATCAGCTGACTTGTATCTTTGTAGACCATGGTCTTCTCCGTAAAGGCGAGGCTGAAGGTGTCATGAAAACATTCAGCGAAGGCTTTAACATGAACGTGATTAAAGTAGACGCAAAAGACAGATTCTTAAATAAACTTAAAGGCGTTTCTGATCCTGAGCAAAAACGCAAAATCATCGGCAATGAATTCATTTACGTGTTTGATGATGAAGCGGACAAGCTCAAAGGCATCGACTATCTTGCACAAGGAACGCTTTACACAGATATCATCGAGAGCGGTACAGCAACGGCGCAAACGATCAAATCTCACCACAATGTCGGCGGGCTTCCAGAAGACATGCAGTTTGAACTGATCGAGCCGTTAAACACGCTTTTCAAAGACGAAGTGCGCGCGCTTGGCACAGAGCTCGGCCTTCCGGATGATATCGTATGGCGTCAGCCTTTCCCAGGACCGGGACTCGGAATCCGCGTTCTTGGCGAAGTAACAGAAGAAAAACTGGAAATCGTTCGTGAATCTGATGCGATTCTCCGTGAAGAGGTTGCTAATCATGGATTAGAGCGTGATATCTGGCAATACTTCACTGTTCTCCCTGACATCCGCAGCGTTGGTGTTATGGGTGACGCAAGAACATATGATTACACAATCGGAATCCGCGCCGTCACATCAATCGACGGCATGACATCTGACTGGGCGCGTATCCCGTGGGATGTGCTTGAAGTCATTTCGACACGTATTGTAAACGAAGTGAAGCACATTAACCGCGTGGTGTACGATATTACAAGTAAGCCGCCTGCGACGATTGAGTGGGAGTAATAATAAGATTAAAACCATCTTTTAAGAGATGGTTTTTTTTGTTAATATAAAATTGAAAATAAAGAGAAATTTGGTGAGATATGCATTTAGCTCATTTTACAAAAGCGGATACTGCTCTAGAATATATATTTAAAAATAATTCAATAAAATTCAATAGTTTAAATGGTGTAAATGATCCTAGAGAATCTAAAATATGGCCTTTTAAGTTTTTTTGTTATCAGGATAAAAATAAGGCTCTTTTCGAAGAAGGGTTATTTGAAAGAGCTCATAACTATATTCTGAATAATTTTTTAGTTTGTTGTTTTAGTTATGATAATGCTTTTCCTAATTATCAAGAGTGTGACTTAGACATGAGAATGTGGGCACAGTATGCAGATAATCATAAAGGGCTTTCTATAATTTTTGATCAAAGTAAGATTTACCATTCAATAAAAACTTTTACGGATGGAGATATCTATCACGGGAGAATAGATTATCTATCTTATCCCTATATTAATCAAAAAAACAATTTAACGAAAAGTAATTTTAAAGGATTTATTTATCCTACTGTTGCTATATTGAGTCATCCTTTTTTGAATCCAACATGTACCGATCCTTATATGCTTTGCCTCGAAAAAATAAAAAGTATAGGATTTGAAAAATATATGAATGAGCATATCAAATACTTCTATAATGAATTATTTTTTACAAAAAAAGATTCTTGGAGCGGTGAAAGAGAGTATAGATTTGTTATCCACACTAAAAACAAAGAGAAAGAAATATTTGTTCCTTTAGAAGATTCTGTTAAGGCTGTAATACTAGGTAATGACTTTGAACACTTCGATAAGATATTATATTATGCTAGAAAGTATCATTTTGATCTTTATAAATTAAATTCAAGAGGATGGCATAGCCATTTAATTAAAATAGATATTACTGATCCTTTTAATTACAATGGTGTATCGCTAGATAATACTCTCCCAATTAATTTTAATTATTCAACAGTCTTTACTCAAGGGGTTGGAGAAAAAGGCGATATAAGAACCGTTATGTATGATAAAAATAGCGGTAATTTTTCTTTACTATAACTCTGTGAAAAGTTTTATGTGCTGCATTGTTATTTACAAAAAAACGTTCCTTTTACAAAAAGGGACGTTTTTTTGTTGCTTTTTTGAAACCGTTTCGGCAGTTTTTGTATCTAACAACATAGGAGGTGGATAAGGTGAAGGAAGAAAGATTGATTACAAAGGCGAGAAAAGGAAATACTCGCGCCTTTGAAAAGCTTATGCTGGCACATCAGGATACTTTATATAAAACAGCCTATCTTTATTTGAGAAATAAAGAAGATGCACTTGATGCTGTACAGGAAACGGCTTATAAAGCTTTTATTCATATAGAAAAACTAAAAGAGCCAAAGTATTTTTTAACATGGCTAACCCGAATATTGATCAATTCCATTTTTGCCATGAATAAAAAGAAAGGCGATTTGGTTCCGTTTGAGCAGCAGCATGATACTGGAACCGATCAAGCCAATATAGAGGAATACATGGATTTGCGAAATGCGATTGATTCACTTGATGAACATGTTCAGCTCACGATTCAGCTCTACTATTTTCAAGATTATTCGATTTCAATGATAGCTGAACAAACAGGAATGGCAGAAGGCACGATCAAAACCCATTTACATAGAGCGAGAAAAGCATTGAAACAAGAGCTGGAAAAGGAGGATCAAAACAAATGGACAAACACCAAGTGAAGCAGATATTTGATGACATAGAAGTGCCAAAGAAAGCGCTAAAAAAGGCAATACATCAAGCTGTCGTTCGTGCTGAAAATGACAGTAACAGCAGACGCCGTTTTAAATGGGGACGAAGGATTACTAATGGAATCACTGTTGCTGCTGTCGTATGTATATTGTATTTCACGTCCGGTCTTTTTCTGCCATCTGTAAACAAAGCGATGGGAAGCATACCCATTGTCGGCCAAATTTATAAAGATTTTCAAGATAAAGTTGGCCTATCATTGTTTGAAAGCAATTTGGTCACAGATTTGAATGAAAAGGCTGAATCCAGAGGAATCACCGTTTCTGTAAACAGCTCCTATTACGATGCCGGACAGCTTGTCTATAACTTTACTGTTGATAACCTCCAGTCTGATGAAAAAGAGCTCATGTATGATGTGGACGAAGTGAGTTATAACGACAATTTTTCAATTAACTACGATTCCTTAGTGCTTAAAAAAATAAACAACAAACAATATGCAGGACAATTAAGGATTTATACAAATGGCATTCAAATAAAAAATGGGGAAACCGTACCCTTTGTGATTACTCATATCAATGAAATACAGGGAAATTGGAGGTTCAAACTGCCAATTATCAAAAAGAAAGCGAGTTATTTAGAAAGCTCAAAATCGGTATCCGTTTATCATAATCGTTATCAATTTTCCAATATTCAAGTGGAGAATGGAAGGCTCGGATCTGTCCTTCAATTTACAATAGATTATCAAGGCATAGCAAAAAATGATTCGGTTGAAATTAACGAAGTCAAAGATGATTTAGGAAACACATATGAGATGACAGAGTCAAACATCGAACTTGGGGACCGAAGAAAAATAAACGAGAGAACAGTAAGAGTAAAAGGACAAACACAGTTAGAATCACCAATCAATCCAAAAGCGAAAAAGCTAACATTAATAGCAGATATTAAATCTGAGGCAGAGGGCAGTGAAATTGTTCCGCTAAATGCTGAGATGCCGTTCCATATTTCAAAAACAAACCATCAAAACATAGGAATTGAAATCAATAACATGAAACAAGAAGGAAGAAAAGTATTGGTACAATACCGCTTCACTGGAATTGATACCTCAAGCATGGATGAAAATGATTTAGTGAATATAGGTGAAACGATTGGCCTTGGTGATATGAAAAAAATGAAATCATGGGCTGATCCGTTGGCTTATTATGAAGAAGGTTATTATTTGAAAGCAAATACAGCTAAAGTGAAAAATATGAACACAGCCGAAATGCTATCCACTTTTGAACTGGATGATGCCTATCTTGATAAGTTGTCTTTAAAACATTTTGAGTTTGATAAGTATGGTCTGTATATCGATAAAGGTGTTATAAATGATCTTATTCAACTAAAGCCATTCTCGTTTACTGTACCAGTGCATCAGGTGAAGCAGCCTGGTGAAAAAAAATCATCATAAGTTGGAAAACCGTATGCAGTCATGCATACGGTTTTTACATTTGTTGCTCATTTAGTCAATAGACGAATAAACCAATTTTTTTAACAAGTAATGTTCGTTATTTATATTGTCATTTCAAATTGATGTTGGTACAATAGACACAGAAATCAAATAAGATGAATTCGTATAATCGCGGGGATATGGCCCGCAAGTTTCTACCAAGCTACCGTAAATGGCTTGACTACGTAAACATTTCTTTCGTTTGATATAAATAAAACACGTTTATTTATTCAAACTGAAATCGGTCTGTAGTCAAGCGTCCCAAAATGTATTGGGGCGTTTTTTATTTGGCGATTTCAGGGCAGGATAAATAGCAAAGAGTGAAGGGAGTCAAATAGCTTGAAAACGTATTTTCAGTTTGATGAGCTGGGCACCAGCTATCGCAATGAAATCATTGGCGGATTAACGACTTTTTTATCTATGGCATATATTCTGTTCGTCAATCCAATTACGCTTGCTTTGGAGAGCGTGAAAGATTTTCCGGAGGCGCTGAGAATTGACCAGGGCGCGGTCTTTACAGCGACAGCGCTGGCGTCGGCAGCAGGCTGTATCTTAATGGGATTGATCGCGAGGTATCCGATTGCCATCGCGCCCGGTATGGGGCTGAACGCGTTTTTTGCGTTTTCTGTCGTCCTCGGTATGGGCATTTCGTGGCAGGCAGCTTTGTCTGGTGTTTTCATTTCAGGTCTTATTTTCGTTGCTCTTTCGTTAACAGGTTTTCGTGAAAAAATCATCAATGCCATTCCGCCTGAGCTGAAATTGGCAGTCGGCGCGGGGATCGGCCTATTTATTACATTTGTTGGATTGCAGGGATCAGGAATTATCACTGCAAACCCTTCTACACTCGTCACCATCGGAAACATTCACAGCGGTTCTGTGCTGTTAACGATTTTCGGTGTGATTGTAACAGTTATTTTAATGGTGCTCCGCGTAAACGGCGGCGTATTTATCGGAATGCTGCTGACGGCGGTTGCCGGTATGGTCTGCGGGCTGATTCCGGTTCCGACACATATTGTCGGCAGCGTGCCGAGCCTTGCGCCGACGTTCGGACAAGCGTGGATTCACCTGCCGGATATTTTCTCCGTGCAGATGCTGATCGTCATTTTAACGTTCTTGTTTGTCGGATTTTTTGATACAGCGGGCACACTTGTTGCTGTGGCGACTCAGGCTGGTTTAATGAAGGAAAACAAATTGCCGCGTGCGGGCCGTGCGCTTTTAGCCGATTCATCTTCCATTGTGATCGGTGCCGTACTTGGTACGTCTACAACAACTTCTTACGTTGAATCAAGCTCAGGTGTCGCTGCGGGTGCCCGTTCAGGATTTGCGGCGATTGTAACAGGTATTCTCTTTTTACTGGCTACGTTTTTCTCACCGCTTCTATCAGTCGTTACTTCAAATGTAACAGCGCCGGCGCTTATTATTGTCGGTGCGCTGATGGTAGCGCCGCTTGGCAAAATCGCTTGGGATAAGTTCGAGGTGGCCGTTCCCGCTTTCCTTACCATGATCATGATGCCGTTAACGTACAGCATTGCGACTGGGATTGCCATCGGATTTATTTTCTATCCGATTACAATGGTGTGCAAAGGAAAAGCCAAAGAGGTTCATCCGATCATGTACGGATTGTTTGTCGTATTTATCCTGTACTTTATCTTCTTAAAATAAGGAATAAAAACCAGCTGCTGGCAGCTGGTTTTTTTGTTGCGAAAAGTAAAACCATTTCATACGATATACCGTCATGTAGATGTGCCGCCATGATTTACTTAAATGGAAATGACTTGACTGTTCAGGAAGGCTTCGGTACCTTATATAAGAGTTTCCGCCGTATTTTTTTGATAGGAGTTGCTGACATGACGGAAGAAAGAAAAGAAATGTTTGAAGAAGAAATGAACCAGAGTGAAAGAATAGATGCAGATGAAGAACCGCTATCGAGAATGTCCAGAAAGGCGAGCAGGCAAAGCAAGCAAAAGCAAAAGCAGAAACCGCACAAGGAACGCGGTGAATCAGCTGTTAAAGACAAGCTTGCGTCTGTATGGGCAGCCATCAACAGATATTGCGGTTTTGCGTTCTCAATTTTAAAATCACCGGCGAAAACCGTCGTGGCGGATGGTTTTTCTCATTATAAATATGGTCTGATTTCAATGCTTATATTCAGTATGATTTTTTCAATTGGGAACTGGTTCCAATTAAAGGCGAGCTGGAATCGGCCGCTCGGGTTTGGAGAACGCCATCATGCGTTTTATGACGGATTTTTAGTCGTTCTTGTGTATTTGCTGATCTTTTTTGCGGTATTGGTCTTTGCTGTATGGGCCGTCTCCCGTTATATGATAAAGCAGAAGGTGACGTTCAGAGAAGCGGCTGCCGGTTTGGGTTCATTGCTTGTGCCGGTCATTGCTGTTTCAATCCTTTGGCTGATCTTTGCGATCGTGAATGTCCCGATGCTGACAGTTCTGTTTACAGTGCTGATCTTGTTTTCGATCTTTTTCATGATGGCGCTGTATGTGCAGCGTCTGCATCAGGCGGCACACGATGCACCGATTGATTATATCTATTGTGTATTCGCTGTGGTTGCGGTAGCGCTGCTGTTTGCGGCGGTGACTTGGCCGTTTATTTCTGAATATTTCACGGCGTCGCTGATCCCGCTTTAATGAAAAAAACCGGCTGTCCACAGCCGGTTTTTTTCTGTCACATTTTTTACAAATATATCTAAAAAACCCAATTGATTTGTAGGATTAATCCATGTATGATGAGGAAAATGCTGTAAGCGTCCAGTGCACAAACCTTTAGATTTAAGGAGGATGATGGACATGGCTGATTTACTTCGCCAAGCGATTAATCAAAAGAAACAGTTTTTAAAAACCAAATTACTGCTCTCGGAATTTTATCAGGGAAGAGGGGAACAGCTGGCCGATTATACGCTGAGTGAGCTTGAGAAAGAATACAAGTCCCTTCTGAAAGTAAAAAAAGAGATCTGACAATAGATGAGAAGAGGTGAGTCTGCTGTGAAAAGCGGGCTTTTTTGTTTTGGTGTTGAAAAAGTGAGAAAGAGGGTAAACTACTACTGTTCCAACTCATAGAGCGTGCTGAATTATTTTCTTTAGGCTGACGGCTTCAGCTCATTGTAAACGGTCCGTTTCTCTAGTAGAATATGAATGCTTTATGCAAGCTGAAGAGTAGGGGGTAACATAAATGATGCAAACCGTCTTATCAAATGGAGCAGCCATGGTTCTCATCATTCTCATTATTAATATTGTTTATGTATCATTTTTCACAATAAGAATGATATTAACGCTGAAAGGCCAGCGCTATTATGCGGCCGGCATCAGTACGATTGAAATATTGGTGTATGTGATGGGGCTGAGTCTTGTGCTCGATAACTTAGACCAGATTCAAAACGTGATCGCGTATGCGCTCGGTTACGGTCTTGGCGTAATTGTCGGCATGAAAATAGAAGAAAAACTGGCACTTGGCTATATGATGGTCAACGTGATTACGAAGGAGCTTGATGTTGATCTTCCGAAGCAGCTTCGGGAAAAAGGCTACGGCGTGACAAACTGGGTGGCCGGCGGGCTTGAAGGCGACCGCACCGCCCTGCAGATTCTGACACCGAGAAGATATGAGCTCCAGCTGTATGATACGATTAAAACAATAGATCCAAAAGCCTTTATTATTGCGTATGAACCCAAAACAATCCATGGCGGCTTCTGGGTCAAAGCAGTGAAGAAGAGGAGAATTAAAGAATAATGGCAAAACCAAAGAAGAAAAAGTTTGAAGTGACAGAGCAGCAAACCATTGATGCGGTGCTTCAGCAAATGAAAGAAGAAGGATATTTGCCTGTGCGGCGAATGGAAGAGCCTATTTTTATGGAACAAAAGGAAAATGGGTCAATTCAGATTGTTCCGTGCGGGAAAAAAATCGTATTTGAAGGGAAGTTGATCTAAAACACGAACATTAGTAGGAAGAATTTTCGTATCGTTCGATAATATCGTTGACATTATCCATGTCCGTTGTTAAGATAAACATGAAATCAAAACACGACCTCATATAATCTTGGGAATATGGCCCATAAGTTTCTACCCGGCAACCGTAAATTGCCGGACTATGCAGGAAAGTGATCGATAAAACTGACATGGATATATCGCAGAAGCGAACGACTGACGATACATGTACCATGCCCGGTTTGTATTGCTTCCTCATAAGTGCAATGCAGAGCGGGTATTTTTTATTTTCTGAAAACAAAAGCATGAGAAGGTGGGGACAGAATGCAGCCGCTAGTAGGAATCATCATGGGAAGCACTTCCGATTGGGAGACAATGAAAAATGCATGCGACGTACTTGACGAACTTAATGTTCCGTACGAAAAAAAGGTCGTTTCCGCTCACCGGACGCCTGATTTGATGTTTGAATACGCTGAAACGGCCAGAGAAAGAGGCATCAAGGTGATCATCGCCGGTGCCGGAGGAGCGGCTCATCTTCCGGGGATGACGGCGGCGAAAACGACACTGCCGGTCATTGGAGTCCCGGTTCAGTCCAAAGCGCTGAACGGACTGGATTCACTTCTTTCCATCGTCCAAATGCCAGGAGGCGTGCCTGTTGCGACAACAGCCATCGGCAAAGCGGGCGCTGTGAACGCAGGCCTGTTAGCGGCGCAAATTTTGTCAGCTTTTGACGAAGAGCTTGCCCGGAAGCTGGATGAGAGAAGAGAAAATACAAAACAGACGGTGTTAGAAAGCAGTGATCAGCTTGTTTAATCAAATCATCTATCCGGGTGCTGTAATCGGCATTATCGGCGGCGGACAGCTTGGGAAAATGATGGCTGTGTCCGCCAAACAAATGGGGTATAAAGTCGCTGTTGTTGATCCGGTGAAAGATTCGCCGTGCGGGCAGGTTGCGGATATCGAAATTACCGCTCATTACAATGACCGTGAAGCGATTCGGAAATTGGCTGAAATCAGCGATATCATCACGTATGAGTTTGAAAACATCGACTATGACGCGCTGCATTGGCTAAAGGATCATGCGTATCTCCCGCAAGGAAGTGAGCTGCTGCTCATCACCCAAAACCGTGAAACAGAGAAAAAAGCAATTCAAGCAGCGGGCTGTGAAGTCGCACCGTACAGAATCGTCCATACAAAGGATGAACTGAAACAGGCGGTACAGGAGCTCGGGCTTCCAGCAGTGCTGAAAACATGCCGCGGCGGATATGACGGCAAAGGCCAATTTGTGATCAAGGAAGAGACGCAAATGGAGCAGGCTGCCGCTCTTTTAGAACACGGAACTTGCATTCTCGAAAGCTGGGTTTCTTTTAAAATGGAACTGTCGGTTATCGTTGTCAGATCGGTAAACGGTGAAATCTCAACATTTCCGGCAGCTGAAAACATTCACCACAACAATATTCTCTTCCAAAGCATCGTGCCTGCACGGGTGGAGGAAGGAATTCAGAAGAAGGCTGCTGAGCTGGCTGTTAGGCTTGCAGAAGAGCTCAATCTTGTCGGGCCGCTTGCTGTTGAGATGTTCCTGAGAGAAGACGGCGAGCTTTTGGTCAATGAACTGGCGCCAAGACCGCACAATTCAGGGCATTATACGCTCGACCTTTGCGAAACGAGCCAGTTTGAACAGCATATCAGGGCGGTATGCGGCCTCCCGCTCGGGAAAACAGATTTGCTGAAGCCGGGCATGATGGTCAATCTCCTCGGTGATGAAGTAAAGCTTGTGAAGGAAGAGCCGGAGCTTTTAAAAGAAGCGAAGCTATATATATATGGAAAACATGAAATCAAAAAAGGCCGCAAAATGGGGCATATTACATTTATGAAGCAGCCTGAAGACCGCTGGATTCAGGAGATCACAAATAAATGGATGAATAGAGACGGAGGACAAGCAGAATGATTGAACGTTATTCAAGACCTGAAATGTCCGCGATTTGGACGGATGAAAACAGATTTCAAGCGTGGTTAGAGGTGGAAATTCTCGCCTGTGAAGCATGGGCAGAGCTTGGCGTCATTCCAAAAGAAGACGTAAAGGTCATGCGTGAGAACGCGTCATTTGACATCAACCGTATTTTAGAAATCGAACAGGACACGCGCCATGACGTTGTCGCTTTTACACGCGCCGTTTCCGAATCGCTGGGCGAAGAAAGAAAATGGGTGCACTACGGCTTAACGTCAACTGACGTTGTAGACACTGCTCTTTCTTACTTATTAAAACAGGCAAACGATATTCTGCTCAAGGACCTTGAGAGATTTGTTGACATTATAAAAGAAAAAGCGAAAGAGCATAAATACACAGTCATGATGGGGCGCACACACGGTGTACACGCCGAGCCTACAACATTCGGCTTGAAACTTGCGCTTTGGCATGAGGAAATGAAACGGAATCTTGAGCGTTTCAAACAAGCCAAAGAAGGCATCGAGGTTGGGAAGATTTCCGGCGCTGTCGGCACATATGCGAACATTGACCCGTTTGTTGAGCAATATGTATGTGAGAAGCTCGGATTAAAAGCAGCACCGATTTCAACTCAAACCCTTCAGCGTGACCGCCATGCTGACTATATGGCAACACTTGCTTTAATTGCGACCAGCATTGAAAAATTCGCTGTGGAAATCCGCGGACTGCAAAAGAGTGAAACACGCGAAGTTGAGGAATTTTTCGCGAAAGGGCAAAAGGGTTCATCTGCAATGCCGCACAAACGCAACCCGATCGGCTCTGAAAACATGACAGGCATTGCGCGCGTCATCCGCGGCTACATGATGACGGCTTACGAAAATGTTCCATTATGGCATGAACGCGATATTTCTCATTCATCAGCAGAACGGATTATTCTTCCGGATGCGACAATCGCGCTCAACTACATGCTGAACCGCTTCTCCAACATCGTGAAGAACTTAACCGTCTTCCCGGAAAACATGAAGCGCAACATGGACCGCACTCTCGGCCTTATCTACTCTCAGCGCGTACTGCTTGCTTTAATTGACACAGGCCTGACTCGTGAAGAAGCCTATGATACAGTACAGCCAAAAGCAATGGAGGCATGGGAAAAACAAGTGCCGTTCCGTGAGCTTGTGGAAGCGGAAGAGAAAATCACGTCTCGTCTTTCTCCGGAAAAAATTGCTGACTGCTTTGATTACAACTACCATCTGAAAAATGTTGATCTGATCTTTGAACGTTTAGGTTTGGCATAGAAGAAGCTTTTAGGCGGCTTCTTCTTAGCCGCCGCAGTTTGAAAATTCCCAACATTCGGGTTAGGAGGCCTTCCGTGAATATTGTGAAGAATGAACTTTTATACGAAGGAAAAGCAAAAAAAATCTATAAAACCGATGACGAAAACACATTGTATGTCGTGTATAAAGACTCTGCCACTGCCTTCAACGGCGAGAAAAAAGCAGAAATCAGCGGAAAAGGGCGCTTAAATAACGAGATCTCCAGCTTGATTTTCAAACACCTTCACGCTAAAGGCGTTCACAACCACTTTATCGAGCGCATTTCTGAAACAGAGCAGCTTATTAAAAAAGTGACGATTGTGCCGCTTGAAGTCGTCGTCAGAAACGTTGTGGCAGGCAGCATGTCCAAACGTCTCGGCATTCCAGAAGGCACGGAGCTTGAACAGCCGATCATCGAGTTTTATTACAAGGACGACGCGCTGGGTGATCCGCTCATCACAGAAGATCATATTTGGCTTTTGAAAGCGGCCACTCCTGAGCAGGTAGAAACGATCAAGTCTATCACAAAAACAGTAAATGAAGAGCTTCAAAGCATTTTTGACGATTGTCACGTCAGATTAATAGATTTCAAGCTTGAATTCGGTTTAGATGCAGACGGGCAAGTGCTATTGGCAGATGAAATTTCTCCTGACACATGCCGCTTGTGGGATAAAGACACGAACGAAAAGCTGGACAAAGATTTATTCAGACGCAATCTGGGAAGCTTAACCGACGCATACGAAGAGATTTTCAAAAGACTGGGAGGCATTCATCATGTATAAAGTAAAAGTTTATGTCAGCTTAAAAGAAAGTGTGCTAGATCCACAAGGAAGCACTGTCCAGCATGCCTTGCACAGTATGACTTACAACGAAGTGCAGGATGTGCGCATCGGGAAATACATGGAGCTTACCATTGAAAAATCTGACCGCGATCTTGACGTGCTGGTGAAAGAAATGTGCGAAAAACTTCTTGCGAATACAGTGATTGAAGATTACAGATATGAAGTTGAGGAGGTAGTCGCACAGTGAAATTTGCGGTGATTGTGTTACCCGGCTCCAACTGTGATATCGATATGTACCATGCTGTAAAGGATGAGCTCGGCCATGAAGCGGAGTACGTCTGGCATGAGGAAACAAGCCTTGACGGCTTCGACGGCGTGTTAATTCCGGGGGGATTTTCTTACGGCGATTACTTGAGATGCGGTGCTATCGCCCGATTTGCGAATATTATGCCAGCTGTCAAACAGGCGGCGGCTGAAGGAAAACCGGTTCTTGGCGTCTGCAACGGATTCCAGATTTTACAGGAGCTCGGCCTTCTGCCAGGCGCAATGAGACGCAACAAAGATTTGAAGTTCATTTGCCGTCAGGTTGAACTGATTGTGCAGAACGACGAAACCTTATTCACAGCTTCCTACGAAAAGGGCCAATCGATTACAATTCCGGTTGCCCACGGTGAAGGGAATTTCTACTGTGATGATGAAACGCTTGCTTCATTGAAAGAAAACAATCAAATTGCTTTCACATACGGCTCCAATATTAACGGAAGCGTCAGCGGCATTGCCGGTGTCGTGAATGAGCAAGGCAACGTATTAGGCATGATGCCTCACCCTGAGCGCGCGGTCGATGAACTGCTTGGAAGCGCCGACGGTCTTACATTGTTTCAGTCTATCGTGAAAAATTGGAGGGAAACTCATGTCACTACTGCTTGAACCAAGTAAAGAACAAATAAAAGAAGAGAAACTGTATCAGCAAATGGGTGTCAGTGATGATGAGTTTGCATTGATTGAATCCATTCTTGGCAGATTGCCGAACTACACAGAAATCGGAATTTTTTCTGTCATGTGGTCAGAGCATTGCAGCTACAAAAACTCAAAGCCGATTCTGCGTAAATTCCCGACAAGCGGCGAGCGTGTGCTGCAAGGACCGGGGGAAGGCGCCGGAATTGTTGATATCGGTGACAACCAAGCGGTTGTGTTCAAAATTGAATCACATAATCACCCATCAGCTCTCGAACCTTACCAAGGCGCTGCGACTGGCGTAGGCGGCATTATCCGTGACGTTTTCTCAATGGGTGCCCGTCCAATCGCTGTATTGAACTCTCTTCGATTTGGTGAACTGACTTCACCGCGCGTGAAGTACTTGTTTGAAGAAGTAGTAGCGGGTATCGCCGGATACGGCAACTGTATCGGCATCCCGACAGTCGGCGGGGAAGTGCAGTTTGACAGCAGCTATGAAGGAAATCCGCTCGTCAACGCCATGTGCGTCGGTTTAATCAACCATGAAGACATCAAAAAAGGCCAGGCGAAGGGTGTCGGCAACACAGTCATGTACGTGGGAGCGAAAACAGGGCGTGACGGAATCCACGGCGCTACGTTTGCCTCTGAAGAAATGTCTGATTCGTCTGAAGAAAAACGCTCTGCTGTCCAAGTCGGCGATCCGTTTATGGAGAAGCTTTTGCTTGAAGCATGTCTGGAAGTCATCCAATGCGATGCGTTAGTCGGCATTCAGGATATGGGAGCTGCCGGTTTAACAAGCTCAAGTGCGGAAATGGCGAGTAAAGCCGGCTCCGGTATTGAAATGAACCTTGACCTGATTCCTCAGCGTGAAACAGGCATGACTGCATATGAAATGATGCTTTCTGAATCACAGGAACGGATGCTTTTGGTCATCGAGCGCGGACGTGAACAGGAAATCATCGATATTTTTGACAAGTACGATCTTGAAGCGGTTTCTGTCGGACGGGTGACAGATGATAAAATGCTTCGCCTGACACACAAAGGAGAGATTGTGTGCGAGCTGCCTGTTGATGCCTTGGCAGAAGATGCGCCAGTTTACCATAAGCCTTCTCAAGAGCCTGCGTACTACCGCGAGTTTTTAGAGACAGACGTTCCGGCTCCGAAAATTGAGGATGCGAATGAAACACTGAAGGCCCTCCTCCAGCAGCCGACGATCGCAAGCAAAGAGTGGGTTTACGATCAATATGACTACATGGTGCGGACGAATACAGTTGTCGCTCCCGGGTCTGATGCGGGTGTTCTCAGAATCCGCGGAACGAAAAAGGCGCTGGCGATGACGACTGATTGTAACGCGCGTTATCTCTATCTTGATCCTGAAGTCGGCGGGAAAATCGCTGTTGCTGAAGCGGCGCGCAACATCATTTGCTCAGGTGCAGAACCACTTGCAGTCACAGACAACCTTAACTTCGGAAATCCGGAGAAGCCGGAAATCTTCTGGCAGATCGAAAAAGCGGCTGACGGCATCAGCGAGGCGTGCAATGTTCTCAGCACACCGGTTATCGGCGGAAACGTATCGCTTTATAACGAATCAAACGGCACGGCGATCTACCCGACACCTGTTATCGGCATGGTCGGTTTAATTGAAGATACAGCGCACATTACAACACAGCATTTCAAACAAGCGGGAGATCTCGTATACGTGATCGGCGAAACAAAATCTGAGTTTGCCGGAAGCGAGCTGCAAAAAATGACAGAAGGCAGCATTTACGGCAAAGCGCCGCAAATCGATCTTGATGTAGAGCTGTCTCGTCAAAGAGCATTGCTTGATGCGATTAAAAAAGGCTTCGTTCAATCTGCGCATGACGTATCTGAAGGCGGCTTAGGCGTAGCGATTGCAGAAAGTGTCATGACGACGGAAAACCTTGGCGCCAACGTGACTGTTGAAGGGGAAGCGGCGTTATTATTCTCTGAATCTCAATCCCGTTTCGTCGTTTCGGTGAAAAAAGAACACCAAGCAGCGTTTGAAGCAGCGGTGGAAGATGCGGTTCATATCGGTGAGGTAACGGCTGACGGACTTCTGGCGATTCAAAACCAAGACGGACAACAATTGATTCATGCGCAAACGAAAGAGCTTGAGCGCGCATGGAAAGGAGCTATCCCATGCTTGCTGAAATCAAAGGCTTAAATGAAGAGTGCGGCGTATTTGGGATTTGGGGACATGAAGAAGCCCCGCAAATCACGTATTACGGCCTCCACAGCCTCCAGCACAGAGGCCAGGAAGGCGCGGGAATTGTCGCGACGGACGGTGAAAAATTGACGGCGCATAAAGGCCAAGGGCTGATCACTGAAGTGTTCCAAA
Organism: Bacillus tequilensis KCTC 13622; assembly: GCF_000507145.1. Lineage (GTDB taxonomy): Bacteria > Bacillota > Bacilli > Bacillales > Bacillaceae > Bacillus > Bacillus tequilensis. The sequence goes on along the minus strand of NZ_AYTO01000039.1, from coordinate 199,119 downwards.
ATGGCGAGCTCAGCAAAGTAAAGGGAAAAGGCGCTATCGGGCACGTTCGTTACGCAACGGCTGGAGGAGGCGGATATGAAAATGTTCAGCCGCTCCTCTTCCGTTCCCAAAACAACGGCAGCTTGGCGCTTGCCCATAACGGTAACCTTGTCAACGCCACTCAGCTGAAGCAGCAGCTTGAAAATCAAGGGAGCATTTTCCAAACCTCTTCGGACACAGAGGTTTTGGCTCACTTGATCAAAAGAAGCGGCCACTTCACGCTGAAGGATCAAATAAAAAACGCGCTTTCCATGCTGAAAGGCGCCTACGCATTCCTGATTATGACCGAAACAGAAATGATCGTCGCGCTTGACCCGAACGGGCTAAGACCGCTGTCAATCGGCATGATGGGCGACGCTTATGTGGTCGCCTCAGAAACATGCGCATTTGACGTCGTCGGCGCAACGTACCTTCGTGAGGTAGAGCCGGGTGAAATGCTGATCATCAATGATGAAGGCATGAAATCAGAGCGTTTTTCCATGAATATCAACCGTTCCATTTGCAGCATGGAGTACATTTATTTCTCCAGACCTGACAGCAACATTGACGGTATTAACGTGCACAGTGCGCGCAAAAACCTTGGCAAAATGCTGGCTCAGGAATCCGCAGTTGAAGCAGACGTCGTAACAGGGGTTCCGGATTCCAGTATTTCTGCGGCGATCGGCTATGCAGAAGCAACAGGCATCCCGTATGAGCTTGGCTTAATCAAAAACCGCTATGTCGGGAGAACATTTATTCAGCCGTCCCAGGCTCTGCGCGAGCAAGGCGTGAGAATGAAGCTGTCTGCGGTGCGCGGGGTTGTGGAAGGCAAACGTGTCGTCATGGTAGATGACTCTATCGTGCGAGGAACAACAAGCCGCCGGATTGTCACGATGCTCAGAGAAGCGGGTGCGACAGAGGTGCATGTGAAAATCAGTTCACCGCCGATCGCTCATCCGTGCTTTTACGGGATTGATACGTCCACACATGAAGAATTAATCGCTTCATCACATTCAGTTGAAGAAATCCGTCAGGAAATCGGAGCAGACACCCTCTCATTTTTGAGTGTGGATGGGCTTCTGAAAGGCATCGGCAGAAAATACGAAGACTCTAATTGCGGACAGTGTCTCGCTTGCTTTACAGGAAAATATCCGACTGAAATTTACCAGGATACAGTGCTTCCTCATGTAAAAGAAGCAGTATTAACCAAATAAAACTTGAAAATGACATAAAGGCAGCGCAGTTCGGCTGCCTTTCTCTTTCTGCCCTCGTTCGGGGAGATATTTTGAAAAGCGCCTTAAAGGAGTGAATAGGATGTCTGAAGCATATAAAAACGCAGGAGTTGACATCGAAGCCGGATATGAAGCTGTAAAACGAATGAAAAAACATGTGGAGCGCACAAAACGGCTTGGCGTTATGGGCAGTCTTGGCGGCTTTGGCGGCATGTTTGACCTGTCTGAGTTACCTTATCAAAAACCCGTTTTAATTTCGGGAACGGACGGTGTCGGCACAAAATTAAAGCTTGCTTTTTCCATGGATAAGCATGACACGATTGGCGTGGACGCTGTTGCAATGTGTGTCAATGACGTGTTGGCACAAGGTGCAGAGCCGCTGTTTTTCCTTGATTATTTAGCGGTCGGCAAAGCTGAACCTGTGAAAATAGAGCAAATCGTACAAGGTGTGGCGGACGGCTGTGAGCAGTCAGGTTCAGCCTTAGTCGGCGGCGAGACGGCTGAAATGCCGGGACTATATACCGCTGATGAATACGATATTGCCGGTTTCTCAGTCGGAGTAGTGGAAAAGGACGAAATCGTGACGGGTGAAAACATCGAGGAGGGCCATCTTTTGATCGGCCTCAGCTCCAGCGGTCTTCACAGCAACGGATTTTCCCTTGTGAGAAAAGTGCTTCTGGACGATGCGGTGCTGGATCTTGATGCAACATACGAACCGTTTGACCGTCCGCTCGGCGAGGAGCTGCTTGAACCGACAAGAATTTACGTGAAGCCGGTGCTTGCTGCGGTGAAAAGCGGAAAAATTGACGGCATGGCGCACGTCACAGGCGGAGGATTTATCGAAAATATCCCGCGCATGCTTCCAGCAGGCTTAAGCGCGGAAATCGATCACGGCTCATGGCCGATCCCGCCGATTTTCTCTTTCCTGCAAGAGTATGGAAAGCTGAAGGAAGAAGACATGTTTAACGTCTTTAATATGGGGATTGGCTTTGTTTTGGCAGTCAAAGAGGAGCATTTGACAGATGTGATCGGCACACTTGAAAGCCATGGCGAAAAAGCCTATTTGATCGGGCGTGTGAAACAGGGCGAAGGCGTCACATTCGGCGGTGCGGCACTTTCATGAAAAAGTTCGCTGTATTTGCATCCGGGAACGGTTCAAACTTCGAAGCCATCGTCACGCGGATGAAAGAGGAGAACTGGGATGCGTCCGTATCGCTTCTCGTTTGCGACAAACCGCAGGCGAAAGTCATCGAACGAGCGGAAGAGCACCAAATTCCATCCTTTGCATTTGAGCCGAAGTCATACGAAAACAAGGCCGCATTTGAGCGGGCGATTATTGAACAGCTTCATCTGCATGACGCTGAAATGATTGTTCTTGCCGGCTATATGAGGCTGATCGGTGATACGCTGCTTCAGGCATACGGAGGAAAAATCATCAATATTCACCCGTCGCTTCTTCCCGCGTTTCCGGGGATCGACGCAGTCGGACAGGCGTATCGCGCGGGTGTGAAGGTTGCAGGGATTACCGTGCATTATGTCGATGAAGGAATGGATACAGGCCCGATCATCGCTCAAAAGGCAATCGAAATTGCTGAAAGCGATACGTTGGAAACAATTGAACAGCAGATTCACAGGCTTGAGCATAAATGGTATCCAAGTGTGATTAAACAGCTATTAGGATTAAATAACAGAGGTGAAAAGGCATGGCCATTAAACGTGCATTAATCAGTGTTTCAGATAAAACAAATCTCGTTCCTTTCGTAAAAGAATTAACAGAGCTTGGCGTTGAAGTCATCTCAACAGGCGGAACGAAAAAGCTTCTTCAAGAAAACGGTGTGAATGTCATCGGAATTTCTGAAGTGACAGGCTTTCCTGAAATTATGGACGGACGGCTGAAAACACTTCATCCGAATATTCATGGCGGCCTTCTGGCGGTACGCGGCAATGAAGAGCATATGGCGCAGATCAATAAACACGGGATTCAGCCGATTGACCTCGTAGTCGTCAACCTTTATCCATTTAAAGAAACGATTTCTAAAGAAGATGTCACATATGAAGAAGCGATTGAAAACATCGACATCGGCGGACCGGGCATGCTGCGTGCGGCATCCAAAAACCATCAAGATGTGACGGTTATCGTCGATCCGGCGGATTACAGCCCAGTGCTGAATCAAATCAAAGAAGAGGGCGGCGTATCACTTCAGAAAAAACGCGAGCTGGCGGCAAAAGTATTCCGTCATACTGCGGCGTATGATGCGCTGATCGCTGACTATCTGACAGATGTTGTCGGTGAAAAAGAACCAGAGCAGTTCACCGTGACATTCGAGAAAAAACAATCGCTTCGCTACGGAGAAAACCCGCATCAGGAAGCGACATTCTATCAAACGGCTCTTCCTGTCAAAGGCTCCATTGCGCAAGCGGAACAGCTCCACGGAAAAGAGCTTTCTTACAACAACATTAAAGACGCGGACGCGGCAGTTCAAATTGTTCGTGAATTCACTGAGCCGGCTGCGGTGGCCGTGAAGCATATGAATCCGTGCGGTGTAGGGACAGGAAAAACGATCGCAGAAGCGTTTGACAAAGCGTTTGAAGCGGATAAAACATCGATCTTCGGCGGCATTATCGCGCTGAACCGTGAAGTGGATAAGGCAACTGCCGAAGTGCTTCACAGCATTTTCTTAGAAATCATCATTGCGCCTTCATTCAGTCAAGAAGCGCTTAACATCCTGACTGCGAAGAAAAATCTTCGTCTGCTGACGCTTGATGTGACTGCTGCCGTTCAAAAGGAAAAACAGCTGACTTCCGTTCAAGGCGGACTGCTCATTCAAGATTTAGATATGCACGGCTTCGATGATGCGGAGATCAGCATCCCGACAAAAAGAGAGCCGAACGAGCAAGAATGGGAAGACTTGAAGCTTGCTTGGAAAGTCGTCAAGCATGTGAAATCAAATGCGATTGTTCTCGCGAAGGACAACATGACAGCCGGTGTGGGAGCGGGCCAAATGAACCGCGTCGGATCGGCAAAAATCGCAATTGAGCAAGCAGGAGAAAAAGCGAAGGGCAGCGCGCTAGGATCTGATGCATTTTTCCCGATGCCGGATACGGTTGAAGAAGCGGCAAAAGCTGGCGTTACGGCTATTATTCAGCCGGGGGGATCTGTGCGCGATGAGGATTCCATCAAAAAAGCGGATGAATACGGTATTGCCATGGTATTCACCGGCATCAGACACTTCAAACATTAAGGGGATGAAAACGACGTGAATGTATTCATTATCGGTAAAGGCGGAAGAGAACATACGCTGGCATGGAAGGCAGCGCAAAGCAGCCTCGTTGAGAATGTATTTGCCGCTCCTGGAAATGACGGCATGGCAGCTTCCGCACAGCTTGTAAACATTGAGGAAAACGACCACGCCGGGCTTGTCTCGTTTGCAAAAGAAAATCAAGTCGGCCTGACCATTGTCGGCCCTGAGGTGCCTTTAATTGAAGGTCTGGTGGATGAGTTCGAAAAAGCGGGTCTGCGTGTGTTTGGTCCGTCAAAAGCCGCTGCCATCATCGAAGGAAGCAAACAGTTTGCTAAGGATTTAATGAAAAAATACGACATTCCGACCGCAGAATACGATACGTTTACGTCCTTTGAAGAAGCAAAGGCATATGTGCAGGAAAAAGGCGCTCCGATTGTCATCAAAGCAGATGGGCTTGCAGCTGGAAAAGGCGTAACGGTTGCCATGACAGAAGAAGAAGCTATCGCATGCCTGCATGATTTTCTTGAGGATGAAAAGTTCGGTGATGCAAGCGCGTCTGTTGTTATTGAAGAATTTCTGTCTGGTGAAGAGTTTTCTCTGATGGCATTTGTCAAAGGGGAAAAAGTGTATCCAATGGTCATTGCCCAGGATCACAAGCGGGCGTTTGACGGAGACAAAGGCCCGAATACAGGCGGCATGGGCGCCTACTCGCCAGTTCCGCAAATTTCGGAAGAAACGGTCCGCCATGCAGTAGAAACCATCGTCAAGCCCGCCGCAAAAGCCATGGTAGAAGAAGGCCGTTCCTTCACTGGCGTTTTGTACGCGGGATTGATGCTCACTAAAAACGGCTCGAAGGTCATCGAGTTTAATGCCCGCTTTGGCGATCCGGAAACACAGGTCGTGGTTCCGCGCATGGAATCTGATCTGGTACAGGTGCTTCTTGATCTTTTAGATGATAAGGAAGTCGACTTGAAATGGAAGGATACCGCGGCAGTGAGTGTTGTTCTTGCTTCAGAGGGATATCCGGAAAGCTACGCGAAAGGCACGCCGATCGGAAGCCTTGCAGCAGAGACTGAGCAGGTTGTGGTCTTCCACGCCGGAACAAAAGCAGAAGGCGGGGAGTTCGTCACAGACGGCGGCCGCGTCGCCAATGTGACGGCTTTTGATGAAACGTTTGAAGCGGCGAGAGACCGAGTGTACAAAGCGGTTGATGAGATCATCAAGCCAGGACTCTTTTTCAGAAAAGACATTGGGGCACGCGCTTTAAAGGCTGCTCAAAAATAAGTGCAAAACCCGCAGATTAAGCTGCGGGTTTTTTGTTATACAAAAGCGGGGTGCTGAGCGGAGGAAGAAAGCACAACAAGTGTGGTCGGTTTGCCATGGGCCATCGAGGCGTCAATAAAATCCTCAAGCGTATGTACCGATTCTGTCACCACTTTTGTCACATAGCTGTACATCCCTGTAATGCGGTGATTTTCAGCAACATCCGGGTGCGCTGTGGCAAAAGCTGCGTAGTGTTTGCAGCTTTTCGGCTCCATCAGGATAAAAGCGGTGACATGCTTGTTTAGTTTTTCGTAACAGATTTTCGCGCTGTACCCGGTAATCACTCCTTTGTCTTCCAGCTTCCGGACCCGTTCCGCCGCGCTTGGCGAGCTGAGTCCGACAAGCTTTCCCAGCTCAACCATCGTTAATCTGCCATTTCGCTGCAAATGCGAGAGAATTTGAAGGTCTGTATCGTCCATTTGTCTGGCTCCTTTACATATTTAGGCGAATGAATGAAAATTCCTTTCATCATAAGGTGATGCTGTTGATTTACCTTCATTGTAGCATATGGGTGCCGTCTTATTTTTCCTATAATAAAGCCATCAATGGGAGAGGAGGCATCATGTTGCCAGAGTTACAGCGTTCGATTACTTGGATACAAGGGACGGCGTTAACGATTGGTGCCGTTTTAGGCTGCGGAATATTAATTCTGCCGTCGGTCACAGCTGACGCAGCCGGTCCCGCTTCTTTATTTGTTTGGGTGTTCATGTCTTTCTTATCTTTTCTTCTTGTCGGCACGCTGGCCCGGCTTGTGAAAATAGCGCCCAGTGCGGGAGGAATTACAGCTTATGTGCAGCTGGCTTTTCAGAAAAAAGCCGGAACGGTTTTGGGCTGGATCATGTTAGGGTCCGTTCCGATCGGCGTTCCCATCATCGCTTTGACTGGCGCGCATTACATCAGTTACATCACAAAGGCTTCCGATTGGCAGATTACTTTGATCGCGGGCTGCATGCTGATTGTCTCAATTTTGCTTCATATGAGAGGCATTCAACTATCCGCGAACATCAGTACACTCGTCATGTGTGTCATCGTATTTCTTCTTGTCGCTTCGGTTGCCGTGTCATTGCCTCATGTCAAAGCAGCAGAATTTCAGCCGTTTCTTCCGCATGGCTGGCCTGCCGCGGGATCTGTTTCTGTGATGATTTTTTTCTCATTTGTAGGCTGGGAAATGATTACCCCATTGGCTGAGGAATTTCATCGTCCTGAAAAAGATGTCCCAATCAGCTTGTTCTTGGGAGCGGCTTGTGTGGCAGGGCTGTACATCCTGCTGTCATTTGTGACGATAGGGACTCATTCTTATGGAGAAAATGGAGAAATCGCATCGCTTGCCATGCTCATATCAAAAGGAGCTGGGGAAAGCGGCGTATATGTAACAGTATGTTTAGCGCTGTTTATCACATTCGTGACTATTCACGCCAATATTGCGGGTTTTTCCAGAATGGTGTACGCATTGGCGAGAGAAGGGCACATTCCCGTCTATTTCGGAAAACTCGGCAAGACAAATCATACGCCTATCCGTGTATTGACAGCGCTGGCCGCAGTGTTTGGTTTAGTGCTGATATCGCATAGCCTGTTTCAAATCGATTTGACGACTCTGTTAAAAGGACCGAGTGCGGCTTTTATCGCATCTTACATATGGACAATGGCAGCAGCGCTGAAGCTGCTGAGCTGGAGAGATTCAGGCTGGTGGCTGGCGCTCGGGGCGTTTGCGGCGTGTGCAGTGATTTACTCATTCAGCGGCTGGGCACTCCTTTATCCGGCAGTACTGGGGGCCGCAGGGTATCTCTATATAAAGAAAAAGCTTGCTCACGAATCGTGAGCAAGCTTTTTTGTTTATCTGTTTTGGTGCTCCTGTTCGTTATGGCTGGAAGCGCTGTTTTGGAACATGTAGGTCACAGGACAGAAGCGCAGGATTCCCGAACCTGCTTTCATTGCCCCCATAAAGATGTAAAAGAGATGCATTCTGCACCAAGGTTTTTTCGTAAACTTTGCGCTGGCGGCTGACATAACCGTCAGTCCGCAGGCGATTCTGAAGACGGCATTGATGAGACTGATGTTTGGCTTCATGGAAATCTGCTCCTTTTCGCTTAAAAGTTTTTTAACTGGACCTTCAAAAATTTGTAACGTTTTTACCGTGCGAGATGAGGAAGGATGTGATACCATGAGTCTAATACATGTAAAGGAGAGTATGTGAATGTCCGAACGAACCTTTAACTGGAAAAACAAAGACATCAGGGCACAGGTTGATGTTGTAGACTCAAAGCTGCTTCCAACGCTCCTTTTACGGAATGCTCTCGTCTTAAATCCATATGTAAAACAATGGCTGAAAAAAAACATTTGGATTTATCAGGACCGCATTGTTTATGTGGGTCATGAACTTCCGAATAGAGCCGAAGAAATTCATACGATTGATTGTGAAGGAAAATACATTGTGCCAGGGTATATCGAACCGCACGCACATCCTTTTCAAATATATAATCCCCAAACGCTGGCGGAATATGTGTCTCAATATGGAACAACGACATTCGTGAATGATAACTTATTTTTGCTTTTACAAAGCGGAAAAAAGAAAGCGCTTACGATTTTGAATGAACTTAAAAAGCAGCCTGTTCAGTATTTTTGGTGGTCACGCTATGACCTCCAAACCGAAGTTCGGAACGAGGATCAGGTTCTTCCGTTTGATGTCAGAAAGCAGTGGATTGAACATCCGGATGTCATTCAAGGCGGTGAAATGACCGGATGGCCCCGTTTGGTGGATGGTGACGATTTAATGCTTCACTGCATGCAAGCTACAAAGAAGCTGCGGAAACGCATTGAAGGCCATTTTCCCGGCGCTTCGGATAAAACGCTTACAAAAATGAAACTGTTCGGAGCTGATTGTGATCATGAAGCAATGACAGGCGAGGATGTGATGAGAAGGCTGGAACTGGGCTACTATGTTTCCCTTCGGAATTCTTCTATTCGCCCTGATATGAGAAAGATCTTGCAGGAGCTGCATGAGAAGGGCTTCCGCTATTATGACCACTTCTTTTACACGACAGACGGCGCGACGCCGAATTTTTATAAAAACGGCATGACAAACGAGCTGATCCGCATCGCGTTAGAAGAAGGAGTTCCGGCAATCGATGCCTACAATATGGCATCGTTTAATATTGCAAAGTATTATCAAATGGATGATTATTTAGGTGTGGCCGGACCGGGAAGACTGGCGTCACTGAACATACTTGAAGATCCGTTAAATCCGAATCCCGTGACCGTGCTGTCAAAAGGGATCATTCTTCGTAAGGACGGCTGTAATATGAAGGCGTTTACAAAAACGGACTGGAACAAAGGCGGTCTTGTCCCGCTGGAGCTTTCATATGATATGACGATGGATGATTTGCAGTTTTCGATGCCGATGGGCGTGAAAATGCGGAATGAGGTGATCATGGAGCCGTATATGATTGAGATCGACAATTCGATGGAACAGCTCTCGTTTGACCATGATGAAAGTTATTTGGCAATGCTTGATAAACATGGGAAATGGCGCGTCAATACGATGATAAAAGGCTTTGCCTCAAGCGTGCAGGGATTTGTGAGCTCCTTTACGACGACAGGCGATATTGTCGCGATCGGAAAAAACAAAGCGGATATGCTGCTCGCTTTCGCTCGCATGAAAGAAATCGGGGGAGGAATCGTTCTAGCGGAAAACGGAAAAATTCTGTATGAACTTCCGCTTGCGCTGTGCGGCTGCGCCGCTTCGGAAGCGTATGAAGACGTGCTTGAGAAGGAACAAAAGCTGAGAGATCTTTTGGCAGATAGAGGCTATCAATTTTGCGATCCCGTCTATACGCTGCTCTTTTTGCAAAGTACACACCTTCCATATATACGCATTACGCCGAGAGGAATCTTCGACGTCATGAAAAAAACTGTACTCTTTCCGTCGATAATGCGTTAAAATATAAAAGAGCGGGGAGCCGACATATGAAAAAATGGTTGACAGTTTACGTGCTGTGTTTCGTGTTTTTTCTGCTTGTATCCTGCCAGCAGAAGGATGCTGTCCCGGAATCTGCAAAGAAGCCGAAAGCTCCTTTGACGGGACTGGAGACTGAACAGAAGGTGACTGAACGCCGGCCTGTTGCTGTTGTGGTGAACAATCACCCGAAGGCGAGGCCGCAATCAGGACTGTCTAAAGCCGACATTGTCATAGAGGCCCTTGCCGAAGGGCAAATTACAAGATTTCTGGCTATTTTCCAAAGCCAGATGCCTGAAACTGTCGGACCTGTGCGGAGCGCGCGGGAATATTTCGTCACTCTCAGCAATGGTTTTGACAGCATATTTGTCCATCACGGCTGGAGTCCCGGCGCCAAAGAGCAGCTTGAATCCGGAGCTGCCGATTATATGAACGGATTGGATTTTGACGGAAGCTTATTTTGGAGAGCTGATTTCAGCAAACCGCCCCACAATTCCTACACGTCTTATGAGTACATAAAAAAGGCGGCGGAGCAAAAGGGATATGAGCTGAAGCGGAAAACAGATCCGCTGCTGTTTCAAACATCAGAAGCAAAACCTGCAAATGAATCTTATAATGTTCGGGTAGATTATGGAACAAAGAACGTTACAAATCTTGTCGAATACAATTATGATAAAAAAGCTGAAGCGTATACAAGAAGCTCTGATGGTGTCATAACGACAGACCGGGAAACCGGAAAGCCGGTTGCAATGCAAAATATTTTCATTGTTGAAGCCAGCCATCGTACTATTGATCAAGATGGAAGGCGGGACATCGACCTGGAATCAGGGGGAAAAGGTCTGTTGTTTCAGCACGGAAACGTCATTGAAACAGACTGGAAACAAGTAAACGGAAGAATTGTGCCGGTGAAAGACGGCAAATGGCTGCCGTTTGTGCCAGGAAAGACTTGGATTAATATCGTGCCTGATCTCGATGCGGCTTCCATTAGTAAAGGAGAAGGTGTGTAACGATGCAAATCGATAAATTACGCGGCAAAGAATTGGACCAGTTATTCAACTCAATCTTATCGCTGAAAGACTTGGAGGAATGTTACCGGTTCTTCGATGATCTTTGCACAATTAACGAAATTCAATCGCTGGCTCAGCGCCTTGAAGTGGCGCGCATGCTTCGCGAAGGAAACACGTACCATAAGATTGAAACAGAAACAGGCGCTTCCACGGCTACGATTTCCCGTGTGAAACGCTGCTTAAATTACGGAAATGACGCTTATGAAATGGCGCTTGACCGTGTGAAGGAAACCGAAACTGAGTCTTCTTCTAAATAAAAAAACCGCCCTGCCGTTCGGCAAGGGCGGTTTTCTTATGAAACAAATTGATGAATGAGTTTGTCGATATCAACGATGCTGCCATCCTCTTTTCGATAGACAACATGCTCTTTGGAAAAGCAGACCGGCGAATGGATCCCGGCTGCGGCTGCGAGGTTAAACAGTCCCTCGCGCAGTGAAATGACGTAGTTGCAAACACGGTGCTGTTTTTCCTCAACGCTCAGTGCTTTTTGCAGTTTTGGATCTGTTGTCGCCACACCCGCCGGACAAGTGTTGGTGTGGCACACGAGCGCGCGGATGCAGCCGACCGAAAACATCATGCCGCGTGCAATGTTAACAAAATCAGCGCCGAGAGCTAATGCGACCGCGATTTTGTCAGGAGTCAGGAGCTTGCCGGAAGCAAAGATTTTCAGGTGGCTGCGCAAGCCGTATTGTCTAAGAAGCGTATCCACAATAGGGAGGGCTGTCATAATCGGAAGGCCGACAGTGTCAGCCAGCTCGTAAAAGGAAGCGCCGGTACCGCCTTCGCTTCCGTCAATCGTGATAAAATCCGGATGCTTTCCGCTTTTCTTCATATAAGAAAAAAGCTCGTGCAATTCGTCTGGATGGCCAGCGACAAGTTTGATTCCGACCGGCTTTTGTCCGACATCTCTAAGTTTCTCAATAAAGTCGAGCATGCTAGGAACGCTTGAAAATTCATGAAAGCGGTTCGGGCTGTCAATCGACTTTCCTGGTTCGACATTCCGAATGTCTGCCACTTCCTCTGATACCTTGGCGCCGTCCACATGGCCGCCGCGGGTTTTAGCTCCTTGCGCCAGCTTCAGCTCAAACGCTTTAATTTGGTCAAGCCTGCTTTTTCTTTTAAACTCCTCCCACGAAAATTCTCCGTTTCTTTTGCGTACGCCAAAAAGGCCCGGCCCGATTTGGCAAATGATATCGGCGCCGCCCTTTACATGATACTCAGATAAACCCCCTTCACCTGTATTCATCCATGTGCCGCCAGCTTGATGAAGCCCTTTTGAGAGTGCCGTAATTGCCCGTTCTCCAAGGGAACCGTAGCTCATGGCAGACTGGCCGACTAATCCTTTCACATAAAAAGGCTTCTCGCATGTATGCCCGCCGATCACCTGTACATCATCAGGGTGGAGGAAAAACGGATCGGCTTTGATGTGTTCGGCGTGTTCCTTGCGTCTGAACAGATTGTCAGCATCAAGGTGATAGATTTGGGTATCAATTTTAGGTGTTTGATTGACACGCAATTCCTCTTTTTGTTTCGGAAACAGGGCGTTACGGATAAAATAGCCCGGTTTGTCAAAATCTCTTACAGATCCAAAGCCCATCATTCTGCTTTTGTATTTGCCCGAGATGACAGTTTGCTCATATTCCTTTCGTGAAAAAGGCTGCTCCTCATTGTCATTGCTGTATAAATACTGTCTGAGCTCAGGTCCGATTTTTTCAAGGATATACCGGAACCTGCCGATGACGGGATAGTTGCGAAGGATTGAGTGCTCCTGCTGTTTTTCATCCTTTATGTAGAGCCAGACAAACAACATGATGGGGATGACAATGATCCCGATGATAAATGCGATGAGTGCAATGATAATCGTTTCCATCAGTCAGTCTCCTTTTTTATGTAACCATTTCCACAGTTGAATGCCTTCCAAACAATAACAGAAGAATCTTTTACCTAGACCTTGAAGCGTTTAAAAGCTTTCGGCAGCTCTCTTTTTTATGAAAAAAGAATCAAAACACCTTTTTCAGTGAATAACGAGATTAACGGCTTTTTCCGTTTTTCCGCGCTATGTGAATTTGTTATAATGTTTAAATGGTAACAAACGAATGGAGGAACGTATGACGTGTACGATGTAACGGAGTGGAAGCATGTCTTTAAGCTTGATCCAAATAAAGATTTGCCTGATGAACAGCTGGAGATTCTTTGTGAATCGGGAACGGATGCGGTCATTATCGGAGGAAGCGATGGTGTGACAGAGGACAATGTCCTGCGGATGATGTCTAAGGTGAGACGGTTTTTGGTGCCGTGTGTCCTTGAGGTGTCAGCGATTGAAGCGATCGTTCCCGGATTTGACTTATATTTTATTCCGAGTGTATTAAATAGTAAAAACGCGGACTGGATTGTCGGCATGCATCAGAAAGCCATGAAGGAATACGGTGAACTGATGTCAATGGAAGAAATCGCGGCGGAAGGGTACTGCATCGCAAATCCGGATTGCAAAGCCGCGGCATTGACTGAAGCAGATGCTGATCTGAGCATTGACGATATTGCCGCGTATGCGCGTGTATCTGAGCTGCTGCAGCTTCCCATTTTTTATTTGGAATACAGCGGCATGCTTGGCGACATAGAAGCCGTGAAGAAAACGAAGGCTGTATTGGAAACCTCCACCCTGTTTTACGGCGGCGGCATCAAGGATGCGGAAACGGCAAAGCAATATGCAGAGCATGCCGACGTGATCGTTGTGGGCAATGCGGTGTATGAAGATTTTGACCGGGCTTTGAAAACAGTAGCGGCTGTAAAAGGCGAGTAGTAAATTGTACGGATTTGGTTTATGATAGAACATATGTTTTGTATAGGCGGGTGAACGAATTTTGAATTATATTAGCAATCAATTACTAAGCGGATTAAACCCCGTTCAGCAGGAAGCTGTCAAAACAACGGACGGGCCTCTTTTGCTGATGGCGGGAGCGGGAAGCGGAAAGACGCGTGTCCTGACACACAGAATCGCTTACTTAATGGCGGAAAAGCATGTGGCGCCGTGGAACATTCTGGCGATCACATTTACAAATAAAGCGGCGCGCGAAATGAAAGAACGTGTGGAAAGCATCCTCGGACCCGGCGCGGACGATATCTGGATTTCCACATTCCACAGCATGTGCGTGCGGATCTTGCGCAGAGATATCGACCGGATCGGGATCAACCGCAATTTCTCCATTCTTGATACGGCTGACCAGCTTTCAGTAATTAAGGGGATTTTGAAGGAGCGCAATATTGATCCGAAGAAGTTTGACCCGAGAAGCATCCTCGGCACGATCAGCAGTGCGAAAAACGAATTGACCGAACCGGAGGAATTCTCTAAAGTTGCCGGCGGCTACTACGATCAGGTCGTCAGCGATGTATACACAGATTACCAGAAGAAGCTTTTGAAAAACCAATCGCTCGATTTCGACGATTTAATTATGACGACGATTAAACTGTTTGACCGTGTGCCGGAAGTGCTTGAATTTTATCAGCGCAAATTCCAGTATATTCACGTCGATGAGTATCAAGATACGAACAGAGCCCAATACATGCTCGTCAAACAGCTTGCGGAACGTTTCCAGAACCTTTGCGTTGTCGGGGACTCCGACCAGTCGATCTATAGATGGCGCGGCGCGGATATCGCCAACATCCTTTCTTTTGAAAAAGATTATCCGAATGCAAGCGTGATTTTGCTTGAACAAAACTACCGTTCAACAAAACGGATTTTGCGGGCGGCTAATGAGGTCATTAAAAACAACTCAAACCGAAAACCGAAAAATTTGTGGACGGAAAACGATGAAGGCATCAAAATTTCCTATTACCGCGGAGATAATGAGTTCGGCGAGGGGCAGTTTGTGGCCGGTAAAATTCATCAGCTTTACAGCACAGGCAAGCGAAAGCTGTCGGATATCGCCATTTTGTACCGGACAAACGCGCAATCCCGTGTGATTGAGGAAACGCTTCTCAAAGCGGGTTTGAACTATAACATTGTCGGCGGCACAAAGTTCTATGACAGAAAAGAAATTAAAGATATTCTCGCGTACCTGCGCCTCGTATCCAATCCGGATGACGATATCAGTTTTACGCGCATTGTTAATGTGCCCAAGCGCGGAGTCGGCGCGACATCACTTGAAAAAATCGCTTCATATGCGGCGATGAACGGCGTGTCCTTTTTCCAAGCGATTCAGCAGGTCGATTTTATCGGTGTCAGTGCCAAGGCGGCCAACGCGCTCGACAGCTTCAGGCAGATGATTGAGAACCTCACCAATATGCAGGATTATTTATCGATTACAGAGCTGACGGAAGAAATTCTTGATAAGACGGAATACAGAGAAATGCTCAAGGCTGAGAAATCAATCGAAGCCCAAAGCCGTTTAGAAAACATTGACGAGTTCCTGTCCGTAACGAAAAACTTTGAACAGAAAAGCGAAGACAAGACACTCGTTGCGTTCCTCACAGATTTGGCGCTGATCGCAGACATCGATCAGCTTGATCAGAAAGAAGAGGAGTCCGGCGGCAAGGATGCAATCACCCTGATGACACTGCACGCCGCAAAAGGACTGGAATTCCCGGTTGTTTTCTTGATGGGGCTTGAAGAAGGTGTCTTCCCGCACAGCCGTTCATTAATGGAGGAAGCGGAAATGGAAGAAGAACGCCGCCTTGCTTACGTTGGGATTACAAGAGCGGAACAGGAGCTTTATCTGACCAACGCCAAAATGCGCACTTTGTTTGGCCGAACAAATATGAACCCGGAATCTCGCTTTATTGCTGAAATACCGGATGATTTATTGGAAAACCTAAATGAGAAAAAAGAAACGAGAGCGCCATCCGCGAGAAAAATGCAGCCGAGACGCGGCCCTGTTTCACGTCCGGTATCGTACGCCAGCAAAACAGGCGGCGACACCTTAAACTGGGCAGTCGGTGATAAAGCGGGTCATAAAAAATGGGGGACAGGAACTGTCGTCAGTGTGAAAGGCGAAGGAGAAGGGACGGAGCTCGATATTGCCTTCCCGAGCCCTGTCGGTGTGAAACGCCTGTTAGCGGCATTTGCCCCTATTGAAAAGCAGTAATTGAAGAGGAAAGGAAGAAACAGATGGACAAAGAAACAGCGAAGCAGCGGGCAGATGAACTGCGCCGCACCATCAACAAGTATAGCTATGAATATTACACCTTAGATGAACCGAGCGTCCCTGATGCTGAATACGACAGATTGATGCAGGAGCTGATTGCGATCGAGGAGGAGCACCCAGACCTCAGAACGCCTGACTCTCCTACGCAGCGTGTCGGCGGTGCCGTGCTTGAAGCGTTTCAGAAAGTCACCCACGGCACGCCAATGCTTAGTCTCGGCAACGCCTTTAATGCTGATGATCTTCGTGATTTCGACCGCCGGGTGCGCCAAGCCGTCGGCGACGATGTGGCGTATAATGTGGAGCTGAAAATAGACGGTCTTGCTGTTTCTCTCCGTTATGAAGACGGCTATTTTGTCAGAGGGGCCACAAGAGGTGACGGCACGACGGGGGAGGATATTACGGAGAATCTGAAGACGATCCGCAGTATCCCCCTCAAAATGAACCGTAAGCTGTCGATCGAAGTGCGCGGAGAGGCGTATATGCCGAAGCGTTCGTTTGAAGCGCTCAATGAGGAACGGATCAGAAATGAAGAAGAACCGTTTGCCAATCCGCGAAATGCAGCCGCTGGCTCACTCAGACAGCTTGATCCGAAAATTGCGGCGAAACGAAACCTCGATATCTTCGTCTACAGTATAGCGGAGCTTGACGAGATGGGTGTGGAGACACAAAGCCAGGGGCTTGATTTTCTCGACGAAATCGGATTTAAAACGAATCAGGAACGAAAGAAATGCGGCAGCATAGAGGAAGTCATTGCGCTGATCGATGAGCTTCAGGCGAAGCGCGCTGACCTCCCGTACGAAATTGACGGCATTGTCATTAAAGTCGATTCTCTTGATCAGCAGGAGGAGCTTGGTTTCACCGCGAAAAGCCCGCGCTGGGCGATCGCGTATAAATTTCCTGCTGAAGAGGTTGTAACAAAGCTTCTCGATATCGAATTAAATGTCGGCAGAACGGGTGTGATTACGCCGACCGCGGTATTGGAGCCGGTAAAAGTTGCCGGCACAACGGTCTCAAGAGCATCCCTTCATAACGAAGATTTAATTAAAGAGAAGGATATTCGGATTTTGGATAAAGTCGTCGTCAAAAAAGCGGGCGATATCATTCCGGAAGTCGTGAATGTCCTTGTTGAACAGCGGACAGGAGAAGAAAAGGAATTCAGCATGCCAACGGAGTGTCCTGAATGCGGCAGTGAGCTCGTCCGCATCGAAGGAGAAGTGGCGCTTCGCTGTATTAATCCGGAATGCCCGGCGCAAATCCGGGAAGGGCTGATCCATTTCGTTTCCCGCAATGCCATGAACATTGACGGGCTCGGCGAGCGAGTCATCACACAGCTGTTTAAGGAAGACCTTGTCCACAATGTGGCGGACTTGTATAAGCTGACGAAGGAACAGGTCATCCAGCTCGAACGCATGGGCGAAAAGTCCACTGAAAACCTGATCAGCTCTATCCAAAAGTCAAAAGAAAATTCGTTAGAGCGTCTGCTGTTCGGTCTTGGCATCCGCTTTATCGGATCAAAGGCAGCCAAAACGCTCGCCATGCATTTTGAAAGCCTTGAAAACCTGAAAAAAGCCTCAAAAGAGGAACTTCTCGCAATCGATGAAATCGGTGAAAAAATGGCTGACGCGGTCATCACTTATTTTCATAAAGAAGAAATGCTTGAACTCCTCGATGAACTTCAAGAGCTGGGCGTAAACACACTCTACAAAGGCCCGAAAAAAGTAAAAACAGAGGACAGCGATTCTTACTTTGCGGGTAAAACCATTGTTCTGACAGGAAAGCTGGAACAACTGTCAAGAAACGATGCCAAAGCGCAAATCGAAGCGCTCGGCGGCAAACTGACCGGCAGCGTCAGCAAAAACACAGACTTGGTCATCGCCGGAGAAGCGGCGGGAAGCAAGCTGACAAAAGCGCAAGAGCTGAACATTGAAGTATGGAATGAAGAACAGTTAATGGGAGAGCTAAAGAAATAAGAGGAGTGTTTTCTATTGAAAAAGACGTTGGTAATGGCGGCAACGGCGGCAGTGTTAATGCTGTCTGCCTGCTCGTCAGGTTTTGGGGGGAATAAGGAGGAGGAGATCACACAAAAGACGGCGAAATCGTCAGAAAAAGCGATTGTCCCGAAATATAACATCTCTGACTCCTATTACAAAATGGTGCTGCCGTTTAAGGCAGGAAAGGCGCGCGGCTTAACAACGGAACAGCTGAATACAAGACTTGACATTGATGAGTTTGAAACAGGGCTGATGCGTCTTGCCCAAGATTCTTTCTCGACTGACGATTATCTGTTCCAAGAAGGGCAATATTTAGATGAAGATACTGTATTAAGCTGGCTGGCACGGAAAAAAACAGGCTCTGATCTGAAAAAAGCCGAAAAAGCAGATAAAAACTTTAAAAATGAAGGCTTGAACCCAGCGCTTCCGAGCTCTGGTTCAACAGAAGAAAAGAACCAAAGCAGCCCGGTTTATTTAGCTTCCATGCTGGAGCACGATTATTTAGTCAGAAAAGACAAGAATTCCATTCAGCTTGGCGGTGTGATGATCGGACTGGCGTTAAACTCCGTGTATTATTATCGCGAAAAAACAGGCGATCCTCAAAAAGAAGTGGAGATTAAAGAAAGCACGCTCCGCCAACAAGGAGAAAAAATTGCACAGGAGGTCATTAACCGCCTCCGTAAAAAAGACAACTTGAAGAATGTGCCGATCACAGTCGCGCTTTATAAACAGGCGTCAAAAACATCGATTGTGCCGGGGAACTTCATCGCCAAAACAGAGGTCAAGGCAGGCTCTGCTGATATCTCAAATTGGGATGACATCAATGAAAAATATGTATTCTATCCGGCGGATACAACCACAGCAGAAAAGTACCCGGATGATTCCGAGGTCTTTAAGCGCTTCAAAAACTCAATTGAAGAATATTTCCCGAACTACACAGGCGTTGTCGGTACAGCGCTGTATGAAAATGATGAAATGAAGAAAATAAAGATTGACATCCCAATGCAATTTTACGGAAAAAGTGAAGTTGTCGCGTTTACCCAGTTCTTAACGGGTGAAGTGATGGACTACTACTCCAAGGGTTCAGTTGATGTCGAAGTTAACATCACCTCCTCAGACGGGCAGGAAGCGGTCATTATCCGCAATGCGGGAGATAAAGAGCCGACTGTTCACATTTATGACTGATAAACAAAGCAACCCTTGTGCCAATATGGCACAAGGGTTTTTTATGTTACAATTAACAGGAAAAGGAAGGTGTTTCCGCTTCTGCTAAAACACAAATCAAGGGGAGGTATGTTGATGCTGGCACTCGTGTGAAAATAGTCGATATCAAAACTATAGTAAGGAAAGGAAGTTAAACGTGCATAAAGAAATCAAAAAAATATTTCATGAAGAACAGGTTTTGGCAGAGGCAGCGGTGAAATACGGTTTCTCAAAAGGGCAGGCGCGTTTTCTGGCTGATGCGGAAAACTATGTTTATGAATGGATGAAAGACAATCAATCTTATATTTTAAAGATTACCCATACCATTCGGAGAACTACTGATTACATTAAGGGAGAGATGGAATGGCTCCGTCACCTGGCGAAAGGCGGACTTTCAGTTGCCAAACCGCTCCCGTCATTGAGCGGAAAAGACGTTGAAGAAGTGCCGGACGGAAACGGCGGGGCCTTTTTAGTGAGAGTGTATGAGAAAGCGCCTGGGCAGAAAGTGGATGAATCGGACTGGAATGAAACGCTATTTTATGAGCTTGGCAAATACACAGGTAAGATGCACAGCCTGACAAAAAGCTACAAACTGACTAATCCCGCTTTTAAAAGACAGGAATGGGATGAAGAGGAGCAATTGAAGCTGAGAAAGTATGTGCCTGAAGATCAGACAAAGGTGTTTCAGCAAGCCGATTCTCTGATGAATGAACTGCGGCGGCTGCCGAAAAGCCGCGACAGCTACGGCTTGGTGCACGCGGACCTTCATCATGGGAATTTCCATTGGGATCATGGCAAAATCACAGCATTTGATTTTGACGATATCGGCTACAATTGGTTCATTAACGATATCAGCATTCTCCTTTACAATGTGCTGTGGTACCCGGTTGTGCCATATGAAGATAAAACTGCGTTTACAGAGGAATTTATGACGCATTTTATGAAAGGGTACTGGGAGGAAAATGATCTTGATCCTGCGTGGCTGAAAAGGATACCTGATTTCCTTCGCCTTCGCCATATGCTGATTTACGGATTGCTGCATCAGATGTTTGACCTTAACACAATTGGAGAAGAGGAAAAAGAAATGCTGGCCGGTTTCAGAAGAGATATAGAGAATCGCACACCGATCACAGCATTTGATTTTTCTGTACTGATGTAGATAAAAAGCCAATGAGATTCATGTCCCATTGGCTTCAGCGTGTCGACAAACCCTTGCATTCGTTGTCAGTCCTGTGCATCGGTGCTCGTCCTTCCTAGACTTCAAGGGTTTTCAATCACGCTGAAAAAAGATGACAAAATCCTAAAACGTAAACCGTTTTAGGATTTTGTCAACAATCTAAGCCAATGGGATTCATATCCCATTGGCTTTTATAATGTATCACATTTTACGCCGACCACGCCTTCGATGTCTTTAATGTCATAGTAGACATCGGTCGTGTACCTGTTTTTATGGACGCGGACCTTCACTTCCATGATTGGAAATTCCTTTTCGCCCAGGTCGTCGATCCGAACGGAGTGTGTTTTGATATCTCTTCTCTTCATTTCTTTTAAAATCTCTGTCATTTTGTCTTTATCAGAGAGCGACATTCTGATGCGGATGTCTTTTTCCTGCAGGCGGTCGGGACCGATTTTTCTGACCGCCCATGGCAGAAATTCCACACTGATCAGGATGAACAGAAGGCTGGCAAATGCTTCTTTATAAAAACCTGCTCCCGTTGCCAGCCCGAGCCCCGCTGCCCCCCAGATCATAGCTGATGTCGTCAGGCCGGAAATGACATCGTTGCTTTTTCGCAGAATGACACCGGCCCCGATAAATCCGACGCCGGAGATGATTTGTGCCGGCAGACGCAGCGGGTCCATCATGATGCGGTAGTATTTAGGGAAATGATATGCCGCATTAATACTGACGATCGTCAGCATGCATGAGCTGACGGCGATAACGATACAGGTTTTTAATCCGAGCGGCTTATTTTTTAATTCACGCTCAAGCCCGATGACCATGCCAATCAAAGTGGCAATGCCCAGTTTTAATAAAATATCAGGATCAATATACCAGCTCAACAGCAAATTCTCCCTTCTCTAAGATGTTTTTAAATAAATATGATTCTCTCACAGTATTTATAGCAAAACAAGAGCACAAAAGCCACCAAGCGGCGCTTGATGGCTTTTTGTTTACCTTTTGCGTTTTAACAGCTTTTCCATAACCCCGAATAACCGGTAAGAAGCTTTTGCGGGACGTTTTGTGATCATACTGACAATGATGCCGGCGATCATGCTGAGGATAAACCCAGGAATGATTTCGTACACGCCGGTTGATTTTGCCAGCCCGGTTGTAATCCAGATCAACACGGTCGCAGCCCCGACAATCATCGCAGCGAGCGCGCCCCATTCGTTCATCCGCTTCCAATACAGGCTGAGCAGAATCGCAGGCCCGAAAGCTGAACCAAAGCCGGCCCAGGCATATCCGACCAAATCAAGAATGGAGCTGCTCGGATTCAAGGATAAGAGAATCGCAATAATGGCGATCACTAGTACAGACAGACGCCCGATCATGACCAACTCCTTATCGGAAGCTTTTCGTCTGAAAAACGTCCGGTACACATCCTCTGTCACAGCACTTGCTGTGACTAAGAGCTGTGAGGAGATGGAACTCATAATCGCAGCTAAAATAGCTGACAATAAAAATCCTGTAATTAAAGGGTGGAACAAGATTTTAGAGAAGATAATGAATATCATCTCCGGATCTTTTACAGCAACTCCGAATTTATGGGCATAAGCAACACCGACCAAACCTGTCAAGACAGAACCGAGAACTGAAATGATCATCCAGCTCATGCCGATTCGGCGCGCAGGCTTTAAATCTTTAATGTTTTTAATGGCCATAAATCGGACGATAATATGAGGCTGCCCGTAGTAGCCCAAGCCCCAGGCTAAATAGGAAATAATGCTAATGACGCTCGCGCCTTTAAAGAGATCCAATAAATGTGGGTTAACAGCGCCAATTTCATGGAAAGTCGGAGCAACGCCGCCCACGTGGGTAAAAGCAACGATCGGCACAAGCACTAGTGCTGCAAACATGATCGCACCCTGCACAAAGTCAGTCAGACTGACAGCAAGGAAACCGCCAAACAATGTGTATAACACGACAACAGCCGTAGTCAAAAGCAAGCCTAATTTGTAATCCGCGCCAAAGGCAGATTCAAACAGCCGTCCGCCCGATACCATACCGGAAGAGGTATACAATGTGAAAAAGATCATGATAACCAAAGCGGATACGATTTTCAGCAGTGATGAAGAATGCTGGAAACGTTTATCAAAGAAATCAGGAATCGTAATCGCATCATCCGCCGCTTCCGTATAAGCACGCAGCCTTGGAGCCAGCAGCAAGTAGTTTGAATACGCTCCGATTGTAAGACCTAAAGCAAGCCATAAGGTAGAAAGCCCTGTCGCAAACATCGCGCCGGGAACACCCATCAGCATCCATCCGCTCATATCCGCCGCGCCGGCAGATAAAGCAGTGACAAACGGTCCGAGGCCTCTTCCTCCAAGCATGTAATCGTTGATGTCAGTCGTTTTCTTAAATGCATACCAACCGATTAACAGCATGGCAATAAAATAAATTCCTAACGATATAATAATTTCAATACTCACGTTTTACCCTCTCTTCATTTCTAATAATGTTGCATCACCTCTCAAATTGATGGTGCCAGTTAAGCAGTCTGGCTCAGTGCAAAACAAAAGAAATTCTTTTGCAGGTGCACTTGGTAACTTAACCTAACAAAGTATTCCCAGCCATTCAAGCGATGAAACCTGGGTGATCAGCAAGAAATACCGGCGTGAACCTAGAAGGGAATAAAGAATAAAACGCTTTCAAAAATAATTAAAGTAAAAATTTTCAGAAAAATATTTCGTTTCTCCTTTGTCTCTTTTTAGTATAAAATATATAGGGTATTGTTTCGAAAACACAGGCTCGCCCTAAGGCGTTTTGTTGCTTTAAAGGGCTTGTTTTTGATATGATCAGTATTATATGACTTAACGGAGAAATATGTGGAGGTGGATCATATGTCACGAATTTCAATAGAAGAAGTAAAGCACGTTGCGCACCTTGCGAGACTTGCAATTACTGACGAAGAAGCAAAAATGTTCACTGAACAGCTTGACAGCATCATTTCATTTGCCGAGGAGCTGAATGAGGTTAACACAGACAATGTGGAGCCTACAACTCACGTGCTGAAAATGAAAAATGTCATGAGAGAAGATGAAGCGGGTAAAGGCCTTCCGGTTGAGGATGTCATGAAAAATGCGCCTGACCATAAAGACGGCTATATTCGTGTGCCATCAATTCTGGACTAAAGGAGGGACACAAGGAATGTCATTATTTGATCACAAAATCACAGAATTAAAACAGCTCATACATAAAAAAGAGATTAAGATTTCTGATCTTGTTGACGAGTCTTATAAACGCATCCAAGCGGTGGATGATAAGGTACAAGCCTTTTTGGCATTAGATGAAGAAAAAGCGCGCGCGTACGCGAAGGAGCTTGACGAGGCGGTTGACAGCCGTACTGAGCACGGTCTTCTCTTCGGTATGCCGATCGGCGTAAAAGATAATATCGTAACAAAAGGGCTGCGTACAACGTGCTCCAGCAAAATTCTCGAAAACTTCGATCCGATCTACGATGCTACAGTCGTTCAGCGCCTCCAAGACGCTGAAGCGATCACAATCGGAAAATTGAACATGGACGAATTCGCCATGGGATCATCTACCGAGAACTCAGCTTACAAGCTGACGAAAAACCCTTGGAACCTCGATACAGTTCCCGGCGGTTCAAGCGGCGGTTCAGCTGCTGCGGTTGCTGCGGGAGAAGTTCCGTTTTCACTTGGATCTGACACAGGCGGCTCCATCCGTCAGCCTGCATCTTTCTGCGGGGTGGTCGGATTAAAGCCTACATACGGACGCGTGTCTCGTTACGGGCTGGTCGCATTTGCGTCTTCATTAGACCAAATCGGACCGATTACTCGTACGGTTGAGGACAACGCATTCTTGCTTCAAGCGATTTCCGGCGTAGATAAAATGGACTCCACGAGCGCAAATGTGGATGTGCCTGATTTTCTTTCTTCATTAACTGGCGATATCAAAGGATTGAAAATCGCTGTTCCGAAAGAATACCTTGGTGAAGGTGTCGGCAAAGAAGCGAGAGAATCTGTTCTTGCCGCGCTGAAAGTGCTTGAAGGCCTCGGCGCTACATGGGAAGAAGTGTCTCTTCCACATAGTAAATACGCGCTTGCGACGTATTACCTGCTGTCTTCATCTGAAGCGTCAGCGAACCTTGCGCGCTTTGACGGCATTCGCTACGGCTACCGCACAGACAACGCGGACAACCTGATCGACCTTTATAAGCAAACACGTTCAGAAGGCTTCGGCGATGAAGTCAAACGCCGCATCATGCTCGGAACGTTCGCTTTAAGCTCAGGCTACTACGATGCGTACTACAAAAAAGCGCAAAAAGTGCGTACGTTGATTAAGAAAGACTTCGAAGACGTATTTGAGAAATATGATGTTATTGTCGGACCGACTACACCGACACCTGCGTTTAAAATCGGTGAAAACACGAAAGATCCGCTCACAATGTACGCAAACGATATCTTAACGATTCCGGTCAACCTTGCGGGCGTACCTGGAATCAGCGTGCCATGCGGATTAGCAGACGGACTTCCGCTCGGACTGCAAATCATCGGAAAACACTTTGATGAAAGCACTGTATACCGCGTTGCTCATGCATTTGAACAAGCGACAGACCATCATAAAGCAAAACCTGAATTGTAAGGGGTGAAAAAAATTGAACTTTGAAACGGTAATCGGACTTGAAGTCCACGTCGAGTTAAAAACAAAATCAAAAATTTTCTCAAGCTCTCCAACGCCATTCGGCGCGGAGGCGAACACGCAGACAAGCGTCATTGACCTCGGATACCCGGGCGTTCTGCCTGTTCTGAACAAAGAAGCTGTTGAATTCGCAATGAAAGCCGCTATGGCGCTTAACTGTGAGATCGCAACGGATACGAAATTTGACCGCAAAAACTATTTCTATCCGGACAACCCGAAAGCGTATCAGATTTCTCAATTTGATAAGCCAATCGGCGAAAATGGCTGGATCGAAATTGAAGTCGGCGGAAAAACAAAACGCATCGGCATCACGCGTCTTCATCTTGAAGAAGATGCCGGAAAGCTGACGCACACAGGCGATGGCTATTCTCTTGTTGACTTCAACCGTCAGGGAACGCCGCTTGTTGAGATCGTATCTGAGCCGGATATCCGCACGCCGGAAGAAGCGTACGCGTATCTTGAAAAGCTGAAATCCATCATCCAATATACAGGCGTTTCTGACTGTAAGATGGAAGAAGGTTCACTTCGCTGTGACGCCAATATCTCTCTTCGCCCGATCGGCCAAGAGGAATTCGGCACAAAAACAGAATTGAAAAACTTGAACTCCTTTGCGTTTGTTCAAAAAGGCCTTGAGCACGAAGAAAAACGCCAGGAGCAGGTTCTTCTCTCCGGCGGCGTTATCCAGCAGGAAACGCGCCGTTACGACGAAGCAACGAAGAAAACCATTCTCATGCGTGTCAAAGAGGGGTCTGACGACTATCGTTACTTCCCTGAGCCAGACCTTGTCGAACTCTACATTGATGACGAATGGAAGGAACGCGTAAAAGCAAGCATTCCTGAGCTTCCGGACGAGCGCCGCAAGCGTTATATCGAAGAGCTTGGCTTGCCTGCATACGATGCGATGGTTCTGACGCTGACAAAAGAAATGGCTGATTTCTTCGAAGAAACCGTACAAAAAGGCGCTGAAGCGAAACAAGCGTCCAACTGGCTGATGGGTGAAGTGTCAGCTTACCTAAACGCTGAGCAAAAAGAGCTTGCCGACGTTGCCCTGACACCTGAAGGCCTTGCCGGCATGATCAAACTGATCGAAAAAGGAACTATTTCTTCCAAGATCGCGAAGAAAGTGTTTAAAGAACTGATTGAAAAAGGCGGCGACGCTGAGAAGATTGTGAAAGAGAAAGGCCTCGTGCAGATTTCTGACGAAGGCGTGCTTCTGAAGCTTGTCACAGAGGCGCTTGACAACAATCCTCAATCAATCGAAGACTTTAAAAACGGGAAAGACCGCGCGATCGGTTTCCTTGTCGGACAGATTATGAAAGCGTCCAAAGGACAAGCCAACCCGCCAATGGTCAACAAAATCCTGCTTGAAGAAATTAAAAAACGCTAATCAAAAAAGCAGCCCGCAGGGGCTGCTTTTTTTGGTCATATCGAGATAAATATAGAAATGGAAGCCCGAAGCTTTTCAACTTCTTCGTCATTGCTTCCGGTCAAATTGGAGAGCATGCCTTTAATAATCGGCTTGCGCGGTTTATCCTGAGCGAGTTCTTCCGCGATAACATCGAGTGACACGGTGATATCCTCGGGCAGCGCGCTGTGTTCTTTTATGTTCTGAATGCTCTCAAGCAATTGGTCTTTCCCCGCAGGCATCGGATTGAAAATGTCTTTTGGCACGATCGGATTGAGGGCTGTACGGCTCAGCCCCTGTACAAGATCATCCAGTCTCTCGACGATAAAGGATGAAATTTCTTCTGCATCAATAGTAAGCTCACTGTTAAATACCATCACATTCATATACGAATGCACAATGCCTCTTGTCATAATAGACAAATCTGCGACGTACCGCTCGATTTTTTCGCCATAAGATGCCAGCAAGGCATTGCGGTACAGCTTATCCGTCTCCGTGGTTACTTTGTAAAAGTATTGCTTGATTTCTTGATTTTCCGGAATGATATTTTCGGTAAGCAAAAGAACGATAAAATCTTTATGATCACGAAAATCTTCAAACTGAGCGCCAATTTGCTTTTTCAGCACTTCCTTAGGCGGCTTCCCGGCGAGATCTTCTTCTATAGTTTTCATTTTTTTCATAGACATTCCGATGTAATATTCACAGGCGGATAACAGCAGCGCTTCTTTTGATTTAAAGTGCAAATAAAAAGCGCCCTTTGAGATACCGCATTCGCTGGCGATTTCCTGGATCGTCGTGGCAGCGAATCCTTTTTTCGCAAACAAATGAATGCTGGTTTTTATGATTCTTTCTTTTTTTTCATTCATGACGTGCTTCCCCTTAACCCTTGAAAAATTTAGTAAAATTTTCTGATATATGAGTTGACGTTGTTGCATTATAACGTTTAGTATTATATAGAATGACCAGTCAGTCAATAAAAAATGTAATGGAGGATATGATGAATCACGTTATTAATTTTGTTCTGAAAAACAAATTCGCTGTATGGCTGATGACGATTATTGTAACGGCAGCCGGCTTGTATGCGGGTATGAATATGAAGCAAGAATCCATTCCTGACGTGAACATGCCTTACCTGACAATCAGCACGACATATCCGGGCGCGACTCCAAGCCAAGTGGCTGATGAGGTGACCAAACCGGTTGAACAAGCGGTGCAGAATTTGGACGGGGTCAGTGTAGTGACTTCAACGTCCTATGAAAACGCATCGTCTGTCATGATTGAATATGACTATGAGAAAGATATGGACAAAGCGAAAACAGAAGCGGCTGAAGCATTAGATAATGTCAGCCTTCCTGATGACGCGAAGGATCCGGAAATTTCACGCTACAGCTTGAACTCCTTCCCGATTCTGACGCTAAGCGTGTCCAGCGATAAAGGCAACCTGCAAGACCTGACAAAACAAGTGGAAGACAGCCTCGTTCCTAAGCTTGAAGGCTTAGAAGGCGTTGCCTCCGTCCAAGTATCAGGCCAGCAGGTGGAAGAGGTTGAATTCTCTTTCAAAGAAGACAAACTGAAAGAATACGGCCTTGATGAAGATACGGTCAAGCAAGTGATTCAAGGTTCAGATGTGACAACTCCGCTTGGATTGTACACATTCGGAAATAAAGAAAAATCTGTCGTTGTCAGCGGCGATATTGAAACCATTAAAGATTTGAAGAATATGAGAATCCCGACGGCATCTGCTTCAAGTGCAGGCGGCAATGCAGCATCTCAAGCAGCGGCGCAAAGTGCACAAGCTGCTGCGGCCGCACAGGCGCAGCAAAGCGCAAGCACAGATGTGCCGACGGTCAAGCTTTCTGACATTGCCACATTGAAAGATGTGAAAAAAGCTGAATCTGTTTCACGCACAAATGGCAAAGACAGCATCGGTATTAACATCGTCAAAGCAAACGATGCGAATACAGTAGAGGTTGCCGATAATGTCAAAGCCGAGCTGAAGCAGTTCAAAGCAGACCATAAAGGCTTCAACTACAGCGCAACACTCGACATGGCTGAGCCGATCACACAGTCAGTTGAAACGATGTTAAGCAAAGCCATTTTTGGCGCGATTTTTGCGATTGTGATCATTCTCTTATTCTTAAGAGATATCAAATCAACATTAATTTCGATTGTTTCTATTCCATTATCACTGCTCATCGCACTTCTTGTGCTGCAGCAGCTTGATATCACACTGAATATCATGACGCTTGGCGCAATGACTGTTGCGATTGGACGGGTTGTCGATGATTCCATTGTTGTGATCGAGAACATTTACCGCCGCATGAGACTCAAGGATGAGCCGCTCCGCGGAAAAGCCTTGGTGCGTGAAGCGACGAAGGAAATGTTCAAACCGATCATGTCATCGACGATCGTAACAATCGCGGTATTCCTGCCGCTCGCACTTGTAGGCGGACAAATCGGTGAATTGTTTATCCCGTTTGCCTTAACGATTGTATTTGCGCTTGCCGCATCCCTGTTGATTTCGATCACGCTTGTGCCGATGCTCGCACACAGCCTGTTCAAAAAATCTTTAACAGGCGCGCCGATTAAAGCGAAAGAGCACAAACCTGGAAGACTTGCAAACATCTATAAAAAAGTATTGAACTGGGCGCTGAGCCATAAATGGATCACGTCTATCATCGCTGTTCTGATGCTCCTTGGAAGCTTGTTCCTTGTACCATTAATCGGTGCCAGCTACCTGCCGTCCCAAGAAGAAAAAACGGTACAGCTTACTTACAGCCCAGAGCCTGGAGAAACGAAAAAAGAAGCTGAAGATGAAGCTGAAAAAGCGGAAAAAATCCTGCTTGACCGCAAGCATGTCGATACCGTTCAGTATTCATTAGGCTCTGGCAGCCCGCTTGCCGGGGGAGATTCAAACGGTGCGTTATTCTATATCAAATATGAAAGCGACACGCCTGATTTTGATAAAGAAAAAGACAACGTGCTGAAGGAAATCCAAAAGCAATCTGACCGCGGAGAATGGAAGTCACAAAACTTCAGCTCTTCAGGCAATAACAACGAATTAACATACTATGTGTATGGCGATTCAGAAAACGACATTAAAGACACGGTCAACGACATTGAAAAAATCATGAAAGATGAAAAGGATCTGAAGAACGTAAACTCAGGCCTTTCAAGCACATATGATGAGT
This sequence comes from Bacillus tequilensis KCTC 13622, assembly GCF_000507145.1. GTDB lineage: Bacteria > Bacillota > Bacilli > Bacillales > Bacillaceae > Bacillus > Bacillus tequilensis. Next base: position 169,470 of record NZ_AYTO01000039.1, on the reverse strand, counting down.
ACACATTTGTCGCTGACCAAGAAAAATTAAGCAAACTCGGTTTAACGGCGTCTCAAATTTCTCAGGCCTTAATGACACAAACATCACAAAAACCGCTCACAACCGTGAAAAAAGACGGCAAAGAGCTTGATGTGAACATTAAGACTGAAAAAGACCAGTATAAGAGTGTGAAAGATTTAGAGAATAAAAAGATCACATCTGCGACTGGCCAGGAAGTCAAAATCGGCGATGTTGCAAAAGTGAAAGAAGGATCAACATCAGATACTGTTTCAAAACGTGACGGAAAAGTCTATGCAGATGTCACAGGTGAGGTTGCATCTGACAACGTCACAGCCGTATCAGCTGAGGTTCAGAAGAAAGTGGATAAGCTTAACCCTCCTGATAATGTATCGATTGACACAGGAGGCGTATCAGCAGATATTGCTGATTCCTTCACGAAGCTCGGTTTAGCGATGCTGGCAGCAATAGCGATCGTGTACCTTGTGCTCGTAATTACATTCGGCGGAGCACTCGCGCCATTTGCGATCCTGTTCTCATTGCCGTTCACAATCATCGGTGCCCTTGTCGGACTTTATGTATCAGGTGAAACGATCAGTCTGAACGCCATGATCGGTATGCTCATGCTGATCGGTATCGTTGTCACGAATGCGATTGTCTTGATTGACCGCGTGATTCATAAGGAAGCGGAAGGCCTGTCTACGAGAGAAGCGCTCCTGGAAGCCGGCTCTACACGACTCCGTCCGATCCTGATGACAGCCATCGCGACAATCGGCGCCTTGATTCCATTAGCGCTCGGCTTCGAAGGCGGAAGCCAGGTCATTTCTAAAGGACTCGGCGTAACGGTTATCGGCGGTTTGATCAGTTCAACGCTTCTGACACTCTTAATCGTGCCAATCGTATACGAAGTATTGGCGAAGTTCCGCAAGAAAAAACCGGGAACCGAAGAAGAGTAAGATGATATAACATATACCTCTTAGAATGGACGATGAATAATGCTCCATTCTAAGAGGTTTTTTCTTTCAAAGGAAAAAAGGTTCAGAATGGTTAAATCTTCTTCATCATAAAGAAAAGCGGACTTACCGAGTTATTACTGAACAATACAGAAAGGACATTCTCTAAATTCCCCCTTACAATAAATTGTTATACAAGATTGTCTTTTTAAGGAACTAGGTGTAAAACCATTGGATTTAAATATCTATATTTAGGGATTGCACTCAGATACCTTATATACACATAAGTTTGATGCCTGGCTGTTACTAAGAAGCTCTTGTGGTAACAGGAAATTCTACAGCTGCTTGTTGGATATTTGAAAACATTAATGCTTTTTCATTAGTTGAGACTATGGCTGCTGTTTAACAAAAATATCCTATGTTACACTTTGTTAAAGATAGAGATCTTTTGCATAATTAGGAGGTAATTATGAAACCTGAAGGAAATAGTGAGCAAAACCCTAAGGTAATAAAATGGCTAACCTGGATCATACCGATAGTAATTATAGGATTAATATTTCTTCTTAAAAATATTGAAAATCCCATCACTAATTTCTTATTTTATATTGTGTGTGCAGGTGTCATTATCTTAGTACTTTTCAGCATCATTAAAGAGAAAAAAGCAAAAAACAAATAAAAGCAGATTTTTACTTGCTCAGCTTGTCGATAATGGTTATGTCATCGGCAAGTATTTTTATGTCTGACTATAGAGGTTTACCGTGTTGTCGAAGTACCCAATCTGACTTGAGGGAATGTCCTCAAATGATCTCTTTGACTGGTACATGTGAAGGCAGTAAGGATTTTCCGCGTAAATTCATTTTCAATGTTGTTCGTTTCGGCTGACTAGTTCATGAATCCTTCACTCTTAATCATGCCGATCGCATATGAAGTATTGGCGAAGTTCCGCAAGAAACGGGAACGGAGCAAAAAAACAAAATCCTCGTATTTGTTGCCATACCTGCGCGTCTGTGCTCACGTAAAAAGACCTCCTGCTCAAACGCCGCTGTCACCGCATCGGTGGAACTCTGCTCTTCATAGACTACAAGGGTTTTCAATCAAGCTGAAAGGATGGAAAGAATGACAAAAGTACAAAACAAGAATCAGTTTTATGCGTTTTTACCTGTAAGATTATGTACATTTTGTTGCGATTTTTTTAACTCATAGTATAATTAAAGGTTGTTAGTGTAAAAATTGATCGGATACTCTTAAGTAGGATGATGAGATAATGAAACGTGCACGCATAATATACAATCCGACTTCGGGACGGGAGATTTTTAAAAAGCATCTTGCCCAGGTCCTGCAAAAATTTGAACAAGCCGGCTATGAAACCTCCACCCATGCGACAACATGCGCGGGAGACGCAACACACGCCGCCAAGGATGCGGCATTGCGTGAGTTTGACCTGATCATTGCGGCAGGCGGGGACGGAACGATCAACGAGGTCGTCAATGGGCTTGCGCCTTTAGACAACCGTCCGACAATCGGTGTGATTCCTGTCGGCACAACGAACGACTTCGCCAGAGCGCTCGGCATTCCGCGTGAGGATATTTTAAAAGCGGCAGATACGGTCATTAACGGCGTTTCCCGCCCGATTGATATCGGACAGGTGAACGGCCAGTATTTTATCAATATCGCCGGAGGAGGCCGTCTGACGGAGCTGACGTACGACGTGCCAAGCAAACTGAAAACGATGCTCGGCCAGCTTGCTTATTATTTAAAGGGAATGGAAATGCTGCCTTCACTTCGTCCGACAGAAGTCGAGATTGAATATGACGGCAAGCTGTTTCAAGGTGAAATCATGCTGTTTTTGGTCACGCTGACAAACTCCGTCGGCGGGTTCGAAAAACTCGCGCCGGATTCCAGCCTGAATGACGGCATGTTTGATTTGATGATACTCAAGAAAGCAAACCTTGCTGAATTTATCAGGGTCGCCACGATGGCGCTCCGCGGCGAACACATCAACGACCAGCACATTATTTATACAAAAGCGAACCGCGTGAAAGTCAATGTATCAGAAAAGATGCAGCTGAACCTGGACGGCGAGTATGGCGGCATGCTGCCCGGCGAATTCGTGAATTTGTATCGGCACATTCACGTCATCATGCCGAAGGAGAAAGCGGAACAGCTGGATGACTAAAACTTGGCTTGAATAGGCCAAGTTTTTCTTTCGCTTAAAACAAGAGGTGAACATACATGAAAATGAAACCCCCAGTAGAAAAAAATGAATACTACGACGTGACATTTGAGGATTTGACTCATGAAGGAGCGGGCGTCGCAAAGGTGCAGGGCTTCCCGATCTTCGTGCCGAACGCCCTGCCTGAGGAAAAAGCGCAAATCAAAGTGACACGCGTCAAAAAAGGCTTCGCTTTCGGCCGCTTAATCGAGCTGAAGGAAGAAAGCCCGCACAGAACGGATGCCCCGTGCCCGATCTACAAGCAATGCGGCGGCTGCCAGCTTCAGCACATGACCTATGAAGGCCAGCTCTTGTTTAAACAGAAACAAGTCAAAGACGTCTTAGAACGGATCGGCAAGCTGGATCTGTCCAACGTCACCGTGCACCCGACGCTCGGCATGGAAGACCCGTGGAACTACAGAAACAAAGCACAGGTGCCTGTCGGTGAAAGAGAAGGCGGACTCGTCGCCGGATTCTATCAGCAAAGAAGCCATGACATCATTGACATGAGCGCCTGCCTGATCCAGCAATCCAAAAACGACGAAGCCGTCCAAGCCGTCAAAGACATCTGTGCAAATTACGGCATCAAAGCCTACAACGAAGAACGCCACAAAGGCTGGCTCCGCCACATCATGGTCAGATACGGCGTCGTTACAGGCGAAATGATGATCGTCTTCATCACAAGAACAAACGACTTCCCGCACAAAGCGAGGATCATTGAAGACATCACAGCGCAATTCCCGCACGTGAAATCCATCGTGCAAAACATCAACCCAAACAAAACAAACGTGATCTTTGGAAACGAAACAAACGTCATCTGGGGCGAAGAGTACATCTATGACCTCATCGGAGACGTCAAATTCGCCATCTCCGCCAGATCGTTTTATCAGGTTAACCCAGAGCAGACAAAAGTGCTGTACGACAAAGCGCTTGAGTACGCGGAGCTTCAAGGGGAAGAAACCGTCATCGACGCCTACTGCGGCATCGGAACGATTTCTCTCTTCTTGGCGAAGCAGGCGAAAAAAGTGTACGGCGTCGAAATCGTGCCGGAAGCGATTGAAGACGCCAAACGAAATGCCGAATTAAACGGCATCACAAACGCTGAGTTCGCGGTCGGTGAAGCGGAAACCGTCATTCCAAAGTGGTACGAAGAAGGCATCACGGCCGATACGCTAGTCGTAGACCCGCCAAGAAAAGGCTGCGACGAAGCCCTCCTGCGCACGATTGTGGAGATGAAACCGAAGCGGGTGGTGTATGTGTCGTGTAATCCTGGCACGCTTGCGAGAGATTTGCGGGTGCTTGAGGATGGCGGGTATCAGACGCTTGAAGTGCAGCCTGTGGATATGTTCCCGCATACGAATCATGTGGAGTGTGTGGCAGTGCTAAAACTTAAAGAAGGCAACTAACCTCTATAGGGTGTTGCCTTTTTTTATAATTCAAGAAAAGCCTCAAGTTTCCATGTTTTTTTAAAGTCATTAATTTTGGATACGGGCTATTCAAGTGAGGTCATCATTTTGTGGATTTCGAACAGGGGTTGATCAGCATCATTGTTAAGATCAATGCGTTCACTCTTTTTTTAGAAGTTTATCCATATCGTTTATTATTGTAGACAAGTCATTTAGATTGTTTTGTTGTTCTTCGATTCTTTCAACAAAAAGTATATTTGTTTGATCGTGGCTATTTATTTTTTCTAAGAGGCTTACAATTTCTCTTGTTATGTAAGGCTTTTGTCTGGTCTGCATATAGAGTTTGAACATAATATTCTATCACCTTGTCACCTATTTCTTCAGAAAAAGAGACGCAGCCTAAGCTGCGTCTTGTCCTTAACCAAGCGTTCCGTTTTCTGCAATCGTTATTTCTTTGTCAAAGATGGCTTTGTCTGTTAGGGAGTTCGTTGAATCGTTTGCAGCTTTGCTTGTCATGTTTCTGGATGCCACATTTACTTCATTTCCTAAGGAAGAACTGATAAAGCTTACACCGATCAAAGCAACTACAGCGCACAACGTCAGTTTAAATTTCATACAAACAATCCCCTCTCTGAATTTGTTTGCGGGCATGAACCATCTTTTTGAAACAAATAACAGAATCATCCATCTGCCCAATTTCAGTATAAAACTTTGCGGCTAATAATGCCAACTCTTCCATATAAGGATATCCTTGGGATGTCTCTAATTTGTTGAAAACATTTAATAAAATGGACGCTTCTCCTTTTTTGATAAACAGCGCCTGCAACCCTTCAAACATAATTTTAAATAGGCCATCGCCGAATTTACATGCGAAGCGTACGCCTTTCCTGAAACAATCCATTGCCTGGTCTTGTTTACGTTGTAGAAAATAAATTAAGGCTAAATCGTGGTAAGCTTGTGTCAAGTTGTTGAAATTTGATTTTTTGAATTGGAGTATCGATTTCTCCATGTATTTGGCGGCTTTCGTCAATTCGCCCATTTTAAGATAACAATTTCCGATATTGAATAAAGCTTGGCCGTAAATCCGCTTGTTTTTGCTTTCAAGCAGCCGTGCGCCTTTGAGTGCCTGTTCAAGGTGAGGGAGCGCCTTTTCATGACTTTCTAGGTCATCGTAGTTTCCTGCGATCACAAAATGGCATTGTATGCGGCGGACTGAGTAAAGGTCGTGCGTTTTATAAATGTTATACGCCTGAGAAGAATAGTGCATGGATACGTGTGTTTGTTTCATATGATAAAACACTTCAGCCATTTTAAAATAAAATTCTGCCCGCTCAATTTCATCTGAAATATAGGGAATTGTGTTTTCCGCTTTTTGATAAAATGAAATGGCACTTAAGAAATTGCCCTCTTTGAATTCATACATTCCTTGAAAAAAGTAATAGTAGTATTCAACGAGTTTCTCCATTTTTCTGTTGCTGCCTTCAATTCTCTTCAAATAATCTGATAACTCCATTTGGTTTCCTTCAGATGGAATCACATAGTCAATCATAAGCTGATGACGGAATGTAATGAGCTGATAGTAAATCAGGAGGTCTTGGTCTTCCTCCATGATGTCAATGTCCCGTTCGATCTCAGCTATAAGCATTTCAGCATCTGTTACATTAAACTTTTGAATATGCCGGTTCCACTCATTAATTTTCATCCCAACGTGCGGAGACGAAATCGTGCCCAAACTCCTCACCCTTCCTCTTCTCACTAATTATGTAAATTTTATCAATACAGAAATTTAATAGGAAGGGGTTGAGAGACCGCAAAAAAATTTTCGGTGTGATCCGCAAAAGGCAGTTTGGGTGTTTCGCGTTATATTTGGTGTTGTGGAGGTTAGAGTGATCTCAATTTCTGAATTTTGGATTGCGGTTATTACGACTGAGCAGTTTTGTCATACTCTTTTAGCAGTTTTTCTGTCTTATGCATTTCTTTGAGCATTGGATTCATGTAGTCGTTAGCTGATTCAAGATATGCTCTTGTCAGAGTATCTAGTTTATTTTTAACTATAGAGAGGTCTTCTTCGAATTGTTCCTCTGTTGAATGTTGGATACATTCTTTTGTCTCTTCGTATCTTTTCAATATGTTTTTCACCATTGGAGCTGGATTCTTTTGATTGTTTGTTTTTATTGCTGTGATTGTTAAATTAATTTGTTTTATTAATTTTTTTCTTACTGTCAAAATGTTGCTCCTTTTATAAAGAGATATGAGATAAATATAAAACCTTAATATCCTCTGTATTAAAGAAAAGTCTAGAATCATCTAAAATCTCGTCGTATAGAAAACTTTAACCCATTCAGAAGCAATCAATTTATTTGTTGATCGGTTAACAAATTTTATAATAGGATTTGTTTTTTCGGTTTCCATAAAAGCCAACCTGAGAATATAAAATAGCCCAGCAGTAAAAAGCTGAGCTATTTTTGAATTATAAACCGAAGTAGTTTATTACAAACTGTTTATCATCCTCATCTTCAGGCAATATTCCTAAATTTTTATATTCCCACACTACTTGTCGTTGAGTACCGTTTAAGTCTGAGGCAATAACATCGGTGTAATCATAATCTATTGAAAACTTCCCGCTTCGTTCTAGATGCAAAGTGAGGTTTGTCCATAAGTCCTCATTGTTTGTTTTAAATTCATTTCGTAACTCTTCGAAATAATCATGCAATTCATATAGAAGTTCGTCATATATATCTTCATCAACATTAAAGTGCTCAGGAATATCGTGTGAATATATATATTCCTGATTTTGTGGAGTAGTAAAGAAGAAGTAAACTTCTGAAGAATCATCTAAAATTTCGGCATAAAGAGCAACCTTCTCCCACTCAGAGGGGATAATTTCATTTATTTGCTCAGCGATTTTTTGATATAGTACTCCCATCTTTTCAGTTTCCACAATATCAGCCTCCTGCTTGATTTTTTATTCTAACATTTTTAAATCTTTTATTTCCGATCTTATATTTGACCTTAAATAAATTAGGTCTTAAAGAGTCTCCACTATAAATAGGCTTAATTTCAATTGTTACTAATTTGGGAGGTTCTTCTTTAAGAGCCTTTGCCCATTCTTGCTCCATTTCATACCATTTCCCGCCGCTCCTATTAATCTGAGAATTCATCGGCACGATATTGTCAAACTGGCCTGAGCCTTTGAATTGGGTGGCGATTAAATGGCCTCCGTCATCGTCAGTCTTTCGGTCTTGGGGCTTTCCAGCATTCGACTGTGCATATTGGTTGCGTTTTGCTTCTCCCAGCTGCAAGTCTGCTTTGACACTTGTAATTCTACCATAGTTGTCAGTCGTGTACGTGTAGCCTTCTTTTGTTTTATAAACGATATTCGGCTTCAGCACTTTCTTTCTGCTCCATCTTGCGTAATGCTCGCCGTATTTGACGGTTACCGGCGGAACATGTGGCGCTGGAGTTCTTCTTCCGCTTGAAGAAGTTCCGTACGGTTTCGGCAGGATGACCTTGGCGAATTTTTGCAGTCCTTCTTTAAGCGTGACACCGTTGACTGCGTTGTAAGGAACGCCTGCCGGCACTAAATCGTGACGGGGATGATACGGGAGAATATCCGCAAGTGTGAGATCTCCGATTTGATTTAATTTGGTTTTGACGTGTTTTTTTGATACTTCTACGCCTGTGTTTACTTTTTGTTTGATGTGATCAACTGTTTGTTTTGAGACCGTTATGGCTTTTTGAGCTGTTGCTGATTTGCTTGCCGCTGTTTTGACTTTGGCCGTCACTTTGGCGGCTGTGCCAGTTTTTGAGACGGCTCCTACGCCTTTTGTGCCGACAATTGATGTGACAACAGTGCCAACCGCATATGACACCCATCTTGCTCTTGAGTAGGTGTCACCATTCACCATGTCTTTTTGATACGATTCTTCGATTGCCGCTGAAATGGCTTCATACGTTTTAATCGGGTGAGCCACAGCTCCTGTAATGGCTTCAACGGTTCCGCCCGGATCTGTGACCATATCCCACAGGCCTGTGACCGCATCCTTTCCGGAATCATAAAGACCGACGGCAACCCCTTTGAAGCCTGCTTCAAGTTCACGCGTGTTTTCAATTTGGGTGAAGTATCTTTGCTGTTCTGCTGTGAGATTTTTGTAGCCGATCGTTTTTGCCATTTCGTAGAATTCATCGGCATCCGCATAATCGTAGTTTTTCAGTCTTTCTTTTAATTTTTCAATCTCGCGTTCCTTCGCTTCCTCTTTCTTAACCTTCAAGTAAGCCTCAGTCCGCTTTTCAATGTCGCCTTTTTTCTTATGTATATCGCTCTCACGGTACGCTTTGGCGTTGTAGTGGATGGGTGTGGCGTTTTTGCCTTTGCCCGTTGCTTCTTGGAGCTTTTGGAAGTCGGATTTGATGAATTGTTCGTTTGGTTCTGACAGGGCGTATTCTGTCTTTAGGTCTTCGTCTAAGGCGTCCAATTTTTCCAGTGTTTTTTTGCGTTTGTCGTTGGCATCGGCCAGCTCGTCTTTGAAGGTTTCTGTTGAAAACAGGTCGAGCGGGAGGATGTCGTCGATATCGTTCAGGATGTCTTTCATTGCTTTTTTCTGTTCGGACATGATGGATTTTGATTTTTGATGGGCATTTGCCAGTTCGTGCTCCAGGAAGGATTCTTCGATGTATGCGTCTGAGAGGCCTTTGTCCTCGGCAGCTCCGGCGATGCTGTTGAAGAATGCGATTTTCATGTCAATGTAGTCGATCCATTGGTCGGTGACGCCTACATGGTCGTGGTAGAAGGCTTTGATGTTGCTGGCGCCTTTTCCTGAGAATTCGCTGTCACTGAGATCAGCGACGCTTTTTAACGCTTTTTTCAAGTTGACCATTTGCGTTCTTAGTTCTTTATACTCTTTTGCACGGTCTGTCGCTTCCGAAAGCAGTGTCTTCGCTTCAAATACTTTCATGACCATTTCCCTTCTTTTGTTCGCTCGATATCAAAATTTTACCACGGTGCGGGATGAGGGTGGGGGTGAGAACGTGTTTTGGTGGAAAAATGAGTCATTTGGCATATGTCTAAGTTTTGATATGATGATAGAGGATCATGGCTATAGCTATCAAATGTGGGATGCCTTGCTGAACGAGATATACGGCGTGCTGCAAAAGCAGCTTTCTGCTTCAGACATGGCGGCTTTAAAAATTCAACAGCGTCAATGGATAAAGGATAGGGATGCTGCGGCCCAGAAACGATATGATGAGGAGGGCGGGGGTTCATTATCCCGAGTCGTCCAAACGGAAGAGCTTGCTAAACAGACGAAAGAGCGCTGTTACGGGCTGGTGAATTCGTATATGAAATAGAATGTCATGGGACCCTTGCGTAAAGGGTCTTTTTTGCGGAGAAAAACAAATTGACAGGATGAAAAAGCAATTTCTTCCTTTTGTATTGTTTTCAAAATTTGGGATTGATAGAATATGACATATCTTATAGAAAAGGAGGGAAGCCGTTGAGTCAAGCTATACCGTCTTCGCGTGTTGGTGTTAAGATTAATGAATGGTACAAGATGATTCATCAATTCAGTGTTCCGGATGCTGAGATTCTGAAAGCGGAGGTGGAGCAGGACATTCAGCAAATGGAAGAGGATCAGGATTTGCTGATCTATTATTCTCTGATGTGTTTTCGGCACCAGCTGATGCTGGATTATTTAGAGCCGGGACAAACATACGGGAATCGCCCTACAGTGACAGAGCTTCTGGAAACGATTGAAACTCCTCAGAAAAAACTCACAGGCCTTTTGAAATATTACTCTTTGTTTTTCCGCGGCATGTATGAATTTGAACAGAAAGAATATGTGGAAGCGATCAGGTTTTATCGCGAGGCGGAGAAAGAGCTGCCGTTTGTGTCAGATGAAATCGAGAAAGCGGAATTCCATTTTAAAGTGGCGGAAGCGTATTACCATATGAAGCAAAACCATGTGTCGATGTATCATATTCTTCAAGCCTTAGACATTTATCAAAAACATCCCCTATACTGCATTAGAACCATACAAAGCTTGTTTGTGATCGCCGGCAACTATGATGATTTCAAGCATTATGAAAAAGCGCGCCCGCATTTAGAAACTGCGCTGGAATTGGCAAAGGACATTCAAAACGACCGGTTTACCGCCATTTCCTTGTTGAACATTGCGAATAGTTATGACCGATCAGGAAATGATCAAATGGCTATACAATACTTCCAAAAAGCGGTGAAACTAAGCAGAGAAACGGTCACTGATCTGCTTCCGAAAGTCTTGTTTGGCTTAAGCTGGACCTTATGTAAAGCAGGCCAAACGCAAAAGGCGTTTCAGTTTATAGAAGAAGGATTAGGCTGTATTAGAACATATCCAAAAACGGGGTCTCGCCATTTTTATAAAAAATTGTATCTGTTCTTGCAGGCCGTCTATAAAGAGAGTATTGATGAATCCAAAATCTTTGATATGTTGGCCTATTTCGAAAAAAAGAACCTGCACGCTTACATTGAAGCGTGTGCCCGCAGTGCTGCCGCTGTTTTTGAAAGCCGCTGTCATTTTGAATACGCCGCTGTGTTTTATCGAAAAGTGCTGAAAGCCCAAGAAGATATTCAAAAAGGAGAGTGTTTATATGCTTATTAAGAAAAAAGTGATGATGGGTCTTGCTGTTGCTCTGCTGTTCGGAAGCATTTCGTTTCCATTCCTGACAAACTCCGGCGGCTTTAAGGAATCAACGGATCGAAACACGACGTATATTGATCATTCCCCTCACAAACTGAGTGATCAGAAAAAAGCCCTTAGCTAGGGCTTTTTTCTTGCTTTACGGAAGATGCAGCAATTCCTTCTATTTCTAACGCAAGACACTCGAAACAACTAAACCATTTAAGGTATAATGGATAAAGTGAATCACAATATACAGATTGATATATATGAAAGAGAGTGGAACATCATGGGCCGTAAGTGGAACAATATTAAAGAGAAGAAGGCGTCTAAGGACGCAAATACGAGTCGGATTTATGCGAAGTTTGGCCGTGAGATTTATGTGGCGGCGAAGCAGGGCGAGCCTGATCCGGAATCTAACCAGGCACTGAAGGTTGTGCTTGAGCGCGCGAAGACGTACAGTGTGCCGAAAAACATCATTGAACGTGCGATTGAGAAGGCGAAGGGCGGCGCGGAAGAGAATTTCGATGAACTCCGTTATGAGGGCTTCGGTCCGAACGGATCAATGATCATCGTTGATGCGCTGACGAATAATGTAAACCGTACGGCGCCGGAAGTGCGTGCGGCGTTCGGGAAAAACGGCGGAAACATGGGTGTGAGCGGATCAGTTGCTTACATGTTTGATGCGACGGCTGTTATCGGTGTGGATGGCAAAACAGCTGACGAAGCGCTTGAAATTCTGATGGAAGCGGATGTCGATGTCCGTGACATTTTAGAAGAGGATGACAGTGTGATCGTATATGCCGAGCCGGATCAATTCCACGCGGTGCAGGAGGCGTTTAAAAACGCAGGCGTTGAGGAATTCTCGGTTGCCGAGCTGACGATGCTTGCGCAAAGTGAAGTGACGCTTCCAGATGATGCGAAGGAACAGTTTGAAAAGCTGATTGACGCGTTAGAGGATTTGGAAGACGTTCAGCAGGTATACCACAACGTTGATTTAGGTGAATAAGAAATGAGCAGGCTGTTTTTACGGCCTGCTTTTTTTGTCCTTGAAATTGTATGAGCTTTATATGGGCAGCCGTCTATACGATCTGACAGTTATTTTCATATTCTGGACTGTAACCTACGTGAAGGAGAGAGTGAATATGACTGATACTGATACAAGACAGATCTACGGCGGACCTGGCTTTGGCGCTTTTCCGGGCTATGGCATCGGCCGTCCTGGATTTGGCATGTACGGAGGGCTAGGCTATCCGGGATCCGGCATGTATGGGGGTTTCCCAGGATCCGGCATGTATGGGGGTTACCCAGGATCCGGCATGTATGGGGGTTTCCCAGGATCCGGCATGTATGGGGGTTACCCGGGATCCGGCATGTATGGGGGTTTCCCAGGATCCGGCATGTATGGGGGTTTCCCGGGATCCGGCATGTATGGAGGTTTCCCGGGATCCGGCGGTTATCCAAGCGGCTATGCGGGCTCGCCGGGAACTGTAAGTTATCCGAGCATGCATCATGAGAACGTTGGACATCACCATCATCATCATGACGGCAAAGATAATTATCATCACCATCATCATGATGGCAACTACGGCCACCATCATCAGCATCACCACGACGGCAACTACGGCCATCACCACCATCATCATGACGGCAATTATGGGCATCACCACCATCATCATGACGGCAACTACGGCCACCATCACCACCATATGGGTCACTGGGGAAAAGACGGCCATAAATAAAAGCTGTTTAAAAAGGAACACTCTTGGTGACCAAGGGTGTTTTTTCTAATTATTATTGACTGATCAGTCTGGAAAGTAGTAATCTTTGTTTAAGGAGGTGATGATCATTTGGGAAGGAATAAAGAATTTGATACAGCGCTTGTTCTGCACAGAGCGATAGAGGTTTTTGGGAAATATGGCTACGAAGGCACGTCGCTTCAGGAGCTGCTTTCTCATTTAGGCATTGCGCGCCAAAGTTTGTATGATACGTATGGAACGAAGCGTGATTTGTTTCTTTTAGCTGTGAAAACGTATCTTGAGGGAAAAAATGCTGCCGTGATCGAAAGGCTTGAGGCGCCTGGATCTGTAAAGGAAGCCATTCATGCTATTTTTCAGGAAGGTGTCAATGTCCTTAAAGATCCGGAACGTGCGAAGGCGTGCTACATCATCAACAGCGCGATTGAACAGATCCCGCATGATCCTGAGCTTGCCCGGTATTTTGAAGGACAGTCCAAGCAGCTTGAGGACGCTTTTTATCAGGCGCTTTTAAGAGCGAGGGATCAAGGAGAATTGACTGGAGAAGGCACTGATATATCAGCGCTTGCCCGTTATTTGAATCAGAGCAGGCTGTCTCTGACGTTTGTCGCTAAAGTGACGGCTGATCTGGACCGGCTTCAGGAGCATGTTGACGTGAGCTTATCTGTACTTGACTAACTATTTTTGGGTAAAGAATGCTTTGCCCATCTATGCACTTTTCGGACTGAATGGTCTAAAATAAAATATGAGGTGATGATGAATGCAGATGAATGAATTTGAAAAGGCATGTGACACATTGGGAAAGTTTATGGCGTATATGCTTGAGAAGGACATGAAGAGCTGGACGGAGCTTTGGGATGAGAATGCCGTATTTGAGTTTCCGTATGCGCCGGAGGGGTCACCGAAAAGAATAGAAGGAAAAGCGGCCATTTATGATTATATTAAAGATTATCCTAAGCAGATTCATCTTTCTTCGTTTACGGCTCCGACAGTGTACCGGTCAGCAGATACGAATACGATCATTGCGGAGTTTCAATGTGACGGGCATGTGATTGAGACTGGTCTTCCTTATCGTCAAAGCTATATCAGTGTTATCGAAACAAAAGACGGCCGCATTATGCATTATAAGGATTATTGGAATCCGCTTGTTGTAAAAGAAGCATTTGGAGGATCATTTTTACAAACAGAGGAGAGTGGAAAATGATGAAACAGAATCCGATTTTAATCACGGGCGGGACCGGTACAGTCGGCAGCCGAATCGCCAGCCGTTTACTAGAGCTCGGGTACAGGGTGCGGATTGCGAGCCGGAAAAAGGGAGAGCTTGCTGATGCTGAATATGTGTATTTTGATTGGAAAGACGCCTCCAGTTTTACGACAGCTTTGGAACAGATAAAACAGATCTATCTCGTTGCCCCGGTTGGTGTGCTTGACCCGGCTCCTTATGTGCTTCCCTTTTTAAAGGAGGCAAAGCGTCTCGGTGCAACGCGTGTCGTGATGCAAAGTGCGTCTGTTGTCTGTAAGAATGGCCCTGTGTTTGGCGCGCTTCATCAGGCGGTGTGCGAGTTTCCAGAATGGACGGTGCTGCGGCCTTCATACTTTATGCAAAATTTCATCAATGTCCAGCATCGCATGTCGATTCAAACGGAGGGGCGCATCACCACGGCTTCGGGTGAAGGAAAGCTTGGGTTTATCGACGCTGATGACATCGCAGAAACTGCTGTGCGAGCTTTGATTGATGATGTTCCTCATCAAACACATCATATTCTGACAGGGCCAGAGGCGCTGAGCTATGCCGAAGCGGCGGAGATCATTGGAGCTGCGGCGGGACGCCGGGTGGAGCATGTCAACATTTCTCGTTCCGAGCTGCAGCATAAAATGGAGGCAGGAGGTTTGCCGGCGGATTATGCCCATTTTATGGCGGATCTGGATGAAGCGATCAGGTATGGTGCAGAGCATCGGGTAACAGATACTGTGAAGCGTGTGACAAGAAAAGAACCTCGTTCACTGACTGAGTTTGCGGCTGCTCATGCTGCATACTGGCAACGTTGATTTTATTTTGGACTGATTGATCTAGAAAGACCTTCGGCTTTGCCGAAGGTCTTCTTTTTATTGATTGAATTGAAAAAGCTTAGCCGCATTTTCAGTGCCGATTTTATATCGGTCTGTTTCACTGATTGGACATTGGTCAAACCAAGATGAGATTTCTTCCATCGTTTCATACGGGTAGTCGACTGAAAATAAGATGCGGTCTGAGCCGACTTCTAACAATGTATCAATTAAGGCTTGTGTTCTGAACACGCCGCTGGTCGTGAGATAAAAGTTGTTGCGAAGGTATTCAGTCGGCGCTTTCTTATGGTTTCTATGGGTTTCAGGACGCTGATGGCGGAGTCTGTGTTCAACCCGCGGCAATGTAAACGGCAGGCCCTCTCCCAAATGTCCGAGAATCACAGTCAAATCAGGATATTCGTCGAAAAGGCCGCTGAGCATCAGGCGGATGGCATGTGTAGCTGTTTCAAAACCGAAGCCCCATGCTGAGCCGAGGAGACCTTCGTAGCCTTCATAGATGCGCTGCTGATGCGGCAGCGGGATACGCGGATGCAGATAGACGGGAACCTGCAGCTGTGCGGCTTTTTCCCAGAAAGGGCGCACTTGAGGCTCGTCTAAATATTGGGCGGTGTGTTCGTCGCCGATGTTGCTGTATCCGTTGACCAAGGCACCCAAAAAGCCGAGCTCGTTTACTGCCCGTTCGAGTTCCTTCGCGGCTTCTTCAGGATCTTGAAGCGGTACTGACGCAAATGCCTTAAAGCGGTCAGGATGCTTAGAAATGAAGAATTCCGAAGCGTGATCATTCATTTGCTTTGCAAGTTTCACCGCTCTGTCAGGATCAGTAATGCCTTCGATACCAGGCTGTGTCAATGAGAGAATTGACGTTTGGATGCCGTTTCGATCCATGTCTTCAATCCGTTTCTCGAATTCCTGCAATCGTGTTTGAACAGCGCTGAAATACTCATCGTCAGTAAAATTGTGGCTTCCTGTAGCCGGAAAGTCAGGAGATTCCCAATGCTCTTCTAATGCGATTTTTCCTTTCATGCAAAAGACTCCTCTCTTTATATAGCTTGTGAGCTCAGATGGAGTGCACTCATTTTAAGGAACGAAGCTTCGTTTAGGTCATTATTGAACATTATGTTCATTACTTTACATCATGTACAAGATGTACGTTCATGGTACAGTAGATTTTGAGAATAGGTCAATAAACAGAGAGCGCCCAAATGTATAGAAATAGACACATACGAATGATTTGTCCATAAGAAAATGAAAGTTAGACAGGGAGGAAAAAAATGTCTAAAAAGCATAAAGTTGATCCGAGAATCAGACGAACAAACAAATATTTAAGAGATGCTTTAATCACCCTTCTGAAAGAAAAAGATGCCAACTCGATAACGATTCAGGAAATTACGGAAAAAGCGGATCTGACCCGCGGCACCTTTTATTTGCATTACCAGGATAAACAGGATTTTCTGTTTCAAAGCATGACCGAGGTTCTCGATGATTTGATTCGGCAGGTAAAGCCGGAAACACCGGCCGAACCGGTCAGTATTGATGAGGATCATCCGCCTGTATCTTTTGTAAAGCTTTTTGAGTACATCCATGAACATGCAGAATACTTCCAAGTCATGCTGAGCGACAGAGGGCTGCCGCAATTCAGAAGCCTTATGACGGAGTTCGTTCAAAAACGAATTTACGAGGAATTGCTCTCATCGATTGAGGAATCTGAGAGCATGCTCCAGGTGCCGAAAGAGATACTCGTCAGCTATATCACGTCCGCTCATATCGGTGTGATTTGTTCCTGGCTGGAGAGCGGCATGAAGTACAGCCCGTTGTTTATGGCGAATCAATTAACACGTTTAACGCTGCTGGGCCCGCTCCGTATCGCGGGGATCGAGGAACAGGTGAAGCTTCCTTATTAAAGTTTCATTCATAATCATGGTTCCGGCTTCATACCTATTAAGGTCATTGCTTTTGAGAAAGGAGGAGCCGGAATGAAGGATATGCAGCCGTTTACGCCTGTCAAATCATACACACCCTTTCACAGCCGTTTTGATCCCTGCCCGCCCATAGGAAAGAAATTTTACAGAACGCCGCCCAATCTCTATATGACCTTTCAGCCTGAGCATATGGAGCAGTTTTCGCCGATGGAGGCTTTGAGGAAAGGCACCCTTTGGAAGGATCTCTATGATTTTTATGAAAACCCTTATCGAGGGGGAGACGTATATGGCAAAAAAGGTTGATGACGAATATTACCGACAGCTTGAACAAATCCAGGCCGCTGATTTTGTGCTTGTTGAGCTGAGCCTTTATTTAAATACACATCCTCATGATGAAGATGCGCTGAAGCAATTCAATCAATATTCCGGCTATTCAAGGCACTTAAAAAGACAGTTCGAATCCTCTTACGGGCCGCTTTTTCAGTTCGGCACAAGTCCTGCGGGAGAGGATTGGAATTGGGGTAAAGGGCCTTGGCCGTGGCAAGTATAAGGAGGTATGCCTGAATGTGGGTGTATGAAAAGAAGCTGCAATACCCTGTCAAAGTCAGTACGTGCAATCCGACGCTGGCGAAGTATTTGATTGAGCAGTATGGCGGAGCGGACGGCGAGCTGGCCGCGGCGCTCCGGTATTTGAACCAGCGTTATACGATTCCTGATAAGGTCATCGGACTTTTAACGGATATCGGCACGGAGGAATTCGCCCATTTGGAAATGATTGCGACTATGGTCTATAAGTTAACGAAAGACGCCACGCCTGAGCAGCTGCGTGAAGCGGGGCTTGGCGATCACTACGCCAATCATGATGGCGCGCTTTTTTATCACAACGCGGCTGGGGTTCCGTTTACTGCGAGCTATATTCAGGCGAAGGGCGACCCGATTGCTGATTTATACGAAGACATTGCGGCAGAAGAAAAAGCGCGGGCGACGTATCAATGGCTGATTGATATCTCGGATGACCCTGACTTGAACGATTCTCTGCGCTTTTTGCGTGAGCGTGAAATTGTGCACTCCATGCGCTTCAGAGAAGCGGTTGAGATTTTAAAAGAAGAGCGGGATAAAAAGAAAATTTTCTAATAGGCAGATTGGCCTCTCTTTCATACACCCTTTTACATACAGAGAAAATGGTCTGTTTTTGCGGTTTGGTCTGCATTATAATCAAGGTGTGTGCAAGCTTATTTTTGATTGGGAGGCCTTTATGTCATCTTTTACGATTACGAATGAAATGCTGACTGACGGAATTCGCGCGTGTCCGGCCGTGTATGAGGATGCAGAAGCGATTACGGGATTGCTTGTCCGAACAGCTGAATGGCTTCGGTACCGAGGTTCAACACAATGGAGCGGACTGCTGGAAGGCCAGGATACACATGATATAACGGGTTCGATTGAAAGCGGACAAGTGTTTGTGTTTAAAAAAGACGAAGAGCTTGCGGCTGTCGTGATGCTCTTGACGGAACCGAGCGAGTGGGACCGAAAGCTTTGGGGAGAGGATGGACATGGGGAGTCCATGTATTTGCACCGTCTCGCGGTCAGCCGCCGGTTTGCTGGGCAGGGGCTTGGCGCGCGCGTTCTTCAATGGGCAGAGACGGGTATACACTTTCCGGAGAAAACACGGATCCGGCTTGACTGTGTCGCTGATAATGACGCGTTGCACTCCTTTTATCGGCGTATGGGATATGAATTTATGGGTGCTGATGCATCCGGATATCATTTGTTTGAGAAGGAGATTTCGGCAGAATAAGCGTCCTTTGCAGGAGGCTTTTTTGTCTTTTTTAGAAAAGGGAGGGCTGGCGATGTGGCCAATTATTTTTGCAACAGGGATCGTCACGGCTTGTCTGTTCGCTGGCGTATCTGTTTTTTTACGGAAGAAGCTTCCTAGCAGGAGATGGCCGGAATGGATGTTGGCCGGGCTGGTTGTCCTTGGTATGCTTGCGATCTGGTACAGCCTCGTGTATGTACGCGGCTGGGAGGGGGCTGGGCTCGGAATGCTCGGATTCAATGTTATTTGCGGAGCGGCTGCGGGATATTTGATCGGAAGGGCCATTCTGCCATACATAAAAAAGTAAGGCGTGAGGCTGTCTCTCAGGATGTCGAATGTTTCACAGAGCGGCAGGGATTTTCTTTTGAAAGGAGAAGTACATAATACTTTTAAAAAAGAAAGCGATTTCCCTGATGGTTCCGTTTGTCACAGTGATGCAGAGCGGCTTTTTATGTGTCAAAGGACAATACAACGTTGAACGTACTGCTTGTTTCAGCAGGGGAGCTTTTCCGGTTTAGAAAAGCGATCGTTGACCATACTGATAGTATTATCAAGAAGTAGGTGCTATCAATATGGGTAATTATTTAAGTGTTGCGGTGGAACTGATATGCGGTTTAGGCATTTTATTTATCATTTTGAAACTTCTGGGAAAAACCCAATTTTCTCAAATTACACCGTTTGACTTTATTTCTGCTTTAATTTTAGGGGAATTGGTCGGAAATGCCGTCTACGATCATGAAATCAAGATCAAAGAAATTATTTTTGCTTCGCTGCTGTGGGGTGTGCTGATTTATATTATTGAATTTATTACGCAAAAAATGAAATCGTCACGAAAGTTCTTGGAGGGTGAGCCGAATATTGTCATTCGCAAAGGGGAACTTCAATATAAAGTATTGAAGAAAAACAAGATGGACATTAACCAGCTCCAAAGCCTTCTGAGGCAAGCGGGGAGCTTCTCGATTCAAGAGGTAGAATATGCGATTCTCGAAACAAACGGGATGATCAGCGTGCTCCCAAAATCCGACTTTGACAAACCGACAAATAAGGATTTGCAGATTCCTCAGAAGTCCGTCTCACTGCCGATCACTTTGATCATAGACGGAGAAATCGTCCAGGATAATCTGAAGGAAGCGGGTGTGGATGAACAGTGGCTGAAGCAGGAATTGAACAAGAAGAACATTGATAAGACGGAGGACGTGTTATTTGCAGAATGGCACAAAAATAAACCGCTGTATACCGTAACATACGAACAAAGCAGATCAACATGACGCTCATAAAAAAAGCTTGCGGCAAGGCGCAAGCTTTTTATTGATTGTATGTCCCTTGTTTGACAGCACGTACATGATACATGCTGACTTCAGTGCTGATCAGATAGTCAGGCTTTGGTTTGCCTTTGTTCGCTTTATGTCCGGCGATATGCGCATCGCTTTTTTCCCATTGCTTCCAGTGATCTTCAGATTCCCAGCGAATCATGACTACCACTTCCTCCTCACCGCGGCGGACGTTCTTTTCAAGGACTGTCACATCAATTAAGCCTTCTTGTTTTTCGATGATTCCTTCAGCGCTGAAACGTTCAATGACTTTATCTGCATGGCCTTCTTTTACCGTCATTTTTCTCAACTGAACAAACATTTGTCTCTCTCCAATCATTCTCATATATGAATAATTGTAAATGAAATTCATTCTCAGTGTCAAAGGGAGTGCAGGGCGAATCGAATCGCCGTGCGCAACAGTTTATTCCTTTAATAAAAACACATTCCCATCTTCGTCCTTAAATTGAACGAAAGTGCCCCAGTCCATTTGATTGGGCTCACCGAGAAATTCCACACCGTTTGCTTTCATGTTCTCGTATGTACCAAAGATGTCTTCACATTCAAACACGATCGAAGCCTTCATTTGCTCAGAGCCTTTCATCATGGCTTTCGGGTAAATAACTAAACGGGTCTCGGCTCCTTTTGGCGCAACCTCAAGCCAGCTTGCCCCAGGTCCCATCGGGTGGTCTGCCGCAATATCAAAGCCAACCTTCTCCGCCCAAAATTGCTTCGCTTTCTGCTGGTCTTCTACATATACAGCAACAGTGCCAATTTGTTTGATCATAGAGAAACCTCCAATTTGAAAGATAGTTATAATATAACCTGTTTACGGCAAAAGCAACATAAAAAATCAGCCGGGAAACCGGCTGATTTTCGATTAAAATGAGCAGCTCACAACATCGATCCGATTTGTGTCTAAGGCGAAATAAACCCAGCGGCGCCGTGAAGCATCCCAATAAAAGCCGCCGACGGATCTTCTGCCAAGGGTAATCGGGTAGAACCAAAATGAGCGTCCGTTGGTTAGCCAAACATAGGTAAACCGGAAGAGGCAGGGCCGAATGGTGACGGGTTCCACCAATAAAACGGCTCCTTGAGGGCCCAACGGTTTTTGGGGTTTCGCTGGGATTTGGGAAGGAGGAGGTCCCTGCGGCGCACTGACGCTGCCCGGAGAAGCGCCGCTGCCCATGCCGGGAGCAGGGCCGCCGCCCATCCCTGGCACCACGCTGCCGCCCATCCCTGGTACCACGCCGCCGCCCATCCCCGGCACCACGCTGCCGCCAGGCCATGGAGAACCAAAACCATTTGGATAACGGTATTCATATTCAAAAACAGGCCACGGCTCATAGAACTGACTGTCAAACATATAAGGATCAACATAATACATGTGATAACGTCCTTTCTCATTGTAAACTATACATTTGCAGTTTATGCGAAGGGACTTTATTTGTGCGTTGGCCTATGGGTGAAATTGGAATGCGCTCTGAGAGCAGAATCATTCGATTTTTCCCTAGTCTTATTCACAATTTCGATTTATCATTTTATAATGAAAGTGCTTCTATTACAAAAAAGGAGACAGACCGTGAATATCGATCAATTATTATATCAATATATCATAGACAACACTGCGGATATTACTGAGAAATGGTTCAGTTTGCGCTGCCAGCTAAAAGGAGAGCTATATTCCGCCGACCAATTAAGTGAAGAAACGAAAACGCTTTTAACCGAGCAACATACATTTACCAATATAACAATCGCAAGCGCATTTCTGGAGGATCAAACTGATTTTGAAGAAAACATGACAAAATGGGCGCAAAACGTTGCGAAAAACAGGGTAGAGCAGGATGTTCAAGTTCATGAGGTCGTGGAAGCCATATCAAATTCCAGAATCTCCTTCTGGGATGCGGTCGTTTCGTTTATCAAAGAGAATCAGGAGATTGTCACAAATGAGGATGCCGACCGATGGAACCGCATTGTCAATCAGTCGTTCGATAAGCTGATTATTGAGTTTTCCGAGCAGTATCAAAAATTTATGCTGCTGAGGCTCACATCTCAGCAGGAACTGATTTCGGAGCTTGGCTGCCCGGTGATTTCCGTTGCAGATGGAATCGGGATATTACCGCTTATCGGCTCCATTGATACAAAACGGGCACGGGTCATTTTGGAAACAGTGCCGGTCCGCTGTATCGAGAGAAAAATCACAAGCCTTGTCGTTGATCTTTCGGGTGTTCCAATTGTGGATACCATGGTGGCGCAGCAATTGTACAACCTGTCAAAAACGCTTTTCTTGCTAGGCATCAAAGCTGTATTTTCAGGGATTCGACCGGATGTGGCTCAGACATCCATTCAATTGGGACTTGATTTCAGTGAATATGAAACGTACGGCACGCTGAAGCAGGCATTAGAAAACATGGGTGTCCGCTGTATTGTTGAAGAATTGGAAGGAAACAAATAGGAAGTTTTCAGGCATATGATTGTCCGCCAACGGGTGATCATATGCCTTTTTGATTTAAACAGAAATCATCATTGATTTATCGAAAAAAACATAATATTATAATTCTTATAAGAATACTGTGAATTAAAACATATTCAACGAGGGGGAAGGTCTTTTGGTTTCAAAATCAACTATCGATCCGGAAGTGATTGAAAAAATAATCAGTTCGCTGGAAACGCTCGATTTCGGTACCGTTCAGATTACAGTTCATGATTCTCAGGTGACCCAGATTGAAAAAATAGAAAAGCACCGTTTTTCGCTGAAAAGGAAAGAATCAAAGTGATCGCATATGGGTGCTTGTTTTCATTAAATTCTCCTTAAAACATATACATATTTCATCCAATTTTTATATAATAGACCTTTAAGATCATTTTTTAGGAGGATTTTTGATATGCAAGCTACAGTTCACGAGAATAAGCAATCGATCATGCAGCGCATCTTGACAGTTTTTGTCTTCACACTGCTGATCGCGACTGTCGGTCTTTTTATCGGCCAATTTGTTCCTGTCGCTTTGATGCTGCCTCTTTCTATTCTAGAAGTGGGGATGATTATTCTGGCCTTCTGGATGCGCAGAAGAAAAGCGGTCGGGTACGCGTTTGTATATACATTCGCCTTAGTTTCCGGCATTACGTTATTTCCGATCGTCAGCCACTACGCCTCCATCGCCGGCGCCTATGTCGTGCTTGAAGCGTTTGGTTCTACATTTGTCATTTTTGCCGTTCTCGGTACAATCGGCGCAAAGATGAAGAAGGATTTATCCTTCCTGTGGTCATTTCTGCTGGTCGCGGTGATCGCGCTGGCAGTGGTTGGAATCTTCAACATTTTCAGCCCGTTAAACTCGGCGGCGATGATGGCGTATTCCGTGATCGGAACCATCGTCTTTTCCCTTTACATTTTGTATGATTTGAATCAAATCAAACACCGCCATATTACGGAAGACTTAATTCCGGTTATGGCATTATCGCTGTACCTTGACTTTATCAACTTGTTCATCAACCTGCTTCGCTTCTTCGGCATTTTGAACAGTGATGATTAATGAAAAAGCGCCTGTCTTTGGATAGGCGCTTTTTGCAGGTGGAGAGTTATTGGGAGTGCTGGGCGGTGTTGAGAGAAGGAGATTAAATAGGAAAAGTTCAGAAGGGATTCTGGACTTTTCTTATTTTGTATATTTAAGGAATTAAAATGATGATTTATTAGGTTATACTATAATCAAATTTATGGTTATTATCGGTGATATAGTTATAAAGAAGATATTAGTCTATTAAGTAATTAAACAGGTTCGCTTAATGTCGAAAAAATTGTTAAGAATGAGGGGGAAATATGGAAAAGCATAAAGATGTATTATTAGAGCAGGTTCAGGAATTTGAACTAGTATTTGAGAAATATTTTAAGGCATTTATGGAGTATTTAAAGGGAGGAATACTAAAAGATAGTGAGTATGTATTTAATCATCCTACTTTATTTCAACTTTCCAATAAGCTTCAAGTAGTTTATTTAAAACTACCTGCATATTTGAGAAAGCGGCTAATGGAACTTGAGTTCGAAGTTTTTCTGCATTGTAATAATATGGTCGATTTTTATTCGTTTAGAATTTTCTTATTAGAGAATCAGCGTTTTCAAAGAACGTCTACAATTGCCGAAAGAGTGACTTCTGAAATTGATTTAGCAAAACTACTGATAGAAAATGGCACATTTGAGACATACATAAAGTTACCAAAAAGAAATTTTGAATTTTATAGAGAGCAAGCTCAATATAAGATAATGAATGAATTATATGAAAAGAGACTTGAGTCAGAAAAAAATAAAGAAATATCAGCTCAGAATTATGCAGTTAATGAATCTGGAAATGGTTTAGAGAATGATAAAGAGCTTCCAAAAAAAGATGACTTTTTTGATACCGCAATGGAAAAAGTCGGAAGGGCAGGAACTATACTTGATTCAGCTGATAATATAGTTGGAAAGACATTTAATCTAATAAAAGCTTTAACCAATATAGGGAAACTTTTCTGATGATAACTACATTAACAGATATTGGATGAAATAAGTGTAAATAATTTGATGTGCATATTAAAATCTTTAATATGGTCTTACTAACTGAACTACATTTCTATAAACAAGAGAGAAGTACTTAGTACTCCTCTCACATCCCTTTATTCCGTATCCGCTCAATCACTTCATGCAGCCCCTCAGGCTTATAAAACTCCACCGGCGAACTGCCCTTCTCAAACGAAATCGTCTCGGCTTCAATCAGCGCGACATAGCGTCCGTTTACTTTTGCGAGATGAATTGAGTCGCCAAAATCCGCTAGCAACCCTTTAATCTCTGTTTCTCCGACTTTCATTTTCAGCTGGGCCTCTGGCGTGTGCTCGATGATTTGGGCGGAGGCTTCGATGACCTGATGGGTGTCGAGGCGTTCTTGGATTTCCCGTTTTTCGCTTGCTTCCCATATTTCGATATCGTGCTCAAACTGCTTGAGTTCTTCGCTGTTGTCTTCAAATGTCTCGTAGACGTGTTCCTGCACCATATTCATGACCTGGTTTTTCATGATTTCCGGCATCGATTCTCCGTACTCGACAAATTTCAGAAAGTCCTCAAAATAGCGTGCGTGCGAGGCCTGGTGGATTTTCAGCTCGCCTTCCTCAACCATTCCTTCCTCCGGCATGTACGGGTATTGAATGCTTTTCATATTTTTTGTCGTGATCGCCATTTCGACTTTTTTAATGAGAGAAGATCTGTCTGAAATGCGGGCGACCTTCGGCTCAAAATCACATTTCATAATGAAGACAAATGACTCGTCGAAGTATTTTCTCGGCACGGCTGAGGCGACGAGAAACACGCCGCCGCGGACGGCGCTCGTGTCGAGATATGTGCGGACGAACTGCTCGCTCAGCTCGTTAAAGTCTTCTTTTGTTTCCGCCAGACGCGCGCGGTTAAACATGTTGTAATTCGGGTTGGAATCGAGCTCGTGGCCGGGTTCGACGATAAAATGGCCGATTTTTGTCGGCACTTGCTCAGACTGCGGATGGCGCTCGGCTTTCCGTTTGACGATTTTTTTCAGCTCTCCGTCGAGAAAATCCTTCAGCTCGCTTTCTTCAAATTCAGCCGTATCAAGGGTTTGAAAATGCTTGAACTGCTTATTCGCCTGCTCATCCTTGCCTTCCACCTGTATGACATAAAAGGATAAAAACCGAATTTCAAAATCCATATATGAACTCACCTTATTCACGTATTGTACAGCTTCTCAAGTATAGAAAAAACGATGATTGTACGTCAATCAGGGAATAAGTGGACAAAGCCATGCCCTTTTTAAAAAATGGTGATCACACTAAACATCCGCGCATACAATAACCACAGTCCGCCCAACTGTCTGCAAAACCTATTTTTCGTTTTTGCTAGTTTATGTTATTCTTATACTCAGTATCTATTTCTTTTTTCCCCTGCACACACGACAAAAGAAATTCTTTTTTTATTTTCCGAGAAAAAATGTGAAACGAAACGAAGGGTTCTTTCGTCCAGTGTTTGGTTTGAAATGGATGTAATACAAATGGTATGGTGCAAAACATAAATATTCCGGCTTGCCCGGTGTATTTATTTGTTGTGTGATGCCTTGATTTTTTTTTGAAAGAAGGAATTGGAAGGCAGGATAAAGAGCAGGTAAATATGAATAAAGACTTAAAGTGATTTAAGAAAGTAGAGGTTGCCATGAAGAAACTTTTTTCTTACAAACTTAGCTTTTTTGTGCTGGCTGTTATACTGTTTTGGGCAAAAACGTATTTATCCTACAAGACTGAATTTAATCTTGGGGTAAAAGGCACAACTCAGGAGATCCTCCTGATATTTAACCCATTCTCAAGCGCCGTTTTCTTTTTAGGACTGGCTTTGCTTGCGAAAGGGCGTAAATCAGCCATTATCATGCTGATTATCGATTTCATCATGACATTTGTGTTATACGCAAATATTTTATTCTATCGTTTCTTTGACGATTTCTTGACATTCCCGAACATTAAACAGTCCGGCAACGTCGGAAACATGGGAGACGGGATTTTCAGTATCATGGCCGGACATGATATTTTCTATTTCTTAGATATCATTATTTTAATTGCGGTATTGATCTGGAGACCAGAATTAAAAGAATTCAAAATGAAAAAACGTTTTGCATCTTTAGTGATCCTTTCCGGGATCGCACTGTTTTTCATTAACCTGCACTTTGCGGAAAAAGACCGTCCGGAGCTGCTGACAAGAACGTTTGACCGCAATTATATTGTCAAATATATAGGTCTTTACAATTACACCATTTATGACGGCGTGCAGACGGCTCAAGCGGAAACGCAAAGAGCCTATGCGAGCAGTGATGACTTAACAAGCGTCGAGAATTATACGACGTCTCATTATGCGAAACCGAATGCCGAGTATTTCGGCTCTGCCAAAGGCAAAAACATCATTAAGATTCACCTGGAGAGCTTCCAGTCATTCCTGATTAATTACAAGCTGAACGGTGAAGAGGTGACGCCGTTCTTGAATAAACTCGCACACGGCGGGGAAGATGTGACGTATTTTGATAACTTCTTCCATCAGACAGGCCAGGGAAAAACATCTGATGCCGAGCTGACAATGGATAACTCGATCTTCGGGCTTCCAGAAGGTTCCGCGTTTGTGACAAAAGGCGAAAACACATACCAGTCGCTTCCTGCAATTTTAGACCAGAAGGAAGGCTACACAAGCGCTGTCCTGCATGGTGACTACAAATCGTTCTGGAACCGTGACCAGATATACAAACATATCGGTTATGACAAGTTCTTTGACGCAAGCACGTATGATATGTCAGATGAAAATGTCATTAACATGGGACTTAAGGATAAACCGTTCTTTACAGAATCGATTCCAAAACTTGAGTCTCTGAAACAGCCGTTTTACGCGCATTTGATTACATTGACAAACCATTATCCGTTTAATCTGGATGAAAAAGATGCGTCTCTTAAAAAAGCGACAACCGGTGATGACACAGTCGACAGCTACTTCCAGACAGCCCGTTACCTTGACGAGGCCTTAGAGCAATTCTTCAAAGAGCTGAAGAAAGCCGGCTTATATGACAACTCAGTGATCATGATTTACGGTGACCATAACGGTATTTCTGAAAACCATAACCGTGCGATGAAAGAGATTCTTGGAAAAGAGATCACAGGTTATCAAAATGCGCAGAACCAGCGCGTGCCGCTGATGATCCGAGTACCTGGCAAAAAAGGCGGAGTGAACCATACGTATGGCGGCGAGGTTGACGTCACGCCGACACTTCTGCATTTAGAAGGAATTGATTCTCAGAAATATATCAATTTCGGTACTGATTTATTCTCTAAAGACCACGATGATACAGTGGCATTCAGAAACGGTGACTTTGTGACGCCGAAGTATACATCTGTCGATAATATCATTTACGATACGAAGACTGGTGAAAAACTGAAAGCGAATGAAGAAACGAAGAATCTGAAAGCAAGAGTGAGCCAGCAGCTGAGTCTTTCAGACAGTGTCCTGTACAAAGACTTGCTGAGATTCCACAAACTCAGCGATTTCAAAGCTGTTGATCCATCTGATTATCATTACGGCAGGGAAAAAGAAATCAAATAAGACGAGAAAGAGCCTTGAGCGGGCGCAATGCCTTCGCTCAAGGCTCTTTTTTTTGGTTACATAACCAACTTGAAAAAATAGATTTCATTTGGTCACCAAGACCGCTTTTCTCTCATATCATTACAGTAGATTTTGAAACCGGTATTGAAGTCGGACAAATTATCGGGGAAACGTCTTGATAGATTGTAAAGATGTACCAGGTTTCGAACTCAATATTCATAGAGATGAGGGGTAGAGATGAAAGCGGTCATTCTCTGCGGCGGAAAAGGAACGAGAATGAGTGAAGTTACGAATGACATTCCTAAGCCGCTCGCCATGATAGGCGGCAAACCGATTCTATGGCATATTATGAAAATCTATCAGTACTACGGAGTAAACGAGTTTATTCTGCTTTTAGGCTATAAAGGAGAAAAAATCAAAGAATACTTTCTCGACTATGAATGGAAGCACAACAGCCTGACTCTTGACAGTTCTACGGGAGAGGTGCAGATGCTGGAGCAGCCTGAAACGTGGAAAATCACGTTTTTGGAGACAGGGGAAGACACGCTGACAGCCGGAAGAATCTTGCAGGCAAAAGACTATATCGGCGATGAAACGTTTCTGCTTACCTATGGGGACGGGCTGGCCAATATTAATCTTTTCCATCTCATCAGCTATCATCAGGAAAAAGGTGCTGCCGCGACGGTCACCGGCATTGACAAAGTCTCGCAGTTCGGCACCTTGACGGTGAAGGACGGCATGGCGAAAACATTTTCTGAAAAGACATCGAGTGACGGAATCATCAACGGCGGATTCTTCGTTCTCAGTCCCAAGGTTTTCGATTATTTGCCGAAGAACGGGAACACAATGTTCGAAGATGAACCGCTGAAGAACCTTGCCAAAGACGGAGAGCTTGCCGTGTACCGCCATTACGGATTTTGGACGGCTATCGATACGTATAAAAACCTTTTAGAAGTCAACAAGATGTGGGATCAAGGACAACAAGTATGGAAGGTATGGTGAACTGATTTGAGTTTCTGGAAAAATAAAAATGTATTTGTTACGGGGTGTACAGGTCTCTTAGGAAGTTACTTAGTGAAAGAGCTGATCGAACAGGGCGCAAACGTGACGGGACTTGTCAGGGATCATGTGCCTCAATCCAACCTTTATCAGGGGGAACATATCAAGAAAATGAATGTCGTGCGAGGGTCTCTTGAAGACTTGCCTGTCATTGAACGCGCGCTTGGCGAGTATGAAATTGATACTGTCTTTCATCTCGCTGCACAAGCGATTGTCGGCGTGGCAAACCGCAACCCGATTTCCACCTTTGAAGCGAATATTCTCGGCACGTGGAATGTTCTTGAAGCCTGCCGGAAGCATCCGTTAATCAAGCGCGTGATTGTCGCTTCAAGTGATAAAGCTTACGGCGATCAAGAAAACCTTCCGTACGATGAGAATATGCCGCTGCAAGGCAAGCATCCGTACGACGTCTCAAAAAGCTGCGCAGACCTGATCAGCCACACGTATTTTCACACATACGGGCTTCCGGTCTGCATCACGCGCTGCGGGAACCTGTATGGCGGCGGGGATTTGAATTTCAACCGTATCATTCCGCAGACGATTCAGCTTGTGCTGAACGGAGAAGCGCCTGAAATCCGCAGCGACGGCACCTTTGTCCGAGACTACTTCTATATTGAAGATGCCGTTCAGGCTTATTTGCTTCTGGCAGAAAAAATGGAAGAAAACAATCTTGCCGGAGAGGCCTTTAACTTCAGCAATGAAATTCAGCTGACCGTACTTGAACTGGTAGAAAAAATCTTGAAGAAAATGAACAGTGATCTGGAGCCGAAAGTGCTGAATCAGGGAAGCAATGAAATCAAACATCAATATTTATCCGCGGAAAAAGCAAGAAAGCTGCTGAATTGGACCCCGGCCTACACCATTGATGAAGGACTTGAAAAAACGATCGAATGGTATACGGAATTCTTCAACAAGTAATGTGAAACGAGGTGAACATCACTGTGGCCAGCGCGTATTGCACCGTTTTATCAAAAGGGAGATTATATCAGGCAGTCGCCTTATTTAAGTCGTTAGAGCAAGTTGATCAGGACAGTCCGATTTTTACGCTGTGCATGGATGAGGATACGCACCGCGTTTTACAGAAGCTTGCGATGAAGCAGCTGAACCTTGTGCCTGTGGCCGCCCTTGAAAATGAAATGCTCTTGAAGCTCAAGGAAACGAGAGATCAAAGCGAGTACTGCTGGACGATGAAGCCGATCTTTCTGCAAGCGGTGCTGAACAGCAATCCCGAGCTGGATCGTGTGACATATATTGACGGGGATCTCTTTTTCTATGCAGATCCATCACCAATTTTTGAAAACCAGCCGGACTGCTCGGTACTGCTTTCACGGGGGGATATCGTCATCCCTTCCTTTGAGAAAGAGCAGATTGACATGCTGCAGCGGCTTTTAGGCAAATATAACTCCGGCTTTATCAGCTTTAAGCATGATGATGCGGGTACGGATTGCTTGGAGTGGTGGAAGAATCGCTGTCTTGAGGAATGTAAAAATGCCCCGGGTGAAGGGAAATTCGGCGATCAGGGCTATTTGGATTATATGTCTGAGCTGTTTCCGAATGTGTGCGACATTACGACACCCGGTGTGAACATCGGCCACTGGAACTACGGTCAGCACACGTTTTCCTGGAAGGATGGCCGGATCGTTCTGGAGGATGGCAGCCCGCTGATCTTTTACCATTTCAGCGGATATCGAATCGTCAGCATGAATGAAATCAAACAGATTCATGAAACAACCCGCACAGACCTGCCGTTTGTGCATGAGCTGTACCAAGAGACACTGCCGCATATCATTCAGCATATCAAAACGTTAGACCCTGAATTTAACGGTTTTGCTTCAAAAGATGACAACAAATAAATGAGTAAATACAGGAAGTGAAATGAAGTGAAAGCAAGCGTTATTATTCCTGCATATAATTCAAAGGAACGTCTCTATAACAGCCTTCTGTCGTTAAACCAGCAGGAGTGCGATGAGGAATTTGAAGTCATTGTAGCGGACAATGGCTCTGAAGACGGGACGCTCTCGATGCTTGAGTCGTTTCAAGCGGATTTTCCGCTGATTTTTATACGGATTAAAGAAAACAGAGGCATCGCGTACGGGCGAAATCAGGCGCTTCGCAATGCCAGAGGAGATATCCTGATTTTCCATGACAGCGATATGCTTGCGGCAAAGGACCTTGTGGCAAAGCATATCAAAGCGCATGAGAATGAAGAGGATCTCGTCGTGTGCGGTTTGTTTTGGAAACGGATCTACAGTTTTTATTATGAACGGTTTGAAGACGAACATAAGGAACAGCTCGCAAAGCTCGTAGACGAAATGCCGAAGAAAGACAAACAAAAGCTGCTGAATGAAGCGGATATCAAGAACGGAAGCTTCCTGGACAAAAGCTTTGACCTCGATACCGACTTTATCCACGTGCTCAAACGGATTTTAGATGAGTACGGAGATGATTTGAAAGGCTATCATATGCCATGGCGTTTTTTTATCACGAATAATTCCTCTGTTAAACGCAAGCATGTGGTTGGCCTCGGTTTATTTGATGAAGGCATTGTACGGTACGGGTTTGAGGATTATGACCTCGGGATCAGGCTTCATCAGGCCGGACTGACGTTCAGGCTGCATCGAGACATTGTCAGTGTTCACCAGGAGCACCCGAGCAATTGTAAGTCTGTAGACGATATTCGGGCAAACATTGCCTATATGTGCGATAAATACAACAACATCAACTCCTTAGACGTTCATCTCGCTTTTAACGGGCCGTTCCCGCCTGACATGACAAACGGCATCATGACTGATATTCATAAGCTTTTGGAATCTCAGAAATACGACATGCTGCTGAATCTGTTTCTTGAGCTTCTCCATGTTGTCAAAGAGCGCAACATTGATCCGGATTGGCAAAAGAAAGCCCCAAGGGTGACGGCGAAAAACTTTGATTTGCAATCTGTCCGCAAGCTTCTGCCAAAAGCGAAGAAGAAGCTTGGCGTGAACGATTTTGCTAACGCGCTGTATGCGCTTGTCAACGATTTGCTGCACGTGGATCTTAGATAATTGGATGTGGTATGGTGAGTACATTTCATTTTTCAACGATAGTGTCAAGGACGCATATCTTTAAGCTTATGCCCATGATTCATTCTCTCCATGAGCATTGCGATGATTTTCATTTGTATGTGCTGTGTGTCGACCAGAAAGCGTATGAATTGCTTCAGCACGTGCCATGGGAGCATGTGACCTTTGTGCGGCTGCATGAAATGGAAGACCCGGAGCTGCTGAAAGCGAAAAGCAATCGAACGTTTCATGAATATTGCTGGACATTGAAGCCCGCTTTTTTGTTCCATGTCATGAGCAAGTGGAAGGACGCAGAATACTTTGCCCATATGGATACCGATCTGTTTTTCTTTTCTGATCCGGCACATCTTTTTGCAGAAAACCCGACGGCTTCTCTGTATTTGACTGATCACCGCAACTCGCCGCGGTTCATGTCCTATTATGAACGGACCGGCCGTTATAACACGGGCTTTGTCGGTGCCGGGAATACCGATGAAGCCTATGAAGCGGTGTGGCAGTGGAGACAGGACTGCATTGCCTTTTGTACGGTAGAGATGGATACGGAACGAAAGACGTACGGCGATCAAAGATATGTGGAGACATGGCCGGCGCAGTACAAGGGTGTGCATGTTGTCAAATCAATCGGAGCCAATACGGCGCTTTGGAATATCGAAAACTATAAGGTCGGGCAAAAGGACGGGCGCGTGTATCTAGATGAAACGCCGCTGATTTTCTATCATTTCTCGGGGTTTACACTGGTGACGGAAAAAGAGTTTAATCTTTGCTGGTACTACCGGATTGAAGATGAAGCGACAATTGAGATGATTTATATGCCGTATATTTTAAGTCTGAAGAGATGGATTGACGAAATACAGTCGGCGTTCCCCGGCTTTGCGGATGGCTTTATCCCGAAGCATGCAGTGCCTGACACTCATTTTATACAGCTGGATTAAAAAATCCCTGCCAAGCGGCAGGGATTTTTTAGCTATGCCATTCTCTCAGCTTCTGATCACTCGGCAATAGGAAGGCAAGGATGCCGAGAACAGGGAGAAAGGCGATGGCGAGCATTGTCGGGGTCAGTCCTGCGGCGTCAATCAGAGCGCCCAGGGCTACAGCGCCGATCGCGCCCATTCCGAAGGCGAGCCCGACGGTCAAACCGGACATTGTGCCGATTTTTCCAGGGACAAGCTCCTGTGCGTAGACAACCGTTACGGAAAAGCTCGACATCAGAACCAAGCCGATCAATGCGAGCACGCCATAGGCGAGCACCGGGCCTGCGAACGGAAGCAAAATCGCCAGCGGCGCCGAGCAGAGCAGCGAACCGAGAATCACGAAGCGTTTTCCGAATCGGTCTGCAAGCGGGCCGCCCAGAAACGTGCCGACAGCGCCGAACAGCAAAAAGACAAAAATATAGCTCTGCGCCTGCTGAATGCTTACGTGATATGTATCCATCGCGTAAAATGTGTAAAAGTTGCCGATCGCACTCGTATACCAAGAACGAGCAAAAATGAGAAAAATAATAATGATAAGAGCAGATACAACAGACTTGGTGATAGCCGTGTTGTCGGCCGTTTTCTTTTGTTTGCCGGACTTCTGGGCAAAATTTCCGAGACGTGCGGCGTACCATTTCGCGATATACAGCAGAAACATAACAGCGAGCGCGGCGACAAGCGTGAACCAAACGGCGCCGAATTGTCCGAGCGGTACAAGGATCAGCGCGGTGATCAGAGGCGCCATCGCCTGACCTGAGTTTCCGCCCACCTGATAGATCGACTGGGCGAGACCGCGTTTTGTGCCAGCGGCCATATACGCCACACGGGAGCCTTCCGGATGGAAAATGGCCGAGCCTAATCCGATGAAAAACACACAGCATAAGATCGTGACAAATGACGGGGCAAATGCAAGGCCCAAAATGCCGAGCATGCTCGCAGTCAGGCCGATTGGCAGCGCGTAAGGCCGGGGCTGTTTATCGGTATACCAGCCGACGACAGGCTGCATCACAGATGACACCATGTTTAATGTAAAAGCGATGATGCCGAGCTGTGTAAACGTCAGGCTCATGGAGCGCTCCAAAATGGGGAACATGGCTGGAATCACGGCTTGCAGCGAATCGTTGAGCATGTGGCAGATTCCGATGATAATCAAAATCGGATACACGGTGGTGCCGGGTTTTTGAACTGTTTTTTCTTTTAGCGGGGCGGCGATAGCCAAATGAGTTTCCTCCTTACACATATAGTCAAAGCATACCACCATATTATTCATAAGGTGAAGAATTTATCAAGAGGGAAAAAGACTCTTTGAAAAGAAACACCGTCAGCCTGATTAGCAGCTGACGGAATGTTCGATATTCAAAATGCGGTACAGCTCTTCAAGCTCGCGAATCTCATATGTTGGCATGATCTCTAATTCATTTTGCTTCAAGTCAGGGTTAAACCAGCAAGTATCAAGCCCGGCGAGCTGTCCGCCTTTCACATCAGCAGTGAGTGAATCGCCAATGATTAATGTGTGCTCCGCTGAAAATTGGGGTATCCGTGCAAACACGTAATCGAAATATTCCTTCATTGGCTTTTGGCACCCTGTGTCTTCAGATACGAAAATATCCTTGAAGAACGGGAACAATCCTGAATCACGGAGACGCTTATATTGCGTCTTAGACACGCCGTTTGTCACGATATACAAATCAAACTGAAGCTGCAGATTTGAGATGAGATCGAAGGCGCCGTCCATTAGCTGATGCCCTTTTTCAAGAAAACGGCGGTATTTTTGCTCAAGCAAAGCGCCGTCCGCCTCATAACCGTATTCCTTGAACAAAGCGGAAAAACGGGTGTTCACGACTTCATCTCGTGTAATCTTTCCTTCTTCAAAAGCTCTCCATAGGTTTTGATTGATTGTTTTATACTGCGTCTTCATTTCATCTGTTAAAGGAATATTTTAATCTTCAAACAGCAAACGCAGCGCCAATGCTTCTGCCGCCTTAAAATCAAGGATGGTATCATCTACATCAAATAATAGAGTGCGGTATTGTTTCATCAGTTGTCTCCCTTTCTGCATATGTACTGAAAGTATAGCACATAAAAAAAGGAAAAAGCCGGCGGGTGAGGCACCGCCGGCTGAAAAGGTTATTGATTTAGTAAGCTGTGTTTTCGTGAATACAGGAAATAAACCAGCGTTCCGACAGCGATCCAGATCACAAATGAAAGCCACGTGATACCGGGAAGGCTGTACATGAACCAAAGGCAGATGCCTGCGCTGATAATCGGCACGACCGGAACGAACGGCACTCTGAAGGACGCTTTGATTTCCGGGTGTTTCTTTCTTAACACAATGACAGCAATCGAAATGACCGTAAACGCGGCCAGCGTTCCCATGTTCACCAGATGGGCCAGTGTTCCGAGGTTAATAAACCCGGCGATTCCCGCCGCAACGATACCTGTCAGCCATGTGTTGCGGAACGGCGTTTTAAATGACGGATGAACCTTTGCGAACACCCTAGGCAGAAGGCCGTCTCTGCTCATGGCAAATGTCAAACGAACCTGAGCGTACAGCAAAGCGAGCATAACCGTCGTAATCCCGATAATGGCACCGACAGAAATAATTCCGGCAACAGCGTCCTGGCCGACGAATTTCAGCGCGAAGGACACCGGATCACCGACATTCAATTTCGTATAAGGCATCATGCCTGTCAGCACAAGCGATACCGTGATGTACAAAACGGTACAGACGGCAAGAGCTGTAATAATGCCGACCGGCATGTTTTTTTGCGGATTTTTCACTTCCTCGGAAGCGTTAGAAACCGCGTCAAATCCGAGATACGCGAAGAACACAGTTGCCGCGCTGACAATGACGCCTTTCATCCCGAATGGCATGAAAGGAGACCAGTTATCCGGTTTGACGTAACCAATGCCGACAATGATGAACAATAAAATGATCGCAATTTTCATCAGTACGATGACATTGTTAAAGCGTGTGCTTTCCTTGGCGCCTCTGCTGACAATCGCAGTGATGAGGAGAATGATCACTGCGGCCGGAAGATTAAACACGGCGCCCGGCGTGCTTCCAGGCGCTCCCGTCAGTGCGGACGGAAGATGAAAGTTGAAGCCGGCAAGCAGTGATTGAAAGTAAGAAGACCAGCCGGTGGCAACCGCCGACAGCGCAATAACGTATTCAAGCATGAGATCCCAGCCGATCAAAAAGGCGAGCAGTTCGCCGAGTGTCACATAGGAGTATGAGTACACGCTTCCCGAAATTGGAATCGAAGACGAAAACTCAGCATAACAGAAGGCAGCAAGAGCACAGGCGAGCCCTGCTAAAATAAACGATATGATGAGAGCGGGACCCGCTCCGGTTGCCGCCACTGTTCCTGTAATGACAAAAATCCCTGTACCGATGACACAGCCGATGCCAAGCAAGGTTAAATCAAATGCGCTCAACGTACGGGCAAGGCTTTTTGACTTGCTCTGCGCGCTCAATGTTTCAAGCGGTTTTTTTCTAAATAATGAACTCATCAAAGTTCCTCCTGAAAAATTCGAAATATTCTAATCATTATATGTAGTTCTCGTTGTATTATATTGTCGAAATTTGGCGCAGTCAATCACATATTTTCCTACTTTAAATGGTAGAAGCGAAAAAGCGTTGGCGTATCATAGAATAGTAATTTTTAGTAATATGATATTCAAGTTTATGCACGGCGAACCGATAGAAAAAATAGATTCGCCCATATTTTGACTTGAGGTTATAAAGGAGATGCTGACCATGTTTCAATATGAAGAGTTGAATAAACAGTTTATTGGCGGTAAATGGCAGGAGGGCAGCAGCCCAAATGTATTGGAAAACAAAAATCCTTATACCCAAAAAACATTCACAGCCTTCAAAAAAGCGACTGCTGACGATGTAGATGAAGCGTACAGGGCGGCGGCGCTGGCGAAGAAAAAATGGGATGCGGTCAATCCGTTCGAGAAAAGAACTATTTTAGAAAAAGCCGTTACGTATATTGAAGAGAATGAAGAAGCCATCATTTATTTGATTATGGAGGAGCTTGGCGGAACAAGGCTCAAAGCGGCCTTTGAAATCGGGCTTGTCAAAAACATCATAAAAGAAGCGGCAACGTTCCCTGTCCGCATGGAAGGAAAAATTCTTCCGTCAACAATAGACGGCAAGGAAAACAGATTATATCGTGTGCCGGCAGGTGTTGTCGGTGTCATCAGTCCATTTAACTTCCCATTCTTTTTATCTATGAAATCAGTGGCGCCCGCGCTCGGAGCCGGCAATGGCGTCGTGTTAAAGCCGCATGAAGAAACGCCGATCTGCGGCGGTACGCTGATTGCGAAAATTTTTGAGAATGCGGGAATTCCAGAGGGGCTGCTGAATGTCGTTGTCACTGATATTGCGGAAATCGGAGACAGCTTTGTCGAACACCCGGTGCCGCGCATCATCTCATTTACAGGTTCCACAAAAGTGGGCAGCTACATCGGCCAGCTTGCGATGAAGCACTTTAAAAAGCCGCTTCTTGAACTCGGCGGCAACAGCGCATTTATCGTGCTTGAGGATGCAGATATAGAATATGCGGTTGACGCGGCGGTGTTCAGCCGATTTACACACCAAGGGCAGATTTGTATGTCAGCCAACCGTGTGCTCGTTCATTCTTCTATTTATGACAAGTTCCTTGAGCTGTATCAGGCAAAAGTGGAAACGCTGAAGGTCGGTGACCCGATGGACCCAGATACGATTATCGGGCCATTAATCAACAGCAGACAGACGGACGGTCTGATGAAATCTGTAGAGCAAGCGATTGAAGAAGGCGCTGTTCCAGTGAAGCTTGGCGGATTTAACGGAACGATCGTAGAACCGACGATTTTAAAAGATGTAAAACCGTTCATGAGCATTGCCAAGGAAGAGCTGTTCGGGCCTGTCGTCTCCTTTATGAAATTTGATTCAGAAGACGAAGCGGTGGACATCGCGAACGAAACCCCGTTTGGCTTGAGCGGTGCCGTACATACGTCAAATCTTGAGCGCGGCGTGGCTTTTGCGAAGCGCATTGAAACAGGTATGATTCACGTCAATGACACGACCATCAATGATGAACCGAATGTGGCCTTCGGCGGTGAAAAGCAATCCGGCCTCGGCCGTTTGAACGGTGAATGGAGCCTCGAAGAATTTACGACACTGAAATGGATTTCGGTCCAGCACGAGAAACGCAGCTTCCCTTATTAATCAAAAGGAGTGAATGGAATTGAGCATAAGAACCGAAAAAGAAACCGCAGAACTTCTTGACGCGTTTATCAAAGTAGCCCCATATTTAAACAGTTTGGTACAGGATGATATTACAATCGGCATTTACGATACGGAAAAACTGCTCGTGAATATACCGGCCAAAACCTTTTCTCTGAACGTAAAAGCCGGCGATCCGCTGCAAAAAGGTGACATTATCACAGACGCCATCCGCAGCAATCAGAAGAAGGCGAGCATGGTTCCGAAAGAATTGTTCGGCTTCCCATTGATCGCGCGTGCCATCCCGCTCCACGACGAGAATGGAAAAGTGATAGGGGGCGTCGGCCTCGGAACGAGCCTTGAGGAGTCGTCAAAGCTTCATGATGTGGCGGAAAGCTTATCAGCTGTCGTTGAACAAACGGCTGCTGCCATTTCAGATATTTCTGAATCAATCAACGGGTTTTCATCTCAAATGACAGGCATTTCTTCTCAGGCGAAAAAGGTAAGTGAAAGCGCCGGTGAAATCGCTGATATTTCAGTAACCGTGAAAGGCATTTCTGACCAAAGTAATCTGCTCGGTTTGAACGCCGCGATCGAAGCGGCGAGAGCAGGGGAGTCAGGAAAAGGCTTCTCTGTCGTGGCAGACGAGATCAGAAAGCTAGCGACGCATTCGAAAGAAAATGTCGGCCAGATTGACCAGATTACGAAAAAAATCCACAGCCTGCTGAAAGGGCTGGAGGAATCGATTGAGTCGATTAATCAGCATACAGACGGACAAGCCGCTGCTGTTGAACAAATCTCAGCCACGATGCAGGAGATTTCAGGAAGCGCGCAGCATCTCGCAAAAATGGCAGAAAAAGCGCTTGAGGAAGAATAAGAGACCGGGGACAAATGTCCCCGGTTTCAGCGTGTCGGCAAACCCTCGCATTCGTTGTCAGACCTGCGCGTCGGTGCTCACGAATAAGGACATTCGCTCCGCTCCGATGCTCGCCCTTCCTAGAATTCAAGGGTTTTCAATCACGCTGAAAAGAGGACAAAAACCTAAAACGTTTTAGGCTTTTGTCAACAATCTGTGACCGGGGACAAATGTCCCCGGTCTTTTTCTATCCTGCATTTCCATGAAATTTGTTGACGTTTCACTAGTTTTATTCCAGCGGCTGATTTAAAATGTACACATGAACTTACGTGAGGATTGATAGGAACCATGAGCATACTAAAAGCGGAAAATGTATATAAAACATACGGAGATAAAACATTATTTGACCATATCTCCTTTCATATTGAAGAGAATGAGAGAATCGGATTAATCGGGCCGAACGGAACAGGAAAATCCACGCTGCTGAAAGTGATTGCCGGCTTGGAATCTATTGAAGAGGGAGACATCACGAAATCCGGCAGCGTAAACGTCGAATTTCTTCATCAAGACCCTGAGCTGCCTGCGGGGCAAACTGTGCTGGAGCATATCTACTCCGGTGAATCAGCTGTAATGAAAACCTTGCGTGAATATGAAAAAGCGCTGTATGAACTGGGGGTTGATCCCGAAAATGAACAGCGCCAGAAACATCTGCTGGCAGCGCAGGCGAAAATGGACGCGAACAACGCGTGGGATGCGAACACACTGGCGAAAACCGTTTTGTCTAAGCTCGGTGTTAACGACGTAACAAAACCGGTCAACGAGCTCTCAGGCGGTCAGAAAAAACGGGTGGCGATTGCGAAAAACTTAATCCAGCCCGCTGATTTGCTCATTTTAGACGAGCCGACGAACCACTTGGATAATGAAACAATTGAGTGGCTTGAAGGGTATTTAAGTCAATACCCCGGATCTGTGATGCTGGTGACGCACGATCGGTATTTCTTAAACCGTGTCACGAACCGTATTTATGAGCTTGAACGAGGCAGCCTCTACACATACAAAGGCAACTATGAAGTGTTTCTAGAAAAACGCGCGGAACGTGAAGCGCAGGCTGAGCAAAAGGAAACGAAGCGGCAAAACCTGCTGCGCCGCGAACTGGCTTGGCTCAGACGTGGAGCGAAAGCCCGCTCCACAAAGCAAAAGGCGAGAATTGACCGAGTGGAGACGCTTAAGGAGCAGAAAGGCCCTCAGTCATCGGGTTCACTCGACTTTGCGATTGGCTCTCACCGTCTTGGCAAACAGGTCATTGAAGCAGAGAATGTCATGATCGCTTATGACGGCCGCATGCTTGTCGACCGCTTTAATGAATTGGTCATACCGGGTGAACGGATCGGGATCATCGGGCCGAACGGCATCGGAAAAACAACGCTTTTAAACACACTTGCCGGCCGTCATGCGCCAGACGGCGGCCATATTACGATCGGACAGACTGTCAGAATCGGCTACTATACTCAGGATCATAGTGAAATGAATGGCGAGCTAAAGGTCATTGACTATATAAAAGAAACGGCGGAGATCGTCAAAACAGTTGATGGCGATATCATTACAGCTGAACAAATGCTGGAGCGCTTCCTCTTCCCGCGCTCGATGCAGCAAACGTACATCCGCAAGCTGTCCGGCGGGGAAAAACGCCGTTTATACTTGCTGCAGGTTCTCATGCAGGAGCCGAATGTCCTATTTCTCGATGAGCCGACGAACGATTTGGATACTGAAACATTAAGCGTCTTGGAAGATTATATTGACCAGTTCCCCGGCGTCGTCATCACCGTATCCCATGACCGTTATTTCCTTGACCGTGTCGTCGACCGTTTGATTGTGTTTGAAGGAAACGGTGTTATTTCCCGCTTCCAAGGCTCCTACAGCGACTATATGGAGGAGTCAAAATCGAAAAAAACCGCTGCTAAACCGGCTGCTGAAGACAAGCCGACCGAAGCTGAGCCGAAGAAAAAACGGAAAAAGCTTTCCTACAAAGATCAGCTTGAATGGGATGGCATTGAAGATAAAATCGCCCAGCTGGAAGAAAAGCATGATCAGCTTGAAGCTGACATCGCCGCAGCAGGCAGTGATTTCGGAAAAATCCAAGAGCTGATGGCTGAACAGGCGAAAACTGCGGAGGAGCTTGAGGCCGCGATGGACCGCTGGACAGAATTGTCCCTCATGATAGAAGAGCTGGATAGCTGAAAAAGCGCAGCCCGCAGAAGGCCTTGTTTTTTCACATAATGTACAAAAACGAGGCACCCTGCTTATGATAGGATGGAATCGTGTGTCAGCGTCACATGGAAAACTATTGGAGATGATGAAGTATGACATGGGTGATCGTGATGTTAATCCTCATGAGTTTGGTGAAAATTTTATTAACCTGTCTTCCAACAGGCGTCATAGAATGGCTGCTCAGCAAATTTGCGGTGCACGCCAAGCTGAATGACGAACATGCTGTTCTTTCACTAGATGGAAAACGTCTCGAGGGTGAAGAAAAGCAGAAAGTGATTGACCAATTTAACGAAGCTGTCTTTCTGGAGAAATATTATATTTATCCAGGTGACGAAGAGCGTTATTTGCATCCGGAAAATGGCGGCACGCCGCTGGTGATAGATACGAAAAAAGGCAAACATGATGTCAAGCTGTTTGTGTATCGCTACGACGACCATATCGACGTCGTGAAACAGTACAAGAAGAAAGTGATTGCGTATCAGTTGCTTTCTGAAAGCCTTCAAAAAGAGTCTCTGTCAGTGACAGGAAGTTTAGCTTAAATAGGAAAGTGAAAGACGGGTGCTTGATGCTGCCCGTTTTTTTTATGGCTTTTCAAAACTTAACGTTTACGTTAAGGTTCAAAAGGTGTATAATGGTAACAGAAACGGCGAAGGGGGATTTACCTTGGAATGGATGAAGATTGACGAAGTAGCAAAAAGAAGCGGACTGACGAAGCGGACCATCCGATTTTATGAAGAAATCGGCTTGATTCCGGCGCCTAAACGGACAGACGGCGGTGTAAGGCTTTATTCAGAGGATGATATGGAGGAGCTTGAGAAAGTCATCAGCACAAAAGAGGTGCTCGGTTTTTCCCTTCAGGAGCTTCAGCATTTCATGGAAACCAGCCGCCAGCTAGAGTTAAACAAAGAGGGGTATTTGTTGTCACTGGATCCTAAGGAACGGAAAGAAAAACTGGAGGAAATTCAGGAAACCCTGAATCACCAGCTGAATTTGATTGATGAGAAAATCCGCACATTCCAAAGCTTTAAAGAACGCCTGCAAGGCATGAAAGAAAAAGCGGAACGCGGCATTCAATCAATCGAATGAAAAGTTTGTTAAACGCTATTTTTGTAGCGTTTCTTTTAATGGAATAAAGATGGAGGTCAGGTCAAATGGATAAGACAAAACAAGTGAATCAGAAAACAGGCTTGCTCAGCCAGCCGAAAGCAGTATGGGCTGTCGCGTTTGCCTGTGTGATTTCTTTTATGGGAATCGGGCTGGT
This sequence comes from Bacillus tequilensis KCTC 13622, assembly GCF_000507145.1. GTDB lineage: Bacteria > Bacillota > Bacilli > Bacillales > Bacillaceae > Bacillus > Bacillus tequilensis. The sequence continues at coordinate 126,572 of NZ_AYTO01000039.1, read as the reverse complement.
CGATCCAATTCTTCCGGCCATTGCCGCACAATTACATGCTTCACCTAGTGAAGTATCACTCTTGTTTACAAGTTATTTGCTTGTTACCGGATTTATGATGTTTTTCTCAGGAGCCATTTCCAGCCGCATCGGTGCGAAATGGACATTAATTCTCGGACTTATTTTTATTATTGTGTTTGCGGGGCTTGGCGGCAGCTCAAGCTCAATTGCTCAGCTAGTCGGCTATCGCGGCGGCTGGGGATTAGGTAATGCTTTGTTTATCTCAACAGCGCTTGCGGTTATCGTCGGCGTGTCAGTCGGCGGCAGCGCCCAAGCGATTATTTTGTATGAGGCTGCGCTCGGTCTTGGGATTTCTGTCGGACCGCTTGCAGGCGGAGAGCTTGGAAGCATTTCATGGCGCGCACCGTTTTTCGGAGTATCTGTCCTGATGTTTATTGCGTTAATCGCAATTTCTTTGATGCTGCCAAAATTACCGAAACCGGCGAAACGCGTCGGTGTGTTTGATGCGATGAAGGCGCTCAAATATAAAGGCCTTTTAACGATGGCGGTATCGGCATTCTTATACAACTTTGGATTTTTTATTTTGCTTGCTTATTCTCCGTTCGTTCTGGATTTAGATGAACATGGTCTTGGATATGTCTTCTTCGGCTGGGGCCTTCTGCTGGCGATTACGTCAGTCTTTACGGCGCCGCTCGTGCACAAAGCGCTGGGCACAGTGCGTTCGCTCGTCGTTCTCTTTATCGCCTTTGCGGCCATTCTCGTTATTATGGGGATCTGGACAGACCATCAGACTTTGATTATTACATGTATTGTTGTCGCTGGTGCTGTCCTCGGTATGGTGAATACGATCATGACAACCGCTGTGATGGGTTCTGCGCCGGTTGAACGCTCAATCGCGTCTTCAGCCTACAGCTCAGTCCGCTTCATCGGCGGCGCACTCGCTCCGTGGATTGCGGGAATGCTGTCAGAACACTTCACCGCAAGCACACCATATACAGTAGGCGGAATCGTCGTTTTTGTCGGCATGCTTGTCCTTCTCATGGGACGTAAACACCTTGCTGGGATTAAGACGGGGCATTAATAACGAAAGACACTGCGCATATGCAGTGTCTTTTTTAATCGTGGAGCCTCAGGCATTGGTGAGGCGAGAATGGGAATGTATCTGTTTATTTCAGAGGGGCTTATCAACTGATGCGTCATGCTGTCGGGGGAATATGAAAGCTTGGCGAACCAGGCGCTGTATCGATACGTTCACAGCGTAGCTTTTCTGTTGAATGGTTCACCGAATGGGTTGATGAGGAAGACGTTGAGCTTTTTGCCAAAAGAGCTGCCACTTGTTGAATTCACATCGCCAAGTGGCAGTAAAAAACCCGCCTGCTGAAGGGCGGGTTTTCTTCGATTTAAAGCACCTTCGTCGTCCAAGACTCGCAGTTCCACGTTTCTGTCGCGATATCCATATAAAACTCTGGCTCATGGGAAATCAGCAGAATCGAGCCTTTATATTCTTTGAGGGCGCGCTTGAGTTCTTCTTTCGCGTCGACATCCAAGTGGTTTGTCGGCTCATCTAGCACAAGCAGGTTTGTTTCCGAGTTAAGCAGCTTGCACAATCTGACTTTCGCTTTTTCGCCTCCGCTTAATACGGAGACGCGGCTTTCGATATGTTTTGTCGTCAGTCCGCATTTTGCCAGCGCTGCCCGGATTTCATACTGGGTATAAGAAGGGAATTCGCTCCATACCTCTTCGATGCACGTATTGTTGTTTGTTTCCTTGACCTCTTGCTCGAAATAGCCGGTAAAGAGATGTTCGCCGCGTTCAACCGAACCTTCAAGCGGCTGGATTTCGCCAAGCAAACTTTTCAGTAATGTCGTTTTTCCGATCCCGTTTGCGCCATAAAGGGCGATTTTTTGGCCGCGCTCCATCCGGAGATTGAGCGGACGTGACAGCGGGGAATCGTAACCGATCACGAGATCCTTCGTTTCGAAAATCAGCTTGCCTGACGTTCTCGCCGGCTTGAAATGGAATTCCGGCTTTGGCTTTTCTGCCGCAAGCTCGATCATATCCATCTTATCGAGTTTCTTTTGGCGGGACATCGCCATGTTTCTCGTGCTGACGCGCGCTTTGTTGCGGGCGACGAAATCCTTCAGCTCAGCGACTTCCTGCTGCTGCTTTTTGTACGCGGCTTCAAGCTGCTGTTTCTTCACTTCGTAGACTTCCATAAACTGATGGTAGTCGCCGACATAGCGTGTCAGCTTTTGATTTTCAACGTGATAAATCAGGTTGATGACGCTGTTTAAGAACGGAATATCGTGGGAAATCAGGATAAACGCGTTCTCGTATTCCTGCAGGTAGCGTTTCAGCCATTCGATATGCTGCTCATCAAGGTAGTTGGTCGGCTCATCGAGAAGCAGAATTTCCGGCTTTTCAAGGAGAAGCTTAGCGAGAAGAACCTTGGTGCGCTGTCCGCCGCTCAAATCAGTGACATCGCGCTCTAAACCGATATCACTCAAACCGAGGCCGCGGGCGATTTCTTCCACCTTGGAATCAATGATATAAAAATCATTGTTCGTCAGCGCGTCTTGAATGACGCCGACTTCTTCAAGCAGCTTCTCGAGCTCGTCGGGATCTGCTTCACCCATTTTGTTGTAAATCTCGTTCATTTCCTCTTCCATCGCAAATAAATAATGGAACGCGTCTTTCAGGACGTCACGAATGGATTTTCCTTTTTCCAGCACGGTATGCTGATCCAAATAGCCGACACGGACATTTTTTGACCACTCAACTTTCCCCTCATCAGGTTCAAGCTTTCCGGTAATAATATTCATGAAGGTCGATTTTCCTTCACCGTTTGCGCCGATCAGCCCGACGTGTTCGCCTTTTAGCAGGCGGAAGGAGACGTTATTAAAAATGGCACGGTCACCGAAGCCGTGGCTTAAATCCTTTACAGATAAAATACTCATATTTACACCTCTATCGTTTATCAAACACGCACAATCGGCGTGTAATATTCACCCTTTTGATTATAAAGGAGGAATCAGAATGTTGAAAGGTATAGGAAAGAAAAAGAAAAATTGCGTTCCGGGCGAGGTTTTGAGATACTATGGAATAGATTTCAGGAATTGAGGAGAACGAAAATGATGCAAACTTGGCCATTTTTACATAATGCACAATCATTTATACAAGAGAATTGGAATGCTTCCGGCTTTCAAAAGCCAACTCCTGTACAGGAGCAGGCAGCCCGCCTGATCATGGACGGAAAGGATGTCATTGCAGAATCGCCGACAGGAACAGGGAAGACGCTGGCGTATGCGCTTCCGGTTTTGGAACGGATCAAGCCTGATCAGAAGCATCCGCAGGCAGTCATTTTAGCGCCTTCGCGTGAGCTGGTGATGCAAATTTTTCAGGTGATTCAGGATTGGAAAGCGGGATCAGAGCTGCGCGCGGCTTCCTTAATCGGCGGGGCGAATGTGAAGAAGCAGCTCGAAAAACTGAAAAAACACCCGCATATCATTGTCGGCACGCCGGGCAGGGTGTTTGAACTGATTAAAGCAAAGAAACTCAAAATGCATGAAGTGAAAACAATCGTACTTGATGAAGCGGATCAGCTGATTCTGCCGGAGCATCGTGAAACGATTAAACAAATCATTAAAACGACATTAAGAGACCGGCAGCTTCTATGTTTTTCTGCCACGCTCAAAAAGGAAACAGAGGATGTGCTCCGCGAACTCGCGCAAGAGCCTGAGGTGTTGAAGGTGCAGCGAAGCAAAACGGAGGCTGGGAAAGTGAAGCATCAATATCTGATTTGCGAGCAGCGCGATAAAGTGAAGCTGCTGCAAAAGCTATCAAGACTTCAAGACATGCAGGCACTCGTATTTGTGAGAGACATCGGCAACCTGAGTGTATATGCGGAAAAGCTGGCATATCACCACGTTGATCTCGGTGTTCTGCACAGTGAAGCGAAAAAGATGGAGCGGGCGAAAATCATTGCCGCATTCGAAGACGGAGAATTCCCGCTCTTATTGGCAACTGATATTGCCGCACGCGGCTTGGATATTGAAAATCTGCCGTACGTGATTCATGCCGATATTCCTGACGAAGATGGCTATGTTCACAGATCAGGCCGAACAGGCCGGGCCGGAAAAGAAGGCAGCGTGCTGAGCCTCGTTACGAAACTGGAAGAATCAAAGCTGAAAAAAATGGCGAAGAAGCTTGGCGTGGAGCTGAGTGAAGCTGTTTATACAGGCGGAAAACTGAAGACAAAATAAAAAGGAGGGCGGAAAGCCCTCTTTTTTTGTTGTAAAATAATAGAAAAGACCATACGCGGGAGTGAGGAAATGGCTTCAATAGACAGATTTCAAATCATGAAGGAGTCTGAGCTGGAAATCCTTAAACACTGGTTTGAGAATGAGGATACCAGGCGGAGAATGGATGCGATGCTGCCATTAGAGGCGTGGTATGAACGAGTGAGTGAAGATGAAGACGATACGATCCTCATGGCATATGATGGACAGCTGACGGCGGGCATGGCCGTTATTGAGTTTGGAGAGAAGCAGACGTATATTGGATTGATTGTCAATCCTCTGTATCGGCTTCAAGGGTACGGAAAACAGATATTAAAAAAACTGCTGAACGAACCTGAATTTTCTCGTGTACGGGAATGGACTGCAAGCATCGAAGAAGACAATCAAATCAGTTTGGCTTGCTTTCAAGCAGTTGGCTTTAAACTGGAAGAAACGGAACCTGATGACGATGGGTATTTTACTTTGACTCTCCGCTGCTGACCTCGAATAAACACAACAAGGAGGGCGAAAAGCCCTCCTTGTTTTCATCAGTATATTAACTCGGATCAGTGACTTTGATCAGCTGTTTCCCTTTATTTTCACCTTTAAATAAGCCTAAAAACGCGTCAGGAATGTTTTCGAAGCCTTCTGTGATCGTTTCCTCGTAATGGAGCTTTCCATCTCTCAGCCATTCAGCCAGCTGTTTTGCCCCCTCAGAAAAACGATCAGAGTAGTCGCTTACGATAAACCCTTGCATGAGCGCCTTCGTTTTAATCAGCTTTGATTGGACACGAGGGCCCATGTCGTCTGCTTCGCTTTCCGCATTGTAGGAAGAAATCGCGCCGCACACCGGAATGCGGGCAAATTCATTGAGCAAGTTCATGACCGCATCTGAAATCGGCCCGCCGACATTGTCAAAATACACATCGATACCGTCAGGACAAGCGTCTTCAAGCGCTTTTTGGATATCATCAGCTGTTTTGTAGTTGATGGCTTCGTCAAATTGCAGCTTCTGTTTCAGATACGCGATTTTTTCATCAGATCCCGCGATGCCGACGACTCGCGCGCCTTTGATTTTGGCAATCTGCCCGACCGTTGAACCGACGGCTCCAGCTGCTCCGGAGACAACCACGGTTTCTCCTTCTTTCGGGCGCCCGATATCCAGCAGTCCGAAATATGCCGTCAATCCGGTCATGCCCAAAATGCCGAGATAGGCTGAAGCGGGAGCGAGGCTTGTATCTATTTTCCGCAAGGTAGACTCGCTCACAGCGGAAAATTCCTGCCAGCCGAGGTTTCCGATGACGATATCGCCTTTTTTCAGATGTTCGCCGTCTGACACGACCTCAGCGATGACTCCGCCAGAGAGCGCTTCATCCAAGGTGAACGGTTCAACATATGACTTTGTATCCTGCATACGGCCGCGCATGTAAGGATCAACCGATACATAAAGCGTTTTGACAAGCACTTCCCCTTGCTTCGGCTCGGGGACCGGAATGGTTTCAAAGCGGAAGTCTTCATGAACGGGAACGCCTTGCGGCCGTCTTGCTAATTGAATTTGCTGCTGAGATGCTGTCATTTTCATCCTCCTATCGCTTGATTGACACCACTGTAACATGGATAGGGGAAGAAATACAAAGCATACAAAAAAGGAGAGGGGGTTCCTCTCCTTTTCATTTCGCCCGTAATTTCGGGCACAGTCCCGTCGGCAGGCACATGGGCTTTTGGTCGATTGGGCTTCTCATAATGCAGCATTCCAAGCCGAAGACTTCACGGAAAAATGGCTGGGTAAACACATCTTCCGGTGTTCCGGCATTGTATATTTTTCCGTCCAGCACACTGATCAGATAGTCAGCATATTGAGCGGCTTGGTTTAAATCGTGGAGCACCATGACAATGGTGCGGCCATGATCGCGGTTCAGTTTTTTCAGCAGCTCAAGCACTTCAATTTGGTGTGAGATATCTAAATACGTGGTCGGCTCATCAAGCAAAAGCAAATCAGTGCCTTGAGCAAGCGCCATGGAAATCCATGCTCGTTGTCTTTGGCCGCCTGACAGGGCATCCAGCGTCCGATCCTTCAGCTCAATCATGCCTGTTGCTTCCAGCGCCCATCCCACCATGTCATGATCCTTTTGGGTATGCTTGGATAACAGCTTTTTGTGAGGATGTCTGCCGAAATAGCATAATTCCTCTACCGTCAATCCTTCAGGCGCCTGAGGAGATTGAGGAAGAATGGCCAGCTTTTTTGCGACTTCTTTTGACGGCTGGCGGTGTATATCTTTTCCTTCTAATAGCACTGTTCCGCTTTTTGGAGCCATCAGCCTGGCGAGTGATTTGAGGATTGTTGATTTCCCGCAGCCATTGGCGCCGATGAGCGCAGTGATTTTTCCTTCTTCTATCTGTAAGTCTACTCCGTCAATAATCACTGTGCTGTCATATGAAAGAGTGAGCTGGTCTGCAGCCAGTTTTCCCATGGTATCCTCTCCCTACTGTTTCCTCGCTTCGAATTTCAATAAATATAAGAAATAAGGCGCGCCGATCACGGCTGTCAATATTCCGGCCGGTATTTCAACCGGAGGCATGAGGCCGCGCCCTAACGTATCTGCAATTAATAATATAATAGCACCAATCAATGCTGATGCAGGAAGTAAATATTTAGCTTTTTCTCCAGTAAGCCGTCTGGCGATATGCGGAGCAAGCAAGCCGATAAAACCGATTGAGCCGACAACGGCTACACAGCTTCCCGCCAGCGCAACCGCGGTGAAAATCAGGATGAATCTCAGCCGGTTTGCGTTTTCACCAAGACCCTGCGTCAGTTCATCGCCAAGAGACATCAGATCCAGCTTCGGTATGAGAATGCAGACAATCGGAAAAAGAATCAAAAGCCATGGTACAAGCAGTTTGACCTCTTCCCAGTTTCTTCCCCAGAGGCTGCCTGTCAGCCAAATGAGCGCTGCATTCACGTCACCCGGAAACTTCACCATCATATATTGCATCCCGGCGTGGCAGACCGCGCCTAAGGCGATGCCTGATAAAGCCAGTGAAGAGGGCTGAATGCTCTTTTTTCGGGCTATCATTAATAATAGTACAGCAATAATGGCTGCTCCGGCAAATGCGGAGAACGGAAGCACGTACACCGGTGATTCAGGAAAGATCAAAATCACTGCCATCGCCGCAAGTCCTGATCCTTTAGAAATGCCGACAACGTCCGGGGAAGCGAGCGGATTTCGGATCACACCCTGTAAAATCGCTCCGGCCGCGGCAAGCCCGGCACCGGCCAAAATCGCTAATAGTATTCGGGGAAGACGGTATTGCTGGATGATGAATTCAAAGGAATGATCCAATCCAAGCAAATTCGTGACCACCGCATCCGGTGAAATGTATAATGCGCCGAAGCCGATGCTGATGACGGACAGAACGATCAGAATCACGGCCAATATGAGTATCGCCAGCAAGGGGCGTTTTTGTTTACTGGTTGTTTTCTTCATTTCAGATTTCGCCCTTTCCTTGCCAAATATAAGAAGAACGGTGTTCCGATAATCGCGGTGACGATGCCGACCGGTGATTCATAAGGAAATGCAATCCATCTGGCCAAAACATCTGCGTATACCAGCAAAATGGCACCGAACAGCGCCGAAAACGGGAGGACGTATTGATAATGTTCACCGATCAGCTTGCGGACAATATGCGGAACGAGCAGTCCGACAAAGCCGATCGGTCCCGCGACGGCTACGGAAGCGCCGGAAAGAATTAAGATGATAAAACTGATCAGAATCCGGATGCCGCTCATATTTTGCCCAAGCCCTTTTGCTGTTTCATCTCCGAGACCGAGAACAGAAACAGAACCGGAAAACACGAGAGCCAGTCCGATGCCGATGACAGAAAACGGGGCGATGGTCATGACATCCTGCCAGTTGCTTCCGTCTATCGCGCCTGTCATCCAATAAAGTACATCCTCACCCGACTCATTTAAAATAATGATGGCCTGAGTCATAGAGGAAAGGAACAAATGCACCGCCATTCCCGACAGCGCAAGCTTAACAGGCGTCATTCCGCCGGATGAGGCAATCATATACACAATCGCGCCGCCTGCCGCCGCACCCGCAAACGCGAATACAACGGAGGAATAGGGCGATTGCGGCAAAATGACGAGAGAAGCAACGACAAAAAGCGATGCGCCTGCATTCACACCGAAAATTTGGGGCGAAGCGAGAGGGTTTCTCGTCATGGCCTGCATCAGCGACCCTGCTACGGCCAGGCTGGCACCGACGAAAACGCCGATTAATGTGCGGGGAAGGCGAAGAGTAGAGATGATGAGCTGTTCCTTTGAACCGTCCCATACAAAAAGATATTTCAATGAATCTATGATGCCGATGTCTGAGGCTCCCACTGAAAGATTCAGCCCAAGCCCGAATATAAAAATGATCAATGCGATGATGAACATCATCAGTCTTGATGAAAAGCGCCGTTTGGCTGAATGATACAACAGTCTCACTTCCTTACTGCGTCTGGTTGCAAAAACGAAGAAGCAAGGATTCCCCCCTCGCTTCTCATTTGTCCTACTTATTATACACTTTTTTCAGCACGTCTTTGGCGCTTGTTTCACTAGACTTGATGCCTCTGAATCTTGTCCAAGTGTCACGGTCCGCATCATAGACTTGTCCGTTTTTCACCGCTTTTAGATTTTTCCAAAGCGGGTTCGTTTTCCACTCGTCTACAATGGTCTTGCCTTCGTTGGCTGAGATGAACAAGATATCAGGATCGATTTTGCTCAATTGCTCGAGGCTGACTTCTTGATAGGCCTTATCAGACTTCACAGCGTGTGTAAAACCGAGCATGTTAAAGATTTCTCCGTCATAGGATGATGACGTGTGAAGCTGGAACGAATCAGCTCTTGCAACCCCGAGAACAATGCTGCGGTTTTCATCTTTCGGAAGCTCCGCTTTTAGGCCGTTGATGACTTTGTTGTGCTCGGCAAGCTTTTCTTTTCCTTCATCTTCTTTATTTAATGCTTTAGCAATGGTTGTAAAGCTGTCGATCGTTTCGTCATATGTCGCTTCCCGGCTTTTTAATTCAATCGTCGGGGCGATTTGTTTCAGCTGTTTATAAATGTTTTTATGGCGTTCAGAATCAGCGATGATTAAATCAGGCTTCAAGGAGCTGATCACCTCAAGATTCGGTTCGCTGCGTGTACCGACAGATGTATAATCAATGGAACTGCCGACAAGCTTTTTAATCATATCTTTTTTGTTGTCATCGGCGATGCCCACTGGCGTAATGCCAAGGTTATGAACAGCATCCAAGAATGAAAGCTCAAGGACAACCACCCGTTTAGGTGTGCCGCTCACTGGCGTTTTTCCTTCTTCATGCTGGATCACTCTTGAATCCTTAGACTTGCTTTCGCCGCTTCCGCTGTTATTTTTGCTGGATGAACAGCCGGATACAATGAAGCAGGCAATCAATAAAACACTTATGATGGCAATCAACTTGTTAGAATAGGTGCGCATGTCATTCTTCCTTTTTTAGATTTAGTAATGAGAATCATTATCACATGTAAACACTATAATAGCATGGCTTATCGTGTCAATATTTTTTTAGTAAAGAAAGCTGCAATTTCACTGCTTTTTCATAAAAGCTTCATCAGGCACAAATAAATGGTATACTGCATTGCCGTGTCTCTGGGACAAAAACGCATTGGCGTTGGCTTTAGAGGTTTTAAGCATATCAGCGTTGACATATGGGAGGAGAGCGCCGAGATAGCCGGACAATTTCTTTTCTATTTCTTCTGCGAGTGCGAATTCAATATCACCGATATTCATGATAATGGAGAAAACAAAGTCGATATCAATTTGAAAATGTTCCTCGGCAAAGACTGCAAGCTCGTGAATTCCGGGTGAACCGCCGGATCGCTGATGGAAAATCTGTTTGACTAAATCACTTACAACCCACGCATTGTATTGCTGTTCTGGTGAAAAGTATTGCATTAGACATACCTCCTGCTCGTACAGATAAAGACAGCCATTCATGATCGTTTGCTCCGGGCAGCAGTTTCTCTACTGTTTTGACTTTTCTGAAAATATTTGCTTTCCTATTACTTTACCATGAGCGTAAAATAAATGGCTACTACCATTCTTCCTGTTTTCCTCTTCAATGTTCTGAAATCTGTTTTATCAATATGCGATCGGGTATAAAACAAATATAGAAAACATGAAGGAGGAATATCGGAATGAAACCAGTTGTAAAAGAGTATACAAACGATGAACAGCTCATGAAGGATGCAGAAGAATTACAGCAAATGGGTGTTGCGAAAGAGGATGTATACGTCTTATCTCACGACGATGACAGAACGGAACGGCTGGCAGACAACACAAACGCCAACACGATCGGAGCCAAAGAAACAGGTCTCAAGCACGCGGTAGGAAATATGTTTAATAAAAAAGGCGACGAGCTTCGAAATAAAATTCATGAAATCGGTTTTTCTGAAGATGAAGCCGCTCAATTTGAGAAACGTTTAGATGAAGGGAAAGTGCTTCTCTTTGTGACGGATAATGAAAAAGTGAAATCCTGGGCATAATGCAGGGACTAACCCAAAAGGCAAACTCCGGCCTTTTGGGTTTTTTTGCGGTCTTTGCGGCGGATGTTTTGCACAATGCCGCAATAAGATAGCGGTACATTTTCGGTTCAGGCTGTCCCTCAATTTGCTATTATATTTTCGTGAGAAATTGGAATAAAATCTCTCGAAATAGAAAATGGGGGTTCATAGTGAATGAAAAAAGTGATGTTAGCCACGGCGCTGTTTTTAGGGTTGACTCCGGCTGGGGCGGATGCAACTGATTTAGGCCATCAGGCATTAGGGTCAAATGATGGCTGGGGCGCGTATTCAACCGGCACGACAGGCGGATCTAAAGCATCGTCCTCGAACGTGTATACCGTCAGCAACAGAAACCAGCTTGTCTCGGCATTAGGAAAGAACACCAACACAACGCCAAAAATCATTTATATCAAGGGAACAATTGACATGAACGTGGATGACGATCTGAAGCCGCTCGGCCTAAATGACTATAAAGATCCAGAGTACGAGTTGGACAAATATTTGAAAGCCTATGATCCTGGCACATGGGGCAAAAAAGAGCCTTCGGGAGCACAAGAAGAGGCGAGAGAGCGTTCTCAGAAAAACCAAAAAGCACGTGTGGTGCTCGATATTCCTGCGAATACGACGATTGTCGGTTCGGGGACAAATGCCAAAATCGCGGGCGGAAACTTCCAGATCAAGAGTGATAACGTCATTATCCGCAATCTTGAATTCCAGGACGCCTATGATTATTTTCCGCAGTGGGACCCGACTGACGGCAGCTCAGGAAACTGGAACTCGCAATACGACAATATCACGATAAACGGCGGCACGCACATATGGATTGACCATTGTACATTTAATGACGGCTCCCGTCCGGACAGCACATCACCAAAGTATTTCGGCAGAAAATATCAGCACCATGACGGGCAAACAGATGCTTCTAACGGCGCGAACTATATCACGATGTCTTACAACTATTATCACGATCATGATAAAAGCTCCATTTTCGGATCAAGCGACAGCAAAACATCCGATGACGGCAAATTAAAAATCACGCTTCACCATAACCGCTACAAAAATATCGTCCAGCGCGCACCGAGAGTCCGCTTCGGACAGGTGCACGTATACAATAACTATTATGAAGGCAGCACAAGCTCCTCAGACTATGCCTTCAGCTATGCGTGGGGAATCGGAAAGTCCTCTAAAATCTATGCCCAAAACAATGTCATTGACGTGCCGGGACTGTCAGCTGCTAAAACGATCAGCGTGTTCAGCGGGGGAACGGCTTTATATGATTCCGGCACATTGCTGAACGGCGCGGAGATCAACGCATCGGCTGCAAACGGACTGAGTTCTTCTGTCGGCTGGACGCCGTCTCTGCACGGAACAATCGATGCTTCCGCGAATGTGAAATCGAATGTTATAGCTCAAGCGGGGGCGGGTAAACTACATTAAGAAAATGAAAAACACAAAGGGCTGCTCACCTTTGTGTTTTTTAATTAATTAAAATGTTTATTAACTTAGTTAAGTAGTAGAATGGGAAAGGGGATCGGAAAACAAGTATATAGGAGGAGACCTATTTATGGCTTCAGAAAAAGACGCAGGAAAACAGTCAGCAGTAAAGCTTGTTCCATTGCTTATTACTGTCGCTGTGGGACTAATCATTTGGTTTATTCCCGCTCCGTCCGGACTTGAACCTAAAGCTTGGCATTTGTTTGCGATCTTTGTCGCGACAATTATCGGCTTTATCTCCAAGCCCTTGCCAATGGGTGCAATTGCCATTTTTGCATTGGCGGTTACTGCACTAACTGGAACACTATCAATTGAGGATACATTAAGCGGATTCGGGAATAAGACCATCTGGCTTATCGTCATCGCATTCTTTATTTCCCGGGGATTTATCAAAACCGGGCTTGGTGCGAGAATTTCGTATGTATTCGTTCAGAAATTCGGGAAAAAAACCCTTGGACTATCTTATTCACTGCTGTTCAGTGATTTAATACTTTCACCTGCCATTCCAAGTAACACGGCGCGTGCAGGAGGCATTATCTTTCCTATTATCAGATCATTATCCGAAACATTCGGATCAAGTCCGGCAAATGGAACAGAGAGAAAAATCGGCGCATTCTTATTAAAAACCGGTTTTCAGGGGAACCTGATCACATCTGCTATGTTCTTAACGGCGATGGCGGCGAACCCGCTGATTGCCAAGCTGGCCCATGATGTCGCAGGGGTGGACTTAACATGGACAAGCTGGGCGATTGCCGCGATTGTACCGGGACTTGTAAGCTTAATCATCACACCGCTTGTGATTTACAAGCTGTACCCGCCGGAAATCAAAGAAACACCGGATGCGGCGAAAATCGCAACAGAAAAACTGAAAGAAATGGGACCGTTCAAGAAATCAGAGCTTTCCATGGTTATCGTTTTTCTTTTGGTGCTTGCGCTTTGGATTTTTGGCGGCAGCTTCAACATCGATGCGACCACAACCGCATTGATCGGTTTGGCCGTTCTTTTATTATCACAGGTTCTGACTTGGGATGATATCAAAAAAGAACAGGGCGCTTGGGATACGCTCACTTGGTTTGCGGCGCTTGTCATGCTGGCCAACTTCTTGAATGAGCTGGGCATGGTATCTTGGTTCAGTAATGCCATGAAATCATCTGTATCAGGATTCTCTTGGATTTTGGCATTCTTCATTTTAATTGTTGTGTATTTCTATTCACACTATTTCTTTGCAAGTGCGACAGCCCATATCAGCGCGATGTATTCAGCGTTTTTGGCTGTCATCGTGGCAGCGGGCGCACCGCCGCTTCTCGCAGCGCTCAGCCTCGCCTTCTTCAGCAACTTGTTCGGGTCAACGACTCACTATGGTGCTGGAGCGGCTCCAGTTTTCTTCGGAGCAGGCTACGTTCCGCAAAGCAAATGGTGGTCCATCGGATTTATTCTCTCGATCGTCCATATTGTCGTATGGCTTGTGATCGGCGGATTATGGTGGAAAGTACTGGGAATATGGTAGAAAGAAAAAGGCAGACCGCGGTCTGCCTTTTTTATTTTCACTCCATGTATAGAATAATGGATTTTGAAAAATGAGAAAACTCCCCACGGAAAATGGTATGATCTAGGTAGAAAGGACGGCTGGTGCTGTGGTGAAAAAGCGGTTCCATTTTTCCCTGCAAACAAAAATAATGGGGCTGATTGCGGCTCTGCTGGTTTTTGTCATTGGTGTGCTGACCATTACGTTAGCTGTTCAGCATACACAGGAAGAACGAAGGCAGGCTGAGCAGCTTGCGATTCAGACGGCGAGAACCATTTCCTATATGCCGCCGGCTAAAGGCGGACACGAGGCTGAGGCGCAAGAGGTCATTGAACAGATGAAAGAACAGACTGGTGCTTATGCCATTTATATTTTGGACGAAAAAGGAGACATTCAGAGCACTACGGGCAAAAGTGCCCAAATGAAGCTGGAGCGCAGCAGAGAAATGTTGTTTGGCGGCTCGCATGTTTCTGAAACAAAAGCGGATGAACGGCTGGTGATTAGAGGGAGCGCGCCGATTATGAAAGAGCAGAAGGGATACAGCCAGGTGATTGGCAGCGTATCCGTTGATTTTCTGCAGACGGAGACAGAGCAAAGCATTAAAAAACATCTAAGAAATTTGAGCGTGATTGCTGTTCTTGTGCTGCTCCTCGGATTTGCCGGTGCCGCCGCGCTGGCGAAAAGCATCAGGAAGGATACGCTTGGCCTTGAGCCGCATGAGATTGCGTCTCTTTATCGGGAGAGGAATGCAATGCTTTTCGCAATTCGGGAAGGGGTTATTGCTACCAACCGTGAAGGCGTCGTCACAATGATGAACGTGTCGGCGGCTGAGATGCTGAAGCTTCCCGAGCCTGTGATCCATCTTCCTATTGAAGACGTCATGCCGGGCGCCGGGCTTAAAAGTGTGCTTGAACAAGGAGACATGCAGCCAAACCAGGAAGTAAGTGTCAACGATCTAGTATTTATTATCAATACGAAAGTGATGACGCAAGGCGGGCAAACGTATGGGATTGTCGTCAGTTTCCGGGAGAAAACAGAGCTGAAAAAGCTGATCGACAAACTGACAGAGGTACGCAAATATTCAGAGGATCTCAGAGCGCAGACTCATGAATTTTCAAATAAGCTATACGCGATCTTAGGGCTGCTTGAGCTTGGCGAGTATGAGGAAGCCATTGATCTGATTAAAGAAGAATATGCGATACAAAATGAACAGCATGATCTCTTATTCCATAACATCCATTCACAGCAGGTGCAGGCCATTTTGTTAGGGAAAATAAGCAAGGCATCGGAAAAGAAGGTCAAGCTGTCTATCGATGAGAACAGCTCGCTTGCGCCTCTTCCTGCACATATCGGCTTGTCCCATCTCATTACCATTATCGGCAACTTAATTGATAACGCTTTCGAAGCTGTAGCTGATCAAAGTGTGAAGGAGGCAGTGGTTTTCATCACGGATATGGGGCATGACATTGTCATCGAAGTGTCGGACACAGGTCCGGGTGTTCCGCCTGATAAAATCGAAGCTGTGTTTCAAAGAGGCTATTCTTCAAAGGGGATGAAGAGAGGCTACGGTCTGGCCAATGTTAAGGATTCAGTGCATGAACTGGGCGGCTGGATCGAACTGGCGAATCAAAAAACCGGCGGTGCGGTATTCACTGTATTTATACCGAAGGAGAAACAAAGGGGGAATCCATTTGATTCACATCGCGATTGCGGAGGATGATTTTCGGGTTGCGCAAATCCATGAGAGATTAATTGAACAGCTTGATGGATTCAAGATTATCGGCAAGGCGGCAAACGCCAAAGAAACAATGGCGCTTTTGGAGGAACAAAAGGCAGAATTGCTTCTGCTGGATGTTTATATGCCGGACGAGCTGGGGACATCATTAATTCCTGAGATACGAAGCCGTTTTCCCGAAGTGGATATTATGATCATCACAGCGGCAACAGAAACCCGTCACTTACAAGAAGCGCTCCGGGCAGGGATAGCCCACTATTTGATCAAACCCGTAACGGCTGATAAGTTCAGGCAGGTGCTGCTCCAGTATAAAGAAAAAAGGAAGCTGCTTTTATCTCAGCCAGAGGTCAGCCAATCCATGATCGATCATATTTTTGGGAACGGTGTGAAGGCATCTTTGCCGGTTGAGGATTTGCCGACAGGCATTAATTCAATTACACTGCGGAACATTAAGGAAGCGCTTCTGAATGCGTCAGAAGGAATGACAGCGGAAGAGCTTGGGGAAAAAATGGGGGCGTCACGAACGACTGCCCGCCGCTATGCCGAGTACCTTGTGTCAAAGGAAGAAGCAAGAGCCGAACTTGAATACGGGATTATCGGCAGGCCGGAGAGAAAATATTATTTGGCGGCGGATGAGATATGAATAGAAGTATACTTCTATTCATTGCGCTATTACTCTTTATGCAGGGTGATATCCGGCAGGCGGCTGCGCCGCGCCTGCCGGACGGGCCGATTGAAATTGTCGTCCCCGCCGAGCCTTCTGGCGGCTGGGATGTCACAGCACAGGCGATCCAATCCGTTCTGCGGCAGAAGCAGATCGTGAAGGGCGATGTTCGTATCGTCTATAAGCCCGGCGGCGGGGGAGAGAAAGGCTGGAAATATGTCAACGATAGCAGTAAACGGATCATCAGCATGACGTCCAGTTTAATCCTGAGCAACGACCTTCTCAGACAAAGCAAATTAAAAATGAGCGATTTTACGCCGCTTGCCATTCTCTCCAAGGAATGGCAGGCGGTTGCCTTGCCAAAAGAATCGTCGTTAACAAACGGCAAGGATTTACTGAATGAGATTAAGATGAATCCAGGCAAGGTGAAAATCGGCTTTGCACCGGGGTTTGGCAATGATGATCAGCTTTCGTTCGTCAGAGCGGCGGATATGTACGGCATTGATCCTTTTACCATTCAATTTTTGCAGTATGACAGCAGTGAACAGCTCATTCAGGCGCTGATCAAACATGAGATAGAAGCAGCTTCAATGACCGTGTCTGAAGCGAAAACATATGAGCGGCGCGGCGATCTCACGTTAGCTGCTGTAACGTCTGATAAAAGACTTCCCGGTTTTCCGGATGTACCGACGTGGAAGGAGCAGGGGATCCCGTTTGTGTTTTCTCATTGGAGAGGGGTTTTGGGCCCGAAAAATATGTCTGAAGAAGAGATTTCATACTGGGACCAAGCTCTAAAGAAGGTCACATCCTCACCCGAGTGGAAGCGGAAAATAAACGATCAGGACGGGGAAAGCTTTTATTTGAACAGCAGGGAAACGAAACGGTTTCTTGAACAGCAAACAACTTTTTATCAAAGCATTATGACAGGAAATTAAGATTCCGGAATATCCGGGATCTATTTGTCGTGATCTAAATTGATCAAAAAGAACAAAACGGTTTTAAAAAATTAAAAATACAAAAAAACCAAATTATTTACTTGCGGTTGGTTTTCCCATACGATGGCAAAAAGGCAAGATAAAAAGGGAGAAAAAATGTAAGCGGATTCATTTTAGGGGGGATGGATGTGTTAGCAATTTTGGGCTTTCTCATGATGCTTGTATTTATGGCATTGATCATGACAAAACGGCTTTCTGTTTTAACAGCATTGGTTTTGACGCCGATTGTGTTTGCGCTGATCGCCGGATTTGGATTTACTGAAGTCGGGGACATGATGATTTCGGGGATTCAGCAAGTCGCACCGACTGCGGTCATGATTATGTTTGCGATCTTATATTTTGGAATAATGATTGATACAGGCCTGTTTGACCCTGTGGTTGGCAAAATCTTAAGCATGGTCAAAGGCGACCCATTAAAAATTGTTGTTGGGACAGCGGTTCTTACGATGCTCGTCGCCTTGGACGGAGACGGTTCGACAACGTATATGATTACAACAAGCGCGATGCTTCCGCTCTATTTGCTGCTCGGCATCCGGCCGATTATCCTGGCGGGAATCGCGGGAGTCGGCATGGGGATCATGAACACGATTCCGTGGGGAGGCGCGACGCCGCGGGCGGCGAGCGCGCTGGGGGTTGATCCGGCTGAGCTTACAGGGCCGATGATTCCTGTCATCGCAAGCGGGATGCTTTGTATGGTTGCGGTTTCGTATGTGCTTGGAAAAGCGGAACGAAAGCGCCTTGGCGTGATTGAATTGAAACAGCCGGCTAATGCCGATGAACCGGCGGCTGCGATTGAAGATGAATGGAAGCGGCCGAAGCTTTGGTGGTTCAATTTATTGTTAACGCTTTCTTTGGTAGGATGTTTAGTATCGGGTAAAATCAGTTTAACCGTACTGTTTGTCATTGCGTTCTGTATCGCGCTGCTTGTGAACTATCCAAATCTTGAGCATCAGAGACAGCGGATCTCGGCGCATTCCAGCAACGTTCTGGCCATAGGCTCCATGATTTTTGCGGCGGGGGTTTTTACGGGGATTTTGACAGGCACCAAAATGGTTGATGAAATGGCGATTTCGCTTGTGTCGATGATTCCTGAACAAATGGGCGGACTGATCCCGGCGATTGTGGCCTTAACAAGCGGTATTTTTACATTCCTAATGCCGAATGACGCGTATTTCTACGGGGTGCTGCCGATTTTATCAGAAACAGCTGTCGCATACGGTGTGGATAAAGTGGAAATTGCCAGAGCTTCTATTATCGGCCAGCCAATTCATATGCTGAGTCCGCTTGTCCCATCCACGCATTTGCTTGTCGGGCTTGTTGGAGTTTCTATTGACGACCATCAAAAATTCGCATTGAAGTGGGCGGTTCTCGCGGTGATCGTCATGACGGCTATCGCTCTATTGATCGGTGCGATTTCTATTTCCGTATGATAATTCAGGACTAATGACACACACTAACGGTATACAACAATTCGGAGGTGTCATGATGAGTGATCCTTATATGCCGCTGACTTCAGTCAGAAGCGGCACGGGGTTCGAAGCGGCAAAAGGGGTATACGGGTTGACCGTGCAAATTGCGAATGTCTATTTTATTCAGCTGCCCTCTGAACCCCGCTCATTTGTTTTAATTGATGCCGGTATGCCTCAATCAGCCAGCATGATTGTCAATGAAGCCCAACAAAGATTCGGCGACGATTTTCAGCTGAAGGCGATGATCCTCACACATGGGCACTTTGACCACATCGGGGCGATAGAAGAAATCCTTGAGCATTGGGATGTTCCTGTCTATGTCCACTCCAGGGAAATGCCTTATGTCACAGGAAAAGACGATTATCCTCCGGCCCGTCCTGACAGCAAAAGCGGGCTGGTCGCCAAGCTGTCGCCGCTGTTTCCCCGGCACTCCATCGATATTTCCTCACATGTGCAGGCGCTGCCGGAAGACGGCTCCGTTCCTTTTCTTGACGAGTGGATGTGGATTGCGACCCCGGGACACACGCCCGGCCATATTTCATTATTCCGCGAGGACGGACGCGTGCTTGTGGCAGGGGATGCTGTCATTACAGTGGAACAAGAGAAAATGGCAGACGTCTTGATTCAAAAGCAAGAGCTTCACGGGCCGCCGGCTTATTTCACGCCTGACACAGAGACGGCTGCCGGATCTATTCAGAAGCTTGCCGGCCTTGAACCGGAAGCGCTGCTGACGGGGCACGGCATACCGATGACCGGCAAAAACTTTCGAAGCGACTTAACTGAATTGGCAAATCGCTTATCGTCTCTTTGACACCTGCACATGTGCGGGTGTTTTTTATTGTCTTTTCAAGAAGATAAAGAAAAATCATTTGTCTTACCGCTTAAAAACGATACAATGAAAAGCATGAAGCGATTTGAAGGAGAGAGTTTGTTGGAAGAAAAAGAAATACTCTGGAACGAAGCGAAAGCGTTTATTGCCGCATGCTATCAGGAATTGGGGAAGGAGGAGGAAGTGAAAGACCGTCTCGATGACATCAAAAGTGAAATTGCCCGGACCGGAAGCTATGTGCATACGAAGGAAGAAATCGAGCACGGTGCGAAAATGGCTTGGAGAAACAGCAACCGCTGCATCGGCAGATTGTTTTGGAATTCGCTGAATGTCATCGACAGACGTGACGTCCGGACGAAGGAAGATGTGCGAGACGCCCTCTTTCATCACATTGAAACCGCAACCAATAATGGTAAAATCAGACCGAGCATTACGATTTTCCCTCCGGAAAAGAAGGGTGAAAAACAAGTGGAAATCTGGAATCATCAGTTAATCCGGTATGCCGGATATGAATCAGGCGGAGAAAGAATCGGCGACCCGGCTTCACGTTCCCTGACCGCAGCCTGTGAGCGGCTCGGCTGGCGCGGAGAGCGAACCCATTTTGACCTGCTGCCGCTCATTTTTCGCATGAAAGGCGATGAGCAGCCAGTCTGGTATGAGCTGCCGCGTTCACTTGTGATTGAGGTTCCAATCACACATCCTGAAATCGAAGCGTTTTCTGATCTGGAGCTGAAATGGTACGGCGTGCCGATTATTTCTGATATGAAGCTTGAGGTCGGGGGTATTCATTATAATGCCGCACCGTTTAACGGCTGGTATATGGGCACAGAGATCGGCGCGAGAAACCTGGCGGATGAAAAGCGATATGATAAGCTCAAAAAAGTGGCGTCCGTTATCGGGATTTCTACAGATTACAACATGGAGTTATGGAAGGATCAAGCGCTTGTTGAATTGAATAAAGCTGTGCTGCACTCGTATAAAAAGCAAGGTGTCAGCATTGTTGACCATCATACAGCTGCAAGCCAGTTTAAACGGTTTGAAGAACAGGAGGAAGAAGCGGGCAGAAAGCTGACGGGGGACTGGACGTGGCTGATTCCGCCGATTTCACCCGCTGCCACTCATATTTTCCACCGGTCCTATGACAACTCAATCGTTAAACCGAATTACTTTTATCAGGATAAGCCTTACGAATAAACAATGGAAAATCGATGATGGCCTTCGAGGCTGCGGGATTCAGTGACAGAGATGTCGGTAACCTTTGAGAAAGGGCTGCCTTTCTTTACGGCTTCAAGAAACGATTGTAAGGCGTTTTCCGGGCCTTCTGCCAAAATCTCAACCCGGCCGTCATCGCGGTTTTTGACCCAGCCGGCCAGTTTTCGCTTATCGGCTTCCATTTGAACAAAATAGCGAAAACCTACACCTTGAACCCGGCCGTCTGCAACGATTCGGTATTGAAGCATGTAAAAACCACCTTTTCTTTTTATGATAATCAATCATTTTACAACCTGTAAAGGGGATGTGTTTGTATGAAGCCAGCGCATTATTCTGTCCTCTCTCTTAATCTGGGAAAGCCGCAGACGCTTGAGTATGACGGCAAGAAAATCGAAACCGGCATCATGAAGCGGCCGGCTGATTCCGCTGTCATGCTGTATCGGACGAATTTTGAAGGAGACGGACAGGCGGACCTCATCAATCACGGCGGGCCTGATAAGGCTGTCTGTGTCTACCCGGCCGCGCATTATCCGTTTTGGGAAGAGTTCCTCTCAAGACCGCTGCCCAGCGCCGCATTTGGTGAAAATCTGACGATCGCGGGCCTGACTGAGGAGACCGTTTGCATCGGGGATGTGTTTCAGCTTGATGAAGCCGTTGTTCAAGTCAGCCAGCCGCGCCAGCCGTGTGTAAAGCTTGCGAAAAAGTTTGGCGTAAAGGAAATGGTGCTGAAGGTTCAGCAAACCGGCTACACCGGCTTTTATTTTCGCGTTTTGGAAGAGGGCAGGGTGGCTCCCGGCGCCAAACTTGAATTGCTGTCCAGAGGGGAGAAAGCCATATCCGTCCAATTTGCCAACCGCATCAACTACCATGATGCAAAAAATCTCGCTGCCATTGAACGGATTTTAAGTGAAGATGCACTGTCGGCAAGCTGGAGATCGTCCTTTATGAAAAAAAGGGACAGGCTGCTGCCGGTTGAATAAAAAAAAGCCGCGCATATCAGCGTGCGCGGCTTTCAATGTTTAAGATTGTTTTTTCTTTGTTTCGAGCAGGTTGGCAAGAAAATAGGTTTTATAGCTTTGAAGCTTTCTTCCTTCATGGTGCGTGATCCCCTGCTTTTTTAATTCTGCCACATACCAGCCTTTACTGCCGTAATGCATGTCAGAAAACTCCTTTCCCTATCTCTCCCAATGGAGAGGATTTTACCAAACGATTGGCATTGTAACATCCATAAAAAGATGCTGAAAAGAGGTGCGGGAAAAACTGAGCCTTTCGCACTATCTGTACGAATGTTCTTCTGTATGTATATGCGGAGCAAAAGCTGAATATGATTTAATGGCCGGTTAGTTTCATCATGACAACGCCAAATGTCATAATGCTGAACACAATGCCGATATATGTGAGCATTCCGTTTTTTTTCTTCACGCCGTAAACGGTTATCATAATGCCTTCAATAAAGAAAATAATGCCGAAAATAATAAACCACATGCAAATAAAGGCTCCTTTCACAGACATAATAGTAGTGTAGCATATCTGGAGGAGCCGGGCTGTGACAATATCAAGAAAGCCGGGCAGCATATGCGCCCGGCTCGTGTGTTTATTGTTTATCAACCAATTTGACCAGCAGCTGTGCCAAATGTTTTTTCTCATCTTCGTCCGCAACGCTCCAAAGCTCCTGCAGCAGCATTTCTTCACTGTTTTGCGGCTCTTCATGCTTTGCGAGGCGGTCTCCCAGGATCGCGGCGCTTTTCACAAGCTTGCCGTCATCCAATCCCAGCTTCTTGCCTCGGTTCACTTGTTTGCTCAGATAGTCTTTAAATTCCTCAAAGTCTTGTAAAATTTCTTCTTTTGTTGTGCCGTGCATGGCATCCATTTCGTTTTTAATTTGGATTTTTTCTTGATCTCTGTTCATGGCTATACCTCCTCCAGCAGAATAGTGATGGTTTACCTGTAATGGGAGGAGGGTAAACCTTCCGGCAGCCCGGAATGTGTTTTACAGTTTTGTCAGGATAATCGGTTCGTCTTTTGTAATGACGATCGTGTGTTCAACTTGGGCAACCAGGCTTTTATCCGGTGTCTTGAACGTCCAGCCGTCTTCAGCTTCAACAATCGTTTCCGCTTTCGTTGAAATAAACGGTTCAAGCGCGATGACTGTGCCGTTTTTGAAAAGCGCGTTATCAAATGGATCATAGTAGTTCATGATGTGGTTCGGCGCTTCATGCAGGCTTCGGCCGATTCCGTGGCCGGTCAGGGTTTTGATGACGGTAAAGCCTTGAGAACGTGCCTCATGATAAACGGCTCTCCCGATTTGGTTTTGGCGCTTTCCTGCTTTTGCCTGCTGCAGCCCTTTTTGAAAAGCGTTTTCCGCGCATTGGCAAAGCTTATGAAGGCGTTCTTCTCCTTCACCGAGCACAAATGAGATGCCTGTGTCGGAATAGAAGCCGCCAAATTCAGCGGAGATGTCAATGTTCACAAGATCTCCCGCTTTTAAAATTTTGGAGGTGCTTGGTATACCGTGAGCCACTTCATCATTTACGCTGATGCATGTCACACCCGGAAAGTCGTATTCCTTCTCAGGAGCTGAAACAGCGCCATGCTCATCAAGCACCGCTTTTCCGATCAGGTCGAGGTCTTTTGTGCTCATGCCGGGCTCTGCTTTCCGTTTCATTTCTTCACGCGCAAGCGCCACGATTCTTCCGATTTTTTTCAGGCCTTCTAATTCTTGATCGTTTGTTACAATCATCTGTCATTCCCGCTTTCTTTTTAAATAATCTAGTTTAAGCTTACCACAACTGTCTTAAAAATAGGAAACACACGGACCTGGGAAAAAAGAAGTACCCTGGGGGAATTGGTATAGATCACTAAATATCCTGTATGGTATATTTGAAAAAAAAGGGATGAGGGGGATGGGTATGCTTTCATTTTTACAAAAGCTTGGGAAGTCATTTATGCTCCCGATTGCGGTACTGCCTGCTGTGGGAATTATCCTTGCGCTTGGCAGAGAGGATGTATTTAATATCCCGTTTGTCTATCAAGCGGGGACGGCGGTTTTTGATCATCTGCCGCTTATTTTCGCGATCGGAATCGCCATCGGCATTTCAAAGGACAGCAATGGAGCCGCGGGTTTATCAGGGGCGATTTCGTATCTGATGCTTGACGCGGCGACAAAGACAATTGATAAAACAAACAATATGGCGGTTTTTGGGGGAATCATCGCCGGATTAATTGCCGGTTACACGTATAACCGTTTCAAGGATACAAAGCTGCCTGAGTATCTTGGATTCTTCAGCGGCAGGCGGCTTGTGCCGATTATTACAGCCATTATTACGATCATTTTAGCCGGCCTATTCGGAGTCGTCTGGCCGCCGATTCAATCGTGCATAAACTCGTTTGGAGAGTGGATGCTGGGACTCGGAGGCATCGGGGCGGGCATATTCGGCCTTTTCAACAGGCTGTTAATTCCGCTTGGCCTTCACCACGTGCTGAACAATATATTCTGGTTCCAGTTCGGAGAGTATAACGGAGTGACAGGAGATCTGGCGCGCTTTTTCGCAAAAGATCCGACTGCGGGCACATATATGACCGGATTCTTCCCCATCATGATGTTCGGTTTGCCGGCGGCTTGTCTGGCTATGGTGGTAACTGCAAAGCCGTCAAAACGGAAAGCGACGGCGGGAATGATGATCGGGTTTGCCCTGACTGCGTTTATCACAGGAATTACAGAGCCGATTGAGTTTGCATTTATGTTTTTATCTCCGCTTTTATACGTGGTTCACGCGGTCTTAACTGGGCTGTCTTTATTTATCGTCAACTGGCTTGGCATCCGTTCAGGTTTTTCTTTCTCCGCTGGAGCCATCGATTATGTGCTCAGCTACGGAATAGCAGAAAAACCGCTGCTTCTGCTTCTGGTAGGTATATGCTATGCGGCAGTATACTTTATTGTGTTTTATGTGCTGATTAAGGCGTTGAATTTAAAAACGCCGGGACGGGAGGATGATGACATTGATGAAGTGCTGGATGAAAACACCGTTCAGGATATCAATGAAAACATCATGCTGAAAGGGCTCGGCGGAAAAGAGAACCTTCAAATCATTGATCATTGCGCCACAAGGCTGAGGCTGACTGTGAAAGATACCGCTTTAGTGGATGAAGCGCTGCTAAAGAAAGCCGGCGCAAAAGGGGTCGTTAAATCAGGCGGGCAATCGGTCCAAGTGATCATTGGGCCAAATGTGGAATTTGCCGCTGAGGAATTGAGAGCTGCGGTAAAATAAAAAAGCGGAGAGGGCATCCTCTCCGCTTTTACTTATTTATCTTCACCATCTGTTGATGTTTTGGAAGAATCCTCGCCATGTTTTGTGTAATCGTAATCGGAAGGGTTCACCTTCTTAAAACCTTTCGGCTCGTAGAAACGCAGCAGGTCTCCGTTTATGATTTTATCGGACATTTCAAGTTCCTTCTTGACGAGGGAGTCTTCTGACTTGTCGACTTCGGATTCATCAAGTTCTTTTCCGGTTTTCGTATCGTAATACTTGCCAGATACTTTCGTATATTTTGGTGAAATAAAGTCTCCGTTACGGAACGGAATCACTTCACGGTGTTCTTTCGATAAAATATCAGAACCGGACATCAGATAGTCTTTCGTATCCACTCCGAGCAAATGCAGAATGGTCGGAGCCACATCGACGTCTCCGGCATATTTATGAACTTTTTCGCCCTTCACGCCGGCAGCGTGGATAAAGAGCGGCACCCGTTGAAGCTGAGTGTTGTCATAATCAGTGATTTCGTCCTTGCCAAGCACTTTGGCCATCGCTTTATTGTGGTTTTCAGAGATACCGTAGTGGTCTCCGTACATCACGATAACCGATTTATCGTATAACCCGTCTTTTTTCAGGTCATTGAAGAATTGCTCAATGGACTGATCCAGGTAATGGGCTGACTGGAAGTAGTTGTTGACGACAGAGTCGCCAAAGTCTCCAGCCGGGAAGTCTGTATCGCCCTCATCCATTCCGAATGGGAAATGGTTGGACAGGGTAATGAACTTCGTATAGAACGGCTGCGGCAGGCTTTCCAACAGCGGCATTGATTCTTTGAAGAACGGTTTGTCCTTCATGCCGTAGTTTTTCGTGTTTTCTTCGTTCATGTCATAGTAAGCAGAATCGAAGAATTTATCGATGCCTTCCGCTTTGTACATTTCGTTACGGTTCCAGAACGTCTGTGTATTTCCGTGGAACGTAGCAGACGTGTAATTCTTAGATTTTAGAATCGCCGGAGCAGATTGCAGTGTGTTTTGCGCTTTGTTTACGAAAACTGAACCTTGAGCCAGCGGGTACAGAGAGTTTTCCATCATAAATTCCGCATCGGATGTTTTACCTTGTCCCGTTTGTTGGAAAAAGTTATCAAAGTAGAACGTCTCGTTATCATGCGCCAGTTTATTTAAGAACGGTGTGACTTCTTTGCCGTCAATTTTATAGTCGATAATAAACGACTGTAAAGATTCAAGAGAAACGTAAATCACGTTTTTTCCTTCAGCTTTGCCGAAATACACGTTATTCGGCACGTCATAATTGGCTTTCATGTAGTTTTCTACGTCCGTTACGTCGCTGGAATCGGCAAGCGCGCGCTGGCTGTTGGATTTGATATTCTGCACAGCGTCATAAATCGTGAAATTGTACGTTCCCAAGTATTTCACAAGATAGTTTCGGTCGAATGATCTTGTCAGCAATTCAGGACGGTCTGATTCCGCAACTGCCAAGTTGATTAAAAACACAAGAATCGAAGACGCAAGAATGATTCGGAACGATTTTTTACTGGGCGTTTCGGCAGGTTTTTTCATTTTGATCGCCAAGATGATCAAAATAATCGTATCGATAAAGTAAAAGGCGTCAGTCGGTCTCATCAGCGAAAATGCGCTGTCACCGAGTTGGCCGCCGTTTGCTTTAGCCTGCATCATGACCGGAATTGTAATAAAATCATTGAAAAATCTGTAGTACACAATGTTTGCGTACAGTAAAAAAGACATTAAAAAATGAATCACTATAATGGCTGTCTGCTGTAATTTTTTCTTGAACAAGAGTCCAAAGCCAAGAAAGAACAAGCTTGAGCTGAGAGGATTCACAAAAAGCAATATTTTTTGTATCGTGTTGTCTATTCCTAAATTGAAGTTCAGGATATAACCGACATACGTTTTGATCCATAACAGGACGACCGCAATTAGGAAGAAGGTCAGTCCTCTTTCTTTTATAAATGTTTTCATTGTTACACTCCTTTTTTCCGATCACAGTTCGAGCGAAACGATAGAAAAAACGAACGTATCCAATATAACACGAATCAGCAGATTAGAAAAGTGAAAATCGCACGATGGGGAAAGTGGCGAAAAACGCTGTCGACTCAACGTTTCGCCTTCATATTGCCAAATGTAAAATAAGGATTATTCCTAGAAATAAAGGAATAAAATGGTATTGAGACCGTTGTGTGATAACATATAAGCTATAAATGAAAAGAGGTGGAATGATGGATTTTTCCCACATTGTGTCTGAAGATAAAATTAAGCGCGCCATCAAAGACGGGAAATTTGAAAACCTGCCGGGGATGGGAAAGCCGCTGCCAAAGGATGACGCGGCACACTTGCCGGAGTCGCTCCGCATGGGTTATCGCATGTTAAAAAATGCGGGAATGACAGAGGACGAGGGCGCGCTCAAAAAAGAGCTCATGACCTTAGACCATTTAATCGCAAAGTGCTATAACGAAAAAGAACGCGAGCAATTAATCAGAAAAAAAACTGAAAAGCAGATGAAGCTTGATAAGCTTGTCGACAAGAAAGGCATGTTTTCAAAGCCTGCGTCCGCTTTTTATAAGAATAAAGTATATGACCGGCTTGGACGAAGCAGACCTTCCTCAAGCTGATTTTTCTTGTCTGGGGATGGCGATTGATAAAAGCCATCCTCTTTTTGTTCCAGCGGTCGCTGTCTAAAGGTTTATGTTTATCGGTGTGCGGGGAAATGACTCATAAACGAAAAGGGTGATGGGATGGAACAACTATTGGAATGGGTAACGCGTATATCTGATTGGCTATGGGGCCCGCCGTTAATCATCTTGCTGACTGGGACGGGACTGTATTTCACCATTTTGCTGAAATGCTTTCAATTTCGCTATCCTTTATATATTTTTAAACAGACAATCGGCAGCGTAGGAAAAAAGCCGAAGGGAGAGGGAACAGTCACACCGCTTCAAGCGTTGACATCAGCTCTTAGCTCAACAATCGGAGCGGCGAACATTGTCGGTGTGCCTGCCGCAATAATGTTCGGCGGACCCGGTGCGGTTTTTTGGATGTGGCTGATTGCCATATTCGCAATGGCAATTAAGTTTTCTGAAAGTGTGCTTGCTGTTCATTACAGAGAAAAAAATGAGCGGGGAGAATTTGTCGGGGGACCGATGTATTACATAACAAAAGGGCTGCGCATGAAATGGCTCGGCGTATTTTTTTCTGTTGCGCTGATCATTGAGCTGATCCCTAGCATCATGGTTCAAGGGAATTCGGTTTCAGTCTCGCTTGCCGAAACGTTTTCTTTCAATAAAATATACGCGGGAATTGCCATTGCGTTTTTGATCGGGTTAGTGGTCATAGGAGGGGTCAAGCGGATCGGGAAAGTAACAGAGCTTGTCGTGCCGCTTATGGCAGGGGCATACGCAGGAGCAGGTTTCCTGATCGTTCTCATGAATCTGTCATCAGTGCCGGCCTTTTTCTCTCTCATCTTTTCGAACGCGTTTACCTCTTCTTCAGCAGTTGGGGGATTCGCAGGTGCTGCGCTTGCTGAAACCGTTCGCTGGGGATTTGCCCGCGGGCTGTATTCTAACGAAGCCGGAATGGGAACAGCTCCGATTGCACATGCCGCGGCCATGACTGACCACCCTGTCAGGCAGGGGTTCTGGTCTGTGATCGGCATTGTCATTGACACCTTGATCATCTGCACCACCACTGCTTTTGTTGTCCTTGCATCCGGTGTCTGGACAGGGAAAAACGCCTTACATGACCCGGCAGCATTGACAACGGCTGCGTTTCAGCACTATTTTGGTGCTGGCGGAGGGTACTTCGTTTCGATTTCCCTCGTTTTCTTTGTTGTATCGACCATTATGGTTGTCATTTTTTACGGTGTGAAGCAAGCTGAATTTCTGTTCGGGCGGCTGGCAGGACATGTGCTCAAATTCATTTATTTAGCCGCTATTATCATAGGTGCCGGAGGCGGAGCAAAAGCCATCTGGGGCTTTCTGGACTTAGCGTTAGCTTTTATTCTCGTACCAAATGTGATTGCGCTGTTGTTATTGAGCAGAAAGGTCAAAGAACTATACACCGAATTTTTCACATCCGAACAGTATTACCTAAAAGATAGAG
Source organism: Bacillus tequilensis KCTC 13622 (assembly GCF_000507145.1). Taxonomy (GTDB): domain Bacteria; phylum Bacillota; class Bacilli; order Bacillales; family Bacillaceae; genus Bacillus; species Bacillus tequilensis. Next base: position 97,397 of record NZ_AYTO01000039.1, on the reverse strand, counting down.
GGAAAATGAAACAGAACCAAGTTTATCAGACAAAAGAAGCCAAAAATTCTTAGTGTTTTGCTTTGGCGCCGAACATCGCCTTCGCTTTCATGATCAAATAGATGAATAAAGGCAGCAGAAGGGAAATCACTACATTAATGATCGGCTTTATTCTGTTAAAGTCGATCAGCTGATTTGTATTGAGGAAGAACCAAAAGCTGCATACGAGCGAAAACATACCAGCCGGTGTGTATATGGCTTTTTGATCGATTTTTGAGTGTAAAAGGGAAAGTCCGTATACCACGATATAAAGCGATCCGGCTATCTTTACCATAATCACCGGAATCCATAAGGCCGCGATGATCAGGTCTGAGCGATCGAGAAAATCAGTAATGCGGATTTGCCTGATCACCATATAGGCTGGATCAAAGAAAGTAGATGTCAGGTTTGGGCCAAAGACAGAAATTGAACAAAATAACATGACGGCAAGCAATGAAGCGCCCAGCAGGATTGCGATAATGGAATGTTTCAGCGGGATGCTCCTGCTTGAGAAGAGGAGCGGAAGAATGATCAATTCCCCCATTGTCCCAAACGAATAAAATCCTGATTGAAGGTACTGGATCGGACCTTCAAAGACCGGTGTCAAGTTTTGCAGTTCAATTTGTGTGACCAGCGTAAATGGAAGTAGCAAGACCAGAGTGCCGAATGGAAATAAGAAAATCTGCGCCATTCTGGTCAACGTTTCTTTGCCTTCTCTGGCAATACATATCGCAACAAAGATAATAACGGCGCCAAGCACGGTCATCGGTGTTCTCGGGAGAAATAAAATGTTAATCAAATTGATGAAAAAACGGATATCATGAGCGTTGATTAACAGGAAATACAATGAGAACAGTAAAATAATAAAACGGCCGGCGATTGGCGAGGAATCGCTTAGCAGCTCATAGATATTTTTATCGTGATGCTTTTTCATCAGCCTGTGCATAAGCCAAAGTGCTGGAATCACTGTGAGAACGCCGAGGATGTAGCTGTGCCAGGCGTTTTGTTTTGCCGATTCGATCATGAGGATCGGGGCATGCTTCAATCCGACCGCTAACGTATACAGCGCTCCGAAAAATAATCCTTGATATGCAGAGGTCTTATTCATAAAGCACGTCCTTTCTTTCATGTTTAAAACGGAATATATTTAAACAGGTATCCCAGCCGCGGAAGCAGGGGATTCACTCTCATATAAATCCACAAAAAAGCACTTCCTGCGATCAGCAGGCTGAAGACCCATTTTGTTGCAGTGTTAGCAGAACGAAAATTCTTCCATTCGTATGCGTAAATGGCAATGCACACAATCACTGTCTGTATGATATAGCTGATCATTCTGACGCACACCTCCATTAATGGCTGATTGTTTTATACAAGACACCGCCTTGCTCAATCGTCACAATGGGAATGACGTGAATCTCCATGTCCTTGTAAACTTTATCCCATTTCATTTCCTGCAGATTCTTCGTGTCCATACTTCTGATGGTCTGGTCTTGAAAGCCGGCCGGATCTGCCTCGAGCTTTTGCAGCCGGTGAACGGTGCTGATGACATTTTCCTTTAAAGCTCTGTTTAAAGCTTTTTGTATGATGTAAAATTGGTCATTTTCTCTCATCTCATAGGTGGATTGGTTTTCCATAATAATTCCTTTGGCTCTGACCTCAATTGTCATCGACAGCTTTCCGTTTTTTTCAGCCGCATGAAAGGAAGCTTTGGACTGTTGAAGCTGAATGGACGCTTTTCCCATTTGATTCGGGAGGTCTAGTATGAATTCTGGCTGCCGGGCTTGATTCAGCAAAATCTGGGCGGTTGTCATATGTTCATCTTTAAAAATATCCACTAATTTGTCCTTTTTAAAGATGGCAAGTCCGTCAATTTTTAAATTAGATTTCCCTTTCCCTCCGGGTTTTGTTTTAGATCCGCTAATGACCGGTGCATATGGGTCGCTTCCTTTTTCTAATAGGTCAGACATGAACCTGCTTAAAAAAACAGGGCGCTTCGAAGCCATAATGGCCAGCTCGCGAATCATTTCCGCCGGAAACTGTTCCAGCTGCACATCAGTGTTTAAAATGTCCCGCGCCTCGCCCTGGCTGATTAAAATCAGCGCCGTTAATCTGTTTTGCGGATTTCGCGATAAAATATCAAAGACTGGCGCGACGCCTTCTCTCGCCATAGCTTCTCCAATAACGACCGTACGTCTGTGGGACGTATTGATCGTCCGGGACAAGGAGGTTTGCAGTTTGTTGTTCGCTTCCCTGATCGTGGTACCGGAGGCTGAATCTACATACCATGTTTCCGAGCCGGCAGTCCCTCCGCCTCCCCCTGTTTGTCCGCCCAATTGGCCAACCAAGGGAATCTGCATGGCTATTCGGTACTGATCTTTTTTCTTATCAATGGCTGAGCTGACAACGAACGCGATGTCATTGATTTCCGTCCGGTCCCAGCACCCTGCGAGAAACATACAAACGAGAAACAGCGCAACACACTTATATATTATTTTCTTCATCTTGAGGGTCCTCTCTTTTCGCTCCCTTCTGCCCCTTGCCGCGCGAATACGTGCCCGGTCTTCTGATCATCGTCCACCACGGCGCCCGGATAAATATATCTTTTACTTCATCACGTTTAAACGGAGAAATCCCTGATAAATAAGGAATGCCGAAAGATTGAAGCTTACATAAATGAAGCACTAAAATAATCGTGCCGAGCATGATGCCGAATATCCCGAAAATACTCGCCAAAAACATAAGCGGGAAACGAAGCATTCTGATAGAGATGGCTAAATTAAAACGCGGAATGGTAAATGACGCGATCCCTGTTAACGATACGATAATCACCATGGGGGCAGACACGATTCCCGCTTCAACGGCGGCCGTCCCGATGACAAGGGCGCCGAGAATGCTGACGGTCTGGCCGATGGTTTTCGGAAGGCGCACGCCCGCTTCACGGAGAGCCTCAAAAGAAATTTCCATAATCAATGCTTCCACGATGGCGGGGAAAGGAATCGGTTCACGGGAAGATGCCACGCTGAACATTAAGTTTGTCGGCATTAAGTCCTGATGGTATGTAATAACGGCGACATAAATAGCCGGCAAATAAAGAGCAACGACTAAAAACATATAGCGAAGCCAGCGGATCAAGTTAGACATCAAATAACGCTCATAGTAATCTTCACTGGCCTGCATCAGCTGCCAAAACGTGATCGGCCCTGTTATGACAAAAGGCGTATTATCTGTGAAAATGGCAAATCGGCCTTCGAGAAGCTGGGCGGAGACGGTATCCGGCCTTTCCGTATATTGCAGCTGGGGGAAGGGCGAGTATGTGTCGTCTTCGATAAACTCTTCAATATATCCGCTTTCTAAAACAGCATCAATCTTGATCTTTTTGATTCTTTTCTTCACTTTTTCAATGACTTTCGGATCGGCAATCCCGTCAATATAAGCCAGCACAATGTCGGTTTTGGTTTTCGTGCCGATTTTAAACGAAATCATTTTAAGCTGAAGCGTTTTGACGCGAAAGCGCACGAGAGCGGTATTGACCCTGAGGCTTTCAGTAAAGCCCTCTCTCGATCCTCTGATGGTCGATTCTGTTATCGGTTCTTCAATGCTTCTTCTTTGGCCGCCTTTTATTTTTAAGATCAGGCATTTTGAATGTCCCTCGGCAAATAAAACCGCGTTTCCCTCAATAATGGATTCAGCCACTTTGCTTACACTTGTTTCTGATGCAACGCTTGCAATCGATAGTGTATTTTGCAATGCCTCTTCATGCTCTTCTATCTGATCCATCAAATGCCTCAAGAAAGGGCGGAGGGCGTGATCCTGAATATGTTCAGATTTTACAATCCCTTCGATATAAACAATAAATCCGCACAGCCCGTTTCCAAAGTCAAATTGTCTGAATACGATGTCTGAGCAGCCTTCTGTTAATAAGGTCAGCATATCGAGGTTTTCCTTTAAATCGGGAGAGATTGGTCTGTCCTGGTTGTCTTCAAGCTCTTTGATGAGCTGAAGCGTTTTGTCGCGTTTATTCATGAGGCTCACCCTGCTTTTTCAATGTCTTATCCAAAAAATGTTTGTGACTTTTAGGGTATCCTTGTCTGTTTTAGATATTCCCGAAATAGGATGAAAGCGCTATAAAAAAACATTGACTGCATGTATATACAAGAATACAATAAACTTATGATTTGTATATACAAGTTATGAAAACGGATACGGAGGGGTTGGCATGGGGGAACTGAACAAATCGGCACGGCAGATTGTTGAAGCAGTCGGCGGTGCTGAAAATATTGCAGCGGCAACTCATTGTGTGACACGTTTGCGCTTTGCGTTAATAGATGAAAGCAAAGTTGACCAAGAGATGCTTGATCAAATTGACGCAGTAAAAGGATCGTTTTCGACAAACGGGCAATTTCAGGTCGTGATCGGCCAAGGAACCGTCAACAAAGTATATGCAGAATTGGTTAAGGAAACGGGGATTGGGGAGTCAACAAAGGATGAAGTGAAGAAGGCTTCTGAAAAAAATATGAATCCTTTGCAGCGTGCCGTGAAAACGCTTGCAGATATATTTATTCCTATATTGCCTGCGATTGTGACGGCTGGTCTCTTGATGGGGATCAATAACATTTTAACGGCGCAGGGCATTTTCTTCAGCACAAAATCAATTGTGCAAGTCTATCCGCAGTGGGCGGATCTCGCGAATATGATTAACCTGATTGCAGGCACGGCCTTTACGTTTCTGCCTGCGTTAATCGGCTGGTCTGCCGTCAAACGGTTCGGCGGCAATCCGCTCCTTGGCATTGTCCTCGGCGTGATGCTCGTGCATCCTGATTTGCTGAACGCGTGGGGTTATGGTGCCGCTGAACAAAGCGGTAAGATCCCAGTATGGAATTTGTTCGGACTTGAGGTGCAGAAAGTCGGCTATCAGGGACAGGTGCTCCCGATTTTGCTGGCCTCCTATTTGCTGGCGAAGATTGAAACGTTTTTAACAAAACGCACTCCTGAAGGCATACAGCTGCTCGTTGTCGCGCCGATTACGCTTCTCGTCACAGGCTTTGCCTCTTTTATTATGATCGGTCCAATTACATTTGCGATCGGAAACGTGCTGACTTCGGGGCTTATCTCGGTGTTTGGCTCTTTTGCCGCACTGGGCGGTTTGTTATATGGCGGTTTCTACTCGGCACTCGTGATTACCGGCATGCATCACACGTTTCTTGCAGTTGACCTGCAGCTCATCGGCTCAAAGCTCGGCGGCACATTTTTATGGCCGATGCTGGCGCTTTCTAATATCGCACAGGGCTCGGCTGCGCTGGCTATGATGTTTATCGTGAAGGATGAGAAACAAAAGGGCCTTTCCCTCACATCAGGGATTTCAGCTTATCTCGGCATTACAGAGCCGGCCATCTTCGGGGTGAATCTGCGATACAGATTCCCGTTTATCATTGCGATGGTCAGCTCAGGGCTTGCGGGAATGTACATTTCCTCTCAAGGTGTACTGGCAAGCTCCGTCGGTGTCGGCGGCGTGCCGGGGATTTTCTCAATCATGAGCCAGTACTGGGGCGCGTTTGCGATCGGAATGGCGATTGTATTGATCGTGCCGTTTGCCGGCACATACGCGTATGCCAGATTCAAACGAACATAACCAATGGGGAGCGGGACGTGTTTTAACGTTCCCTTTCCCATTTTTACTCTAAAAAACGGTGGTGGAGACAGTTGAAAACAGAACAAACGCCATGGTGGAAAAAAGCTGTGGTCTATCAAATTTATCCGAAAAGCTTTAACGATACGACGGGAAACGGTGTCGGCGATCTGAACGGCATTATTGAAAAGCTTGATTATTTAAAAACACTTCAGGTGGATGTCATTTGGCTGACGCCGATTTATGATTCTCCGCAGCATGATAATGGGTATGACATTCGTGATTATTACGCGATTTATCCTGAATACGGGACGATGGAGGACTTTGAGCGGTTAGTGACAGAAGCACATAAAAGAGACCTGAAAGTCGTCATGGATATGGTCGTCAACCATACATCAACAGAGCATAAATGGTTTCAAGAGGCGATCTCTTCACAGGACAGCCCGTACCGCGATTTTTATATATGGAAAAAACCGCGGGAAAACGGTTCTGTCCCGACAAACTGGGAGTCAAAATTCGGCGGCTCGGTATGGGAGCTTGACGAAGCGTCAGGCCAATACTATTTGCATCTGTTTGATGTGACGCAGGCTGATTTGAATTGGGAAAATGAAAAGGTCAGAAAGCATGTCTATGACATGATGCATTTTTGGTTTGAAAAGGGAATAGACGGCTTCAGGCTTGATGTCATCAACTTGATTTCTAAGGATCAGCGCTTTCCGGATGCAGAAGACGGAGGCGACGGCCGTTCCTTTTACACGGACGGGCCGCGGGTGCACGAATATCTGCATGAAATGAACGAAAAGGTGTTTTCACATTATGACAGTATGACGGTCGGTGAGATGTCTTCAACGACGGTAGACCATTGCATCCGTTATACAAATCCTGAAAATAAAGAACTCGATATGACATTCAGTTTCCATCATCTCAAGGTTGACTATCCAAACGGCGAAAAATGGGCTTTGGCGCCGTTTGACTTTTTGAAGCTGAAAAAGATCTTATCCGAGTGGCAGACGGGGATGCATGCGGGAGGGGGATGGAACGCTCTGTTCTGGTGCAATCACGATCAGCCGCGCGTTGTATCGAGATATGGAGATGATGGCGCGTACAGGGTGAAATCGGCAAAAATGCTCGCTACCTCCATTCATATGATGCAGGGCACGCCTTATATCTATCAGGGCGAAGAGCTGGGAATGACCAATCCGAAGTTTAAGGATATCAGCTCCTACCGGGATGTCGAATCGCTGAACATGTATCGCGCCCTCAAGAAAAAAGGGATAGCTGACCACGAGATTACAGCGATTTTACAGGCGAAATCCCGTGACAATTCCAGAACGCCTGTCCAGTGGAATGATACGGAGAATGGCGGTTTTACAACCGGCACGCCATGGATACCGGTCGCCGCAAACTATCGGGAAATCAATGCCGAAGCCGCGCTGAAGGACCAAAACTCGGTGTTTTACCATTATCAAAAGCTGATTCAAATTCGCAAAACATATGACATTGTGACAGAGGGGACGTATGAGTTAATCGCAAAGGATGATCCGAGCATTTTTGCGTATCTCAGACATGGCGGCAATGAAAAGCTGCTCGTCATCAATAATTTCTACGGGACAGAGGCAGCCTTTACACTGCCGGATTCATTAGCGCCTGACGAGTGGAATGCAGAGGTGCTGCTGACGAACGATGGGGTGAGGGAAGGACTGCAGAACATGACGCTCCGCCCGTATGAGTCCATTGTTTATCGTTTAACGAAAGCGTGTTAAACTAAGCTGGGTGGTCCATAATGAAGGTGAATAAATTCATCGCAATCTATAAAGACATCTCACAGGAAATTGAAGCCGGCCGATGGAAGGCGGAGGAGATTCTTCCGTCTGAACATGAGTTGAGCGCACAGTACGATACATCTAGAGAAACGGTCCGTAAGGCGCTTCACATGCTTGCGCAAAACGGCTATATCCAGAAAATCAGGGGGAAGGGCTCTGTCGTTCTCAACCGTGAAAAAATGCAGTTTCCCGTCTCAGGCCTTGTCAGCTTCAAGGAGCTCGCGCAAACGCTTGGCAAAGAAACGAAAACAACTGTACACAAATTCGGACTGGAGCCTGCGTCAGAGCTGATCCAAAAACAGCTCCAGGCCAATCCGGATGACGACATCTGGGAAGTCATCAGATCCAGAAAGATTGACGGGGAACATGTGATTTTGGACAAAGATTACTTTTTCAGAAAGCATGTCCCTCACCTGACGAAAGAAATCTGTGAAAACTCCATATATGAATATCTAGAAGGAGAACTCGGTCTTTCGATCAGCTATGCCCAAAAAGACATTGTCGCCGAGCCGTGTACGGACGAGGATAGGGAGCTGCTCGATTTACGCGGCTATGACCATATGGTCGTGGTGAGAAACTACGTCTTTTTGGAGGATACGAGTCTGTTTCAATATACGGAAAGCAGACACCGTCTCGACAAATTCCGTTTTGTCGATTTTGCGCGGCGGGGGAAATGAGAGAGGCGCCTGCCTGCGGCAGCGCGCTTTTTTGTTTAGTATCAAAATTGATACTATCCAACAAAAATGTGCGTACTTTTACTTTTTATCATAATGGCTACAATAGAGATGAGAGTAACTAAAAGGAGAGGTGTTTCACATGGCAGATGTAAAGAAACAAATTCTGGACGCATACAATTTCAGACATGCGACAAAGGAATTTGACCCGAATAAAAAAGTATCAGACAGCGATTTTGAATTTATTTTAGAAACAGGAAGACTTTCACCGAGTTCACTCGGCCTTGAGCCTTGGAAATTCGTGGTGGTTCAAAATCCGGAATTCCGCGAGAAGCTTCGCGAATATACATGGGGCGCACAAAAGCAGCTTCCGACAGCAAGCCATTTCGTCCTGATTCTTGCACGTACCGCGAAGGATATCAAATATAATGCGGACTACATCAAACGTCATTTAAAAGAAGTCAAACAAATGCCGCAAGACGTGTCCGAAGGCTACATCAGCAAAACAGAAGAATTCCAGAAAAACGATTTGCATTTGCTTGAAAGCGACAGAACATTGTTTGACTGGGCATCAAAACAAACCTATATCGCGCTTGGCAACATGATGACTGCCGCTGCGCAAATCGGCGTTGATTCCTGCCCGATCGAAGGCTTCCAGTATGATCACATTCACCGCATTCTTGAAGAAGAAGGCCTTCTGGAAAACGGCAGCTTCGACATTTCTGTGATGGCGGCATTCGGTTACCGTGTAAGAGACCCTCGTCCGAAAACAAGATCTGCTGTTGAAGATGTTGTGAAATGGGTGTAAATAAAGAAAGCTGCTCGCTTAGCGAGCAGCTCTTTTTTATGCCTGATTTGCTTTACTCTGTTTTCTTCTCTGATACAAGTACAATACCGTTCCGAGTGCACTGATCAGAAATCCGGCCAAAAGGATGGAGTACATGGATGTGGCTGTGTCCGGAAGCAAGCCGCCAGCCGGGCCGTCAGTGCCTGATCCGCTTGATCCGTTTCCACCAGTGCCGTTTGTCGGATCCGTGCCGGGAGGTGTCTGATTTCCTCTGTTTCCATCAGTCGGCTGTTTTCCGCCCGGTTTGTCAGAGCCTCCTCCATTGCTGCCGTCATCACCGCCTGTCGGCTGATCGGACGGAAACGCCGGCGGTTTGTCATTCGAACCGGAATTTAAAATCGTGTATTCGCTGAAGTGGTTTGTGTATCCTGTAACGATATCATCTTCCACTGATCCGTTTTCTGTTTTTTTGAAAGCTTTCTTTTTCCGGTCGACATGGTAAATGGCCGGATTATGAGCTTCTTCAATGTCAAACATGCGAAGCGAAAGCTGAACGGGCTCTTTGAATGATTTTATTTCTTTTCCTTTTTGCCTCACTGTAAAGTCATACACATCTGCAAGTGAAACATCCAATTCTCCCGTTGACGTAATTCCGATTGCGGTATCCGCGGTTTTGAGGTTCGCCATGGGCAGTTTCATGCTGTACCAGTAGTTGAACACCGTCAATGAAGAATCTGATTTTCTTTCTTTCAACAGTTTGATCTGGTCTTTTTTTACTTTAAGATTGATAGGCTTCTCTTGTGATCCTTCATGTGTTCCGTAATAGACAAACGGCGTGTTGGCATTTTTAGCGTAAATCGCAAATTTGTCTTCATCAAGTGTCCAGCTGCCGTCCTTCTGCTTTGTCGGCAGGAATACTTCTTTGATCCGTCCTTCAACTTTAGGAGAGACCTTGTTTCCTAGTTTTTTCAGCTGTTCGGTGAAAATCTCATAATCAACGTAGCCAAGGTCTTCACCATGGGACGCTTCTGTAAAGACAGAATATCCGTCTCCTCCGGCACCGACAAAATGATTCGTTGCCACACGGAAGGTATCATCCGTATGTAGATCAGCTTTGTCTCCGTTAGGCAATTCAATTTTCACGTCTAACACACGGTGTCCAGGTTCGTTGTTTAATGTAAAGGTATATTCAATTCCGGCCACCTGAGGGAAAGCGCCGCCTCCGTTTTCCACATTGCTTAAGCCTTGTTCAAGGGCCTCTTTAATTTGCTTTCCGGTTAAGTCGGCCACGTAAAGCGTATTGCCGAACGGCATCACGTTCAGCACCTCGCCGAGTGTAATATCACCTTTGTCAATTCCGGCTCTGATGCCGCCGCCATTTGTTATCGCTATTCTGGCGCCGGCTGCTTCTTTCGCTTTTGCCAGCATGCCGTCCGCGATGAAGTTTCCGAGGTTCGTTTCCTTCGTGCGCACATGCTCACGCTGGCCGTCAAGCGCTACATCCGTGTAGCCGACTTTTTCATTTTTCACGTCTTCTAATTCACTTTTGAACTGATCGAGCTCTTGTTTGGCTTCTGCATTTTCTTCTGTATGCTCATCAATCGGCAGCACGCTCAGATTTGATTTGTCTGTTTGCACAACGCCATTTTTATCAAACGCGACATCGACGCGCCCCAAGAATTGGCCGTATTCTTTGGCTTGTGCCACGATTGTCGGCTCTTCGTTGTTTACGACTTCCATTTTGTCAACGAGGGTGTGGGTGTGTCCGCCGATGATCAGGTCAATGCCTTTCACTTTTTTCGCCAGCTCAAGATCACGGTTATGACCGATATGGGTCAAAGCGATAATTTTATTTACTTTTTCATCTTCCTGTATCGTTTTGACTGTGTTTTGCGCGGTTTCAAACGCATCATGAAAGACGATGCTTTTACCCGGGCTTGATGTGGTGGCTGTATCTTCCGTTGTCAGTCCGAATACGGCGACTTTCTCACCGTCAACGTCTAACAGAATGTAAGGGTGGATGCCGGGCGCCTTCTTTTCACCCGCCCTAAAGGTTTGCGGCTTTTTGACAAATGATTTCAGCTTGGGCTCATTTGACACATCTACGTTTGCGCTGACGACCGGAAATGCAGGCGCTTCAAAGTGATAGCGGTTCGCCGGATCAACGGTCGCGCTGTTTCCGCTTAGAAAATCAGAAAGCACTGTCGGGCCTTTATCAAATTCGTGGTTTCCGAAGGTCATGGCATCATAGCCCATCATGTTCATCATTTTCAAATCGGCTAAACCGTTCCATTTTGTAAAATACAGATCGCCGGAAAATACATCTCCCGCATCAAGGAGAATGTTGTGGTCTGTTTTGCTTCGCACTTCGTTGATTTTCGTCATTCGTCTCGCCGCGTCATCGAGATGGGCGTGCGTATCATTGGTGTGCATGACGGTCAGATCCCACAGTCCATCTTTAGGCGGATCAGGATTTGAATCATCATCGAATTGCAGCTTATACACACCATAGCCTTCATTCACAGACTCACCTACATAAGCGACATCGTCCGCTTTATCGGCAAAAGGCTTCGCCAAAAGCGAGGATTCAAATGTTACATTCGTTCCGGAAACGGGCACGATTGACCAGTTGTTGTCCGCTTTTGGATTGACTGTTTTTTGTTCAATCATGTAATCCATCAGCACCTGTCTGTTTTCAACAGCGGAGCCGTGGACAATCTTATCGCTCGTCAGGTGAGGGAAGCCGCCGCCACCGGACGCACGATAATTATTGGTGACCACAAGAAATTCCTGGCTTGGGCTGATCGGCTTGCCATCGTAGGAAAGGTTGACGATCCGGGATGAGTCCGCGTGAATGACTTTTCCGTTCTCATTGTATTTCGCCGGTTTTGTCACATCGACCTGATATGTGACGCCGTCAATCACGTCAAAATTATAGGAGCGGAAATTGTCATTCAGCAAGGCTTGATCGCCGCCTTTTGACGGATCAATTTGATTGAATTGGCCTGCCGACATGTCCAGCCAGTCCTTGACTTCGCTGCCTGTCAGCTTGACGATCTGAACGGTATTATCGTAAAGATACAAGTCACCGACATTTTTTATGGCAAGATCTCCGGCCGGAATGTTCGTATAGTAATTGGCTCCGTTTCTGCCGCCTGCTTTAAACGGCGCCCCTGCGGACAAAATCGGGAGGTCCTTGTATTTGGTATCCTTCATTTCCTTTTCGGCGTACCATTTTTGCGCATCGGTCACGATCTGGATGGAGGGATCATCTTTGACCTGTGCAAAGTAGCTGTTAATGTCTGCTTTTGTTTTGCCGACTGGTTTTCTGATATATTCCAATGTGTTTTGGTGGGTTTGCCGGATGGTGTTTGTGACTGTTTTATTTCTGGATGTGACAGTGCCGGCAATGGGTTCAATACTGCCTTTGGAATCCGCGACCTTCCATGACCCGTCTGTCTTTTCAAGTTTGAGGTCAATCACGCCTAAATATTTGCCCCAGCTGCTTGGCATGACGACCGGAATGCCGTTAATCGTCCCTTTTTCAACGTCAAATTTTGCGGCACCCGCGTACTCGGCGGAAGGGAAGAGTCCGTGCTGATGGCCCGAGATGATCGCGTCAATGCCTTTCGTTTTGGCGGCAAGATCCAACACGGCGTTTTCTGCGCCGGATGATTGCGCCTGTTTTTCAATGCCGGTGTGGGCGAGGGCGATAATGACATCCGCGCCTTCCGCCTTCATTTTCGGGATCGTTTCATTGGCTGATTCTACGATATCCTGCACCTGCACCTGACCCTCGAGATTCTTTTTGTCCCACGTCATGATTTGCGGCGGGACAAAGCCTATGTAGCCGACTTTTATTTTCTGTTCATTGCCGTTTTCGTCAGTGACGGTTTTTTCTTTTATGACATACGGCGTATATCGGTTTTCACCGCTTGTGGTTTTGACGTTGGCATTGACAATCGGGAAATCGGCTCCCTTGATCGTGCCGTCGAGAAAATCGAGCCCGTAGTTAAATTCATGATTGCCCAGTGTGCCGGCGTCGTATTTCAGCGCATTCATGACGCTGATGATCGGGTGGGTTTTCGCGCCCGAGATAATGTCTTCTTTTTCATATTTCACCGCGTATTCGCCCAGCGGATTCCCTTGAATCAAGTCGCCGTTATCGACGAGCAGGGTGTTTGGGTTTTGCTCACGGTGCTTTTGGATCAGCTGGGCCGTTCTCGCCAGCCCGAAATCCGCCGTTTCTTTGTCGCTGTAGTAATCATAATCCATCATGTTGGCATGAATATCAGTCGTGGCCAAAATACTCAGCTGCACCTGAGGAGTCTCGCTTTCTTCTGCATGAATGGGTGGGGTTGGGAGGATTAAACTAAGTATCATAATTGGGGGCAAAAGAATACGGAGAATGTTGCCGACGTGTGTTCGTCTTTTCTGTATTCTCACCAGTTTTCCACCTTTCAACGAAATTTATGTTACAGCTCCTATTGTAAGAATATTTTGTAACTATTTGTAGGTGTTTCTTTATGATTATTGTAAAAGGGAGGAAAATGAGTATTATGTATCAGCATCAAACGACAGGTGTTGGGTATTTATACTTATCGTTTGCCCGATCTGCGGAATGTTTATTTTAGTGTGGCTGGGGTAGAGTGTTTTATGTAGACATATTAAAGCAGGAGGTAATGAATCATGGGGAAAAAAATTGCAGTTGTTTTGACAGATTATTTTGAGGACAGTGAGTATACTGAGCCGGCGAAAGCCTTTAAAGAAGCGGGACATGAGCTGACTGTGATCGAAAATGAAAAAGGAAAAACAGTAAAAGGCAAGCAAGGGAACGCGGAAGTGACAGTTGACGCGTCCATTGACGACGTGAACCCTTCCGACTTTGACGCGCTTTTGATTCCCGGAGGATTTTCACCAGACCAGCTTCGTGCGGATGACCGTTTCGTCCAATTTACAAAAGCATTTATGACTGACAAAAAACCGGTATTTGCGATTTGTCACGGTCCGCAGCTCTTAATCAATGCGAAAGCGCTCGACGGCCGAAAAGCGACAGGTTATACGTCCATTCGGATTGATATGGAAAACGCGGGCGCCGACGTTGTGGACAAGGAAGTTGTCGTTTGCCAGAATCAACTGGTGACAAGCCGAACACCGGACGACATTCCGGCATTTAATCGCGAATCTTTGGCATTGCTTGAGAAATAAGAAAAACGGACGCTCCCGGGCGTCCGTTTTTTGTTGCTTAAGCTTCGACACCTGTCAGTTTCTTGTATCTGTAATACAAGAAGGCGGCCGCGGCCGTTCCGATGACTGCTATGCCAAAGTCGAACATAAAAATATGGGCGATGCCTCCCGCTTTTGCAATGAGCCCGGTGGCAATCGGCAGCAGAATCGATGCGATGCTTGAAGCGGTCGCTACAATTCCGGTAACGGTTCCTTTTCGCTTCCAGAAAAGCTCTGTCATAAGCGTAATGGTAATTTGAAACACACCCGCGGTCGAAAAACCTAAGAAAAAGGCGGTGATATCCAGCACAACTGGCACGTGAACCGTCAGCATGACCGCGAGCGTACATAAAGTAATAATAGGATATAAGAGCGTAATCATGACTGGCTTTACCCATTTTTTCAGCAGAAGGGCTAATAATAAAACGGATGTCAGAGATCCTATGCTGTAATAGCTCAGTAATTGCACGGATGCTGATTCAGCCAGACCGGCTGCCTTTTGCGCGTAGCTTGGGAGCCAGATTTGTGAAACGGTAAATAGAGCCGTTGACGTAAAACCGATGATGATCAGTGCGATGCCTTCTTTCTGAAAAACAGGCTCAGACAAGAAAGCGGAAGATGCCTGTTTGCCGCTGCTAGCCGGCTTCTTCTGTTTCTTAGGGAACGACAGTGTTGATAAGTAAACGATATTCAGCGCATAGACCGCTGCCGGCAGATAAAAAGCAAATCCGTAAAACAGGCTGTTGTCTGCTAAAAATGTGATTAGAAGCGGCAAAAGTGCGGCTCCGACAGACATAAAGGCTTTAACCAAGACATTCGCCGAGCCGGAAGCAGCCGGGAAGAGCTCGGTTAAGGCCGGATATGTTCCGGCGTCCATTGCTGAATTAGCGATTCCGGCTAATAGGGCAAACACAAATGCCAATTCATAGTTCGGAGATAAAGGAATACCGACTAAAAAAACGGCCATAATTCCCGCAGAAGCGACTACAAGCGGTTTTCTGCCGATTTTATCTGATAAAACCCCGGAAATGCCGTATGTCAGAAGCTTGCCGAACCCGATAGCGGCAATGACATAACTGATGCCGGTCGGATCGGTATTCCACTGTTTTGTTAGAGAGGACATATTGGATGCGAGAATGATGTTGACCATGCCCAGAAAGAAGTAGTTGATATACATTCCGGATGCTGTTTTGATAGATGTCGTTTTCATGCTTGTACTCCTTCAAATCTTATTCGAACATGTGTCTGATGTTCAATTACGCAATGATAAAAAAGACTCGCCGAGTTCCCGGCCAGTCTCCAATTATTTACGAAGTGAGGCTAATTCTTGTGCGATTGCCTGCATTTCACTTGGGCTGAATGATTGTTTTTTCATCACCATGCTGTGAAGGTACGTGAGGTCTTCAATCTTTTCATCACTGAAATCCTCCGCCTTGATCACGCCGACGTTCAGCATGTTCAGCTTTTGGGAAATCTCTTCAATCATTTGAGTTAATGTTTCTGTATTTGGGCTGGACAAGTGGTTCCATCCTTTCTTTCGCGTTATTCGATAAGTTTTATTCTAACAGAATTCGATCAGAAAAAAACCCTATTCTAAAAGCAGGTCGTTGATTGCAAAAAAGTGGAGACATCAGTTGAAAAGGAAATGAACATCCTACTAAGATATTCATGAAGGTTTCTTTTTAAAGAAATATGGGCAAAGAATAGGGAGGTTGTACAGCATGGTAAGCGTGTTATTTGTTTGTTTAGGAAACATTTGCCGGTCTCCGATGGCAGAAGCGATTTTTCGGGACTTGGCAGCCAAAAAAGGATTAGAGGGGAAAATCAAGACGGACTCAGCCGGTATCGGCGGCTGGCACATCGGCAATCCGCCGCATCAAGGAACGCAGGAGATATTGCGAAGAGAAGGGATCAGCTTTGAGGGCATGCTGGCGCGCCAAGTCAGCGAACAGGATCTGGCCGATTTTGATTATATCGTTGCGATGGACGCAGAAAATATCGGTAGCCTCAGAAGCATGGCGGGTTTTAAGAACACGTCGAATATCAAAAGGCTCTTGGACTATGTTGAAGATTCAGATCTGGCTGACGTTCCCGATCCTTACTACACAGGGAACTTTGAAGAGGTAAGCCGATTAATCAAATCGGGCTGTGAGCATCTGCTTGCGTCCATTCAAAAAGAAAAACAATTGTAAGTGAAAGGAGAATTTGCATGAACCACGAACGTTTAATGCTGAAAGGAATATTTCTCGGAGCTGCGGCAGGCGCGGCGCTATCACTGCTCCATAAGCCGACAAGACAGGCATGCGGCATGAGATGGCTGACATGCAAGCATAAACTTTCACTGTACAAAAGCAATCCGGAACTGTTGAAAAACAACGTCATCACAAAAGTGGATGAGGCCAAGAAGCTGGCCCAAACGCTGTCAGAGGAAGTCAGCTTTGTGAATCAGCAGGTGAAAGAGCTGAAGAAAACCACACCGCAAGTGATGGAGCTTGTACAAGAAACGAAAGAGCATTTTTCAAAAAAATGATCAAACATGCGAGGTGAGACGACATGAACTTTTTGAAAGAGCTTTTCAGCAGATACACCCTTCATGAGGGGCAAAGCAAATCAGCGGAGCTGGCGTATTTTTTTCTATTGTCGCTGTTTCCGTTTTTGATTTTTATGCTGACGCTCACCGCGTATCTTCCGATTTCCACCGATGATGTTCTGGGAGTTGTCGAACAATACGCTCCCGGCAGCGCGATGTCCCTCGTTGAATCCATTACCCATCAAACGTTAAATAATCGAAATGGCGGATTGCTGTCATTCGGGATTATCGCGGCTTTATGGTCTGCGTCTAATGGAATGAACGCCATCGTCCGATCGCTAAACCACGCGTATGATGTGGAAGAAAACCGCTCTTTTATCATTGTTCGTCTAACCTCAATTTTCCTGACGATCGCCATGGTATTTACGATTTTAGTGGCCCTGCTTCTGCCGGTGTTCGGCCGGGAGATTGGAAGGCTCGCTTCTGACTTTGTCGGCGCGTCGGATCTGTTTTTATCCGTGTGGGCCGCAATTCGCTGGGGTGTCAGCCCGCTTATCCTTCTGATTGTTTTTTCCGCCCTGTATGTGATTGCGCCGAACAAAAAGCTGTCTCTCCGGTTTGTCATGCCGGGTGCGGTTTTTGCGACCATCGGCTGGATCGTGGTCAGCACACTGTTTTCATTTTACGTCAGCACGTTTGCGAACTATAGCGCAACATATGGGAGCATCGGGGGAATTATCGTCCTGATGATTTGGTTTTACTTAAGCGGAATTTTAATTATTCTGGGAGGAGAACTCAACGCTCTTTTACATAAACGTAAAAAGCTTCCTGATGAAAATCCCTATCATTAGCGCATCCTATAAACGAACTTCAGTTCAAAAAAAAATCGGGGGGCTATCGTGATGACCAAGCATACGAAAAAAGGCGGAAGCCACAATAAACAAAATTCGAAAAGCAAATCAGGCAACAAAACAAGCGGAAGCGCCAACGGACAAAACGGCTATCATTAGCATAAAAGCCTCCTGACACCATGTCAGGAGGCTTTTTAATTAAGAGGATGAAGAATAGGTGTCAGCCTGTGACCAGCATTTCGGTTTGCCAAGCACAAGGGCAAGCCACACACCACTAAGCGTGAGGGTAATGAAATAAAACAAGTTTGCGCTGTCAAATGCCTGCATATACCAGCCGCCGGCGATTGGCCCAAGGATGCTGCCGAGACTGAATGTAATGCCGCAAAGCAGGTTTCCTGCCGGCAGCAGATGGGGAGGAAGCAGATCTGTCATGTAGCTGATACCCAGTGTAAAGGTTGATCCGACAGCCATGCCTGCAATAAAAAAGCAGCTGCCGATGACGTAAGGGGAAGGGAATACGCCGGCGATGAAAAAGCAGATCGCCCCTGTCAGCAAAATCACAAGCAGCACGTTCCGCCGCCCGTATGTATCGCTGAGGATGCCGAGCGGAAACTGAAAGATAATGCTTCCGATTGCAAATGCGGGAAGGATCAGTGCCACCGCGTCTACTGATATTCCAAGCCTGAGCGCGTATACCGGAAAGCTGCCGTTCAGCGCCGTTTCCAGAAAGCCGTAGCCGAATGTAGGCATAAAGGCCACCCAGCCAAACAGCATGGCTTGATAAAACCGCCTGAAGCTGTTGTCTGCTTTGGTTTCGTGAGGGCTGGTTTCCGGGTATGCATTTTGTAGAAAGAAAACAAAAAGCCACGCAAACAGGCTGAAGCAGCCGGACACGAGAAAAGGCAATGCCGGGCTCAGCTTGACAAGCGGAACCATAAACGGGCCGGCAGCAAAGCCAAGGCCGAAGGAGAGCCCGTAAATCGACAGGTTTCTACCACGATTTTGTTTTGATGACATGGAGGTCACCCACGTTTGTGTGGAAAAGTGAAGCATGTGGTCGCCAATTCCGATGAACAGACGAAGCAGGAACCAGATCCAAACTGACTGAAGCCAAATAAATCCGAACAAGCTTAAAATGACTACGCTCCCGCCAATGACGATCAGCGGCTTGAATCCGAGCTTTCTGAGCGGCGCTTCCATAAATGGCGAAGCCAAAAGCACGCCGATATACAGCCCGGTCGCATGCAGGCCGTTGATGGCGGCCGATTCCCCGTTTGTTTCAAAAATAATTGAGATGACAGGCAGCAGCATGCCCTGTGAAAACCCGGAAATGGAAACGAGCAAGACAAGGATAAAGAAATGAAATCGTGACATCGTGTCAGTTCTCCTTATGTGGTATCTATGTTGATCGTACAATGTTTTCCAAAAGCCGGCAACCTGAAAAAAGCCTAGATCACGGTGAACATTTGCCCTCGTGTAATCATCAAGGTTTTTGTGAAGAATAAAATAAAACAAGTCATAAAAAAGGAGCCATATCACCATGAATCGTATCTTTTTTATTTTAGTGGCGGCGGGTGTTCCGCTTTCTGTGATTGGCAGTTTCATGCACTGGCCTTCAGCGGTTCTTTTTGCCGTTTATTGCATAACGATTATTGCGCTTGCAAGCTATATGGGAAGAGCGACAGAATCACTGTCCATCATTGCAGGACCGAGGATCGGCGGTTTGTTGAACGCCACCTTCGGGAATGCGGTTGAGCTGATCATTTCCCTTTTTGCATTAAAGGAAGGCCTGACCGGAATCGTGCTTGCCTCTTTAACCGGTTCAGTGCTGGGAAACCTCTTGCTTGTCGCGGGCTTATCGTTTTTTATCGGCGGTTTAAAATATAAGCGGCAGGAGTTTAATATCCATGACGCACGCCATAATTCAGGGCTTTTGATTTTTGCCATCATTGTCGCCTTCGTGATTCCCGAAGTATTTTCTATTGGAATGGGAGACGCGAGCAAGCTCAATTTAAGCATCGGCATCAGCATCATCATGATTCTGTTATATGTCGCGGCGCTGTATTTTAAACTCGTCACCCACCGCGGCGTTTATCAGCCGAACAATGCTGTCCAGCATGAAGAAGAGGAGCAGCCGGAATGGTCAGGGAAGGTTGCGACGATTGTTTTGTTTGCGGCAACGATTGTCGTGGCATACATATCCGAAAACCTGGTCCACACGTTCCATTCAGTGGCTGAACAGTTCGGCTGGAGCGAGCTGTTTATCGGGGTTATTATCGTTGCGATTGTCGGAAATGCCGCGGAGCACGCGTCAGCCATCATCATGGCCTATAAAAATAAAATGGACATTGCGGTTGAAATCGCAGTCGGTTCCACATTGCAAATTGCTATGTTTGTCGCACCGGTCCTTGTGATCTGCTCTATCTTTTTTCCGACAAGCATGCCGCTTGTATTTACACTGCCGGAGCTTGTGGCGATGGTGTCATCGGTTCTCTTGATGATCGCGATTTCGAATGACGGGGATTCCAACTGGTTTGAAGGGGCGACACTGCTTGCCGCATATGTGATTGTCGCGATCGGCTTTTTCCTTCTTTAACCTGAAAAAATGATGGATAACAACAAAGCGGGATGAAAAGACTAAGGGAAAATGCCATAGAAAGAGTGATATGATGAAAAAGCTATTTCATTCCACACTTATTGTGTTGTTATTCTTTAGTTTTTTCGGCGTTCAGCCCATCCACGCGAAAAAGCAGTTTAAGGTTCCTAATTCTGTCGCGAGCATTTCGAAGGAAAACACGTATCCGAACGCTTCACAGGATCAGCCGATGCTTCAGCCGAGCAAGCTGGCGAAGGAATTGCTCGAGCATTCCGAGGTGAAGATTGAAAACCCTCATCTCATCAAAATGCTGAATGAATCTAACATATCCGGCACACCGCTTGCGGTGGGCTATCGGGCGACAATATTTCTTGGGAAGTGGGCGCTCGGCTATGAATCAAATGAAACAGTGGCGAATTGGGAGTATAAAAAAATCAATACAAACCGCGCGGATAACCGCGGCGGAAAAGAAACAGCTGAAATGCATTATGTTCAAGAACAGCAGTACAAAGTGAAGGGCGGCCTGACGGCTAAGGTTCCAAATGCTGAAGATGTCAAAAGCATGATGATGATGGAAGCAATGAAAAAAACCAACCTTCCGCTTGCATTTGAAACGGTCGTCGGAGCGGGCACAAAACGGGATCAAATTTATAAAGTCGCACCTAAGAAACTTGGTTATCTAAACGCATACGCACCGGCAGTGAATGAAAAAGGAAAAGTAACATACGGAGAAGTGTACTTAGTGCTGAAAGGGAATAAACGAAAACTTGTCGTGAAAAATGTAACATCACAGGGGATCGGCGCCTGGATTCCAGTTCAAGACCACGTCACATATGGCTTTCAGCTTTCCTCACTGCCAAAATAAACAAAAAACTGATTCCGACTCGGAATCAGTTTTTTGTTTATTGGGTTCTCTCGATTCGGACCGCTTCCTCAAGCATTTGCACATTGTTTTGGTACAGCTGGCGAACGAGAACCCGTCTCACAGCAAGGCTGGCTCTGAAATAATCCTCATCTCTTACCATGCCTTTAACCGTAAATTCGACGCCGCGGTTGATTTTATTCAATGCGGTGATGCCGTGGATTTGAAACGGTTCTGTCGGATTGCCGAATTCATCCCGTTTCAATGAATCCCGAAGCTCTTCATTCAGCATGTCACAAGCCTCTTCCAATACGCTGTACACGCGGTCGGGATCTTCTTTAAAGCTGATGAGAAAGGATTCGGTGATCCTCATAAAATCGATATTATAATTTTCTATCTGTCTGACCTCACCGTTGCTGATGGTAAGCAGCTTCCCGCTCCATTCCCGGATTTGCAGAGAGCGAAGGCCGATTTCCTCCACTGTCCCGTTAAACAAATTGTTGACGGTGACATAATCGCCTTTGTGCAGCTGACGTTCATAAATTAAGAACACACCTGCCAGCACATCCTTAATCAGAGATTGGGCGCCAAAGCCGATGACGATACCTGCTACGCCCGCCCCGGCTAATATCTTGCCGAAATCATGCACAAATAAAGAAATAACATAAAAGATAAAACCAATCGTCGCCGTATACTGGGTGACAGAACGGACCAAGCTTTCAATCGTTTGTTCCTTTTTTTCTTCAATAAAGTCCGTCCGTTTAAAAAACAGCTGTACCAGCCGGTTAATGATAAAAACCCCGATCCAAAGGATAACGGCAACGAGGAGAATATCGACGATTTTATTCTGGAAAATCTCCGTAAGTGTTTCTTTCATCCACATCTAACTCCTGGCTTGACGTTTTGTGAAATCCGTATCCTGATAATAACTGTTTTTGACAAGAACATTCGGCCCGAGGCATCGGACATTCGGGCAGTGGCAATTCAGCTCTTTCGCAAGCTTCGTCTCTCTCCATTTTTCATAGGCGGAAGGGAGGCTGTCCGTCTGAATATTGCCAAGCGGCGGTGTATCGCCAAAATCGGTCACGATAATGTTTCCGTCAAAAATATTCACATTCAGTCGGGAACGGCCGTCAGGGTCATTTCTCACTGTGACGTTTTTCGCCGCGCGAAGCCGGCGAAGCAGCTTTTGATCCTCTTCGTCCGAACTGCAGGCATAAAACGGCAGTGTTCCGAACAGCATCCACGTCTTTTCATCACGAATATCCAGCAAGCGGTGAATGGCCTGTCTCATCTCTTTGAGGCTGAGAGAATCAAGAGCGCTCGCGAAATCGCTCGGATACATCGGATGAACTTCGTGACGCTGACATTTCATATCTTCTGTGATTTGGCGGTGAATATGCTCAATATGCGGAAGTGTTCGTTTATTCAGCATCGTTTCCGCAGATACCATTACCCCGGCATCCACGAGCGTGCGGCTGTTTTCGATCATTTTTTCAAAATAGCGCGCGCGCTGCTCGAAGGTCGGTTTTCTGTCCATCATGGCAAAGCCAATCTCGGCAAAATCCTCAACTGTGCCCCAGTTGTGAGAAATATGCAGGACATCAAGATACGGAATAATCCATTCGTATCGTTCAATATCAAGAGTCAGGTTGGAATTGATTTGTGTCCGCACACCGCGTTCGTGGGCGTATTTCAATAACGGCACGACATATTCCTTTACTGATTTTAACGAAAGCATCGGCTCTCCGCCTGTAATGCTGATGGATCTGAGGCGCGGAATTTCCTCCAGCCGTTTTAACAGAAGATCTATTGGCAGAGCATTCGGGTCTTTAGGCTGCAATGTATAGCCTACAGCGCAATGCTCGCATCTCATATTGCACAGTGTCGTCGTTGTGAATTCAACGTTTGTCAGCTGCATGTCTCCATACTGGTCAACATCCATATAGGCTTCCCAAGGGTCAAACTCGGGTGTAATCGGCCGCAGCTTCGTGTTTTGTGTCATGACTATCTAACTCCTTTATAAATGGGCATACTAACGCTGCCAACAGTTAATTTTAGACCTGATTTAACAAGTTCGCAAGTAGCGGAGTAATTGAAAAACGGCAAAAAATGAGCTACCATAATAAAAAATGAATGGAGGAACACAATGGGGAACGCCGTAAACAATAAAGATCAGCAGATTGATTATTTAAAGAACAGACTTGACATGTTTATGAACGTCATCGATTCATTAGACCCTGAAGCAACCGACGTTGAAGATATAGACAGGCTCATCAGCATGCTTGATGATCTGGAAGCCAAATACGAACGCTTTAAAAAAGATTGGGAATAAAACCGCGTCCGCCGCGGTTTTTTATATTGGCATAAAGCAACAGTATAAAACAAAGCTCCTATCTGTAAAATAAGAAAAAAATGCAGAAGGAGCGCTGGCCATGAAGTGGATGTGTTCAATATGCTGTGCCGCCGTCTTGTTTGCCGGAGGCGCGGCGCAAGCGGAAGCGGTGCCGAATGAGCCGATCAATTGGGGCTTTAAACGAAGTGTCAATCATCAGCCGCCAGATGCCGGAAAGCAGCTGAACAGTTTAATTGAAAAATACGACGCGTTTTATTTAGGGAATACAAAAGAAAAAACGATTTACTTAACGTTTGATAACGGCTATGAAAATGGCTATACGCCAAAAGTGCTTGATGTCTTAAAAAAGCATCGCGTAACAGGAACGTTTTTTGTCACCGGGCATTTCGTAAAGGACCAGCCTCAGCTGATCAAACGAATGTCAGATGAAGGCCATATTATCGGCAACCATTCCTTTCACCATCCGGATCTGACAACAAAAACAGCTGACCAGATTCAAGACGAGCTTGATTCAGTCAACGAAGAGGTTTACAAAATTACGGGAAAGCAGGACAACCTGTATTTGCGGCCGCCGCGCGGCGTGTTCAGTGAGTATGTGCTGAAAGAAACGAAACGCCTCGGCTACCAAACCGTTTTCTGGTCGGTCGCTTTTGTTGATTGGAAGATCAACAACCAAAAGGGGAAGAAATACGCTTACGATCATATGATCAAGCAGGCCCACCCAGGAGCCATTTACCTGCTTCATACCGTATCAAGGGACAATGCCGAAGCACTGGATGACGCGATTACAGACCTGAAAAAACACGGCTACACTTTTAAAAGCCTTGATGATCTGATGTTTGAGAAAGAAATGAAGCTGCCGTCTTTATAACGAGAAGAGCCTCTCTTGAAATGGAGAGGCTTCTTCGGCTTGTAGAAAAAACGATGTTTTTTCTACAAGCTTTGTCGGGCATGCGTCTGTGAGAAGACTTGTTCACTCACATTTCGTTTTCCCCTCAATCTGCAATAGCGAAGCCCATGCAGTTGTTTTGAATCTGCAAGCTTCGCTCTATTTTTTCTTTTCTTTTTAAATAAAATAAGCGGCTCAAGTGAGGGACGGCCTTTGTTTTCACTGTATTGATCAATTTTTCGAAGCGGGTGATCCTCTTCGACGAGTTGGTCAAGCAGAACAAACTCGGCTGTGTTTTGAGAAGAGTTTCTTGTTTGGAACATGAGAAAGACACCGTCCTTTTCAGTCTTTCTTTTATTACAGGGGAATGGATATTTTAAGGGGAAAATAAAGGCTGTCGAGATTTTCTCGACAGTCTGAGCCTTCTCATAGAGAGGGGTTTTTAACTAGTGTTTTAGAATACTTTTTAGTAACAAGAGTTGACTGACTATTTTGTAATTAGTTTAATAAGATCTTTATTTTATTACTCTAAGATTGTTATACTAATAACTAACATATTTTCTAAATTGGAGGACTATTGTTATGAAAGGGAAAAAGATCATCATTTGTTTATTGGCCATCTCTATTATTTTCATAGTTGGCTTTTATTTTATTCAAAATAATGAAACTCCTGATTCAGTGAAAAAATTTAATACTGAACAGGAAGCCTTACAGCATGCTAAACAAGAATCACCTTATATTACTGACTTTATAGATGAAACAAAGGAAATTGATAATGAAAAAGTTGTGATATATACATTTGAAAAAAATAAACAAATGGGTATAGGAACAGGAACATTGGCATGGAAAGATAAAAAAGTGACGTGGGTAAAGAACGGGAATGATATAGTAATTGATAGTAAGAATAATAAGGCTGATATTTCAGGTGATGTAAAGTCTTATTCAGGTAAAAAGTATAAATTATATGCAGGAGTTAAGAAAACAAAAAATCTAAAAATTGAAACTCAGACAGATGATAATGTAACTCCTCATGTGGATAAGAAATCAGGAATATATTATTTGTTAATTCCTAGTATAAATTGATTATATTTGGTTTACAAAATAACCCTTATTTGGTAACATTTTTAATGTGTTATTAAAATAAGGAGGGTGTATATGAAAAAGAAAGTTGCATTTTTGATTGCTGTTTGTGTGGTATGTTTGATGATTTTTGGAAATCCTACGAAAGGATTTGCAGCTGAGCAAAATACTATCAATCTATCTGATTCAAATGTTGAGAAATTTTATGATGAGGAACAAAATGCAGTAATTGCACCATTCAAAGCGACCGAAAATGGTCTTGTACCTGTTTCAAAAGAGGAATATGAAAAAGCGACTAAAACAACAGAAAACGAAGATTTAGAGAATGAGTTTGTTGTTTCTGAGGAAAATAACGTCGAGCCAGAATTTAATGCCTATGCTGACGTTGATATTAGAACTTGGCATTATAAAGAGAAATCAGCCACTAAATATTATGGAGATCCTATTAAAGTTTCAGCATCAATTAAGTGTACTTCATCATCGTGTAGAGTAGATAAACAATGGCAAGCTACTGTATCTAAGTCTTACAGTGTTAATGCTTCATCTGAAATTAAAGCTATAAACTATGGTGCTAGTTTTAATTTTACGTCAGCAAAATCTAGTTCTAGTACATATTCCTTTACAATAAAAAAAGGTCAATCAGGATATATAGCTTTTAAACCATACAAAAGAAAGTCTACAGGTACCTTAACGCAGTATTCTACAATGCATGGTAAAATCAGTAGCAAATCAGCCTACGGAAGATCAGCAATTAAGTTGAAAACTGGAGAAGCTGATGGATACTATTCTTTTGTTTTTACTAAAAAATAGTATGATAGATCTTTTATAGAGGAAGGTAAAAGTAATACCCTCGCCCAAAATGCCCTTCTCATATGATATGATCCCCCTCATAGTAGACCTATGGAGGGGATTTTTTTATAAGGAAAATAAGGAAAACTTAGATATTCACTTTAAGAAAAAAATTGTTGATCTTCATCTCAATGATGGGATGGGTTAGCAGTATGTAAATATATTCATTTTTACAACCATCAACGATTCCAAAAGAAGTTAAACAACCTGAGCTCATATCAATACAGGACTCAGGCTGCTTAGTGCCTTTTTAACACTGTCTACCTGACAGGGGTCACTCCTAAAAAAGGAGAGGCTCCTTTTATTATTTAATACATTTAATCAGCGCGGCCCAATCAAGATCTCCGAAGCCTTGTTCGATCCCGCTTTCAAAATGGCTCTTAGCCAGCTCGGCAAGAGGGAGATTTGCAGAAACCTGCTTTGCGGCGGCGAGTGCCAAATTGGTATCCTTCAGCCCTAAAGACATTTTGAAGCCGGCCGGCTCAAATGTCTGCTCAGCCATGATGGTTCCGTAATTTTGATAGACTGGAGAGCCAAAGAGCGCGCTGGCGATTTCTAAAAATTGTTTTTGTTCTAAGCCGTACTTTTCCATCATTAAGAAGGATTCAGATAACGCCTCCAGCATGGACACAAGCAAGAAATTGATGCTGATTTTGGCCGCATTTGCCGTCTTGCTTTCTTCGCCGACGTCAAATACCTGCTGGCTCAGGCTGGCAAGCAGAGGCTTGGCGGTTTGCTTCGCTTCCGCCGGTCCGGCTGTTATGATGCGAAGCGCGGCTTTTTCGGCGGCATCCGGTCTGCCAAGGACGGGAGCGGCGAGAAAGAATTGTCCTTTCTCTGCATGAGCCGCAGCGAGTTTTTCTGAGAATTCAACACTGATCGTGCTCATCGAGATGTGAATGCCTTTCTCTGCCAATCCTTCAATCAGCCCGTTCTCTCCGAAGGTCACGGCGCTGACAGAATCGTCATCTGAAAGCATCGTGATGACAATATCAGCGGTCTTTGCCGCCTGGCGCGGCGTATCAGCTGCCTGTGCTCCTTCTGATACAAGTTCTTCCGTCTTTTGTTTCGTCCGATTATATACAGTCAAATTGTAGCCTGCCTGAAGCACGTTTCTGGCAATAGGCTGTCCCATATTGCCAAGTCCGATGACAGCAATTTTCAATGTGATCACTCCCTGAACGTTTTTTCCATTATAAACAAAATGAACATCGTATGCATGGGAATGTGCTTGCCAACATAAAAAGAACAGCTTTCTGCTGTCCTCATTTAAATATATTGAACCATCCTTTATGTACAAACCACATCAGCATGCCAATCACAAGCGCAGCCATCAGGCCGAGCACGGCGAAATACCCGTATTCCCAGTGAAGCTCCGGCATGTTGTCGAAGTTCATGCCGTATACACCGGCAATAAAAGTGAGCGGGATGAAAATGGTCGAGACGATCGTCAATGTCATCATAATCGCGTTCATGCGGTTTGAGTTCAGTGTCACATAGCTGTCGCGCAAGTCGGACGTCATGTCACGATTGGATTCCACAATCTCAGACAATTTTAACAAGTGATCGTATATGTCGCTGAAGTAGGCTTTCGTTTCCCGCTGCTCTTTCACATGGTCTAGGCTTAAAATCCGATAGAGCAAATCACGCATCGGAATGATCGTCCGTCTCAGATGCAAAAGATCTGTCCTGAGTTCAAACACCTCATTCATCAGCGTTCCATACGTTTTGTGAGGACGGCTTTCTTCAATTTCGTTCAGCCGGTCTTCAATTTTGTAAACGAGGGGAAAATATTCATCGACCAGCTGATCCATGATCATATAAGAAATATGCCCGGGGCCTTTTTTCAATATGTCCGGTGAAGAATATAAACGCTCTCGGACTTTGGCAATACCGGGCGTTTCGTGCAAATGAAAGGTAACGACAAATTTTTCGCCTTGAAAAATATCGACTTCTTCCGTTGCAAGCGTTTCATGATTCAGCGCGTGAATGACGTAAAAGCGATAGCCGTCATAATGGTCAAGCTTTGGCCGCTGCATATGCTGGAAGCAATCCTCAATGGCAAGCGGGTGAAAATGAAAAAAATCTCTCAATAACGCCGTTTCCGTATCCTCCGGGCCGTAAAAATCAACCCAGTACCATGCGATATCAGGCTGTTCCACTCGTTCGATCGGTATATTTTTCAGCAGCTGATGCTCTGTTGTTATTGCGGTAATGTTGATCATAGACAACCCCCCACCTGACATTATATCATGGGGCCTTTTTGAGAAAAGTATACGGTGTTCTCTGCCTATTTCCAGCGGCGTGCTATACTGAACAAAAAAAGGAAAAAAGGGTGAATTTCATGTGGAAGGAAAACATATCCGTCACACCTCCGTATCACTTTGACCGCGTACTGGACAGACTGTCTTTAGATCCACTCAATGCGGCAGATAGAGAAGCGCGGAACATTCGCGTGCCGATCAGAAACCAAGCGGGAGACGTATGTATTGTAAAGGTACAGGCGGTAGGACATGCCGATGAGCCCGAGTTCCTCGTCAGCGGGGAAACGGATCAGGAAGAAATGATGAAGGAGATCAAACGGATTTTTCAATGGGAAAATGATTTACAGCACGTTCTCGACCATTTTTCGAAAACGAGCCTGTCCGCCATTTTTGAAGAACATGCCGGGACGCCGCTTGTATTAGACTACAGTGTGTACAACTGCATGATGAAATGCATCATCCACCAGCAGCTCAATCTTTCCTTCGCTTACACGCTGACAGAACGGTTTGTCCATACGTTTGGCGAGCAGAAGGACGGCGTGTGGTGCTATCCTAAGCCGGAAACGATTGCGGAACTCGATTATCAGGATTTGCGCGATCTGCAATTCAGCATGCGAAAAGCGGAATACGCCATTGATACATCAAGGATGATTGCAGAAGGCACACTCGACCTATCAGAGCTGCCGCATATGAAGGATGAAGGCATCATGAAGAAATTGATCAAAATCAGGGGCATCGGCCCGTGGACCGTGCAAAACGTCCTTATGTTCGGCCTTGGCCGCCCAAATTTATTCCCGCTTGCCGATATCGGTCTCCAAAACGCAATCAAACACCATTTCCAGCTGGACGACAAGCCTGCAAAGGATGTCATGCTGGCGATGAGCAAGGAGTGGGAGCCTTATTTGAGCTATGCGTCTCTGTATTTATGGAGGAGTATTGAATAGAAAACGGCTGCCTTTTCGGCAGCCGCTGCGATTAATCGAGCTTCACTGTGATGCTTTGGCCTGAATCGGCACTTTTAACAGGGGAAAACGCAATTTTTAATTGATGAATATCTTCCGCTTTGCCGCTGTATACAGCTCCTATTACACCTTCGTTTTCTGTGTGCGGAGCGAAAACGTGCTCATTGTCCTTCAAGATATTATTATCAGCAACTTTCAGCTTTTGCCCGTCATCTGTTTCTACTGATTCAATACCCTGCCAATCAACTTGTGTATCTCCTGTATTTTCTGCTTTATAAGTGATTTGAATGTACCGGAGCGGTTCAGACACTTTTTGATCTGTCATTCTTTTAAAGAGCTTCAGCTGGTAAGGACTGATATTGGTACGCGCCAGTAATTTGACTTGATCGACAGTAATCGTTAAGGGCTTCATTGCTGCTTGTTTCTGAACATCGGCAATTTTGTCTAATGTAACAATTTCTCCATTGTCCTCAGTGGATGTTTCACCAGGCTTGGTCAAGATTTTTTTTCCGCTGTTTTGGCTTGAACCATCTGTTTCATTGTCGCTATCCAATGGTTTATTGCTTTCCTGAACCAGCTGGTTGTCCAAATCAACAAATCGAATGGTCGGTTCACTTCCTTCATAATAAGAGGAATGCTTATACAATGCACGAAGAAACTGATCAAAGAGAATTGCCAAGAGACCGTTTTCCATCGATTTTCCGTCTGAGTTGTTAAAAGTGATAACCACGGTATTGTTTTTTATTTCCACTTTTTTAACCACTTTTTCTCCATCGGAATTGGTTTCTGTCATTTTTTCAAACGCGCCGTTCAAATCCTTTTTGGAAATGTGGATTTTTTTCCAATCTTCTTTGGTGATACTGTTAAAGTCCTTTTTCAGCAAATCTAGATTTTTGCTTTCGTCTTCTGCTGTTTTTTCTGTTTTTGCAGAAGTCGCACTGTTGTCGTTTCCGCATCCTGCCGCGCTGAATAATAATCCTAATGCGCAGACAGCGGTTAGAAATTTCTTCATTTTATCCCTCTTTTATGTAATAGTCATAAACTGTATCGGCTGTCTTGAACGATTATTGAGTAAAATTGGAAATGTTTTTGAAAAATATGAAGGAATCCAGATAAGCGTGTTATACTAGAAAGATGTGAAAAAAACATTTCACTTTCTGCCATCTGCAGAAAGCTTCATATAGAAACGGAGAGAACAACGTGAACCAACAAAAGAAACAGGCGCCCGTCGAACTGAAAGTCGGACAAACCTTTCCGCTGACGATTAAGCGTCTCGGCATTAACGGCGAAGGTGTCGGCTACTTTAAGAAAAAAGTCGTTTTTGTGCCCGGCGCGCTTCCCGGTGAGGAGGTTGTTGTGCAGGCCACAAAGGTTCAGCCGAAGTTTTCGGAGGGCCGCATTAAAAAGATCCGCAAGGCGTCGGAGCACCGCGTAACACCGCCTTGTCCTGTATACGAACAGTGCGGCGGCTGTCAGCTTCAGCACCTTGCATACAGTCAGCAGCTTCGGGAAAAACGCGACATCGTCATCCAGTCACTTGAACGCCATACGAAGTTTAAAGTGGAAAACATGGAAATCAAAGAAACAATCGGCATGGATAACCCGTGGAATTATCGCAACAAAAGCCAATTCCAAATCGGTCGCTCGCAAAGCGGCAGCATCATCGCCGGCTTATACGGCCTTGAATCCCATGACATCGTGCCGATTAAAGACTGTGTCGTCCAGCATCCGGCAACAAACAAAACAACAGGCATTGTCCGCCGCATTTTAGAGGACTTCAATGTGTCTGTTTATAATGAAAGAAAACGAAAAGGCGACGTTCGCACGATTGTGACGAGAGTCGGCTTTGAAACAGGAGAAGTGCAGGTCGTGCTTGTAACCGCAAAAGAAACCCTTCCTCACAAGGAAGAAATCGTCAAAGCGATCCAAAAGCGCCTGCCAGAGGTCAAATCCATTATCCAAAATGTAAACGGAGCGAAAACCTCAGTCATTTTCGGTGAAAAATCAAAGCCGCTTGCCGGAAAAACAGTGATCCAAGAGGTGCTCGGCGACGTATCCTTTGAACTGAGCGCACGCGCCTTCTTCCAGCTCAATCCGGAGCAAACCGTCAAGCTGTATGACGAAGTGAAAAAAGCGGTGCAGCTGACAGGAAAAGAAAAAGTTGTTGACGCGTATTGCGGCGTCGGCACGATCGGCATGTGGGTAGCGGACGGAGCGAAGGAAGTCCGCGGCATGGACGTCATCAAGGAATCAATTGATGATGCCAAGAAAAACGCTAAAAAACACGGCATGGCAAATGCCACATACGAAACAGGAACAGCCGAGCATTGGCTCCCAAAATGGACGAAAGAAGGCTTCCGCCCGGACGTCGTCATCGTTGACCCGCCAAGAACCGGCTGTGACAGCACATTCCTGGACACGATCAAAAAAGTCAAACCGAAACGCTTTGTCTACGTTTCCTGCAATCCATCCACACTTGCGAAAGATTTGCAGGCACTGTCGAAGGACTACCGCGTCGAATATATTCAGCCTGTGGATATGTTTCCGCAGACGGCCCATGTGGAAGCTGTGGCGAAGCTTGTATTAAAATCGTCTCATTAAAAAAATGATTCCTAATCAGATCTGGATTCGGCAAAATGCACATCGCCGATTTCCGGGTCTTTTTCATGCACAGTGGCGGCCTGTTGTCTTTTATATAGGCATGAACAGAACCCCAGCTATTGATAAGAAATTTTCTGGGACATACAATAGAAACCTGTATCCCTATGACCCAAGTTGCTTTTTGTTAACATAGTTAAGGTTTCAATGTTCAAAATTCACTATCGTTTGATAAGAAGGGCTTCAGCGTGCTATAAGTGTAAAAGAACATTTTGCTTTTTCATTTTGGAATAATATTTAGACTTGTATCCATATTGAAAGGATTTGAATTGGTTATGATAGATAATTTCTGGCGTGAACTGCCACGGCCTTTTTTTGTACTGGCACCGATGGAAGATGTGACAGATGTTGTGTTCCGCCATGTCGTGAGTGAAGCTGGCAGACCGGATGTGTTTTTTACAGAGTTTACAAACTCGGAAAGCTATTGTCACCCAGATGGGAAGGATAGTGTGCGCGGCCGTTTGACTTTTACAGAGGATGAACAGCCAATGGTTGCTCATATTTGGGGAGATAAGCCTGAAAACTTTCGTAAAATGAGCATTGGCATGGCGGAGTTAGGGTTTAAGGGACTAGATATCAATATGGGCTGCCCTGTGCCTAATGTGGCGGGGAATGGAAAAGGAAGCGGCCTGATTTGCCGTCCTGAAGTTGCAGCCGAATTAATTCAAGCAGCGAAAGCAGGAGGACTGCCAGTAAGTGTGAAAACCAGGCTTGGCTACACGGATATAGACGAATGGCGCGGCTGGCTGACACACATATTGAAGCAAGACATTGCGAATCTTTCCATTCATCTGCGTACAAGAGCGGAAATGAGTAAAGTAGATGCGCATTGGGAACTCATCCCAGAGATTAAGAAACTTCGTGATGAGGTGGCACCAGATACACTTTTGACAATAAACGGTGATATTCCTGACCGTCAAACTGGTTTGAAACTTGCTGAACAATACGGTGTTGATGGCATTATGATAGGGCGCGGCATTTTTACCAATCCTTTCGCCTTTGAAAAGGAGCCGAAAGAGCACAGCAGTAAGGAATTGCTTGATCTTTTAAGACTGCATCTGGATCTTCATGATGAATATTCAAAAGAAGAAGCTAGAGCATACAAGCCCCTTCCTCGCTTTTTCAAAATTTATCTCCGCGGATTCCGAGGAGCAGGTGAATTACGAAATCAATGCATGAACACAAAGTCAACAGATGAAGTGCGTGCATTGCTCGATGACTTTGAGAGAAAGTATCTTGATGGGGCAGAGTAACAGCAGTGCTTGCTTCAAAAAGGCTGTTAAAATAAAGGGGGTTGTAACTCAACTAAAATAAACCTGGATTTCGGTAAAACCAACAATTCCGATTTCCGGGTCTTTTTCCAGTCTGGCTTTTACGATTGATATTTAGAAACGACATAAAGGGGAGAAAAAATGAAACGACTATGCATCATCCCCTGCGGCAAGAAAAAAATATGGGACATCCATCCAGATAAAGGGCCGGTAAGAGCGGAAGACGCTTATCTCAGCCCGTTTCATCAGGCGTGCGAGCGTTATGCGAAAGCATTTTTCGATGAGTGGGTGATTTTGTCGGCGAAGCATGGGTTCCTGCGTCCAGATGATATCGTTCCCGAAAATTACGATGTCACTTTTGGAACCGCTCATTCAGACATCATGGCAGCGGACGAGCTGTGCCGTCAATTTCATGACAAAGGCTTTTCTGACATCGAAGAGCTTGTCATGCTTGGCGGGAAAAAATACCGAAGCGTCCTAAACGCGGTCATCGGAGAGCATCAGCGAATCAGCTGGCCGCTGTCATCGTACAAAGGCATTGGCTACATGCTTCAAGCGCTGAACCGGGCGGTTGAAGAAAAGCATGAATTGCAGCACGTGCATCTGAAGAAAAGAGTGTGAGCATGAAAAAACTTGTGATTGGATTGCTTGTCATTGCGGTATTTGGTTGCGGACTATATATCTATCATGTATGGTTCGGTGATCCACTTGCGAAAAATACCGCAGAGCAGAAGCTTATTTCTTATGTGAAACAAACTTACCCCAATAAGGACATCAAGATCACAGATGGGGTATATGACGTTAAAACCTCTCAATATGTGTTCCAAGCAAACACCCAATCTCATCGTTATCCAATGTGTACGAAGGGGTATCTTCATCCTAAGGTCACCTGCGATGGCATTGAAGAAGCGTATACCGAATCAGTAGCAAAATATCTAAACCAAGAAGCATCAAAGGAAATCGAAGCCGATCTGAAAAAAGCGGTTCCGCAAGTTATAAAAGTTGAAGCTGCTATCAGCATTGAAAACGGCCAGTTCACATTAGATACAAAATGGAACAAACAGCTGGCCGAAAAAGCGCCTATGAGCATGACGATTCAGTTAGATGCCAGCGGATCATCAAAAACAGATGCCGCACAGCTGGCCGAAATGGTTAGAAAAACGCTAAATGAAAAGGGATATACATACTCAAACGGCACGATAGACTGTATGGAGAAGGACGGGGACGGCGGTTTCGGTTATGTCAAATATTCAATTGATTTTCTTCCGAAAACAGCCATTCAGACAAACGATGCAGAAGAATGAAGCAGTGAAAAGATTTCCGAGGAAATAAATACGTCGATCATTGTCAAAGACTGGGTGAGGCCCGGTCTTTTTTGTATACCATAAAATGAGACAAATGGATCAGATCGAGACAAAATGAGACACTTGTCTCAAACTGTCTCCAATTTGAAAACGAGAAGACTGATTTTACGGGCTCAAAAGGCTGGCACACTTCTTGCATTTATAAATGTGAACCCTAAATAGAAGGAGGCGCACAAAATGGAATTGTTAAAACGAGAAGGCTTGTCATTAACTGAGGAGAAAGCGCTGTGGATGTACCAAAAGATGCTGGAAATCAGGGGATTTGAAGACAAAGTGCATGAACTGTTCGCGCAGGGAGTGCTTCCCGGATTCGTTCATTTGTATGCCGGTGAGGAAGCGGTAGCGGTAGGGGTGTGCGCTCATTTACATGATGGCGACAGCATTACAAGCACGCACAGAGGGCATGGCCATTGTATCGCCAAAGGCTGTGATCTGGACGGCATGATGGCGGAAATTTTCGGGAAAGCGACCGGACTATGCAAAGGAAAAGGCGGCTCTATGCATATTGCCGATCTCGATAAAGGCATGTTAGGGGCAAATGGAATCGTCGGTGGCGGATTTACGCTCGCATGCGGATCAGCGCTCACCGCTAAATATAAACAGACTAAAAATGTAAGCGTTTGCTTTTTTGGCGACGGAGCAAACAACCAAGGTTCCTTCCACGAAGGGATGAACTTAGCAAAAGTGTGGAACCTCCCTGTCGTATTTGTTGCTGAAAATAATGGCTATGGCGAAGCCACCCCATTTGAGTACGCGTCAGCCTGTGATTCAATTGCCGACCGGGCGGCCGCCTATAACATGCCGGGGGTCACGGTGGACGGAAAAGATATTTTAGCAGTTTACCAGGCAGCCGAGGAAGCGATAGAACGAGCAAGAAACGGCGGAGGTCCGTCTTTAATTGAATGTATGACCTACAGAAACTACGGCCATTTCGAAGGAGATGCCCAAACCTATAAAACCAAAGATGAGAGAACTGAGCATCTGAAGGAAAAGGATGCGATTCAAGGCTTTAAAAACTACTTGTTAAAAGAAACAGATGCCAAAAAGCTGTCAGACATTGAACAGCGTGTCAGTGAATCGATTGACAAAGCCGTTTCGTTCAGTGAAGACAGTCCATATCCAAAAGAATCAGAGCTGCTGGCAGACGTCTACGTGTCATATGAAAAAGGGGGAATGTGAGATGGCGAGAGTCATAAGCATGTCAGACGCGATCAATGAAGCAATGAAGCTTGCGATGAGAAGAGACGAGAATGTGCTTTTGATCGGTGAGGATGTCGCCGGGGGAGCGGCGGTCGATCATTTGCAGGATGATGAAGCGTGGGGCGGTGTATTGGGGGTTACAAAGGGTCT
The DNA here is from genome assembly GCF_000507145.1 of Bacillus tequilensis KCTC 13622. Taxonomy (GTDB): domain Bacteria; phylum Bacillota; class Bacilli; order Bacillales; family Bacillaceae; genus Bacillus; species Bacillus tequilensis. The sequence goes on along the minus strand of NZ_AYTO01000039.1, from coordinate 61,361 downwards.
CGTACAGGAATTCGGGCGCAGCCGAGTGCTGGATACACCGATTTCTGAAGCGGGCTACATGGGTGCGGCCATGGCTGCGGCATCTACCGGTCTGAGGCCGATTGCCGAGCTGATGTTTAATGATTTTATCGGCACATGCTTTGACCAGGTGATCAACCAAGGGGCAAAATTCCGCTATATGTTCGGCGGAAAAGCGCAAGTGCCGATTACTGTCCGCACCACATACGGAGCGGGATTCCGGGCCGCCGCTCAGCATTCGCAGACGCTGTATGGCCTGTTTACCAGCATCCCGGGCCTGAAGACGGTTGTTCCGTCCAATCCGTATGATGCCAAAGGACTGCTGCTGGCGGCAATCGAAGACAACGATCCGGTGTTCTTTTTTGAAGACAAAACGTCCTACAGCATGAAGGGCGAGGTGCCGGAAGATTATTATACAATCCCGCTCGGAAAAGCGGATATCAAACGTGAAGGCAGCGACATCACGCTGTTTGCAGTCGGCAAGCAGGTTAATACCGCTCTTGAAGCGGCGTCAAAGCTTTCAGAAAAAGGCATCGAAGCCGAGGTGCTCGATCCCCGCAGTTTATCTCCTTTGGATGAGGAAGCGATTTTCACGTCGTTAGAAAAAACAAACCGGCTGATCATCGTTGATGAAGCCAATCCGCGCTGCAGCATCGCCACAGATATTGCTGCGATTGTCGCCGACAAGGGCTTTGATTTGCTTGATGCGCCGATAAAGCGGATTACAGCGCCGCATACACCGGTGCCGTTTTCGCCAGTGCTTGAAGATCAATATTTACCAACACCAGATCAAATTGTCAGCGTCACGCTTGAACTGCTTGGCGAGCCGGCAATGAATTAAAGGGGGGACACAAATGGCGGTAAAAGTAGTGATGCCGAAATTGGGAATGGCGATGAAACAAGGGGAAGTATCGATATGGAATAAAAAAGTAGGCGATCCGGTTGAAAAGGGAGAAAGCATTGCCAGCATTCAATCGGAGAAAATTGAAATGGACATCGAGGCGCCTGAAAATGGAACGCTGATCGATATCAAGGTGAAAGAGGGAGAAGAGGTTCCGCCCGGCACAGCGATCTGCTATATCGGGAACGCTGATGAATCGGTGCAGGAAGAGGCGAAAGAGCCTGCTGCAGCAGACAGTGAGCCGCCAGCCGTCGAGCCCGCAAAACCAGAAAGCAAACCTTCAGCTATTAAAAAAGAACGAATCAAAATATCTCCAGTCGCCAGGAAAATCGCGGAAAAAGCAGGATTAGACGTGAAACAGCTGAAAGGCACAGGACCAGGCGGGCGAATCGTGAAAGACGATGTAACAAAGGCGCTTGCTGAACAGAAAAAAGATCAGGCAGAGCCCGTTTCTGAGCAGAGGGCGCAGGAAACACCGGTGGCAGGCATGAGAAAAGTCATTGCGGCCAGAATGCAGGAAAGCTTGGCAAACAGTGCGCAACTGACAATTACGATGAAGGCTGATATCACCAAGCTGACAGCCCTTCAGAAACAGCTTTCGCCAACTGCGGAAGAGCGGTACGGCACGAAGCTGACGATCACTCATTTGGTATCAAGAGCGGCCGTTCTCGCCCTGCAGGCTCATCCTGTGCTGAACAGCTTTTATAAAAATGAGCGCATCATCACACATCCTTATGTGCACCTCGGCATGGCCGTAGCCTTGGAAAATGGCTTAGTTGTGCCTGTGATCCGCCATGCTGAAAAGAAATCACTGATTGAACTGGCTCAATCCATTTCGGAAAACGCCAAAACAGCACGCGAGGGACGTGCGGGAAGTGAAGAACTGCAAGGCTCAACCTTCTCTATTACAAACCTTGGCGCTTTTGGCGTCGAGCATTTCACACCGATATTAAATCCGCCGGAAACAGGCATCCTCGGCATCGGAGCAAGCTATGACACGCCAGTGTATCAAGGTGAGGAAATCGTCAGAAGCACGATCCTGCCGCTCAGCCTGACATTTGATCACAGAGCCTGTGACGGCGCCCCTGCCGCTGCCTTCCTGAAGGCGATTCAAACGTATTTAGAAGAACCGGCAGCTTTAATTTTATAGGAAAAGCAGGTGAAAACGACATGACACTAGCCATTATCGGCGGCGGACCTGCAGGCTATGCGGCTGCAGTCTCCGCGGCACAGCAGGGCAGGAACGTGCTGCTGATTGACAAAGCCCGCCTTGGGGGCACCTGCCTCAATGAAGGCTGCATCCCGACGAAGTCTTTGTTAGAAAGCGCAAACGTTCTTGATAAAATCAAGCATGCTGACCGCTTTGGAATCGAACTTCCGGCAGGTGCGATATCGGTTGATTGGAACAAAATGCAGACCCGCAAACAACAGGTTGTCAGCCAGCTCGTCCAAGGCGTTCAGTACCTAATGAAGAAAAACCAAATACAGGTTGTGAAGGGGACGGCCTCCTTTCTTTCTGACAAAAAGCTCCTGATTGAAGGAGAGAACGGAAAAGAAATCAGAGAGGCGGACCAAATATTAATTGCATCCGGATCAGAGCCGATCGAGCTGCCATTCGCCCCGTTTGATGGCGAATGGATCATCGACAGCAAGGACGCGCTTTCCCTTTCTGAGATTCCGTCTTCGCTTGTCATTGTCGGCGGCGGTGTCATCGGCTGTGAATATGCCGGGCTGTTTGCCAGACTGGGATCGAAGGTAACTATCATCGAAACAGCCGGCCAGCTGATCCCGTCTGAAGATGAAGATATTGCCCGGCTCTTTCAAGAGAAGCTCGAGGAAGACGGTGTGGAAGTGCATACCTCATCCCGGTTAGAGCGGGTGGATCAAACGGCCAAAACGGCAATATGGAAAAGCGGGCAGCGAGAGTTTAAAACGACGGCCGATTATGTACTGGTGTCGATCGGCAGAAAACCCCGTCTTGACGGCTTGCAGCTGGAACAGGCCGGCGTTGATTTTTCTCCAAAAGGCATTCCTGTGAACGAACACATGCAAACCAATAGGGCTCACATTTATGCGTGCGGAGACGCAATCGGAGGCATTCAGCTGGCGCATGCGGCTTTCCATGAAGGCATCGTTGCCGCATCACATGCTTCCGGAAGGGATGTCAAAATCAATGAGAAACATGTGCCGCGCTGCATCTATACATCACCGGAAATCGCGTGTATCGGAATGACAGAACAACAGGCAAGAACCGTATACGGGGATGTGAAGATTGGCGAATTTCCTTTTTCCGCAAACGGCAAGGCGCTTATTAAACAGCAAGCGGAAGGTAAGGTCAAAATCGTGGCGGAGCCGGAATTCGGCGAAATCGTCGGTGTCTCGATGATTGGCCCTGATGTGACCGAACTTATCGGCCAGGCGGCTGCGATCATGAATGGTGAGATGACCGCTGATATGGCGGAGCATTTTATCGCCGCCCATCCGACACTGTCTGAAACATTGCACGAGGCGCTGTTAAGTACGATCGGGCTTGCAGTGCACGCATAACGCGGGAAAAAGCAGACGCAGAGAATACAAAGCGTCTGCTTTTTTATTGTTGAAAGCGCTTTATTTTTCCCCTACAATAGATGGAAACGGCGTGTAAGGGAGGAGCGATCAAGGAAATGAATTCGATCCCAAACGATTTGCAAACCTGGAAACGTTTTGTGAAAGACGGTGTGCTTGACGAAGCCCGATTAAGAAAACGGATCGCCGAGTCATGGCATCGCTGCAAAAAAGCTGAGGTCAATCCTTATTTAGAAAAAGGCCCGAAGGTTTTACAGCAAACCGAGCTGGATCACCAGTCGAAAAAGCATTCATTCTTCCTGACGACCGCACAGCCTTACCTTGACAAACTGCTGCCCGCCATAAAAGAAATGGAAATGGTGGCACTGTTAATTGATTCAGACGGCGTTGTTTTGGCATTGGACGGCCATCCTCGCGCGCTTTATGAAGCCAAACGCATCAACTTTGTCGAAGGCGCATGCTGGACGGAAACGGCTGTTGGAACAAATGCGATCGGCACGGCGCTCCATATTAGTGAGCCGGTTGCCATACAAGGGTCAGAACATTACTCCGTCGCATCCCATCACTGGAACTGTTCAGCCGCACCGATTCACCATGAGGATGGCAGCCTTGCAGGTTTGATTGATATATCGTGTCCGGGAGCAGGCGCGCATCCTCATATGCTCGGTATTGCCACAGCGATCGCCTATGCCGCGGAACGGGAACTGGCATCGAAAAGCCGTGAGAAAGAGCTTGAGCTGATCGGACGTTTTGGAGAGAGGGCTGCATCCCATGTGCCGATGGTGCTCTGCAATACCAAACAGCACATCATCAGCGCAAGCGTACCGATTCGAACCTCAATACCGGATTGGCAGGGCCGGCACCTGTATGAGCTGAAGGAAAGGGGCTTCTCAATCGAAAAAGCCGTCACCATAGGAGATGGCGGCACTTGTTTTTATCTCTCGGAGCAAAAGAAAAAGACGGCGTTTCGATTCAATGGAGTCATCGGGCGAAGCGGACGATCGCAAGCAATGCTGAAGAACCTTGAACGGGCTGCGGCGGCGGATGCAACAGTCTGCCTGTCGGGGGAAACCGGTACGGGGAAGGAAGTCGCGGCCCGCGCGCTTCATGAGAACAGCGAGCGTCGGCATGGCCCGTTTGTTGCTGTCAATTGCGGAGCGATACCGTCTGACTTGATTGAAAGCGAGCTGTTTGGCTATGCGGAGGGCGCTTTTACGGGAGCAAAACGAAACGGCTATAAAGGCGCCTTTCAAAAAGCGAATCGGGGCACTTTATTTTTAGATGAGATCGGAGAAATTTCCCACTCGATGCAGGTTGCGCTTTTGCGGGTGCTTCAGGAACGCCAAATCACACCGGTCGGCGGGACGAATGAAATTCCGGTTGATATCAGAGTCATTGCCGCCACCCATTGTGATTTGCGCGAGCTTGCCGAAAGCGGAAAAATCAGAGAAGATCTGTTTTATCGCCTTCATGTTTATCCGATTGAGCTTCCCCCTTTACGTGAGCGCCCCGAGGATATTTCTGATCTTTTTCAGTACTACAAACAGAAAAATCATTGGCCTGGCGAGCTTCCCCTCGATTTTTTGGATGTGCTGAAAGAGTGGAGGTGGCCGGGGAATATTCGCGAGCTGTTCAATGTGTTTGAGCGTCTTTCCATCAGATATCCGGACGGCCGGATGAGGGATGAGCCGCTTCCCGCTTTACTGGAAGCTTCAGGACTGCCGTTCAGCCCGGCAGAAAAAAAGCCGGCTGCTGCCGGCGCGCTGGCTCTTCGTGAGCAAATCCAAAAAGATATGATGATCAAAGCGCTTGAATCCGCAAAAGGAAACGTTTCTCAAGCCGCCAAAATCAGCGGGATACCGAGAAGCACTTTCTACAAACGCCTGAAAAAATTCAACTTGACCGCTGAATCATAAAGCATACTTCCTTCAGGAAATGGAAACGTTATGTATGAAGGAGGGTGTTAGCATGAATATTCAAAGGGCGAAAGAAATTGTAGAATCCCCCGACATTAAAAAAGTAACATACAACGGAGTTCCTATTTACATTCAGCACGTGAATGAAGAGAACGGAACAGCGAGAATATATCCGCTCGACGAACCGCAGCAGGAGCATGAAGTGCAGCTGACCAGCTTAAAAGAGGATTAAACAAAAATGGCCCGCTTCATAAGCAGGCCATTTTTGTTATCCGCGCGGCGCAAATAGGATGACACAGACGCCAATGAGGCAAATGAATGCACCGACCCAGTCATACAGATCTGGTGTTTTTCGGTCAACAAGCCATCCCCACAGAACCGCCAGCACGATGAATACTCCGCCATAAGCGGCGTATACACGGCCAAAGGAAGGGAAGGACTGAAACGTCGGAAGAATGCCGTAGACAACCAGGATCAGTGCCCCGGCAATTCCATAGCCGACTGGCTTTGCCTCTCTCAGCCACAGCCAAACCAAATACCCGCCGCCAATTTCGGCAAGTCCCGCCGCGAGAAATAAAAGAATCGTAATCAGCATGACTCGCACTCCTCAGGTTGCTTTTTCCTTTTTAATTATAAAGGAGGCGAGCTGTTAAAGCTTCGGGTTATTCTCAAATTCCTTCAAATACGCGTTTCGCTGAACCTCTGTAAACTGGCTGACCCAATTGCTTTTTGCCTCTTCATTCAGATGAGGGAGGATATAGCGTTCAACGGCTTCAAAAAACAACGGATGTGCGATAATGTTCCAGGTTGGGAGGCGAACGACCTTGCCGTCTATTTTTTCGATGATAATATCCTCAAAAAAGATCCCCTTTAGACTGTAACGATGCCGTCCCATATACATCCGTTTGATCTCAGGAAAACGCACGCTGCGCTTTCTCGAGAAGATTTCGCCATCTGGCCCTGTTTTTACGCTGAAAATAACATTGCCCCGGCTTGTGAACGCTGGAAAAGCCATAAAAAGTGTGATCAGCCCATAAACAATCGCCATTAAACCGACGCCCAAATACAGCAGGGCATACTTAGATTGAAATGTAAGAGCTTCAGACACAAGCCACACCCCTGCAATAAAGGCGCCCCCTGTGGCGAGGAACAGCCATATTCTAAAAAACATTCTGCTTTTGACCTGAATGACTTCATTGTTTTTCAATTGCTATTCTCCTTTATCGCTCTTTAGCAAAAAAGTATACCTTTTATCACATCTTTATTTGCTGGTACAATAGAAAATTCATTTTGAGTAATGCCTGTTACCAGCCAAGTATGACGGCTGCCAGGTAAGACTAAAGCCATGTCAGCCACTTCCGGCGAGTTGTCTTTGTCATAAACAAGGCGCATCAGGGTATCCATTTTCCCTTTTCGCAAAGCAAGATCATTTACAAATCGGGTAACATCCTCTTGATGGTCATGCTTTTCAAGGAATGCCTTTAGGGATGAGGGGGTGTCTGAAGCGCCCTCCAAGAGCTTCTCAAATTCATTTGAGGTCAGTCTTAGAAGCAAATCACTGTTGTTCTCCGTCTCTGCGATATGTAAAAATTCATCTGTCTTCATAAGCAGTCCTTCAGCCGATTCTAATTTTGTAACGCGGTGGACTTGCTCGTCAAAAAGGAGTTCGTGAGAGTAGGTGCCGAATTTTGATACATGACAGGACACATTCAGTTCGGCGTCTTGCTCGTCAAATTTAGAGAGCTTTACTGTATAGTCAGCGTCGTTCAATACATGGATAAACGGGCAGTACTCGTCCTTCAGCCGATATTGATGATTCCGAAACTCCGCGGCATCCTTGGCTAAGAGTGAGCGGCACGCCGCTTCAAACAAAGCGCCGAGCTGTTCATCTTCTATCTCTGGAAAATAGGCCTGCTTCAAGGCCATCCCCTGTTCAAAAAACCCTTCGCTGTAAAAACAAAATAAAAGCTCTTCTATGCTAATTGTAAACTGCTTCATTGATTATTCTCCTATCCGAATGAAAATTTCCCTTTAAGGAAATGGGTTGCGCCGTGTATGAGCGAATCCGCTGTTTTCTTTGCTGTTTCCATTCCTTTATGTATGGTTTGATTCGCCGCATCTATCCCATCATTTACTGATTTGACGACTTTTCCTGCTGATTCCAGTCCTTTCTTGGCAGTGTCAACGACAGCGTGAATCGGCTCCTTCAGCTTTACAGCTGCTTTTTCAGCAAATCCTGAGGTGAATTTTGCGATTTTTTCTCCAACCAAACCTCCTACGGCTGAGCCGATTGTGCCACCGACAACTGTGCCAACAGGGCCTAACACACTTCCAAGGGCACCGCCGACGACAGCGCCTGCCGTTGCTCCTCCTGCGATGAAAATCGTATTATTCACCGCATTTCCGACGGCCTTGGCGTTTTCACGCTTGAGAACTTCCGGTTTGTCTTCGTATTTTGCGTAATTTTCAGCTATTTTCAAGCCTGCTCCGAACGTTTCGGTCGCACCAGTAATCAGTGTGGCGGTAATGGCATTTCCTTTTGCGAATTTCAATCCCGTTTTTCCGACATCTTTTAAGGTTGAGCGTACGCCGGCTTCATTCAGAATTCCTTTTGTGTAGCTCCTGACGCTGTTTGAAAAATCCACCGTATCCTGAGGGAAGTACTTCGTAAACTTTTTATGGACCAAATCCGAAAATGGGCGGTTTGTCTTTTTAAACAAGTATTTAGGGTTCAAAAGCACTCTGGCTACTTTTTGATAACGTGAGCTGTCAACAGCTCTGGAAATATCCAATAGCAGTTTTGAGTGCCGGGCGTTATGTAATCCGCTTGTCTGTTTCTCAAACTTCGTCAGCCCTAATCCGTAGTATTTTCCTTGCGTCAGCATAAGGGCAGTTAAGCTTGTCATCGTTCCGTATTTGTCGTAGGCATTGTAGAGCTTTCGCAAAATATCATCTTGTTCCACAAATTGATCGCCCGTTTTTCTGATGAATATTTCATTGTCACTCAGCTTGGTGACGAGCGCTTTTCCTGAGCTCCAAGCATCGCCGACTCCGGAGAAACAGCTGCTGTAGCGGGGATCGCATTGCAAAATCATCTGTCCCAGCTCCGCATGCAGGTCCTTATATTTGTTTTCCATATCAGTTAATTCAGTGACAACATCATTTGCCAGCTGTTCGAGCTTATCCGGATCAACTGCAATGTTTCCTGACACTCCGTTCACCTCCCGAGTTTATGTCTTTCCTCTCTGGATTTACGTTCCAGTTCTTCCATTCTCGCAATTTCAGCTTTTCGTTCTTCTATTTTGACGGCGGCTGTCTTCAGTTCTTGGCTAGTTTCAAGCAGCTCCTGTTCGAATTGATCGTAGGCGGCTTTTGTTTCCTCAAAATCCTGGTCGAACGAATCTCTTGCTTTTCCCTGCCAAGCATCCCCCAATGCGGATAATCGGGATTCAAGCAGCATTTTAGAGCTTCTGACCTGTTCCGCGGCCGCACTGTACTTGTTTGCCAGCGCAATGACTTTATATGAGTCCAACTTTTGTCCCCTGCCTTTTCTAAATTCACGCACAATTGGATGTTTTATATAAATGATTATAAATAATTCGGCATGTATCCGAATCGTACAAAAGAACCTTTTCATAAGAACTGGAAGGGTGTATATTCACTCAAAATTCACAGTTGTTGAGACTTTAAGATTACAAAAAAGGTAAAAAAAACAAATCTCTCTGGCATAAGGCGAATGAGAAATTTCCCGCTGTATGGGAAAAAACACTAAAATTGATCAAATGACCTAAGTGCGCCAAACGTGTTACGGGACGGGCTCTCTCATGGTATAAATAGAATTGTAAACGTTATCAAGGAGGTCGTCAGTATGAAGAAAAAATCATTCTCAATCGTAATAGCGGGCGGAGGGAGCACGTTCACTCCGGGAATCGTTTTGATGCTCTTGGATCATTTGGAGGAGTTTCCGATCAGAAAGCTGAAGCTGTATGACAATGATAAGGAGAGACAGGATCGCATAGCAGGCGCCTGTGACGTTTTCATTAGAGAAAAAGCGCCGGATATTGAATTTACAGCGACGACTGACCCAGAAGAAGCTTTTACAGATGTTGATTTTGTTATGGCGCATATCAGGGTAGGGAAATACGCGATGCGTGCGCTTGATGAGCAAATTCCGCTGAAGTATGGAGTTGTCGGCCAGGAGACGTGCGGACCGGGCGGTATCGCATACGGCATGCGTTCAATCGGCGGCGTGCTTGAAATATTAGATTACATGGAAAAATACTCGCCAGATGCGTGGATGCTTAATTACTCCAATCCGGCGGCGATTGTAGCGGAAGCTACGAGACGCCTTAGACCGGATTCGAAAATTCTTAATATCTGTGATATGCCGGTTGGAATTGAAGACCGAATGGCGCAAATTCTCGGCCTATCCTCAAGAAAAGAAATGAAGGTCCGCTATTACGGATTAAATCATTTCGGCTGGTGGACGTCGATTCTGGATCAAGAGGGCAACGATTTAATGCCGAAGCTGAGGGAACATGTATCTCAATATGGGTACATTCCGAAGACGGAGGCTGAAGCTGTGGAGGCGAGCTGGAATGATACGTTCGCTAAAGCGCGTGACGTGCAGGCCGCAGATCCTGACACACTGCCGAATACGTATTTGCAATATTACTTGTTCCCGGATGACATGGTGAAAAAATCAAATCCGAATCATACGCGGGCAAACGAAGTGATGGAAGGGCGCGAAGCCTTTATTTTCAGCCAATGTGACATGATCACACGCGAGCAGTCCACAGAAAACAGCGAAATCAAAATTGATGATCATGCATCATATATCGTGGATCTCGCCCGGGCGATTGCCTACAACACAGGTGAAAGAATGCTCTTGATTGTTGAAAATAACGGAGCGATTGCGAACTTTGATCCGACTGCGATGGTCGAGGTGCCGTGTATCGTCGGCTCAAATGGGCCGGAGCCGATCACCGTCGGCACCATTCCGCAATTCCAAAAAGGGCTGATGGAACAGCAGGTATCAGTTGAGAAATTGACTGTTGAAGCGTGGGCGGAGAAATCGTTCCAAAAACTGTGGCAGGCGCTGATTCTGTCAAAAACAGTACCAAACGCACGTGTGGCAAGGCTCATTCTCGAGGATTTAGCAGAGGCCAACAAAGACTATTGGCCAGAGCTTGATCAGAGCCCAACCCGTATTTCATAACTAAATTCCCCCATTTTCGAATCTGTAATTGTATATAATAGAAAGAAAATGGGGGGACCTGATATGCAGCTCGAAGAACTGATTAATCAGCACTACAGCAAATTAAATGACAACGATTTTCATATTTTAAAATATATATTGAATCATAAGCACACGTGCTATCGCCTTGGAATCGACGCGCTGGCCAAAGCTTGCAGCGTATCGCGTTCCTCGATTTTGCGGCTTGCCCAAAAGCTCGGTTTCAGCGGCTACAGTGAATTTCGCGTTTTTTTAAAGTGGGAAGATCAGCCGGAAGAAGGCGAGAGTATGAGTTTTCAAAAGCTGCTTGATGATATGGAAGCAAATTTGAAGTTCCTAAGGACAAAGGACATGACGGACATGTGCCGGCTGATTGATGAAGCCGACCGCATTTTCGTGTACGGATCGGGAAATGCGCAAAAAATATGCGCCCGCGACCTGCAAAGAATGTTTATTCCGCGCCATCGATATCTCATTTTGATTGAAGACACAAATGAGTTTCATTTGATGCGCGATGATTTTAAAGGAAACGATCTGTTTATCATCATTTCTCTTTCCGGAGAAACACCGGAGCTGATTCCTCAGGCAAGAATGCTTTCTGCAAAGGGGATTCCCTTTATTTCCATCACGAATTTAAAAAACAATGTCCTTGCCCAGCTGACTCCGCATAATCTTTATGCGACAAGCAAACCTGTGACATTAAGCGATAAAACGGAAATTGTCGCTTTTGCACCGTTTTTTCTCGTTGGCGAAGCATTGTTCCGCGCATATGTTGATTACAAAGAGGCAGAAAAAAATGACATTGAGTAGCAGGGGGTTCTGGTATGATGCAAAAAATTCAGCGCTTTGGCAGCGCTATGTTTGTGCCTGTTCTATTGTTCGCGTTCGCCGGCATTATCGTCGGTGTCAGCACGCTCTTTAAAAATAAAACCCTCATGGGCCCGCTCGCCGATCCCGACGGGCTTTGGTATCAGTGCTGGTATATCATTGAGCAGGGGGGCTGGACAGTTTTTAATCAAATGCCGCTCTTATTCGCCATCGGCATTCCGGTTGCTTTGGCGAAGAAAGCTCAGGCGCGCGCTTGCTTGGAAGCGCTTACTGTATATTTGACGTTCAATTACTTTGTCAGCTCAATCTTGACGGTATGGGGAGGCGCATTTGGCGTCGACATGAACCAGGAGGTTGGCGGAACGAGCGGATTAACGATGATCGCGGGCATTAAAACACTTGATACCAACATTATTGGAGCAATCTTCATTTCTTCGATTGTCGTCTTTTTGCATAACCGTTATTTTGATAAAAAACTGCCTGATTTTCTCGGCATCTTTCAAGGCTCAACGTATATCGTGATGATTTCCTTTTTCATTATGATCCCGATCGCTCTCGCCGTGTCTTACATTTGGCCGATGGTTCAATCGGGAATCGCTTCTCTTCAAAGCTTCCTGGTCGCTTCCGGAGCGGTGGGCGTTTGGATTTACACGTTTTTGGAACGGATTTTGATCCCGACGGGTCTTCATCATTTTATTTACACGCCGTTTATTTATGGGCCCGCTGTAGCGGAAGGCGGGATCGTCACGTATTGGGCGCAGCATCTCGGCGAATATTCACAAAGCGCCAAACCGCTGAAGGAGCTCTTCCCGCAAGGCGGATTCGCGCTCCATGGCAACTCGAAAATCTTCGGCATTCCGGGAATCGCTTTGGCGTTTTATGTCACTGCTAGAAAGGAAAAGAAAAAACTTGTTGCAGGGCTGCTGATCCCTGTCACGCTGACGGCGATTGTCGCGGGTATTACAGAACCGATTGAGTTCACTTTCTTATTTATTTCTCCTTTCTTATTTGCGGTTCACGCCGTGCTTGCCGCCACAATGTCGACGGTCATGTATATGGCCGGTGTCGTTGGTAATATGGGAGGCGGTCTGATCGAGCTGATGACCTTGAACTGGATTCCGCTCTTCGGCAGCCACGGTATGACGTATGTGTATCAAATTTTAATCGGGCTTTCTTTTACAGCTATTTATTTTTTCGTCTTCCGATTTTTAATCCTCAAATTCAACATCGCAACACCGGGACGGGAAAAGGATGAACAGCAGGAAACAAAGCTCTATTCGAAAAAGGAATACAGAGAAAGAAAAAACAAGGATGAAACAGCCTCCTCAGCTGAAACGGCAGATGACACCGCTTTTTTGTATATTGAAGCGCTGGGCGGAAAAGACAACATCACCGAAGTCACAAACTGCGCCACCCGCCTCAGAGTCAGCGTCAAGGATGAAACAAAGGTTGAACCCGACAGCGTCTTCCGCGCGCTTGGGGCACACGGCGTTGTCAGGAACGGGAAAGCATTTCAAGTGATTATCGGATTGAGCGTTCCGCAGATGCGGGAGCGTGTCGAAAAAATATTGAATCAATAAAGCCAGCCCTCCTTTTTGGGAGGGTTTTCGTTTGCCGTCAAAAAGACCGTCATAGTAAAGTAAAGAAAGAGATAATCGAGTAAAAAGGAGTTTGGGGGCTTTTACATGCAAAAGGCTTTATCGTTTTTAAAACCATACTCATTGCTGGCGGGAATTGCGCTGATTCTCATGTTGACGGAGCTTGCGGTTGAACTGATGCAGCCTTTATTAATCGCAAAAATCATCGACGATGGGATTTTGAAGCAGGATCTGCGGCATGTATGGACGTGGGGCGCGGTCATGATCGGACTGACGGTATTATCCTTTGCGGCGGGAATGCTGAATTCCTTTTATGCCGCACATGTCAGCCAAAGTTTTTCTTATGATACGAGAAAAGGCCTTTTCCAAAAAATCCAGTCCTTCTCCTATTCTACATTTGGACAGTTTTCGTCCTCTTCTTATATCACCAGGCTGACAAACGATGTCACACAGGTTCAAAACATGATTTTTATGAGTTTGCGGTTTATGCTGCGGGCTCCGTTAATGATTGCAGGCGGCATTGTGCTGTCGCTCGCTGTTAACGTGAAGCTCGGCTTTTTTCTGCTTGTGACCATTCCGATCCTGATCTTGTTTTTGCTTTGGGTGTTAAAGAAAGGCGGGGCGCTGTTCCGCTCCGTGCAGAAACGGCTGGATCAGGTGAATACCGTCATGCAGGAAAATTTAACTGCGATCAAGCTGATCAAAGCGCTGCTCCGCGGCAGCCACGAGGTCAAACGATTTATCAAAGCGAACACGAGGCTGATGGAAAAAACCGTTTCAGCCTTTCAGCTTGTGGAATTTACGATGCCTGTGCTGATGCTGCTAATGAACCTCTGCATCCTGTTGATTTTGTGGGCAGGGGCCTACAGTATCACGAGCGGCAGCACTCAGGTCGGTGATGTTGTCGCGATTATTAACTACGCAACACGAATGACAGGCGCGCTTTCAATGTTTCCGTTTTTGATTATGATTTTCACCCGGGCGAAGGCATCCGGCGATAGAATCGGCGAGGTGCTTGAAACGGAAGGCGATGAGCGGGAGGCAGGCGTCATATCTGACCGTTTGTCGGGCCGGATTGCGTTTCAGCATGTTTCCTTCAGCTATCCTGAAATGGACAGAGAAACACTCCGGAATGTCTCATTCTCCGTCAAGCCAAGGGAAACGATCGCGATTCTCGGTGCGACGGGATCAGGCAAGTCCACGCTCTTTCAGCTCATTCCGCGGCTTTATCAGCCTGATGCAGGAAGCATTTATATCGATGAAAAGCCGATTCATGATTTTCCGGCTGAAGGGCTTCGCAAGCAAATTGGGTATGTACCGCAGGAAGTGCTCCTGTTTTCCGGCACAATTAAAGAAAATATCGCTTGGGGCAAAGAAAATGCTTCACTTGATGAAATAATAGAAGCAGCCAAACATGCGCAAATTCATGAAACCATTAGGAAGCTTCCAAATGGCTATGACACTGTGCTGGGGCAACGAGGCGTCAACCTGTCCGGCGGCCAGAAGCAGCGGATTTCCATTGCGAGGGCACTGATTCGAAAGCCTGCCATCCTTCTTTTGGATGACAGCACAAGCGCGCTGGACCTGCAAACGGAGGCGAAGCTGCTTGAGGCAATCAGCACGTATGAGTGCACAACGTTGATCATTACGCAAAAAATGACCACGGCGATGAAAGCTGATCAAATTTTGCTGCTTGACGATGGCGAACTGATTGAAAAAGGCACGCATAGTGAGCTGCTTTCTGAATCACAGTTATACAAGCGCATTTATGAGTCGCAATTCGGAAGGGAGGGGGGCGAGTCATGCTAAAAGACATCCGCAAGCCTTTCCAATATCCCAAGCTGCCTATTGACAATCAAGAAGGCGCGAAAAAAAGGGCAAAAGCAAAGGACACAACCGGCACACTGAAGCGAATCTGGTCTTACTTGGCTGAACGAAAAGGACTGCTGATCCTTGTCATGCTGATGGTTGTCATCAGCGCGATATTCGGGCTCCTCGGCCCCTTCGTGATCGGAAAGGCCATCGACCATTTTATTGTGGGGAAAACGGTCAGCGGACTGATTCCTGTTTTGCTTCTTCTGCTCGCTATCTATATCATTCAATCCCTGTCGCTATGGTTTCAAAACTATTGGATGATAACAATCTCGCAGGGCACGGTCTTCAGAATGAGAAGCGAATTGTTCACCCATCTGCATGAGCTGCCGATTCCGTTTTTTGATAAACAGCGGCACGGCGAGCTGATGAGCCGGGTGACGAATGACATCGAAAATGTCAGCTCGACCTTAAATACGTCGGTCATTCAAATTTTGTCAAGCGTCATCACCTTTGTCGGAACGATTGCGGTGATGCTGTATATGAGCCCGCTCTTGACAGTGATTACCCTGACCATTATTCCGGTGATGGCAGTAAGCCTGAAATGGATCACCAACCGGACGGGGAAGCTGTTTAAAGAACAGCAGAAAAACCTTGGCGAGCTGAATGGATATATTGAGGAATCTGTTTCCGGCGCAAAGGTGATCAAAGCCTATTCGCGTGAAAAGCAGATCACAGCTGAATTTCTCGAAAAAAATGCTGCGCTCAAGACGTCGGGCTTCTGGGCTCAGACGATTTCGGGGTTTATCCCGAAAGTCATGAACTCTTTGAATAACTTAAGCTTTACCTTGATTGCCGCAATCGGAGGTCTGTTCGCGCTGAAAGGCTGGCTCTCGATCGGCTCCATCGTCGTCTTTGCAGAGTATTCAAGACAATTTACACGCCCTTTAAACGATCTGGCGAACCAGTTTAATACGATGCTGTCCGCCATTGCCGGCGCTGAACGGGTGTTTGACGTGCTTGATGAAAAAGAAGAGCGCGAGGATGAGAAAGACGCCATGCATCAGCCGATCCAAACAGGCAGCATTGAATTCCGCGATGTGTCCTTCGGTTACGATGAAGGGCAGCAGACACTGAAGCATTTACAGTTTACCGTGCCTGCCGGGCAGTCTATCGCGTTTGTCGGGCCGACGGGAGCGGGAAAAACAACCGTCACAAATCTTCTCGCCCGTTTTTACGAGCCTGATGAGGGAACGATTTTGATTGACGGAACGGATATTAAAACGCTCACTAGAGCAAGCCTGAGGAAAAACATGGGGTTTGTCCTTCAAGATTCGTTCTTGTTTCAGGGAACGATCAAGGAAAATATCCGCTATGGCAGGCTTGATGCTTCTGATCAGGAAGTCGAAGCCGCTGCAAAAACAGCGAACGCCCACAGCTTTATCGAAAGGCTGCCAAAAGGATATGACACAGTGCTGACGCAAAACGGATCAGGCATCAGCCAAGGACAGAAACAATTGATTTCCATAGCCAGGGCGGTGCTTGCCGATCCGGTTCTTCTCATTCTGGATGAAGCGACAAGCAACATTGATACCGTCACAGAAGTCAACATTCAAGAGGCGCTCGCCCGTTTAATGAAGGGAAGAACAAGCGTCATCATCGCCCACAGGCTGAACACCATTCAAAGAGCGGACCAGATTGTAGTGCTGAAAAACGGCGAAATGATTGAAAAAGGCAGCCATGATGAGCTGATCCGGCAAAAAGGATTTTACAGTGACTTATATGAAAGCCAATTTAAGAAATAGACCTTTGTCCTGCACAGAGGTCTTTTTTTGTTACAGGTTTATAGTACTTTTATTTCATTTTCGTAAAATGTAATGAAATTACTTGACGTAAACAAGTTATGTATATATACTAGCTTACATTAAGTAAGTGATAACATTTATCAAGGAGGATAACATGAATAAATCATTTGAAGTTGGCACATTACTTTTAAGAGTTATTACAGGTATTATCTTTTTCGTTCACGGTTTATCAAAGTTTCAAGGGATGGAGGGCACAATCCAATTTTTCGGCAGCATAGGCCTTCCAAGCTTTATGGCGTATGTTATCGCAGCGATTGAACTCGTTGGCGGAGTGCTTGTTTTCTTCGGTTTGGCTACTCGTATTGTGGGTGTTCTGTTTGCCCTCACGCTGATCGGAGCCATCATTACAGTCAAGCTGAAAGCGCCTTTCATGGGCAATGCAGAATTTGATTACCTTCTGCTTTTGACATCAATCCATCTGGCCCTT
This sequence comes from Bacillus tequilensis KCTC 13622, assembly GCF_000507145.1. Classification (GTDB taxonomy): domain Bacteria; phylum Bacillota; class Bacilli; order Bacillales; family Bacillaceae; genus Bacillus; species Bacillus tequilensis. The sequence continues at coordinate 44,195 of NZ_AYTO01000039.1, read as the reverse complement.
TCAGGAAGCCGATTCCTGGCCCTGGACTCATTGGTGTTTAAGGCGAAAAAGAGCGAAAACGTATCAGTATAAGAAAAGAGGCATACAGCATGATCAGCATTCATGAGGATACCAATATTGGCTATGTCAAACTCACAATCCGCAATTTGGAGCGTTCCCTTCGTTTCTACTGTAACGCCATCGGCTTCAAAGTCTTAAAAAAGACGGATCGCCAAGCTGAATTAACGGCTGATGGGAAACGCGCACTGCTTATTCTTGAAGAAAATCCAAGCGCCGTCGTCTTGCCTGAACGGTCTGTGACGGGTCTTTATCACTTTGCGATTCTTCTTCCGAACAGGAAGGAGCTTGGCATTACGCTCGCCCGCCTGATTGAACACGGCATTGCGATTGGGCATGGGGATCATGCTGTGAGTGAAGCACTCTATCTGTCTGATCCTGATGGAAACGGCATTGAAATGTACGCTGACCGCCCCCGCAGCACGTGGCAGCGTGATCCTGAAGGAAACTATGTGATGACGACAACTGCTGTTGACATTGAGGGTCTTCTTGAAGAGGCCGGAGATGAGCGGAAAGCAGCGCTTCCGAACGATACCATTATCGGACACATCCATCTCCATGTCAGTGATTTGAGTGAAGCAAAAGCGTTTTATACAGATGTGCTGGGCTTTGACATTGTCGGAAACTATGCGGGCATGTCCGCTCTTTTCGTTTCAGCCGGAGGCTACCACCATCATATCGGCTTAAACATTTGGGCGGGAAGAAACGCGCCGCCTAAACCGACAAATGCCAGCGGACTAGACTATTACACGGTTGTCCTGCCTCACCAAGAGGAACTCGATCAAGTGGCAGACCGAGTCAAACGTGCCGGATATTCAATCGAAGAAACGGAAAAAAGCTTCCGGGTGAAAGATCCTGTGTCAGGAGTATATATTGTCTTTATGATTTGACTGTAATCCCTTTGCCGAAAAAACGGCAGAGGGATTTTTGTTTTCCAGAAACTTCTGTCAAAAATGACCTGAGGCAGGTATGATAAGAAGGGAATTGGGTAACGGGAGTGATTGAGCGTGAAGGCTCTGTTTTTTACGAGAATGTTCACCTTGATGGTGAGCTGTTTAATGTATTTGTCCATTGTGAAAGAGAATAACTGGTTTGAATATGCATGGATTGCAGCAGGTGCTGCCGTGTATGCAGCCAATCATGTTTTACTGACAAAAGAGACAAATGCCTTCTGGTTTTGTCTGATTGATATCGCTGTCGGCTTTTCGTTTGGGTTCATCTTTCCCGGCACAGGCTTGTTCATTATCATGCTCTGTCCGGTTGCAGTCGCCTTTTTTCTGCGGGGATTTCAAAAGAGAACTGCTTGGTTTGTCTTATGTCTATGCCTGATTTTGTTTTTGATCGTCCTCATCCGTACATATATGATGTTCGGCAATGAATTTGTCATCGATCATTTGACCAGCATGACATTCGTTGTCTTCTGCGGTGTCGTCGGCAAATTAGTCCGCAAGCTGCTGGAGGCGCAGGATATAGCAAATCAGCAGTTTCAGGAATTGACGGAATCCCATCTGGCGCTGTCTGCTGCACATGAGGAGCTGCATTTATATGCGAAGCAGGTTGAAGAGCTGACAGCCATTCATGAGCGAAACAGAATGGCAAGGGACATCCATGATACAGTCGGGCACAAAATGACAGCCCTTCTCGTCCAGCTGCAGCTTTTGCGTGAATGGCAAAAAAGAGACAGCCAAAAAGCGGAGGAGACAGTCGGAATATGTGAAACGCTTGCCCGTGAAGCGCTTGACGATGTCCGCTTATCAGTGCGGACCCTGCAAACGGAAAACGATCCTTCGGTCATCGAATCGCTAAAACAGCTGACAGAGGACTTTTACAAAAATGCAGGAGTCACAACAGAATTTACGGTCAGCGGCGATCCTGCGCTGATCCCGCTTTCTCTTCATCCGACTCTGGTCAGAACGGTGCAGGAAGCACTGACCAATGCCAAACGGCACGGCGGCGCCACCGCCTGTTCGGTCCGGCTTGCCTGTACAACGGACGGCATCAGCCTTGTCATTAAGGATGACGGAAAAGGAAATCCCGAGGCGGCACTCGGATTTGGCCTCTTGAATATGAAAAAACGGGCAGCGGAGCATGGCGGAATGATACGCTTTGAAAGTGAACGGAATCAAGGGTTTACTGTCATCGCTGAATTTTCACTGGCTAATAAAAAATGGAGCTTCGGGCCTGCGCAGCAAAAGGAGAGTTTATCATGATTAAGATCATCATTACCGACGATCAGGATATCGTCAGAGAAGGACTGGCATCACTGCTTCAGCTTAGAGAAGAGCTTGATGTGATCGCAACAGCGCGAAACGGGCAGGAAGCCTTCGAAAAAGCGAAAGAACTTGATCCGGATATTGTATTAATGGACATCCGAATGCCGGTCTCCAACGGAGTTGAAGGGACAAAATTGATCACAAACTCTTTATCTGATGTAAAGGTTTTGATGCTGACGACCTTCAAGGATTCAGAGCTGATTGCAGAAGCGCTTGAAGAAGGAGCGAGCGGATACCTGCTGAAGGACATGTCAGCCGATACGATTGTAAAAGCGGTGATGACGGTTCAAGCTGGCGGAATGGTGCTCCCTCCGGACCTGACTGCTCAAATGCTGAATGAGTGGAAGCGTGAAAAACAGCTGAAAGGAATAAACGAGATAGAAAAACCGAAGGAGCTGCTCGACTTGACCGAGCGTGAAATCGAAGTTTTGGCTGAGCTGGGGTACGGGCGGAATAACAAAGAAATTGCCGAAAAGCTGTTCATTACAGAAGGCACAGTGAAAAATCACGTGTCGAACATTATCAGCAAGCTTTCTGTCAGGGACAGAACCCAAGCTGCCATCTATTCGGTCAGATATGGTGTATCTGTCTTTTGACATATGACGTTTTGCATATGCGTTTCTCTGAAAAGGCCTTTTCCAGGCCTTTTTTTCATGCCTTACATTCTATCCCCCGCTACATGCCGCACGACTTTCTTTTTTCTACAATGGCAATAGGATTACAAAAGGAGTGAAACGACGTGCTGCAAGCAGAAAACATCAAAAAGGCATATGGGAAAAAAACAATCGTGAAAGGCATTTCATTTTCCATCCAAAAGGGAGAGTCATTCGGTCTGCTCGGACCAAATGGCGCGGGAAAGTCCACAACCATCTCGATGATATCCGGACTCGTGCCGCATGACAGCGGGAATATCACAGTGGGCGGCTATGCCATCGGTAAAGAAACGGCCAAAGCGAAACAAAAAATCGGCGTTGTCCCGCAGGAAATTGCTTTATATCCTACGCTGACAGCCCATGAGAATCTGATGTTTTGGGGGAAAATGTACGGACTTACGCACGGTGAGGCCAAAAAAAGATCAGCGGAGGTTCTTGAATATGTCGGCCTGACTGAGCGGGCCAAAGATAAAATTGAAACGTTCTCAGGCGGAATGAAACGGAGAATCAACATTGGCGCCGCCTTAATGCACAAGCCCGAGCTGCTGATCATGGATGAACCGACTGTCGGTATCGATCCTCAATCGAGAAATCATATTTTAGAAACAGTAAAACAGCTCAATGAAACGGGCATGACGGTGATCTATACGAGTCATTACATGGAAGAGGTCGAGTATTTATGCGACCGGATTGGCATTATTGATCAGGGGGAAATGATTGCGATCGGCACAAAAAACGATCTGTGCAGCCGCCTTGGAGGAGACACCGTCATTCAGCTCACGGTCAGCGGGATCGATGAAGCGTTTCTTTTTGCAATCCGTTCTCTGGCTCATGTGAATGATGTGACAGTACATGAATCAAAGCTCAAAATTGACATTTCTGCAGCTCACCATGAGAAAGTCGTCACAAGTCTGCTTGCGGAAGCAGCCCTCCATCATATCAACCTGCTGTCTCTCCAGGTGCAGGAACCAAACCTGGAGCGCCTGTTTCTGAATCTGACCGGGCGCACTTTACGGGATTAGGAGGGACGGTAATGAAAAAAAGCTTATGGATCGCATGGAAAGATGTCAAAATCAGAATCACGGACAAAAAAGGGTTTATGATGCTTATTTTAATGCCGCTGATCCTGACCTGTATTCTAGGGGCGGCGCTCGGATCGGTTGTTGACGGAGGCAGCCGGATTGACGGCATCAAAGTCGGGTATGTCCAGTCAGACCAATCGGATGAAGCGAACATGTTTAAAACAGACGTGCTCAAAAAAATGAAGTCGCTAAAGGTCACACAAGCCAGCAGCGAAGATGAGATGAAGAACCTGCTCGCTGAAAAGAAAATCGATGTCGGCATCGTCATTCCGAAACATTGGGAAGCCGGCAAAACGTCAGCTTTTATTTATGCTGATCCCGATCAAACCATAAAAAGCTCCATCATCGAAACAGCCGCCGCATCTTTCATAGACCAATATAAAGCGGTAAAAGATGCTGCGTCGGCATCAATGGACTACATCAGCAAAACATCTGCTGTCAAACAAGGAAAACTTGATCCTTCACATTTTGCAGACAACCTAGTCCACAGGCTTGAAAAAGAAACGGGTGACAAACTTTCTATTAAGGAAAAATCAGTTGGCAGCAAGGCCGTTACCAGTTTTCAATACTATTCGGCCGCGATGCTTTGCATGTTTATGCTGTTTCATATGACAGTCGGGGCGAAATCTTTTTTACAGGAAAAGGAGACGGAAACGCTTGCCAGAATGCTGATGACGCCTGCGCAAAAATACGCCATTCTCATCGGAAAATGGCTCGGAACCTATCTATTTGCCATCATACAATTTTTCATATTTCTGATTGTCACGATCAATGTATTCGGTGTGGACTGGGGCGGCAATCTGCTGTTTGTGAGTGTACTCGGGCTTTCTTATGCTGCGGCTGTATCAGGCATTTCAGTGCTGCTTGCGTCGTGTATCAGCGACATGAAATCGGCCGATGCGATCGGCGGCTTCGGCATTCAATTGCTTGCGGTTCTCGGCGGGTCTATGCTGCCGCTGTACCAGTTTCCGGACTTCTTGCAGTCTGTATCCAAAGCGGTTCCAAATCGATGGGCGCTTGACGGCTTTCTTTCTTTAATGGAAGGGGGAGGCTGGGCTGATCTTCAAAAGCCTGTGCTTCTTTTTGCGGCGATCGGCCTTTGTTCACTCGTGCTTGGCATCAGACGGCTTCATACAAGATAAGGAGGTACACCAAGTGAAAAAAATCTTAGCCATTTGCGGCATTGAGCTTTCTCTCATTTTCAAGAAGCGGCAGAACTATTTGATGATGTTCGCTGCCCCGCTTTTGCTGACCTTTGTATTTGGAGGGATGCTCGGCGGCAATGACGGCAAGCTGCGGCTTGCGGTCATTGATCAGGACGACACGATTCTCTCGCAGCATTATATTCGGCAGCTGAAAACACACGATGATATGTATACATTTGAAACCATGTCTGAAAGCAAAGCATCAGAAAAGCTGAAACAAAAGAAAATTGCCGGGACCATCATCATACCCCGCTCGTTTCAGGCACAGCTCGAAAAAGGAAAACATCCTGAGCTAGTCTTCCGGCACGGCCCGGACCTGTCGGAAGCGCCGATGGCCAAACAATATGCAGAAAGCACATTGGCAAAGCTTAATATTCAGGTTACCGCGGCGAAAACGTCAGCTCAGGCAGCGGGGGAGAACTGGAAGGCGGCTTATCAAACGCTTTTCGCCAAAGATCCTAAAGATGCAGCACCGGCGGTAAAACGAAAGACATTCAGCGATAGTGAAAAAAATGCGGGCGCAAGTGACACAGCCTCCACAGCAGCGGGTTTTTCCATTCTGTTTGTCATGCTGACCATGATGGGGGCGGCGGGAACCATTTTAGAAGCTAGAAAAAACGGTGTCTGGCCGAGATTGCTTACGGCTTCCGTCAGCCGGGCGGAAATCGGGGCCGGGTATGTGCTGTCCTTCTTTGTCATTGGATGGATTCAATTTGGCATATTGCTGCTCGCAACCCATTGGCTGTTTGGCATCAACTGGGGCAATCTCGGTGCGGTTATTGTGTTACTATCATTTTTTCTGCTGACCGTTGTCGGCATCGGATTAATGGTTGCGGCCAATGTCAGAACGCCGGAGCAGCAGCTTGCGTTCGGCAACTTATTCGTTATCGCAACGTGTATGATAAGCGGAATGTATTGGCCGATAGATATTGAGCCGAAATTTATGCAGTCCATCGCTGAATTTCTTCCGCAAAAGTGGGCGATGAGCGGGCTGACTGAGATTATCGCTAACGGCGCGCACATCACAGATATTCTCGGCATCTGCGGCATTTTGTTTGCTTTTGCGGCAATTACTTTCGCAGCGGGGCTGAAAGCGCTCCGAGCCTAAAAAACATCTGCCTTTAGGGCAGATGTTTTTTGCATATTATAAACCATTGTGCCGGCTAAATACCCGGGCGGCCTGGCTGAACGCCGCCTTTATCACACCCTGTGTAAGTCAGCCTGCAGTCTCTGTTCCAAATGCTGTTTCACTGACGGCCAGTCACTGTCGATAATGCTGTAAAAGACCGAATTGCGGAATGTTCCGTCTTTTCTAATCATTTGGTTTCGCAATATGCCTTCTTTGACTGCTCCCAGACGTTCAATCGCCTTTTGCGATCTGATATTCCGCTCATCCGTTTTGAACTGCACCCGAATCGTGTTCAGCTGTTCAAAGCAATACTGTAACAGCAAATATTTGCATTCAGTGTTGACCGAGGTGCCCCACACTGAAGGATGGAACCATGTCCAGCCGATTTCAAGGCTTTTTGAAGCGGATGACATATATAGAAACCGCGTCGTGCCGACGATTTTGCCAGTCTCACGATGAATAATCACGAATGGAAATTCCGCGCCTGATTCCTTAGCTTGCAGCGCTTCCTCAACAAAAGCCTCCATATTATGCAGCGTTCTGATGGTTTTCGGTAAATGGGCCCAAATGTTTTCATCATTTGCAGCTTCATATAAACCTTCAATATGGCTTTTGTCCATCGGCACCACTCGGATCTGTTCACCTATTAATTCATGCAATGTCACTTTCATCGTTCCACCCCCGCTAAGTATTGGAGCAGCCTCAAGGCCGCACCCCGTTAATCTTTATCGATCATGGCTACTATTGATTCCAGCCAAGAAACGTAATTTTTTTCCCGCTCCAGCGCTTTCGTCAGCACAAGATAGTGGCCGAAGTCCGGTGAAGAAAACGACATCGGCTTTGCTGAGGCCATAAGCTTTTCATAGCTTTTCTGCAGGTCGGACAGCTTGGCCTTGCGTTTTTGAAGCTGGTCTGTAAATAAATCAGAAGCCTCCTGCTGCGATAGAGAAGAAATAAAATAAGCCTTCAGCATAAATTCGTCCTTCACGGTCTCCGGTATCGGCTGGTGGCGGATCAGCCAGTCATGAAGCTCCTGTTTTCCGCTGTCTGTCAGGGTGTACATCTTTTTCTCCAGCTTCGTGCCTTGAATTGTTGTCCGAAACGTAATAAACCCTTCATCCGTCAGCTTTTTGAGCTCGGGATAAATCTGGCTGTGTTTGGCGCTCCAAAACTGGCCGAGCTCCTCTTTAAAATAACTCGTAATATCGTATCCGCTCAATTCGCCTTTTCGCAGAAGCCCTAATATGGCGTATTTTAATACTCTCATGCAATCCTCCATGTCTATGGCTGTTTCACAAAAAAGATGAGCCTGTGCTCATCTGTGATCCTAACTGCCTATTCCCTTTATTATAGAAAAGGGAGAAAGGGAACACAACCTATGTCATGATTTCAGATGAAATTGTCTTCAGCAGCTTGTCTCGGTTACAAGAAGCGAGACATATCCAGCTTTATGGCATCGGTCATATTGGCTTGCTCTCTAACAGCCAAGTGAACGGCTATATCAAAGAAGGGCTGAAGATATCCATAAAAAAATCGGCTGTCTTCGTTACAGCTGGTTTTTTTGCATTTTTCCAGCCATTTCGTCTGAGAAGATACATCAAAAAGCCAGGGACTTTGATGTCATCTTAGTCAATCATACATAGCCGGATTTATGACATCAGGCACTTTTTGAAATTGGACAAGGCATGTTAAGGTACAACCATCGATTTTTAAAAATTTTAAATAAAAGGAGTGCTGTTATGCAAATTAAAGAAATTTTTATGATTCGCTGCATGTCGTGCTTGAGTGTCGTTTTGCTCCATATCATTTCAATGGTTCTGATGCTTCAGGCAGAAGCTCTCGCAAATATTTCTCACACTGTTGATTCTTTCCGCACACTCCTCATGTTCAGCACGCCCGCTTTCATTTTCATCTCAGAATTTTTACTCGCCCATTCTTATCCTGGCGGGGTGCCGGACGGTTTTTTTAAGAAGCGGGGAAAAATGATTTTCGTTCCTTTTTTATTTATCGCAGCCATCGATGCGCTGCTGATGACCAGTGCAATGGGGGAAGAAGTAACCTTTCTCGCGTTTGTGCAAAAATATCTGGCGAACGTATTGTTAGGAAACTTTATCGGATACTTCATTCTCGTCATCTTTCAATTTTACATTTTGCATATGATGTTTCATGAGTATTTGAAAAAAGCATCGCCGAAATGGGTGCTGTCCATCTCATTTGTAGTGACAGCCGCTTATTTAAGCTATTTCTCAGCAGTCAGCCCGGCTCCCGTAACAGAAGAGGGCGGGGCATTTCCATTCTTCTGGGTTCCATTCGCAGGCTGGCTTTTCTACTTTTGTCTGGCCTACTATTGCGGAAAAGAGTACAAGCGCTTTTTAGCGCTGCTGAATCAATATCGCTTAGTGATATACGGCGCCGCGCTTGCTTCTGCTGCGCTCGTTGTCACTGTTTCTTATGTCGGTGAAATCGGCATGATCAGCTCGAAACGGCCTGATATCATGCTGTATTCGACAAGCATGATTTTCTTATGCTTTCACTTTTTTTCTAAAATGAAGCATGTGCCGAAAATCATGATGTTTATCAGCAACTATTCCTTTTCGATTTATCTGCTCCATGCCTATTTTATGATCGCAGGCTATGTTTTGCTTACAAACATACCCGGAATTCCCGCCGTACCGGCAGTTCTCCTATTGTTTGCCGTGTGCACAGCGGGCCCGATCCTGACCTCATGGGCACTGAATAAATTCAAATACGGTTATTTATTTGTGGGGAAAATTTATCAGCCAAAACAGAAAAAAGCAACAGCAGAAGTGCGTGATCACGCAGGATGAAAACAAACGGCAGGAGAGAGGCTCCTGCCGTTTGTTTTATTTCCTATTCGTTTGCAGCACCGTTTTTAAATACAGCTTTGCAGATTCGGCAAGTCCAGATACATCAGCTTTTTCTTCATCAAAATAAAGGGCGCTTTGAATGATGCCGTCATTCATATTTAGGAAAAACTTCGCAATCGTCGCGAGAGGCTGCAGAGGCTGAAATTCCCCTTGCTCGATTCCTTTTTGCAATAGCTTTGAAAACCTTTCTATAAAAAGATCGTACCTTTTCTCCAAGTACAGCCGCCGTTCTTCATTCCTCCAAGCTGTCACTAAATATTCAAATTGAACCGGCGCCAGCGTATCTGCTGCATCACTAAGGCCTTCAGCCAGTTCATCCAAATAGCTTGAAATGGTGTCCCAAACACTTCGATGCTGCGCAGATTCATCAAGCTTTCGGAGCCCTTCATCAAGCCCGGCTTCAATAATACGGCGAAACATCTCCTCGGTGCTTGAAAAATAAAGATAGACACCGCCTCGGCTGAAGCCTGACTCTTCCACAACGTCCTTCATTGTCGTTAATTCGAACCCCTTTCGTTTAAAAACAGTTTTGGCAGCCTCTAAAATCTCTGCCTGCCGTTTATCCTTGTGTTCCTTTGTTACTTTCGGTGACAAGATATCGCCTGCTTTCTGCAACTTTCTTACCTACAAGTGTAATCAACCCGACCATGATCAGCAAGCAGCCGCAGACAAGAAAAGCAAGTGATACACCGATCCATTCCGCAAGCACGCCCCCGCCCGCCATGCCGAGAATAGAGGCGAGAGTCGTCGCGCTTTGAATGGCGCCAAACACCCTGCCGCTGTATTCCACAGGCACTGTTGTCTGCACGAGAATTTGAAATGGAATATGGACAAGGCCGAAAGCAGCTCCCATGATGAAAAAAGCGAATATAAAAAGAATGATGCCGGCAATTCCCATGCCGCTCAGAAATGGCGCACTTCCAGTCGCTATTCCAAGAAGAAAGGCCCCAGCTGAGAAATAAAGCAAATAAGAAGTGATACTCCGTTTGCCGGCGATTACGGCTGTAAGGAGCATACCGGCTCCGCTTACGGCCATGCACCAGCCAGCCAGCTCGGGAGGAGCGCCAGAAAAGGAACGGATGAGAATGATTGCCTGCGAATCACCAATCTGCAATACAAAGAGAACAACACAAGCAGTGAGCAAGCCTGTTAAAAGAAGCGGCATCCGTTTCAATAACTGAAAGCCTTCTTTCATCGAAGCAAGTGCCGGCGTTTTTTCTTGAGGTGCAAGGGCTTTTTGTAAAAAAGCATCTCTCGGTAGGAAAAACAAAATGACAGCGGAAAGAAGAAAGGCCCCGGCGTTGATATAGAAAACAGAATGTAAAGAGACAGCGGCGATCAGCATGCCGCCGAGGGCAGGACCGAAAACTTTAGAGCTGTTATCAATGATGCTGCTGATGGAAACGGCTTGTTGAATGTGCGCTTCCGGTGCCAATTCCTTAAGCTTTCCGTTTTTAGCGGGTGAAAAAAGCGAAGAAAAACAGCTTTGAAGGCTCAGCAATAGGTAAAGCTGCCAAAGCTCACTGACATAAACGCAGCTGATAACGGTGAGGGAACGGCCGATTTCAGACAGAAACATGACCATTTTTCTATCAAAACGGTCGGCAAGCAACCCTGACACAGGACCGAGTACAATGACAGGCAAGGCAAATGACATCATTAAAAACGACATATCTAATGGAGAAGCGTGCAGCTGAAAAGCGGCTAACGTTAGCACGGCTAAAATGTGAAGCCAGTCTCCAAGTGAAGAAATGGTTTGCGAGGCTAATAGTGTCATCAATCCTTTGTGATGACGAAACAACGATTTTTCCATGATTCATCCTCCTAATAAATAAAAATGACACGTGTGTCGTTTTTATTGTAGGGGAAAAACCTGCCATATACAATCTTTTTCTTGTAAAATAAAAGAGAATCGTGAACAGAAGGGAGAACAGCCATGACAACATCCAATCTAAGCTACCCGATAGGGGAATACAAACCGAGGGAATCCGTATCTAAGGAGCAAAAAGTAAAATGGATTCAAGCGCTTGAAGAAGTGCCGGCCAAGCTGAAGCAAGCCGTTGAAGGCATGACGGACAGCCAGCTTGACACACCGTACCGGGACGGGGGATGGACCGTTCGGCAAGTTGTCCATCATTTGGCTGACAGTCATATGAACAGCTATATTCGATTTAAATTGTGTTTGACGGAAGAGATGCCGGCCATCCGTCCGTATGATGAAAAGGCGTGGTCGGAGCTAAAGGACTCGAAAACAGCGGATCCGAGCGGTTCACTCGCGCTTTTGCAGGCGCTTCACGGGAGATGGACGGCTCTTCTCCGCACTCTGACGGACAAGCAATTTCAACGCGGTTTTTATCATCCTGATACAAAGGAGATCATAACCTTGAAGAACGCGCTCGGGCTGTATGTCTGGCACTCACATCACCATCTCGCCCATATTACGGAGCTTTCCAAACGGATGGGGTGGTCTTAAGGCTTTTGCCGGTGTGAAGCCGGCAGGCTGATCGCCGCAATCACCAGCAATGAGATCACAGCGGCTGCAGCATATAAATGGCCGTAACCGCTGGCAACACTTGCATGAATGGCATCGCTTATCGCGGTTTTGACTTCAGGAACAGGAATGCGTTCGATTTGTTCTTGTAAAGAAGAAATATTGGAGCTGTCGATCTGAGGCAGCATGTGCATTGCCTTCTCTGATTGTCTGCTGTCTGATAAGCGGCTCTTAATCTCATCACCGATTTGGCCAAACCCGGCTGTGATAAAACCGGCATAAAGAGTAGGCGCCAATGTCAGTCCAATTTGTCTTACTAATGAAAGCGTGCCGAGCGCTGTGCCCTTATTCGTTTTAGCCGCTTCTGATACAAGAACGTTCAGCGGAGCGCCTAATAAAAAGCCAAAACCGATTCCAGCTGCCACACTTGCGATCACAAACTCCCATTTCTCCGTCACCCAGAGAGGAAATAAAGCAAATCCCGCACATGAAATGATTCCCGAAAGAACAACGGTTTTCACCGGCCCTTTTTTGTCGGTGAGCGCTCCGCCGAGCCAAGCGCCGATTCCGGAAGCCAACGCCAGCGGAGTCATCCAATAGCCTGCTTTCGCGGCAGGGACGCCCAAATACTGCTCGACATATGACGGGATAAAAATGACCGCCGCCAAGAGTCCGCCGGATAACAAACCGATGATAAGCGTACGCTGAAACATATTGTTCCGCAGCAGAGAATACGCCAAAATCGGATCGCCCCCGCGCATTTCAACCCGCTTTTCAAACGAGATAAGCGCTGCGAAACAGAGAATGCCAAAAACAATACATCCATACACTTTTGGATCTCCCAAACTGTTTAAAAGGTTTGCTCCGTCAAGATTCGTCATGCCGTACATCACAGCTAAAATCGACAGGGACAGAAGGAAGATTCCGGCCGTATCGAGGCGTTTAGCTTCAGGCGCTCTCGTTTCCGCAATAAAACAAGCACCGAAAACAACCAACAGCACGGCAATCGGCAAATTAATCAAAAACAGCCAATGCCAAGAACCGGTCCAATCAAGCAGAAAGCTTCCGATATTTGGTCCGAGGACAGCGGCCATCCCGTTCATCGCGCCTAGCAGCCCGAGCGCCTTTCCCTGCTTTTCCTTTGGAAGGGTCGCGAGAATGTGCGAGCTGCCGATAATGAAAATCCCGCCGCCTCCAAGCGCCTGAATCAAACGTGAGATCAGAAAGATCGGGAAGCTTTGGCTTAAAGAAACGAGTAAAGAGCCAAGTCCGAACAGACAAACCTCAATCAGAAAAAGTCTCTTCCTGCCGTAGCGGTCGGAAAGCTTCCCGACGATTGGCACACTGACGCTAAGACCGAGCGTATAAAGGGTAATGCCCCATGATCCCCAGGAAGGGGAAACGGTAAACGACTCATTTATCGTTGTTAACGCAGCCGAAATAATTCCATTATCCAGCGCAGCCATAAACACCCCGATGGTAAACAGGCTGATCGCCCATTTTTGGCTTTTTGGCTTTGCCGATGCATCAGACATATTCATCACTCCCTTTTGTTCACTTAGAATATATTATTCATTTAAAGTGAACTAAATGTCAAATAAAAAAAGTCTGCCTAGACAGACTTGAAGATTTATTCTTTTTTCGCTTTCTCCAATGCTTTGGAAAGGATAGACAGCCCTTCGGAAACAGCCTGCTTTTCTTCAGGAGTCAGAAGTTCCAATGAGCGCTTTAATTTCAGATGGCCCTTTTCATAAAGCCCCCGAAAAATCCTCTTTGCATTCTCTGTCAGCTGAACAACTACTGAGCGGCGGTCCTCTTCAGAATGTGAGCGTTTGACAAACCCTGATTTCTCAAGGCGGTCAAGCAGCCCTGTTGTATTCGACAGGGAAGCCCCCATTTTTTCAGCAATCTCGCTGACCTTCAATGTTCCATGGTTGTTTAATAGCATCAGCACTTTCATTTGCGGCATGCTCATATCCAGCTTCATCCATTCGGACACATCGCCGAGACCGGCAGAAGTTAAGACTTTCATATAGAGCACCCATATTTCCCGTTCCTCAGATGAAAGAATGTTTTCGTTTAATACCGTTGTATCATGTAAATTATATTCCATATCATCACTTCCTCATCATTCGCTCCACTTATCATATTACTCGATTTTCACTCCTGAAAGAAAGTAAGGAGAAACTGCATTCGGGACTTTGTCCGAAAAATAACGGTAGTGTATAATGAGTTGGAGATTATTGGGGGAAGATGATCGAACAAGAATATGATTGGAGAGACCATTGCTGATTAAAAAGAATGCTTTATCAATTTTAAAAATCGCTTTTCCTATTGCTGTTTTATTATTTGTTATTTATCAATCAAAAAAAGAACTGACAAATCTGTCATTCAAACGCACGCTCATGGTCATCAACGGGCTGGAACGAACGGACTTATTCATCCTTGTATTGATTGGCTTGCTGGCTGTTGCGGCTATGTCGCTGTATGATTACGTCTTGAAACACTCGCTGCGCCTTTCGATGACAAACGGAAAGGTATTCAGGGTTTCCTGGATCGCCAATTCATTTAATAATGTGCTCGGGTTCGGCGGTTTAGCCGGAGTCGGGTTAAGAATGATGTTCTATAAGGAGCATACGAAAGACCATAAGGCGCTCGTGAAAGGAATCGCCTGGCTTACGTCATCTATGCTGCTCGGGTTATCTGTTTTCAGCATTTTCGTCGCTGCGCGGGTGCTGCCAGTGAATGAAGTGATCCAAGAAAAGCCTTGGCTGTGGGCAGTCGTTATCGGTTTCGCGCTGATTTTGCCGCTATCCTTGGCGGTGGCCAAAATAAAAGGCCGCAAAGCCGGAGACGAAGAAAATGAGGATAAAGTGAAAAATCCGATTTTCGCTTATATCGGCGCCTCTGTAGCCGAATGGCTTATGGCTGGAGCCGTCATCTATTTTGCTTTGTTCGCTATGGGGATTCATGCTGATATCAGGTATGTATTCGGAGTGTTTGTCATTGCGGCGATCGGCGGGATGATCAGCCTCGTGCCTGGCGGTTTCGGCTCGTTTGACCTTTTGTTTTTGCTCGGTATGGAGCAGCTTGGCTATCATCAGGAAGCGATTGTTACGTCAATCGTTTTGTACAGGATCGCTTATTCGTTTATTCCGTTTATTTTGGGGCTGTTCTTTGCTGCCGGCGACCTGACCGAAAATACCATGAAACGGCTCGAAACGAACCCGCGCATCGCACCGGCTATCGAGACGACAAACGTTCTGCTTGTTGTTCAGCGGGCGATATTAGTGAGAATTTTACAAGGTTCGCTTTCGCTGATTGTATTTGTTGCCGGTCTGATTGTCCTGGCTTCAGTCTCTTTGCCGATTGACAGGCTGACCGTCATCCCGCACATTCCGCGCCCGGCTCTTTTGCTGTTCAACGGCCTGTCCCTAAGCTCAGCGCTCATTCTGCTGATTTTGCCGATCGAGCTTTATAAACGGACAAAACGTTCCTATACGATGGCCATTACAGCACTTGTCGGCGGGTTTGTGTTCAGCTTCTTAAAAGGGCTCAACATCAGTGCGATATTTGTACTGCCAATGATTATCGTATTGCTTGTGCTCTTGAAAAAACAATTTGTCCGGGAACAGGCATCCTATACGCTTGGCCAAATGATATTCGCCGTGGCGCTGTTTACTGTGGCGCTCTTTAACTACAATCTGATCGCGGGCTTTATTTGGGACCGGATGAAAAAGGTGCTGCGTCACGAATATTTCGTTCACAGCACCTCGCATATCACCTATGCAACCATCATGGCGATCATCATTGTGCCGCTGTTCTTCTTCATATTTACAGTGGTGTATCATAAAAGAACGAAACCAATTGGAGAGAAAGCTGACCCTGATCGTCTTGCTGCGTTTCTTAATGAAAAAGGCGGCAACGCGCTGAGCCACCTCGGTTTTCTCGGAGATAAGCGGTTTTATTTTTCAAGTGACGGTAATGCGCTGCTTCTGTTTGGGAAAATCGCCAGAAGGCTGGTTGTGCTCGGCGATCCGTCAGGCCAAAGAGAATCGTTCCCGCTCGTGCTGGAAGAGTTTCTGAACGAAGCGCATCAAAAGGGATTCAGCGTTTTGTTTTATCAAATTGAACGAGAGGACATGGCGCTGTATCACGACTTTGGCTATAACTTCTTCAAACTGGGCGAGGAAGCCTATGTGGATTTAAACACATTCACCTTGACTGGGAAGAAAAAAGCCGGCCTTCGGGCGATCAATAACCGCTTTGAGCGAGAGGAATATACCTTTCATGTGGATCATCCCCCATTTTCAGATGCATTTTTGGAGGAGCTGAAACAAATCTCAGACGAATGGCTCGGCTCGAAAAAGGAGAAAGGATTCTCGCTCGGATTTTTTGACCCGTCATATTTACAAAAAGCGCCGATCGCCTATATGAAAAATGCAGAAGGAGAGATCATCGCATTTGCAAATGTCATGCCGATGTATCAGGAAGGGGAGATATCGGTCGATCTGATGCGTTACCGCGCCGACGCCCCGAACGGCATTATGGATGCATTGTTCATCCGCATGTTTTTATGGGCGAAGGAGGAAGGCTGCACGTCATTTAACATGGGAATGGCGCCCTTGGCCAATGTGGGCACCGCCTTTACATCCTTCTGGTCCGAAAGATTTGCCGCTGTCATTTTTAATAATGTCAGATACATGTACAGCTTCAGCGGCCTCAGAGCCTTTAAAGAAAAATACAAACCGGAGTGGCGCGGCAAATACTTGGCGTACCGGAAAAACAGATCTCTTTCTGTCACCATGTTCCTCGTCACGCGGCTGATCGGTAAAAGCAAAAAAGACTCCGTCTAACCAGACGGAGTCTTTTTTATTTCGTTTTTAAGAAATAGGTTTCAATATCATTAAGCAGAGCGTTTGCGGCTTTGATTCCGCCTGCGGTTGTCCATACGACGTCATCGACTTCATGGGCATTACCTGACTTTACAGCCTTCAGGTTTTTCCATAGTGAACTGCTTGTCCACTGATTGGCCCATTTTTCATTTTCCTTTGCATGATCGGCTTTATAGGTGAAATAAAACAGCACATCAGCATCCATGTCAGGAATCGATTCTTTACTGTCTGTTGAGAACGTAAATTGGTCCTTCTGCTTCTTGAACAGCTCCGCCTGTTTTTCAGGTCGTTTGAAGCCAAGCTGGTCTAAAATAATCCCCGAGAATGAATCGGTATAATAAATTCTTGACTCACCGGATAAAAAGCGTACGACAGAAACAGTTTTATTTGTCTGATCGCCTAGTTTGTCTTTCAAATCAGAAACGCGTTTATCAAAATCGGCAATGACTTCCTTGCCTTTGTCCGCATTATTTACCGCGTTGGCGTACAGAGTCAGGTTATCCTTCCAGTTCCCGGCCAAAGATTCAGCGAAAACGGTCGGCGCAATCGCATGTAACTGGTCATAAATTTTTTCCTGGCGCACTTTGTTTCCAATAATCAAATCAGGCTTTAATTCCGCGATGGCTTCCACATTCGGTTCTGTTTCAAGACCGACGTTTTTCACACCTTTCATGTCATCTTTCAGATAGTCATACCATGGGTCGCCTTTCCATGACTTTACGGCGCCGACAGGTTTAATGCCAAGCGCTAAGAGCGCCTCTGTTCCTTCATTTGTTAAAACCACAACCCGTTTGGGGCTGACTGGAATGTTGTCTGATGTCCCCATTGCATGTTTGACCGTTCTTGTTTTGCTGCTTGATCCCTCACTGCTGCTTGAACTTTCTGAACTATTGCAGGCAGAAAGCACGATAACAGCCATTAAAAATACGAATAGCATGCTGATATGCTTTTTCATCTTTTTCCTCCCGATATTGAAATTCATTATCATTTAGATCATAATAAGCAGTGTTGAGAGTGTCAATCCTTAATTGAGGAATATTCTCAAAATCACCAATACATAGTAAATAACTAGGAGAATGAAATCATGATCTGCAAAAAGGCATCTTCAAAATGGATTGTGTTAATATGTCTGATTTTGATGTTACTAGCGGCTGTCTGCGCAAGCATTGTTTATGGCTATACAGGTACGTCATGGGGACAGGTCTTTCAGGCGTTTACTTCTTACAATGGTACAAATGAGCATGTCATCATCAAAGACGTCAGACTCCCGCGTGCACTAGTTGCCACAGTTGTCGGTGCCTCGCTTGCAGCCGCGGGCGCTCTCATGCAGGCACTCACTAAAAATCCGCTTGCGTCACCGGGGATTTTCGGCATTAATGCCGGTGCCGGTTTTTTTATTGTTGCCGGATCGTTTTTTCTCCATATTCAATCACCTCAGGCACTGGTATGGAGCTCGTTTCTCGGGGCAGCATTTACCGCTGCAATCGTGTATGCTGCAGGCTCGCTTGGAAGGGAAGGGCTGACCCCAATCAAACTGACGCTTGCTGGGGCGGCCATGGCAGCCATGTTTTCTTCTCTGACACAAGGCTTGCTTTCTGTTAATGAACTCGAGCTTGCTCAAGTGCTTTTTTGGCTGACCGGCTCTGTACAGGGGAGGAGTCTGGATCTGCTGATAACGATGCTCCCATATGCGGCCGCGGCGCTTGTCATCAGTTTCTTTCTTGGCCAAAAAATCAATCTTCTCGTTATGGGAGAAGATGTGGCAAAAGGACTCGGCCAGAAAACGGGTCTGCTGAAATTTGTGATGGCCCTTTGTGTTGTCTTGCTTGCCGGATCTGCTGTCGCCATTGCCGGACCGATTTCCTTTATCGGCATCATTATTCCGCACTTTGCCCGATTTATCGTCGGGAATGATTATCGCTGGGTTCTGCCCTTTTCCGCTGTTTTGGGTGCGGTTTTGCTTGTTGCCTCAGATATCGGAGCGCGGTATATCATTATGCCTCAGGAAGTTCCGGTCGGGGTCATGACGGCTATCATCGGCATGCCTGTGTTTGTGTACATCGCAAGAAGGGGGGCAAAGCTATGAAACTTCGTTTTGGCGTTACCGCGGCTGAAAAGAAAGCATGGATCGTTTTTTTGGTTCTGCTTGGATTAACAGCGGCTGTACTGATGATAAGCGCCGGTTTCGGACAACGGTTTATTCCGCCTTGGGATGTGGCAAAAACATTCTTTGGTGCTGGCTCCAAGCTGGATGAACTGATGATCATGTCATTCCGCATGCCGAGAATTTTGACCGCTTTATGCGCCGGCGTCTGTTTGGCAGCGGCAGGCGCGATATTGCAGGGGCTCGTCAGAAATCCTCTGGCATCTCCTGATATTATCGGAATAACGGGAGGAGCGGCGGCAGCGGTCGTGCTTGTGATGATGTTCTTTTCAGACCGCAGCAGTTCACTTGCGATCAGTCTCTCATGGCTTCCGGCGGCCGCATTTATCGGCGCCTCGGCTGTCGGACTCATCGTCTATTTCCTGGCATACAAAAATGGCGCCTCCACATTCCGGCTGGTGCTTATCGGAATCGGATTTTCAATGTCGGCGCAGGCCATGACCACTCTGCTGATGATCAAAGGCCCGATTTACCGGGCATCACAAGCCAATGTGTATATCACTGGATCAGTATATGGATCAAACTGGCAGCATGTAAAAATAGCAGTTATCCTATCTGCCATTCTCTTATTTATTTGTTTTATCGCGCTGAAACATATGAATATACAGATGCTGGGCGAAGATATTGCCGCGGGTGCTGGCAGCGCCGTGCAGCGCAATCGTTTTTTCTTGCTCCTTTTGAGTACGGCTCTTACGGGCTGCGCGGTTTCGGTAGCCGGCACAATCGGTTTTGTCGGGCTGATGGCACCACACATTGCAAGGCGCCTCGTTGGCTCGTCTTATGGCGCGCTGCTCCCGGTGTCGGCACTCATCGGGGCGCTGCTCGTTTTAACTGCTGACATTGTCGGCAGAACCTTATTTGCTCCGGTGGAAGTGCCAGCCGGTGTGTTTACAGCGGCTATCGGCGCCCCTTATTTTATTTATTTGCTTTATAAAACGAGAAATTCTTGATCACGAATCCCATTTTCCAACAAAAGAAAATGGGTTTTTAAATTGGGTGAAAATTCATAATTATTTTTGCTATACTGACAGGAGACATTGATAAAGAAAGGGCGGCAGACAAGTGAAAGAAATAGAGGTATTAAAATATGAAGCATTTACAAGCAGTCCCGGCAAAGGAAACCCCGCCGGCGTCGTATTGCAGGGGGACGATTACACTGTAGAAGAGATGCAGACCATAGCTGAGCGTGCCGGATATTCAGAAACCTCCTTTATCAAGAAAAGCGAGTCAGCTGATCTTGAACTCCGCTACTTTACTCCCGGGCACGAAATGAATTTGTGCGGACATGCAACTGTCGCTTCTCTTTATGCTTTATATGAAAAAGGAATGCTGGAGAGCGGCCAAACGTACAGCATCCAAACGAAAGCGGGTATCCTGCCTGTGAAAATTGCTGAAAAAGAAGGCCGAGTCCATATCACGCTTGAACAGGCTTCTCCGCAATTCAAACCATTTACAGGCGATCGGGAAAAACTTGCGGGCGCACTGGGAATCACGGAAGAAGATTTTCATGAAAACCTTCCGATTGTTTTTGGCAGCACTGGCATATGGACAGCCATCGTTCCGCTTCGATCATTGGAGGCCTCCAAAAAAATGGTGCCTGACAACAAACAATTTCCGGAAGTGTTAGTTGATCTGCCAAAGGCTTCAGTCCACCCGTTTACTTTTGAAACTGTTCATCCCGACAGCCATCTTCACGGACGGCACTTTTCATCCCCGTATTCGGGAACGATAGAAGACCCAGTGACCGGTACAGCATCCGGCGTGATGGGGGCTTATATGAAACAGTACGGCCGTGCCGATCGGTGTGAATTTATCATTGAACAAGGGCAGGAAATAGGAAAGGACGGGAAAGTGAAAATTGAAATCAGTGAAGAAGGCGGCAATATGAAAGTAAACATGACAGGAACAGCCGTGTACTCAGAAACCCGTATTCTGAAAATCTAGGAAGATGGTTTACAACAAGATGCACTTTCCGTTATCATTATAAATGATAATCATTTTCAATTGCTTAGGAAGGTGAAACGGTATGCCTCAAACCGAACAAATACATCGACATTCAGCACTGCGGGACATCATACGCAGCAGAAGGTCAATTCGAAAATTCAAACAAGAGCCAGTGCCTTCAGCTGTCATTCTTGACATGCTTGAAACGGCAAAATATGCGCCAAATCACAGAGTGACAGAGCCGTGGAGATTTATTTACGTTTCCAGTGAGACAGGAAAAGCCAGCCTGATCAACACATTTGCATCATTTTCTCAAAAAGCAAAGCCGGATATGACAGAGGAGAAGCTGCAAAATTTCAAAAACACACTTGGGCGTGTCCCGGGATTTCTGCTCGTCGTATTCCAACAAGATGAAAACGAAAGAGCGCGAGACGATGATTTTGCGGCAACCAGCTCATTGATCCAAAACCTTCAGCTGCTCGCCTGGGAAAAAGGAATCGGCATGGTTTGGAAAAGCGGCAAAATCCTTTACGACAAAGAGGTGCATCAGGCCTTTGGTTTACAGGATAATGAACGCTTCGCCGCGATCATACAAACGGGCTATCCCGACGAAGCGCCGGAAGTGAAAAAACGCACGCCGATCCGAGAACGGTTCACCGAGATGTAAAAAACCCCCTGTCTCAAACGGAGACAAGGGGTTTTTCATTAACGGGATTTCTTTTTCGCTCTGTTGTCGGCTGCTTTCGCACGCTCTTGCGCTTTGCGGTCATCCGCATCAGCAAGCTCGCTTGAATATTCTTCATAAACGCCGTCAGTTTCCCTTTTTAATGCGTCGGGAACTTGAGGAAGCTTTTGTTTGTTTTTATCACGGTTTTTGTGGATATGATTTCTGCCCATATCAAATTCCCCCTAAAAAGTGATATCAAACAAACATAGTATCTGGCTTTAAGAGGCTATGTATTCCTACTTTCGCTTAGCAGCTTTTTCCGCTTTTTTAAATTCGCCTGAATAAAGAACTTCCTGCATTTTCTTTAGGTTAGCGCCTTGCTGATGCTTCTCCCTCTTCTTTTCCATAAAAAAGGACCTCCTTCAACCATGTTATTCTTAAGGTTGACGCTTCCTTCCGTTTTTATACAGCCTTTCCGTCCGTTATCAGCTGTGAGAGTGCGAATTCAAGATCTGAATATGTAAAACGAAATCCAGAGGTGATCGCTTTTTTAGGGAGAGCGCGCTGTCCTTTCACAATCAAAAGACTCATTTCACCCAATGCTTTTGATAAAAACAATTCCGGGACGGGGAGCCAGTGCGGGCGGCGCTTCACCCGTGCAATCGTTTTTCCGAATGGCTTCATTTCCACGGGATTGGGCGCGGTGACATTCATGGGCCCTGAGATGCCGGCGTTTTCCATCGCGTATCGGATCATCTGGGCGGCATCTTCAACATGAATCCACGACAGCCACTGTCTGCCCGTTCCGATCGTTCCACCGGCCAGAAGCTTGTAGGGGAGAACCATGAGCGGGAGAGCGCCCTTTTCTCCAAGCATTACGCCAAACCTCGCATAAACCGTCCGGATACCCAACGCCTCAATGTTCTGTCCTTCCTTTTCCCACATATGCGCAGTATGGCTGAGAAAATCCTCATATGACGTTGGAGAATCCTCTGTGAAGGTTTTCTCAAGACTTGTGCCGTAAATGCCCACAGCACTCGCCTGAATCAGCGCCTTCGGTTTTTCCTTTTGTTTATGAATAAGCCGCTGCACCTCACGTGTCGCATTGATCCGGCTGGAGAGAATGTGCTGTTTTGTTTTTTCTGTCCAGCGGCCAAAAATCGATTTTCCCGCAAGGTTTACCCAGACATCAATATGAGGAAGCTCCTGCTCCGGCGCGGCTCCTTCCGTCAGCCATTGGACATAGGTGATATTTTTTTGTTCAGTTTCCCTTGCGTTTCTTGATAAAATATAAACATGATGTCCCTGGCGCGTTAGAACGCCTGTCAAATGCTGACCGAGAAAACCGGTTCCGCCCGTCATTGCGATATTCATGAACATCTCTCCTCATTCGTTCTAATACATATACTTTACCTTATATTCCGAAAAGAAAACGAGTGCCAGGCCTGAGAAGGGAGATTAAGATGCCATTTATTACAAAAATATCAGCGCAAAAAAAGAATACGGAACGCTTTAATATTTTTCTGGATGAAAAATATGCCTTCAGTGTGGATGCGGACGTGCTCGTGAAATTTGATCTCAAAAAGGGAAAAGAGCTCGATGACCTTGACATCGTTGAGATTCAATACGGAGACGAGGTGAAAAAAGGCTTCAACCGTGCACTTGAATTTTTATCCTACCGGATGAGGTCAACGAAAGAAGTTGAGGACCACTTAAAGAAAAAAGAAACCTCGGCGCCCGTCATTGCGGAAGTCATCCATAAGCTCAACGACTACAAGTACTTAAACGATCAGGAATTTGCCGCGGCCTATGTCAGCACCCATAAAAAAACGAACGGAAAAGGCCCTGACGTTTTATTCAGAGAGCTGAGAGCGAAGGGGATCGACGACGATACCATTAAGGAGGCGCTAAGTTCCTTTTCCTTTGAAGATCAGACGAGAGAAGCGGTCAAGCATGTAGAAAAGCTTCTCAAAAAAGATAAAAAGCTTTCGACGAAAGAGCTCAAGCAGCGCGCCCAAATGCAGCTTCAGCGCAAGGGCTTCTCATTTGATGTTATTAACGCGGCGCTTGAGCAGATTGAATACGAAAATGATGAAGACACAGAGAAAGAAGCGCTGCGCCTGCATGCGGAAAAAGCGATAAGAAAATACCGCTATGACGGCTCCTATGAAAGCGCCATGAAGGTCAAACAATTTTTATTCCGCAAAGGATTCTCACTCGATTTAATCGAGCAATTTCTGCAGGAAGAGGAGTAGCTGAAAAATGGAGAAACGATACAGTCAAATGACACCGCACGAACTCAATACCGAAATCGCGTTACTTTCTGAAAAAGCAAGAAAGGCCGAACAGCATGGGATTATAAACGAACTGGCAGTGCTGGAACGGAAAATCACGATGGCAAAAGCCTATTTGCTGAACCCGGAAGATTTCTCACCGGGAGCTGCGTATCGTGTGGAAGACTCTGGTGACGAGTTCACCATCAGCTATTTAAATGGCGTTTTCGCATGGGGATACAGAACCACGTCCCCTGATCAAGAGGAGGCGCTGCCAATCTCGGTATTGAAAGAAAAGAAGCAAGCGTAACAGGGAGGCTGAATATCAGCCTCTTTTTTTGTGCAGCACATTCACACGAAACCTTAAAGAAAAAATCATTGAATTCCCTCCAAAAATCTTTTAAGATGAACCTCGTTGTTTTTTAAATCAAAGGAGGCGATGACGTTGAGTATCAAAAACCCATCTGTAAAATTTATAATATTTGTTCTTATGATTTGTACATTTTCAATTGGATACACAGAATACGCGGTCATGGGGATTTTGACGTCGATTGCCAATGACTTTCATATACAGGTTTCATCTGCGGGGCTACTTGTCACAGCTTATGCGGCAAGCGTCTGTTTGACAGGCCCGATCGTCACCATCATTTCCGTTAAGCTCCCGAGAAAACCTGTGCTGCTTGGGCTGATGGCGATTTTTATCCTTTCCAATCTGATGAGCGCACTGGCGCCGAATTTTGCGGTGCTGGCCGTTTCAAGAATTTTCTCTGCATCCATTCATGGGGCTTTTTTTGCGATCGCTATGGTATTTGCCAGTGAAATGGTCCCGCCGGAAAAGCGTGCTGCAGCCGCCGCCTCAATGAACGGCGGGCTGACTGTTGCTCTGATGCTCGGTGTTCCATTCGGCTCTTATCTCGGAGATGTCCTGAACTGGAGAGCTGTATTCTCCATCATTACGGCACTTGGCGTTATTGGATTTCTCGGCCTCATGGCTGCTGTGCCGAACAGAAAACCGAAAGTGATCCCAATGCTTATGAAGGAGTGGGGGGTATTTACACACAAACAGGTGCTGTATTCCTTTGCAATTACGATTTTAGGCTATTCCGGCGTCTTTATCGCCTACACCTTTATTGAACCGATTTTGAGACATTCAGCCGGATTCGGCACCATCGGCATTACAGGCGCTCTCTTTGCATATGGATTAGGGGGCGTTGCGGGGAATTTCTTTGCGGGAAAAGTGCCGCTTCCTTTGCTGACACGGACGATGATCGGCGTGATGGCCGGTTTGATCGGTGTGCTGGCCGTATTTCCTTATATCTCCGTTTACCCGGCCGCAGCCATTGTTGCGACGTTCTTATTTGGGGCATGTGCATTTGGCACGCCGCCTCTGCTGCAAACGAAGGTCATTTCCTCTTCTGAGAGCGGCACAACCATTGCCGCCGCTGTCAGCGTATCGGCGTTTAACCTAGCTAATGCCCTCGGTGCGTGGATCGGAGGAATGATTTTAAGCGGAACAGGCTCTTATTCCTGGCTGTTTGCGGGCGGAGCGCTGATGACCGCATGCGGCCTCGTGCTTTCGACCTTCGCACATGTATCAGAAAAGAAGAGCGTTTATGAGTATCAAGTCAATAAATGATAAAAAAACAGCTGCAGGGCATGCAGCTGTTCTTCTTTACCGTTTGCCGGAAGCTCTCATTTTTTCTTGAGGATGCTGGTTGATGGAGCCGTCAGCACGCTTTGAAGCATAGTCGTCCTTTGCTCTCGGTTCACCCTGAAATTTGTTTTCGTTTTCGTAAGGAAATCCTTTTTCTTTATTCCGGACCATGTCATTTCCCCCTAGGTTCGAGATCAAAAAGTTGCGTCTTTCCAGTTGAAGACGTAAGGTTAGTATATGGAGAACAGAACGTTTTAAAGCGTCATTTATTTCCTGAAGAAAGGAGACTGCACACATGAATACGTACATTGAGAAACTGACAAATCTGCTTCTGGAAAAGAACGATATGATCAGCTATATACAGGCAAAAACATGGGTGGAATTGCTATGGAGCGACTTTGAAGCAACCTATGCAAAAGCCGGACACGCCTATCAGGGTGAAAAAATGACCGAAAAAATCGTCTCACAATGGATTGAAAACTATGGCGGCCAGCTCCACCTTTTCCAAAGCTCCCGTGATGACGTGAATGATTACTTAAATCAAAGCAAAGGCCTTTTGCATTAAAAAAATCTGCCGTTATCGACCGGCAGGTTTTTTCATTTTCTTAAAATTACCTTAACAGGCAAGAAAAATAAAAAAACAGGGTTTCGCCAGCCGGTAGATCAGGGAATACCACTTATATCTTGTCAAATGCGAGGAGGAGCTTTAGATGAAAAAGAAACAAGTAATGCTCGCTTTAACAGCTGCCGCAGGCCTGGGTTTATCAGCACTTTATTCCGCTCCCGCAGCACAAGCTGCACCCCTTCACGACATATCTGCCAGTATGCCATCATCTGATACTTACATCATAAAAGCAGGAAAGCTGAATGTCCGGACTGAACCAAATCATAAAGGTGACATTCTCGGCACTTTATCGTCAGAACAAAAAATCACAGTCAACGGATTTGCAAATGACGACTGGGCTCAGATTCACTTCAAAGGAAAAAAAGCATATATTTCAACACACTTCTTAATGAAAACCGCAAGCCAAGCGAAAACAGCAAAACAGACAGCTTTTTATGCACCGACACCTGAAAATGGAAAAGCCAAACAGCTCTCCTCAGGAACAGAGGTAACATTACTTGGGTGGGGATTCAGTAAAAACGGCGGCTTTGACTTCACTTGGGCGTTCGTGGATGATGGCGGAGTGAAGGGCTATATCAAGACAAAGGACTTGCAATCACGATAAATAAGGCAGGCTGAGGCTTGTCTTTTTGCCTATGCATGAAACATTTCTTCTTTCCGTACGTAACAATGAGAGAGGAGATGATGATATGGCAGGTATAGTCGGCGGAGGGATCTTGGTCATTGCAGGTATATTGATCAAACTGTTTCCTCCCACATCCATCAACAGTGTATACGGATACAGAACGAAACGCTCAATGTCAGATCAAAGATTATGGAATGAAGCGAACAATTATAGTGCATCATTGATGATCCTGTCAGGCTTGGTGATTGCGGCATTTGGTTTGCTGCTGAAGTCAAACTTGATCATTCTTCAGCTCATCCTGCTGCTTGCCGCCTGTGTCATTACGTTTATGCTGACGGAGAAAAGGCTGAAAAACATGACGCGCAATCAAGGAGGAGATAGAAGTGGACGGAGTTAAATGCCAGTTTGTCAAAACAAACGGAATCACGCTCCACGTTGCAGCCGCAGGACCGGAGGATGGCCCGTTGCTTGTGTTGCTCCATGGGTTTCCTGAGTTTTGGTACGGCTGGAAAAATCAAATCAAACCGCTCGCCGATGCGGGTTACCGGGTGATTGCTCCCGACCAGCGGGGCTACAATCTCAGTGACAAACCGGACGGAATTGATGCATATCGGATTGATACATTAAGAGATGATATCATCGGGCTGATTACGCAGTTCACTGATGAAAAAGCAATTGTCATCGGGCATGACTGGGGAGGGGCAGTCGCATGGCATTTGGCTTCAACAAGCCCGGAATATGTTGAAAAGCTGATCGCCATCAACATTCCGCACCCGCACATCATGAAAACCGTAACGCCGATTTATCCGCCGCAATGGCTGAAAAGCTCGTATATCGCATTCTTCCAGCTGCCTGATGTACCGGAGGCCTCGCTAAAGGAAAATGATTATGAAACTTTAGACAAGGCGATTGGATTATCATCCCGTCCTGAGCTTTTTACGTCAGAGGATGTCAGCAGATACAAAGAAGCGTGGAAACAGCCCGGTGCCCTGACAGCTATGCTGAACTGGTACAGAGCCCTCAGAAAAGGCAGCCGTGCAGAGAAAACCACTTGCGAAACAGCACCCTACCGGATGATCTGGGGAATGGAAGACCGCTTTTTAAGCAGAAAGCTTGCGAAAGAGACGGAAAGGCATTGCCCGAATGGACATCTCATTTTTGTTGATGAAGCCTCCCATTGGATTAACCATGAAAAGCCAGCCATCGTCAATCATCTGATTTTAGAATATCTTACAAACGAATAAGTCAGGTTTTAGTTACAATCCGTCTGTCATAATGGCAGACTTTTTCTGTGTGTTTTTTTCATAGTCTGTTTTAAACATGACAAAATAACATTAAAAATCGTGAATGTTTCACCATAAAAATGTAACAAAAAACAGGTTTAAACGACTTTAAAAAAAGGAATAGCCTTACTGAAGATTTGTGCAAAACTCCCCTAAGGCAATACTTAAAAAAGAATAATAAAAAGAAGGTGCCTTAATGAAGCAAGGATTAATCTCGATTATTATCCCGTCTTACAATGAAGGGTATAATGTCAAACTCATTCATGAATCTTTGGAAAAGGAATTCAAAAGCATTCATTATGACTATGAAATATTCTTCATAAATGACGGAAGTGTTGATGACACGCTTCAGCAGATCAAAGACTTGGCAGCCGAATACAGCCGGGTAAAATACATATCTTTTTCTCGAAACTTCGGAAAAGAAGCCGCGATTCTGGCCGGCTTTGAGCATGTTCAAGGCGAGGCGGTTATTGTAATGGACGCCGATCTGCAGCATCCGACTTATTTGCTGAAGGAATTTATCAAAGGCTACGAAGAAGGCTATGATCAAGTCATTGCTCAAAGGAACCGAAAAGGAGACAGCCCTGTCCGCTCACTCCTGTCATCTATGTATTACAAGTTCATCAATAAAGCGGTGGAGGTTGATTTGCGTGACGGTGTCGGAGATTTTCGGCTGTTAAGCCGGCAAGCTGTCAACGCCCTTTTGAAGCTGAGTGAAGGCAACCGTTTCTCAAAAGGCTTGTTTTGCTGGATTGGCTTCGATCAGAAAATTGTATTTTATGAAAATGTAGAACGAAAAAACGGCACATCCAAATGGTCGTTCAGCAGTCTGTTTAACTACGGAATGGACGGCGTCGTTTCATTTAATCATAAACCGCTGAGAATATGTTTTTACACAGGCATTTTCATCCTGCTGCTTTCCATTATTTATATCATTGCCACATTCGTTAAAATTCTGACTAACGGCATTTCTGTGCCCGGATATTTCACCATTATCTCGGCGGTGTTATTTCTCGGCGGAGTACAGCTGTTAAGCCTCGGAATCATAGGCGAATATATCGGCCGTATCTATTATGAAACAAAAAAACGCCCGCATTATTTGATTAAAGAAGCGAATATCCCGAACAAAGACCTGCCTGAAACGAACGAATTGGAAAACATGCGGCGTCTGACAAAAATGCACTGAAATCACCAAGCGCCATTGGCAGTGCTTTTTTTGCGTGTCTACCATTTTAACGGCAAGACTGGAGAAGTTATATGAAAAGAAAATATGTCATGATCTATGCGGCCAGCCTGCTCGTATCCGTTCTGGCACACGCTTTTTTTGTGAAAGAATGGGCGGACGGCAGATATATGACAGGTCCGGGTGACGGGCTTGCGCAAATGATCGTCTTTAAAAAATTATTATTTGACCAATATACACACGGTAATTTTTTCTACAATTATTCATTCGGACTCGGAGGCGGTACATACAGTCAGCTCGGCTATTATTTTTCTGCTTCCTTTCTTTTTCTTGCGGTATCCGCCGCCGTCTGGCTGCTTCAAGCCATTCAGCTGATCGGAGAAGCGGATGCGCTTTTTTGGGCGGAGTCAGCTGTTTTTATCAGTATTTTCAAACTGAGTCTGATCATTTTTACTGCTGCTTCTGTTTTTCACTATCTTCTTAAACACAGAGCGGCGTCGTTTACGGGAGCCGTATTATACGGTGCCTCGATCATTTATTTCCGCCACGAAGCGTATTGGGAATTCTTTACCGATACAATGATTTGGCTTCCGCTGCTTGTGCTCGGAGCGGAAAAAATCATGAGAGAGCGGCGTCCGGCATGGTTTATCGTCGCGTGTTCGCTGACGTTAATCAACAATTTTTACTTTGCATATATAAACCTTATATTCATTGGGCTCTATGTACTGTTCAGATGGCTGATTCGACTGGAAAACCATGAAGAGAAGAGATGGATCCAACTCAGAATGTTTTTGGTGTCAGGGATCATTTCTTTCGGAATCAGTGCGGCGGCGTTTGTGCCAGTGGTATACGGTTATTTAAACAACCTGCGCCCCCCGTACAGCCAGAAAATAGAGTGGCTGAATTTCGATGATAATATCTTATTTTCAAGCCGGATCATCATTGTGCCGGCCGCCTTTCTGCTGTTTTTGTTTATTGTTTCTTTTTACAAAAACCGCGTGTTTCGTCTCTTTGCCGGATTGAGCCTGCTGTTTATTCTTTTTCATTTCAGCCCGTATGCGGCCAGCGCATTTAACGGCTTTTCCGCTCCGCAAAACCGGTTTGAATATGTTCTGGCCTTTACCATTGCGGGAGCAGCTGCGGCGGGTCTGTCACAGCTGTCTGAACTGAAATGGAAAGAGCTGCTCCCGGCCATAGCTGTTGTCCTGCTTCTTTACTTGTATCATATCCAAAGGTATGAGCTGGATATATGGAAGCCTGCGAATGAAAGCATCTTATTGCTCTTATTCCTGACAATCGCCGCCTTATTTGCTGCAGCCTTCACGAAAAAACGGGCAAAAGCGGCTGTGTACGGTGTGATCATTCTTTCTTCGCTTTTTGTCGCCAATATTTATCAAAAATACGCGCTCTCAGAAGGAGGCGATCTGGACAGTGTAACAAAAGCATATCTCACGGGTGAGGAATACAAAGGGCAAGAATCATCTGAGCTCATCAGGCGTTTACAGAAGAAAGACGATGATCCGCTCATGAGAATTGACTGGATGAACGGAGTCTTCAATAATACGCCAATCATTTACGGATTTAATGGATTCAGCGCCTATTCAAGCATTTTAAACCAGCATTTGCTGACCTTCTATTGGAATGATCTGAATATCGATATGGGGAGGGAAAGCGTCAGCCGTTATGCGTCATTGGGAGACAGGGCGAATGTATACAGTCTGCTTTACGGCAAATATTACATGACGGAAAAAACAAACGAAGCCAACGTGCCATACGGCTTCAAAAAGGATGTAGAATCGGAGCATTATGCAGTTTACAAAAATCAATACATGCTTCCTTTCGTCAAGACAGCCGAGGCCGTATACAGCGAAAGCGAGCTGGACAAATTGCCCGCTGTTGCGAAAGAACAGGCAATGCTGAAAGGAATTGTATTAGCAGATGCAACGGGGAAAACCGAGCAGGCGCCAAAACTGGCCAATCTCATGGCCGAGTCGGACATCACCGCAAAACATGCCGATTATCAAAACGGACTGCTCACTGTGACTGGAGAAAACGGAGGAGAACTGATCATCACCCCGAAACATGCCTCATCCGCTCCGGGAGACTACTATGTCAGCTTTTATTTGAAAAGCAAAGCAAAAGATAAAGGATTTACGTTAAAGGTTAATGATTATGTCACAACGAGGAAATCGAACAAATCGATTTATAAAACCGGAGTAAATGATATAACGGTCAGAGTGCCTCAATCAGACGATATCTCAATCAAGCTTCCGAAAGGAACGTATGAGCTGAAAAACATAGCGCTTTATGAAGAAAACTACAAAACGCTGAAAAGCGCAGTGCAGCGAAACAAAACAGATAAAGCAGACAATCTGAAATGGGATAAAAATAAGCTGACATTTTCCTATCATCTTTCAAAAGACAAGTACATCATGCTTCCAATCCCTTATGAAAAAGGCTGGGAGCTGAAGATCAACGGAAAAACACAGACGATCGAAAAAGCGGACTATGCTTTCATAGGCTTTAAGGCGCAAAAGGGAGACAATCACATTGAACTGGTCTACTATCCGCCATACTTTAAAATATCGGCACTCATATCTCTCGTCAGTCTGCTGCTTGCTGTTTTATATATAAGACGAAAAAAAGCCCGGCTCTAAATATAGCCGAGCTCAGCGTGTCGACAAACCCTCGCATTCGTTGTCGGGCCTGCGCGTTGGTGCTCACGAATGATAACATTCGCTCCGCTCCAATGCTCATCCCTCCTAGACTTCAAGGGTTTTCAATCACGCTGAGAAGAAGATGTCAAAATCCTAAAATGAAAAGTTTTAGGATTTTGACAACAATCTAAGCCCGGCTCTAAACAGAGCCGAGCTTTAATTTTTTCTGAAGCTTTTCTTCGCTGAATATCCATCCTGTATAAGACGACCGAATCGTGAGATCATGGCCGATATGAACGATGGCGACAAACGGATAATGGCCTTTGCTCCGATAACGCAGGTCAATGAATCTCACCTCATAATGATCTTTAAACGTATCCACTTCCCACCGGTACACCGGAGAAAATGACAGAAACGCCGCGATGTTATCATCCTGCTTTGCTGCATGCATCACGTCAGTTTCAGGAACAGGCACCCGATTAAATGTATCGAGAATGACTACATGGCCTTCCATGCTTCTTCCTACATAGAAAGCATGTGCTGTCGTCACGGCGATCCTCCACTGCCTGAATTTCATCGTTGGAGAAATGATAATGCTTTCGATCTCATCATGGATCATCTCATGAAGCTTCCGTTTGATTCTCAGCTGCATGATCAGGCGTACCAAATAATAGCCTGCCAATATGATATATAAGCTGAGAAACGTGATGCCGGGATTGCCGCCCGCATACCAAATCGCGATAGCCGCCAGATGGCTGATAAAAATAAACGGATCAAACGTATTGATCAGACCGAGAGCGACCCATTTTTTCGAAAACGGCCGGATGGCTTGTGTTCCGTATGCGTTAAAGATATCAACAAAGACATGCAGCACGACTGCCAGCAGTGTCCACAGCCACAGATGCAGAAAATTGGCCTGCGGGTAAAATAAATACAGAATTGCCGGAATGATGACAGACCAAAACAAAACGGCGGGAATGGAATGGGTGAATCCTCTGTGATTTCTTATATAAACAGCATTATTTTTAAGCTTTAACACAGTATCAATATCCGGAGCCTGAGAGCCCGCAAGCGTGGCGATCATAATAGCGTGAGCCATTGCCGGATCTGATCCGACAACAGGGTCCAGTGTTGCAATGCCGCCAAGCGCGATGCCCATCACGACATGTGTGCCCGTATCCATAGGTGACCTCCTTGCAGGGTTGTGTCCTGCACATTCACTTTTGTAAGATATTCCCCGTTTTCATATACCCCATTTTTAAACCGATTCAATCGTTCTCATATGTTTCCGCTTTTTCTTTACTTTTATTTAATGTAACATATTATCGTACTGTGCCCTTAGTGTACAACAAAAAACAGTCTAAAGAAAAGCAGGGCGCAAAAGACTGGGGAGAAACACATATGAACGTACTTGAAGACAAATTAAAACAAAAAAACATACAGCAATTTCGCGATGATTTAATCTCATGGTTCGAACGAGAGCAGCGCGTTCTGCCGTGGAGAGAGGACCAGGATCCGTATAAAGTGTGGGTATCGGAAGTGATGCTGCAGCAAACGAGAGTAGAGACAGTGATCCCTTACTTTCTGCGATTTGTGGAACAATTCCCGACAGTGGAAGCGCTCGCTGATGCTGATGAAGAAAAAGTGCTGAAAGCATGGGAAGGGCTCGGCTATTATTCGCGAGTCAGAAACCTGCAAAGCGCTGTAAAAGAAGTGAAACAGGAATACGGAGGGATTGTTCCTCCAGACGAGAAACAGTTTGGCGGTTTAAAAGGAGTCGGCCCTTATACAAAGGGAGCGGTGCTCAGCATCGCCTATAATAAACCGATTCCCGCAGTTGACGGAAATGTGATGCGTGTCATGTCCAGAATTCTTTCCATTTGGGATGATATCGCCAAACCAAAAACGAGAACGATCTTTGAAGACGCCATACGAGCTTTTATTTCCGAAGAAAAACCCTCTGAATTTAATCAGGGTCTGATGGAGCTTGGAGCCTTGATCTGTACGCCAAAATCACCGTCATGCCTGCTATGCCCAGTTCAGCAGCATTGCTCGGCATTTGAAGAAGGCACTGAAAGGGAGCTTCCGGTAAAAAGCAAAAAGAAAAAGCCGGGGATTAAAACAATGGCCGCGATCGTACTGACTGATGAAGACGGACAAGTGTATATACACAAACGGCCGTCAAAAGGTTTGCTCGCCAACCTGTGGGAATTCCCTAATCTTGAAACACAAAAAGGGATCAAAACCGAGCGTGAACAGCTCACTGCATTTTTAGAAAACGAATATGGGATACAAGCCGACATCAGTGATCTGCAAGGTGTTGTTGAGCACGTTTTTACCCACCTGGTATGGAATATTTCTGTGTTTTTCGGTAAAGTAAAACAAGTGTCGGATGCCAAAGACCTGAAAAGAGTGACGAAAGAAGAGCTCGAACAATTTGCGTTCCCGGTATCACATCAAAAAATCTGGAAGATGGCAGTGGAAGCAGCCGCATATCCGGCTGCTCCGTAAACACTCTTAATCGTAGGAGACGCGCGTGCCGTGGCTGTAGTCCGCTTCATTGCGCTTCATTCCGCCGCGCGCTTCAATTTCTTGCGTTAATTCCCGGTATTTTGATTGGCCTTCTTCGTTCAAATAAGGCATAATTTGCTGAAAGGCATGATGAAAATAGGCGAGTTCACTGTTCTTCCAATCTTCTTTGGAAACCATGTTTAATTCGCTCATATCACGTCCGACATACATAACAGAAAACCCCCTTTTAAGTTCTTGCCATTATTGTTTGTGGAAATATAAGAACTATACGCTACAAGGAGATGAGGAAAAATGGAACAAAATAAATGCGCTCTCGTAACAGGAAGCAGCCGCGGTGTCGGAAAAGCTGCCGCGATCAGACTTGCTGAAAACGGCTATAACATTGTCATTAACTATGCGCGCAGCAAAAAAGCAGCTTTGGAAACAGCGGAAGAAATCGAAAAGCTTGGCGTCAAAGTGCTTGTCGTAAAAGCAAACGTAGGCCAGCCGGCAAAAATTAAAGAAATGTTTCAGCAAATTGATGAAACGTTCGGCAGACTTGATGTTTTTGTCAATAATGCGGCGTCTGGCGTTCTGAGACCTGTCATGGAACTAGAAGAAACACACTGGGACTGGACGATGAACATTAATGCGAAAGCGTTGCTATTCTGTGCTCAGGAAGCGGCCAAGCTAATGGAAAAGAACGGAGGCGGGCATATTGTCAGCATCAGTTCATTAGGTTCGATCCGCTACCTTGAAAACTACACGACAGTTGGCGTATCAAAAGCGGCATTAGAAGCTTTAACCCGTTATCTTGCGGTTGAGCTTTCGCCAAAACATATTATCGTCAACGCCGTATCAGGCGGAGCGATTGATACAGATGCCCTCAAACATTTCCCGAACAGAGAGGATCTGCTTGAGGATGCGCGTCAAAACACGCCGGCGGGACGCATGGTCGAAATTAAAGACATGATTGACACTGTTGAATTTCTAGTGTCTTCCAAGGCTGACATGATCCGCGGACAGACAATTATCGTCGACGGCGGACGGTCACTGCTCGTTTGAAAATTTTTTAAAAAAGAGGAATAGCCATACGATCACCTGCACATTCTAAAGACCGTGGAGGTGATAACAATGGCTAACTCAAATAATTTCAGCAACACAAACGCACAACAAGTCAGAAAACAAAACCAACAATCAGCTGCCGGCCAACAAGGTCAATTCGGCACTGAATTTGCTAGCGAAACAAACGCTCAGCAAGTCAGAAAACAAAACCAGCAATCAGCTGCCGGCCAACAAGGTCAATTCGGCACTGAATTCGCTAGTGAAACGAACGCTCAGCAGGTAAGACAGCAAAACCAATCTGCTGAACAAAACAAACAACAAAACAGCTAATCACTGAAACAGAAAAAAGCACTTCATCCTCGGGTGAAAGTGCTTTTTTCTGTTTGAAAACGACAAAACTTGTGGAAGGTCTACATAATGAGTCAAAGGGTTTGCTTCATTGGAATCGAAATGATTAAAGGAGGAATCGTTTTTACTTACACCAGGCTGAAGGAGGAACCAATGACGGAATTTGAAAAGCTGGTAAGTGAACAAATGAAAACGATGGACAAGCTTCTCGAGCTTCAATCAGAGCTCGACCGCTGTAAACAAATTGAAGCAGAACTCCGGCATTTGGAAAGGGATGCAAGGCTGCGCGGTATTCAGGATGAAATTGCGGTAAAACGGAAACATCTTGCCGATATACAGGATATGTTTCAAAAGCAGACAGAGCAGGTGATTCGTTCTTATCGCAGCTCAGAAAAGCCGTCTTCCTTTGTGTAGAGCAGGAATGTGCCATTCCCCGGCCGGAATGGCTCTTTTATTTTCATTTTTCAATTTGTAACGTTATAATAGGTAAAAGACGTTGTCGGTAAGCAAATTTGGACATACTAACTGCAGGGCTTTATAGAAAGTAGGGGAGAAATATGGGCTATCCCAAGGAAGGAGAAACCATTCAAATTCACAGCTATAAGCACAATGGGCTGATTCATAGAATTTGGAATGAGACAACAATCTTAAAAAGTACAGAAATGTGCGTCATCGGAGCTAATGACCGGACAATGGTAACCGAATCAGACGGCCGGACATGGATAACCAGAGAGCCCGCAATCTGTTATTTTCACGCAAGACAATGGTTTAATGTCATCGGCATGCTGAGAGAAGACGGAGTTCATTACTATTGCAACATCAGTTCTCCGTTTGCCTATGATGGCGAAGCAATTAAATATATTGATTATGACTTAGATGTTAAGGTTTTTCCTGACATGACCTACAATATTCTCGATGAAGACGAATATGATGATCATCGGAAAGCGATGAATTACCCAAAAGAAATCGACAGTATTTTAAGAGACTACTTAAACACGCTGCTTCATTGGATTCATCAGCGCAAGGGACCGTTTGCACCCGAGTTTGTCGATATGTGGTATGAACGGTATTTGCACTATACAAAATAATGGTTATGTAAAAACCTGTTGCGGGGCCAACAGGTTTTTCACATGGGCTCACACACATCATGATAAAGAGAGAGGGGGAATCAGCGTGGGGGTTATGAAACGCTACATGCAATTCGTCAAACCTTATAAGAAGCAAATTTTCGTTACAGTATTAATCGGGATTGTAAAATTCTCCATT
Source organism: Bacillus tequilensis KCTC 13622 (assembly GCF_000507145.1). Classification (GTDB taxonomy): domain Bacteria; phylum Bacillota; class Bacilli; order Bacillales; family Bacillaceae; genus Bacillus; species Bacillus tequilensis. The sequence continues at coordinate 7,257 of NZ_AYTO01000039.1, read as the reverse complement.
CCGCTTGCTCTCCCATTGCTTCTGAAGCACGTAGTTGACGACATTATTCAAGGAGGCGGCACGGCCAGTGACAAAACAACTTCACTGTTCACCATTATGGCGATCATGTTCGCCTTATTTTTAATTTTGCGCCCGCCTGTTGAATATTATCGGCAATATTTTGCCCAGTGGACAGCCAGCAAGGTGCTCTATGATATAAGAGCTAAGCTGTTTGACCATATACAGAAACTGAGCCTTCGATTTTATGCGAATACGAGAACAGGGGAAGTCATTTCCCGAGTGATCAATGATGTGGAACAAACAAAGGATTTTGTCATCACAGGTCTGATGAATATATGGCTCGATATGCTGACGATTTTGATTGTAATCTCTATCATGCTGACACTGGACGTGAAATTAACGCTGATCTCGATCGTTTTATTCCCGTTATACGGCATATCAGTGAAATATTTTTACGGCCGATTAAGAAAGCTGACTAGGGAGCGCTCACAGGCGCTTGCTCAAGTGCAGGGGCATTTGCACGAGCGGATTCAAGGCATGCCGGTCATCAGAAGCTTTGCGATAGAAGATCATGAACAGGCTCATTTTAACGAGAAAAACGGCCATTTTCTAGATAAAGCGATCCGCCATACGAATTGGAATGCCAAAACCTTTGCAGTCGTTAATACGATTACAGATTTGGCGCCGCTCATCGTGATTGCGTGCGCCGGCTATTTTGTCATTAATGGGCCGCTGACAGTCGGAACAATGGTTGCGTTTGTCGGATATATTGACAGAATGTACAACCCTGTTAGAAGGCTGATTAATTCCTCTACAACATTGACACAGTCAATCGCATCAATGGACAGGGTGTTTGAATTTATCGATGAGCCTTATGAACTCACTGATAAACCAAATGCCATTAAGGCCGAACAGATCCGCGGAGAAGTGGAATTTCAAAACGTTTCATTTCAATATGAAAAGGAAAAAGAAAACATTCTCCATGATGTCTCTTTAAAAGTAAACAGAGGAGAAACCGTAGCGCTTGTCGGCATGAGCGGAGGAGGCAAATCAACACTTGTCAGCCTGATTCCGAGATTTTATGATGTGACAAGCGGAAGACTGCTGATTGACGGGACAGACATTCGCGACTATGAAGCGAGAAGTCTTCGCAACCAGGTTGGCATGGTGCTTCAGGATACCTTTTTATTCAGTGAAACGATTCGGGAAAATATCGCAATCGGCAAACCTGATGCCTCTCTTGACGACATTATCGAAGCCGCGAAAGCTGCCAATGCACATGAATTTATCATGAGTTTTCCTGAAGGGTATGACACCCGGGTGGGAGAAAGAGGCGTTAAGCTGTCAGGCGGACAAAAGCAGCGGATTTCAATCGCGCGGGTGTTTTTGAAAAATCCGCCGCTCCTCATTTTAGATGAAGCGACATCAGCTCTTGATCTGGAAAGTGAGCACTATATTCAAGAAGCGATGGACAAACTGGCGAAGGACAGAACAACGTTTGTTGTCGCCCACCGTTTATCAACGATCACACATGCGGATAAGATTGTTGTCATGGAAAACGGCACAATCATCGAAATCGGAACCCATGATGACCTCATGGACTACGACAGTCAGTATAAGCACTTATTTACCATTCAAAATTTGAACTAAAACATCAATCTTATATCCTTTTAACGAAGGATATAAGATTTTTTTGTATAGAAAAAACCCGGCTGATTAACCGGGTTACTCTTCTATTTCTATTTCGCAATCTTTCGGATGATACGTTTGAAAACTTGTGATGAGGGTTTCCAAATGTTCAAGCTGCTCGCGATATTCTACAGCGCTTGCCATAATATTGAGCATGTTGTAATCAATCAGTTCATCATCCGTGTTCTGCTGATTCTTTAAGAATGACTTTGTTAAAAGCTGCTTATATTGAATGCCTTCTTCATCTGTATCATCATGCGGTTTGATTTTGCCGACAAACCGCATCAAAATCAGTTCATGCCAGTAAAGCAGGTAATCAAGCTCTTCAGTCAGTGTTTCCTGGAATTCTTCCGGCATATGATAGATGTCGTTTTCCAGGCGATGCAGCTTCTTCAATGTATCAAGCGCTCGGTTTGCGGTGATGATGGCCTGTCTGAACAGGACAAGCTTTCTTGATTTTACATAAGTCGTTTTCTTAAAGTAGCTTCTTTCTTCTTTATAAAGAAGATAAGTCTGATCAAGCTTGATCATTTTTTCTTTCAGTTTTTCAATATCCTCTTTCAAAATCGAATGCTCTGTTGACTGCCGCATGGACAGCCTGATCCACTTCATAATTTCTTCTGTGTTTTCGACCGTATTATGGATCAGCTTTGTTTCGTACTTAGGAGGCAAAAACACAAGGTTGACAATAAAGGAAGAAAGCACCCCTAATATGACTGTGCTTGTTCTGACCAGCGCGAACATTAAAAAGTCGTCACCGGCGGATTCTAAAATCGCAATTACTGTGACAAGAGCAATCGAAATGGTATGTTCAATTTTAAGTTTCAGCATGATTGTAATGACAATAACTGCTGTCAACCCGATCATAATCGGGCTGGGTCCGAAAATAAGGCCGAATACTGTGGCAATCACAGCACCGATAATATTTGCCTGAACCTGGTCAATAATAATGAGAAAAGAGCGGTAAATCGACGGCTGGATCGCAAATATCGCTGCAATTCCAGCGAAAATCGGCGCGGGAAGCCCGATCCACGAAGCCAAATAAAGAGCAAGTGTAATCGCAATCCCGGTTTTGAAAATGCGGGCACCAAGTTTCATTGGTTTGTGCGTGCATTCCTTTCTATAGTAAATTGTGTAACATAGCAAATGGCTAATCCTTAAAATTCCCGGTCAGTTTATTTGCTAAACAATTAAGTAATATACAGGGATCGTTACAAATATTCAAGCTATTTTTCAAGAAAAAGACCAAAATCTTACACGATGTACGAACTAATAAAAAACAGGAGCCCGCTGCTCCTGTCAAAGGTGTCTGATTCTAGTTTTTTAGATGTTTAAAAGCATCCTCGACCGCTGCAAGCGTGTCTTTAATATCCTGCTCTGTATGGGCGGTTGTAATAAACCACGCCTCATATTTAGAAGGCGCTAAATTAATGCCGCGTTCCAGCATCAGTTTGAAAAACGCAGCGAATGTTTCTCCGTCACTCCGTTCAGCCTGCTCATAATTTTCGATTTTCTCATCAGAGAAGTAAACCGTAAGTGCACCTTTTAAGCGGTTAACGGTAATCGTGATTCCGTGTGTTTTTGCGTGCTGTAAAATGCCCTCCTCCAGCATTGCGCCGAGATGGTCGAGCTTTTCATATACGCCTTCCTCTTTAAGTACTTCCAGACAAGCGATGCCTGAGAGGATGGAAGCGGGATTCCCTGCCATTGTTCCAGCCTGGTAAGCCGGTCCCAGCGGAGCTACCTGCTCCATGATTTCTTTTTTGCCGCCATAAGCGCCAATCGGAAGTCCGCCGCCGATAATTTTTCCGAGAGCGGTTAAATCCGGTTTCACCTGCAGCAGATCCTGCGCGCCGCCATACATAAAGCGGAAAGCCGTAATGACTTCATCGTAAATAACAAGCGCGCCTGCATTGTGAGTCAATTCATTTACTTTTTCTAAGAAGCCTTCCTTCGGTTCAACAATTCCGAAGTTGCCGACAATCGGCTCAACGAGAACTGCCGCGATTTCACTGCCCCATTGATCAAGAGCCGCTTTATAGCTTTCGATATCATTAAATGGAACTGTGATCACTTCGTTTGCAATGCTTTTCGGTACACCGGCTGAGTCTGGCGTGCCGAGAGTAGACGGGCCGGAGCCGGCAGCCACAAGCACAAGGTCCGAATGCCCGTGATAACAGCCTGCAAACTTGATGATTTTTGTTCGGCCTGTATATGCGCGAGCCACGCGGATGGTCGTCATAACAGCTTCTGTTCCCGAATTGACGAATCTTACTTTATCCATAGCGGGAATGGCCTCTTTGAGCATTTTTGCAAATGTAACTTCATGTTTCGTCGGTGTTCCATACAATACACCGTTCTCTGCTGCTTTTTTAATTGCTTCTGTAATATGCGGGTGGGCATGTCCGGTAATGATCGGACCGTACGCCGCTAAATAATCGATGTATTTATTGCCGTCCACATCCCAAAAATAAGCGCCGTTTGCTTTTTCCATTGCAACGGGTGAACCGCCGCCGACGGCTTTATATGATCTAGACGGGCTGTTTACACCGCCGACAATGTGCTTTAATGCCTCATTGTGAAGTTCAATTGATTTTGTATGCAAGAATAAAAACCTCCTATATCTCCATGCGTCCTTTCTATTGTAGCATGCTTCCGGACAAGAACAATGAATTCGGGCTTGAGATGCAGGGGACATGGTTGTAATCTGGGCAAAAATTGGATACGCTTAATAAAAAACATCCGGAGGTAAAGCAATGACAATAGAAATCGGACAAAAAGCGCCTGACCTTGAGTTAAAAGGTGATCATGGGGAAACAGTAACGTTATCGGATTATAAAGGAAAGTATATCGTGCTCTACTTTTATCCAAAAGACATGACGCCGGGATGCACAACGGAAGCATGTGATTTTCGGGACAGCCACGAAAGCTTCGCTGAACTGGATGCCGTGATTATTGGCGTCAGCCCGGACAGCCAGGAAAAACACGGGAAATTTAAAGAGAAGCATAACCTTCCTTTTCTGCTTCTTGTTGATGATGAACACAAGCTGGCCGAGGCGTTTGGCGTCTGGAAGCTGAAGAAAAACTTCGGAAAAGAGTATATGGGGATTGAGCGCTCCACTTTTTTAATCGATAAAGAAGGACGGCTCATTAAAGAATGGAGAAAGGTAAAAGTGAAGGACCATGTAGCCGAAGCTCTCCAAACTCTCAAAGATATGTCTGAAAAGTAAATTCGTCTATCGGCCTCATACGATATGCTTACTTTTACCCTGATATGAATTGACAAATTATCGTAGAAAGAGTTACACTAATTATAAACATTACAATGTAAGAATTTTTTTTAGAAGAGAGGTGCATGACGGATGGCTGCACATGAACTAAAAGAAGCCTTAGAAACGTTGAAGGAAACCGGAGTTCGCATCACTCCTCAACGTCATGCGATTCTGGAATATCTCGTTAACTCTATGGCTCATCCAACAGCGGACGATATATATAAAGCTCTGGAAGGAAAATTTCCTAACATGAGCGTAGCGACGGTATATAACAATTTGCGTGTGTTCCGGGAATCCGGTTTGGTAAAAGAGCTCACATACGGCGATGCTTCCAGCAGATTCGATTTTGTCACATCCGATCACTATCACGCGATTTGTGAAAACTGCGGTAAAATTGTGGACTTCCACTACCCGGGTCTTGACGAAGTGGAGCAGCTGGCTGCCCACGTCACAGGCTTTAAAGTAAGCCACCACCGCTTAGAAATTTACGGCGTCTGCCAAGAGTGTTCGAAAAAAGAAAACCATTAAAAATAAGCTGACCGCACGAAACGGTCAGCTTATTTTATCTGGATATTTTCTTTTTATTATAAGACTCATCAAATTCTTTTCCTTCTAATCCTTTATCTAAAGTGAGCGGCTCTCTGCAATGCATGCACATATCGACTCTTCCTAAAATTTTTGTCTCTTTTTCACAGCCTGGACATATGACGCGAACCGCTTTGGTTGAAAGCATCCCGATCCAAAAGTAAACAACCGTGCTGAGACCAATGGATAGAAGCCCAAATATCATAAACAAACTAGAAAGCAACACTGACTCTTTGAAAAAAATCCCGATGTACATAATGATAAACCCAACGAAAACCAAACTTAATGCGAATGTTCTGATTTTATTAATTTTGCTGGAGTATTTCGCCATGTCCATCCCCCTTTGATCTAACTATAGCACAAACCTGATGGGATTTTCTTCATGTTTTCTACTGGAATGGAATTTACATATGGAGACTTATTGAGAAATTGTTTATAATAGTTCAATGTGTTTAGAAAAAAGGAATTTCGTTTTTATCATAGAATTGAATCAAATAGAGAATAAAAAATTTTGAACAATTGCATTGGAGGAATGGTGATGGATAATCTTCTCCGTCCAATTTACCAAGAAAGAGCAAGTCATCCCAATACATTGGCTGTCATTATCATTGAGAGAAGAAACAAAACATCTTCCTTAACAGACAACTTTGATGCTGCTTTGCTGGTGATTGTAAAAGAGGCTGACGAGCCTGTTTTTATAAAGCATTATGAACTTGATCAAAAAACAGCTTCATTACATGTGGTAACAGATTCTCAGATTCAAGAATGGATTTTGCTCGGTACGAATAGAAGAATCATAGATTGGATTGTAAATGGTAGAGTTTTATTTGACCGTAACGAATACATAGTAGAACTGAGTGACAGGCTGAATACATTTCCGTTTGCTGAACGCAAACTGAAGATCGGACTCGAATACGGCAAATTAATCAGAAGATATGTAGAAGGAAAAGCTTTTTTTGAAGCCAATCAATTTTTAGATGCTTACAACGCCGTTGTTCATGCGCTGCATCATTTAGCGCGTATCGAAGTGATTGACAGAGGATTCCATCCGGAAACAACAGTATGGAGCCAAGTGCGTCAGATAGAGCCGCAAGTGTACAAATTATATTCAGAGCTGATTGAAAGTCACGAGAGCTTAGAAAAAAGACTCGAATTATTATTCTTAGCAAATGATTTTCTCATCCATTCCAAAGCCGAGATCGGTTCGGCACACCTTTTCTCAGTAATGAAAGAAAAAGACATTTGGCAATTCGGTGAGCTTCTTCAGCATTCTGATCTAAAACCCTTTACCCAAGACCTTGGCGTTATGCTTGATTACCTGACGGACAAGGGAATGATTAACGTCTGTCAGATAGAAACGAAAGGGCAGGCTGTCTATCACCGCGGATATTCTTTTAAAAAAGATATTGACTCTGATTCTTGACCGTGATATATTATTAAACGTCGCTGATGCGCTTCTGAAAAAACAAGCTCACAGCGGCGGAGAAATAATTGAGAAAACATTTGACAAAAGAAAGTTAAAATGTTATATTAATAAAGTCGCTTCAACAAGAAGCGGAAATGATCTTTGAAAACTAAACAAGACAAAACGTACCTGTTAATTCATTTTTAAACAAATCGCACAGCGATGTGCGTAGTCAGTCAAACTTTTATCGGAGAGTTTGATCCTGGCTCAGGACGAACGCTGGCGGCGTGCCTAATACATGCAAGT
>NZ_AYTO01000038.1 GCF_000507145.1 Bacillus tequilensis KCTC 13622 | reverse complement strand
GCTGATCATACCCGCCCGCCGGTGCGGAGCTTCGCGGGTGACAAGGTCTCATTTACGCTTGATCAAGAGGCAGCATCAGGGCTTCACAAGCTGGCACGGGAAAACGGAAGCACACTGTACATGGTGCTCCTTGCGGCCTACACCGCGTTATTGTCACGCTTAAGCGGCCAGGAGGATATCATCGTCGGATCGCCAATTGCCGGCCGTCCGCACAAGGATCTTGAGCCAATACTCGGCATGTTCGTGAACACGCTGGCACTGCGGACACGCCCGGAGGGCGGGAAGCCGTTTGTGCAGTATTTGCAGGAAGTGCGCGCCACTGCATTGGAAGCCTATGAGCACCAGGATTATCCGTTCGAAGAGCTTGTCGATAAGCTTCAACTAACACGGGATATGAGCCGGAATCCAGTATTTGATGCGATGTTTATCCTTCAAAATATGGAAAAACAGGACGTAGAATTGGAAGAAGTAACAGTCCGGCATGCCAATTTCGCACAGCACATTTCTTTATTCGATATCACGTTACTAGCAACGGAAACAGATGGTGCCCTTTGCTGCGAATTGGAATTCAGTACAGAAGTATTTCTGAAATCTACCATTAAACGCTGGGCAGCTCATTTTAGCGAATTTCTGCATGCGGCCATTTCTAATCCTGAAACAAGACTTTCACAAATAAACATACTTAGTGAAAAAGAAAAACAAAAAATACTCACTGAATTCAACAAAACTCAAGTTGAATTTTCTCAAAAAGATGTCGCATTCCATCGCATATTTGAAGCAAGAGCTGAAGAAACACCAGAACATATAGCTGTTATTGATGACGAAACAGAGATTAGCTATCGGCTTCTAAATGAAAAAGCCAATCGCCTGGCACGGACATTGCAAAGAAGAAAAGGGAAGAGACCAACAGTGGCTGTTTTAGCCAAGCGGTCCATTGATGCAGTTGTTGGAGTGCTGGCAGTGATGAAAGCCGGCGGAGTGTATATCCCAATCGATTCACACTATCCAAAAGCTCGCATTGAATACATTCTTCGTGATAGCGGGGCAGATATTCTTCTTTTACAGCAGGAATTGAAGTATTTGATTCCAAACTCACCTGAATCTGAAATGTCTAATATCTGCCTTGATGATGAAGCCTCGTATGAAGAAAATGGCTGCAACCTGAACTTATCTCCTGTTCCTGACGATGCAGCATATATCATTTATACGTCAGGAACTACAGGTTCGCCAAAAGGTGTTATTGTCACCTATCGAAACTTTACTCATGCTGCTCTTGCATGGCGTCAAATTTATGGGCTGGATAGGAAGCCTGTCAGACTGCTTCAAATCGCGAGCTTTTCATTCGATGTCTTCTCAGGAGATTTGGCAAGAACATTGACCAACAGCGGAACTCTTATCGTTTGCCCGGATGAAAAGCGGCTGGAACCTGCTGAAATTTATAAAATCATGAGCGATAAGAGAATCACGATGATGGAATCCACACCTGCTCTCATTATTCCGGTGATGGAGTATATATACCGTAACCAGCTCAAGCTTCCTGACTTAAACATACTGGTTCTCGGTTCTGACATGGTGAAAGCTCAAGATTTCAAAACATTAATGGAGCGCTTTGGCCAAAGCATGCGCATCATCAATAGCTACGGTGTCACAGAGGCAACGATTGATTCGAGCTTTTATGAAACAAGTATGGGAGAAGAGTGGACGGGAGATAACGTACCAATCGGCAGCCCGCTTCCAAATGTACGCTTGTACGTACTCAGCCAGACTGATCAAATTCAGCCGATTGGCGTTGCCGGCGAACTGTGCATCGGCGGTGCAGGAGTTGCGAAAGGCTATCATAATAAGCCTGACTTAACACAAATAAAATTTACAGAAAATCCATTTGTCCCAGGAGAAAGACTGTACAGAACCGGTGATAGAGCCTGCTTGCTTCCAAATGGAATGATCCGGCTTCTTGGCCGAATGGATTACCAAGTGAAAATAAATGGATACAGAATTGAAACAGAAGAAATTGAAAGTGTTCTGCTTCAAACGGAGCTTGCAAGAGAAGCTGCTGTTACCGTTCAGCATGATAAGAATGGACATGCTGGTTTGGCAGCATATATTGTGCCTGCAGATGTCAATACGAATGCTCTCCGTGCTGCTTTAACAAAGGAACTGCCAGCGTATATGGTTCCTGCGCATCTGATTCCTTTAGAAAATATGCCGCTGACCCTGAACGGAAAGTTGGACAGAAATGCCTTGCCGGCTCCAAATGATGTGTTGTCGCGCTCATATACCGCACCAGTTAACCACATACAAAAAACGATGGCGTATATATGGGAAGATGTACTGAGCATGTCACGAGTCGGCATTCACGATTCCTTTTTTGCACTTGGCGGAGACTCAATTAAAGCATTACAAGTGGCAGCACGGCTGGCCGCTGAAGGCTGGAGCATGACAATACGCGACTTATTCCGTTATCCAACAATTCATGAACTAAGCGGACATCTCACACCATTGGCATCTCAAGCGGACCAGGGACCTGCGGAAGGTGAAGCTGACCTCACCCCGATTCAGCGAAGATTTTTCGGACAGGCTCATGCTTTTCACGATCATTATAACCAGTCCGTCATGCTTTTCAGTGAAAAAGGATTCAATGCTACCGCGCTTCGTCTAGCGCTGCGCAAAATAACCGAGCATCACGATGCAATTCGCATGGTTTTTCAACGAGACCAAAACGGCCATGTCGTTCAGTATAATCGCGGAATGAATCATAAGGATCATGAGCTGTTCGGCCTTCAAATCAAAGACTGGACAAAAGAATTGCTGGAAAGAACTTATCTTGATGAAAAACTATCAGCTGAGGAAACCGTCATTCAAAGCAAAATGAATGTACAAAAAGGGCCTCTGCTGCAAGCTGGTTTGTTTCAAACGGCAGAAGGGGATCATCTTCTGATTGCGCTTCACCATCTTGTGATAGATGGCGTTTCATGGAGAATTCTGCTTGAGGACTTAGCGGCAGCATACCAGCAGGCTTTAGAAAAACAAGAGATTCAATTACCGCCAAAAACCGATTCTTATTTGTCCTACGCCAGTGGTCTTGCACAAATAGCTGAAAGCAAACAAGTGCTTGCAGAAAAAACGTATTGGCAAACGATTTTGGATGCTCACACTGCTTTTCTGCCTAAGAACACGGGAAATATGCCGGGCAGACTGCAATTGAACAGCGATAGCTCAATGTTTACACTATCCGGGGACTGGACTGAAAAATTGCTGTTTGAAACCCAGAAAGCCTACGGCACTGATGCCAACGAGCTTTTGCTTACGGCTTTAGGATTGGCGCTTTCTGAATGGACAGGGCATGACCAAATCGTGATCAGCACTGAGGGACACGGAAGAGAAGGGCATGTGCCAAATATTGATATTTCACGGACTGTTGGCTGGTTTACTTCCATTTATCCTATTCTGCTGGACCTGAGTATTCCTGAGCCTTTCGAAGATCAGCTCGCTTACCGAATTAAGACGACAAAAGATATGCTGAGAAGAGTGCCAAACAAAGGAACTGGCTACGGATTGTTAACACAGATAGGAGAACTGCGGCATAAAGAGCCTGAGGTCAGCTTTAATTATCTCGGCCAATTTAGCGAAGAGAAGGAATCTGAAACGTTTCAATTATCATATTACCAGCCTCGTTACGAAATAGCGGATGAGAGAGAACGGGAATATGAGCTGGACATCAATGCTCTCATTACAGACGGACGGCTTCAAGTAAAGGCGGTATACACCCAAGCATTCAGCAAACACACAATGGAGTGTTTTATGGATCGTTTCCACAGGCATCTTGTCGATATGATTGAGCATTGTTCGCAGAAAAAAACACGCGAAAAAACGCTGAGTGATTTCAGCAATAAGGAATTAACGTTGTCGGCATTATCTAGCATCGAAAATCTTGTGAAAGATCTTTAACTTTTGAAAAGGTGTGTGGAATTGATGGCACAATCGGCACAAATTCAAGATATTTATCCGTTATCGCATATGCAGGAAGGAATGCTGTTTCATTCACTGATGGATTTCAGCTCGAAAGCCTATGTCGAACAGACCTCGTTTACGATCACGGGGAATTTATGCATCGACTCGTTTCAAAAGAGCTTAAACCTTCTCGTTTCCCGATATGATATTTTCAGAACGATTTTTATTAAAGAAGTACCAGATCTTACAGGACCGCAGCAGGTAGTCTTATCAAATCGCGAATTGACAGTGTATAAAGAAGATTTTTCTCACTTGGCTGATCATGAACAGCAGGTGCTGATCGATGAATTTATGACGAAGGATCGGGAAAAAGGATTTGATCTGCAAAAAGGTCCGTTAATGCGTCTTGCCCTTTTTGATAGAGGCGACAGCAAATATACGTGTGTATGGACACATCACCATATCATCATGGATGGCTGGTGTCTCGGCATTATTCTTAAAGAGTTTTTCAGCATGTATGATTCACTCAGCAATAACAGGCCTGTGCAGCTTGGCAGCACGGTGCCATACAGCCGCTATATTGAATGGCTTGGAGAAAAAGATAAAGAAGAGACTGCAGCTTACTGGAGCGAATATTTGGAGGGATACGGCAATACCGCTTCTATTCCCCGGATAAATCCCCGCCCAGCGAACGGGGATTATAAAGCTGCACAGGTCAGCTTTTCTTTAACACCGGAAATGGTTGAGAAACTGACAGAGGCCGCGCAGAGTTGGGGAGTTACACTAAATACGTTGTTTATGAGTATTTGGGGCGTGCTTCTGCACCGATATACCGCAGCTGATGATGCAGTTTTTGGTTCCGTTATTTCAGGACGTCCGTCAGTGATTGATGGGATTGAATCAATGGTCGGCTTGTTTATTAATACGGTTCCAGTGCGAATCCGATCTGCGGAGGGCATGACGTTTTCTTCGCTGGTCAAAGCTGTGCAGGAGGATATTTTATCATCTGAACAGCATGGGTATTACCCGCTTTATGACATTCAGAACCATAGTCCATTGAAGCAAGGTTTGATCGATCATATTTTTGTCTTTGAAAATTATCCTGTACAGCTTGATCAGGCATTACGCATCGAGAGCGAGAATGAGGAAAATGCGCTGAAGCTGAGTGACATTTCAATGTCGGAGCAAACCAATTACGACTTTAATATCGTTATCGTTCCGGGAGAATCATTCTATATTAAATTCAGCTACAACGCAGCTGTTTACGAACGTGAAGAGATGCTGCGGATTCAGGGCCATCTAAAGCAAGCGCTGGATTGCATTGTGACACATCCCGATATTGCCGTCAGTGACATTCATATCGTGCCGCCGGAGGAGCAAAAGGCTATCCAATTGTTTAACGAAACAGAGCGTCCTTATGTGAACAAAACAATATCCCAATTGTTCGAGGAGCAAGCTCACAAAACACCTGAAGCTGCTGCATTGAAAATGGGGGATGAATGCTGGACCTATCGCCAATTAAATGAAAGAGCCAATCAGATTGCGCACGCCCTGATAAAAAAAGGCGTTGGATCTGGAGATGTCGTCGCTGTGATGATGAGGCGGTCAATGGAGATGCCTGCAGCTTTGCTCGCCATTTGGAAAGCGGGGGGCGCTTATATGCCGCTTGATCCAAATTTTCCAACAGAACGTCTTTCTTTCTTGCTGAAGGACAGTCAAACGGTTCACTTGCTGATAGAAGAAGACCTCATGACATGTATCCCGCCGCACTATGAAGGAAAAATGATACCGATAGAACGTACAGAAAGTCACCAAACAGCAGCTCCAGATGTGCCGCCCGGTGATCTTGCCTACTTAATCTATACGTCGGGAACGACAGGGAGGCCAAAAGGTGTTCTTGTTGATCACGAAGGCATTGCCAATACATTGCAATGGAGACGGGAAGAATATGGCATGGCCGAACAGGATATATCCCTCCATTTGTTTTCATATGTGTTTGACGGCTGTCTGACAAGCTTGTTTACCCCGCTTTTATCCGGTGCGTGCGTATTGCTGACAACGGATGACGAAGCCAAGGATGTGCTAGCCCTTAAGAGAAAAATAGTACGCTATAAGGTCAGTCACATGATCATTGTTCCTTCTCTGTACCGGGTGTTACTGGAAGTGCTGACTGCAGAGGATGCAAAAAGCCTTCGGATTGTGACATTTGCGGGTGAAGCAGTCACGCCTGATCTGCTTGAGATGAGTCAAAAAATTTGTCCTTCTGCAGAATTGGCAAATGAATACGGACCCACAGAAAACAGTGTGGCAACAACAATATTGCGTCAATTGAACGAAAAAGAGAGGATCACGATCGGACACCCGATTGCAAACACGAAAGTATTTGTTTTACACGGAAATCAAATGCAGCCGATCGGCGCGGCAGGCGAACTGTGTATTTCCGGCGCGGGTCTTGCCAGAGGGTACTACAAACATCCAGATCTGACAGATAAAGCCTTTTCCGATCATCCGTTCCTTGAAGGGGAGCGTGTATACCGAACAGGTGATGCAGGCCGCTTTTTGCCGGACGGAACGATTGAATATGTCGGACGTTTTGATGATCAAGTGAAAATCAGGGGTTACCGCATTGAACTGAGAGAGATTGAAATGGTTCTTCGACAGGCACCAGGTGTAAAGGAAGCAGCGGTACTGGCCCGGGATGTTTCTGCTGAGGAAAAGGAGCTCGTTGCTTATATCGTACCGGAAAAAGGAAACAGTCTCCCGGATTTGTATCGGCATCTTGCCGGAACACTGCCGTCCTATATGATCCCCGCAAGTATGATCAACATCATCCGGATGCCATTAACGTCCAGCGGGAAGCTTGACCGGTCAGCACTCCCTGAACCTGAAAGCAATGCGAGCCTCACCTATATGCCGCCCCGAACTTTAACCGAAGCGGATCTCGCACTTATTTGGGAAGATGTGCTGAATAAACAGCAAATCGGCATTCGCGATGATTTCTTTCAGTTAGGCGGACAGTCCTTAAAAGCCGCCGCACTGGTTTCAAGGATACATAAAAAGCTGAATGTCGAGCTGCCGCTCAGTGAGGTTTTTTCTAACCCGACGATTGAAAGCATGGCAGTCAAATTGATGAGCTTAAAAAAACATGCTTTTACACAGATTGAGCCTGCGGATCAAAGAGATGTCTATCCGCTGTCTTTCTCGCAAAAACGATTATATGCTCTTCATCAGCTGGCAGATGACAGCACAGGCTACAACATGCCCGCTGTACTTGAATTAAACGGAAACCTGAATCACCAGCGGCTGAGAAGTGTTCTCACAGAACTTGTGAATCGGCATGAAGCATTGCGGACTGGTTTTATGCTTGACAGAGGCGAGCCCGTGCAGATCATTTATCCAGAGATGGCTTTTGATCTGAAAGAGCTTGAAATGGGTTCAGAAAAAACGCTTCAGACTGCAATTGAGTCCTTTATCAAACCATTTGATCTATCGTCCGGCCCGCTTTTTAGAGCTTGTGTCATTTCGATGGGCAATAAACGCGGATTTTTGCTGCTTGATATGCATCATATTATTGCTGATGGTGTCTCGATGAGCACTTTAGTTCAAGAATTTACTGACTTATATTGCGGAAAAGAGCTGCCAGCTTTAAACCTGCATTATAAGGATTTTGCTGTTTGGCAGCAAGAGAAGTACCCGAGAGAGCTGTACAAAAAACAGGAGGCCTACTGGCTCAACCAGCTAGGCGGGAGTCTTCCTGTGTTAGATTTACCGCTTGATAAAACAAGGCCGCGCCTCCCTGATTTCAGCGGCGGAACAATCGAAGTACACATTGATAAAGACATGGCGGACGAGCTGCACCATTTAATGGCTGAAACGGGAACAACATTGTATATGATCCTTCTGGCTGTCTATTCTATTTTGCTTTCCAAGCTAAGCAGGCAAGAGGATATTGTTGTCGGCTCGCCTGCTGCCGGAAGACCGCACGCCGATCTGGAACGCGTCATCGGAATGTTCGTCAATACGTTGGCGATGCGCAGCCAGCCCGAAGGCCATAAAACGTTCAGCTCTTATTTGCAGGACATTCGCCACCTGGCTCTGATGGCTTATGAACATCAGGATTATCCTTTTGAGGAGCTGGCAAATAAGCTCGATACACGTCGAGAAGTAAATCGCAACCCGCTGTTTGATGCGATGCTCGTGCTTCAAAGCAGTGAGGATTTTCAGTTCGAAGTGCCAGGTTTATCGATTTCGTCTGTCACTCCAAAACACGATATATCTAAATTCGATTTGACATTACACGCTGAGGAGCATTCGGGCGGAATTCGCTGCCGTTTTGAATACAGCACTGCCCTTTTTGAAGAGAAGACCATCGCACGGTGGGCATCCTATTTTATTGAGCTGTTAAAAAGTATCACGGCGGATACCGAGATGAGAATTTCGGATATGCAATTGCTTCCTGCTGCAGAGCGAAATTTGCTCCTTGAAGAAATGGGACAGTATGCGGCATTTCCGAAAAACGAAAACATTGTAAGCTTATTTGAAAAAAAAGCCGCTCAGCATCCGGAGCATCTCGCAGTGGTGTGCGGCAACTCTCAGCTTACTTATCGAGAGCTGAATGAAAAAGCAGAGCGGACAGCTGCTATGCTGATTAAACAAGGAGTCAGCACTGGGGATATCGTCGGGCTGATGCTCGATCGGTCACCTGATATGGTCATTGGCGTTTTATCGATTTTAAAAGCCGGGGGAGCCTATTTGCCGATTGATCCTGAATATCCTCATGAACGTATTAGCTTTATGCTTAATGACAGCGGGACAGAAATATTGCTGACAGAGCGCGGTCAAAACAAACCTGCAGGCTACAGCGGGCATATGTTGTATCTCGATGAAGTCGAAACTGACTCCATTCCAGCTAATGTAAACATTCAAGAAAACCTAGCGGATCAGCCGGCATACGTGATATACACATCCGGAACAACTGGCCAGCCAAAGGGTGTCATTGTCGAGCACCGCAATGTAATCAGTCTCTTAAAGCATCAAAATCTGCCTTTTGAATTTGGTCATGAAGACGTCTGGACGTTCTTTCATTCATATTGCTTTGATTTCTCTGTATGGGAAATGTTTGGTGCGTTATTGAACGGAAGTACACTCGTTGTGGTCTCTAAGGAAACAGCCCGTGATCCCCAGGCATTCCGATTATTGTTAAAGAAAGAACGCGTCACTGTACTCAATCAGACCCCGACAGCTTTTTACGGCCTGATGCATGAAGATCAAAACCATACGGATCGATTAAACATCCGATACGTCATTTTTGGCGGCGAAGCTTTACAGCCCGGCATGCTTCAAAGCTGGAATGATAAATATCCTCATACTGAACTGATCAATATGTACGGTATTACAGAAACAACAGTACATGTCACAGTCAAAAAATTGTCCGCAGCTGATATTGCCGCAAATAGAAGCAATATCGGACGGCCTCTTTCAACTCTGCAGGCTTATGTGATGGATGCTCATATGAACCTGCAGCCGATCGGAGTTCCAGGAGAGCTTTATATAGGCGGTGAAGGCGTGGCACGGGGATATCTCAACAGAGTTGAGCTGACCGCTGACCGTTTTGTACCCAATCCGAATCTCCCGGGGGACAGATTATACCGAACAGGAGACCTTGCGAAACGCCTGTCAAATGGCGAGCTGGAATACTTAGGCCGCATTGATGATCAGGTGAAAGTCAGAGGGCACCGTATTGAGTTGGGTGAAATCCAAGCGGCTCTTCTTCAGCATCCGATTATTAAAGAGGCAGCTGTCATTACAAGAGCAGATGAACAAGGACAAACAGCTATTTATGCATACATGGTGACAAAAGATCAACAGGCCGCGAATACATCAAATATTCGTGCTTCTCTAAAAACCATGCTGCCTGACTTTATGCTGCCCGCCCGTTTGATCCAGATTGAAAGCATCCCGCTGACTGTTAATGGAAAGCTTGATCAGAAAGCCCTGCCTGAACCTGAAAAACACGCTTATCCTGCTGATGATATCAGCCCAAGAAATGAGATTGAAAAGGTGGTGGCTGAAATTTGGGAGGAGCTTCTTAGTGTGGATGAGCTGGGCGTAAACGCTAATTTCTTTGAGCTGGGCGGAGATTCTATTAAAGCGCTGCAAGTTTGTGCCAGACTGAAGCAGCGCGGATTCGAAACGACAGTACGTGAGATGTTTGAACATCAGACTCTTGGTGAACTGTCCGCTCAGGTTCGAAAAGATGTGCGCGTCATTGACCAAGGCCCGGTCGAGAGCGAGATCACTTGGACACCTGTCCAGCAATGGTTTCTCTCTCAATCTCTGGAAATCCATCATTTTAACCAGTCTGTTATGCTTTACCGGGCTGAACGATTTGATGAGATTGCACTTAGAAAAGTGCTAAAAAGCTTGGTGACTCATCATGACGCACTGCGAATCATATGCAAGGATGACGATGGCCACCCGGTGCAGTTCAATAGAGGGATTGATCTTCCGGATGAGGAGCTATATGCTCTTGAACTGTTTGATGTAAAGGGTAACGTAACAGAAGCACAAAACAGGATTAAGGAAACAGTCAGCCAGATGCAGAAGCATATTTGTTTGGAAACCGGCCCTTTGCTTCACGCTGGATTGTTTAGAACCGAAAATGGTGACCATTTGTTTCTGACGATTCATCACTTGGTTATTGATGCGGTTTCATGGCGCATTTTGTTCGAGGATTTTTCAACAGCTTACAAACAGGCAGTCATAGGAGAATCTATTCAACTGCCGCAAAAAACAGATTCATATTTAACGTATTCACAAAGAATAGCTGACTATTCTAAAAGCCGCCAGATGCAGCGCGAAGTAGCGTATTGGGACGAGCGTGAGAACCGTCACATTCAACCTATTCCTAAAGACAATGACGCAGCGCCTAACACATTCAAAGAGACAGAAGTGATTGATTTTGAGCTTTCCCGTCATCACACCGAATTATTATTAACGGCTGCACATAAAGCATACAGCACGGAGATGAATGATATCCTGCTGACAGCTTTAGGTCTTGCTTTGCAGCGATGGACGGGCTCTAATCAGTTTAAAATCAGCATGGAGGGCCATGGAAGGGAACCATATCTTGAGGACATTGATATGAGCAGAACAGTCGGCTGGTTCACCTCGATTTATCCTGTGTGGCTTGATATGAGCGATTCTGATCATAAGAACAAAGATGAACGGCTGAGCCATCTCATTAAACAGACAAAAGATATGCTGCACCGAATACCGCATAAAGGCGCAGGCTACGGTGTGCTGAAATATATCAGCAACAGATGGGGCTCTGAGAAATACAGCCCGGAAATCAGCTTTAATTATTTAGGCCAGTTTGATCAGGATATTCAATCAAAAGCCTTTGAGGTTTCTGACATCAAACCGGAAAATGAGATCAGCCCGAACTGGGAGCGGCCTTATGCACTGGATATCAGCGGCGCTGTTTCTTCTGGGTGCCTGAACATGCACATCATCTATAACAGGCTGCAATTTGAGGAAAAAACAATCCAAACATTTGCCGGGCATTTTAAACAGACACTGGAAAACATCATTGAGCATTGTACGGGCAAAGAAAGCCGAGAATGGAGCGCATCTGATTTCACTGATGAAGATTTAACGCTTGATGAACTGAGTGAGATTATGGGAGCCGTCAACAAACTATAGGGAGAGGAGATTCAACTGATGCCGCAGCAACCCGAAATACAGGATATATACCCTTTGTCTTTTATGCAGGAAGGGATGCTTTTTCACTCACTGTATGATGAACAGTCAAGAGCTTATTTTGAACAGGCTTCTTTTACGATTCATGGACAGCTTGACTTAGAGCGTTTTCAGAAAAGTATGGAAGCTGTTTTTGACAGATATGAAATCTTCCGAACAGCGTTCATCCATAAAAATGTAGCTAAACCTCGTCAAGTCGTGCTCAAGCATCGTCATTGCCCTGTTCATTTTGAAGATATTTCCCATCTCAATGAAAGGGATAAAGAACATTGTACCGAGGCATTCAAAGAGCAGGACAAATCCAAAGGCTTTGATCTCCAAACGGATGTACTGATGAGAATATCTATTTTAAAATGGGCGCCTGATCATTATGTCTGTATCTGGAGCCACCATCATATTTTAATGGATGGCTGGTGTTTAGGCATCGTCATTAAGGATTTTCTTCACATTTATCAAGCGCTGGATAAAGGACAGCTTCCTGATTTGCCTCCCGTACAGCCGTACGGGACGTATATTAAATGGCTGATGCAGCAAGAGCGTGAAGAAGCAGCTGAGTATTGGAAAAAGAGGCTTCAGCATTTCGAAAAATCTACGCCTCTGCCAAAAAGAACAGATCAAATCCAGGATGGGACATTACAGCAGATCACGTTCACCATTCCTGAAAAAGAAACCTCGGATTTACAGAAAATCGCAGCGGCTTCTGGAGCGACACTAAACACTGTGTTCCAAGCTTTATGGGGGATTATGCTCCAAAAGTTTAATCGCTGCAGCGATGCTGTGTTCGGATCAGTTATATCAGGCAGACCTTCTGAGCTAAAAGATGTGGAAAACATGGTCGGACTTTTTATCAATACCATTCCTATTCGGGTCCAAAGTGATTCTCTTTCTTTTTCTGACTTAGTCAGCAGGATGCAAAAGGACATGACTGAAGCAGAAGCGTATAGTTACTTCCCTTTATATGACATTCAGGCGCAGAGTGCTCTTAAACAAGAGCTGATTGATCATATTATCGTCTTTGAAAATACACCTACTCAACAAGAGATTGAAGAGCTGAATCAAGCTGGATCATTTGATTTCTCCGTGAAAGATTTTGAAATGGAAGAGGTAACTAATTACAGATGCAGTGTCAAAGTGATCCCAGGGCGTACTTTGTACGTTCGGATTCATTTTCATACAGGCGCTTATCAGCCAAATATGATGTCTGAGATAAAAGATTATTTACAGCACATGATCTCTGATGTCATCTCTGATCCATCTCTTCCTGTGTCAAAGATGACATTGCTAGATGAGGACAAAACACGGAAAATCGTTTCTCAAAATAACAGGACAGTATCTGTTTCGTCTGAAGCCCCAACCTTGCATGGGCTGTTTGAACGTCAGGCAGCTGTCACACCGGAGCGGCCGGCTATCCGATTTTCCGGCGGTTCCCTGACGTACGCTGAGCTTGACCTGTATGCCAGCCGGCTGGCCGCCCACCTCGCGGCACGCGGC
>NZ_AYTO01000037.1 GCF_000507145.1 Bacillus tequilensis KCTC 13622 | reverse complement strand
CATATCAACCAGCAATAGGTGCCGTTCATCTGATACTTTTACGATTTGGGCACGGAACAGCGGCGCTTGGCTGAGATCAAACGGTTTGATAAACGCGGCTGCCGCTTCCTGTTCGGTTTGTTCGCCGAGGAATGCCGTCTGTAATGTAAACGGCACCTCGGCATGGATACGCTGCATCGGCTCGCCGCCTTCATCCTGTTCAAAGGAGGTCCGAAGCGATTCGTGGCGCTTGATCAGCTCTTTGAAAGCCCTGTCCAGCCTTTTGGGATCAAGCTTCCCTTCCAGTTCTAATACAGCCGGCATATTGTAGCCGGTCCCTCCGTCCTCCAGCTGCTGAAGGACATAGATCCGCTTTTGGGCGGAGGAAACCGGATAGGTCTCACGCTGTTCCGCCGGTTTCATCGCTTCATATGGACTGTCCGTTCCTTCACGGATAACAGCAGCCAGCCCTTCTACCGTCGGATGGGCAAACACATCTTTCAGCGGCACCTGTACATCGAATTCTTTTGAGATTCGGGAGACAAGCGCCGTTGCTTTTAAGGAATGTCCTCCGCGGTCAAAGAAGTTGTCGTGAATGCCGACAGGGCCGTTTTTCAGGACGTCCTCCCATAACTGGGCAAGCTTTATCTCTGTCACATTTCTCGGCGCCGTGTATGTCTCCGCATCTGCAGCTCCGCCAGGAGCTGGCAGGGCGTTTCGGTCCAGCTTTCCGCTCGGCGTAACCGGCCACTGTTCCATCTCTATCAGATGGGCTGGAATCATATAGCCTGGCAGCAGTCTCTCAAGCTGCGCCCGCACTTCGTTTCCCCGGAGCCCTTCTATATAAGCGCATAATTCCGGCTCGCCGCTGTCTGTCCGTACAGTCACGGCTGCCTCCCTTATGCCTTCTATGCTTCTAAGCGCCGCTTCAATTTCTCCGGGCTCAATTCGGTAGCCTCTGATTTTGGCTTGATCATCCAACCGGCCGATGAATTCAATATTCCCGTCAGGGAGCCAGCGCGCCACATCCCCTGTTTTGTACATGCGTTCACCCGGATAAAACGGGTCCTCAAGAAAACGCTCTGCTGTTAATGCCGGCCGATTCAAATAACCTCTGGCAACACCCGCTCCGGCGATGTACAGTTCGCCGAAACATCCGGCAGGCAGCATCCGCTGCTTTTGATTGAGGATATACAATCTGGCATGATGAACAGGTTTTCCGATTGGAATCCGTTCAAGTTTTTCATGCAGCGGACAATCAAAGAATGAAGCTTCTACAGTTGCCTCCGTTGGTCCGTAGGAATTGGTTAGTGCAGTATTTGGAAGCAACTCGCAAAACCGGGAGACGAGATGGGTCCCAAGCTGTTCTCCACCGGAAAACACCCGCTTGAGTCCGTTTGTCTTAATCGGTACAGAGCGATATTTTATATGTTCTAAAAATGCATGAAGCATCGAAGGTACAAAATGCATAGCTGTGATCTTTTGTTCCTCTATGGCTTTCGCAATCACTTCAGGTTCTTTTTCGCCTCCCTGAGGAAGCAGATAAACAGAGGCACCGGCATAAGGCCACCAAAACAGCTCCCATATTGAAGCATCGAATGAATACGATGTTTTGTGCATAATCACATCTGAATGATTAAGCTGATAGCGGGACTGTAGGGAATTCAAAAAATTCAACGCTGATCGATGTTCAACTTCAACACCCTTAGGCTTACCGGTAGAGCCGGATGTATAGATGACATAGGCTAAAGATTGCGGGAGAACGTCCGCATTCGGATTGGACAAACGATGTTTCAGCCCGCTATTTGTCTGATTGAGATAGACAATCTCTCCTGCAAACGCCGGAACATGCAGGCCGGCAGACTGAAGCAGGAGAACGTTTGTACCGCTGTCCTCCAGCAGAAAGCCGATTCGTTCTTCCGGATAATCCGGGTCAATGGGCAAATACGCGCCGCCAGCTTTAAGAATGCCATAAATGCCAATCAGCATTTCAGGCGAACGCCGGCCTATAATGGCAACAGTCGTTTCAGATTTTACTCCTCGTCCGATCAGCTCCCAGGCGATACGGTTAGCCTGTTCGTTCAATTCTTTGTAGGTCATCGCTCCATCTTCAAAGATAACGGCCGTCTGATCAGGCGTTTTTGCTGCCTGCTTTTCGAGTGCATAGTGGAGCGTTTGATTCATCGGATAGCCTGTCCCCTGAACCGGATGGCACGCTTCAATAAACTCTCTCTCTTCTTCTATTGTTAAGATTGGAATGTTGTCCAATTCTGTTTCAGGACTGACAGCTGTATGTTCCACAAGGGTGGTGAAAAGGCCGGCCCACCTTTGGATGGTCGCTTTCTCAAACAAAGCTGTACTGTATTCAAACTGACAGAAAAGTTCGGCATCGTGTTCTGTTACATACAGGGAAATATCAAATTTCGATATTGGATGATGCAAGTCGCTCCATTGAAGCTGTACATCTTTCATTTTCAGCTTTTGCTGTTCCATATTCTGAAGGACAAGCGTTGTGTCAAACAGTGGATTCCGGCTCATTTCCCGCTGTACGCCGAGTTTATCCACAAGCTCTTCAAACGGATAATCCTGATGCTCATACGCTTCCAGTGCCGTCTGTCTGATTTCTTTCAGAAATTCTTCAAATGTCTTATTACCGGCCGGGCGTGTCCGGAGAGCCAATGTATTCACGAACATCCCAAGAACAGCTTCAAGGTCGGCATGGGGCCGTCCTGCGATAGGTGAACCAATCACAATATCATCCTGACCGCTTAACCGTGATAAAAAAGCAGAATACAAAGCGAGCAGTGTCATGTAAAGTGTGCTTCTGTTTTGATGGGCGAGCCGCTTTATGCGGACCGTGAGCTCTTTATCCATTTGAAAGGTTACTTTTCCGCCTGCGAATTGCTGTTCTGCCGGACGGCGTTTATCTGTCGGAAGCTCTAGTACAGGAAGGTCCCCGCTAAACTGCTGCTGCCAGTAAGTCTCCTGCTTTTGATACGAGTCTCCCTTTTTAAATTGCTGCTGCCAAACGGCGTAATCTTTATACTGGATCCGCAGCGACTTAAGCTGGCGGTTTGCATAAAGATCGGTGAATTCTCGGATTAGGAGCTGAACGGATACACCATCTGAAATGATATGGTGCATATCCACCAGCAATACATGCTTCTCGTTCGACACCTTTATAAGGCCCGCTCTAAATAATGGCGCCTGGCTGAGATCAAAGGGACGGACAAATCCTTCGATAGCTGTCTCTGTACTTAATGTAAACGGTACTTCAGTGTGAATACGCTGAACAGGCTCGCCATCTTCTCCGGATACAAAGGAAGTTCGAAGAGGCTCATGCCGACTGATTAGTTCTTTACATACAGCCGCCAGTTTAGCGACATCTAATATCCCTTCCAGTTCTAAGACCGCAGGCATATTGTAGGCGACACCCTCATCAAGCTGCTGAAGCACATATATCCGTTTTTGGGCTGAAGACACAGGATATGTCTCTCTTTCTTCTGCAGGTTCAATTGCCGCATACTGATTTTCCTCTGCACCTCGAATGATTGAAGCCAGATCTTCTACAGTCGGATGGGCAAAGATGTCCTTTAGCGGAACTTGCACATGAAACTCCTTAGCGATCCTCGACATAAGCACTGTTGCTTTTAACGAGTGGCCGCCATGGTCAAAAAAGTTGTCTTGGATGCCTATATGGTCATTATTCAGTACATCTTCAAATATTTGTGAAAGCTTCGCCTCTAACAGATTACGAGGGGCGGTATAAGGATTTCCGCTGATTGAAGCATCTGGCTCTGGAAGTGCTGCTTGATCTACTTTGCCGTTTGCGGTAAGGGGTATGCTGTCAACCCGTACCCATTTCGCAGGGATCATGTATTCCGGGAGCTCACTAGCCATATAGCGGCGTATATCTATTGCATCCAGCTTTTGTACACTGCAATAGTAAGCGCATAATTCATGTTCACCGCTTCGGTCTTGCCTGATGAGAATGGCGGCTTCCTTAATGTCCGGGTGGTTCATCAATGTGACTTCGATTTCTTGCGGCTCGATTCGATAGCCTCTGATTTTCACTTGATTGTCTGCCCGTCCGATATATTCGATGTTGCCGTCTTCAAGCCGTCTGGCCAAATCACCTGTACGGTACATAATTGCACCAGGCCTGAATGGGTCAGATAAAAATTTGTCGCGTGTCAGTTTATCGTGATTGACATAACCTCTGGCAACACTTGCACCGGAAATATAGAGTTCACCAGGTACGCCGCAGGGCTGCAGCTGTTTTTGATGATTCAAAATATATAGATCAGTACAGCCTATCGGTTTACCGATTGGCGGAAACTCGGGAATACGGTCCCCAGGATCAATGGTATACGTAGATACCACATGAGTTTCTGAAGGTCCGTAATGATTGTGCAGATGCAGGCCGCGCTCGCGCAATACGTCCTGAAAAAGCTCTGAAATTATTAATTGTTCTCCGGCTGCAATCAGATGTTTCACGCCATAAGGAAACGAGTTCGCAAATTGCCGTTCGCTGAAGATCATTTTGATAAAAGCAGTTGGGAGAAATACAATTTTTGTCTGGTGCTTGTTTATAAATGCAAACAGCTGCGGCACATCTCTTTTGATGGCTTCTGGCACGATGTGCAGTGTGCCGCCTTTCAGGAGCGCAGAAAATATTTCTTGATAGCAGACGTCGAAGGAAGGTGTCGCAAATTGCAGAACATCTGCTTCAAAGTCAATGCCGGAATGAGTATATTCGAACTTCAGCAAGTTAGCCATGTTTCGATGTTCAAATTGAACACCCTTTGGTTTACCTGTTGTGCCTGATGTGTAAATCATATACAGAAGATCGTCCGCATCGTTGACTGACTGTAGGTTACTGTCATCTTCTTGGCTTTCGAAATCCTCTGCATGAGTGATAGAGTAATTGTTTTCAAGCGATGAGGAAAGATGCGCTTGTGAAACAAAATGCGAACAGCCGCAGTCATTTAGAATATAACTGATTCTGTCAGCCGGATAATCCGGATCAATCGGAACAATGGCGCCGCCTGCCTTTAAGATTCCAAGAACGCTGGTGATAAACGCCGCAGAGCGCTCCATTATTAACGCAACAGGCTCCTGTCTCGCAACACCTTTCATTCGCAATTGCCGCGCTAATTTGTTAGCCGATTTGTTCAGTTCTCTGTATGTTAATGAGCAGGCTTGATCAATTACAGCATAAGCATCCGGTGTCTTTTCCGCTTGCTTTTCAAACATAGCATGGATGGTTTCGCAAACTGGTGTGTGATCTGCGATTTTTCCAATCAGCTGCTGCTTTTCATAGTCTGTCGTAATATCGATTTCTGAGGGTGAAAGATTCGGATTATTTAAGATTTGTGATACAGCATTCAGAAGATGCTCCTTGACTGAAAGAACAAAAGACCGATCATGCTGTTCAGCATCATAGCTCATTTTCACATGGATTTCTTCTCCTGGCGCCACCATAAGATAAAAGCTGTAGTTGGTTTCATCTGCCACAGTGAAGTTATGAATCTGAAAAAGATCAGAAGCATGTTCCTGTTTGTTCAGCATCTGAATCTCTTGCTGCACCGGATAGTTTTCAAATACGAGTATATGATCAATCAGCCCTTGCTTAACCGCTGAACGGGTTTGAATCTCATATAAAGGGTGGTAGCTGTATGCTTCAGCGGCAAGACGGTCTTTTTGCATATCTTTTATGAGCTGCAGAAATGACGTTTTTGCCCCCTGCACCCGAACCGGTATCGTGTTAATGAAAAGACCGACCATATGTTCAATGCCTTCGATTTCCGCGGGCCTTCCTGAAATGACAGAACCGAATACGGCGTCATCATTATTATTATATTTTTGAAGCAGAATGCCCCAAATGGTATGGAAAATCGTACTGAGTGTTACTTCTTCTCTTGCCGCAAGCTCCGAAAGCCTGCTGCTTTCTTTCTTAGAGAATGAAAACGCAACGTGTTCCTGCCGGCTTCTCCCCTTTGTTTTTTTCTGCTTCGGGAGTATGGTTTGCTGTTCATGACCGGAAAGATAATGTTCCCAATATGAAACTGCCTGCTCTTTGTCTTGCTCCATCAGCCATTTGATATACCTTCCATATGGCTGGACCGGCTCAAGTGATATAGCGGATTCGTTTACGTAAGATGCGTAAATATGGAGAAACTCCTTTAACACAATGCTGAGGCACCAGCCGTCCATTATGATGTGATGAAAGGTCCAAATACAAGTGTATTGGCCCTCTCCTGTTTGAATCAGAGTGATGCGCATAAGCATATCTTTTTGCAACTGAAACCCTTGAGCCCGGTCCTCTTCTTTCAATTGCTCGATAAACTGTGACTGCTTCTCTTCGTTTAAATGCGTGATGTCTTTTTCCTGTACGATGACATTCCGTTCTCTCAGGACAACCTGCTGGGGAGATGAAACATGTTGACTGATAAAAATCGTTCTGAAAATATCATGTCTTGCTACAAGAGCATTGATGCTGTTTTGAAAATACTGCGGGTTGACTTTCCCTTCTATTGTGAAAGAAGCTTGTTCGACATATGCTTGTGAATCTTTTTGCAGGAGGGAATGGAAAAGCATCCCTTCCTGCATGTAAGACAGCGGATAAATATCCTGAATTGAATTCGCTTTTGTCATGTTCATGTCTCTCCCTGTCATGATTTTCTACAATTCTTCCACCAAGCTGGATATACTGTCCAAATCCTCTGTCGTTAATGATTGACTGCTAAAATCGCTCAGTGTCTTTTCTGCTTTCTGTTTACCGGCGCAGTGTTTCATAATGTCCAGCAAAAAGTGTTTGATCCTGTTGATAAGCTGCTCCATTGTGTGTCGATGAAAGCGGGCTGGCGGATAACTAAGATTGAAATGAAGCTTTTTGTCTGCCGCCATAGCACTCATCTCGATGACTTGCTCACGCTTCCATGTAAGAGTGATATCCTTTCCGCTTCCAAGACTTGATGGGCGGAAACTACCCTGCCTTTCTATGTCATTGAACTGGCCCAAATAGTTAAAGCTGATTTCAGGTGTTTTTGAAAACGTAATGCTTTTGTTATCAGGGTGTGTGAGGTATTTCAGCATACCGTAACCCACCCCTTTGTTTGGTATCCGGCCCAGTGTATCTTTAACGGTTTTTACTGCGGTTCCAAGCTCATCCCTATGATTTTCAAAGCTTATGAGGGCCGGGTACATGGATGTAAACCAGCCGACCGTCCGGCTGATATCTAACTCCGGTATAATGTGTTCTCTTCCGTGTCCTTCCATAGCGATTCGGAGCTTCCTTCCGCCTGCCCATTCACAAATCGCCAAGGATGCCGCGGTTAACAGAATATCTTGTGTATCTGTGCCATAGGCGTGATTGACGTTTTGCAGCAAAATGTCAGTGTCTGCTTCAGAGAGTGAAAAGCTTACCGAGTTCCTCTTGCCGCAGTCGATGTTCTCTTGAAGCGGCATTTCATATGGCAGTTCCGCAGCTTGCTGTTCTTCTGCACTTCGCCAATACGCCTCTTCGCGAATCAGCTTGGTGCTTTGGGCGTATTCCTGAATCCGTCTGGCGTATTCTTGATAGGAATCAGTTTTAGGCGGAAGCTGAATCGCCTGGCCAGAAGACGCTTGTTGGTACCCTGCTGACAAATCCTCGAGCAAAATCCGCCATGCCACCCCATCAACGACAAGATGATGGATCGCAAGGAACAAGTAATCTCCGGTCAATGTTTTAAACCACGCGGCATGTAACAATGGTCCTTCCTGCAAATTGATGCTTTGCTGAAGATCTGCAACTTCTTGTTTGATTTGTGTTTCCCAACCGCCTTCTGTCTGTGAAAGATCAGATATTCTTAAACGATATAGCTGTGATTCATGTATGCTTTGGTTGATTTGAACCCACCGCCCGTCATCGTTGCGATAAACCATCCGAAGCGCATCATGATGCTCCGCCAGTTTTTTTAAGGATGCTCTAAGAGCGTCTTCAGACAAACGGTCAGAATGGAAAAGCATGACAGACTGATTGAAATGGTGTCGTTCTTCAATATCTTGTGAAAGAAACCATTGCTGAACGGGCGTCCATGGAACATCTCCTTCAACTGGTCCTTGTTCTATGATTCTTTCTGTCTTACGGATAAATGGTGATACGTCTTTTATCTTTGGATGACGGAATAAATCACTTACCTGCAGGCTTAGCCCGTGGCGCCCGAGACGTGCAGAAACTTGAAGGGCTTTGATTGAATCTCCGCCCAATTCAAAGAACGAATCCTCTATTCCGATCCTCTGGATGCCTAGAACCTCCTGCCAGATCAATGCCAGCTGCTCTTCAAGTTCGTTGCGTGGCGGGACGTACGTTTGTTTAGATGCAAAATCTGGCTCAGGCAGTGCTTTCCGGTTCAATTTGCCGTTTGATGTGAGCGGAAGTGTATCCATTTCAATGATGTACGCCGGAATCATATAATTTGGCAGTGAACGCGCAAGAAGAGATCGCACTTGTTCAGCGTTCGTGCCTGCTTTTACACTGATGTAGCCAAACAGCTCTTTGCTCCCTGTCTGTCCTGTACGCGCCAACACAGCCGCTTCTTTGACCCCATCTATTAGGCGAAGCGCTGATTCAATTTCACCCAGCTCCACCCGATAGCCTCTGACTTTTACTTGATCATCAATACGGCCAGCGTACTCAATTGTGCCATCGGGAAGCCAGCGCGCCAGATCACCTGTGCGGTACAGTCGATCGCCAGATGCAAATGGATTTGGGATAAATTTCTCTCTCGTTAAATCAGGACGGCCCAAATATCCTCTGGCGACGCCATCTCCGCCGACACAAAGTTCGCCAACAGCTCCGATCGGCTGCAGCATTCCCCATTTATTTAAGATATAAGCGGTGGAATTACCAATCGGCCGCCCGATCGGAATGGAAAGTTCATATGTTTTTTGAACATGGAAACATGTCGAAAAAGTTGTATTTTCGGTTGGCCCATATCCGTTCCATACCGATACTTCCGGGCAGGCATTTCTGATTCGATTGACGTGGCTCACCGACAAAGCTTCCCCGCCAATAATCAGATGGTTCAACTGTGAAAATGTTGTCTCATTTTGCTCTGTCAAATGATTGAATAGAGAAGATGTCAGCCACATCGTTGTGATCCCGTGATGTTCTATGTATCTCTTCAGCTGATGGGGATCGAGAAATGCCTGTTTCTCGGACAGGTGCAAAGCTGCCCCATTTAGCAGCGGTCCAAATATTTCAAATGTCACACCATCAAAACCGATTGATGATGTCATGAGAAGACGGTCTGCAGGTGTAAATGCAATATAATTGCTGTTTTTAACAAGGCGAATGACACTTCGCTGCTCAATCATGACACCCTTTGGTTTACCGGTTGATCCAGAGGTATAAATGATATGAGCGAGCGAATGCGGCCCTGCTGAAGATTCAATGTTCTTTGTTTCTCCTTGCTTTTGAATGTCTTCGATTATGATTTGTTCACATTCAATGTCTAATAGCCGTTTGTCGATTTTTTCAGATTGAAGAAGGAATGTCGCTCCGCTGTCCGACAGGATGTAAGCTATTCGCTCAACAGGCAGATCAGAAGCGATAGGCAAATAGGCTCCCCCGGCTTTCAGAATACCCAGCATTCCGGCTATGAGTTCTGGCGTTCGTCCTGCCAACAAGGCTACGACTCGATCGGGACCGACTCCCTTTCTCTGTAGAAGTGAAGCAATTTGATTTGCCCAGCTGTTCAGATCCGCGTAAGTTAACTCTTGTGTATCGCTGACAATTGCTATGGCATTAGGCGTTTGTTCCGCCTGCATTTCAAAGAGTCTGCTGATGGTTTCATTTCTTGGATATTCAATTTTTGTACGATTGAGCTCATGGATAAGGTAATGGGTCTCATCCTCATTCAGTATATTTATTGATCCGAGAGCGGCTTTGTTGTCTTGGATGATGGAGAGTAACATATTGATGAAATAGTGAAGCCACTTTTCTATCGTTTTTTTCTTATATAAGTCCGTACTAAATTCCATTTGGAACGTCAGCAAACCGCGGGGCTGTTCGTGAGCATACAGGGTTAAATCAAATTTTGACGTTTGATGCCCATTGTTTGCTGCAGGTTTTAGATGTAATTCATCCAAATGAATCGATTCCTGATCCATATTTTGAAGAACAAACATCACGTCAAACAGCGGATTCCGGCTCATATCCCGCGTCACTCCAAGCTTATCGACAAGCTCTTCGAACGGATAATCCTGATGCTCATAGGCTTCCAATGCTGTGTCGCGCACTTCCTGCAAATACTGCACAAACGGCTTCCCGCCCTCCGGGCGTGTCCGCAGCGCCAGCGTGTTCACAAACATGCCGAGTATCGGCTCAAGATCCTTGTGCGGACGGCCGGCAATTGGCGAGCCGACGATGATATCCTCCTGTCCGCTTAAGCGTGACAATAACGCGGTGTAGGCCGCAAGGAGCACCATGTACAGTGTGCTTCCGTTCTCCCGTGCCAGCTTGTGAAGCCTTGATGCTGCCTCTTGATCAAG
>NZ_AYTO01000036.1 GCF_000507145.1 Bacillus tequilensis KCTC 13622 | reverse complement strand
CCCCCTGTGAGAGTAGGACGCCGCCAAGCAAGGTAAAACCCAGCTCATTGAGCTGGGTTTTTTATTTTATATCTGTACTGATTTGCTTTCCTTTCCTCGGTATCCATGTTATTGGTCTTTCTGCTTTTCAAGTTCTCTAATACTTTTAAAACCAATACAATCCCCAGCATGACCAGCATGAGAGTTGTAAATAACCAAAATGCAGTTTGAACAGGGAATTCATCCAGACTCCATCCGACTGCGATTGGCAGGATAGAACCGCCTAATCCATTAGCAGCGAGTAGCATGCTTGTTGTTTGTTCTGTTTTTCCCGGGTAGAATTGATTGGTGATAATTAAAGCAATGGCAAACATCTCAGCCATAAATAATCCTAAAAGAAACAAAGTACAAACACTGCAAATCATTTTTCCTTATTCGATTGCTTTAGCGTTTGTCGGGTTGCTTGAATCTTTGCTGACAGCACAGATTATTGATGAAATGACAGATACGGACAGTGACAAGAATAAAGAGAGCCGCGGACAGGGAATTGCAAATATCGTGACTGGATTCTTTGGCGGAATGGCAGGGGGCGCGATGATCGCACAATCTGTTATTAACACAAAAGCGGGCGGACGTTTGTCTGCATTTATTGCCGGTGCTTTTCTGATGTTTTTAATTGCGGTGTTAAGTCATGTCGTGGTGAAAATTCCGATGGCTGCCTTAGTGGCTGTTATGGTGATGGTTTCTGTCGGCACATTTGATTGGTCTTCTTTAAAAGGCCTCAAAAAAGCGCCGATTACAGATTCAATTGTCATGGTTGTGACGGATGACCTTTCTAAAGGCGTATTCGTCGGCGCTCTCTTAAGTGCCGTGTTCTTTGTGGCAAAAATCTCGAAGCTTAAAATTGTTTCTCACGCAGAGAATCAAAAGCTGAGAACATATCAAGTAAAGGGGCAAATCTTTTTCGCGTCAGTGCTGATCTTACGAATGCGTTTATTTATCAAGAGGATATTGAGCGAGTCGTGATTGACTTGACTGAGGCTCACGTGTGGGATGATTCAGGAGCGGCTGCGCTTGATAAGATTGTTGCGAAATGTAAAGAGCAAGGCATTGAGGTTGAGTTAAAAGGTTTAAACCATGCGAGTAAAAACCTTATGAAACAGATGGCATAATGTATGAAAGTCCAGATTGAATAGATCTGGGCTTTTTTATGTGACATAGTGTTGAACAGCATTGATATAATAGAGAAAGAAACAAATTGTTAATAGGGGACTTGCATATGATGCTTCAGAAGCTGAACCGTGTATTGGGGAGGGTGATGCCGCTTTTAACGCCGACTAGTGTGGTGCTGGGCGTGCTGTTGTCTCAGTTTTTAAATGGATATGAAAGCGCTGTGCCTTGGATCTTTGCTTTTATCACGTTTGCAGGCAGTTTGAGCGCTAACTTTCAATCTTTGAGACATGCATTGTCTCACCCTCTTCCTATGATTCTTGCACTTTTTGTTCTTCATATTTTTATGCCGCTTTTTGCTTGTGGAAGCGGGCATCTTATCTTCAAAGGCGATTCTTTGACGATCACCGACTTGACATTGGCTGTTGTAATTCCTACCGGGATCACGAGCTTGATTTGGGCAGCGATGTACAAAGGGAATGTCGGTCTGACGCTTTCGATTATCTTGGTTGATACGGTTCTGTCGCCGTTTATCGTTCCGCTGAGCCTTTCATTGCTGGCCGGCGCTCAGGTTCATATGGATGTGTGGGGAATGGTGAAGGGGCTTATTGTGATGGTCGTAATTCCATCTTTCCTGGGCATGCTGTTTAATCAGATGTCACCTCCAGAAAGAACTGCATCTGTGAGCAGTGCGCTGTCTCCTTTTTCAAAACTATGTCTGATGGCCGTGATCGCGATTAACAGTTCGGCAATTGCTCCTTATTTCAAAGCGGTTGATTTGAGATTCATAGGAATAGCTGTGACGGTCTTCTTTATCGCGTTAACAGGCTATGCGGCTGCTTGGCTGATCGGCAAAATGATGAAAAGGCAGCAGGAGGAAATCGTATCTCTTATTTTTACGGGAGGCATGAGAAATATCAGTGCCGGCGCAGTTCTGGCCGTTGCGTTCTTCCCGTCCAAGGTTGCCGTACCCGTTGTCATCGGCATGCTGTTTCAGCAAATATTGGCCGCTTTGTTTGGTTATATGCTGAATCGTTTTGAATTAAAACCTGTTTTGCAGAAAGCATGAAAAAACCGCTCATTGGATTGAGCGGTTTTTTCCGTATAGCCATTCGAGGGCAGTGATGAACTGTTTGCAGAAGTACTTGCGGTGGTGCACTGCCCCTTTTTCAACTAAAAGACACAGATAGTCTTCTGTGAAGCCTTTTTCTTTGAGACTTTGATGCACTTGTATTGTATTCTGCAGCATATGTTGCTGAATGGATTGTTTATCACGGCCTTCTTCACTGCCGACAGACATATAAACACGTGCAGTCCCAGGTTTTAAAGAAGATAAATGAATGGTTTCAACTGCGTTCTCGTACCAGTATGAACCTGAGATAGCGCCTATTTTTCTGAATACTGTCGGATACTTTAATAAGGCGAACATTGAGATAAGGCCGCCTAATGAGGCACCGATCATTCCTCTTGATTGCGGTTCCCTGGTGACATTCCAGTTTTCTTCAATAAACGGAATAAAGCGGATTGTGATATCAGACAGATAGTGATACCCCAATCCGCCGAAGTCCGGAAACCGATCACTGAGTGATGCAGCTGGCCAAGGGGTGTATTCGTCAAGGCGGTTGTCAGGATCGATACCGATCAGCACAAGCTCAGGCAGTATGCGCTGTTGAAATTTGCCTTCTAATAATTCGGTGTGGTCTTGAAACAAAGAACTGCCATCCTGCACGTAAACAGCAGGAAATCTCTCAGTGTCCTGGCTGTAGGAAGGAGGGAGGTACAGCGTGAACCTCCTTTTGCCGGCTTTATGCTCAGAAAGAGATCAGTTCACGCATTTTCCCCCTTTTTTTGCTTGAAGAGCAAATATAAAAAATAAGGAACACCAAGGATCGCCAAAATGATGCCTGCAGGCACTTCCGCTGGCTGGAAAAACAGTTTTCCGGCAAAGTCTGCGCTGATCACAAGAAGCATGCCGATTAAACCGCTCAGCGGCAGGATAAAGCGGTGTTCGACACCGGCTAATCTCCGTGCAATATGGGGAGCAATTAAGCCGACAAACGCCATGCTCCCTGCTACAGAGACGCAGGCGCTGATAATCGCTACACAGGCTACCAGCAGAATGGTTTTTTCTTTATTTGATGAAATACCGAGACTTCTGACTGTGTCTTCATCAAAACGAATGGTGTCGAGCAAGCGGGATTTGGCGATAAGAATAGGTATAAACAGCAGCATCCATGGGAGAACGGCTGTGATATACGTCCAGTTGGCAGACCAAATGCTTCCGTTTTTCCACACCATGGCCATTTGATAGTCTTGCGGGTCCATTTTTAAAGATAAAAACAAAGACAGGGCGCTGAATCCTGAGTTGATCGCGATTCCTACCAGAATAATTCTTCCGGAATCTAAATGGCCTCTGTGCCATGCAAATATGTAAATCAGGATGGCCGCAATGAGTCCGCCTATCAATCCGAAAAACGGCATTCCCATCGCCGCAGCGATAGATGTCACCTCTTTCTGGCCTTGGAACAAGAGCATAAACGCCACAACACCGGCGCCCGCCCCTGCGTTGATTCCGAGAATTCCCGGGTCTGCAAGCCCGTTTCTTGTA
Organism: Bacillus tequilensis KCTC 13622; assembly: GCF_000507145.1. GTDB lineage: Bacteria > Bacillota > Bacilli > Bacillales > Bacillaceae > Bacillus > Bacillus tequilensis. The sequence continues at coordinate 195,938 of NZ_AYTO01000036.1, read as the reverse complement.
ATGGCTTGGATGACGGCGCCCGCAATGCCAAGACCGAGTCCGATAATGGCTGCCATGACAACCCGCGGCAGTCTTAAATCGAACAGCAAAATTTCATACTGCGGATTCGGATCGATCTGAAAAAGAGTGGAGAGCAGCTCAGCCGGACGAACAGAAAAGGATCCGCTCGTTAAGCTGAAATAGCTGACAACGAAAATTAAAGCGACGCACACGGCATATTTTTTAGCCATTTTGCTCCCCTCCTTTTCGTTTAATCAAATAAAGGAAGAAAGGCACGCCAATAATAGATGTCACGACTTCAATCGGTGTTTCAAACGGATAATTGATAAATCTGCTTGCGAGATCACACAGGGTTAAAAAGATTCCGCCCAATATGCAGGAACAAGGAATCAGCCTGCTGTAATCAGAGCCGACAAGAAATCTTGTGATGTGTGGAACAACCAACCCGACAAACGCGATTTTTCCAGCCAGCGCTACTGCACTGCCGGTTAAAATGATGACTGCAAGCATCGCCATAATTTTAATGGTTTTTTTCTTTTGCCCCAGACTTTTAGATATGTCATCGCCTAATGATACAGCGGTCACCTTTTTGCTAAGAGATATGGCCATTACGATGCCAATCAGGAAAAACGGAGCGGCCAGCTTCAGGAAATCGGGGTTCATTTGATGAAGTCTGGCGCTGTACCAGAAACTGAGATCCTGTGAAATTTGAAAATAAATCGACATGGCCGCTGATAAGCTGCTGAGCAGCATGCTTGTGACTGTGCCGATGATGGCAAGCTGCACGGGGGTAAACCCGTTGGGCATCATGGCGGCAAGGGTGAATACTAACACAGCTCCTAACGCTGAGCCGATAAATGAGTAAATGATCATTTCAATCGAAGACGATTGCGGAAGCAGAACCATACAAAGCGTGATGATAAACGCGGAACCATCTGAAACGCCCATAATCGATGGCGAAGCTAAATAATTGCGCGTAATGCCTTGCATAAGCGCCCCAGAAACAGCAAGGGCTGCCCCTATGAGCAGAGCGCCGGCAGCCCTTGGAATCCGGGAATGCCATATAATTTGATGGTCTGTGTTTCCCGGATCGAAATGAATAAGCGATGTAAAAACAATATCTGCGCTTAAATGCTTTGCGCCATAAAGGATTGAAAGCAGCAGCGACAGTGCAATTGCAAATGGAGAAGTAATCAATATGATACGTGTCCACTGTTTTGAATACATACAAAAACCTACTCTGAATTAGTTTTGTGTCAATTTTTCAGCAGCCGCTTTCAGGAAGCGGACTTTGCTCCAAGCTGTTCCGCCTTGTGCAAGAGGATCCACTGAGTTGACGTACACATGATCTTCTTTGACTGCTTTCAGGCTTTTCCAGATTGGATTTTTCTCTAAATCTTTTAATGCTTCAGGTTTGTCTGCATTTTCATCATCAGAAAATTGGACGAAGATATGGTCAGGATTCATTTCGCTTAATTTTTCTAATGAAATCAGCTCTTGTGCTTTTGCAGCTTTGACTTCGTCTGGCGCTTTAAGGCCTAAGTCACCATAAAGTGTGGAGTTGAAGTACACCTGCTCAGGGTAAATGTAAATGTTGCCTTGTCTGATTCGGATGACAAGCGCTTTTGAATCTTTTGTTTTTTCATTGATTTTTGTTTTTGTTTCTTTTAGATCCTGTTCATAATCTGCAATAATTTTTTTCGCCTTTTTCTCTTTTCCAGTCAGCTGGGCAAGCAGCAACATGTTTTCCTTCCAGTTTGAAGAGATATGAGAAACTGGGATCGTCGTGCCGGCTGTGCTTATTTTTTGCAGTGTTTTTTCCGGGAATTTAGTTGAAGCAAGGATGACGTCTGGTTTCATTTCTAGAATCTTTTCGATGTTTGGCTCCATTTTTTCCCCGGTTGATTGGGCTTTATCTGTGATGTCTTTGAACATATCAGGGAACTTGCCGGAGAATGAAATCGCACCTTGCGGATGAACGTTAAGCAGTTTCGCGTCCTCCATTGATTCAACGCTTCCCGTAATGGCAATTTTGTCTGTCGGTACTGTTACTTCATATGTTTTATCCAAGTATTCAATTTTCTTCTTCTCAGACGCTGTGCCGTTTGCTTTGCTGGCAGTCGATTCGCTTTTGCTGCCGCAGGCTGCTGCCGTCAGCGCGAGAAGCAAGATTAATAAGGTTAGAGATATCTTTTTCATCTATAGAGCCCCCTGTTCAATTGATAACTATTATCAATTGGAATTATAGAGAATGAACAGATATAACACCATGGACAAATTCCAAATTTATCATGGATAATCACCGGATAGTATGGAAATCGTTTGCTGAACCATCCGTTCGTGTCCGCAAGCCGAGTATTCATTCCAAGGGTCAAAGGATAGAAGATAAACACGGTTATTCCGCACCGCGCTTAGGCTTTGCCATGCTTCTGTCTGTTGCAATTGCTGGTAATAGGCAATGGTTTCAGGCTCTTTAAATAGAAAAAGCATAATGCAGTCAGCTTGGTCATTTGCGATATTTTCTAACGAAATGGCTTGATCTGAAGACATGTCTGCCGGTTTTGCCGAGCAGAATCCTAAATCTCCAAAGAAGACTTCGCGGATGCTTCGGTTATGTGCCAGATAGAAGTTTTGCTTATGCAGCCTCAGAAAGAGGAAACGCAGCCCCTGAGCGTGCTGAAGTGTTCTTTTGGCGGCTTCTGTCTGCTTGTTATAAGCCGCGAGCCACTTTTCTGCTTCGATCTCTTCTTTTAAAAATGAAGCGGTTTGCAGAAAGTGAGTTCTCCAGCTTTCTTTTGACGGAAGATACATGACTTCTGCGATGCGATTCAGTCGATTTTGTTCTTCGGGAGAAATAGAATCCATACTAAAAATTACATCTGGTTCAGCCTGTGATAACGTGTGAAGGTTTTCTTCCCATTTTTCATTAAACCGGTATGCGCTGAGCTGGACGGGTATATCTGTTGAATAATGCTGATAGTAGTATGAGGTCCATTTTGGATGTAGCGCGGCCGCAAACGGTATGTGATGAAGGGGAATGAGATGGCCTATGGTGCCCCTTCCGTATGCGGCTATTTTTTTTTCGCGTTTTTTCATATAACTTGTAGGTGAACAACCTGTATGTTTTTTAAAGATTCTGCTGAAATAAAATTCATCCTGATAGCCGGTTTGATGCGCGATTTCTTTTAATTTGCAGTTTGATTTCGCCATGAGCCGTTTTGCTTTGGTGATTCGCGTTTTTGTGATGAATTCTGTTACGCTCTGACCTGTCCATTTTTTAAAGCTTTCGCTATAGTGTTTGGCGCTGATTCCAGCCATTTGCGACAACTGGGTCAGAGTCATTTTTGTATCGGCATGTGTTTCAATATATTGTTTTGTTTTTTCGATTGCTGAATGTGTATCCGTCTGTTCAGATAAGCTGGCGGTGAAGAGGTCATAAATCAGGCTTTGTACTTCAATCACACATTTCAGCCGAGAAAGCTGAGACGATTCGTTCCATAGCTCAGCAAGCTCTTGAAGCCGGACTGCAAGGTTTTCGATATGTGAAACATGTACATGCTTCAATTTGGCTAATTCTGTTTCTGTACATGGTGTTAGGATATCTTGCCCGGTTTCCTTGATATAGCTTTGCAGTCTGATCAGACAGGCATCTATATTATGTCCTCTCTCTGCTGGCGTAAAGCCGAAGGTCTCGTGAGGCGGACAAACATAGAGTGTCTTTTTTTGCAAAGGGCTGACTCTTGTTCCGATCGAAATATGACCGTTCCCTTTTAAATGAAAGATCAGCACGAATGAATCGGCTAATTGCTGTTCTGAGAAGAGATCACTCGTTTTTTTCAGATATTCAATTTGTATAGGATGATAAATCACTGTGTGCTGCAAGAGGAGACCACCTTTTTAGAAACATTCAATTGATAATCATTTTCAATAAAATTGTACCAAATTAATGAAAGTTTTCCTATATAAAGCGGGTAGGTTTTTGTCATGAAATAAACCCTTACTTCATTTTAAAAGTAAGGGTCTTTTGTTCGGTAAGAAAATGTTACACGTGTAACATACGATGCTTACGTCTTAATAGATGAGATATTTTTTTCTCGTTTTGCTGAATTGTTGGAGTGGTTTTTCGTAGCTGTCTATGATGTCTTTCATAGAAGCGCCGTTTTCAATTTTTGTCCGGATCCAGCCGTTGCCTGCCAGTTTGTCAAATGATCCTGTTGAGAGGAACTCAAAATCCTCAGGATAGAGATCGTGTATGGTTTTAATGAGTGACAGACCTGTTCTAACCGCTTCAAACTTTTCTCTGTCTGTCACATAGAGCTGCACCCCGTGGCAAAGTGTGCCTTGATGTTTAGAAAATGTCGGCGTAAAGGAGGCCGCCCTGAATGTCACACCAGGCAGGTTGAGGCTGTTTAACGTTTCTTCGAGTTCTGTGCTTTTAATGAAGGGAGCCCCAATCAATTCGAAAGGCTTTGTCGTCCCCCGCCCTTCGGATATATTCGTTCCTTCAATCAGTCCGGTTGCGGGATAAACAAAAGTGCTTTCCACCGTTGGCATATTCGGCGAAGGGAGGACAAAAGGCAGTCTGGTGTCGTCAAAATCCATTTTGCGTTTCCAGTGTTTCATTTTCACCACTGTCAGATTGGCATCAATGTCAAATTCTTTGTTGAACAGTAAAGCCAATTCGCCAATGGTCATTCCATGCTTTAACGGTATGGGATACAGTCCGACAAATGAGGCGTACTCAGGCTCTAAGATCGGTCCTTCAGTATGTTTCCCGCCTTGTGGATTCGGCCGGTCCAGCACCATAAAAGGAATGCCGTTTTCTTTAGCGGCTTCCATTGCGTATGCCATTGTATAAATGTACGTGTAGAAGCGGGTCCCGACATCCTGAATATCAAATATAAGAACATCGACATTTTTCAGCATTTCTGGTGTCGGTTTCTTTGTTTTTCCGTAGAGGCTGTATACGGGAATCCCGGTTTTTTCGTCAATGTAAGAGCCGACTTCGTCTCCCGCCTGAGCGTCGCCGCGGACGCCATGCTCAGGGCCGAATAAAGCTGTCAGCTTGATATCAGGGCTCTCGTAGAGAATATCGACACTGCTTTTCAGAGATGCGTTTACCCCGGTGGGATTGGTGATCAATCCGATTCGTTTTCCTTTGAGATGCTTTTTATAATCTGGCAAAAGCGTGTCTATGCCGGTTTGGACTTTAGGTTTTTTAGCAGTTTGATTTCTGGAATCGGGTGATGCCGAGGCAGTTGTTATCGTTCCGAACATCATAAGCCCTGTGAGAAAAGCAAGTATTGTTTTTCTCATGTGTCCCCTCCTTGTTAAAGCTGTTTTCCCGTTTTGATATTTAATCCGTAGCCATATGGATAAAGGGTGTTTCCCGGTTTCGTGACTGACGGAATGTCGACTGGAAGAGTGCCTTTAGGTTTTGTCTGGCCGAATATCGCCCTAACGCCTGCTGGAATATTGGGTTGTAAATAACGTCCATTTGCGTATCCTTTAAAACCATAGACAGCAATGAGTGCTTTCGCTTCTTCAAAATTGGCTGCATCATATGGGTTGCGCAGGCTCATTAAAACAAATGGCTTGTTGTGCTGCAGTGCGGCTTTCATTACAGCCCTTGGAAATACGGTGGCCCATTTGCTTGAATCTGATACGGTGTCGTCGATGACAGGATCATTTTTTACGACGTAGGAGCCGGTAATGATATAATCAGCCGCTTTTATTTGTTTTTCATACTCGGCATTAAATACTTGGTTGGCAAAATTGATTTTGCTGAGGGACACGTGTTTCATTTTCTTTCGTTTGATGAGATCGCGAATGGTTTGTTCAATCGAAGCAGTTTGTTCTTCGTAAGGCGCGACTATTAAAATTCGGCTGTCTTTTTTAGGCTTAAACGGCAAGGTGTGCTGTTCATTTTTTAATACGGTTACTGCTTTTTCAGCTATTTTTTTCTCAGCTTTCAGGTGACGCTTGCTGCCTACAATTTTCTGGGCTTTCGTTATTTTTTCTTTTATGCTGTCGTCGTTCCGAGCCGGATATATACCGCGTTTTATTTTCAGGGAAATGATTCTTTCAACTGATTTGTTGATTTGATGTTCAGGAATGTCTCCGTTTTTCACGGCTTCTTTTAAAACTTGGATGACACGTGCGAATTTCTGTTCTTCTTTTAAAGAAGTAACTGAGGCAGGCATCAATGCAATATCAACGCCGGCTTTTACAGCCATGACGACAGCTTCTTCCTGGCCGAAATGATCCGCTATTGCTTTCATATTGAGAGCATCGGTAACGATCACGCCATTAAAGCCCATTTCCTGACGAAGAAGACCTGTCATCACTTTTTTCGAGAGTGTAGCCGGCACCAGGATGTCCGATCCATCGAGTTTGCTTTTGTATGTGGTGTCGTCAAAGGCAGGAAATTGAACATGCGCTGTCATCACCATATCAGCACCGGCATCAATTGCTCTTTGAAAAGGATAGAGCTCGACCTCACGGAGCCGTTTTTGATTATGGGAAACGAGCGGCAGTCCGTAATGGCTGTCAACGTCCGTGTCTCCATGTCCCGGGAAATGTTTGAGGGCAGAGGCGATATTCTGCCGCTGCAAACCTTTCATCGTATATAAACCGAGTCGCGCTGTCAGTTCCCGATTCGAGCTGAATGACCGTACGCCGATCACCGGATTATCAGGATTATTATTAATGTCCACGACAGGGCTGAAATCTGTATTAATGCCTAAGGCAGAAAGCTCTTTTCCAATAATGGTGCCGGTCTGATAGGCATTGATTCTGTTTCTGGCTGCGCCCAGCGCCATATTCCCTGGGAAATTAGTGCCCTCCCCTAATCTCGTTACGATGCCGCCTTCCTGGTCAATACTCAGGATCAGCGGGATATTAGGACTCGCCTTTTGGTAAGCGTCTGTCAGCTGTACAGTTTGCTTTGTTGTTTTTACATTTTCTGAAAAAAGGATGACGCCGCCGAATTGATATTTTTTGATGAGGCCGGCGACTTCCTCATTCATTTTTGTAAAGGCTTGCAGAGAGGACTCGCTTTTCTTTTGCCAATTTCTGAAATCAGGCATCAGCATCTGGCCGAGTTTTTGATCTAATGTCATGCGATTGACAATCTGTTTGGCGTCTGTTGAGCCGCTGGATGCAGCGGCTTCTGTCTGACTGGCACCGAGAAAACATGAAAGAAAGAGAACGGCTGAAAGGATAAGCGGAAAGACAGGTTTCATAGAAACTTCCTCCTATCGTTGAATCGTTCATTCCATTGCTTCATAAATCGCGGTAATGACGCTCCCGTAACTGCCTGTTGGAAATTCATCACCTTCAAACACATTTGGATTTTCCTCTGGATCAGCAACTGGTGAATGCTTTTTGTTTGTTAATAATGCGATGCCTAAATGGTATGCTGGATCAATGACGGTAACCGTCCCTGTCCAGCCGGTATGTCCGTAAGCGTTTTCGCTGGCATAAGGGCCAAACATCCATTCCATGCTTTTACTGCCGTTTCGCCGCCAGCCAAGAGCGAATGTCTGATCTGTTGCTGAAGGCGATGTAAATAGGTCAGCTGTTTTTGGATCAAATAAAGAAATGTTTCGGTATGACCCTTTGTTTAACATGACTTGCAGCAGTATGGCCATATCATCTGCATTTGAGAACAACCCGGCATGGCCGGACACGCCATCCATTGAGTAAAACGCCTTTTCGTCATGCACTTCTCCTTGCAGCGTATCTGTACGTATGTTAGGGAAATGAATAACGCCGTCCCGTGTATTGCCCATGCGTTCAGTAGCTGCAAACTGCTTTTGTTTAAAGCCTTTTTCCAGTGGATTGTATAAGGTATGCTTCAGTCCCAGCGGCTTGTAGATCTCTTGCTCCGCGTAGACATCAAGCGGTTTACCGGTGACTTTTTCGACAATGCAGCCAAGGAGCATATATCCGATGTCACTGTATACGTGTTTTGTCCCTGTTTGATAATCGAGCGGAACTTTGGTCAAATATTTGATCGTTTTGTCCCGCTCCTGAGAATAGTACTTGCCGGCTTTTTCCGGCGTGTAAAAGTAAAAGCTTGAGGGGAGCCCAGACTGGTGCTGTAGGACATCGATGACACGAATCTTATCTTTTCCTTTCAAAAGGTCTCCGGGCTGATCCTTGAAATCAGGCAAATATGCAGAAACCTTTTCATAGACATCGAGCTTTCTTTGGCTGACTAAGCGCTGTAATGCAAAATTAGTAGCGTACATTTTCGTATTTGAGGCTAAGTCAAACATCGTGCGGGTTTTCATTTTTGCCGGACGGCGCAGCAGTTCTGCTTCTTCGTACTTTTTACTGTAGCCATATGCTGTTTTTTTTATGATGCGGCCATCCTTCACGACGACAAGAACGGCGCCTGGGAATCCTGCTGCAATATCCCGTTCGATCATCTGATCAACCTTCCTTAGTTTCTTTGGCGAGAATTGTGCAATTTCTTCATTTATGGTTGTCGGCTCGATTGTTGTTTGCGCGAAGGTTTCGTTTGGCGTCAATATAGATAGGGTTACAATGGCACAGAACAAGAACAGGGTCTTCGTTTTCACAAGGTTGCTCCTTTCGTGCTTCTATCGGGTTATTATCCCTGAACAGACATAATTTAATCGAACTGAGAAGCCATTTCATCTTTATATCCGAAGGCGTAGGTCAATAAAAAGCCGGCTACAGTAGAAATAAAGAGTCCGATGATATATAGGATGATTTGCGAAGGCAGGACGAGAAAGGAAAGCGGCAGCCCGGAGACCCCGATCGCACTGGTGGCTACTTGAAAATAGGCTTGAAAAGCGCCGCCGACTCCAGCTCCTAAGCATGCTGTTATAAACGGACGGCCGAGTGGCAGCGTGACGCCGAAGATAAGCGGTTCACCGATGCCGAGCAGCCCCGAAGGCAGCCCTCCAGCGATTGCTTTTCTCAAGGTTGTTTTTTTTGTTTTTACAAAAATGGCAAAGGCAGCGCCTACCTGTCCTGCGCCTCCCATCGCCAGAATAGGGAGCAAAGGATCATTGCCGATTGAATTGATCAGTTCCATGTGCACTGGCGTTAAGCCTTGATGCAGTCCGGTTACGACGAGAGGAAGGAAGGCTGCGCCCAGAATAAAGCCGGCAGCGATGCCGCCGATGTCCAAGATGGAGAGAAGGCCTGATGTAATGGCGTCAGAAATGAAGCCGCCTAAAGGCATAAATACGACATACGTGACGATTCCGGTGAGTAACAGTGAAACGGTTGGGGTGACAATGATATCGAGTGATTGAGGAATAAAACGGCGGACAAATTGTTCGGTGTAAGCAATAAATATGGCTGCGAAAAGAACCCCGATCAGACCTCCTCTGCCCGGAAGAAGCTGTTCTCCGAATAAACTGATCTTTGCGATCTCCGGATTTATAATCAAGATCCCTGCCAGAGCTCCAAGAGCGGGTGTCCCGCCAAATTCTTTCGATGCGTTGATGCCGACGAGAATACCGAGATATGTGAACAGCCCTGAGCCGATCACTGTCAGGATAATGGCGATTTGTGATTCTGCAGAGAGCCATTCGGCTTGAATGATGGCTTTTGTAATCCCGGTGATTAAACCGGAAGCCACGAGTGCGGGAATAAGAGGAATAAAGATGCTGGCAACTTTACGTAAGAATAGTTTAAAAGGAGTGGCGTTTTTCCGGTTGATATCGGCTTTCTTTTTTACCGCTGCTTCTTTGACATCGACACCTTCTTCTGCCACGAGCTTTGAGAAAGCGGCAGTCACATGATTAACGACTCCGGTGCCGAGGATGATTTGTAAGGTTTCAGCTTCGACCACCCCCAATATGCCGTCAAGCTCTCTTAAAGCCTGGGCATCCGCTTTATTTTCATCGTAAATCGTAATACGCAGGCGTGTCATGCAATGCGTATACGAAGAAATATTGGATTTTCCTCCGCATAGCGCAAGGATTTTCTTTGCGAGATGATGGTAGTTGTTTTCTTTGCTCATCAAAACCCCTCCTCTTCAAGCCGTCCTATTTTTTTCTCATAGATTGTATGGCTGCTCTTGTTTTATCAATATAGCCGGTTGTTTCTTCATACTGCTCAGCCGCCATGCCTAAAAACAAAACATCAATCATAAAAAGCTGGGCGAGGCGGGAGGAAGTGGCTGCGCTTCGAATCAAGGCTTCGTTGGAATGTGCCGTGTACAACGGGACATCAGCCAGCGCGGAGACGGATGTCTGACTGAATTGTGTAAGGCTGATCGTTGTGATGCCCTTTTCCTTAGCCATGGTGAGCAGTTCAATCATTTCCTGCGTCTCTCCCGAAAACGAAATGGCGAATACGATGTCATCCTTATCTGCATTTGCGATGAGTGATGCCACAAGATGAGTGTCTGTAAACGCGGTTGCTTGTTTATGAATGCGAAGCCATTTTTGCTGGGCGTCCTTGGCGACAATTCCTGAAGCTCCGACGCCGATAAAATGCACGGTGTGAGCTTTGAGAAGCAGAGAAACCGCTCGTTCAAGCTCTTTGTAGTCCATCAGGTCCGAAGTATCCTGGATAGCTTGAATGGCATTGCCTGCCGTTTTTTCAGAAATGGAGGACAGCGGTTCGTGAGGCGCAATGTCCCGGTAGCCTTGTACAGCAGGCTTTGCCAGATCGCCTGCCACTCTCATTTTTAAATCTTGGAATCCCTTTAATCCGAGTGATTTGCAGAGCCTGATGACGGCGGCGTCACTTGAATTGGCTAAGGTGCTGATTTCACTGACGGTGCTTTCGATTGCTTTGTGGGGATGAGTTAGGATATAATCTGCAAGTTTACGTTCGGATGGAGGTAGCTTATGCTTCATGGATTGGATAATCGCTAAACCGCCTGATGCCATTCTTGGTCTCTCCTTATCATGGATGGTAATTTTCGATTGCTTTATCGATGAAACCGTTTGCTTCATCGAGCAATGTCTTGGCTTGATTCTGATCTGTGCTCGTTTTGAGCATGACGATTGCCGTCTTTACGTGATGATTGGCTTGTTCGAGTGTGTTTCTGGCTGTGTCGTATGAAGCGTTGGTGAGGCTTTGGATGATGCTGATGGCGCGTTCTTTTAGCTTTTTGTTGCTGACGTTGACGTCTACCATCAAGTTTTCGTAAACCTTGCCGATTTTGACCATTACTGCGGTGGAGATCATGTTTAGAATCATTTTATGAGCGGTTGCCGCTTTCATACGTGTTGATCCTGTAATGGCCTCAGGTCCGACGACAACCTCAATGCGGTGATCCGCGTTTTTGCTGATGGCGGAATTTTCATTACAGGTAAGGGCGATGGTGTGTGCTCCGACTTTGCGGGCGTATGTTAGGGCGCCAGCAGCATAAGGTGTGCGGCCGCTTGCTGCAATAGCAATGACGGTGTCGTTTGAAGTGAGTTGTATGTTTTTTAAATCCTTAGCTCCTGCTTCTTCACTGTCTTCAATTCCTTCAGCCGCCTGCAAAAATGCTTTGGGGCCTCCAGCCATGATTCCGATGACCTGATCCGGGCTTACGCTATAAGTGGGAGGACATTCAACAGCATCCATGACACCGAGCCTGCCGCTTGTGCCGGCGCCCGTGTATATAAGGCGCCCTCCATTTTGAAATGAGTCATATGCGCAGTCTACAGCTGTTTTGATTTCGGGGAGAACCCGCTGAACGGCGGCAGCGACTTTCTGATCTTCGTCGTTGATCATTTGGAGAATGCCGAATGTGCTTGCTTTGTGGATTTCCGCTGTTTGGCGATTGCGTGATTCCGTTGTAAGATGGTGAAGGTTTAATAGTTCTGATTCTGACATGAGGATGCCCCCTGTTCAAAAATAATATATCCCAATATTCAGTATATTCATTTATGTCATGATATTTCAACTATGTTTTTGAATTTTTGAAATTTTATTTCATTCAAGGTGATAAGAAATAATGCAGAATGAGCTGTTCGCCAAGCGGTCCGATTCTTCTCCGCCCTTTATCAAGGAACCCGCATTTCATATAAAGGTGCTTTGCGCGTGTGTTCAAATGATTGACGGCCAAAATGATTTCATCACACCATGGAAAATAACCGCCCACAAAAGCGGGAAGCTGAAGCATTGCTTTTTTTGCATAGCCTTTTTCGTGATGCACAGCGTTTAAAGACAGGGAACTGAGCAGTAAAGCAAATGGATTGTTAGAATAGGGCGCAAGCGTTTCTCTTGATGTGTGTAAAATAAAAAAACCGACTGGCAGATCGTTTTTTAAGATGACAACCGGATACCGGTCCTGTACGCCCAAAGCTTGAGTCAGCACCTCTTTGGGAAGAGCGGTAAAGCGTTTGTCATCATTGTTTAGCGTGAATGATTGAAGCTCCGGCAAGTGTTCAGGCTTATAGAAGGATAAAGAAATGTCTGAAGTCATGTGGCGGCCTCCTTACAATATATCGTCTAGCTGGTTTTCTGAAATGACACGGTAGCCCGCTTGTTTTAACAGTGCTGCGGTTACTCCGCTGCCGGTGATTTTTTTGCCAGAAAACGTGCCGTTATAAATAAATCCGCTTCCGCACGATGGACTGTTTTCTTTTAAGATGATGGCAGAGGCGCTGATTTCTTTTGCGTAAGCTAACGTTTTAGCGGCACCTTTCATATATAGTTCTGTGACATCTTCCCCAGAAGCTGTCACGATTTTCGCGTTGCCATTGAGAACATCCTCACCGGTGCCTCCGATGATTTCTGCAGGCTCACGGGGAGTTGAGAAGCCGCCGAGAAGCTCAGGGCAAGCCATGACCGCTTTATTTTCATTGACGAGTTTTCTGATTTTCGCTGACGCGGCGTGAGAGCCGTTATATCTGCATTCAATGCCTCCAAGACAAGAACTGACTAGAATCATAATGGTTTCTCCTCTCTTACTTTGCTTGTCTCTATCATAAAATAAATGACTAATGGCAGGAGGCTTTTTCAGTTAAAAAAGGAGTTAAAAAGTTTGAAAATAAAAAATTTAATTTTACCCTTTACAAAGGGGGGATAACCTGTATATAATAACTTTTGTCAGCTCGACGAGAACACAAACGGCCCGTTGGTCAAGCGGTTAAGACACCGCCCTTTCACGGCGGTAACACGGGTTCGAATCCCGTACGGGTCACCATTTGGAGGATTAGCTCAGCTGGGAGAGCATCTGCCTTACAAGCAGAGGGTCGGCGGTTCGAGCCCGTCATCCTCCACCATCTTGCCGGTGTAGCTCAATTGGTAGAGCAACTGACTTGTAATCAGTAGGTTGGGGGTTCAAGTCCTCTTGCCGGCACTGTGTTTCTTACTATTAATATGGAGGGGTAGCGAAGTGGCTAAACGCGGCGGACTGTAAATCCGCTCCCTCAGGGTTCGGCAGTTCGAATCTGCCCCCCTCCACCATTATTGGGCTATAGCCAAGCGGTAAGGCAACGGACTTTGACTCCGTCATGCGTTGGTTCGAATCCAGCTAGCCCAGTCACAGACACCTTTGACCAAAAGGTGTCTTTTTTCTTTTTTAAAATCATTTCAACTTCTAACTGTTCAGTCTGTATAGTAATTTTAAAAATATGTTAAGGTAGTTTATTCACGAATTACCATCTACACCCTGCCAAAAATTTGATAAACTTATTCTATAAAAAAGTTGAAACCTTTTGAAACGAAGCTCGTATACATACAGACCGGTGAAGGCAGAGGTTAGATAAATATGGAAATGATGATTAAAAAGAGAATTAAGCAAGTCAAAAAAGGCGATCAAAATGCATTTGCAGACATCGTAGATATTTACAAAGATAAAATTTATCAGCTTTGCTACCGTATGCTTGGCAATGTGCATGAGGCGGAGGATATTGCACAGGAGGCTTTCATCAGAGCGTACGTTAATATCGACAGTTTTGATATTAACCGGAAATTTTCAACTTGGCTTTACCGAATTGCCACCAATTTGACCATTGACCGCATTCGCAAAAAGAAGCCAGATTATTACCTCGATGCAGTGGTGGCTGGTACGGAAGGCTTGACCATGTATTCGCAAATCGCCGCAGACGGAGTTTTGCCTGAGGATGCAGTTGTGTCGCTGGAGCTCTCACACACGATTCAGCAGAAAATTTTAAAGCTTCCTGACAAATACAGAACCGTCATCGTATTAAAGTATATTGACGAACTCTCATTAATTGAAATCGGCGAGATTCTGAATATTCCTGTTGGGACTGTAAAAACGCGGATTCACAGAGGCAGAGAGGCTCTCAGAAAACAATTAAGGGATCTTTAAGTGGGGTGATGAAATGAGCTGTCCTGAACAAATTGTGCAGCTTATGCATATGCATCTTGATGGAGATATCCTTCCAAAAGATGAACACGAATTAAAGGAACATCTTGAGACATGCGAGAAATGCAAAAAGCATTTTTATGAGATGGAAAAATCCATAGCGCTCGTCCGGAGCACATCGCATGTTGAAGCCCCCGCAAATTTTACCGCTAACGTCATGGCAAAATTGCCTAAGGAGAAGAAAAGAGCTTCTGTGAAAAGATGGTTCAGATCCCATCCCGTTATCGCAGCTGCTGCGGTATTCATCATTTTGATGGGCGGAGGTTTTTTTAACAGCTGGCATAATGACCACAATTTCAGCGTGTCCAAGCAGCCGAATCTAGTGGTGCATAACAGCACTGTGATCGTGCCTGAAGGTGAGACGGTCAAAGGTGATGTGACTGTCAAAAACGGCAAGCTGATCATTAAAGGAAAAATAGACGGGGATGTAACTGTCGTAAACGGCGAAAAGTATATGGCCTCTGCTGGACAAGTCACAGGTCAGATTGAAGAAATCAATCAATTATTCGACTGGACATGGTACAAGATGAAGTCTGCGGGGAAAAGTATATTCCATGCATTAGATCCAAACGGAAAAGAGTAAAGCGTATCAGCCGCTTTGCTCTTTTTTTGCGGGCTGAGAAGGTGGGCACATTTCACTTGCCAAATCGAAATGTGGTATAATGGGCTCGCTATGTAAAGTACATATGCGTAACACGTAAAACACAAAATACGAAATGACTGAATTCGTGGAGGACGAGGAAATGGCTTTTGAGGATATCCCTTTTTTGCAGTACCTCGGCAATGCCGTTGATATTCTCCTTGTTTGGTATGTGATATATAAATTGATTATGGTGATACGCGGCACGAAAGCGGTCCAGCTGTTAAAAGGAATTGTTGTGATCGTGCTTGTCCGTATGGCCAGCCAATACTTGGGTCTCAGCACACTTCAATGGCTGATGGACCAAGCGATAACATGGGGATTTTTAGCAATTATTATTATTTTTCAGCCTGAGCTGAGAAGAGCGCTTGAACAGCTCGGCCGCGGCCGCTTTTTTTCAAGGAGCGGCACGCCTGTGGAAGAAGCGCAGCAGAAAACCATTGAGGCCATCACAAAAGCGATCAATTATATGGCGAAACGCCGTATAGGCGCTCTGCTGACCATTGAGCGGGATACTGGAATGGGGGATTATATTGAGACCGGCATACCATTGAATGCCAAAGTCAGCTCTGAGCTGCTGATCAATATTTTTATTCCGAATACCCCGCTTCATGACGGCGCGGTGATCATGAAGAATAATGAAATTGCCGCGGCCGCCTGTTATCTGCCGCTTTCTGAAAGCCCGTTTATTTCGAAAGAACTGGGTACGCGGCACAGAGCGGCTGTCGGCATCAGTGAAGTAACAGACAGCTTGACGATTATTGTGTCTGAAGAGACCGGCGGCGTCAGTGTGGCGAAGAACGGCGACCTTCACAGAGAGCTGACTGAAGAAGCGCTGAAAGAAATGCTTGAAGCCGAGTTTAAGAAAAACACCAGAGACACTTCTTCTAACCGCTGGTATTGGAGGGGCAAGAAAAATGGATAAATTCTTAAACAACCGCTGGGCTGTGAAAATTATCGCTCTGCTTTTCGCACTCTTGCTTTATGTGGCGGTTAACAGCAATCAAGCACCGACTCCGAAAAAACCGGGTGAATCTTTCTTTCCGACATCAACAACAGATGAGGCAACACTGACTGATATTCCGGTCAAAGCGTATTATGATGATGAAAATTATGTCGTGACGGGTGTGCCGCAAACGGTTAATGTCACGATAAAAGGTTCGACAAGCGCCGTGAAAAAGGCTAGGCAGACAAAGAACTTTGAAATATATGCCGATATGGAACATTTGAAAACCGGCACACATAAGGTCGAGCTTAAGGCCAAAAACGTGTCGGATGGGCTGACAATTTCAATCAATCCGTCTGTTACGACAGTGACCATTCAAGAACGGACGACTAAAAGCTTTCCCGTAGAAGTGGAGTATTACAACAAAAGCAAAATGAAAAAAGGCTATTCCCCGGAGCAGCCGATTGTCAGTCCGAAAAATGTGCAGATTACCGGATCTAAAAATGTAATCGATAATATTTCTCTTGTGAAAGCTTCAGTGAATTTGGAAAATGCAGATGAAACGATTGATCAGGAAGCGAAAGTGACTGTCTATGATAAGGATGGAAACGCGCTTCCTGTTGATGTAGAGCCATCGGTCATTAAGATTACTGTTCCGGTGACGAGTCCGAGTAAAAAAGTGCCCTTTAAAATTGAACGGACAGGAAGCCTTCCAGACGGTGTCAGCATAGCAAATATTGAATCCAGCCCCAGTGAGGTAACGGTTTACGGCTCGCAGGATGTGTTGGATTCTCTTGAATTTGTTGACGGCGTCAGCTTAGATTTAAGCAAAATCAACAAGGATTCCGATATCGAGGCAGATATTCCGCTTCCTGACGGCATCAAAAAAATCTCGCCGTCAAAGGTGACATTGCATATAGAAGTTGATAGTGAAGCGGATCAGAAGTTTGAAAATGTCTCAATTAAGACTGTGGGGCTGAGCAGCTCGCAAAACATCGAATTTCTTGATCCTGAATCGCAAGCGATAGATGTGACGGCTAAAGGCTCCCCCGCCAATATAAGAAAACTGAAGAAATCAGATATAGAACTGTATGTGAATGTTTCAGATTTAGAGGACGGGGAGCATAGCGTGCAGCTTGAAGTGAACGGGCCGCAGAATGTAACCTGGTCCTTGGGGCAGAAGAATGCCAAAATCAAGCTGACGTCTAAAAAGAGCACTACATCCAGGAATGGCAACAGCAGCAATACATCAGGGAACCAGGATGACACAGATAAGCAAACGAATGATCAAGATAACAAACAGCGAGAAGATACAACAAACAATGATAAAAACAGCAATGATCAAAAACAAGACGAAAATAAAGATCAAAACCAAGATCAGGATGAGTCCGCTGCGGATTCACAATCCTCATCAGAATAAAAAAGGAGCGATTATAAAATGGGCAAGTATTTTGGAACAGACGGTGTAAGAGGTGTCGCCAATAGTGAGCTTACACCTGAGCTGGCCTTTAAAGTCGGGCGTTTCGGCGGGTATGTGCTGACAAAAGACAAACAACGTCCAAAAGTGCTGATAGGCCGCGATACACGGATCTCCGGCCATATGCTGGAGGGAGCCCTTGTCGCCGGACTTTTATCCATTGGCGCAGAAGTCATGCGTCTGGGTGTCATTTCTACACCTGGTGTATCCTATTTAACAAAAGCGATGGACGCAGAGGCAGGCGTCATGATTTCCGCTTCTCATAACCCAGTACAGGATAACGGGATCAAGTTCTTCGGGGGTGACGGATTTAAGCTTTCTGACGAACAGGAGGCTGAAATTGAGCGCCTGATGGACGAACCGGAGGATAAACTGCCAAGACCGGTCGGAGCCGACCTCGGACTTGTAAATGACTATTTTGAAGGCGGACAAAAGTATCTGCAATTCTTAAAGCAGACTGCTGATGAAGACTTTACAGGCATTCATGTGGCGCTGGATTGTGCGCATGGCGCAACATCG
The DNA here is from genome assembly GCF_000507145.1 of Bacillus tequilensis KCTC 13622. Taxonomy (GTDB): domain Bacteria; phylum Bacillota; class Bacilli; order Bacillales; family Bacillaceae; genus Bacillus; species Bacillus tequilensis. The sequence continues at coordinate 178,033 of NZ_AYTO01000036.1, read as the reverse complement.
TCCTTGGCGACACACCTGTTTGCTGATTTAGATGCAGATGTATCAACAATGGGGACTTCCCCGAATGGATTAAACATTAATGACGGCGTCGGATCGACTCATCCGGAAGCGCTCAGCGCATTTGTCAAAGAGAAAAACGCTGATCTCGGGCTTGCGTTCGACGGTGACGGCGACCGCTTGATTGCTGTCGATGAAAAAGGAAATATCGTTGACGGCGACCAAATCATGTACATATGCTCAAAACACCTGAAAACTGAGGGCCGTTTAAAGGATGATACAGTGGTTTCCACTGTGATGAGCAACCTCGGCTTCTATAAAGCGCTCGAAAAAGAAGGCATCAAAAGCGTACAGACAGCTGTCGGTGACCGCTACGTAGTGGAAGCGATGAAAAAAGACAGCTACAATGTCGGCGGAGAACAGTCAGGACATCTTATTTTCCTTGATTACAACACAACAGGCGACGGATTATTGTCCGCTATCATGCTGATGAACACATTGAAAGCGACAGGCAAGCCGCTGTCAGAGCTTGCGGCTGAAATGCAAAAGTTCCCGCAACTGCTGGTCAATGTGAGAGTAACTGATAAATATAAAGTCGAAGAAAACGAAAAAGTAAAAGCTGTTATTTCTGAAGTTGAAAAAGAAATGAACGGCGACGGACGGATTTTGGTGCGTCCTTCAGGCACTGAACCGCTCGTCCGTGTAATGGCTGAAGCGAAGACGAAAGAGCTGTGCGATGAATATGTCAATCGCATTGTTGAAGTCGTCCGGTCAGAAATGGGATTAGAGTAACGAAGTCTATCATCAGAGAGCGAACGAGACAAGCGGGACTTACATATGATAATTGTGAAACATGCGGCAAAGTTGTTTAAAAAACAATTGACCGTTCATGGCACATGCTGTAAAATCAAGCTTGTCTTGTTCTCATTTCTCTGAGGAAGAAAAGACGGGATTATTGCTTTACCTATAATAATAGCGCCCGAACTAAGCGCCCGGAAAAAGGCTTAGTTGACGAGGATGGAGGTTATCGAATTTTCGGCGGATGCCTCCCGGCTGAGTGTGCAGATCACAGCCGTAAGGATTTCTTCAAACCAAGGGGGTGACTCCTTGCACAAAGAGAAATCACATGATCTTCCAAAAACATGTAGGAGGGGACGATTGAAAGTCCCCTTGAAATTTGACTTTCTTCGTCTCCTTTTGCAATCTTAGGAGGAAGAAAATATGTGTGGAATCGTAGGTTATATCGGTCAGCTTGATGCGAAGGAAATTTTGTTGAAAGGGTTAGAAAAGCTTGAATACCGCGGATATGACTCTGCTGGTATCGCTGTTGCCAACGAACAGGGAGTCCATGTGTTCAAAGAAAAAGGACGCATTGCGGATCTTCGTGAAGTTGTGGATGCCAATGTAGAAGCGAAAGCCGGAATTGGCCATACTCGCTGGGCAACACACGGCGAACCAAGCTATCTGAACGCTCACCCGCATCAAAGCGCACTCGGCCGCTTTACACTTGTTCATAACGGCGTGATCGAGAACTATGTTCAGCTGAAACAAGAGTATTTACAAGATGTAGAGCTAAAAAGTGACACCGATACAGAAGTAGTCGTTCAAGTAATCGAGCAATTTGTAAACGGAGGACTTGAGACAGAAGAAGCGTTCCGCAAAACACTTACACTGTTAAAAGGCTCTTATGCAATTGCTTTATTCGACAACGACAACAGAGAAACGATTTTTGTTGCGAAGAACAAAAGCCCTCTATTAGTCGGTCTTGGAGACACATTCAACGTCGTAGCATCTGATGCGATGGCGATGCTTCAAGTAACAAACGAATACGTAGAGCTGATGGATAAAGAAATGGTTATCGTCACTGACGACCAAGTTGTCATCAAAAACCTTGATGGTGACGTGATTACACGTGCGTCTTATATTGCTGAGCTTGATGCCAGTGATATCGAGAAAGGCACGTACCCTCACTACATGTTGAAAGAAACGGATGAGCAGCCTGTTGTTATGCGCAAAATCATCCAAACGTATCAAGATGAAAACGGCAAGCTGTCCGTGCCTGGAGATATCGCTTCTGCTGTAGCCGAAGCAGACCGCATCTATATCATCGGCTGCGGAACAAGCTACCATGCAGGGCTTGTCGGTAAACAATATATTGAAATGTGGGCAAACGTGCCGGTTGAAGTGCATGTAGCGAGTGAATTCTCTTACAACATGCCGCTTCTGTCTAAGAAACCGCTCTTCATTTTCCTTTCTCAAAGCGGGGAAACAGCGGACAGCCGCGCGGTTCTTGTTCAAGTCAAAGCGCTCGGACTCAAGGCGCTGACAATCACAAACGTACCGGGATCAACGCTTTCTCGTGAAGCTGACTACACATTGCTGCTTCATGCAGGCCCTGAAATCGCTGTTGCGTCAACGAAAGCATACACTGCCCAAATCGCAGTTCTTGCGGTTCTTGCATCTGTAGCCGCTGACAAAAACGGTATTGATATCGGATTCGACCTCGTCAAAGAGCTTGGTATCGCTGCAAACGCAATGGAAGCCCTTTGCGACCAGAAAGACGAAATGGAAATGATCGCCCGTGAATACCTGACTGTATCCAGAAACGCTTTCTTCATCGGACGCGGCCTTGACTACTTTGTATGTGTCGAAGGCGCACTGAAGCTGAAAGAGATTTCTTACATCCAGGCAGAAGGTTTTGCCGGCGGAGAGCTGAAGCACGGTACAATTGCCTTGATCGAACAAGGAACACCAGTATTTGCGCTGGCAACGCAAGAGCACGTAAACCTAAGCATCCGCGGAAACGTCAAGGAAGTTGCCGCTCGCGGAGCAAACACATGCATCATCTCACTGAAAGGCCTGGACGATGCGGATGACAGATTCGTACTGCCGGAAGTAAACCCAGCGCTTGCTCCGTTGGTGTCTGTTGTTCCATTGCAGCTGATCGCTTACTATGCTGCGCTTCATCGCGGCTGTGATGTTGATAAACCACGTAACCTCGCGAAGAGTGTTACTGTGGAATAAAGTGTTTAACCCCTTTGGTTGTTTTTGTTGCTTTGAAATAAAGTCACGATTTTTGTAAAAAAGATGTGATGTTTAAAATAAAGTCACGACGTTTTAAAAATGTTGCGATGCTTTTTCCCTTAGATAATTTTTGTCTAAGGGTATTTTTCTATTTTAACTAAAGAGGCAGGTAACTAAATATTATAAGGGGATTCCAATTGATTTTGGGTCCCCTTTTTACATAAATGATGTGACACCAATCTTACAAAAATGTAACTTTAATCTCAAATAATGTAATTTGATTCGATGGCAGGTCATCTAATTTTCTTTTACTATGTTCTAAAAAGAGATTGGATGGTGTTGGGTTTGGATATTTCAGAAGTTAATATATCACTGTTTAGACTAGTTAATGACTTAGGAAAAGAACATCCCTTTTTGAATCCTGTATTTAGTTTTATTGCTGAATATATGGTTTTTTTACTTGCACTAAGTGTTCTTTTTATTTGGTTTACAAGAGATACGGATAATAGAATTATGATTCTTTGTGCATCTATCGCTTTCATTTGTGCTTTTACGATAGGGAAGGTTGCAGGGGCATTTCACTCGAATTATCAACCTTTTGTTGAATTGGGAGAGGTTAATAAACTGATACATAAAGAAAAAGACAATTCTTTTCCAAGTGACCATACAATTTTATTCTTCTCATATTGTATTTCATTCTGGCTCTTTAAAAGAGGCTGGTCAATCTTATGGGTATTGTTAGCTGTTCTTGTGGGAGTCTCCCGTATATGGGTTGGGGTTCATTATCCTTTTGATGTTTTAGCAGGAGTATTAATAAGCCTAGCAGTTTCAACTTTTATATATTTAACATTCCCTAAACTAAAAGTTATTCAAACTACCATAAAAATTTATGAAAAATGTGAAAACATGCTTCTTTATCGCTTCAAAAGAAAGGAAAACAAGTCAAAAAATTTTTAGATTTATTCAACAATTGGGTGCTAATGTTCAAAAAATCGTAACCTAAAATGATCAAACTCTTTTATAAAGATTCCATCTGTATTCAAAACTGTAGAATCCATTTTGGTCTATCTTTTTTTCTAAATGGATTCTTTAAATTTGCCGTAAACTGAAGGTTCATGTGTTATTTTTGATCATCCTTTATTTCAAAGCTACAGTTTTAGCCAAAGGGGTTTTTTGTTTCAAAGATGGCTATGTTTAGTTTTACAGATATTTAAGATTGCCATAAGAATAAGAAAATATAAAGAAGGTATTTTCAAGGAAAGTAGGAACCAGTATTCATTTATAGTTGCTAATTGAACTCGGTTATTTATTAAACAAGAAAATAGAAAATGATTATAAAGTTTTTCTTGTATTTCTACAAAAAAATTAGAATGGTAGATATCATAGGCCTTGGTTAAAGATTCAGGATGTATATTTAAAGGGAAAGAAGGATTTGATACTTCATTCTCCGTATTCCAACATCTTGACAATGTTTAAAATTTAGCATATCTTATACTTAACTCAATAATCGGAGCAGATGTTTATTTTTGCTCATAAAATTAGGACTTTAGCATTCTTTTAATATTTAATTTTAAATCTTGATAGGATGAAAAAGTATCCTAATTAAAAACGAAAAGGAACATAAGTCGATTTATTTTATAAATCAAGGCACTAAATTGACGATATTCCATTCCTTAAGACGGAACTTAAAATATTGTATATAGTAAAATGACCAATCATAAGGTAGCACTTTAAAAAACTTCGCTGAAGTTAGTTGAAGTGAAGCCGACAATTTTCAAGACTCAATGACTAAGATCATCATTGAGTTTTGATGTTGTCGGCTTTTTTATTTGGAAAAATACGTAACGATTCAAAGAGATAAATAAAATTACAGAAGAGAATTTTACCTAAGGGAGAATTTGAAATGTTGTTTTCGCTGAGTTTGTCATCATTATTAACATTATTTTTTATTATGCTTATGATTTCCGGGATAAGTGGATTATTGTTTTTGGTTCCACGAGTTCCCTTGAGCTATGTTCGCATTCATATTGGTATTTTGGTTTTACCGCTTTTGGTTTCCTTCCTGCTGCTTATCAATAGCAATGTGAATGCAGATATTGGCCTTTGGCACTTAGATTCCATCGCTTGTTTAATGACTTTCTTTGTTCTTGCAATTGGATTCGTCATTCAGCGTTTTTCTGTGCGTTACTTAATGGGAGATCGTTCTTATCGAAAATATTTTACGCTTTTCACGTTCACTACAGGTGCTGCTTCTATTACATGGTTAAGCGGCGATCTTCGCTTGATGGTTATCTTTTGGGGAGCAACTCTTGTCGGTTTAACCTTACTTATCAGGTTGAACAGTGCTTGGCATGTGGCTGGTGAAGCAGCCAAGGTTTCTGGCCGGTTATTTTTGTTAAGCTGGTTTTCTTTGTTTTTCGTGATGATTTGGCTTTTTCAAGTCACAGGTCAATGGCGGCTATCATTGGTTTTAATAAATGAAAATTTAGCTCAACTGGGGATTTGGGAGCAAACAGGAATACATTTATTGATTGTGTTAGCAGTGGTCATACCTGCTGCTCAATGGCCATTCCAAAGATGGCTGATTGAGTCTATTGTTGCTCCAACTCCTGTTTCTGCGATTATGCACGCAGGTTTAGTAAACGCCGGCGGGATTATACTCACTCGATTTTCACCTCTATTTCATGGTGGTATCGCATCAATTATTTTACTTCTGCTTGCCGGCATCTCTGTATTGATTGGAGCTGGTATTAGTTTAGTTCAGGTTGACTATAAACGCCAGTTAGTAGGCTCAACGATTGCGCAAATGGGATTTATGCTCATTCAGTGTGCATTAGGGGCCTATATAGCAGCGATTATTCATCTTATTTTACATGGTTTATTCAAAGCTACGTTATTTTTACAGGCTGGTTCAGTCGTACAGCGTTATGAAGGATCGACGCGGGCTAATGAGAGATCATCCTATTTATGGATTGTGGCTGGTCGCACGTTAGCCTTTGTGATAGGCGTTGCTTTTTGGCTCGCTGCTCCTGGAGAGGGGTATCAATTCATTAGTGCGTTGATCTTAGGGTGGTCATTGTCCGTTTCTTGGACTCAGCTTGTAGCTTTTGGAGAGGGGAAATGGGGTCGAATTGTTGGCTTAACATTTTTAGGAGGTGCAGCCCTCGTCTATTTTATCATTCATAACCTTTTCTATCATTGGCTGCATACAACCGTTTTACAAAGTGTTCACCCTCCAATGTCAGCTGTCATCATTGTTGTATGTCTATTGTTATTTGGCGGTGTTCTGAGTACGTGGGTTGCTCGTCATCGTTCTTCCGTTTTCTCCGCGGTAATCTATCTTTGGTTACTGCGATTAGGTGAAGCAAAACGAAAGACAGTAGAGAATCACCCAGACTACCTTAAACAATATTTATCATAAGGAGCTAATCTGAGATGGGCATGACATCCGTATTAACGAAAGAAAATGTAAAAAAGAAAGATACAGATATTGAGCTTCAAGGGAATGATCTTAACGTTTTCATTCAGTCCGCCAGCCGAGTGATCGCGCCGCTCTGGCCTATTTCTACATTTGCTGCACGCAATCCGTGGATGGGGCTTGAAAACCAACCTTTTGATCAGGTTGCAGGTTGGTTGAAAAACACTCGTGATGTTGATATATACCCTAGTGCAGCTATGATCCGTTCAGCAAAGAATAAAGGTGAGATTGATGAAGATTTTTTGGAAATGGGACTGCAGCGCTGGCTTGATTCGCATTCCTTTACTATCCCGCAGGACGCAGCGGAGCGATTTTGCCGTGCTGGATTAAAATTAGATCCGCTGCCTTCCAGCCTCTTATCATCGCATAAGCTGGAGAAATTGGTGAATGGATGTAGTGGATTTGATCGCATCGAGAGTTTTTATGCACAACCAATAAGTTCATATATAGAGAATCAAGATGGTGAAAGGGTAGCAAATATACTTGATCAGCATGTCATTAAGTGGAGTAAATTATATCTTGATGACTCTCAAGCGGGTTGGACTATGCCCAATCGTGAGGAAGGATTCTATCGTGCGTGGCAGCATCTCATTCAATATGATCCAGCACTTACTAAACAGGAGCGTAAAAGATTAAAAGGTTGGCCGGAAGACGCCCATATGGCTTTACAAGAAGCTTTATTCGCACTGGAAATCCCAGAAACAGAAATCCAGACTTATCTTGAAGGCCATTTGCTTTCCTTGCCTGGATGGGCAGGGATGATGCTTTGGCGCTCTCAACAATCGAGCCATGAACATGCACTCCTGACGGAATATTTAGCGGTTCGACTATCCATGGAGTTGGCCCTTACAAAGCCATATTTGCCTTTGGAAAAAGTACGATCTGAGAAAAAGATTCCGATGACTCCCCTTTTAGCAGCTTGGATTCATTGGGGGGGCCTTACACTGGAGGAATGGTCTCAGATGCCGGCCAGTGAACAAAACGAATATTTATCGTTTGCTTATCTCTTTGATGAGAAACTTCGCCGGAAACTTTGGCTAGAGGCTTGGGAACAAACATACACTGATCGACTAAGTCAGAAGATCATCTCGAAGCAACGTGAAAACAATAAAAAATCCGCATTAGCTCAATTAGCATTCTGCATCGATGTACGATCAGAACCTTTTCGCCGTCAGCTAGAAAAAGAAGGTCCGTTTGAAACGATTGGTATTGCCGGTTTCTTTGGGGTGCCGATTGCAACTTGTGAACTTGGCAGTAAACACAGTCACGCCTCCTTGCCGATCATACAAAAACCGCAACATAAAATAAAAGAGTTCGCAGATGAAGATGTCTTCCAAACATACAAGCAGCGCAAGCAAGCAGTTCATTCCGTAAGCCATACATTTAAAACGATGAAACAGAATGTACTTGCGAGCTTGCTTCTGCCTGAGCTAAGCGGGCCTTGGCTTAGTCTGCAAATGGCAGCACGCACCTTTGTGCCAAGAAAAACGGATCGTTTCATTCGTCATCTCCGTGATGCTTGGGTACGTAAACCCGATACAAAACTTTCACTTCATTATGATGGTGACACAGAGGCAGAAATACCTGTAGGTTTTACTGAAGAAGAAAAAGTGAACTATGCTTGCCAAGCATTAAAAATGATGGGATTAACAAAGAACTTCGCTCCATTAGTCGTGATTTGCGGCCATGGCAGTCAAAGTACGAATAATCCTTATGCCGCTGCTCTTGATTGTGGTGCCTGCGGCGGAGCGGCCGGCGGATTCAATGCCAGAGTTTTAGCTGCTTTATGTAATCTTTCAGAGGTAAGAGAAGCTCTTTTAACTGAAGGAATTGCAATCCCTGAGGATACGGTGTTTGCAGCCGCTGAACATGATACAACGGTGGATGAATTACATTGGCTTTATGTACCAGAGCTTTCTGAAGCTGCACAAGAAGCATTTGAACGCATCGAAGCTGTTATGCCGAAAGTGAAGCATCACGTAAATGCAGAACGTCTGGCCCAATTGCCCAATTTCCAATCGGAACTTAAAAATCCGAAGGGAGAGGCACACCGATATGCGGAGGATTGGAGTGAGATACGTCCGGAATGGGGACTGGCTCGTAATGCATCTTTTATAATCGGCCAACGTGAACTAACTCAGGATTGTGATTTAGAAGGAAGAGCCTTTCTTCATAATTATGATTGGAAGCAGGACGAAAGCGGTGATATCCTGGCAAATATTATTGCAGGACCTGGAACTGTGGCCCAATGGATTAATTTACAGTATTACGCATCAACAGTAGCACCTCATTATTATGGCAGCGGAAATAAAGCGACTCAAACCGTTACTGCGGGTCTTGGCGTTATGCAGGGAAATGCAAGTGACTTGTTAACAGGACTGCCTTGGCAATCCGTCATGAAATCAGATCACGAGGCTTATCATTCTCCTCTTCGTTTATTGATTGTTATTCAAGCACCGAGAGAATATGTAGAACGGTTATTAAATAACAACTCAGTATTTCTGCAAAAAGTTCAAAATGGATGGGTCCGACTGGCCAGTATTGATCCAGAAGGACGTTGGGAAAGCTGGTAACTATTCATATAAACATTTATCCGATGGATTCCTTACTCAATATAAAGAAGAGGTGTGCTGTATGAATGTAAATAAAAAAGTATTGTTTTTGACGGACATTGAAAACGGCTTGGAGCCTATTTTACAAGAAGTGACTGATACTCCAGCGGAAAATATGCTGACGATACAAAGCTACGGTGCCAGTGTCTCGCATCCTTATGGAGAAATTATGCGGTCTGTTATTTTTGCGATTTATCAGGAGAATGTTGAGGAGATTTTTGTTGTAGGAACAAAAGATAAGAAGACTTCCACAGGTAATGGACTAACGCAACTTAAAACAATGAAAGATAAAATACAAACATTGGATTATCTTTTCCAACATTGCAAGCCTGAGTTTTTAGGCGGTACGGTCGATGAATGGTTAAATGAAAACAGCAGCGGCGGTATTGAAAAAAGCGTTGATATCATTCGCCAACATCCACTAGTGCCGTCATCTGTTAAAGTGAGAGGGTTAATCGTTAATCATAAGGATGGAGAATCCTCAATTATGGAGGTTCCTGTTCCTGCTATTAAAACAGCGTCAAGCCTTATCTGATTATTGCTTGTCATCTAAGGAGAATGTATGCAATCTAATTTAACTGATTTTGTAACAAAAACAATAGAGGAAATGAGTCCGTTTGATCGTGAAAATATGGAATGTTTGAAAAAAGTAATGAGAAAAGCAATTGATTATTATCAATTAAAATCTTATGAAGAAGTTGAGAAAACCGATTTAGAAAGTGTGCGGTTTTTGCATATACACTCTATGATGGAAGAAAATATGTTATCTAAAATGATAGTCGTCTTAAGAAACGGTAAAACTGATTTGGATATTGAAGGTGTATATGAAGGACATGTGATAAGAGAATATTAATGAGACGATATAATAAATAGAATATGCCAATTTATTTGCTCAGGAGATGTTTGATATATGAAAAAGTCGAAAGGTTCTTTTGAATCAGAGATCAGCAAGACAATCACTCAATGGGAAAAAGATTATCTTGGGCGCGGGTCTGTATCTGTTAAGACCGATATACTGCGGGATATGATCATTGTTAATTTAAAAGGAGTTTTAACACCGGCTGAATATGCAGTTTGTGAATCAAAAGAGGGTATGTTATCTATCAAACAAACTCGTTCGGAGTTAGTTGAATCAGGTATAGAAGAACTTAAGGATATTATCCTGAGGATAACCGGAGAAGAAGTGACAAGTTTTCATACTGATTTAAGCTCGCGTACAGGTGAACGAGTGATGGTATTTAAATTAGTTAATGATCTGGAGAAAAATCTTTGAGATGAAGAATGAAACAATACTATTCAAGCCAAGCAGAGCTTGAATTTTCATAGGGGCTGGAAGCTGATTGAACATCATCATCTTCCGCTTCTTTTCATTGATGACTGGTAATAGGCAACTAACAAAGCCAACGCCGGGTTCCCAAAAGCGTACAATGACTTGATTAAAGGCCATTTTTGATATGCTGTCTTCAGTTTCATTTCGTGGGATTAGTCAGAAATTCAAAAAAACGAATTGACATATCGGAATATAACGATATAATAATCCATATGGAACCAATTGAAGTATTCAAAGCCTTATCAAATGAATCAAGGCTGCAAATTTTACATTGGCTGAAGGAGCCTGATCGTCATTTTGCTCCTCATGAAGGGATTGATATGAACACAATCGGGGTATGTGTCAGTCAAATAACCGACAAATTGAAAATGACGCAATCGACGGCTTCTCAATATCTTACCATCCTTTTAAGAGCCGGTCTGATTAAGGCCGAACGAATCGGGAAGTACACGTATTACAAAAGAGATGAAGAAGCCATTGGGAAACTTGCTGACTTTCTTAAAACAGAGATATAAAAATAAACATCAATTGATGTTTATTTTTACGTCATACATATCGACATATTTCGATGTGTTTATTTTTTAAATTATATATCGACATTTCGTGATATGTTGTTTTATTAATGCTGAAGGAGTGAATGTTTTTATGTCTAACACTTGGAAAATTTACATTTTAGCCATTGTCAGCTTTTTAGTTGGAACCTCAGAGTACATCATTTCCGGTATTTTGGATCAGATCGCTCATACACTCGGGATAACCTTGGCTGCCGCGGGCCAGCTTATTACAATCTTTTCACTTGTATATGCTCTTTCCACACCTGTACTTATGGTGTTGACAGCAAGTATGGATAGACGCAAATTGATGATGTATGCCCTCGGTTTGTTTGTGTTCGGCAACATCTTGGCCCTTATCCTGCCTGGTTATGGATGGTTTATTGCAGCGCGGATCATTATGGCGATGGGAGCGGGTGTGGTTGTTGTCACCGCATTAACAATTGCCGCTAAGATTGCATCGGAAGGGAAGCAAGGCAGTGCCATCGCTACTGTCGTGATGGGATTTACCGCTTCTTTAATCATTGGTGTTCCGCTTGGAAGAATGATAGCAACAGCATTCGGCTGGAAGTCTGTATTTGGTGCAATTGCTTTATTGGGGTTAATCGCAATGATCGTTATATTCTTGGCTCTTCCGCATACTGAAGGGGATAAGCCAGTGCCCTTGCTTCAGCAGCTTGCTCTTTTCAAAAAACGGAAAGTGGCGATGGGGTTATCAATCACTTTCTTCTGGCTCGGGGGATATTCTGTTGTTTATACCTATCTGTCGCCGTATCTCTTGAACATTTCGGGAATAAGCGGCAAACTGCTTAGCGGGGTTTTGCTTATATTTGGAATTGCCAGTTTGGTTGGATCGAAGTTTGGGGGATATAGCACCGACAAATGGGGAGTGCCCATCACACTTGTTTGCGGGATGACATTGCACATTATCACATTGATTCTGCTGTCACTTGTCACTCATTCCTATATCGGCGTGTTGGTGATTCTTGTATTATGGTCATTTGCCGCATGGTCCACCGGTCCGACACAGCAATTCCATCTGGCTACAATAGAACCGGAAATGTCAGGTGTATTGCTCAGCATGAATCAGTCCATGATGCAACTCGCCATGGCAGTCGGCGCAGGAATAGGGGGAGTTTTTGTAGAAAACGTATCATTGGCTTCGATTACCTGGGTTGGCGCGTTAGGAGTTATGATTGCGATTATTGCATCATTGCTGATTTTTTATTCACAGCCGAAACAGATGCTAAAAGATATTAATCAATAATGCAATGCTTTGTTTTCATCTTTAACATTCAATGGTTTTATTTCGAAAGACCTAGCATCCGTTTGTAATATAAGCGGGTGTTTTTTTGTGAGTTGTTTAAATTCCGTCAAGTAGAAGGTCCGCAGAAGCTGAAAGAGATTTTTGCCGACGGAGAGCTGAAGCACGGTATGATTGTCTTGAACAAAGCACTTAAGTATTCGTCGGCATTCGCGAAAATGTCAAAGAAGGCGGAGCAAACACATGCATCATCTTGAATGACCTAAACGATGCCGATGACAGATTCCTACTGCCGAAAGCACATTTATTGCATTATTCTCGTTGGTTTCAGTTGTTCCATTGCAGCTGATCGCTCTTACTATGTATGCTGCACTGCACCGCGGCTGTGATGTTAATAAATCGCGTATTAATAAGTTTAACTCCTTTGGTTATTTAGCCGAAGGGGTTTTTAGTATGGATAATTGATATAAATTATAGGAGACTTCATTCATTTAACTAAAGTCATTGTATTTATATAATCACTAAAGTTTTGGAAAATCATCTCTTGATTTAATTTCCTTAAAGAGGTTGTTTGTCAATCTAATAGGCATCAGAATTTTTATATAAAAATAGATCGCCTTTTTGAGGTTTTGTTCATAGAACAACACAATATTCAAAACATAAGTGAAAATTAGGGTGAGCTCATGTTTTTCTCGAGAGGGTAGCATGGAAGATTTTCTATCTTTAAAGGGTTAATATATTCTATTTATATCTATTTAATGTAATTTTTAGGATAAAATACAAAATTCCCCTTACTTCGACATTTGCATTCTGGTATTATCGTATCGCATGGAAGCTATGTCTATAGACTCTATGCAAAAATTGAGGGGAGGTTTTACTTATGAAAAGAAACCAAAAAGAATGGGAATCTGTGAGTAAAAAAGGCCTTATAAAGCCAGGGGGTACTTCGATTGTAAAGGCAGCTGGCTGTATGGGCTGTTGGGCCTCGAAGAGTATTGCTATGACACGTGTTTGTGCACTTCCGCATCCTGCTATGAAAGCAATTTAACATTTGAGAATAGGGAGTTGAGCATATTTGCTTATACTCCTTATTTTCTCTTGAGGGGGATTTTATATGTCGAATGATCGTGTTAAAGATTTTGATTTACCAGAGTTAGCGGTTCATTTACAGCCTCATGGTGCAGTAATGATTGATAGAAAAAGCATGTTTTATTTTAGACTCAGCGGACGTGGAGCACAATTGGCGTTTCTTTTATCAAAAAACAAAAACCTCCACAAAACGGCACGTATTTGGGAGATTGTAAAGAAAGAAGAGATGAGTGCTGAACAATTAAAAGAAGAGCTTAGTGCCCATCCCTTTACGGAGGCTTGGACGCAAGGGCTGTTGGATCAGCCTTTACATGTTTCAGGTTCGTTAGATTCATATTTACCTATAAGTTGTACCCTGCAGTTGACAAATGCCTGTAATTTAAGCTGTTCTTTTTGTTATGCCAGCTCAGGAAAACCATATCCGCAGGAACTATATAGTGAACAATGGATTTTGGTTATGCAAAAGCTAGCAGCCCACGGAGTTGCAGATATTACACTGACCGGAGGGGAAGCTAAGCTAATAAAAGGGTTTAAAGAATTAGTCGTTGCTGCAAGTTCGCTATTTACCAATGTAAATGTATTTAGTAATGGATTGAACTGGCGAGACGATGAAGTTGAATTACTCAGTCACCTAGGTAATGTTTCTGTGCAGATCAGCATTGATGGTATTGATAATACGCATGACAAATTAAGAGGCAGAAAAGGCGGTTTTAAAGAAAGTATGAATACCATCAAAAAATTATCAGAAGCAAACATCCCAGTGATTGTTGCTATGACCATCAATGAGTCTAATGCCGGCGAGGTATCTGATGTGGTGGAGCAATGTGCCAATGCTGGTGCTTTTATCTTTCGTGCAGGAAAAACGTTATCTGTCGGACGAGCAACAGAAGGTTTTAGGGGTTTGGCTGTTGATTTTGAAGAGCTGGTTCAAAAGCAGCTTAGGGAAGCCCGTGACCGATGGGGAGACCGCCTGAACATTATTGATTGGGAGCATGAAGAAAGTTCTTTCACAACAGATTTTTGTACACCAGGATATCTTGCCTGGTACATTAGAGCAGATGGATATGTAACTCCCTGCCAATTAGAGGATTTGCCACTAGGCCATATTTTAGAAGATAGCATGGCAGACATTGGTTCACCTGCTCGTCTGCTTCAATTAAAATGTGATGCTAAAAATTGCAAATGTATTGGGAAAATCGAGTTATCTGAACCGGACTTGCCTTTTCAAAAAGAAGTCAAGGTAGGGATCAGGAATGAATAATCTACCAGTAGTATTTTGGGTTATTTTGGCGATTGTTGGATTACTGTTATTTATTAAATTTAAACCTCCAACAATTGCTTCACTGCTCTTAAGCAAAGATGAGGCAAAAGAAATAAGTGTGCAATTTATAAGAGAGTTTGTTGGGATTGATGTGGAGAACTGGGATTTTTACTCAGTATATTGGTATGACCATGATACAGTTAATAAACTTCATCACTTAGGTATACTTAAGAAAAACAGAACGGTTTTATATAATATTGGGTTGGTCGAAGCATGGAGAGTCCGGTTCGTTCACCAAAATCAATCATTTGTAGTCGGTGTCAATGCCAATCGAGAAATCACTTTTTTTTATGCGGATGTTCCGAAAAAGTCTCTCTCAGGGAAGTTCGAACAAGTTTCTCCAGAGGCACTCAAGCAGAGGTTAATGGTTTCGCCTGATGGACTTTGGTCTAGAGCAAATATGACTGGTAGCGGTAAAAAAGAAGAGGATTTTCATGAGGTTAGTACTTATTGGTACATAGCGGAAGCGGGAGATATCCGACTTAAGGTGACGGTTGAATTACAGGGCGGCCGAATTTCATATATTGGTACTGAACAAGAAATACTAACTGATCAAATGAGTAAAGTGATTCGAGATTAACAAGTGGAGTCGACATTCGGAGTATCTGGTATGTTGGGCTCAGCTGTAGCGATGATAGTTGCGATTCTCATCCTTGTATTTATGGATGTGCAAACAAGCATAATCGCCAGCCTTGTGCTGGGTTTGTTGATTATCATGTGCCAGTCTTTGACACTAAAAGAAGATATCCAATTGACAATTGTAAATGCCTATGATGCAAGAATGAGTGTCAAAACGGTCAGCATTTTAGGCGTTTTGTCCACACTTCTTACAGGATTATTAACAGGGTTTGTAGTATTTATATGTTCATTGGCAGGAAATGCGCTTACTGGTGAATTAGGATGGAAAACGTTTGAACAGCCAATGATTCAGGTTTTCTACGGAATAGGAGCGGGGCTCATTAGTTTGGGAGTGACTTCACTGCTGTTTAACTTATTAGAGAAAAAGCATTATTTAAGTATATCTCCTGAGCTTTCTAACCGAACCGTCTTTCTATCAGGTTTTACTTTTAGGCAAGGATTGAATATGAGCATACAAAGTTCGGCTGGAGAGGAGGTTATCTATCGGCTGCTAATGATTTCAGTCATTTGGTGGCTGAGTGGAAATATCATTATTTCCATTGTTATATCTTCCTTTTTGTGGGCGGTTATGCACCAAGTAACTGGATATGACCCAAGGTGGATACGTTGGCTGCATCTATTTATATTCGGTTGCTTTTTGGGAGTTCTATTTATCAAATTTGGTTTTATATGTGTATTAGCAGCTCATTTCATTCATAATTTAGTGCTCGTCTGTATGCCGCTGTGGCAGTTTAAACTTCAGAGACATATGCATAACGATAAACCAAAGACTACTTCATTCTAATATTAGGAGAAGATTTGATGCAATTAATGCAAGTGCAAGATTTAAGCAAGTGCTACCGGAATGGTGATGGGATTGAACATTTGTCTTTCTCAATTCAGCGAGGAGAAATTGTGGCGCTATTAGGACCAAATGGAGCTGGAAAAACTACGACAATTCGATGTTTGACGGGGCTTTACAAACCAGATAAAGGAAATATTCTCATCGATGGTTCTCCTCCGGGCCATGTAAATGTTCAAAAAAAAGTAGCGCTCATTCCGGATCAGCCTTACCTGTACCCGACATTAACAGCTGCTGAACATATTCAGTTCAGGGCAAGAGGATTCCATCAAGATAAAAAGGATTTAAAAGAACGGGTTTATGATGCATTGAAGGAAGTACACTTGGAGGAGAAAGCAGATGAATTGTGTGGTCAGCTGTCAAGAGGCCAGAAGCAGCGGGTTGTCTTAGCGGGGGCAATAGTTCAGGATGCCTTGCTTTATATATTGGATGAGCCGACTGTAGGTCTCGATATTCCATCAAAACAGTGGCTCTCAAACTGGTTAAAGGCCAAGACTGATCAAGGCTGCGCAGCATTTGTGTCAACTCATAGTCTTGAGTTTGTATTAGAGACAGCAGACAGAGTGTTATTAATTCGAGATGGGGAACTTATGAAGAGTTTGTCTGTTCCTCAATTCAAAGAGGAACAATCGGAATGGAGAAAAGAAGTGATTCGTCTTCTAGGGGAATGGTCAGATGAATAATATCATTTCTTTTTTATGGCTTCAGTCAAAAAGGCGTTTTGTTAATCAAGGTCAGGAAAAAAGAATGCCTTTTCTGATCATGCTCCTTTTTGTTGGAGCCACCGGATTTCAAGTAAGTTTTGTTTCAAGATCTGCAATATGGGATATGAGTCTTACTGGTTGGGTGCTTACAGGTGTTTTTATCCTTTATACGGCATTTGGACTTTTCTCCAATCGATTGCCAAGTCAGATGGCTGATATCATGTGGCTGTATGGCACTCCAACATCTTTTTCAAAAGTTGTGTATAGTGTTTTATTTTTCAGTGTCACTTGGAAGGCTTTGCTTTGGATCATCTCAGCCATATTCAGTAATCTAGTGATTGTTCTTCTGTTGGGTGAGCATATCAATTTAATAGGCAGATCCATAATTTTTGTAGGGCTCTTTTTTATCGCTGAAGTATGGTTGATGTCAGTCTCATGTGCCAGAACAGTGAAGAAAATGAAAAGGATATACATTTCAGTCTTTCTTTTAATGCTAGGTATTTACTCTATATGTCTTTTTCAACTCTACTTTCTACAACCTTCACCTGGGCTGTGGGAGGATATTGGTCGTTTTATTAGTGGTGCAGGTGTAGTGTTTAAGACATTGTCACCATTGTATGCGGCTGTATTTATTGGGATCATTGCGGTTTCTTTTATGACAATTTCTTTTACGAGCAGCCAGGTAGAAATGAAGGAATCGTTGGTGAAGGAAGCTGAATTCTGGGAGGAGTTTCAAGAACGTCAATTTGGATCAGGGCAAATTATGCAGAAACCAAGGACAACTTGGTGGGGACTACAAAGTCTAAATGGTATTTGGTCATTTCTGTGGTTGGAACTGTTGCTCATGAAAAAACATTTATTTTTTCATAGCATTCATACCGTCATGATGGGCTGCGTCTTTTATGTCGTCATTTTTATATATCCAGAATGGTTTTATCTTCTCTTCTTTCTCGTCGTCTCGGCAGTCATGTTGAGTTCTTATTATTCAGGAATAGTCAGGCATTCGCAATCAGGTGCCCTTCATTTATTCCCTGGTGCACTTTTGGGGAAAATCATGATTCTAGAACTGACGAATACAGTCTGGTTGTTTATTCTTTACTGTGTCTCTATTGCTTTCATGGGGGTTGAGAATTTAGTTTATTGGTATATATATGGCTTAGGGATATATATATGGTTCATGACAATAAGACTGTTTGCTTTTACCAATACAAACCGAAATGATTTTAAGCTTTCATTGCCTCAATACTACAAGTCATTTTTTATGGCGTTAGGGCTGAGCGGCATTTGTTTGTATGTCATTCATTTATTGACTGCTGGCTGGTATACATTAGTGGTGGTCGTCTGTATAGGGAGCCTTTGTTGGTGCCTGTTTTATCGTTTCAGATAGTGGATTGTAGAATTATTGCTTTTTAACGAGGAGAGGGGCTCTTTTATGAATTCAAATGGTGATGAATTGTCGTTATCTGTTCAGAATTTGGCACATACAAATGAGATCACAATTGTTCAAGCGATAGGGGAGCTAAAGAAATCAGGAAAAGATGCGATACCTGTTTTGGTTGAGGCCTTAAAAGAGGAAGGCGCTTTGCGGAATATCGCTGCGGCTGTTTTAGGCGAGTTTGGGGAAGATGCGAGTGAAGCAGCGGAGGAGCTGTCACGTTTATTAAAAAGTCATGCCGAAGATACTCGAATGGCTGCAGCTATTTCGCTAATGAGAATCGGGAAGCCCAGTCTGCCCTTTGTCATTAAAATCGCTCAAGAAAATGAAGGGGAATCATGCTTTTGGGCGTCATGGTGTATTGCATGGATCGATCCGTCTCGTATTGAACCGAAGATGTATGAATGCCTGAAACATGAGCATGAACATCCTTCAGGGATGGTTGCTCCGTTTGCGGCTGAAGAGGCATTGGGAAAGCTGATTGCTTTTCAGCTGAAAGATAAGGGGGATTAGAAAGGATGAAACCTGAACAAATAATGAATGAATGGCCAAGTCATTTACCCTGGTTGAATCAATCACAGAATGATTTGATATTTCCAAGTGACACATATCATCTTCTTTATTTTTGGTCAATGAGCTGTCCAAACTGTCACCAATTAACTGACAAAGTCCTTCAAGATAAAAAGGATATGAATGTGAAAGTAATCGGAGTACATGTCCCTTATATAGAAGAAGAGAAATCTGTGGAGGTTGTCTCGACGTACGCTCTTGATAGGGGAATATCTATTCCGATAGTATTAGACCAAAACTATGATATCGTCACAAGTTGTCATATACAAGGTATTCCTAGCTTTTGTCTAATAAGTCAATACGGTCAGGTCGTAGCTAAAACGATGGGAGACATCGGTTGGGGTAAGATGGTAAAAAAGGTTCAAGACTTGTGAATTTTTCCGTCTTATAAGTATGTACGACAAACGGTTAATACTATGATTAAACGATCCTTCCTATGAGCGGGAAGGTTTTTTAATGCGCCATGCTCATATGTACACCTTTCCGTATCACGAGAGGGGAGCATTATATGAAAAGTTCTAAAGATCGTTTTTGACAGCCTGATTGCTTTGGTTTTACTTGTATCCATTACCCTCTCCGTTTTTATTATCTATTAAATAAGGGAGCATCACTTTTAAAGAAAAAGGCACAGCAGTCGATGTTGACGGTAAAAAGAGGAATGTGAAGCGGGAAAGGTACGTTTGTTTATAGCCGGATCGGGGATTGCTGCATCTGCTTATGAGATGAGGGGGCAGTACAACAGGCGAGGAAGGTGAGGGGCTCGGGTTAAAGATTATGGAGGATAGCCGGCTGCTTCATAAGGCGTACCATTTAAAAACAGATAAAACAGGAACTCATTTCAATTAAAAAAATGATAAACTATAAACCCCTTAGAATAGATATAAAAGGGGTTTTTTGACACGAAGAAAATATATAAATGCTAGAAAGTCTTTATCTCTTTTGAAATTGATTTCATAAAAATAACATGCGTTCTTTATAATAAAGAGATAATATTATTCCATTTTATCTTTTCTTATTAGTTCGATAAAATTAAATGCTGTTGTCGAGATGACATCATCATTTCTCCAGCATAGCGAAATAGGGTTAGTCACCTCTACATGTTCCACATTGATTCTTTTCACGTCTCCTCTTGATAAATATCTATTGACTTCAAGGTAAGAAACAAATGTTACGCCATATCCTTCTATGACAGTGTTAATGGTTTCATTTAGTCCGTTCATTTGTAATCCGGTACATGGCTTATTCACATTGAAAAGGTTGCATAAAGAGAATAATAACTCTCTAGAGAAACTCCCTTCTTCACGAAAAACAAACGGTTCTTTTACCATTTCCGCTAGCGAGATGGTTTGTTCTGCATATTTATGTTTGTTATTTGAGATAAATAACATTTCATCCTCCAATAATAATGAACTGCTAATGTGTTTATTAAATGTCCTGTTTCCGCCAATAATACCTATGTCAGCTTTATAATTTACTAGTTGATTTATGGCTTCTGTTGAATTGACTGTGGTAATTTCTACATCAACATCAGGGTATTCTCCTTTAAAACGGCTGATCCACTTCGGAAGTAAAAAATTAGCTGGTAAACTAGTTGTCACGATATGCAGTGTTCCTACAGAGCCATCTTTTATATGTTCCAGATAGGATTCAATCTCATGTTGGAGCGAGAATAATCTTTTTGCTTGTTTAGCGAGCTGGAGCCCTGTTTGCGTTAAAAAAACTCCTCTTCCTCTAGGGTGAAGCAAAGTTAGTCCAATTTCTTTCTCTAGTTTTTTAATTTGAGCTGTCACAGCAGGCTGACTTATATTTAGTCTTTTTGCTGCGCCTGTGACATTTCCTTCCTCAGCTACGGTGTAGAACAGTCTCAATGCATGAAGATTCACCGTTCATCTCTCCATTCATAAAAAATATTTATGATTACAAAAATTATATATATTAGAAATTTCCATTTGTCTATATTATTATAAATCCACATATAAATACTTTATAGGTGGTGAGAGGACAGCTTAATGTCTAGTAAAATATGAAACTAGTTTGTATTGACTGTGAGCAAGAAATGTCTTCTGATGATTTTAAGTATCAATGTTCTTGTGGTGGACTGCTAGATATTGCTCATGATTTTTCTCATTACGATACCGATTTTTTAAAGCATGTATTTCATGAACGTCTATCTGAACGCATGTCTGTTTTTGCAAGCGGAGTTTGGAGATATAAAGAACTTATCTATCCAGACTTGCCTGTTGAGAGCATCGTTACAAAATATGAAGGGAACACAGGGTTATACCACTCTGAGATGCTGTCGACATATACAGGGGTTAGACAAGTATATGTAAAGGCGCAAAGTGAAAATCCCAGCGGTTCGTTTAAGGATAACGGGATGACTGTTGCTGTTTCACATGGCAAACATTTAGGTTATGAAAAATACGCTTGCACTTCTACTGGAAATACTTCTTCATCATTGGGAATGTATGCTTCTCTTGCAAATGCTTCCTCCTATGTTTTTGTACCGAATAAAGAAATTTCATTTAATAAAGTATTACAGACAGCCGCTTACGGAGGAAATGTATTCAGTATTCCGGGAACTTATGATGACGGTATCAAGTTTTTGGAAAAGTATAGCAGTGATTTTGGTTTTTATATATGCAATTCTATTAATCCTTTCAGAATTGAAGGCCAAAAAAGCATTATTTATGAGATAGCTCAATATCTAGACTGGAAATTGCCTGATTGGATTATTGTTCCTGGGGGTGCTCTTAGCAATGCAACGGCTTTAGGGAAAGGACTGCGTGATTTATATGCTCTACACTTCATAGACAAGATACCTCGGGTAGCCATCATACAAGCAGAGGGCGCCAGTCCATTTCATCAAATGATTAGTGAAAATAAAGAAACCCTTGATCCAGAACCATTTCCGTATACTAGAGCTTCTGCATTGAATATAGGAAATCCTCCTAGCTGGAAAAAAGCAAAAAAGGTTTTGGAAGATACGAATGGAATCACTGTTTCTGTTACAGACGAGGACATTCTTGATGCAAAAGCAGTAATCGACAGAACAGGAGTAGGCTGCGAGCCTGCCTCCGCCTCTACTATAGCAGGACTCCGTCAATTGAGATCACAGCAGATAATAGACAAAGATGAATCAGTTTTATGTATTTTAACAGGCAATATATTAAAAGATACGGGGGCTCTTCATGATTATCACTTTGGCAAAGAGTTGAACGGCAAGTTTAAAAACAGTATTAAATCTGTCGAGCTGCAATTTGAAAAGGTAAAATCAGCGATGGAGACAATTGATGATTTAAATGGTTTATTAAAGAATCATTAATGAACCAAAAGACAGTACAAGAGAGGAGGAAAAGCGATTAGCACTTTAATACTGAATAAAACCTCATATTCTAAATCTCCGTATGATTTATGGCTGAAGGATTTAGAAGAACCTATTGTCATGCTAACTTCAACTGAACGATTGAACGAATGTAAAAACTATGATGAGATCGAGTCGTTTGATGAGTATCCTGTTAATGGATGTATTGAAATCAGAGCGCTGGAGCTACATGAAACATATAGATTTCATACGATCATTGCAATGTCTGAGTATGATCTTTTAAGAGCAGGTAAACTCCGTACTCATTTAGGAGTGGAAGGGCAGTCTTATGAGAGTGCATTATTATTTCGGGACAAAGTGTTAATGAAGCAGTGTTTGGAAGAAGCGGGGATTCCTGTTCCTCATTATCAGAAAATTGAATCTTCTATTGACCTGTACCTTTTTGTACAGCGGTTTGGTTTTCCGGTAGTCGTCAAGCCAATAGACGGATCGGGATCTGTCGGAACAAAGGTGCTGAAAAATGAATCGGACATGAGGGAATACCTATCTAAAGGTCTCAGTGGAAATATGGAAGTGGAAACGTTTGTTGATGGTGATATGTACCATATTGATGGGATTTTGATAGATGGACATATGACATTAAATTGGCCCTCTCGGTATATAAACGGATGTTTGGCTTTCCAAGAGGAACAATTTTTAGCCAGCTATCAGCTTGGTGCTGACAATCCATTGACCTCCAGATTAACAAACATTGTTGAAAAAGCACTAAAGGCGCTGCCATCTCCAAAAACAACTACTTTTCACGCGGAAGTGTTTCATACTCCGGATGATAAGCTAGTGTTTTGCGAAATTGCCAGCCGGACTGGAGGTGGGTTAATACGTGAGGCTATACAGCAAGGATTTGGTTTTGACTTGAATGAGATTTGTGTGAAAAAACAGTGCGGCCTGTCCTATGATATCCCAAATGATTCACAGCTTAAAAGAGGGCCGAAACAGTTAAACGGATGGATTTTAATTCCTCCTAAACACGGGCGGCTGGTCAAAGTTCCTTCAATTCCTTTTGAAAATTGGGTAACAAAGCAAAAGATATCTGCTAAAGAAGGGGAGATTTTTCAAGGTGCTTCCTCTAGTGTAGATGTGGTATCAAGTTACTTAATCAAAGGAGATTCGGAAGATGTACTGATTAATAGAATTCATCAAGTTGCCTCATGGTGCAGTGAGAATATGATTTGGGAAGGCCAATCAACGTGGTCTCTCAAATAAAAGAGTTTATCGGATTACATCCGGTCATTAAGTTTTTGCTTGTGGGAACTCTTGTCACGAAAGCAGCAAAATCAATGACAACACCATTTTTGGCTATTTACCTCCACCAAGAAACAGGAGAGGGTTTCGGTGTCATTGGATTGGTTATTGGCTTAGGATATTTTGCAACTACGATAGGCGGAATCATTGGTGGAACCCTTTCTGACAGAATCGGCAGAAAACGTGTTATGTTATGTTCCATATTTATATGGAGTATTGTTTTCTTTCTTTTTGGCATCGTTCATACAATATTATGGTTCAGTTTGTTAAATATTTTAAGCGGTCTGTGTCATTCCTTTTTCGAGCCGGTTTCGAAAGCTTTAATGGTTGAATTAGCGGATAGCAAGAAGAGGCTCAGTATTTTTTCTTTACGGTATCTGGCTATTAATGTTGGCGGTGCTCTAGGCCCGCTACTAGGAACATACCTGGGACTCGTGAGTAGCGGAACCCCTTTCATGATTACTGGCGCGGTATACCTTTGTTATGCTCTTTTATTATTTTTTATGATGAATAAACTGCTTTTGAAACATAAAAGAAATTCAAAAAAAGAATTTCAGTTGTCATTTATTTTAAAGACGCTAAAAAAGGATGTTGCTCTTCGTTATTATATAGCAGGCGGGATATTCTTGTTATTTAGTTATTCCCAGATGGAGAGTACCTTGCTTCAGTACCTGAACCTTGATTTCGTGAACGGCGTGAAGATCTTCTCAACTTTAATAACCATTAATGCTGCAACTGTCATTATATTGCAGCTGCCATTAACACGGCTTTTTGAGAGATATAAATCAATGACAACGATTTCTGCGGGAACGGGGTTTTGTATCATCGGTAATATTGGTTTTGCTTTCTCAAGCGGTTGGCTTACTTTTTGTATTTCTATGTTTATATTAACGATGGGCGAAATCCTATGTTTTCCATCAATGAATGTATTAATGGATGAATTGGCCCCTGACAGTATGAGGGGAGCTTATTATGGGGCGCAGAATTTTTATAATGTAGGCGAGTTTATAGGCCCGTGGCTTGGAGGCATGATCCTCAGCCTTTTTGGCGGAAGAACAATTTTTTTAGTTGCAGCTTTGTCTATCTGTTTTGCCTTAACAGCGTATCGTATCGGAAACAGAAAGCATAGATTCATTCAATTTAATGAAGCTGAGGTTATGAATAAATAATCATTACTTATTTCATGTAAGGGGAGAATTGGATTTGAACTCAACTGCAGAAAGAATGCTGAGTACACTTACAGAAAACAACTATACACATTTTACAGGCGTTCCATGTTCATTGTTAAAAGGTTTTTTCAGGCTGCTGGAATCAAATGAAACTGTAGAAAAACAGAATATTACGTTTATCCCTTCCATTAGAGAAGATTCAGCTTTAGGTGTTGCATCCGGTATGTATCTAGGCGGAAAAAAATGCGTGATGCTGATGCAAAATTCAGGCTTAGGGTACTGCTTAAATGTACTTACGTCTTTTAACTTCATATATGACATTCCTATTTTATTGCTCATCAGCTGGAGAGGGGCATACGGTAATGATGCTGTTGAACATGACATAATCGGTGAAAAACTCACTGATTTACTACATTCAGTGGACATCCCTTACAAAGAGCTTAATTATGAAAATGCTGAAGACACGATAGTAGAGGCGCTTTTTTTAATTGAGAAGACAAACCGCCCTGTTGCGATATTAATTAAAGATGAAATATAGGAGGGATCAGTTTGAATAAACATGACGCAATTCAGCTTGTTTTAAAACAGTTTCCATCAGCATATTTGGTTAGTACATGCGGTCATATAAGCCGTGATTTGTACAATATACATGACAGAGCCAAGAATTTTTATATGGTTGGGTCTATGGGGATGGCTGCTCCCGTCGGATTAGGATTGTCTGCCGTGTATCCTGATGTTCCTCTGGTTGTGCTGGACGGAGATGGTTCATTTTTAATGAATATGGGGATTATTACGATGATCGGCCATCAAAAGCCTAAAAATTTCATGCATGTTGTTTTGGATAACGGTATGCATGAAAGTACGGGCGGACAGAGGACGGTTCCGCTAGTGAATGTAACAGATATAGCTTTACAGGTGGGGTATAAGTATGCCGTTGAAATCAATTCCGAACAGGAAAGCTTTGATGTGCCTAACGAAGGTCCGGCACTCATCCATATTAAAGTTGAACCACGAAGTGAAAAAATCGGTAAAAGAGTGCATTGGACACCGCAAGAAATCGTTCAGCGTTTTACACATGAAATCACTTTAGAAAATGAGGTGTCAGTATGAATATGCAAGTAATAGATTGTACACTTCGAGACGGCGGTAATTTCAATAACTGGTTTTTTTCTGCTGAAGACATCGGTCAAATTATCAGAAACTTGGATAAAGCCAATGTGAATATAATAGAAATCGGTTATGTAGGGGGTTCGGGGAGCAATAAAGAAAAATCTGTCGGGAGTTTAGCAAACTGTACACCTGAACTTTTAGACGAGCTGCCGAATACGAGCCATTCACAATTAGCGGCGATGGTTGTCCCATCCGTCTGTGAGCTTCATCTATTGGATAATCTGAATCAGCAGCAGATTCCATGGATTCGCGTTGCTTCGTATCCTCATAATGCCGAAGATGCTTTACCGTATATTGAACACCTAAAAAATCAAGGCTTTCACGTTAGTTTTAATGTAATGGCAGCAAGTTATATTGAAGAGAAAGACGTGGCTGAGCTAGCGAAAAAAGCGAATGTTTTTGGTGCAGATGTGTTTTATATGGCTGATTCTTTCGGAAATTTAACGCCGGATGGTGTTAGAAACAGGGTAGCTGCTGCATGTGATCAGGCGGATTGTTCAGTTGGTTTTCACGGACATAACAATCTTGGATTAGCATTTGCAAATGCTCTTGCGGCAATGGATTCGGGGGCGGCCTTTATAGATACATCATTATGCGGAATGGCTCGAGGTGCGGGAAACCTTCCAACAGAACAATTTGTAAGTGCATTACATCATTGGGACAAGTTCGATATCCCATACAAACTAGATCCCATTTTAACTGCAGCTGAATATGTACTATCTTCCATTCTTTCTTCACCAATGAGAATTTCCACTCCAGAGATTATAAGCGGAATCAGCAATATCCACTACTATTACTATGATTTAGTCATTCGAAAATGCCAAGAAGTCAATCTTGACCCCTTAGAAGTAGCAGCCTTACTCGGAAAAAGCTTACCTAAAAAAGTTGACATGTCTTCCATTGAATCAGTTATCGAGCAAAATTTTAGACAGGAGAGTGCAAAATGAAAACGAAAAAATTACGTGAGTTGCTATATTCCGATCAAGTTGTGAGAGTCATGGGGGCGCATAACGGTTTAAGCGCTAAACTTGCTGAACAAGCCGGATTCGATGCAATATGGGCCAGCGGATTAGAAATTTCGGCATCTTATGCTGTTCCTGATGCTAATATTTTGACGATGACAGAAAATCTGCAAGCTGCGATTGGGATGAATGAATCTACATCGATTCCAATCATTTGTGATTGCGATTCTGGTTATGGAAGTGTGAACAATGTCATACGTATGGTAAAAGAATATGAGAGGAACGGAATTGCGGGTATTTGCATAGAGGATAAGTTGTTTCCTAAATTAAACAGTTTCGTAAAGGGATCGCAGAAATTAGCTTCTATTGATGAATTCTCAAATAAAATCAGAGCGGCAAAAGATGTTCAAAAAAATCCTGATTTTGTTGTTATTGCTAGAGTAGAAGCTTTAATTGCGGGCCAAGGATTAGAGGAAGCATTAAAAAGAGCCTATGCTTATGAGGCAGCAGGAGCTGATGCCATTCTGATCCATTCAAAAGAAAACCAGCCAAACGAAATTAAAGAATTCGTCAAACAGTTTACTGGAGCGGTACCTATCGTGATTGTACCTACGACATACCCGCATATAACTGTGGAAGAAATGAAACCATTAGGCATCGACATGGTCATTTATGCCAACCACGGTCTTAGAAGCTCTATTAAGGCAATGCAGGAGACATTTTCTCAGATTCTTCTTGATGGAAATACTGCTGGTGTAGAAGATCACATTGTGCCTATGAAAACTGTTTTCGAACTTCAAGGCATGTATGACATGAGAAAACAGGAAGATATGTATAACTCCGGCGCTTCTGTCATCAGTACGATCAAATAAAATACGATGGGAGTAATTTTAGAATGATGTCTGATAAATATCATATTGTTTCACTAGCCTATTTACATTCGAAAATCAATTTCTTTATTGAACGGTCATTATCATTAGACCATGTTTTTGATTTCTTCAGTACACACTTTTTGATTAACAGGGGAAGGCATGAAGAAGATCGTTTGGTTGATGTGTACATCACTCCTCATAAAGAAGAAGTTCAAGCAATAGACTTTCATAACGGTGAGGATATTTATATCAGAAAAAGTGCGACTGAGTATTTTACTATTCCTTGTAAACGAGTAACTGTTGAAGGAATTGAATATGTGAAATGTACAAAAACAGATACGATTCTCTCATTTGATAGAGAAAACAAGAAAATCATTATTTCTACACAGTTACAGAATGCCGAGCAGGATGAACTGGTTTTTATTGAGTTCATTAGAGATTTAGTATTGAAAAACGAAGAGAACCATGGAGTGGCAGTGGTGCATGCAACCAGCGCGTTAAAAGATGACAAAGCAACCCTCATCATAGGCTCAAAAGGAAAAGGCAAGTCAACTTTATTGCTGGAATTAGTGAGTAAACATGGATACAAGCTCATAAGCGGTGATAAGACGTTCCTTTGGATCGAAGACGGAAAGTTACGGGCCGCAGGGTGGCCGGATTATCCTCATTTGGGACTCGGCACACTTTCTAAATATCCGGAGTTTGTCGAATACTTCGGTCTCTCTCATCAAATTGAATCTGTAAAAGAAAATCTGTGGTCAACTGAACATAAAATGGCCATTGACCCGGTTTTTTTTAAGAAGGTCATTCCTTTTGCAGAACGAGGGGAATCATTTTTGGTCGAGTCTATGATTTATCCTGATTTATTTCCTTCAACAGATTGTGAAATTAAGCGGGTAAGTAATCATGAAGAATTGATTGTACCGCATATAGAAAAGATTTTTACGGAAGGAAATACCATGTGGAACCATTTTATTCGCCCTGTACACCAGAATGAACTGGAGAGAAAAATAAATCAGTGTCTTGAGCTTGCGGGAAAGCTTTCTGCTTTTGAAGTGAGCGGGTCAGGTGTTTTGGAAGGTTCAGGATTCAGTGAGAGATACGCTCTGTAATTTTTCGAAAAATAGAAAATAAAGGAGAAAAATAAAGTGGTTGAAATCACGATTCAATCAAAAGGCTTTAATCAAAGTTATGATATTACAGAACAAGTAACAGACGCATTATCTCAATTAGAACCATCTTCAGGTGTAGCAAAGGTTTGTGTAACCGGCAGCACAGTAGGTCTCACTGTCATGCGTTATGAACCAGGCACCATACAAGACTTGCTTCAATGTTTAGAGTCAATTGCTTCAAAAAATAAACAATATGAGCACTTTAACACGACCGGTGATCCGAATGGTTTTTCACATGTATGGTCTTCAATGATGGGGACAAGTGTGATGGTTCCATACAAAAATCATAAGCTGGCTTGTTCGGAAAGCCATAGGATCGTATTATTTGATTTTGACTTAAGGGAAGCAGAACGAAAAATCTATGTAGATCGTTAATGAATATATGAGGGGAGTTGTTTGAGATGAGGAAGTTACGGATGGCTACGCCGGGACCTACGCAAGTTCCGCAGGACATTTTATTGGCGGGAGCTCAGGAAATGATTCATCACAGATCTCAGCAAATGGAGGATATTATTAATGAAATTAATCGTGAACTCCCGGATCTTTTTTTGACAAAACAAGATATTTATATTTTGTTATCTTCAGGTACGGGAGCGATGGAGGCTGCTGTATCAAACTCCTTTAACAGGGGAGATAAAGTCTTAGTCGTCTCTAATGGTTACTTTGGAGAGCGTTTTACAGATATCTGTACAGTCTTCGGTTTAGAGGTAATCACCGTAAACTCTCCTTGGGGAACGTCTGTGAATATTGAAGATGTTGAAAGAGCGTATAAGCAGCATCCGAATATAAAGGGAGTGCTCGCTGTTTATAGTGAAACCTCAACGGGAGCAGTTAATGATGTAAAAGCCATTGGGGCATTGTTCAGAGATACAGATGTACTGGTAATTGTTGATGCTATAAGCGGCCTTATTTCTCATGAGCTGTCAATGGATGATTGGGGATTAGACATCGTATTAGCAGCCTCTCATAAAGGGTTTATGATGCCGCCAGGCCTGGCTTTTGTTGCTATTTCGCCGAAAGCCTGGAAGTTGATTAATGATGTTCAGCCTTCCACTTACTATTTTTCATTTAAAAGATTTAAAAAGTTTTATCCTATGGCGCCTTCAAGTCCGGGTGTATCTTTATTATTAGCATTGAAAAAGTCACTAGATTTATTGAAAGCAGAAGGTCTTTCGAATGCGACGAGTCGACATGCCCGTATCGCCAGAGCAACGCAAAAAGGATTGGAAGCATTAGGTTTTCACCTTTTTGTACAATCTCCTCATGTGAGAAGTCATACAGTGACAGCAGCATTGGCTCCATCGGGAATTGACGCAGCTCTATTATTACAAAAGCTAAATAAAGAATATGGGCTTACGATAACAGGCGGCCAAGGTGAATTTAAAGGAAAAATGATCAGGATTGGGCATATTGGAGCCGTTGATGAAATCGATTTGTTCGGAATATTCGGGATAATAGAGCTGGTGTTAATAGAAATGGGTTATCAGGTCCAGCCTGGGACTAGCATGACTGCTTTGAATGATGCATTAGGAGCGGAGGTCATACAAAATGTTTAAATTATATCAGAGGGAGCCATGTCCTTATTGCAAACCGGTAAGAGAGAAGTTAACTGAGCTGAATGTAACGTATATCAATGTAAACCTTCCGAAGGATCGGGCTTTGCGGACAGAATTAATAGAAAAAACAGGTGTTCCTTATATACCCGCTTTAATTGATGAAGAAGATAATGTAGTCATTCCAGGCAAACTGGAGTACAACCAGCATGTCTTGGATTATATAGAAAAAAAGTTTGGCCAAAATCGTTAAGGGGGATCCTGCTTCTTGCGCTATGCCTTCATAACAGATATACATGGGAAACGTAATAATCTTGAAAAGGTTTTGGAGCATATCCAAACCTTTTCTTCTATACATGAGATCATTTGTTTGGGAGATGTTTTTGAAGTTAAGGTTCCTAAAAAGGATTTAAAAGATTTTCAGTTTCAATCCATAGAACAAGTTTTAGATTTGGATTGGGAATTAATAGATTTGTTAAAAGGTATACGAGTGATAAAAGGCAATCAAGAGGAGAGGATATTAAGTCTGATCCCTGAGAAAGAAATTCCGATAGACTTTTATAACTTTTTGATTCACATGCCTTTAGACATTTATTTAACTCCAATGGTCAGATTAACGCACGGTCATACTTTTGACTGGACGGAGGGAGAAGACTATTGGAGGCCCAGCAATATTCATTGTTGGGGCAGACCGTGGATTTTTTATGGCCATAACCATCAAAATGTACTGTTTGAAGTTCAGGAGAAAGAGAATCATCCTTATTACGAACGAAAACGCATTATAAACGGTAAGCCTATCACTTTAGACGCTGCATCTCGTTATTTGATCAATATAGGCGATATGAAATATGATCACCCTAGTTGGATGCTTTTGGATACATTGGAAAATCAGATTACTTACAATATATTGTATTGAAAAGGAGTTTATTCTGGATGCTTCGTATTCTACTCATTAATTCCGAT
This sequence comes from Bacillus tequilensis KCTC 13622, assembly GCF_000507145.1. GTDB lineage: Bacteria > Bacillota > Bacilli > Bacillales > Bacillaceae > Bacillus > Bacillus tequilensis. The sequence goes on along the minus strand of NZ_AYTO01000036.1, from coordinate 146,690 downwards.
AAACCAGAGCCCATTCATTTTTTTCAAAAGGATAAGGAAACAAATGATACGATCAATATATCTGTGATTACGAGATCGTGTTATGCCCCTCTTTATTCACATTGGGCGGATCATGTATACATTGTTGATGATATAACAGATGTAACGGTTATGAAGAGTTTGATGCTTGATATATTAAAAGCCGGGCCGATTGATCATATTGTTACTACAACCGAAAAGAGTATATTAACAGGCGGGTTTCTTCGCTCTTATTTTGGAATAGCCGGTCCTGGATTTGAAACATCTCTTTATATGACGAACAAATTGGCGATGAAGACAAAACTTAAAACGGAAGGGATTCCTGTTGCAGATTTTTTGTGCTTGAGTCAGGTAGAAGATATCCCTGCAGCAGGCGAGAAACTTGGCTGGCCTATAATTGTAAAGCCGGCTCTTGGTTCGGGTGCCCTAAACACTTTTATAATCGATTCCTTACATCATTATGAAAGCCTGTATTCAACATCGGGCGGTTTAGGTGAACTAAAGAAGAATAACTCTCTTATGATTGCTGAAAAATGTATCGAAATGGAAGAGTTTCATTGCGATACTTTATACGCTGGCGGAGAGATTCTATTTGCATCAGTATCAAAATATACAGTGCCTTTGCTAAAAGGAATGGCTAAAATCCAAGGATCATTCATTTTAAGTCAAGATGATCCGCTTTATGCTGAAATATTAGAACTTCAGAAGTCTGTTGCTCAAGCATTTCGTATCACAGACGGTCCCGGGCATCTTGAAATATACAGAACTCCTTCAGGTGAATTGATCGTCGGTGAAATTGCAATGCGCATTGGGGGCGGAGGGATCAGCCGCATGATAGAAAAAAAATTTAATGTTTCTTTATGGGAAAGTTCTCTTAACACTTCCATAGGTAAAGATCCAAATCTCATGGTCAATCCAATAGAGGGGACTGTCGGGTACTTTAGCTTGCCTTGCCGAAACGGAACAATAAAAGAATTTACTCCCATTGAGGAATGGAAAAAACTTGCTGGCATAATGGAGGTTGAATTGTTATACCAAGAAGGTGATGTTGTTGATGAAAAGCAAAGTTCAAGTTTTGACCTTGCCAGACTTTATTTTTGTTTAGAAAATGAGAATGAAGTCCAACATCTATTAGCTTTAGTCAAACAAACATATTATCTTCACGTAAAAGAGGATCATATGATGAATCAATAAATTCATTTGGATGTTGCTGTTGTTTAAGTATAAACTCTACTGCAGATAGTAAATCGGTCAATCAGCTCGAGTGATGACTTTTTACAGAAATGGATAATGTGAAAATTGTAGCCCAGGAGATACTGAGTAGTTTGTGACAGGTCAAACGGGCGTAAATTATGAAGTAGGCAAGCTGTTCATGATGAACAGCTTATTTTTTATCGAAATGTAAACAATTACATTATATTTATATAAAAGAATGTAATTGAACTTCACAATTCAAAACTCTGGATATATGTGTTTACCTGAAAAAAACAATTGTATTTTCCAGAGAAATTTATTATGATGAAATAAGTAATTTTGGAGATTATATAACAATTTTGAGTTTGAATTTTCTGATTGTTGAGAAGGCAAGCTGTTCTGCTGTTTTCTCATTTTCGAGTATGTGGTTAAGAGGAGGAAGAGAAGTGGCAAATAAAGAATTAAAGAGGGGCCTGGGCGCGCGTCATATTCAGATGATTGCCTTGGGCGGTACGATCGGTGTTGGCTTGTTTATGGGTTCAGCCAGCACCATTTCATGGACTGGCCCGTCTGTCCTTCTGGCTTATGCAATATCCGGAATTTTTATCTTTTTTATTATGCGTGCGATGGGTGAAATGCTTTATGTCGAGCCGAGCACGGGTTCTTTTGCGACATTCGGCCATCAATATATTCACCCGCTGGCAGGCTATATAACAGCCTGGAGCAACTGGTTCCAGTGGATTATCGTCGGCATGTCAGAAATTATCGCTGTCGGCTCTTATATGAAGTATTGGTTCCCGGATTTGCCTGCTTGGATACCTGGTATCGTGGCAATGGTGATTCTTGGTGCGGCGAATTTAATTTCTGTTAAGTCTTTTGGCGAGTTTGAATTTTGGTTTGCGATGATTAAAATCGTGACAATTATCTTGATGATTATTGCCGGATTCGGGATTATTTTCTTCGGATTTGGCAACGGCGGGGATGCGATCGGCTTGTCGAATCTGTGGTCTCACGGAGGCTTCTTTGCAGGCGGTTTCTCTGGATTCTTCTTTGCGCTGTCACTTGTCATTGCGGCCTATCAAGGGGTTGAGCTGATCGGGATTACAGCCGGTGAGGCGAAAGACCCGCAAAACACGCTAAGAAGTGCGATTCAAAGTATTATCTGGCGTATTTTGATTTTCTATATTGGCGCTATTTTTGTAATCGTAACGGTGTATCCATGGGATGAGCTGAACTCACTCGGAAGTCCGTTCGTGTCTACATTCTCGAAAATCGGAATAACGGCAGCGGCCGGCATCATTAACTTTGTCGTGATTACAGCGGCGATGTCCGGCTGTAACAGCGGAATTTTCAGCGCGGGCCGTATGCTTTATACTCTGGGTGTAAATGGACAAGCACCGAAATTCTTTACGAAGGTTTCACGCAATGGGGTGCCGCTCTATGGCACAATCGCGGTGCTGCTCGGTTTGGCTGCCGGTGTTGTGCTGAATTATATCGCGCCGCCGAAGATTTTTGTATATGTATACAGCGCAAGCGTGCTGCCTGGCATGATTCCTTGGTTTATCATTTTGATCAGCCACATCGGATTCAGAAAAGCGAAGGGCGCTGCATTAAATAAACATCCATTCAAAATGCCGTTTGCCCCTTTCACGAATTATATGACGATTGCTTTCTTACTGATGGTTCTGGTCGGCATGTGGTTCAATGATGATACGCGTATCTCTCTGATTGTAGGCGTGATTTTCTTAGCGTTTGTGGTCATTAGTTATTATGTGTTCGGGATTGGCAAGCGTTCGCAGGCCAATTTGACAAAAAGCGATCAAGCGGTTGAATAACATAGGAAAAGAGACATTCACGGATGTCTCTTTTTTTATTTTTTGGCGTATGGATTTTTTCTATTTCAGCAAGCTATAGGGTAAAGATAGCAAAAGGAAAGGTGTTCATAAAATGGATGTTACACTCGGTTATTTGCGCGAATCACTTTCAAACCATCTTGAAAATGAAGTTTGCCAGCGGATTTGCAAGAAAATGCTCGCGAAGCGGTATGTGAATGAAGAGGAATTTGTAAAAGACTTAGATGACAATGAAATGTCTTTTTTGAACCACGTCTTAGAAAAAGAAATTAAGTATGCCCAGAATGAACAGGACCAAAAACGGGCCAAAGAATTAAACGAGGTGTATGAATTATTGCTTTGAGAAAGGCGGGATGAGAAATGGGAGCAATTGAACGAAGCGGATATACATTTCAGCCGGAGTTTAGCGTCGTCCGTCAAAACGGAGCCATCCATGTGTACCATTACGGAGAGTTTGTGGAAGAAATCGAATTTGAATTTAACGGGGAATATCCCGATCATGATTTGATTGAAGAGCTTGTGAATCATTATTGTTTTGAGCATGAGATATAGAGCCCTGCATTGCAGGGCTTCTACATTTGGATGTGATCAGGTCGTCTATGGTTTTTGTGTCGGAATGCCAAACAGGTTCACCCTTATCTCGTATTCCGCCCGATAAAGATGTTCATGACAGCTGAAAAGCACTTACAAGCGCTTGAATCGGATTCTGTAAACAAATACTATTATAGGGTTTATACATATTAGATAACGTGAAAAAAAGGGTAAAAAGGAAGGCGGCTTAGCGGATGAATGAGCAGATTCCACATGACAAAAGTCTCGACAACAGCCTGACGCTGATGCAGGAAGGATATTTGTTTGTCAAAAACAGAACAGAGCGCTATCAATCAGATTTGTTTCAGGCTCGTTTATTGGGAAAAACCTTTATTTGCATGACCGGCGCTGAGGCGGCGAAGCTGTTTTATGATACGGAGCGGTTTCAGCGGCAGAATGCTTTGCCAAAGCGGGTGCAGAAAACGCTGTTTGGCGTGAATGCGATTCAGACGATGGATGGCAGCGCGCATATCCATCGGAAGATGCTTTTTTTGTCATTAATGACGCCAGCACATCAAAAGCGGCTGGCTGAACTGATGACAGAGGAGTGGGAAGCGGCAATCACAAGATGGGAGAAGGCAGATCAGGTTGTGCTATTTGAGGAAGCAAAAGAAATTCTATGCCGGGTAGCGTGCTATTGGGCGGGTGTTCCGCTGAAGGAAACAGAAGTCAAAGAGAGAGCGGATGATTTCATTGATATGGTCGACGCGTTCGGTGCTGTGGGGCCGAGGCATTGGAAGGGAAGGAGAGCAAGGCCGCGTGCGGAAGAGTGGATTGAAAGAATGATTGAAGATGTTCGTGCCGGCCTGCTGAAAACACCTGCGAATACAGCGCTGCATGAAATGGCGTTCCACACGCAAGAAGATGGAAACGAGCTTGATTCCCGGATGGCAGCCATTGAGCTGATTAATGTTCTGCGGCCGATTGTTGCCATTTCTTACTTTCTTGTTTTTTCAGCGTTGGCGCTTCATGAGCATCCGAAGTATAAGGAATGGCTGCGGTCGGGAAGCGGCAGGGAAAGAGAAATGTTTGTACAGGAGGTCCGCAGATACTATCCGTTCGGCCCGTTTTTGGGGGCGCTTGTCAAAAAGGATTTTGTATGGAATAACTGTGTGTTTAAGAAGGACACACCGGTGCTGCTTGATGTATATGGAACGAATCACGACCCTCGCCTTTGGGATCATCCCGATGAATTCCGGCCGGAACGTTTTGCAGATCGGGAAGAAAATCCGTTTGATTTGATTCCTCAAGGCGGAGGTGACGCGGAGAAAGGTCATCGCTGTCCTGGGGAAGGCATTACGATTGAAGTTATGAAAGCAAGTTTGGATTTTCTCGTTAATCGGATTGAATACGACGTCCCGGAACAATCGCTGCATTACAGTCTCGCGAGAATGCCGTCATTGCCTGAAAGCGGATTTGTGATGAGCGGCATCAGACGGAAGAGGTAAATTAAAAAGCTCCCTTTTGAATGAAGGGAGCTTTTGGCTTACTTCTTTTTTTCATCGTAATATTGGACAGGATACATGGAGCCTTCTGATACCATTTTGTTATCTTCAATATCTTCCGGGTGCGGGTGTCCTGCTTTATCGACAGGGAACGATTCCATACTTGGCTGTTTGGTCATTTTCATTTTCATACTGTGAATGAATTCTCTTGCTTTTTGGCGATTTGACGGATCTTTTAATAGATAAGAAGTGATGCCGACGGTTGAAACAGCGAGACCTGAAAGTAACAGCTTTTGTTTCATGGTGATACTCCTTTCTATTGTAAGAGTAGTGTTTCCTGTATCATTCCCGTTTTGATTATCGCTAAACCTCCTGTATTTTTATCATTTATATTTACAATTAATTCCACTAATGAAGGAACTAGTGACTTCATTCCTGTATTGGAAGGTAATATACATTGACGTTTTATTATTTTCAGCCATAATTCGATAAATATTGACAAAGTAAAGTAATCAGAATAATAATATAATTAGCAAGAAAATGTCATCATACATGAAAGGTGTTTACGATATGAATCAATTGCATCGAAGAATGGGAACGTTTTCCCTCATGATGGTCGGGCTCGGATCTATGATCGGTTCAGGCTGGCTGTTCGGGGCTTGGCGTGCGGCCCAAATAGCAGGACCAGCTGCTATCATTTCATGGATTATTGGAATGGTCGTCATTTTATTTATTGCTCTTTCTTACAGTGAATTAGGTTCCATGTTCCCTGAAGCCGGGGGAATGGTAAAATATACGCAATATTCACACGGTTCGTTCATCGGGTTTATCGCGGGCTGGGCCAACTGGATTGCGATTGTGTCCGTTATTCCGGTTGAAGCGGTGGCCTCTGTTCAATATATGAGCTCGTGGCCTTGGGAATGGGCGAAATGGACAAGCGGTTTGGTGAAGAATGGAACGCTGACTGGGGAAGGATTAGCATTTGCCTCTGTATTGCTTCTTATTTATTTCCTGCTGAACTACTGGACAGTCAATCTATTTTCCAAAGCGAACTCATTCATTACAATTTTTAAAATTATCATTCCGGGTCTGACAATCGGGGCTTTGCTGTTTGTTGGATTCCACGGAGAAAACTTTACGTCCGGTCAAAGCATTGCGCCGAATGGCTGGGCGAGTGTGCTGACGGCGGTTGCAACTTCGGGTATCGTCTTCGCGTTTAACGGTTTCCAAAGCCCGATTAATATGGCGGGGGAAGCGAAAAACCCGGGGAAATCGATTCCGATCGCGGTTGTCGGCTCCCTTATCGTTGCAACAGTCATTTATGTCCTGCTGCAGATCGCCTTCATCGGAGCAGTGAATCCTTCTGATATTGCTCACGGCTGGAGCCATTTGAACTTTAATTCTCCTTTTGCTGATTTGGCGATTGCGCTGAATATTAACTGGCTTGTCATCGTGTTATATGCGGATGCCTTTGTGTCACCGTCCGGAACTGGTATTACGTATACGGCGACAACGTCCCGCATGATTTACGGTATGGAGAAAAACAAATATATGCCAAGTATATTCGGAAAGCTTCATCCGATTTACGGCGTTCCACGCCAAGCGATGTTTTTTAACTTGATTGTTTCGTTCATCTTTTTGTTCCTGTTCAGAGGGTGGGGCGTGTTAGCGGAAATTATTTCTGTTGCCACGTTAATTTCTTATATCACCGGCCCGGTTACAGTGATGACATTGAGACGGACGGGGAAAGACCTGTACAGGCCTCTTCGTTTAAAAGGCTTAAACGTGATTGCGCCGCTTGGATTTATCTTTGCGTCGCTCGTGCTGTATTGGGCCCGCTGGCCGTTAACAGGTCAGGTTCTGTTTATCATCCTGATCGGTCTTCCGATTTATTTCTATTATCAAGCGAAGGCGAAATGGAAAGGGTTTGGCCAGAACTTCAAAGGCGGCATCTGGATGGTGTTTTATCTGCTCGTTATGATGATTATTTCCTATTTGGGCAGTGATAAATTCGGCGGCCTGAATGTCATTCATTACGGCTGGGATATGGTTCTGATTGCAATTGTATCGCTCGTATTCTATGTGTGGGCGCTGAAGAGCGGCTACCAGACAGAATACTTAAAGGATGCGAAAGAGATTAATTCGCAGCTGCTGAACAGTCAGTCAGAAGCTGCTGCCGGAAAAGAATAAACGAAAACCTTGCGCGGAGGGCGCAAGGTTTTTTCGTTTAGTACCCTTTTTTTACTTTGCGGAAAAGGTCAGGATAGTTGGTGAACACTCCTGTTACTCCCCAGTCAAGCAGGCGGCGCATGTCTGCTTCTGTATTGACTGTGTAAGGGTGGAGCAAGAGGCCGTGGCTGCGGATCATTTGGACGTTTTCTGCATTCAGTGCTTTGTAATCCGGACCCGCGCCGACAGCGTATGTTTTGATTTCTTCCAAAACAGCATCTGTCATTGATGCCATTTGCTTGGCTTCCAGCAATTGAACCGTCGGTATGTTTGGCTGTAATTGATGGACTTTCACCAGGCTTTCTTTGCTGAATGACTGAATGATCACTTGGCCGCGCGCAGCGTGTTTGCCTAGTAAGTTATGTTTCTGCAAAGAAGCGATTAGTTTTTCTTCCATGCCCGGGTAGGTGTCAGGCGATTTTGTTTCAATGTAGTAGTTCGCGTGTTTTCCGAAACGGTCTAATACTTCATCTAATGTAGGAACTTTAAGGCCGGCATACTGCGGCTTTGCTTTTTCTGGATAGGCTTCATTAAACCAAGAACCGGCATCAAGCTTCTTAATGTCTGCGAACGTATGGTCTTTTACCCAGCCCGTTCCGTTTGTGGTGCGGTCCAGTTTTTCATCGTGCATGACGATCAATTTTCCGTCTTTTGTCATTTGCAGATCCAATTCAATATAGTCCGTTTTCATTTTCTGTGCGGTTTCATAAGACAGGATCGTGTGCTCAGGTACATATCCGGAAGCCCCTCTGTGCGCGACCGTCAGGATACGGTCAGGTGACAGCTGATTTCCTTTTGACGCCGCCGACACCGGCGTCATCATAAATAAGAATAAGCCCAGCGACAGAAGAACCAAGGTTAGTATTCTATTTTTCCGCATAATTTCCCCTCCTTATCAATAACTGTCTTTCATATTAAAAAACAGATGTAAACGGCGTGTTGGAAAATGATTAATCTTTTATGTTTGTTTCTTAAACGTGCTCAGCCCGCTTTCCTGTGTTCCACGTCATCGCTAAGAAGACGACAGCCAGAATACAGGAAGAAATCAGCATGATAAAGCCGCCGTTCCAATCAAACCGGTCAACGACAAAGCCCATAATGGCGTTGGCGAAAGCAGATCCGCCGATGTAGCCAAAAAATCCGGTCAAACCGGCTGCAGTTCCGGCTGCTTTTTTCGGTGCGAGGTCAATCGCCTGCAGGCCGATCAGCATAACAGGCCCGTAGATTAAGAAGCCGATGCTGATCAGGGCGATGTTGTCTATGAGCGGATTGCCGGCCGGATTCAGCCAGTACACCAATACGGCAATGAAAACGCCCGCCATAAACAAAACGCCTGCCGGTGCCCGGCGGCTTTTGAAGAATCGGTCACTGATCCATCCGCACAGGATGGTTCCCGGTATGCCGGCATATTCGTACAGAAAATACGACCAGCGCGAGTCTTCAGGAGAAAAGCCTTTGGCTTCTGTTAAGTAAGTAGGCGCCCAGTCAACCACGCCGTAGCGAACAAAATAAACAAATACATTCGCACACGCGATGTACCAGAGAAATTTGTTGTTGAGTACATATTGAAAAAGGATTTCTTTTGTTGTTAATTCTTTTTCCTGATTTTGATAAGCGTGTTTTGGGTAATCATTCCGATACTCTTCAATTGGCGGGAGTCCGCAGGATTGAGGCGTATCGCGAACCAATAAAACAATCAAAAATGAAATGATGATGGCGATGATGGCAGGAAAGAAAAAAACGCTTTTCCACGTCACGAACATCGCGATGCCAAGAGTGACAAGCGGGGCGAGAATACCGCCGCCAATGTTGTGGGCGACATTCCAGATGGACATTTTTGTGCCGCGTTCACTAATGGAAAACCAGTGGGCCATTGTCCTGCCGCATGGCGGCCAGCCCATTCCTTGGAACCATCCGTTGATAAACATAAAAATAAACATGATGGTAACGCTCGAAGTCACCCAAGGCATTGAGACGAAGAGAATATTAACGATTGCTGATAAAAATAGGCCTGTCGCGAGAAAATACCTCGGATTGCAGCGGTCGGACACCATTCCCATGATGAATTTGCTAAATCCGTACGCAATCGACACAGCGGCCAGCACCAAGCCCAATTCCGTTTTTGAAAAACCCTGCTCCTGCAGGTAAGGAATGGCAAAGGCAAAGTTTTTCCGCAGCAGGTAGTAGCCCGCGTAGCCAATGAAAATGCCAATGAATACTTGCAGCCTAAGCCGTTTATAAGCAGCATCCGTCTTTGAATCATCCAATCTCTCAATATGAGGAGCCGGCTTAAAGATGTGAAGCATCAAAATCATCCCCCTTTGCTGTTTATGCTGGATGTGAGGCATGCCTCCTTTACGAAAAACGAAAAGAGCCAGAAAACACCCCTTGTCAAAAGGGGTTGGAATCCTGGCTCTCCTCATCTCCATCCAAGCTATTAACTTATAATGATAGCGCTTTCTTAAATTATCATAGTCTGGAGTGTATGTAAACGGATAATTTTCAAAAGGAAAACTAAATGTGAATATTATCCTTTTACTGTTGCAGTTATGTTTTTTTGTTAGTAGCATAAAAATTTGGAGGGAGGCTGTTACAGGTGGATGAATTAGATATCGCGTTCGTTATTTTGCCGTTAGGAATTATGGTGTTATCAATTGTCGGGACGTGTGTTTGTAAAAACGTGTATTTGATGCCGGTGCTTAGTTTGATCATTTCGCTCGTGCTCACCTTTACCATTTTTAATCAATCATTTTTAGGGTGGGTTGTTGTTTATTGCTTGATGTCACTGGTTTTATCCTATATTACATTGATTGTAATCAGGAAAAGGAAAGCATCAGGTAAATGAAAATACCTCACTTTCTTAACATGTCGTTGACTTCGGCAACTATATTTGATTATAATTGCTTTAATCAACGATATACGAAAGTGGGAATGAGTTTGAAAACCAGTGAATCATCTGTCGGATTAAAATTCAGAAAGTTCAACCGATTTTATACAAATGTCCTTGGTTTCCTTAATGAGCACATTTACGACAGTCCGTTTTCCTTAACAGAAACACGGATTTTATTTGAGATTTATCATACGCCGAATTGTACAGCAAAAGCTCTTCAGGATCAGCTTGGGCTAGACCGGGGCTATGTCAGCAGAATTTTGAAGCAGTTTGAAAAAGAAGATTTAATTTATAAACAGAAGAGCAAAGAGGACGCCCGCCACCATTATATTTTTGTTACGGAAACGGGGAAAACGATTTATAAAAAGCTGGAGGGAAAAGCGAACGAACAAGTGGAACTGATGCTGGGGGAAATCAATCAAAAAGACCAGCATAAGCTTGCGGAAGCGATGGCAGAAATTGAGGCAATCCTTTCACACTCGCTTTCTTCCAGAACGTCAGAGATATCAATTAGAGATTATTATCTTTCTGATGATCTTCAGCTCATTATTGAGAAACAGAGACAATTTTATGCTGAGGCTCATGGCTGGGACGACACGTTTTTAGCTTATCTTCATGAGACATTTGATGCGGAAATCGAAAACATATGGATTGCTGAAAGCGTCGGGAAATTTGCCGGATGTGTTGGGCTGGTCAAACATGATGAAAAGACAGTGCAGCTTAGATGGTTTCTGGTTGATGCCGCTTTTCGAGGCAGAGGGCTCGGCACGCAATTGCTGGAGCATCTTATTGCATACTGCCGGGACATGAAGTTTGACCGTATTTTCCTTTGGACGGTGAGCACCATGGCTGAGGCCCGTCCGCTCTACGAAAAATGTGGATTCAGGATAAGTGAAGTGAAACAAGAAGCGCCATTATGGGGGCAGCGGCTGACAGAAGAACGCTGGGATTTGGTGCTGTCATGAAACGATTGCACTATGCTTGGATCATCGTCTCCGTCACTTTTTTGACCTTGTTGGCTGTTCAGGGGGTGCGGCTGTCGTTTGGAGCGTTTGTGGAGCCGTGGGAACAGGAGTTTTCAGTGGGCAGAGGCACCATCTCGCTGATTTCTACACTGAGTTTTATTGTGTATGGCATATCACAGCCTGTGATCGGGCGGCTTGTTGACAAATGGGGTGCCCGGGCAGTTTTGTCATGGAGCGCGTTACTGACAGGAGTCAGTATTTTCTTAACATACTTTGCCGCCTCGCCTTGGCAGCTGTTTCTGCTTTATGGGCTGGGTGTCTCGCTTGGAGTGGGCGGCGCGTCGAATGTGGCTGCAAGTGTGCTGGTCGTCAATTGGTTCAGCAAAAAGCGGGGACTAGCCTTTGGGATTATGGAAGCAGGTTTTGGAGCGGGGCAAATGCTTCTCGTTCCCGGCTCACTCATGCTGATCCATTGGTTTAGCTGGAAGCTGACGGTGGTGGTGTTGGGACTGCTGTTAATGGTGATTGTCTTTCCGGCTTCCTTGCTGATGCTGCGGAACAACCCTTCAGAAATGAACGCAGAGCCGATAGGCGGGCTGGCTGAATCAGAAAAAGAAACAGCACCCAAAACAACAGCTCTTTCAGTGATGGGGATGTTTCGCATGAAGCCATTCTGGTTTTTAATGTTGCCGTTTTTAATCTGCGGATTTACGACCGTGGGGCTGATGGATACTCATTTGATTCCGTTTTCTCACGATCACGGCTTTTCAACGACAGTCACAAGTGCCGCTGTCAGTCTGCTGGCAGGCTTTAATATCGCCGGCATCTTGCTGTCCGGAATTGTAGCGGACCGGTGGAGCAGCCGGAAAATCCTGTGCTTTTTATATGCGGTGCGCGCGCTGTCGATTGTGATACTCATTTACAGCCACGAGCCCTACTTGCTTTTAGCCTTTGCGATTTTGTTTGGGTTAGTGGACTTCGCAACGGTTGCGCCGACTCAAATGCTTGCAACCCAGTACTTTCAAAACTACTCGATTGGTCTCATGATCGGCTGGCTGTCGCTCGCCCATCAAATCGGCTCAGCACTCGGCGCGTATGTGCCAGGCGTCATCTATACGGTAACGGGTGAGTATACATGGGCTTTTTATTTGTCGATCGGGATGCTTGTGCTGGCGAGTGTGATGAATGTGATGCTGAGGGAGCCCGCGGCGGTCACGCAACACAGTGCGGCTGTGGCGGAGAAGGTGTAGGAAAGGGTTGAGGAGCATCTCTGGGGGTTATTCAGAGATGCTTTTTTTATATTTTTCTTCTAATACGAAATCAATCATTCCGACAATACGGGCGTTTTCGGCTTTTTGTTTGAAGCGATCAGAAATTTGAACTTTTCTTGAAAATGGAAAAACGCCAAATACCCAGATAAGACCGATCAAAGCAAAAAACATTTGTACAGTTAATTCTATTAACTCATTGAAACGAGTGCTGAAAAAATAAATATATAAAGTTACAAATGTCACGAAACAAACGATTTTGACGGTGTGTTTGAATGTGAGCTGGGGTTCGCTAAAGAATACTTTTAGTTGATTCAGCATGATAGAATCTTGTTTGTTTAGGAAAAGCAAAAGCTCTTTATCATCTTTTCTATGTTCTAAAATAAACTTTGCCGCTGTTTCTGTTTCTTTATATGTTTGTTGGTCTACATTCAATACATACATCTCCTAGGTATAATCATTACATATTTTTTAGTTAGGGTAACAAATCTATAGGATTTTTTTGTTATATCTTACTGTAAGAATATCTTTCATCCGCAACTATTCGGTTTTTTGTCCAAATTCCAGAATAATCACTTAAACATGTCTGGTATATCAATGTAATTGATTTGTCCTAAAGTCGTTGCTGTCTACATGCAAAACTGCTACTTTCACTAGAAACTGTAGCGGAAGGGAAAGGTCAGCATAATAGTGCTTTAACTGGTTGAGTGTAAGAGAATCTTGGTGAAAAGGATAATCTGTTATCTCCTGTTGATTTTGCATCTGATCGATATTCTGAACGATGTTTTTGTTTTTCAAAATTGATAAACTTTCAAAAAAAGCTAAAAGACTGCATGAGCATATTTTAACTTATGTTCATGCAGTTTTGTATTAAAATTAGCTCATATAATAAGAACAAATGGCAACCTACAGAAATGAAGTCCGCTAAGCATCCATATGATATCCGTCTTTCACCAGCTTCGTTTTCGGTTTCAGCTCTGAAATGTAGAGGCCTAAAAGCGTGAGCGCACCTCCCAGAAGAGCGATCCATGTCATCTTTTCATGCAGGATCAGGACGGAAGCGGCGATTGTGATAACCGGCACCATGTAAATATACGCGCTGGATTTGACGGCGCCAAGCACGCCGACTGAATAGTTCCAAGTGGCGAAGCACAGGGCCGAAGCGCCAATGCCGAGGAAAAGCATGTTGAGTACGTTCGAAGCAGATGAAAGTCGGCTCAGGTCAAAGTGGAAGTCGAACAAAAATAAAGCGGGAACCATAAACAACAAACCGTACAAAAACACTCTCTGTGTCAGTTCGATGATGTGATAATTGTAATCGCTTAATTTTTTCATGAAAATCGAGTAGCCGCCAAATACCAGAGCGGCACCGGCTGCCAGGATGTCTCCGAACGGATTCAGACGCAGTACGATATTGCCGTTGAATGTAATTAATAAAAGCCCGATCAGTGCCGCTCCAAATCCAATGAAAAAGGTCAGCCGCAGTTTTTCGCCTTCAAGCAGAAAGTGAGCCAGTATAGCAGTAATCATTGGAATAATGGACACGATCATGCCGACATTGGATGCGTATGTATAGGTGAGAGCTATATTTTCTAATAGAAAGTATAAAGTTACGCCAAATAAACCAGCCCCGGCAAATAATAGCTCATGCCGCCAATTTTTGAACGGAATCATTTTGGGGCGGACGAGGATAAGAGCAATAAAGCCCATCAAAAACCGATAAAATAAGATTTCAGTCGGAGTGAAGTCTGCCAGCAGCACCTTTGTCGAAATAAAGGTCGTCCCCCAAATCAGGATGGTCACAATGGCTGCAATATGCCCGGAAGTTTCACTTTGTATGCTCATCTTTGAAGCTCCTTTTCAAAAATCTTCATGTATTGCTTCGGCGTCAGCCCCACCTGCCGTTTGAAAAACTTCGTCATATGGCTTTGATCGCTGAATCCTGTCTGAACTGCCGCGTCGATCGGTCTTACCCCTTGTTCAAGAAGTTTCTTCGCTTGATTAATCCGGATTGTTTCTAGATAGCTATTTGGCGTAATTCCTTTTTGTTTTGTAAATGAACGCAGTAAATGGTACTTGCTCCAGCCTGTTAATTCACTCAAATCATTGAGCGTGACATTTTCGGCATAATGTTTTTCTAGAAATTCGCAAACCATTTTGACTTCGTCGGATGGTTCGGGAATGCTGTTGAGGAACGTCACGTCAGAATAATGGCGAATCAGCTCTTCCAGCAGGTGTAGAAACAGCTCCTCTTTGTGCAAAGCCTGTTTTTCATCGGATATCAACATGTGCAATTCCTGCAGGCTGGATGTCAGCTCGTGGCGGAATAACACATGCTGGGAAAAATAAGGGAGATGCTCGGCGCCAGTAATCTCCTTAACAGCCTTCTCCATAACATCCGGCATTACGTTAATACACCGATAATCAAGCGTCCGGCCGTCAATCTGTTCACAGCTATGCGTGTCACGGGGGTTAAAGAGGAGAAGATCACCCGGATTGATGATATATTCCTGATCCTGACAGGCCAGATACCGCTGTCCTTTTTCAATAAAGCCGATCACATAATAATCGTGAAAGTGGTTCGGGAATTTCTGCATAATTCCCTGGAAACGGTAGGCCTCGATGTTAAGATGCGGGTCGAGATGCAGTGTGCGGGTTTCGTTTTGCATGGGATGCCTCCTGTCGATATGGTGTCTTGGGTTAAGTGTAGCATGATTTTTGGGAATTTCTTGTATGATGTTGCTGTTAGGAATAGAAAAAGCAGACCGTTATTGGCGGTCTGCTTTGAATTAAACATATTTCATCTTCAATAATTTTA
This sequence comes from Bacillus tequilensis KCTC 13622, assembly GCF_000507145.1. GTDB lineage: Bacteria > Bacillota > Bacilli > Bacillales > Bacillaceae > Bacillus > Bacillus tequilensis. Next base: position 131,419 of record NZ_AYTO01000036.1, on the reverse strand, counting down.
TCTATTTCAATAAAAAATTCATTTTTCAAATATTTCAGTTATAATGATTGGGAAACAGATAGGAGGGGCAAAGATGTATCAATCAAAGAAGGTTTTATTGTTAGGTTCGGGTGAGTTAGGAAAAGAGGTAGTGATTGAAGCGCAGCGTCTTGGGGTACAGACGGTGGCGGTTGACAGTTATGAGCATGCTCCGGCAATGCAGGTCGCGCATCATAGCTATGTCGTTGACATGCTGGACCGCGAGCAGATCAGAACCATCATTGAGAAAGAAAAGCCGGATTTGATTGTGCCTGAGGTTGAGGCCATCGCGACGGATGAATTGCTGAAGCTTGAAGAGGAAGGATTTCACGTCATCCCGAATGCGCGTGCGGCGAAGCTGACGATGGATCGGGAAGGTATCAGGCGGCTTGCGGCGGAAACGCTTGGACTTGCGTCGGCAGGCTATGAATTTGCGAATACATATGATGAATTTGTACAAGCGGCAGCTCAGATCGGTTTCCCTTGTGTCGTTAAACCGTTAATGAGTTCATCTGGAAAAGGCCAAAGCGTGTGCCGCTCTGAAGCGGATTTAGAAAGGTGCTGGGAGACGGCGATGGAAGGCGGTCGGGTGAAAAACGGGCGCGTGATCGTAGAGGAGTTTATTCCATTCGAATCAGAAATTACACTCTTAACCGTACGTGCGGTTAACGGCACGACATTTTGCGAGCCGATCGGTCATGTGCAAAAGGACGGGGACTATATCGAATCATGGCAGCCGCATCATATGACAGAGCAGCAGATGGAAGAAGCGAAACATATTGCAAAAGCCATTACGGATGAGCTTGGCGGGTACGGCCTGTTTGGCGTTGAGCTGTTCCTTGCAAAAGATAAGGTGTATTTCAGTGAGGTATCTCCTCGTCCGCATGATACGGGCCTTGTCACGCTGGTGACGCAAAATTTGTCAGAATTTGCGCTGCATGTCCGGGCGATTCTCGGCTTTCCAATTACAGAAATCACACAGCTTTCACCTGGCGCCAGCCGGCCCCTCAAAGCACCGGAAGAAGCAGCGGATTATACTGTTGAAGGACTGGAAAACGCACTGGCAGTGCCGAAGACCCAAGTGCGCGTCTTTGGTAAGCCGATAACGAAAGCCGGACGCCGTATGGCGGTTGCGCTTTCTGCTGCCGATACAGTCGAAACAGCGAGAGAGAACGCAAAGAAAGCATTGGATCAGCTGTCTATCAAATAGAGTTTGAGCAGGCCTTGTCTTGGACAAAGGTCTGTTTTTTTTCATCCAGCTAAAAGTTTTATCATAAGAATCAGAAACCTGATTATAATGTAAAAGTCTTCCACCTGAAAGGGTGGTTGACACAAAAGGAGGGAGATGACAAAATGAAATTAGTTCTAATTTTCAAAAAACAATGGTTCGTTTACTTAACGGTTTTGTGCCTGGCTTTGGCAGCGGCGGTACCTTTCGGCGCACGGGCGCAAGCGGCAGAGAACCCGCAAACTTCTGTATCGAATATCGGTGAAGAAGCAGATGCCTCGAAAAACCAAACGTCAAAATCAGAACAGGTTTCAGCCCCTTATGAGGGAACCGGGAAAACAAGTAAATCATTATTCGGCGGCCAAACGGAACTGGAAAAAAACATTCAAACCTTACAGCCTTCAAGCATCATCGGAACCGATGAACGCACGAGAATCTCCAGCACAACGTCTTTTCCTTACAGAGCAACTGTTCAACTTTCAATCAAGTATCCCAACACTTCAAGCACTTATGGATGTACCGGATTTTTAGTGAACCCGAATACTGTTGTAACGGCTGGACATTGTGTGTACAGCCAGGATCACGGATGGGCTTCGACAATAACTGCGGCACCGGGACGCAATGATTCATCATATCCATACGGAACGTATGCTGGCACGATGTTTTACTCCGTCAAAGGATGGACGGAAAACAAAAACACCAATTATGATTACGGAGCTATCAAATTAAACGGTTCTCCTGGAAACACGGTTGGCTGGTACGGCTATCGGACAACAAACAGCAGCAGTCCCGCGGGCCTTTCCTCGTCAGTAACAGGATTCCCGTGTGACAAGACATTTGGCACGATGTGGTCCGACACAAAGCCGATTCGCTCTGCTGAAACGTATAAACTGACTTATACAACCGATACGTACGGCTGCCAAAGCGGCTCGCCTGTTTATCGAAATTACAGTGATACAGGGCAGACAGCCATTGCGATTCACACGAACGGAGGATCGTCATATAACTTGGGAACAAGGGTGACGAACGATGTATTCAACAATATTCAATATTGGGCAAATCAATAAATACAGCAAACTAGCGGTTTTTATGTCTATTTTGTTTTTATGCGGATGCAGCTCTCAGACGCATTCTGTCCAGAAAGAAACGGCTATCCCTGTCACTCTTCATGTAGAGGATGCCAAGGGGCTGCCGGTCGAAGGGGTTCAAGTGACGATTGTCCAAGCGCCCGCCTCAGATCAGCAGCCAACTACAGAGATTGGCGAAATCCTCGGAAAAACAGACAAAAACGGAGACATCAAATGGGAAACTGGCAGAAAAGGTGACTACTCAGTCGCATTGACGAAGGGTGAAAAATCGGTAAGCCATCACATCTCCTTAACGAAGGATAAAAAAGATAAGGTCATTCCATTAGTCTTCAAAGAATAAGCGGTTTCCCTGATTTCAAGGGGAACTGTCTTTTTTTATGCACCAAGGAAGTCAATCTATATACTGGAAATTTATAATGTGAGATAATAAGAAATAGGTATTTTTTCTTACGAGACAAAAAGGGCAGTAGCCTTTATTTTATATCAATCAAATCTGGAGGAAAAAGAAGAAGATGACACAAGATTCGATGCAATTTGCCGCGGCTGAAAGCGGTCTTCGCTTTTACCAGGCATATGATCAAAGCCTTTCTTTGTGGCAAATTGAGTCGGAAGCATTTTATGTTTCTACTCGTTTTGGAAAAACACATATCATAGCAAGTGGGCCAAAGGACGCACCTTCGCTCATTTTGCTTCACGGGGGACTTTTCAGCTCTGCAATGTGGTATCCGAATGTTGCGGCGTGGAGCAGTCAATTTCGTACATATGCTGTCGATATAATAGGAGACAAAAATAAAAGCATACCAACAGCTGCTCTGCATACGAGAGCTGATTGTGCCGAATGGCTGAAAGACGTATGCGATTCGCTCGAGCTTCAGACGGCACATTTGGCCGGCTTTTCGCTTGGAGGATCATATATCGTTAATTTCTTGCTCCAAGCGCCTGAGAGAGTAGAGCGGGCGGTTGTGATGAGTCCTGCTGAGGCGTTTATTTCATTTCATCCTGATGTCTATAAATACGCTGCGGCGCTTACAAGTGCAAGCGGAGCCGAGGCATATATCAAGTGGATCACGGATGGCCGTTATGATCTGCATCCTGTGCTGCAAAGACAAATTGCGGCAGGTGTTGAATGGCAGGATGAACAAAGAACCCTTAGGCCGACAGAAAACGGTTTCCCATACGTGTTCACAGACCGGGAATTGAAATCGATTGCGGTCCCGATCCTGCTGATGTTCGGTGAGCAGGAGGTCATGTTCCATCAGCAAATGGCTTTAGAGCGGGCTTCGGTATTGGTACCTGGAATTCAGGCTGAAATCGTGAAGAACGCCGGACATTTGTTATCTCTGGAACAGCCTGAGTACGTTAATCAGCGTGTCCTATCCTTTTTGAGCGGGGAGTAAAATTGTAAGAAACATGTAAAGATTGGCATTCATTGTTCAAAGGGTAACAAATGATGTATAATAATAGAATTTGGTGCTGCTTTTTTTGAGAGCATTCTATGTTATCATGCTTAATAGAGAAAATTTTTTCCTGTAACGCTATTCGATCCATATCGTCGAATGATATAGATGGTTTTTACAATTGGAGGTTTGGTTACACTGTGAATTATATCCCCTGTATGATTACGATAGGAAACTTTACTTGCGGACTGCTGGCGATTCACTCATTGTTATATCACAATATTCATTCAGCAGTGCTTTTCATTTTTACCGGCATGTTACTCGATTTCTTTGACGGGTTGGCTGCACGTAAGCTGAATGCCGTTTCTGATATGGGAAGAGAACTGGATTCGTTTGCCGACCTGGTGACGTTTGGCGTGGCCCCTTCTATGCTGGCTTACAGTGTCGCATTGTACGCCCTTCCATTTATCGGGATTTTATGCGCATTGACGTACAGCATTTGCGGAATGCTTCGACTCTCTAAATTTAACATTGAACAAAGCAAGCTTCCGACATTTATCGGGATGCCGATTCCATTTGCGGGCATGTGTCTCGTTATTCTAAGCTTTGTCTATAACCCGATTCTGCTGGCGATCGGAACGTGCGGACTTTCATATTTAATGGTGAGTAAAATCAAATTTCCTCACTTTAAAAAACATGCGGCAGACAACCTGGAGTCTGAAAGATGGAATTAGTTCAGCAGCTCATAGCGGATTACGGTTATCTCGCTATTTTTTTAATGCTGGTGCTCGGAATTGTTGGATTGCCGATTCCAGATGAAGTGATGATGACAGTCGTCGGCTACTTTACACATACGCATGTGCTGAATTATGAGCTTTCGATTTTGATCAGCTTCGTCGGCGCTTTGTTAGGTATGCTGATTAGCTACATGATCGGCAGAAAAGCCGGGCGCCCGTTCATCGACAAGTATGGCAAGTGGGTCGGTTTAAAAGAAAAGAGAATGATAAAAGTAGAAAAATGGATGAATAAATACGGTCCATATTCTCTTATTTTAGGTTATTTCATTCCCGGTGTCAGACATGTAACGTGTTATTTCTCGGGAATCGGCAAAATGGACCTAAAAACGTATATTGCGTTTGCGGCAATCGGCGCCTTTTTATGGTGCTTTATTTTTATTACAATCGGAAGGGTTATAGGGATTATTCATGTTTAATACGGCTGTAAAGATTCTGTATCGATCATTGATAGAGCTGACAAATCATCGTCTGTCGTCTTATATGATTAAAGGGTTTTGCGAGTCAAAGATCAGTAAGCCGGTTATTCCGCTTTTCTCGAAGCATTTTCGGATCAACTGGGATGATGTAGATGGCACGTCTGCTGATTACGGATCACTGTCCGAATTGTTCATCCGGCGTATTAATTTGGAGCGGCGCCCTGTTTCAAAAGAGGCGCATGCGGTGGTCAGCCCGGTTGACGGTGTTGTTCAGACGATAGGAAAGATTAACCCGAATCAAACCTTTACGGTAAAGGGAAAAGATTACTCATTCGCTGAGCTGACCGGCTGTAAAAGCGCAGACCATCAATACAACGGCGGATACTTTATCGTTCTGTATTTAAGCCCGCGTCATTATCACCGTTTCCATTCTCCGATCAGCTGCAAGTATCAAAAACTGGCCGAGCTTGGAAATCGCTCATACCCGGTAAATCAATTAGGGTTAAAGTACGGAAAAGATGTGCTGTCGAAAAATTACCGGCTTGTATACAAGCTGAAGGGCGGCGGCAGTCAAAATGTCCTGATGATTCCCGTCGGGGCGATGAATATTAATTCTATCGTGCAGACGAGTACACGGGACGAGCTGGAGATCGGCGAGGAGCTTGGCTACTTTTCATTCGGCTCAACCGTCATTTTGATTTTTGAAAAGGACGCGTTCCAGCCATCTGCCAATATAACAGAAGGCCAGGAAGTTCAAGTCGGAGAACTGATAGGTTATGAAGAGCATAAAGAGGAGCTTGCATAGACGCAGCGCCTCTTTTTTTGAAGAAAGGTGAGGCTCATGGAGAAACAAATCATCAGCTGGATCACGGATTATCAGAACACCGGAGATGAAGCCGTCCTGAGACAGCTGCGGGAAGCGTGCTGGCCGATCGTTGAATCGGTTCTGCGGGAGAAGGCAGCTGATGAAGAGCAAGTGAGTGATTTGCGTGAGAAAGGAATCGAGCGGTTTCCGTTCATCATCAGCAAATATCAAGCGGATGTGCAGCTTCCGGTTGAGACATTTTTACGAAATACGTATCGGTTTTACTTTCATCAGGTGATGAGAGGGACCAGATAAAGCTTCTATCAATCGAGAAGCTTTTTTTGTTGATCAAAAAAAGGAAACTTTTTCTATGTCAATCTCGTAACTCCTAGAGAACCTAATAGAAAAGGAGAGATAGATTTGAAACGAATGATAGTGAAAACGGCCCTGCCGCTGCTGATTGTCTGTTTGGTGTTTACTTCTTTTTCAGCCTCCGCGCGTGCTGCTACTGAAGAAAAGCATTGGGGGCGCTGGATTGAAAAACATGCAGAACCGCTGGATGCTTCCGCTGCTTCAAACAAAGACCTTCGCTTTCTGAAGAAGGTGCTGAAAGGAAAACGAATCGTTCAATTAGGAGAAACCACACACGGTGCTGGCGAAATCAACGCCACCAAGGTTCGCATGATCAAATACCTTCATGAAGAACTGGGATATGATGTGTTGGCCTTTGAATCTGCCTTTACCGATACTAATGCCTCCTACCTCAATATGGACCAATCCACACCTAAGAGCACGATGAAAAACTCCATTTATGCTGTATGGCACACAGAAGATGTCGTTGAGCTGTTTGATTATATGAAAGAGCAAAAAGAGAAAGGCGATCCGCTGATTCTTACCGGTTTTGATATTCAAGGCATGAAGAATTCATTCAATGATGCCGCGAATCAATGGGTAAAAGCCGTGGACCCGGAAAAAGCGGAGCTGCTTTCCCAATCAGAAAACGATTTTTCAAAATTGGTGACAGACAGCAGCACGTTTGCAGAATTTACGCAAAAGAAGGAAGCGCTTGTAAAAAACTATCAGGAGCTTATCAAGTTCGCTGAAAATAACGCTTCAGCGCTAAAAGCACACCTTCCGAAAGAGCCAAAGGCTTATGAGATCTTTATGCATTCTCTTCAGCTGAGAATTGACGTCATGGAAATATATATGCCCCAAGAAATGAAACAAAATCTAAAAGAACCACTGGAGAGATTAGAAGATGTCCCGTTTATTTTAAGAGATCGCATGATGGCTGAACAATTTGAGTGGGTCGCGGATAACCTTTATCCGAAACAGAAAATCATCGTCTGGGGCCACAATTACCATCTTCGCAAACAGAATACCAAAATGATACAAGATTGGACGTACGCAAACGGACCTAACATGGGTGATTATTTACCGGACAGGCTGAAAAAACAAACATATACGATTGGCATTTATGCGTATTCAGGTGCGAGTCTGGACAGCATTGATAATAAGACGGTTATCCCAGTCACAAGCCCGCCGCCGGCTGGAAGCCTTGAAGCTTTGCTCAAAGCTGCAGGCCATCCAGCTGTCTTTGTTGATGTTCTCCATACCAAAAACAAGAAAGGCACTTCGTGGATGTATACCCCGCGGGCAGCACTCTATTGGGGGCGCACGGAAGAGCAGATGATCGTGAAGGAACAATATGACGGTATCATTTGGCTGGAGCATATCACGCCATCAGTCATTATCAAGTGAGAGATATCCCCTGTGGCAACAGGGGATTTTTACATATCGCAAAAATAATCAAAACAAGAAAGCTGTGATCCATTAGTCTAAAACAGAAAGGAGATTGAAGCGTGAATGTATTATGAAAAAGCTGTCCAGAAAACAATCGATTGGATTGAATCACATTTACATGAACAAATATCACACGAGGATATTGTAAGTGTTTCAGGCTTTTCCAAATTCCATTTTCATCGGATTTTTCAAAAAGAAGTCGGCATGTCGGTTGCTTCTTATATTCGGTTAAGACGTCTCGCAAATGCAGCGGCAGCTTTGCTTTATACAGATGTTCGCATTATTGATATTGCTTTGTGTTATCAGTTTGAATCTCAAGAAGCATTTACGAGGACGTTCAAAAAACTGTACCACATGCCGCCTGGAGCATATCGAACATTTATGAAGCGTTTGACTTCAAAAAAGGAGGAATCTTGCATGGAGAAAAAAATGAAAGGCTGGGTATTGAGCGGGAGCCATCCATTCCAATTCGAAATGGGGGTTGACCGGGAAAATGTACACCAGGGAAAAGTGTCAGGGTATTTAAAATCAACGATGGTGCAGGATATCGGCGAATTTGCGACGATGATGCAGCAATTTAAAGCAGATCGCTATCTGGGGAAAAGGCTTCGTCTATCCAGTTTTATCAAAACAAAAGGAGTGCAGCATTTTGCCTCCCTTTGGATGAGGGTTGACAGTGCCGCTGATGATGTTCTCCAATTTGATAATATGAGCAACAGGCCTATTACTGGAACAACCAATTGGAATCATTATGCTGTCGTTTTAGATGTCCCTGAAAATAGCGCTGTGATATCTTTTGGTGTCCAATTATCAGGCCCTGGTCAAGTGTGGATGGATCATGTTGTTTTTGAAGAGGTAGATGAGAGCGTTCCTTCAACAAACCTTGAAATGCCGGGAGAACTCTTGGATGAGCCGGTAAATCTATCTTTTGAAGAAGAATGATAAAATTAGTTTTCAGATAACTACTTTCGTTAGTAAGTTAATGGGAAATACCATTCTGTGTTTATAACCCCTTGTGCCGCGTGAGTTTGTAAGAGCTTGGATATTTTTATCAGTCTGGGCGGATATGTTCATCTTTGCGGCATTTTCCTGTATGATATAGTAAGAGTGTGCATAGCAACTAACTATAATTGAACAGGGTGTTTAAATCATGGAAAAACAATACAGAGTATTACTTTACTATAAATATGTTCCGATTGAAGATCCAGAGACGTTCAGAGAACAGCATCTGGCTTTTTGTAAGGAGCTTGGTTTATTAGGCCGTATTCTTGTTTCTTCTGAAGGAATTAACGGTACGGTATCAGGTACGTTTGAGCAGACCGAAACATATATGCAAACAATGAAAGCTGATCCTCGTTTTGCTGATATGGTATTTAAAATTGATGAAGAAGAAGGCCATGCGTTCAAAAAAATCTTCGTCCGTCATAAGAAGGAGCTTGTAACGCTTCGTCTTGATGATGATGTGGATCCGAATGAAACAACAGGACAGCATTTGAAGCCTGCGGAATTTTATGAGAAAATGCAGGATCCAAATACAGTTGTGATCGACGCTCGCAACGATTACGAGTATGATCTTGGCCATTTCAGAGGCGCTGTCCGTCCTGACATTGAAGCCTTCCGTGAATTGCCTGAATGGATCGAAGAAAACAAAGATATGCTTGAAGGCAAACAGATTTTAACGTACTGCACAGGCGGCGTGCGCTGTGAAAAATTCTCTGGCTGGCTGATGAAGCAAGGCTTTGAAGATGTGTCACAGCTTGACGGCGGAATCGTGACATACGGAAAAGATCCTGAGGTGCAGGGCAAGCTTTGGGACGGCCAGTGCTACGTATTCGATGAAAGAATCAGCGTGCCGGTCAACCGTGTTGAGCATGTGATTGTCGGAAAAGACTACTTTACAGGCGAGCCGTGTGAGCGTTATGTGAACTGCGCAAATCCAGCATGCAACAAAAAAATGATATGCACACCGGAAAATGAGTATAAATATATGCGCAGCTGCAGCCACGAATGCCGCACGAACCCGAGAAATATGTATGTCAAAGAGCACAATATGACAGAGGAAGAAATAAATGCAAGACTGGCAGCAATTGAAAATGCAGATCAAGCTGCTGCTCAATAAAAAAAGAACACCTCGGGAATGAGGTGTTCTTTTTTTATAAGCTTTCGGTTTGTCCGTTTACGGAGGCCCATTCTTTTTGACGGAAGGCTTTTTCCCATTTTGATACGACGATGCAGGCTATCGCATGGCCTGGCACATTTACGCCTGTTCTCGCCATGTCCATGATGCGGTCAACGCCCGCTATAATCGCAACACCTTCAGCCGGCAGCCCTACAGCATTGGCAGTCGCCAGAAGAACAACAAGCGAGCCTGATGGAACAGCTGCAATGCCTTTACTGGTCATGACCAGCACAAGCATCATGAGCAGCTGCTGGGACAAGGTCATGTCTACATGAAAGGCCTGCGCCAGAAAAATACAGGAAACCGATAAATATAAGCTGGAGCCGTCACAGTTCAATGACAAGCCGGAGGGAACGACGAATGATACCACTCGTTTCGGACAGCCGTATTTCTCCATTCTGTCCATCAGCTGGGGGAGAATGGTTTCTGTGCTGGTGGTGGAAAAAGCGATCAAAAACAGATCCCATATCATTTTTAACACTTCGAAATATTTAATGTGAAAAATGAGACCGACAAGCGGAAAGAGGACGAAGAGGATCAGGAACAGACCAAGGAATACCGTGCCAACGAGTTTAAACATAGGGAGAAGGAGCTCGATGCCATATTGGCCTACAGAAGCCGCCATCAAGGCTAATACGCCGATAGGAGCAGTCACCATGACGATTTGCGTGAGTTTGAACATAATTTGAGCAACGGATTCAAAGAAATTCATCACTGGTTCAGAGGCTTTGCCAATACTGGCAGCGGCGACACCGAATAAAATGGCAAAGAAAATAACGGCAAGCAAATCATTTCTGGCCATCACATCAACAATGTTTGTAGGGATAATATCGAGGATCATTTGTTTGAAATCAACAACTTTATCTGTGTAGCCCGACAGTTCATTGATATCTTTTTTCGCCAAATGGGAGAGATTAAGCCCGACACCCGGTTTTAAGACATTCGCTAATAAAAGGCCAAGCACCAATACAAGCGTGGTAATTACTTCAAACCAAATGATCGTCTTGATGCCGAGGCTGCCCATTTTTTTCATGCTTCCGCTTCCTGCGGCTCCGATGACAATAGTAGAAAACACAATCGGCACGACAATCATTTTAATCAAGCGGATAAACCCGTCACCGACAGGCCGCAGTGCCATTCCGAAATCAGGAAAAAAGTGTCCGATCACTGCACCGGCTGCCAAAGCGATTAAAATTTGAAACGCAATCAATTTTTTCAAATGAATCCCCCTTTAGAATGATAGAATACAGGCATATTCATATCATTCGTGAATCAAAGGCAAACACCTTTTTTCAGATTATTTTATTTTGATAGCGCTTTCATTATGTTGGTAAAAAAGACCCTTGCTAAGAAGGGGGTCTTTTTTACTTCATGTGGATGTGTTTCATCTCTTCTTCAGATGCATTCGTGAAAATAACCGGTGTCACAGCCGATGCGGCATGCTGCTTGATATAGTCGAGATTACATGTAAGAAGCAGTTCGCCCTGTTTGACGGCTTGTCCGCTCGTGACATGGGCTTCAAAGCCTTCCCCGTTCAATTTGACTGTATCAATGCCGACGTGAATCAGGATTTCGGTGCCGCCGGCGCTTTTAAAGCCGATAGCGTGCTTTGTTGAAAATATGGAGACGATTTCCCCGTCCGCAGGAGCAACGACTTTTCCTTCTGATGGATCAATCGCAAACCCTTCGCCCATCATTTTCTCTGAAAAGACTTGATCAGGCACGTCTGCCAGAGAGACTGTTTCTCCTTTAATCGGATAAATAAAGGTCTCACTGGAAGCCGGCTTTTGCCGTTTATCAGTTTCCGTATCCAGCGCAGCGGCGGTGTCAGGGACTCCTCCGGCTATGATCGTGTTGATGTCGTCTTTTAAGGCATCGGACTTTGTTCCGAATATCGCCTGGAAGTTGTTGTTGACTTCAAGCACACCTACTGCGCCAAGCCGTTTTAATTCATCCTTGCTGACTTGGCTCGGCTGATGAACGGTCACACGAAGCCTTGTAATACATGCATCCAGGTTGGCGATATTTTGCTGTCCGCCTAAGGCCCGCAGCACATGAAAGGCAAGCTGATCTTTTGCGACAGGCGCTTTTGCCTCAGTCTGATCGGCTTCATCTGTTTCACGGCCTGGCGTTTTCAAGTTCCACTTCAAAATCGCGAATCGGAACAAATAATAATAAATGAAGGCAAACACGATCCCGACAGGAATGACAACCCAGCCGTTTGTCGACAGCCCGTAGTTCAAGACGTAGTCAATTCCGCCGCCTGAGAATGTATAGCCGTGGCGCACATGGAATATATCACAAACGACAAAGATGACGCCGGCAAGAATCGAGTTAATGAAATAGAGCACGGGCGCAACAAACAAGAATGAAAACTCAACCGGCTCTGTAATGCCCGTCAGCATAGATGTGAGCGCCGCAGATATCATAACGCCGGAGATCATTTTCTTCTTTTCCGGACGCGCGGTATGGATAATGGCGAGAGCAATTGCCGGCAGACAGAAAATCATGTAAGGGAAATCTCCCATCATAAATCGCCCGGCTGTCGGGTCTCCCGCGAAAAACCTTGTCAGGTCGCCGGTTACGATATTGCCTGTGGACGGGTCTGTGTATTCTCCCATCATAAAATAGAAAGGTGTATAAAAAATATGATGCAGGCCAAAAGGAATCAGCAAACGATAGATCGTTGCGTAAAAGAACAGGCCGACGGTTGAATCGGCAATTAAACCGCTGGCTGCGTTAATTCCGTTTTGGATCAGAGGCCAAACGAATGAGAAAATCACGCCGATCACCAATGAACCGACAGAAGTAATAATCGGGACAAAGCGTTTTCCAGAGAAAAATCCAAGGACCGGATGCAGCTCAATGGATGAAAACCGCTTATATAAATAGGCGGCGAGAAGCCCGATGATGATTCCGCCGAAAACCCCCATATCTATCAAGTGCTCGGCGCCTTCATACGGAGGCTGAAGGCCGAGCAGTTTTCCCATGTTATCGAGGGTGACGGTCAAAATGAGATACCCGATGACAGCGGCAAGGCCGGCTACCCCCTCGCCGCCGGCTAAACCGATCGCGACCCCCACGGCGAAAATCAGCGGCAGGTTATCGAATACAACGCCGCCCGCATCCTTTATAATAGGAATGTTCAGTAAATCCTTGTCTCCGAAACGGAGCAAAAGACCGGCTGCCGGCAGGACGGCAACCGGAGTCATCAATGCGCGCCCAAGCTGCTGCAGAATTTGAAATGCCTTTTTAAACATGACAGTCTCCTTTTATGATGTTATGAGTATGATGCCTCTTTTAATTTTTGAGCCGCTTTTTGATCGGCGATAATGGTTACATGATTGTGTTTTTGAAGAATGGAGGCTGGCACATCAGCTGTGACAGGGCCTTCAGCCATCTTTTGAATGGCGTCAGCTTTTTCCTCGCCGCTCGCTAAAAGCACAATATGTTTGCTGAATTCCATGATGGTTTTAATGCCCATTGACACTGCAAGTCTCGGCACCAGCACAGGATCGCCGCCGAAGAATCTGGCATTTGCCTGTATCGTGCTTTCTGACAGCTTCACCACTCGTGTCCGATCTTCAAAATCAGACCCCGGTTCATTAAAACCGATGTGGCCATTGGCGCCAATGCCGAGAATCTGTACATCAATGCCTCCCGCCTGACGGATGAGCTCCTCGTATACCTTGCATTCAGCCTCAAGCTGCGGATTGTTTCCTTGCGGGATATGGATATGGCTGGACTGCATGTTGATATGCCGAAAAAGCTGCTCATGCATAAAGTGGTTATAACTTTGCGGATGAGATGGAGAGAGGCCGGCGTATTCATCCAAATTAAATGTAGTAACCTTTGAAAAATCAATTTCGCCTGCCTGATAGTATGAAATCAGCTGCTTGTACAAGCCGACCGGCGTGCTTCCTGTCGCCAGTCCGAGGACGGCATCTTTCTTAGCTTGTATCTGTTCTTTAATAATGACAGCGCTTAACTTGCAGAGTTCGTCATAGTGCTCAGCGATTATAATCTTCATGTGACACCCCCTCAAAGAGATAGACAAGCATCATATTTGTTATGTCAATTTTCTGATAGTTGTTATTACGAATTTAGCACCGCTCTTGTCAAACTGTCAATATTAATTTCTGAAAATTCGTTATAAAAGTAGAATACAAATCTTTTATATTGGGAAGGCAAATGGTATTATGGTCTCGATCAAAAAGAACGGTTTCCATATGGAATGGGGAGAATGAAATGACAGCTTTATATTCTGTGATCAAATGTAAAATCATTGAATTAATGAAGTCAGGGAAATATCAGGCGAATGATCAGCTGCCGACCGAGAGCGAGTTTTGCGAGCAATATGATGTCAGCAGAACAACTGTGAGATTGGCTCTGCAGCAGCTTGAGCTTGAGGGATATATTAAGAGAATTCAAGGAAAAGGAACATTTGTATCGGCTGCAAAAATACAAACACCGATTCCGCATAAAATTACGAGCTTTGCAAAACAAATGAAGGGTCTGCGTTCTGAATCAAAAGTGCTTGAGCTTGTGGTGATCCCTGCTGATCACTCCATTGCCGAGATTTTGAAGATGAAAGAGAATGAACCTGTCAACAAGCTTGTCAGAGTCAGATACGCCGAGGGGGAGCCTTTGCAGTATCACATCTCATATATTCCTTGGAAAGCAGCACCGGGGCTGGCACAGGAAGAGTGCACCGGTTCGCTGTTTGAGCTGTTAAGGACAAAATACAACATTGAAATCAGCAGAGGAACGGAATCGATTGAGCCGATTTTAACGGATGAAACGATCAGCGGCCACTTATTAACCAATGTCGGAGCGCCGGCGTTTTTATCAGAATCTCTCACCTATGATAAAAATGAAGAAGTAGTGGAGTATGCGCAAATTATTACGCGGGGAGACCGAACGAAATTCACCGTAGAACAATCATATGATTCATAACAATATGTGATAGGAAAGGAATGGTCGTTCTATGTTTCTATTGACGAATGAAAAGTTACTGTGGGGGTCTGTCATTGCTGCTTTCATCCTTTCAATCGTGTTTTATCCTTTTCTTCCGTCGGAGATGCCGATTCATTATGATGCAGCGAACAGCCCGGATCTGACGGTTAACAAGCTGGCGGGATCAGTGATGCTGCCTATTTTGATGCTGGTGTTTGCATGGGCGCAGAAGGTTAATTGGCAATTTGTGATTGTAGTGTATATTTTGCTGATTTGCCACATTGTCATCCTTTGTTTAGCGGTCTAAATCAGACAGCCAGAATAAATCTGGCTGTTTTCTTTAATTTCAGCTTCATCTGATCATGAAAGTAGTGTATAATAGCTGATGATCATAAAGAATATTCTGAAATTTAATAGCGTGGAGCGGCGTATCATCAACTGAGGCTTTATTTTTTGTAGCTTTAAAAAGACTGAATATTTAAACAACTACGAGTGAAAGGTGTGCTGATTAGATTGAATAAGCTTATTGAACGAGAAAAAATCACATTTCATAAGGTGAAACCCGATCCGTCATCCTTGGAATTCGGGAAATATTTCACAGATTATATGTTTGTAATGGACTATGAAGAGGGAATCGGCTGGTACCATCCGAGAATTGCACCATACGCTCCGCTTACGCTTGATCCGTCTGCGTCTGTTTTTCATTACGGCCAGGCTGTCTTTGAAGGGTTAAAAGCGTACAGAACAGAAGATGGCAGGGTGCTGCTGTTCCGGCCGGATCAAAATATCAAACGGCTGAACAGATCGTGTGAGCGCATGAGCATGCCTCCTTTAGACGAAGAGCTTGTGCTCGAAGCATTGACACAATTAGTTGAGCTGGAGAAAGATTGGGTTCCTAAGGGAAAGGGAACGTCACTGTATATTCGTCCGTTTGTCATTGCCACAGAACCAAGTCTCGGGGTAAAGGCATCCAAAAGCTATACATTTATGATCGTGCTTTCGCCTGTCGGCTCCTATTATGGCGACGATCAGCTGAAGCCGGTCAGAATCTATGTCGAAGATGAATACGTGCGGGCGGTAAATGGCGGAGTCGGCAATGCAAAAACGTCCGGAAATTACGCCGCCAGTCTTCAGGCGCAGCGAAAGGCGAATGATCTGGGCTATGACCAGGTGCTGTGGCTTGATGCCATTGAAAAGAAATACGTGGAAGAAGTAGGCAGCATGAACATCTTTTTCGTCATCAACGGGGAAGCTGTCACACCGGCTTTAAGCGGAAGCATTTTAAGCGGAATTACACGAGCGTCTGCGATTGAACTGATTCGCAGCTGGGGCATTCCGGTTCGTGAAGAGAGGATTTCAATTGATGAGATTTACGAGGCCTCTGCACGCGGAGAATTGACAGAGGTTTTTGGCACCGGTACGGCAGCGGTCGTTACGCCTGTGGGTGAACTCAATATTCATGGGAAGACCGTGATTGTAGGCGACGGGCAAATCGGGGACATCTCGAAAAAACTGTATGAATCGATAACAGATATTCAGCTTGGCAAAGTGAAAGGGCCGGTCAACTGGACGGTGGAAGTTTGAAGATGAAAAAGAACCTGCCCGGAGGCAGGTTCTTTTTATTTGGCATGCGTCATATCAGCAGCCGGCTGTCTTTTGCGATTTTTCGCATAATACACTGCATAGCAGCCGGCCATAAACGGAATGCCGCAATACAATGCGATTCTTTGGTTCGGATCAAAGGCTATGCCGATAACAGAAGCCAGACATAACAGAAACGCGGCGATTGGCACGAACGGATACAAGGGAGTCCGGTATTTTAAATCGGCAACCTTGTTTCCCGCTTCAATATAACGTTTTCTGAACATGAATTGAGAAGCGGCGATTCCCATCCACACGATAACGACCGCAAAACCGGAAATCGACACGAGCGCAACGTATACAGTATCCGGCGCAAATACGCTGGACAGCAGTGCCAGAATCCCGCCAATCATGCTGAACACCAGCGCGTTAAACGGGGTTCCTTTTGATGTCAGCTTTGCAAATGTCGGATGAAGCGTTTTTTCTTTTGATAAAGACCACAGCATCCTTGATGAAGCGTAGAGTCCGGAATTTGCCGCTGACAGGATTGCTGTCAAAATGACAAAGTTCATGATATCGGCTGCGTACGGGACACCGACTCTGTCAAAGACTGCGACAAACGGGCTTTCGATGACGCCTGCATCCTGAATCGGAATCATCCCTGACAGCACAAAAATGGTTCCGACAAAAAAGAGTGAGAGACGCCAGACCGTTGTTTTTATCGCTTTTGGTATCGTCTTGTCGGGATCAACGCTTTCACCCGCGGCGATACCAATCAGTTCCGTTCCCGAAAAAGCAAAATTGACGGACAGCATCGTCATTAAGATGGGGACAAATCCATTGGGAAAGAGCCCGCCTTCCCCTGTGAAGCTGGACAGCATCGGAGCGGCTTCTCCCCCTTTGATCGGGATGATGCCGAACATGGCAGAGCCGCCTAAAAGAATAAACAATACAATGGCTAATACTTTGATGCTGGAAAACCAAAATTCTGATTCTGCGAAAAACTTGACCGAAAATGCGTTAAGTAAGAAAATGACCAGCGCAAAGACGGCGCTCCACATCCAAACGGACGTATGGGGGAACCAGCGCTGCATTAACAGGCCTGCTGCTGTGAATTCTGATCCCAATGCCACGGTCCATGTCAGCCAGTACAGCCATGCGACTGTAAATCCGGTGCCCGGTCCTATGTATTTGGCTGCATAAGTGTGAAAGGCTCCTGTCACAGGCATGGCTACAGAGAGTTCACCAAGGCACAGCATGACCAAATAGACGATTCCGGCGCCGACTAAGTAGGCGAGTATCGTTCCCGCCGGCCCTGCCTGCTGAATGGTATAGCCTGAACTTAAAAACAGACCGGTTCCGATGACGCCTCCTAAGGAAAGCATAAAGAGGTGCCGGCTTTTCATACTTCTTTGAAAGTTTGTCTCATTCTTGTTGTGAGCAGGTTTCATTTTTTACCAACTTTCTATCGGCGGTTTATTTCCTTCCTAATAAAAAATCCCATGCCAGCGAGTGACACGAGACTCCGGCGAACCGGCTTTTAGATAGAATATACAAACAATTCCGATAAGTCAAGTTGTTTTTAAAGAGCGTGCCCAAGCCGCAATTTCTGCAATATCTTCAGGTGTTGTCCGGCAGCATCCGCCAATCAGCTTTGCACCTTTTTCATGCCAAGTTCGGGCGGTTTCTCCGTAAGGTTCTGCGCATGCCATACCGTTCCACGTTTTTGTCTCCGGGTCATATTGTTCACCTGAATTCGGATAGACGATGATCGGTTTTGATGTGCGCTTTTTTAACTCCTCGATCAAGGAAGGGATATGCTGAAGCGGCGTGCAGTTGATGCCGAGCGCTGCAATTTGGCGGTGCTCATTGAGCCACGATGCACAGTCAGCGGCAGGTGTTCCGTCACTGATATGCAGACCGTCTTTTGCACTGAAGCTGATCCACGCATATGTTTCAGGAAATTCCTTCAGCAGCCGCACAATTGCTTTCGCTTCGGTCAGACACGGAATCGTTTCACATGCCAATACATCAGCTCCCGCTTCAATCAGCGCTTTGATCCGGGGACGATGAAATTCAATCAGTTCATCCTCTGAGATTCCGTAGTCGCCGCGATACTCAGACCCGTCCGCAAGATAAGCGCCATAAGGGCCTGCAGAAGCGGCAATAATCGGTTTTGGCCGGTTCATACGGTTCTCTTCAAGCGCCCAAAATTCATCGCGTGCTTCCGCTGCGATGCTGACGGACATCGCGATGAGCCGGCGTGCTTCCGCTTCGCTCAGCCCGCGTGCGGCAAAGCCTTCAAACGTAGACTGATAGCTGGCGGTGATCGCACAGTCGGCGCCTGCCGCGAAATAATCAATATGAACTTGTTTAATCAGGTTCGGCTCTTCTATCAGGATTTTTGCCGACCAAAGACTGTCGTTCAAATCACAGCCCTTGCGTTCAAGCTCGGTCGCCATGGCGCCGTCTAGCACAATAAGCGGGTATGTATCTAGGATGTGTTGGATAGGATTCATAAAATGTACCGATGCCTTCTTTCAGATTTTTTTGAAAAAGATATGAAAATCGTAATGGACGCTTACATATTTGTCAATGAATGAAAAAGGGAAGGGTGTTCAGCCGTATGTCTGAACACCCTTTTTTTACGATATTTGTTTATTAGAGCTGTCAGCCTCTGTATCAGAAAGCGGCCAGCACTCAATGCCATTGTGGTTTTGGAGCACATCTTTATAAAAGACCGGATCTTTGCCCGCTTTTTTCTGGCGTGTATAGTCTTTCAGCGCCGTAAACACGACTTTTGATAATAAGAAAATCGCAATTAAGTTCACGACGACCATCAAGCCCATGAACAAATCAGCCAGATCCCAGACGAGCTGGACTTTGGCCACACAGCCAAACACAATCATTGCCAGCACGCCGATACGGTAGACGAATATCAGTTTTTTGCTTTTGTTTAAAAAGCCGATATTGGTTTCGCCATAGTAATAGTTTCCGATTAAAGCACAGAAACCGAATAACAAAATTAGAATGGCGAGAAAGCCTGATGCCCATGATCCGACATGGGAGCTTAGAGAGGCTTGTGTCAAGGCGATTCCGCTTAGTCCCGGAGTATGATAGGCATCCGAAAACAGGATGATAAAAGCGGTGCTCGTACAAATAACGAGTGTATCTGTCAGCACACCAAACGCCTGAATCAGCCCCTGTTTGACAGGGTGGCTTGTCGTTGCGGTGGCAGCGGCATTTGGTGCGCTTCCCATTCCCGCTTCATTTGAAAAAATTCCCCGTCTGACGCCCTGCATTAACGCCGCTCCCAAAGCGCCGCCAGCGGCCTGGTCAAAGCCAAATGCGTTTTTTACGATAAGCGCAAGCACGTGTGGCAGCTGCGTAATGTTGGTGAAAATCACGAAAAACGCGACTCCGATATACACGACAGCCAATACGACGACAATGGATTCAGCCAGCTTCGCAATGCGTTTTACACCGCCAAAAATAATCATGCCGAATACAGCAATAAAAATGAGTCCCAATGTCAGGCGGTTTGTGCCGAACGCGTTTTCAAAGGCGAGGCTGACTGTATTTGATTGAACCGAGTTAAAGACGATACCGAACGATAGGGTGATTAACACAGCGAACAGTGCGCCCATCCACCTTTTGTTCAGCCCTTTTTCCATGTAATACGCCGGCCCGCCGCGGAAGCCGTTTGCATCCTTTACTTTATAAATTTGAGCCAATGTGCTTTCCACAAAGCTTGATGCTGATCCGATAATGGCGATAAGCCACATCCAGAAGATCGCACCGGGTCCGCCGAGCGCAATGGCGATGGCAATGCCCGTAATATTTCCCGTGCCGACACGGGCTGCCATGCTGATGCAAAAGGCTTGAAACGGAGAAATGCTGTTTTTCGACCGGGATGCAGCACCTTCTCTTAACACTCTCACCATTTCTTTCAGCATGCGAACCTGCAAAAACTTAAGCCTGAACGTAAAATAGATTCCTAGTGAAAGGAGCAATACAATTAACAGCTTTGACCACAAAAGATCATTTGCGATACCGACGATATGTTCCAGGATTTTCTGCATACAATCACCTCTTTTTTATAGTTTAAAAAATGCTGAGCTCCCACTCCTGTGCCATATGCTTCAGCAGCATACCGCCGGTGAGGCTGTTGCCGTATTCATCAATGGCAGGTCCGTAAATGCCGATGCCGCATCCGGATTGAAAAGGCTGGTCTCTTCTGGCGCTTGGAGGAACAAGAGCCATGATGCCGCCGGAGACGCCGCTTTTGGCAGGCACGCCGACAAACGCAGCATATTTGCCTGAAGCGTTGTACATGCCGCACGTCAGCATTAACGCCTTGGCCAACTTGGCCACATCCTTTGGAATGATCTGTTCGCGTCGAATCGGATGATACCCGTCATGGGAAAGGATCAGGCCGATCAATGCGATGTCCTCTGTCGTGCCCTCCATGGCGCACTGCTTCAAGTACACCTCAAGCGTTTCTTCTACATCCGCTTCTAAAAAGTTTGTTTCTTTTAAATAGTAGGCCAGCGCTCTGTTGCGGTGGGCGGTTTCCCATTCAGACCGGAACACTTCCTCATGAATTCTCGGCCGTTTTCCTATTAAAGTTTCCATTACCGAGTAAAGAAACTCGAGCTTATCGTGTGCCGACTCACCCGGAAGGAGCGAGGCGATGGTGAGGGCACCCGCGTTGATCATAGGGTTAAATGGCTTCCCCGGCTTGTTGATTTCAAGCCGAATGATGGAATTAAAGGCATCGCCTGTCGGCTCTACATCTACGCGATCGAGCACATAGGGAATGCCCCGGCTCATGCAGGCGGCGATAAAGCTGATCACTTTTGAAATGCTTTGCAGGGTAAAAGGAACGTTCCAGTCACCGGCGTGTATCATTGTTCCGTCGGGCTCCAATATACAAATGCCGAGCTGTGAGTCATTGACTTTTCCTAAAGCGGGGATGTAATTTGCACTTTGTCCATTGGCGGCAAAGGGGCGATAGTGCTCCACCCAATCATGCAGCTGTGACGTTGGATCTTTTTCTTGTTGGCGCTCTATGATGAGTTCTTTCATCGAATTCCTCCTCACTGTTTTTCTTCTTTAAGGATTGAGAGAAGATTAAAGGGGCATTAAACGCTTTCATAAAAGCGGAAGGTATATTTACTGTACAATGGCGACTACAGAATCATACAAAATACGACAAAAATATGTTGAAAATAAGCCGTTGGATTTATAAAAACCTCATGCACTGGGTCAAAAGAAATTTGCAGGTTTTCTGTCGTTTCCCCAAAATATAAGCGAGGATGTGATCATCATTAAATTGGAACGCTTTTTCGAAAAAGACGGATATATACTGGCTCTTATGCTGATTACGGTGCCGCTGGCCGGTGAACTGAAATTTTATCCCCTTAATGAAGAATTCCGGATCAGCTTTGGCGCACCGGTTTTTTTCTTCTTCTTATCGCTGCTGCGGCATGTGCCTGCTGTACTGCCGGGGGTTCTGACTGGAGCGGCGGTTTTCGTGTTTCGCGTCCTTCTGGAATTATGGGGCGGGGGACACGATGGACTGACTCCGATTCTGTATGACCAAGCGTCTGGGTTTTTCTTTTATATGTCTTATGCCTGTCTGTTTTCCGTATTAAAGGCTAATCGTTTCCACGAACGCCCGGTTATGCTCGGTTTCATCGGATTTATGATTGAAATTGTGTCGGATTGTGTCGAGCTGGCTGTGCAGTTTCTCATTTTCCATACGGTTGTGACGCCTGAGAAAATTACCGATATCGCGGTAATTGCGATTTCTCACACATTTATCGTGATGAGTTTTTATACTGTGCTGAAGCTGTATGAAACGCAGTCGAGAGAAAAACAGACAAGGCAGCAGCATGAGCATATGCTGATGATCGTTTCCAATCTGTATGAAGAGACGGTGCATTTAAAAAAGACATTGAAAACAACAGAGAAAGTGACAAACGATTCGTATCAGCTCTATCGGGAAGTAAAGGGCAGGGATGATCAGCTCAGCGGAAGGATTTTGAGGCTGGCCGGAGAGATTCATGAAGTGAAAAAGGACAACCAGCGGATATTCGCAGGGCTTTCAAAACTGATTTCGAATGAGAGTTTGAGAGATTATATGAAGGCTTCTGATTTGCTCCGGCTTGTGATTCGAATGAATGAAAAGTACGCTGAAGCACTGGGGAAGCAGATTGATTTTCACTGCTCGATCGAAGGGGAGCATGGCGAATATCACGTATTTATCGTGCTTTCGATCATTAATAATCTAACGGCAAATGCGGTAGAAGCTATGGGCGAAGGGGGAACGATCAGCCTGAGGCTCCTTAGGCCAAATGAGCGTGTGGTAGAATTCCAGGTGGAAGACAATGGTCCCGGCATTTCGGAGAAAATCGGTGACATTGTGTTTGACCCGGGTTTTACTTCAAAATATGATGAATTTGGCACCCCTTCTACGGGAATCGGACTTTCCTATGTGAAGGAAATAGTGACTGAACTAGTTGGAGACATTACATTTCATAATCAGCAGCGGGGAGTGGTGTTTGCCATCAGGCTGCCTGTCCGGCATTTGATTCAGAAAGGGTGAACCGAAAGCTATGCGTTTTTTTATCGCTGATGATGACCGAGCAGTACGGTCGATTTTAAGGCAGATCATTGAGGATGAGGATCTCGGGGAAGCTGCTGGTGAAGCGGAAGACGGGAGCCAAGTGGAAGGGCATATGCTGCAATTCAAACAGATTGATATTTTATTAATCGATTTGTTAATGCCCGAAAGAGACGGCATTGAGACGATTCGCCAGCTCCAGAATACATACTCCGGCAAAATCGTGATGATCTCTCAAGTGGAAGCGAAGGAAATGGTTGGAGAAGCATACTCGCTCGGCATCGAATATTTTATCCATAAGCCGATTAACCGCGTTGAAATTGTCACAGTTCTCCAAAAGGTGAAGGAGCGGATTGAGCTTGAGCAGTCGATTGGGGCTATTCAGCACTCTCTAAGCCGGCTCGGCAACCGGACTGAACCGAAAGCGCGTCCACAGCAGAAAGGTGACAGCGGCTTAAAAGAAGCGGGAACATTTCTGTTGTCCGAGCTGGGCATGATGGGGGAAGGCGGCTCACATGATCTCATGGCTGTGCTGCAGTATTTATCAGAGCACGAGCAATCTGAGCCCTATGAAAAACACATCCCTTCGCTCAAACAGATTTTCACTCAAGTAGCGGAACGAAAGCTGGGGGCAGGGGCATCTGAAACGGAAGTCAATCGCGAAATGAAAGCCTCGGAGCAGCGCATCCGCAGAGCGATTATCCATTCGCTCCACCATTTTGCTTCACTGGGCACAACTGATTTTTCGAATCCGAAATTTGAAACCTATGCATCGAAATTCTTTGACTTTTCGGTTGTCAGCCAGAAAATGAAAGAACTCCAATCAAAGGATGCAAAACCTCTCGCCCCAGCCAAAGTGAATATGAAAAAATTCATTCACGTGTTCTTTTTGGAAGCGAAACTTTTGTGCGAGACGATGAAAGAAAGAAGGATATAACCAAAACAGCCGGGGCCCCGGCTGTTTTTTTGCTGCGCCGGAATCTGTGGGTCAGCGATTCACGGTATTTTTATGAAAGATCATAAAATGAAAATATTTACTTTTGGGGAATTCGAATTGCAATATAATGGAAAGCGTGGTTGGTGTACAAAGAACGGAGGGGTACCGCATGACATCCATGAGAATCCGATGATCACGAATTTAATCGTGAACGACTCTCGCCTAAATGCGGAGAATCGGGAAGGATCTGCCAATGTATAAGGCCTTATATCGTCAAAAAAGTGCCTCCCTTTCACCTTCAAAACATCCCTTCTCTACGACAGGCGGAGCGTGAGGAAGGGGAATAGAAATGACAAACAAGAAACGGCTTATTACTGAGATTGTCGGGCTTGCACGCAGCCAAGGTTTGGCGGTCCGCTCCGAAAACGCGCAATTGAATGAGACTGGAATGGATTTTCAAGTTGTATTCGCCGAGGATGATGATTGTATCCCATGGGTGCTGCGAAAACCGCGGCGAAGCGATGTTGTGGAAAGAGCGGCTTCAGAAGGCAGAACGCTTGCCTTTCTCCGCGCAAATCTTACAGCTGATGTACCGGATTGGAGAATTCATACACCGGAATTGATCGCTTACCCCATGTTAAAAGGAACGCCGGCGGCTGGGATTGATCTGGAACAGAAACAATATGTGTGGAATATGAATCATCAGCCGCCGTCAGACGATTTTGTCCAATCACTTGCCGGTATACTGGCTGAATGACATGGCATGGATCAAACATCTGCCGGACAATTCGGAATCGAAGTGATCATGCCAGAGGATTTCAGACAAATGACAGCAAAGTCTATGGCTGATGTGAAGAGTAAGCTTGGCGTATCTAGTCAGCTTTGGGAAAGATGGCAAACGTGGATAAACGATGATGCATACTGGCCTGATTTCTCTGCACTGATACACGGCGATCTCCATCCGCCGCATATTCTGATCAATCAAAACGAACGTGTCACAGGTCTTCTGGATTGGACAGAAGCGAAGGTTGCCGATCCAGCCAAGGATTTTGTCCTTTATCAAACCATTTTCGGAGAAAAAGAAACTGCCCGTTTACTTGAATACTATGATCAAGCAGGCGGCCGGATATGGGCAAAAATGCAGGAACACATCTCAGAGATGCAGGCGGCGTATCCGCTGGAAATTGCTATGCTCGCTCAGCAGACACAGCAGGAGGAGCATATGAATATGGCGCTGGAAGCACTTGGTGTTAAATCGGTGTAAGAATTGACTTCAAAAAATAATCAGAGTATTATAAACTCTACAAATAATAGAACGGATCAACAATTGTGAGGAAGAGTAAGTACGCATCAATGTGTGAGGTTCAGAGAGTCGGTGGCTGGTGTGAACCGATCCTCCTATGATGCCGAATGGGCTTCTGAATTGCTTTGCTGAACGGATAGTAGGCGATGCCGGGATTCTCTCCCCGTTACCAAGAGAGGAGTATCGAAACGGATGTTTTCTGTACTGAGAGTGAACGGCTGTATAGCTGTTAATAAAGGTGGTACCGCGAGACCCTCGTCCTTTGCATAGGACGGGGGTTTTTGTGTTTCTTAAAGGAGGTGACGGCCGATGGATGATGGCTGGTGGTGCATAACAGAGCAATAGAAAGGAGGATTCAAATGGTCATAGCAACTGATGATCTTGAGGCCGCATGTCCTAGATGTGAAAGAGCCGGAGAAATCGAAGGCAGCCCATGTCCGGCTTGCGGCGGGAAAGGCGTCATTCTGACGGCTCAAGGAAATACGCTGCTGGATTTTATACAAAAGCATTTGAATAAGTAAAGGAGAAAAGCTGAGCTGAGATGAGAGCAGAAGAGAAGAGGAAGAGTCGAGAGGCCGCAATAGGTACAATTTTTTTGCTGATCGGAACGGTTTGTTTTGCGTCCAAGTCTATTTGGATTAAATGGGCATTTGAAATGGGTGCTGATCCAGACGCGGTGTTGTTATACAGACAGCTGTTTGCTGTTCCGCTGTTTTGGCTGATTTTTTTGCTATACCGTCCTCCAATGCCTGACGGTATGAAAAAAGGAGATCGATGGAGGGCGTGTGTCGCGGGCGTGTTTTGTTTTTTCCTGTCTCCCTTGCTTGATTTTATCGGGCTGAACCATGTATCCGCAATGGTTGAGCGTATTTTGCTGATGAGCTGCCCGATATTTGTAATCGTATTTACCGCATGCCGTGACCGGAAAATGGTTACCATACAGGACCTTTTCACAGTGCTGGCGGTCATGTTCGCCCTTTTCTTTGCGCTTGGCGGCTGGGATAATAAGCTCCTTCAGGCAAATATGATTGGATCTGCATTCATTTTGTTATCCTCAGCCGTCTATGCGGGTTATCTTGTCCTTTCCGGGCGGCTCGTCCATCAAATCGGGGGCATCCGTCTTAATGCGTACGGGATGACAGCTGCCGGAGCGGCCATGATGCTTTACATTGGCATCAAATCGACGATCGGTCTGAATATACCAATAGCAGCATATCCGCCTGCTGTCTATGGTTTGTTTATGTTAATCGCAGTCGTGACCACTGTGATTCCATTTGTGCTGATGCTTGAGGGCATCAAACGAATAGGAGCACAGCGAGCTGCCATCATTTCAATGGCAGGACCTGTCCTGACGATTTTCTATGGGGCTTTATTTCTTGGTGAACGGCTACGGCTTATTCAAGCCATCGGATGCGCAGCCGTATTTTTGATCATTACGGGCATGGAATACAGGAAACTAAAAACAGGAAAAAAATAATGTTTGTAAAACATACACGTTTTTCAATTACAATAAGTGTAATTACGTGTATGTTTTTTGATTTTGCAAAGGTTAGGTGAGAAGATGAAGCGCATATTGCTTGTGGAGGACGATCAATCTATCAGTGAAATGGTGGGCCACTATTTAACAAAAGAAGGCTTTGAGATGGTGCATGCTTTCGACGGGGAAGAGGGCGTTCGGCTGTTTCATCAGGGTTCATACGATTTGATTCTCCTTGATATCATGCTTCCGAAGTTGAACGGCATGGATTTTCTGAAAATCATCCGCCAAGAAAGCAACATTCCGGTTTTGATGATTTCGGCAAAAGACGGAGAAGTGGACAAGGCATTGGGACTGGGGTTTGGGGCGGATGATTATATTGCCAAACCATTTTCAATGATTGAGCTGACAGCAAGAGTGAAAGCCGCAATACGGCGGGCGACGCAATATTCGGCGGAGGAACCGGCAGAGAGTAAGGTGATCCGGATTCACCAGCTTGCGATAGATATAGATAATGTCTCAGTGATGAAAAACGGAGAGCCGCTTCAGCTGACGTCAACAGAATGGCAGCTGCTGTGCCTATTTGCGGCAAATCCTAAAAAAGTGTTTACGAAAGAACAAATCTACCGTTCCGTCTGGAATGAAGAGTATTTTGGCGATCAAAACATTATTAACGTACATATGCGGCGGCTTAGAGAAAAGATTGAAGATGACCCCTCTGCACCTCAATACATTAAAACGTTATGGGGCATCGGTTATAAATTAGGAGAGTTTTAGCATGACAGTGTTATGGATGGCCGCTGTCATCGTTCTGGCATGTCTGAATGTGATTCAGTTTATGATGAAAAAGAAGCGGGACGGGAATCTGGGATACACGGCGGAACAGCTTGGCGCCATGCTCAATCGTGAGTCGGCAGGACGGATTTTACTTCAGACAGACGATCAGGCGCTCAAAGATTTGCTTGTCAACATCAACCGATTGGTTGAGAATCGTCAGCAGATCAGCGCTCAGTTCGCCAAAACAGAACAATCCATGAAGCGGATGCTGACCAATATGTCGCACGATCTGAAAACGCCGTTAACGGTCATTCTCGGTTATATCGAGGCCATTCAAAGTGAGCCGGACATGCCGGACGAAGAGCGGGAAAGATTGCTGGAGAAGCTCCGTCAGAAAACAAATGAACTCATTCAGATGATCAACTCCTTTTTTGATTTAGCGAAATTAGAATCTGAAGATAAAGACATTCCGATTACCAAAATACATATGAACGACATATGCAAACGAAATATCCTGCATTATTATGACGCTGTTCAGTCAAAAGGCTTTCAAGCTGCCATCGATATCCCAGATACGCCGGTGTATGCACAGGCGAATGAAGAAGCGCTGGACAGAATCCTGCAAAACCTATTATCCAATGCGATTCAATATGGCGCGGCCGGCAAGTTAATCGGCATGACACTGTCATATGATGAGACGAACATTGCCGTTACCGTATGGGATCGCGGGAAGGGGATCAGTGAAACCGATCAGCGGCGGGTGTTTGAGAGACTGTACACACTTGAAGAATCCAGAAATAAAGCATTTCAAGGAAGCGGTCTCGGTTTAACCATCACGAAACGGCTTACAGAAAAAATGGGAGGCTCTATATCCGTTCAAAGCAAGCCGTACGAACGGACTGCGTTTACGATCACATTGAAACGAATGACTTATTAACAAACGTAAGAATTTCTTAAGATTTGAGAAATAAAAATGACAGGACCCGCCGCTACAATAGAAAACAGGAAAAGAGAGGGAAGGAGAAACAAAGTTGACGTATATCGTACAAACAAACGGACTAACCAAAACGTATCAGGGTAAAGAAGTCGTCTCCAATGTCAGCATGCATATTAAAAAAGGCGAGATCTATGGTTTTCTCGGCCCGAACGGCGCGGGTAAAACAACCATTATGAAAATGCTGACGAGCCTTGTCAAACCGACAAGCGGTGAAATCAGCATCCTAGGGAATAAGCTCACCCATACATCATACGAGATGCTGGGGAGCATCGGCAGCATGATTGAATATCCGATATTTTATGAAAACCTGACAGCAGCAGAAAATTTAGATCTGCATTGTGAATACATGGGGTACCATAATAAAAAAGCCATTCAAGAAGTGCTGGATATGGTGAACTTAAAGCAAATCGACAAGAAGCCTGTCAAAACATTTTCACTCGGTATGAAGCAGCGCCTTGGGATTGCGCGTGCCATCCTCACGAAGCCTGACCTGCTTATTTTAGATGAACCGGTGAATGGGCTTGATCCTCTAGGCATTAAAAAGATCAGGCAGCTGTTTCAGGTGCTGAGCAAAGAGTACGGCATGACGCTGTTGATCTCAAGCCATTTGCTGGGTGAAATCGAACAAATTGCGGACACGATTGGGGTTATTCGAGACGGCAGTCTGCTTGAAGAGGTCTCAATGGAGGATGTCAGAGGCCAGAACACTGAATACATCGAGCTCGTCACGCCAAATCAGACAAGAGCCTGCTTTGTGCTGGAGAAAGAGCTGCAATTAACCAATTTTAAAATCTTAAACGAGAAAACAATCCGTATTTACGAAACGGAAGCTTCTCAAGCTGCCATATCTAAAGCGCTCATTTTAAATGATGTAGACATTGAATCAATGAACAAAAAGTATACGTCGCTGGAGGATTATTTTATCAACTTGATCAACGGCAATAGCATCGGTGTGAAAAGGGGTGAGACACATTGATGAATTTGATCAGAATCGAATTAAGAAAAATGAAGATGGGCTGGTATGTCAGAGGTGTCCTCATTGCCAACGTGATCATTATGGGCTTTATGTGGCTGATCAGCTATTCCGAGAAAGTCGATGGCGGGGTTTCGTTCCAAAGCATGGATGAAGCATTTCTCATCATCGGAACCTTCGTCAGAGCGGTATTTATCGTATTTGGCGCTGTGCTGCTCGTAAAATTGGTGATTTCGGAATATAAAAACAAAACCATTCTTGTGATGTTCACGTACCCGATCAGCCGTAAAAAACTGCTCACTGCTAAACTCCTGATTGCGGCCGGACTGACGTTTATCACGATTTTACTATCAAATATACTTATAGCAGCGGGTTTCTTTTGGCTGAACTCGATCTACCAGTTCATACAGGGGGAGCTGACATCCGAAATCATTTCTCAGCAGGCGGTGAAAATGGCGGTTTTCGCTTTTGGCGCCGCTGGCACGAGTTTAGTGCCCATCTTTTTTGGGATGCGTAGACACTCGGTTCCGGCAACCATCATTTCGTCTGTTGTGATTGTGATGCTCATCAGCTCAACAAGTCCGGGCTTCTCAATTTCATCTGTTGTGTATATCCCCTTATCTTTAGCAGCCGTCGGTTTCATTTTTTCCTACATGGCGATCATGAATGCAGACAAACAGGATGCTTGAATGCGGCGTCTACAAAGGCCGATGCTGGCAGCATCGGCCTTTTCATTATGAGTCTGTTCTTGTTTCAAGATAATGCTTCTTGCCAATCTCTTTGCTCATCATATAAAAATGGAAGCAATATTCACCGATGGCCATGGCGATCGCGCCAAATAAAGCCGCCAAAGCAACTTCACCGCCAGTCATTCCCATAGAAAGCGGCATGCCCATCAGCCAAATAACGAGAAAGGCCAAACCGAAATCAGCTAACGTCGCAATCATATTATTCCATCTCGGCAATACATAAAGATCGCCCAGCAAATAAGAAATAACCCCTAACACAATCGTCATTAAGAGCGTATCACCAAACGTGAAACCAAAGCCCAGACCAAGCACTAGATATAATACAATAATCGTCATAATACCTTTAATCGCGAGCGCTTTCACATGTGTCATTCCAAAGTACCTCCTTCTGTGATTCGATTTGTTATGTATGATTCCTCAAATTCAGAAAGTTAAACCTTATACTGCGTTTTTACCTCAAGTAAAGGGAGTGAGCCGTTTATACGAAAGGGAAAATGTTCACAATCCTGCTGATGTTTATGCCTGTCGGAGGCGGCTGCAAACCTGCTGAAAAATTGGCATCACCTGCTCCATCTGGTTCTGCAAAAAACAAAGCTTATGATATTCATGACGGTTTCATTGAAGCGGAGCGTATATTCGGAACCGAGGCTGCGTCTGCCTCGTCAGCTGAAATTGTTGAGTTCCAGCTCGCGCAGACGCTGCCTTGACGGCCAACCGCCTATTTTTCTTTGCCATCATAGACGAACAAACAGCAAGTCTTTTGTTTTTGGGCTTTGCTGCAAATCCGAATGAATAAATTTAAAAACTTCTCCTGTCCCTCCGTCATCACTTTTGAAGTAATGAAATATGATGAAAAGAGATCAAGGGGAGGTGACGTGATGGCGGTCGTAAGAGCAACGAGTGCGGATGTCGATTTGATGGCAAGGCTGCTCAGAGCGGAAGCGGAAGGCGAAGGAAAGCAGGGGATGCTGCTTGTCGGCAACGTGGGAGTGAATCGGCTGCGGGCGAATTGCTCAGATTTTAAAGGCCTCCGCACCATCAGGCAGATGATTTATCAGCCGCACGCGTTTGAGGCAGTGACTCATGGATATTTTTATCAAAGGGCCCGTGATACTGAGCGATCCCTTGCACGCCGGTCGATTAATGGCGAAAGGCGCTGGCCTGCAAAATTTAGTTTATGGTATTTCAAGCCGGAGGGAAACTGTCCAGCCCAGTGGTATAACCAGCCTTTGGTGGCCAGATTTAAGTCGCATTGCTTCTATCAGCCGACGGCAGAAACATGTGAAAATGTTTATAACACATTTTAGAGGCAGGACGCCGTTCAAATTGAACGGTGTTTTTCTTTGAAAACAGACACATAGGTAATTGAAAGAGAGAGCTGACGGAGATGAAAAATTGGCAACAATCGACCTGCAAAAGAAAAGCGTAAAGATCGTACTTGAGAAAAAGCAATTAACGAAGGTGACGGCTCGTGTCGGACTGGTGCTTGACATTACGGGTTCAATGAGAACGCTCTACAAAAACGGCACGGTCTAAAACGTGGTGGAGCGGATTTTGGCAGTGGCTGATTAATTTGATGATAACGGCTCGCTGGATGTATGGTGTATGATAACGAATTCTCCCGATGAAAGCCAGTTTCTGAAAAGGATTTTTCAGGCTATGTCGATCGTGAAATTTTAAATAATGACAGCTTGCATAAATTCGGCAGAAATGATGAGCCGCCGGTCATGAAAGACGTGCTGCGCAAATATGTTACGGAGGAACCGAGTTCATATCCGGCATTCATCGTATTTATCAATGATGGGGGCTGTAAGAAATCGATCAAACCGATCATTGAAGCCTCCTCTGATAAACCGGTGTTCTGGCAGTTTGTCGGCATCGGAAACGGAAACTTCGATTTTCTCAATCAACTGGATACGTTAGAAGGGCGCGTTGTTGATAACACGAACTCCCTGCAGATCGAAGAGATTGACCGCATTTGATGATGAGCTTTATCATGCTCTTCTTACTGAATTTCCATTTTGGCTCAAAAAAAGCGAGGGAAAAAGGAATTGTAAGAGAACAAGAGCCCCCTGCTGAAAAGCCGATTGTTTTCGAAATAATGGATACGGAACTGAGTCATTCTGCGAAATGGCTCGGTGTTTTTGTTTTTTTAAGATCATGTGAAGAAAAATAGTCCGAATGGGCGGCTTGCAAACGACAGGATATGCCGAAAACGCGCCATTCAGCCAGTTTTCGGCATCTTTCAGCGGCAGGTTTGTGAGTGAAGACCTGTTTCTGATGTTCAGTGCTTACAATCGCTTCACACTTCTTCATAATCATTTAACAATGATTTCCTATAATGGAGGCGATCAATGAAAAGAGAGGGGATCTTGAATGGCACACGACAGTCGTTTTGATGAATGGGTACAGAAATTGAAAGAGGAAAGTTTTCAAAACAATACGTTTGACCGCCGCAAATTTATTCAAGGAGCGGGGAAGATTGCTGGACTTTCTCTTGGATTGACCATTGCTCAGTCAGTTGGTGCATTTGAAGTAAATGCCGCGCCTAAGTTCTCAAGCTATCCGTTTACATTGGGGGTCGCGTCAGGTGATCCGCTTTCTGACAGTGTCGTGCTGTGGACGCGCCTGGCGCCAGATCCGCTGAACGGCGGGGGAATGCCGAATCAGGCGGTGCCTGTCAAATGGGAGGTCGCAACGGATGAGCATTTCCGCAAAATTGTGAGAAAGGGCACTGAAATGGCCAAGCCAAGTCTCGCCCACTCCGTTCACGTCGAAGCAGACGGACTTGAGCCGAACAAAGTGTACTATTACCGTTTCAAAACCGGACATGAACTAAGCCCTGTCGGAAAAACGAAAACGCTGCCAGCCCCTGGCGCCAATGTGCCGCAAATGACCTTTGCATTCGCTTCCTGCCAGCAATATGAACACGGGTATTATACGGCCTACAAGCATATGGCGAAGGAAAAGCTTGATCTTGTCTTCCATCTCGGTGATTACATATATGAATACGGCCCAAATGAATATGTGTCAAAAACAGGCAATGTCCGCACCCATAGCAGTGCGGAAATCTATACGCTGCAGGACTATCGGAACCGCCACGCCCAATACCGTTCCGACGCGAATCTGAAAGCTGCACATGCGGCGTTCCCTTGGGTTGTGACGTGGGATGATCATGAAGTCGAAAACAACTATGCCAATAAAATACCGGAAAAAGGACAATCTGTTGAAGCATTCGTGCTCCGCCGCGCGGCTGCGTATCAGGCATACTATGAACATATGCCGCTTCGCATCTCTTCTTTGCCGAATGGTCCGGATATGCAGCTGTACCGGCACTTTACGTACGGAAATCTGGCGTCCTTCAATGTTCTTGATACCCGCCAGTACAGGGATGACCAAGCCAATAACGACGGCAATAAGCCGCCTTCTGATGAATGGCGCAATCCGAATCGGACCCTGTTAGGAAAAGAACAGGAGCAGTGGCTCTTCAACAATTTGAGCAGCTCGACAGCCCATTGGAATGTGCTGGCGCAGCAGATTTTCTTTGCGAAGTGGAATTTCGGGACAAGCGCAAGCCCGATCTACAGTATGGATTCGTGGGATGGCTATCCGGCTCAGCGCGAACGAGTTATCAATTTCATTAATAGTAAAAATCTGAATAACGTTGTCGTGCTGACAGGAGATGTGCACGCAAGCTGGGCGTCGAATCTGCACGTCGACTTTGAAAAGACAAGCTCAAAAATTTTTGGAGCTGAATTTGTCGGAACCTCGATCACATCCGGAGGAAACGGCGCGGATAAGCGGGCGGATACAGACCAAATTTTAAAGGAAAATCCGCATATCAAGTTCTTTAACGACTATCGCGGATATGTCCGCTGTACAGTGACGCCTCACCAGTGGAAAGCCGATTATCGGGTGATGCCGTTTGTGACAGAGCCAGGCGCCGCCATTTCAACACGGGCTTCATTTGTTTACCAGAAAGAACAAACCGGCTTGAGAAAGGTGTCATCTACAACGATCCAAGGCGGGGTGAAGCAATCTAACGAGGTCGAAGAGGATCGTTTCTTTGCGCACAACAAAGCCCACGAAAAACAAATGATTAAGAAACGGGCAAAAATCACGAATTAAGGAGTGAAAAAACATGTTTTCAAACATTGGAATACCTGGCTTGATTCTGATCTTTGTCATCGCCCTGATTATTTTTGGCCCTTCAAAGCTGCCGGAAATCGGGCGTGCCGCCGGACGGACACTGCTGGAATTTAAAAGCGCCACAAAATCACTTGTGTCTGGTGATGAAAAAGAAGAAAAATCAGCTGAGCTGACAGCGGTAAAGCAGGACAAAAACGCAGGCTGAGTGCTGATGAGGCAGACACCTAGTCTGCCTCTTTTTTATGAAAGGGAGGGCCTTTTTGAATGGATAAAAAAGAAACCCATCTGATTGGGCATCTTGAAGAGCTTCGCCGCCGGATTATCATCACCCTCGCGGCATTTCTTCTATTTCTGATCACGGCTTTTTTGTTTGTGCAGGACATTTATGACTGGCTGATCAGGGATTTGGATGGAAAGCTGGCGGTGCTTGGGCCGAGTGAAATCCTCTGGGTGTATATGATGCTTTCCGGCATTTGTGCCATTGCGGCTTCCATCCCTGTTGCCGCGTACCAGCTGTGGCGATTCGTTGCGCCGGCGCTCACGAAAACGGAGCGCAAGGTGACGCTCATGTACATACCGGGATTATTTGCATTGTTTATGGCGGGCATTTCTTTCGGGTACTTTGTCTTGTTTCCGATCGTGCTCAGCTTTTTGACTCATTTGTCTTCCGGCCACTTCGAAACGATGTTTACGGCTGACCGCTATTTCAGGTTTATGGTGAATTTGAGCCTGCCGTTCGGTTTTCTGTTTGAAATGCCTTTGGTGGTGATGTTTTTAACAAGGCTGGGCATTTTAAATCCCTACAGGCTGGCCAAAGCGAGAAAGCTGTCTTATTTTGTGCTGATCGTCGTGTCCATATTGATTACACCGCCTGATTTTATTTCTGATTTTCTCGTGATGATTCCGCTTCTTGTCCTGTTTGAAGTGAGTGTCACCCTATCGGCGTTTGTCTACAAAAAGAGGCTGACAGACGAAACGGCGGCTGCTTAGTGCAGCGTACCGCCCGGTGATTTCACATCCTCATCATATTGTGCGGCCGTAACAGCGGCGATCCTCAATGCCCGGACAATCGTGTCTAAGCTGAGGCTCGGCGCTGTTTTGTCTATAGTCTGCTCTGGAATGAAAGGGATATGAATGAACCCGCCGCGGATGTGCGGGGATGTCCGGCTGATATGATCCATTAATCCGTAGAACAAATAGTTGCATACAAATGTGCCGGCAGTATAGGAAACGGCGGCTGGAATGCCGTTTTCCTTCATTTTTTCAGTCATTCGTTTCACGGGAAGTCCCGTCCAGTAAGCGGCGGGTCCTCCTGGAGAAATCTCTTCATCAATCGGCTGCTGTCCTTCATTGTCGGGGATGCGTGCGTCTGCAAGGTTGATCGCCACCCGTTCCGGCGTGATCTGCATCCGCCCTCCGGCTTGGCCGACACAAATCACGATATCCGGCTGATGTGTTTGAATGGCTTGCCTTAATGTGTCCAGAGCGGTTCTAAAGACAGTCGGAATTTGTTCTGCCGCGACGATTCCTTCGTTTGTCTCAAAGCCATTCAGCCGTTTTGCTGCTTCCCACGATGGATTGACGGTTTCTTTATCAAAAGGGTCAAAGCCTGTGATCAGCACTTTTTTTCGCATCTTCCCATCTCCTTTTTTCTTTTATTCTATTGTTTATTTTTGGATTTTTCATCAAAATAATGAAAAGGGGTGAATCACAATGGAGCATTTGCCGCAGCGGTATCGCCAGCTGTTCCCAACCGTGCAGACACATACGATGCTTGCCAGCTGTTCTCAAAGTGCGCTGGCAGAGCCTGTATCGAGAGCGATCAAAGATTATCACGACAGCCTGCTGCAGATGGGGACGAACTGGAATGAAGCGATCGAAAAAACAGAGAGTGCCAGAATCGAGTTTGCAAAGCTGATAGGGGCGGAACCGGATGAAATTGCGATTGTGCCATCAGTTTCTGACGCGCTGGTTTCTGCAGTATCCTCCTTGTCTGCTTTCAGAAAGAAGCATGTTGTGTATACGGAGATGGATTTTCCGGCAGTGTCTCATGTATGGCAGGCACAATCCGATTATAACGTATCTGTGATTCCGTCAATAGACGGAGGCCTGCCGCCCGAACAATATGAAACGCATATAACGGATGAAACAGTGCTGACGTGTGTTCCGCACGTTCATTACCGTGACGGTTTTGTTCAGGATATAAAAGCGGTCGCTGAGATTTCTAAGAGAAAGGATTCTTTGTTGTTTGTGGATGCCTATCAATCTGCGGGGCACATTCCCATTGATGTGAAGGAGTGGGGTGTTGATATGCTGGCGGCGGGCACCCGAAAGTATTTGCTCGGCATACCGGGTGCGGCGTTTCTTTATGTGAGAAAGGAGCTGGCGGACGCACTGAAGCCGAAAGCATCAGCCTGGTTTGGACGGGAGAACGGATTGCCTGCGGAATATGCGAAAGGCGCGCGGCGTTTTCAAACGGGCACCCCAGCTTTTATCAGCGTGTATGCAGCTGCGGCGGCTTTATCGCTGCTGAATCATATCGGGGTTTCTCATATCCGGGATCATGTGAAAACGATCTGTGCCGATGCATGTCAATACGCTTCTGAAAAAGGCCTTCAGCTGGCAGCGGCACAAGCGGGATGTCAGCCGGGCATGGTTGCGATCCGGGATGAACGGGCATCGGAAACAGCGATGCTGCTGAGAAAGAAAAAAGTGATTTGCGCGCCGCGGGACGTTGTCATCCGTCTGGCTCCTCACTTTTATAACACGAGGGAAGAATTGCATCATGCCATTGATGAAATCGCAGCGGTTTTAGCCGCGCGCTGATTGCGGATCACACATGTACACATACAAAAGCCCCTGACCTTGTGATCAGGGGCTTTTCATATTAATGATCGACCTTAACCCGCTTCAAAAAGAAAGCGCCAATTAAACCGATAATCGCAACAATCATTGCGAACACAAACGCGTGCTGCACGCCCGCTGTCAAGGCATGCGGGATGACTGCCGGATCAGCGGGGTTTTTGACTTTGCTCATATAATCATGCTGTCCTGCAGCCATAATGCTGACCGCAACCGCTGTTCCGATAGCGCCCGCCATTTGCTGCAGCGTGTTCATAATGGCGGTGCCGTCTGGATAAAACTCGCGCGGAAGCTGGTTTAAACCGTTTGTCTGCGCAGGCATCATAATCATAGAGATCCCGATCATCAAGCAGGTGTGCAGGATGATAATCAGCACAGCCGTTGAAGCAGTCGTGACGTTTGAAAAGAGCCAAAGGACAACAGTGACAATCACAAATCCCGGAATGACAAGCCATTTTGGTCCGTATTTGTCGAACAGACGGCCTGTAACAGGGGACATAAATCCGTTTAAAATACCGCCCGGCAAGAGAATGAGGCCAGAAGCAAATGCCGTCAGGACTAAGCCGCCTTGCAGATACATCGGCAGCAGCAGCATAGATGACAGGATGACCATCATGCAAATGAACACCATGATTACACCCAAAATAAACATCGGGTATTTGAACGCACGGAGGTTCATCATCGGCTGCTTCATTGTCAGCTGGCGGATTGAAAACAGGATAAGACCGACAACGCCGACAATCAGTGAGATGATCACAGTCGGGCTGGACCATCCGCCGGAGCCTTCACCCGCGTTGCTGAATCCGAAGACAATGCCTCCGAAGCCAATCGTCGACAGGATGATAGACAACACATCGATTTTTGGCTTTGTCGTTTCAGATACATTCTGCATATATGCGATACCAAAAACAAGCGCCAGCACAAGGAACGGAAGAGAAATCCAGAAAATCCAGTGCCAGTTAAGATGCTCCAGAACCAATCCGGAGAACGTCGGGCCGATGGCGGGCGCGAACATAATGACAAGCCCGATCGTACCCATCGCCGCGCCCCGTTTATGAGGCGGGAAAATCACCAGGATCGTGTTAAACATCAGCGGGAGTAAAAGACCGGTTCCGAGTGCCTGAACGACCCTCGCCGCCAATAAAAACGGGAAGCTTGGCGCAAGCGCCGCGATCAGCGTCCCTAATATTGAAAAGATAAGTGACACGGTAAAAAGCTGTCTTGTTGTAAACCACTGCAATAGCAGTCCCGATACAGGAACGAGAATACCGAGTACAAGCAGGTAGCCAGTCGTTAACCATTGAACGGTTGCTGCTGTTATGTTTAATTCCTTCATCAGATCGGTTAACGCGATGTTCAGCGCTGTTTCACTGAACATGCCGATAAAACCGGCCAACAGCAAGGAAATCATAATCGGCATCACTTTGTATGGCTGAGATGCTTTAGCTGCTGTTTCCAAAATACATTTCCCCTCTCAATCAACTGAATGTAATATACGCGTCTTATTTTTATCTCTTCAGCAGGTCAGGAATGCAGCTGGAGATATAAAGGAGCGGTGTGCTGTTTTTTGCCGTCAACGATAGAAGAATACCGCCTTCGATCATTGCGTTAATCACAGTGCTGGCTTCCTTGGCATGCTCTTCACTGCAGCCCGCCTGCACAAGCTTTTCCTCATAAACAGAGGCCCACTCTTTGTAGGCTTCATGGCAGGCCTCCCGCAGCGGTTCGCTTTTCAATGACGTCTCGGCCGCAAGCAACCCGACAGGCAAGCCTTCAATGTCTTCCGTACAAGAAAATTGGCAGGAGAGCTCCTTCAAAAAGGCTTGAATGCCTTCCGCCGGATCTGCATAGCCTTCCATGCAGTCCGCGATTTTCTGGCGGATATATTCCTTCATCTCATTCACCGCTTCGATCGCCAGCTGTTCTTTGCCGCCCGGAAAGTGATAGTAAAGAGAGCCTTTAGGCGCGCCGCTTTCCTTTATAATCTGGTTCAGCCCCGTGCCGTAATATCCCTGCAGCTGAAATAGCCGGGTAGCTGCCGAAAGGATTTTCTCACGGGAATCTCCATAACTCATAACATTCCCACCTTACTGAATTGCAATCAAAAATATAGTGACTGGTCTATTATCATGATTTGCTTATTCATTGTCAAGAGAAATTCAGTGAATAAAAAGACAAAAAAAGAAGGATATTACAAAAAAGCTTAAAGAAAAATTAATATATATTTTGACAGAATAGGAAAAATATTTGATAATCAAACATTATAAGGATGTTAGGAGAGAAATAGATGAAAAAACAACGATGGATCATATTCACTCTTTTTATCGCACTATTATTTACGTTTACTGGATGTTCACAATCTCCTGAAACAAAAGAATCTCCGAAAGAAAAACCGCAAACACAAAAAGTTTCTTCGGCTTCCGCCTCTGGAAAAAAGGACTTGCCAAACATTAAAATTTTAGCGACAGGAGGCACGATTGCAGGCGCCGATAAATCAAAAACTTCAACCACTGAATATAAAGCAGGTGTCGTTGGCATTGAATCACTGATTGAGGCAGTTCCGGAAATGAAGGACATTGCGAACGTCAGCGGCGAGCAGGTTGTCAACGTAGGGAGCACAAATATTGATAATAAAATCTTGCTGAAGCTGGCAAAACGCATCAACAAATTGCTCGCTTCAGATGATGTAGACGGGGTCGTCGTGACCCACGGAACTGATACATTGGAAGAAACAGCTTACTTTTTGAACCTCACTGTAAAAAGCGATAAACCGGTTGTTGTTGTCGGTTCGATGAGACCATCGACAGCCATCAGCGCTGACGGACCTTCTAACCTGTACAATGCGGTTAAAGTAGCAGGCACACCTGAGGCTAAAGGAAAAGGGGCACTCGTCGTTCTTAACGACCGAATTGCTTCAGCACGTTATGTCTCAAAAACAAACACAACCACAACGGATACATTTAAATCAGAGGAAATGGGCTACGTCGGAACGATTGCGGATGATATTTACTTTAATAATGAAATAACCCGTAAGCATACGAAAGATACCGATTTCTCAGTTACTGATCTTGATCAGCTGCCCCAAGTAGACATTGTCTATGGATACCAAAATGAAGGAAGCTATTTGTTTGATGCTGCTGTGAAAGCCGGAGCAAAAGGGATTGTCTACGCTGGTACAGGAAACGGATCTTTATCTGATGCATCCGAAAAAGGAGCGGTCAGCGCCGTCAAAAAAGGCGTCACTGTTGTGCGTTCATCCCGTACGGGAAATGGAGTCGTTACACCAAACCAAGAGTATGCGAAAAAAGACCTGTTGGCATCGAATTCTTTAAACCCGCAAAAAGCACGGATATTGCTGATGCTGGCGCTCACTAAAACAAACGATTCGAAAAAAATCCAAGAGTATTTCAATGAGTATTAAAGTAAAGAAGGCGAATAAGCCTTCTTTTTTTTTCGGCATTTTCAAAAATATCATCCAAATCTTAAAATTTCTTTAAAATAAGTAAAAAATACCCTTTACTTAATTAATTTGGCAATGTAATATATTTGAAGAATTTGTTACAAAAAAAGGAGGATATTATGAAATCTGTAAAAAGTAAGGTCATTGCACTTGTAACAATTTTGATGCTGTCTGCTACATCGCTTTTTGCGCTGCAGCCGTCAGCAAAAGCCGCTGAACATAATCCAGTGGTTATGGTTCACGGTATTGGAGGAGCATCATACAATTTTGCGGGAATTAAAAGCTATCTCGTATCTCAGGGCTGGTCGCGGGACAAGCTGTATGCAGTTGATTTTTGGGACAAGACAGGCACGAATTTTAATAATGGCCCGGTATTATCACGATTTGTGAAAAAGGTTTTAGATGAAACGGGTGCGAAAAAAGTGGATATTGTCGCTCACAGCATGGGGGGCGCAAACACACTTTACTACATAAAAAATCTGGACGGCGGAAACAAAATTGAAAACGTCGTGACGCTTGGCGGCGCGAACCGTTTGACGACAGGCAAGGCGCTTCCGGGAACAGATCCAAATCAAAAGATTTTATACACATCCATTTACAGCAGTGCCGATATGATTGTCATGAATTATATGTCAAGATTAGACGGTGCTAGAAACGTTCAAATTCATGGTGTTGGACACATCGGCCTTCTGTACAGCAGCCAAGTCAACCGACTGATTAAAGAAGGGCTGAATGGCGGGGGCCAAAATACAAACTAATGAGATAAATAACCTTGAAGAGTCCTATTCTTCAAGGTTATTTTGCTTTTAGCACAATGGTTTTCGCCGCCATATCATGAACGGTTTGTTTTTTCTTCGTAAATGCGGCTGTCAAATAGATCAGGCGAGAGAACACATGCACCCACGCTATTATGTAGCGGACAATCGCCTGTAAGAAAGAAATGTTCTCGTGTGTTTCGTCTCTTACGATTTGCAGTCCGATGATTTTTTTGCCGAGCGTGCCCTTCCACTTTGTCAGCGGCATCAGCAACGGGTACACAAGCAGCATCAGTATGGCGACAATAATGACGCCTGCAGAGCCGTCGCCAAACGTAAATCCGGCCGCCAAAATGACTGCTGCGGCAATGACCGCATCCAGTATAAGAGCGCAGGCGCGCAGCATAAAACCAGCTAGTTCCAACATAAACACTCCTTAAAATATGAGATAAATACCTAATGATTGTAAAAAAGAAGGGCCCAAAGAGGGAATAGGTTATAAGTCTTAAATCACAAAAGATGATAAAAATGTCATAGGTGAATTGGCATGTTTAGCCAGCTGATCATATTACCAAATTCTTTTTTAGCCTGAAAACAAGCCCTCAGAAGTTATTTTTGTTAAAATAGAAAAGTTACAACAGAATTCGGAGGGTTTATTGTGGGAAAAGTGAAACGAAATGCCCCTTGCCCATGCGGCAGCGGCAAGAAATATAAAAAATGCTGCGGAAGCAAAGTTGTCGACTTCCCGACAGAACTAGCGGCAAAAGAAGCAAAACAAATTCAGGAAGACCTAGTGGAGTATGCCTTCACAGTACATAGAGAAAGCATTTCAGGCTTTATCAACCAGCATGATTTTCTTTCAGCTATGGACAGACAGACGAAAGACATCAGCGTATTTAATTTGGGAATCTGGGGTATCTTCTTCCACCCGCTTGCTGGTGAAAAGACGATTTTCGAAGAGTACCTTCAGAAAAAAGGCGATTCGATCACTCGTCCGAAAACGCGCGAGATCGTTGAATCATGGAAGAGCATGACGCCTGCTTTATTGCTGCTGCAAGACTTGAAAGAAGGTGTCATTCACTTTGAGGATGTCATTACGAATAAACAATTCGAAGTGGAAAAGGACGCCAACAATCAAGACCTTCCGCCAGTGGGAAGCCTGATTCTCGGATATCCAATCCACGAAGCGGAAAAAGCGGAGTTCTTCATGCAGTTCACGATCTTCCCGGTGAAGAGAACAGAAGCACTGATCAGCAAAGTGAAGAAATATGCGGATGCCGCTGTGAAGAACGGCAAAACGCCGGAGGACTTCATGAAGCAAGAATTCAACAACGTTCTGTTCGCGCTGTTAGCCGAGAAAGACGAAGAGCCGCAAGCAGAGGCAGCGGAAGAAAGCAGTG
This sequence comes from Bacillus tequilensis KCTC 13622, assembly GCF_000507145.1. Lineage (GTDB taxonomy): Bacteria > Bacillota > Bacilli > Bacillales > Bacillaceae > Bacillus > Bacillus tequilensis. Next base: position 88,684 of record NZ_AYTO01000036.1, on the reverse strand, counting down.
TTGAGTGGGCAAATGACATGGAGAAAGAAACAGCCGCGGCTATTGAAGAAGGTTTGAGCGGAGATGAGTATCCGACTGAATTGATTCCGGCCGTCATTGACATCTGGAAAACATTCTGCGAGAAAAAATCACCTGTCATCAGAAAACCGGAAGCTTTTGCGGCGGCAGTTGAGTATTATGTAAATGCGATTTCTCTTAACGGTGCGTCCGTTTCTCAAGCCAAACTGGCGAAAAAATACGGCGTCAGCGCATCAACGATTTCCAGCCGCTACAAAGAAATTGAAAGCACGCTTCAAGATGAAGCGGACCGTTTTGCACAAGCATTATCATCGTAATGAAAAAAACCTTGAAAAGCCGGGCTTTTCAAGGTTTTTTATTTTTGAAACGGAATTTTAATTTCAAGCCGGAAGACGGGATGGCGATAGGTAAAATCCAGCCTGCCACTAGCGCTCTTCACCAGTTTTTGAATGATATACGTGCCCATTCCTTCATGGGGGCCGCTTTTCGTTGAAAGGCCAAACGATTGATACAGTGTATCGAGCACTTTTGCGTCCATTCCGGGCGTGCTGTTTTCACAAATCAGCACATAAAGTCCGCTGCGCAACGAAGTTTCCAGCTTAATCTCCGCTTTTTCTCGTACCCCCGCCGCGCTGTCGAGCGCGTTTTCCAAGATGTTGCCGACCAAGCTGACCTGATCAGCGGGTGAAAACGGAAGTGCAGAAAGCGGTGTATGCATATGCAGTGAAACATTCACATCCGAGGCGTGCGCTTTTTCAAGAAAATCATAAAGCACCCCTGCAACGTATGCATTCTCGCCCTTTAAAAAACGGTCATATTGACTGTACTGATCCGTCCAGTTTTGGATATATGCTTGTGTATCTTCCTTGGACTGCGCTGAACGGATCGCTGTTATATGCTTCATTGTGTCGTGATTCCGGCTTCTGACGTCCATCAGCATGCGATTGGCATGCTGTTCAGCTTGAGCGAGCTTATCAATTTGATCAGAAAACCGAGCCAGTGAGGCAGCCTGTCCGATACGGAGCCCTTCACACGCTGCGAATATCACGATGACAAACAATGCCGGCATTGTGTCTGTGCCGATCAGCACCACCGCCGCTGACATCACTTGAATCACGGCGATCCACGCACAAAGCTGGAAGGAACTGCGGCCCCACACCCGCTTCGTTTTCCATAGGTAAAATCCTGCAGCAGCCGCGCTTAGAGCAGCTGCGAGCAAAGAGCAAGCCGTACTATGCGAAAGAGCGGCCGCTCCCTGATAAAATATGAAACTAAATAAAAACAAATAAAGACATTGAAAAAAAGCAATCACGTTCTGAACTCCTCAAAAATAGTAGTTTTGAAAATAATCAAGCTGCTGCTTGGTGATCATCGCTTTTTTAGCAGTTCCCTCAAAGGAAACTGTAAACGAATGCTTAGTATAAGCGGAAAAGTGCTTTATGTAATGAATGTTGATAATAAAGGAACGGTGCGAACGGAGAAAATCCTTCTCCGGCAGGTCGCCTTTAATATCATTTAATGTTTGATACGTCTGCACCTCTTCAGCGGTTGTCACGATCGTCGTCGAACGTCCCGTCCGTTCTGCGAAAATGATATCCTTCTTTTGCAGGACGTGCATTTCAGATTTTTGCTTGATCAATATCCGCCCATTTAAACTCGTTTCCGTTTTCTTTTTCAAATAACGGTCGAAGGAAGCATTCAGCCGGTCGGCGTGGTACGGTTTCATAATGTAATCATGAACGTTGAGGTCAAAGGCGTGAACCGCATAGCCGCCATTACCGGTCACGAAAATCACATCCACATCAAGCGAGTGGGACCTGATCAAATCGGCAAGCTCGTAGCCAGACATATGAGGCATCTCAATATCTGCAAGCAGCAGATCAATGTCTCCGCTCTTCACCCGGCTGTAGGCTTCCTCCGCTGAATCGGTGGAAAAGACAATTTCGACATTCTGCATTCTGGATACAATCGCTTCCAGTTTCTCTAAATCTACTCGATAGTCATCGACAAGTCCGACTTTTACCATTATCATTCCCCTAGTTACATAGAATCATCTTTATTCTATCCCATTTCGCGACATAAAAAGAACTCTTCGCGACAACTTTATCCAACAAATCCAGCATTTCGTATATAGTCATTACTAGACATAACGAAAAGGGAGATTGTGACATGATTACACTGACCGATTGCAGCCGCAGGTTTCATGATAAGAAAAAAGTAGTCAAAGCGGTGCGAGATGTAAGCTTAACCATTGAAAAAGGAGAAGTTGTCGGTATTCTCGGAGAAAACGGTGCCGGCAAAACGACGATGCTGAGAATGATTGCTTCCTTGCTTGAACCGTCCCAGGGTGCAATCACGGTAGCCGGGTTTGACACGGTCAAGCAGCCGTCCGAGGTCAAAAAAAGAATCGGCGTCTTATTCGGAGGAGAAACCGGGCTTTACGACAGGATGACCGCTAAAGAAAACCTGCAATATTTTGGCAGACTGTACGGGCTGAATCGCCACGAGATTAAAGCGAGAATAGAAGATTTATCGAAACGGTTCGGCATGCGCGATTATATGAACCGGAGAGTGGGCGGGTTTTCGAAAGGCATGAGGCAAAAAGTCGCGATTGCCAGAGCGCTGATTCACGACCCGGACATCATTTTATTTGATGAACCGACTACCGGGCTTGATATTACATCCAGCAACATCTTCCGCGAATTCATCCAGCAGCTGAAAAGGGAACAAAAAACGATTCTATTTTCCAGCCACATTATGGAGGAAGTACAGGCGCTCTGTGACAGTGTCATCATGATTCACAGCGGAGAGGTGATTTACCGGGGAGCGCTTGAATCATTATACGAAAACGAGCGCAGCGAGGATTTGAATTACATCTTTATGTCTAAGCTTGTCAGGGGGATTTCTTAAATGCTGAGCCATATTTATAAAAAAGAAATGATCGACGCTTTGCGCGACAGAAAAACACTTTTACTCACAATTTTAGTGCCGATGATTACGATGCTAGGACTTGTCTTTTTTTATGAAAGCATGCTGTCGGACAAAGGGGAGCAGTACACATTGGCTGTCGGCCATTCGCTGCCGCCCGCACTGGAAAGCAAGCTTAATGCGATTGACGAGATCAGCGTAAAAACATTTGCGAAGCCTAAAGAAGCGGTCGATGACGGAAAAGCAGATGTCTATTTGAACATCCCGAAAGAGTTCGAGTCATATGTCAACAGCATGACGCCTTTTACGGTTGATGTTTACGGCAATTCAGTCGATCAGGAGTCGTCAAATGCCATGCAGCTTGTGCAGTCTGCCTTAGATCAGTACAAAAATGAAATTGTGCAGGAACGTTTAACAAATCAACACATCGATCAATCGGTCATCCAGCCATTTACGATTCAGCAAAAGGAAGCGGATGAGGAAAAAGGGGTTTCCGCAATTATGCTTTCCGCCATTCTGCCCATGCTGATTCTGACATCCATTGTTTCCGGCGCAATGCCGATCGCTCTTGATATCATGGCCGGTGAAAAGGATCGGAAATCAATTGAGGCGCTGCTGTTAACGCCAGTCAGCAGAAACAAAGTGCTGGTCGGCAAGTGGCTTGCGGTTTCTACTTTTGGAGTTGCTTCGGGTGTATTGGCTTTGGTGTTTTTGATTTTGGCCACCGTGTTATTTACCGAAAATTTAAAAACGGCCTTCCAGCTGGGAGATCATATGTGGAGTGTAATCGGCGCTTCCGCCTTAATTATCGTGCTTTCTGCATTGCTGATCGCTGCGATGGAGCTTTTCATCAGCATTATTTCCAGCTCGGTAAAGGAAGCGCAAAGCTATATGTCTCTCATCGTCTTTTTGCCTACGCTCCCGATGTTTTTCATCCTGAGCAAAGGACCGAATCAATTTGATTTATCGTACTTTCTCATCCCGTTTCTGAATCTGCACGCGTTATTTAAACAGCTTTTATTCGGAATGGTTGAGCCGGCTGCTATTTTGTATACATCAGGAACTATCGCCGTGCTCATCGTCATCTTCTTTTTACTGGCCAGAGCCTGCTTCCTGAAAGACAAATGGGTTCTGCCAAAATAAACTTGCAAAAGGAGAAATACACTTTCTCCTTTTTGTATATCCTGAAAAAAGAAGGAAAATAGAAAAAGGATATCTAATACAGAAAGTGACCCTGCACTATTTTTCATCAAAATTGGTTTCAAAGGAGAAGGAACAATGGATCAAACACGTACACTTGGCGAGACGAAGCTACAGGTGAAGCGGATCGGATTCGGAGCAAACGCGGTCGGAGGGCATAATCTATTTCCGAATCTGAATGATGAAACAGGGAAAGATTTGGTGCGCACGGCATTGGATGGCGGCGTGAACTTTATCGATACCGCCTTTATATACGGGTTGGGACGTTCTGAAGAATTAATCGGCGAAGTCGTGCAGGAACGCGGCGTGCGGAATGAGCTCATCATCGCCACCAAAGGGGCCCATAAAGAAGTGAACGGCAGCATTGAATTAGACAACAGCCGGGATTTTCTCCGCAGCGAGGTGGAAAAGAGCCTGAAGCGGCTGAAAACAGATTACATTGACTTGTATTATGTTCATTTTCCCGATGGCAAAACGCCTCTTGCTGAAGTGGCAGGCACGCTGAAGGAGCTGAAGGATGAAGGGAAAATCAAAGCCATCGGCGCTTCGAACCTCAACTATCAGCAATTGCAGGAATATAATGCGGACGGCTATTTAGAGGTTTTTCAGGGAGAATACTCGCTGATTCAGCGTGATGCTGAGAAAGAGCTGCTTCCATACTGTGAAAAACACGGCATTTCCTTTATTCCTTATTTTCCGCTCGCGTCCGGGCTGCTGACGGGAAAATTCACGAAAGACACAGTCTTTGAAGACTCCAGAAAGGACAAGCCGCAATTTCAGGGAGAAACATTTATTCACAATCTCAAAAAAGTAGACAAGCTGAAAGCCGCAGCGGAGGAAAAACAAGCGGAGACGGCACATGTCGCCTTGGCGTGGCTGTTAACGAGACCGGCGATAGACGCCATCATTCCAGGCGCCAAACGTCCTGAACAGCTGAAAGATAATCTCAAGACCTTGGACATTGAACTGACCGAAGATGAGGCGAATTTTATCAGCGGGATTTTTAAATAAAAAAGGAAATAGCTGAAGGCTATTTCCTTTTGGTGTTTTATTCTTTGATGAATGCTTCGACTAATTCTGCTGCTCTGTAATCGTCCATATCAAGCTGCCATTGGTCGATGTCATTTTTCTTCATTTTCACTTCAACCGTTTTTTCTGATGAAGCAGGTCCGAGCTTTTTGAACTCCTCAGGATAGACTTGAAGCGCGTATTTCACAGCCTCTTCATAGCTGGCGTCAGAATTTTTACTGTAGTAGTCTTTCACTTTGTCTTCGATGCGGTCAGAAAGTGAAGACGCATCTACAGGTTTAATTGTGGCTTCAACAATGGCTTCGTCTTTTGAGAGGGAAGTTGTTTTCGCCTGAATGGATGAGTTTTTGCTTAATCCTTCTTTAATGCCGTTTACGATATTATCAAGTGCTTTGCTGTCCGCATATGTGCTTGAAAGGCCAGAAGCTGATAGGTAGCCGTCTTTGGCTGACTTGTTAAAATCATTTACAATTTCATTTTTATTGGCGCCGGTGATTTTTTCGAAATCAGCGTTGTTTTTACCAAAAAGAAGGACATCAACATAAGCCGATAACGCTTTTGCGGAATCTTGGAGCTTATCTGCCGTCGCCAGGATTTTTTTGTCTTTACCGTCAATTTTAAAAGTCATTGATTTTGGCTTTTTGTCACCGTAAGATTTCGGCGTGTAGTTAAGTTCGTACTTCTCGCCTTTATCTACAACGAAGTACAGGTTTCCTTCAACGGATTTGTCAGCGTTGATCGTGCTGCCTTGAAGCTTTTCGTTATAGTCTTCAGGGGCTGTGTCGGACATTTTGGTATCACCTTGGTATAAAGTAAAATCCATGCCGTCTACACTCAGCGGATCTTTTCCTGTGTTTTTCACAGCGACATTGACTTTTAACACAAGCTGGTTATCCGAAGTTGACTTATCATATTTAGACGGAAGCGCATAAGAGACATCCTTGATTTTAACTTGAGCGATATCTGAGCTTTTTTCTGTTTCTGATTCGTTCTTCTCCGCGCTTGTTTTGCTGCCGGAACAAGCAGCTGTAAACATCATCAGCAGAAGAATTAGGAAAACAGCGTACGTTTTTTTCTGAAACATTCATTTTCCTCCTAAAATGGTTTTGGGAAAGGGAGTCTTTTGTCTTTGAGAAAATGGATCTTTTTGAATGGTTAGCATTTTATAACCAAAAAATCGGTTCTTTTCTCACGATTTGCACCGGGCTTTCTGGAAACTCCGCCCTCCTTAGTCATGAATGGACCTGTAAAAAGTAACAACGGAATTAATTTTAAGATTATTAGCATTTATATTGAATAGGTTTATTAACCTATTTTTGGTGAAAAATGTTCTGGTAAAACTGGCAAACTCAGAAATTTGTGTATTTCAGACTATTACTTTTCGATTAGTTGAAGAGGACATAAGAACGATGGAAGGGGCCGTATTTGTGAAAAAAGAGGAACTGAAACGAAAAGCACTGGAAATCGGCCGGGTGCCGGCACACTTTAAACTGGAAATTGAAGATGATGGCGGTGATGAAAAAAGAACCTATTTTTGTTGGACAGATCCTCAGGATGGGCATACTGGCATTAGCGTGGAACTTGGACCGGACGGGCAGCTCGAATCCCTTTCTCGAGATATGGAGCCTGAAAGCGGAGAAAGGCTGTCTGAGGAGCAATTGGAGGATACCATGCGCCAATTTGTTGAGACTTATTATCCGGCAGCGCTCTCTGCCTTTGTCCGTGAAGAAGATGACCGTACATACGACGATAAAGTGAGATTTTCATATGTTCAAATGGAGGAGGGTCTTCCTCTGCCCAGGAGCGGATTTATGGCCGACGTTTCCTTATCAGGTGAGATCATGTCTTTCAGTTATTACGGCAAAGTGGGCAGCATCATCAAGCCGCAGCGGGTGGCCGATGATAAGGAGGCACTTGCCTTTATGAAGAAGGACGTGGAGTTCGACCTTTTGTTTGAGGTCCTTCATCGTTCTGTTTACAAAAATGGGGACGATCAGCCGCATTTGGTGTATGAGCCTGACTGCAGGGCCATTACAGTGCCTGCGGATTTGGTTCAAGAAGAACAAGAACTTGATCATGAGGATGACATGGAGCAGGAAAGCTTTCCCCTCCCTTTATTCGAAGGCATTCACGATAAGGTCGATCCCGGCAGCATGATCGGCATCGAAAACGGCTTTGTCAAAGAGCGGGAAACGGATTTGGGAGACGGGAGAATCGGGACCGTTTGGCGAAATCCCAATGATCCTTTGTATCAGCCGGAGGATAAAAGCTTGGACAGCTGGTTTAAAGGCCGGAATCATCAAGTGGTGAAAACCATCCATAATAAAGAAACCGGAAAACTCGAAGGCGTCATGTCATTTATGGAGAAAAAAGGGCCTTTGACAGTAAGTGAGGCAGAGTGCGAAAAAATTGCCATTCGTTTTCTGTTTGCTTTATTTCCGAATGCCGATCAATATTTTAAGATCAGATACAAAGAACCGGATGAAGAAGAAAACGCAGTCGCTGGTTTTACATTTGAAGCGCACTGTCACGGAGTTCCGCTCCGGTTCGGGCAGATCAGAATCTGCGTCAGCCGCCAGACGGGTCACATTATCGTTTATATGGGACCGGATATTGACCCGAAAGAGCTGGAAGCCATTCATCCCGTCCCGGCCATTTCAGCAGAACAAGCCAAGTCTATGTTTTGGCAGCATTTTAAAGTTGAGCTGGGCTGGGAGAGAGAATATCGTGATGATGAAGCGCACTGCTACAGGCTCGTCTACAAGCCGGTATATCCGCGTTTTATAGAAGCCCATACAGGAGAGCCTGTGATCAGTTCATGGTAAAGCGGCTGAAATTCACGCAAATACCGGAGATATAAAAGGTGATATGGGACGAAAGTAACAGAAGGAATATTGAAAAGCAATGACAATAATAGAAAAGGACCTTTCTTCACTTTAAATGAAGAAAGGTCTTTATATATAATAAACAGGATTCTCTTTGTCGTAGACTCTTTGAAAGGATGACTTCATTGGTAAATAAACAGCTGAAAAAGAAGGCGCAAGAGATCGGGAATGTACCGCCGCATTATGAGCTTGAAATAGAAGATTACGACCAAAAGCAAAAGAAGAAGAGGCAGGCATACTTCATCTGGAAGGACCCCGAAAATCCGGAAAAGCACATTACAGTGGAACTCGGTAATGACGGCGCTTTGCTTACCTTTTCAACAACCGTGCGCTCCGAGACAGACAAAAAACTTCCGGAAGCCGAGCTGAAGCTGACGGCTCTTCAGTTCGCCGCTGCCAACCATCCCAATACGTTTATGAATTTTCATTTCCAAGGCAAGGAAGAGCGAGGACAGCACATTCGTTTTATCTATGCCAAAATGGAATTAGGGCTTCCGCTTCCCAATTCAGGCTTTTTAATTGAGATGACAAAAAGCGGACAGATCGTCCATTTTTTATATTACGGAGAAGGGTATAAAGCCGAAGTTCCAAAGGAATTTGTAGCAAAAGAGAAGGTTGTGTCTCATTACTTAAATACAATGTCTTTGCAGCTGATGTACGATGTCATTGATGGCGAACAAACCCCCCGCCTTGTGTATGAACCGATTCTGCCGGGATACAGCTATCCTGCGGATGTAGACGACATCGTGCCTGACCAGCATATCGCCGATGAAAGAATAGAAAACGGGACGCCTCTGCCGCCGCTTCAGAACAACGAACAAATCGATATATACGCCATGCTGGGACTCACCTCTGATATGCAGAAAGTCAGTGAAAGAGACTTTGGAGAAGAAATAGGAAGCACATGGCGCAAAGGCAATACGCCGGAGCGTAAGGATTTGAGCATAGGGAGTTATTTTGAAACGAGAAATAAAAATACAATCAAAATGAAGACCGATAAAAGAACAGGGAAATTAAAAGCAGCGATCTCTTTTATTGACCCGCAGAACGGCCGCCCATGCTCAACGGAAGAATGTCAAAGGGCAGCGCTTCAGTTTTTGTACGCCCTCTATCCGAGAGCGGCTGAATTTTTCAGAGTGAATCCCGTCCGAATTGATGATAGAGGGAGGGTCCGCAATCATTTTTCTGTCTGGTATAAAGGCGTGCCGCTGCGGTTCGGCGCCGCCCGCATCATTGTCAATCCGGAAACCGGGATGATTGACGCTTTTATGGCCCCGGATATTGATCCTGAACAGTTAGAAACTATCAATCACAGGCCGGATGTTCCAGCTGAAGAAGCGAGAGAAACATTTTTAGCCGCGTTTGATGTGAAGCTGAAGTGGCAGCCTGATTTTCCAACAGGCATCGATCAGCAATACAAGCTTGTCTATCATCCGGTATATCCTCCCTATATTGATGCGCATATAAGGAAAAAGAAAAGGCTGTGAGGTGTCTAGCGAGGAACCATCTCCAAGTGGGGGTAGTCCTTGAATCGTTTCCAGTCCCCGCCCCACTCAAAACCGAGTTTCTTAGCGATTTCGACAACCTCCAGCCAATCTGATTTTCCGTTTTGATTGCCGTCATATTCCATATCCCATATGATGCTGCCATCCTTTTTTTGAAGAGCGAAATCAATAGCTAAGCCATAGTTATGATACGATTCCCCTCCTCTTGCATAGGTGACAATATTCCCTTTTTTTGTACGTCCCTGTTTATATAATTCGTCTTGTTCCTTAAAGGACCTGAATCCTTCAGTCATGACGACGGTAATGCCTTGATTCGCTGCTGCTGCTTTGAGGGCATCGGCATTCTGCTTCACAATCGGATGAAGATCCGAAGGGACAGGCATATGCTGCAAGGCGTTTTGAGATTGCCATTCATGCCGTATATAGCTAAAACACAGATCAAGAAGAAACAGAATACATAAGACAACAGATGTTTTCGCGGATAATTTCATATCAGTCTCACTTTCTCGTGGTGTGCTGCATGTTAACGCTTTTAAGTGATTGACTCTCTCTAAAAGTGAACAGCTATGATAAAATATAACATAAATAGTAGCAGGAGGAAGGAGGCAGACTGATGAGAGCAAAGATTCCATCTGAAGATGTAGCAGTAAAGCTAAATGAATGGTACAAGCTCATTCGCGCATTTGAAGCGGACCAAGCAGAGGCGTTAAAACGGGAGATTGAATACGATTTAGAAGATATGGAAGAAAATCAGGACTTGCTTTTATATTTTTCTTTGATGGAATTCCGGCACCGAATCATGCTTGATAAGCTGATGCCAGTAAAAGACAGCGACACCAAGCCTCCGTTCTCTGATATGCTGAACGAAATTGAAAGCAATCAGCAAAAACTTACGGGCTTATTGGAATACTACTTTTATTATTTCAGAGGGATGTACGAATTTAAGCAGAAAAATTTTATTTTAGCGATTGACCATTACAAGCATGCTGAGGAAAAACTCGAGTATGTCGAGGATGAGATCGAAAAAGCCGAGTTTCTTTTTAAGGTAGCGGAAGTGTATTATCACATCAAACAAACGTATTTTTCAATGAATTACGCGAGCCAGGCGCTTGATATCTATACGAAATATGAATTGTACGGGCGCCGCCGTGTGCAGTGTGAATTTATTATCGCCGGGAATTTGGCCGATGTTTATCATTACGAAAAAGCACTGACACACCTGTGCAGCGCCTTAGATCATGCCAGACAGCTTGAAGAAGCGTATATGATCGCAGCCGCCCATTATAATGTCGGCCACTGTAAATACAGTCTGGGCGATTACAAGGAAGCGGAGGACTATTTCAAAACAGCCGCCGCTATTTTTGAGGAGCACAACTTTCAGCAAGCCGTTCAAGCTTTTTTTTCACTGACCCATATCTACTGTAAAGAAGGAAAATACGACAAAGCGGCAGAGACGTATGGCCTCGGGATAAAGAGTGCAACTGAATGGGACGATGACATGTACTTGACGAAATTCCGCCTCATTCATGAGCTGTATCTTGGAAGCGGCGACCGGAACGTGCTTACAGAATGCTTTGACCTGCTGGAATCCCGCCAGCTTCTTGCCGATGCAGAAGATCTGCTGCATGATACAGCGGAACGTTTCAATCAGCAAGAACGTTACGAATCCGCGGCTTTCTTTTACCGCAGGCTGATGGATATTAAAAAGAAGCTTACTGACCAGCGTTTTCAATAGAAGGTGGCAGAGAACATACAGGTTCTCTGCTTTTTTATGCTGTTTTCAACCGGGAAAAATGGGGTATTTTCCACTGCATAATGGAAAATCAGAGGAGGATATCGTTTATGTATAAAGATTTAACAGGTAAAACAGCGATTGTGACAGGTTCTTCAAAAGGAATCGGGAAAGCCATAGCGGAGCGGTTCGGTCAGGAGAACATGAATGTTGTCGTGAACTACCACAGCGATCCGACCGGAGCTGATGAAACGGTGGACATCATTAAGCATAACGGAGGAAAAGCTGTCGCAATTGAGGCGGACGTGTCAAAAGAAGCAGGGATTCAGGCGCTCTTGGATACCGCTTTAGAGCATTTCGGCACGCTCGATGTGATGGTGAACAACTCCGGCTTTAATGGTGCGGAGGCTATGCCGCATGAGATGACTCTTGAAGATTGGCAGAGAGTCATTGATGTTAACGTCACGGGGACCTTTCTGGGAGCGAGAGCAGCGCTTAATCACATGATGAAAAACAACATCAAAGGCAATGTGCTGAATATCTCAAGTGTTCACCAACAGATCCCGCGCCCCGTCAACGTCCAGTATTCCACGTCCAAAGGCGGCATCAAGATGATGACAGAAACGCTGGCGGTCAACTATGCGGATAAAGGAATCCGCGTCAACGCGATAGCGCCCGGTACCATTGCGACAGAATCAAATGTGGATACGAAAAAGGAAGAAAGCAGGCAAAAACAACTGAAAAAAATCCCGATGAAAGCCTTTGGAAAGCCGGAAGAAGTAGCGGCGGCAGCGGCATGGCTCGTATCTGAGGAAGCGAGCTACGTGACCGGCTCAACACTATTCGTCGACGGCGGAATGACACTTTATCCGTCTCAGCTTGAATAGAAGAACACAAAACAGGGGGACTGTGGGATGAAAACAGACTGGTGGAAGGATGCGGTGGTGTATCAAATTTATCCGAGAAGCTTTCAGGACAGTAATGGAGATGGAATTGGAGACCTGCGGGGGATCATGTCCCGCCTTGATTACATAAAGGAGCTCGGGGCGGATGTGATTTGGATTTGCCCGCTTTATCCTTCTCCAAATGTTGATTACGGCTATGATGTGACGGACCATAAAGCAATGATGGATTCATATGGAACGATGGACGATTTTCACGAACTGGTTGACCAGGTGCATCAGCGAGGGTTAAAGCTGGTGATGGATTTTGTGTTAAACCACACTTCTGTCGAGCATCCGTGGTTTAAAGAAGCTGAAATGGACAAAAACAGCAAATACCGCAGCTATTATATTTGGCGCCCCGGCACAAAGAACGGTCCGCCGACAGACTGGGTGTCTAACTACGGACGACCGGTCTGGGAATATGAGGAGCACACGGGAGAATATTATCTTCATATGAATGCCGTCAAACAAGCTGACTTAAACTGGGAAAATCCCGAAGTTCGCCAAGCGGTGTATGACATGATGAAATTTTGGCTGGATAAAGGGGTCGACGGCTTGCGTATAGACCAGCTCCATCTCATTTCCAAGAAAGAATATCTTCCCTCGTATGAGGACTATGTCAATCAGCAGGCTGAGCCGAAGCCTTTCCAGCCAAATGGCGAACGAATCCATGACTATTTAAAAGAAATGACAGATGAAGTGTTTTCTCAATATGATGTCATGTCTGTGGGAGAGGTCGGCAGCGTCACACCGGAAGAGGGCTTGAAGTATACGGGAACAGCTAAGCACGAGCTGAATATGATTTTTCATTTTCAGCATATGGAGCTTGACCAGCAGCCCGGAAAAGAACACTGGGATGTAAAGCCCCTTGAGCTTTCTGATTTAAAATCGGTACTGACAGCATGGCAAAAAAAGCTTGAACATCAAGGCTGGAATACATTATATTGGTGCAACCACGACCAGCCCCGGATTGTGTCCAGATTTGGAGACGAGAGGGAATACCGCAAAGCATCCGCGAAAATGCTGGCCACCGTTCTTTATCTCATGAAAGGCACGCCGTATATGTATCAGGGAGAAGAAATCGGGATGACAAACGCGCCTTTTACCCGAATTGAGGACTACAAAGATATCCAAACGATTCATATGTATCATAAACGGGTGTTTGAAAAAGGCTATGATCCAGAAGATGTAATGAGATCAATCTTAGCTAAAAGCCGGGATCACGCCCGGACGCCGATGCAGTGGAGCAGCGGCAAAAATGCCGGATTTACTGACGGCACACCTTGGCTGAAGGTCAATCCGAACTTCACATCCATCAATGTCGAGGAAGCACTGACAGACCCTGATTCGATCTTCACTTACTACAAAAAGCTGATCCGCCTGAGAAAGCAGTACGCTGATCTCATCAAAGGAAGCTATGATCTTTTGCTTCCGGATGATCCGCAGCTGTTTGTATACATGAGAGAAAACGGCAAACAGCAGCTTTTGTCGGTGAATAACTTTTCAAAAGAGCAAGCCGTTTTCCGATGGCCTGAGCACTGCGGCAAGGCCCAAGCATCTCTGCTTCTCAGCAATTATAGCAACAGCGGTGATCTTGCTGATGAAATGGTGTTCCAGCCTTTCGAGAGCAGAGTGTATCTTCTCGACAATACAATAAAATGACTCAGCCCGGCTTTTTCAGCCGGGTTTTTTAGGTACTTATATTCGCGCTATAGCCGGGAAGAATAAAATCAAAATGAAATTTAATCTTGCAAAACGTAATGACTTCGGTTTATTATGATATAGGATTATAAAATCGTTATCATTTTGATTTAAGTGTTTATGAAAAGAGGGGATATCCGATATGTTTAAAAGATGGGGCGGTTTGTTCGTGATTGCGGCGTGCTTTTTACTAGTTGCAGCATGCGGCAACTCATCAACAAAAGGGTCGGCGGATTCTAAAGGTGATAAACTGCACATTGTCACAACGTTCTACCCAATGTATGAATTTACAAAACAAATAGTAAAAGACAAAGGCGATGTGGATTTGTTAATCCCTTCTTCAGTTGAACCGCATGATTGGGAGCCGACGCCGAAAGACATTGCCAACATTCAGGATGCCGATTTGTTCATTTATAATAGTGAGTACATGGAAACGTGGGTACCGTCAGCTGAAAAAAGCATGGGCCAAGGTCATTCCGTTTTCGTCAATGCAAGCAAAGGCATTGATTTAATGGAAGGCTCTGAGGAAGAAGAGCACGGGCATGGAGAGCATGAGCGCAGCCATGCAATAGACCCTCACATATGGCTCAGCCCTGTTTTGGCGCAGAAGGAAGTTAAAAATATTACGGCGCAAATCGTGAAGCAGGACCCGGATCATAAAGAATACTATGAGAAAAATAGTGCAGAATATATTGCAAAACTGCAGGATCTTGATAAACTATATCGTACAACCGTAAAAAAAGCGGCGAAGAAAGAATTTATCACGCAGCATACAGCTTTTGGCTATCTGGCAAAAGAGTACGGCCTGACGCAGGTTCCGATTGCAGGGCTTTCGCCTGACCAAGAACCAAGCGCAGCCGACTTGGCAAAGCTGAAAACATATGCCAAAGAACATAACGTAAAAGTCATTTACTTTGAAGAAATTGCATCCTCAAAGGTCGCAGATACGCTAGCCAGTGAAATCGGCGCGAAGACAGAAGTGCTGAATACACTGGAAGGCTTAAGCAAAGAAGAACAGGACAAAGGTTTAGGGTATATCGACGTGATGAAACAAAACCTCGATGCTCTGAAAGATTCACTATTGGTTAAATCATAAGATGGTGTGCGCCGGAGGGTGCACACTATTTCTTTGTGAGAAAGGAAGATTAACATGAATCTCGTCTCATTGAAAGATATCGTATTCGGCTACTCCCACACGCCTGTTTTAGATAAAGTATCACTGGATATTGAAAGCGGTGAGTTCGTCGGCATCACGGGACCAAACGGCGCCTCTAAATCGACGCTTATAAAGGTGATGCTCGGCATGCTGAAACCGTGGGAAGGCACGGTGACGATCAGTAAAAGGAATACAGAAGGAAAACGGCTGACGATAGGGTACGTCCCGCAGCAAATTTCTTCATTTAATGCCGGCTTTCCAAGCACAGTGCTCGAGCTTGTTCAGTCAGGGCGCTATGCAAAAGGGAAATGGTTTAAACGGTTAAATGAAGAAGATCATATCGAGGTAGAAAAAGCACTGAAAATGGTGGAAATGTGGGAGCTCCGCCATCGTAAAATCGGTGATTTATCAGGCGGGCAAAAGCAAAAAATCTGTATCGCCAGAATGCTTGCCAGCAATCCGGACCTTCTCATGCTGGACGAACCGACAACAGCCGTTGACTATGACAGCAGAAAAGGATTTTACGAATTTATGCACCATCTCGTGAAAAATCACAACCGCACAGTGGTAATGGTTACTCATGAACAAAATGAAGTACAGCAATTTTTAGATAAAGTGATTCGATTAGAGAGAGGAGAAAAAGGCGGATGGAAATGTTTGACTTGGAATTCATGCGACGAGCTTTTCTAGCAGGCGGCATGATCGCCATCATGGCCCCGATTTTAGGGGTGTATCTCGTTCTCAGAAGACAGGCCTTAATGGCTGACACGCTTTCACATATTTCCTTATCGGGTGTTGCCATCGGCTTTTTTCTCAGCACCAATATCACCGCGGCGAGCATAGTTGTGGTGACCGCCGGCGCAATCGGGATTGAATACATGCGGCGGGCATATCGGACGTATTCAGAAGTGTCCATTGCCATCTTAATGGCGGCCGGCTTGTCATTTGCGATGTTTTTAATCAGCCTTTCAAAGGGCACCGCCAATATGAGCATCGATCAATACCTATTTGGATCGCTCGTGACTGTAAACCAGCAGCAGGTGTACATTATCAGTATCATTACACTGCTGATCCTGCTTTACTTTATCGTCCTGAAAAGACCGCTCTACCTGCTGACATTTGATGAAGCAACAGCGAAAACATCGGGGATTAATACAAACTTCCTGTCGATGTCATTCAGTATCGTTACAGGCCTTGCGATCTCAGTCATTATTCCGATCATCGGGGTTCTTCTTGTATCAGCCCTGCTCGTATTGCCGGCAGCATTCGCCATCAGAATTGCAAAAGGCTTTAACATGGTATTTATCACAGCCATACTGATTTCATTATTCAGCGTATTTATGGGACTGACATCGTCCTATCAGCTTGGAACGCCCCCAGGGCCGTCAATAACCCTGCTTTTGATCGTGCTGCTTTTGATCGGATTTGCGGTTCAAGGTGTTTGGACATTTATCAAAAAAGAAACCCAGCGCAAAAAAGCGCGCCAGTAGCTTGAAAAGCAGTTTTCCACAAGGGAAAACTGCTTTTTTTATAGAAACAGCCCGGCAAGACGCTCATACGATTCTTTTTTCGCTTCAAAATCAAACACATTGCACAGAACCATGATTTCATTTGTGTCATAAAGGTTTTTGAGCTCTAAAAGCTGCTGTTTGACAGTGGTTGGAGAACCGATCACCATCCGCTTTCTGTTTTCTTCTATCAATTTTTTATCAGACGCTGTATAGGGATTTGCCTTTGCTTCCTCAATGCTCGGCACGCGGCTGTCCAAGCCTTTTCCGACGCGAAGAAGCCATAAATCTTGGCTTAACGCAAGCTCTTCTGCCTCTTCATCTGTTTTTGCGCAAATGACAAAAATCGTAAAAAGTGCTGCTGGAGACGAAAAATGGGCTGAAGGCCGAAAGCTTTCGCGATATACGCGAAACGCGTTTTCACCCCGTTCTGGATTAATGAAATGCCCAAACACATATCCAATCCCCTGCTGCGCCGCGCGTCTTGCGCTGTTTTCACCGAGACCGAGCACCCATAGCTCAGGTGCAGTGTCAATAAGGGGCGCCGCTTTGATTCCAATATACGGATGCCCGGCAGGCAGGGAATCGGTGAGAAAATAAGAGACGTCCTGCAGCTGTCTGTTAAATTCGGTTAAGCTTTTTTTCACCCCGTCCGTTAGCGCAAGACGGGTTTTTGTCGTGCCGCCGGGGGAACGGCCGACACCAAGGTCAATCCGATTTGGATACAGCGCCTCAAGCTGGCGAAAGGTCTCAGCCACTTTAAACGGGCTGTACTGGGGCAGCAGCACGCCGCCTGACCCGACACGAATCGTGCTTGTCTGTGCCGCGATGCGTGCGATCATAATTTCAGGCGCCGTGCTTGCCAGTCCTCTCGTGCTGTGATGTTCGGCAAACCAATAACGCTTATAGCCCCACTGCTCGCTCAGTGCGGCAAGCTCAATCGAATGCTGAAGAGTCGTCACAGGGCTTTCTCCTTTAGAAACAGGTGCCTGATCAAGTACGCTTAAATGAATCAAAAGGCCGCTTCCTTTCTGTCTGTTTTTAGAATGTGACACAAGAATAGGCAAAATGGCTCGCTCGCGTCAAATGGTTTGTTTAAGATGCGTACTTCATAGCATCTGCAAAACATATATCAAATATGGAAGTTTTTTTTCGAGGTTTTTCGTCAATTATTCTTAACTTTTACGAAACTTTGATATAATAACAAACGTATATATTAATAATTTACCGCTTATTTACCTTGTGAGCGTAAAAATAAATGTGACTATCTTCACATTTCGATGAGTAGGAGTGAATCGTGTGGCAATTTCTTTAGAAAAAGGTCAGCGAATTGATTTAACAAAAGGAAAAGCCGGCCTGTCAAAATTGATGGTCGGTCTCGGCTGGGACCCGGTGTCTTCAGGCGGAGGATTCTTCAGCAAACTGCTTGGCGGAGGCGGTCCGAATATCGACTGTGACGCTTCAGTGGTGATGCTGGAAAACGGAAAATTCACTGATAAGAATAACTTGGTTTATTTCGGGAACCTGAAAAGCCGCTGCGGCGGTGTACAGCATACAGGCGACAACTTGACGGGTGACGGCGCGGGCGATGACGAGCAAATTATGATAGATTTGAATAAAGTGCCTGCAAACATCGATAAGCTTGTATTTGTAGTGAACATTTACGATTGTGTCAGAAGAAAACAAGATTTCGGCATGATTCAAAACGCGTTTATCCGCGTCGTTAACCAATCTAATCATGAAGAAATGCTCAAATACAATTTGAGAGACAATTATGCCGGCAGAACAAGTCTCATTACAGCAGAAATCTACCGAAGCGGCAGTGAGTGGAAGTTTGCGGCGATTGGTGAAGGCACAAACGATACGAGACTAGAAGATATTATCAACCGATACGTATAAAAGAAAAGGAGTGGATGAAACATGACAATTTCATTGGCAAAAGGACAAAAAGTAGATTTAACAAAAACAAATCCGGGTCTTTCAAAGGTTGTTGTCGGTTTAGGCTGGGATACGAACAAGTATGACGGCGGGCACGACTTTGATCTTGATTCAAGCGTGTTTCTGTTAGATGCGGCGGGCAAATGCGCGTCTCCAAACGACTTTATTTTCTACAACCAGCTTGAAGGCGGCAACGGTTCAGTCGTTCATTCAGGCGATAACCTGACTGGCGCTGGCGAAGGCGATGATGAGAATGTAAAAGTGAATCTCAGCGCTGTACCGGCAAACATTGATAAAATCTCATTTGTTATCACCATTCACGACGCAGAAGCGCGCAGCCAAAACTTTGGACAAGTATCAAACGCGTTCGTCCGCATCGTAAATGAAGAAACAAATGAAGAGCTCATCCGTTACGACCTTGCGGAAGATTTCTCTATTGAGACAGCAATCATTGCAGGGGAGCTTTACAGACATAACGGCGAGTGGAAATTCTCCGCTATGGGCTCAGGCTACCAAGGCGGCCTTGCCCGCATCGCAACGGACTACGGTTTGCAAGTCGGTTAAGACAAATACGAAGAGCAGAAAGGAGAGAGGCAGTATGGCCATTCAATTATCAAAAGGACAGCGAATTGATTTAACGAAAACAAATCCGGGACTCACAAAAGCAGTGATCGGCTTAGGCTGGGACACAAACAAGTACTCCGGCGGAGACGATTTTGACCTGGATGCTTCAGCCTTTTTAGTTGATGCGCATGATAACTGCGTGAATGATCTCGATTTCGTCTTCTATAATAACCTTGAACATCCAAGCGGCGGTGTCATCCATACGGGTGACAACCGCACGGGTGAGGGCGACGGAGATGATGAGCAGATTATCGTTGATTTTTCAAAGGTACCTGCTCACATTGAAAAAATCGGCATCACAGTGACCATTCACGACGCTGACGCACGCAGCCAAAACTTTGGACAAGTTTCCAATGCGTTTGTGCGCGTTGTGGATGAAGAAACGCAGAATGAGCTTCTTCGCTTTGATTTAGGAGAAGACTTTTCCATTGAAACGGCTGTTGTTGTTTGTGAGCTTTACAGACACGGCGGAGAGTGGAAATTCAATGCGATCGGCAGCGGTTTTTCCGGCGGGCTGGCTGCATTGTGCCGGAACTACGGTTTGCAAGTGTAAGCGAGTGACAAATAGAGAAGTCACCGTTTCAAATTAATAGGAGGAAAAAATTTGGACTTTTTACATCATATCATGTCTACGTATGCTTCATTTTTCGATTGGAAAATGTGGGGGGAAGTGCTGACTGATCCTGTTTCCTGGGGTCTGATCGGCTCCCTTGTTGTTCTGGAAGGCCTTTTATCGGCCGATAACGCGCTTGTTCTTGCGGTCATGGTCAAACACCTGCCGGAAAAACAGCGGAAAAAAGCGTTAACGTATGGTTTGTTTGGAGCTTATATTTTCAGGTTTATTTTCATTGGGCTTGGTATGCTCCTCATCAAATTCTGGTGGATCAAGGTGCTTGGCGCCCTCTACCTGGCTTGGCTCGTCATTAAGCACTTCTGGATCGGCGAAAATGATGAGGAAGCGGACGGCATGAAGAAAAACTCTTGGATGGTCCGCACATTCGGGATCTTCTGGGCGACTGTTGTTTCAGTTGAATTAATGGACCTTGCCTTCTCTGTGGACAGCATCCTTGCCGCGTTTGCGGTATCTGAAAAAGTATGGGTGCTTCTGATCGGCGGTATGCTTGGTATTCTGATGATGCGTACAGTGGCAAAAGTATTCCTTGTCCTGATTGATAAAATTCCTGAGCTGGAAAACACAGCATTCGTGTTAATCGGTATTATCGCGCTGAAAATGGCGGCGAGCGCTTTCCATTACGAAATGCCGCACTCTGTATTCTTCATGATCATTATCGCAGCATTTGCGGTAACATTGATCATTCACTACATCAACAAACAAAAGCAGGTGCGCGAACAAACAGCCGCTTCAAAAGAAGAATAAAACAAAACAAGGAGGGAGGTTCAATGTCCTTCCTTTTTTGTTACAGAAATATCTTCTGATGACAAACCGGAAAGGAGGATAAGATGAGACAAGAAGAACTAACCATTCATAAAGCACTTCCGGCGGAGGGAGAGTGGAAAAGCCTGCTGTTTCAGCCACTGCCCGAGCGGGATCACTATGAAACAGAACAAGGCCTTTCATTTTCTCGTCTTGCCGGGCAGATATTAGGCACGCCTATTGATGAGACAGACTACTATAACGAGCTGTATGAGCTGTCTGTAAACGACCGCATTACCATTCTGAGTGAAACGCTTGATAAAACCATCGAGCCGGAAACATTTCAAAAGCTCCAGCATATTCATTCCATCAATCAGAAAGAAAAAGGGCTGTCAGTCAGCCGTTTTGTTGCCTTTCTGGACGGGGAAAAGCTGATTGCGAAGCACTCAAATCCCTTGATGCACCGCCATTTAAGAAAAGCGCTGATGACGCTTTTGCATACCTTTGCGGACAGTCATGAGAAGGGGCTGAATCATCCTGATTTTCGCAGAGTGCTGCTTGATGTCTCGAAGTTTTCTTTGAATCACCTGAATCCTTGGCTGGAAAAAACCGATATAGAGCGGGAGATGCCAAAGGTTGTTTGGTATGGAGACGCGACGAAAAGCCAGCTCTATTTCTTATATTATCTGATGCTAGTCGGCTGCGATGTTCTGTTGTTCCATCCGGCGGGTACCGATCAGCTGACGCTTGTTGATCCGAAGCAGGAGCTCAGTTTTACGGAAAAGCTCCCCGACGTTTCAGAGCTTCAGCCATTTCCAAAAGAAAAACCGGACCGGAAATCAACAGTCGCCTACCGCTCAACAAAGGAAATTGAACATGTGCTCAATCACGAAGAATCCATGCTGTACAAGCCATGGCAGTTCAGAGATCACACACCGGTATCTGTTACATTGAAAACGACCTATGATGAACTGTTTTTAATCACGAAAGAGCGCGCCTTTATTCGGCCGAATTTCAAAGCTGATAAACATTCCATCGAGATTCCGAATGTATTCGCCAAAATTATGGGTGTGTCGAAAGACAATAAAGAATATTGGAACAGGCTTCATACATTAGCGGATTATCAGGAAACAGAAATGGTCAGAAGCTTTCCGTTTACTGAAGAAATAAAGTCAAACTATCAATTTCACTACAGCCACGCACTTGATCACGAGGGGAACATTGATCCGGACAAGCTGATGGCAAGCAATGTGTGGCAGTACAAGCAGCTGCCGGCGGGCGTTCAGACTGCCATTGCCAAGACCATTTCGAGAATGTGCAGACACCCGCGGCTTAAGGCCCTGCCTCAGGAACAAATCAAAGATGTTCAAATTTACTTGTTTAAACAAACAACAAACCTGCCTGCTCATCTGCTGAAACTGATTCACATGTTCGACTACGCGCAAACCGTTCCGAAACTCGTTTTATATCATACGGAAATGAGCGGCGGACTCACGCGTTCGGATGCTGCGGCCCTGCTGTTCCTAAATGAAATCGGGATCGACATCATGATTTATAACCCTCCCGGCCATCAAGATATTGAGCAGTTTATTGAAGAGGATCAGTATGATATCCACTGGCTCGACGACATGGTGTTTCAGCAGGACTATAAAGAGCCTTCGATTGTGAGCAGGCTGTTCAGAACGATTACCCAAAAATAAGGAGAGAAGAAAAGCATGACAACTGAAAACCAAAATCCTCTTGTTCTCGATAAAAACGAAGAAATTTCCCAGCAAAAAGCTGACGATATCCGTCTCCAGCTCCGTCAGGAACCAGAGGTGAAGCGGCTTGTTCAGCAAATAGACGTCAAAAACCAAATGGAGCTGCTTGAGTACGGCAAGGAGCCGGCCGTTGAAATTTCCAAGTTCTCTGACCGCATCCTGGGAATGATGAAAACAACAAGCGTGACAGACTCCGGCACAATGCTGACTCAGCTTGGGAAAATCATGGACCGCTTCGATAAAAACGATTTTGATGAGCCGAAGGGATTAATGGCGAAAATTTTCAAACGCGGCGGAAGCATGATTGAAAAAATCTTTAAAAAGTATCAGACACTCGGCGGGGAGATTGAAAAAATCAACGTTGAGATTTCGAAATACAAAGATGAGATGACAAAGACGAACTACACGCTCGATGAAATGTATGAAAACAATATCAAATACTATATGGAGCTCGAAAAATACGTCGTTGCCGGGCAAATGAAGCTGGAAGAAATGCAGTCGGTCCTTCCTTCATATGAAGAAAAAGCGGCAAGCGGAAATCAGCTGGCGCAAATGCAGCTCGATACACTGCGCAATGGCATTCAGGCGCTTGAAGAACGGGTGTATGATCTGGATATGGCACGGATGGTGGCTCTTCAAACGGCACCTCAAATCCGTCTCCTGCAGCGCGGAAATGCAAAGCTGATCGGGAAAATCAATTCCGCATTCATTATCACCATTCCGATTTTTAAAAACGGCATTATTCAGGCTGTTACCGTGAAACGCCAAAAGCTTGTGGCTGACTCCATGAGCGAGCTTGACCGCCGGACAAACGAGATGCTGAGACGAAATGCCGAAAACATCTCGAACCAAAGTGTTGAAATTGCCAGAATGGCCGGCAGACCAAGCATTGATATTGAAACAATCGAATCGTCTTGGAACACGATCGTCAGCGGCATGCAGGAAACAAAACAAATCGAAGAAGAAAACAAACGCCTCCGCGAAGAAGGCGCGAGACGTATTGCCCAGCTGCAGGATAATATTAAAAAAGCAGCCTTGCAGCAATAAAAGGAACCCCGCTTGTGAAACATAAGCGGGGTTTTTCATTTCCTTCATTTTGTTAATGACAACATGTAAAGACAGGTGTAAACTTAAACGGTAATCATTTTGCATATCAGAGGTGTTGGCAATGGGAAAACGACAGCCTATTTCCCAGCGTAAACTGCTGGGCGTCGCCGGCTTAGGGTGGCTGTTTGATGCAATGGATGTCGGAATATTATCGTTTATTATCGCCGCGCTCCATGTGGAGTGGAATCTGTCGCCTGAAGAAATGAAATGGATCGGAAGCGTCAATTCCATCGGCATGGCCGCGGGTGCGTTTTTGTTTGGCTTACTGGCTGATCGAATCGGCCGCAAAAAAGTGTTTATCATTACCCTTTTGTGCTTTTCCATCGGAAGCGGCATTTCCGCTTTTGTAACGAGCTTATCAGCATTTCTCATTCTTCGTTTTGTCATCGGGATGGGGCTTGGCGGAGAGCTCCCAGTTGCTTCAACACTTGTATCGGAAGCGGTTGTGCCTGAGAAGCGCGGCAGAGTGATTGTGCTCCTGGAAAGCTTTTGGGCCGCAGGCTGGCTCGCAGCGGCACTGATTTCTTACTTTGTGATCCCAAGCCTCGGCTGGCAGGCTGCCCTGCTATTAACCGCGCTGACTGCTTTTTATGCGCTGTACTTGCGGACGGGTCTGCCTGATTCGCCGAAATATGAGTCGCTGTCTGCTAAAAAGAAATCGGTGTGGGAGAATGTAAAAAGCGTCTGGGCAAGACAGTATATAAGGCCGACTGTGATGCTGTCGATCGTGTGGTTCTGCGTGGTGTTTTCTTATTACGGCATGTTCCTATGGCTGCCGAGTGTCATGCTGATGAAAGGCTTCAGCATGATTCAAAGCTTTGAATATGTCCTGCTGATGACGCTTGCTCAGCTTCCGGGCTATTTTTCCGCTGCATGGCTGATCGAAAAAGCGGGCCGGAAGCGGATACTCGTCATTTACTTGATCGGTACGGCAGGAAGCGCCTATTTCTTCGGAACAGCTGATTCCTTAGGCCTTCTGCTTACGGCTGGCATGCTGTTATCGTTTTTCAACCTTGGTGCGTGGGGCGTGCTGTATGCCTATACACCGGAGCAATACCCGACAGCGATTCGCGCAACAGGTTCAGGAACGACAGCGGCGTTTGGAAGAATCGGCGGCATCTTCGGCCCGCTGCTCGTCGGAACGCTCGCAGCCCGCCATATTTCGTTTTCAGTCATCTTTTCAATCTTTTGCATTGCCATCTTACTAGCAGTTGCTTGTATTTTGATTATGGGGAAAGAAACAAAACAAACTGAGCTTGAATAAGCAAAGCACCTCGCGATTGAGGTGCTTTTTTTTTACATTCACGCCCGGGCTGCGGATTGGCGATTCCCGGTTGTCTGGTAGAGAGTCATCGACAGGATGAATAGAATGGCTGTAAATCCTGTGACGGCTCCGAAATGGTGTGCGCTTTGATATAAAAAACCTGCAGCACATGTGCCGACAGTGGTACCTGCATACATAGCGGCATTGGAAAGGGAAGCGATGGTTCCTCGCGCATTCGGTGAAATGGATTGAAAGACACCCATCATTAACGGAAAGATGATGCCAGCTGTAAAGAATGTGAGAAAAAAGCTTGTTTCTACTAAAATTAAGTTGGGTAAGAAAGGAAGAGCGAAATAGAGAGCGCCCATCAGCAGCATGCCGCCGATCAATGTTTTAAACATGCCCAGCTTTTCTGAAATCCGGCTTCCGAGCAGGCTTCCGATCATATTTCCCAGTCCGAGTACAAGCATAGCGGCGCCAATTTGCGAAACGGTTAAATGATAATCCGCAGAAAGCCAAGTGCCGAGAAAGCTGAACGATGCGAAATTTCCGGTTTGAAAGAGGAAATAGGCCAGCAAAATGACCGCTGTTTTCGGCAGCGAAAACAGCTCCCGATATGGAGCGGAAATTGACGTGCGCGCTATTTGTTCAGAAGGTCGAATATCAGGCATAACAGCCGCCAGAATCAATAGAAGAATAAGCGAGCACGCTGACAAAACGAAAAAGGGCGTATGCCATGTAAAGGAAGCGAAAAAACCTCCGATCGGCAGTCCGAGCATTTGTGAAGCGGCCAATCCCGCTGTTGCAATCCCCATGCTTTTCATGATCTGAGAAGGCTGGACGAGGACAGGGATGGACGCCCAAATTTGAGGCGTCACAAACGCAGCGCTAACGCCTGCGGCAAAACGGAACAGGCACATGGCGGCAAAAGAGGGTGCGATGCCGCATAAAAACGTGGATACGATAAAGCCTGCAAGTCCCCACAGCATGACTGTTTTCCTGTTAAGCCTGTCTGAGATCGGGCCCGCAATTAAAGCGAACAGCGCATAACCGAGTGCATAAGCACTGACCATCCAGCCCGACAAATCGGTAGAGACATGAAACTGATCCTGTAAAAGCGGGAGAAGCGGAGAAAGTAAAAAAGTATCCGTGCCAATGACAAACATCACACTGAAGAAAAGCCAAATACGATTCAAATGTTATCACTCCTATAGTTTTATAACTTTGAAACTATGAAACAGATATGTATAGAGGAAACCCTTTGTTAAAGGGTTTCCAAAAAGCCGGGTAGGTATGTTTGAAATGTGTCTTCCCGCAGGCTGACGTATTTTGTCCGTGAATTTTTCCGGGTTGCCGTTAATCCCGCTTCCCGCAGCGTTTTAAAATGATAGGATGCTGTGGTTTTGACAATATCGCATTTTTCACCTACTTCACCGCAGCTGAGTTCTTTTCCGCTGTAATAAAGCGTTCGAATAATGGCAAGCCTCGATTCATCAGACAGCGCTTTAAAGATTTGGGCTCTGATTTGATCATCTGATTGTTTCATAGTCATGAAACTATAATACATAATGGGAGGTGGAAAAGCAACTTATTTTTCCAGTAAAGGAGAACAATTATAGAAAAAAAGAGGAATTAAGTGCCATTAAAAGCGCTTTCAAACATAGGTGAGCGAAATATCACCTGTAAAATACAATCATAAAGGAGTATAACAGAGTATTTAGAAGCATAAATAAGGTCAAACGGCCACAGGGATGTTTATAAAGAAATGATACAGAATAATAGGAAATATGCTGTTTGTGGAGATGTTACATAAATGTTACGTTAATTAAGATTGCTTAATATGGAGGGAAAATATGAGTGTAGATGAGAAACCAATTAAGATAAAAGTCGAGAAAGTCTCTAAAATTTTTGGGAAACATACAAAGAAAGCAGTTCAGATGCTTGCCGACGGAAAGACAAAAAAAGAGATCCTGAAAGCGACTGGATCAACCGTTGGGGTAAATCAAGCTGATTTTGATGTATATGATGGTGAGATATTTGTCATCATGGGTCTATCAGGGAGCGGTAAATCAACGTTAGTACGGCTATTAAACCGGCTTATTGAACCGACTGCCGGAAATATTTACATTGATGGTGACATGATAACAAATATGTCTAAAGACCAGCTCCGGGAAGTACGCCGGAAAAAAATCAGCATGGTCTTCCAAAAGTTCGCTCTGTTCCCGCACAGAACGATACTTGAAAACACAGAATACGGACTGGAGCTTCAAGGTGTAGACAAACAAGAACGCCAGCAAAAAGCACTTGAGTCTCTAAAGCTTGTAGGCCTTGAAGGATTTGAACACCAATATCCTGACCAGCTTTCAGGCGGGATGCAGCAGCGTGTCGGCCTTGCCCGCGCGTTGACAAATGATCCGGACATTCTTCTGATGGACGAAGCCTTCAGTGCGCTCGATCCATTGATTCGTAAAGATATGCAGGATGAACTTCTTGATCTTCACGATAATGTCGGAAAAACAATTATTTTTATTACGCACGACTTGGATGAAGCATTGCGCATCGGTGACCGAATTGTTCTAATGAAGGACGGTAACATCGTCCAAATCGGCACGCCTGAGGAAATCCTGATGAATCCATCTAACGAATATGTTGAGAAATTCGTTGAGGATGTTGATTTATCTAAGGTCCTCACAGCAGGCCACATTATGAAACGCGCTGAAACAGTGCGGATTGATAAAGGGCCTCGCGTAGCATTGACACTGATGAAAAACCTTGGAATCTCTTCCATTTACGCAGTTGACAAACAAAAGAAATTGTTGGGCGTAGTCTATGCGTCTGATGCGAAAAAAGCGGCTGAGTCTGAATTGCCTCTTCAAGACATTTTGAACACAGAATTTACGACTGTACCAGAGAATACGTATCTGACAGAGATTTTTGACGCTGTTTCTGATGCGAATATTCCAATTGCGGTTGTAGATGAGAAGCAAAGAATGAAAGGGATTGTCGTAAAAGGCGCACTGATTGGCGCGCTTGCCGGCAATAACGAGTATATCAACGCTGAAGGCACTGACGAACAAACACAAGATCCTTCTGCACAGGAGGTGAAATAAGATGGATAGACTGCCTAGAATACCTTTAGCAGATATCATTGACCGTTTTGTTGACTGGATTACGATAACGTTTGGCGGATTCTTCGACGGAATCGCAAACGGATTGGCCGCTTTTGTAAATGGAATTGTCAGCGGTCTTGGATTTATCCCATCTATTTTGTTAACGATTATTTTCGCTGCACTCGCGTGGTGGATCAGTACGAGAGGAATTGCGTTATTTACATTGATTGGATTCCTCCTGATCGATTATTTAGGCTATTGGGATCCAATGCTTCAAACATTGGCGCTTGTTTTGACATCTGTGATTATTTCGATTGTGGTCGGGGTTCCGATCGGAATTTGGGCGTCCCAGAAAGAAACGGTTCGCCGTATTGTCACGCCTATTCTTGATTTAATGCAGACAATGCCTGCTTTCGTATATCTATTGCCGGCAATTTTCTTCTTCAACATCGGTGTTGTACCGGGGGTTGTTGCATCCGTTATCTTTGCAATGCCGCCGACAATCCGCATGACTGTTCTCGGTATTAAACAAGTGCCGGCGGATCTGATTGAAGCGACTGAGGCGTTCGGTTCTACGACAGCTCAGCGTTTGTTTAAAGTTCAGCTTCCGCTTGCGACAAAAACCATTCTGGCCGGAATCAACCAAAGTATCATGCTTGCGTTATCAATGGTTGTTATCGCCGCGATGGTCGGTGCGCCTGGACTTGGTTCTGAAGTATACAGCGCCGTTACACAGCTGAAAACAGGGGTCGGTGTAGAGGCGGGTATCGCAATCGTTATCGTTGCCATTACGCTTGACCGTATTACGCAAAATATCAAAGTGAAGAAGAAAAGCAGGGGGAATGCCTGATGCTTAAAAAAATCATCGGTATCGGCGTTTCCGCCATGCTGGCGCTCTCACTCGCGGCCTGCGGTTCAGAAAGCGATGAAAATGCAACCGCGGCTGAACAGGTGAATAAGACCATCATCGGGATTGACCCCGGTTCAGGGATTATGGCCCTGACCGACCAAGCGATGAAGGATTATGGCCTGAATGACTGGACAGTGATTTCGGCGTCAAGCGCTGCGATGACCGCAACGCTTAAAAAGTCATACGATCGTAAGAAACCGATTATCATTACTGGGTGGACACCGCACTGGATGTTCTCTAGATATAAGCTGAAATATCTCGATGATCCGAAGCAATCCTACGGCAGCGCAGAGGAAATCCATACGGTCACACGCAAAGGCTTCAGCAAAGAACAGCCGAATGCCGCAAAGCTTCTCAGCCAGTTTAAATGGACGCAAGACGAGATGGGAGAAGTGATGATCAGAGTGGAAGAAGGCGAGAAACCTGCCAAAGTCGCTGCTGATTATGTGAAAAAGCATAAGGACCAGATTGCGGAGTGGACAAAAGGTGTTCAAAAGGTAAATGGTGATAAAATCAATCTTGCCTATGTAGCGTGGGACAGTGAGATTGCAAGTACAAACGTGATGGGTAAAGTCTTAGAAGACTTAGGCTATGACGTGACGCTTACTCAGGTAGAAGCCGGGCCAATGTGGACCGCAATTGCGACGGGAAGCGCGGATGCATCCCTTTCCGCATGGCTGCCGAATACCCATAAAGCATACGCCGCCAAATATAAAGGCAAATATGACGATATTGGCACCAGCATGACTGGCGTGAAAATGGGTCTTGTTGTGCCGGAATATATGAAAAACGTCAATTCAATTGAAGATTTGAAGAAGTAATGGAGAAAGCAGCCTGTAGCCAGGCTGCTTTTTTTCGTTAAGAAGCGTTAGCGGCAGCGGATGTTTCCGCTTTCTGAAAGGTTTTGACTACGGCGTTAGCCAAAATGTGAATGCCGGTAAATATCGCGTTTCGGTCAAAGGTCATGTGCGGGTGATGGAGTCCGGGCTGGAGTCCGCAGCCGAGACCGAGCATGGTTGTTTTCAGGTTCGGCACTTTCACGGCGTAAAAATGGAAATCCTCGCCGCCGGTGGTGACAAGCGGGTCATCAAGCTGCTCTGCACCGATGATATCTGTAATGGCTTCTGCCATGATCGCTTCTGCTTCTTTGTTTTGTGTTGCCGCAGGAAGGCTGTGCTCCTTTTGCAGTTCGATCTTCGCGCCGAATGCCGCGGCAGCCGATTCGCAGGCTCTTTCTGTTTCGGCGATTAACGTTTTCATGGCTTCATTGGTCTGCGCGCGCAAATCAAGGCTGAACGATGCTTTTCCCGGAATGATGTTAGAGCTTTCTCCGCCGGCTTGAAGTTTGGTCATTTTGACGGTATGCGGGATTTGCGGGTCAATATGAATGAGTCCGAGCTTATGTACAAGTAATGCCGCAATTTCAATGCTGTTTATCCCGAGATGCGGGCGTGCGCCGTGGGCTTCCTCTCCGATAATCGTCCCCTCAATATGCTGGCTTGATCCGTGCAGAATAGATGGAGCGCAGCGGCCGTTCTGTGTTTCCTGAATCGGACGGACGTGAACGCCGTACAAATAATCGACATCATCAAGCACGCCTTCTTCTATCATTTTCAAGGCGCCGCCTCCTTTTTCCTCTGCCGGCTGAAAAATGAAACGGATTGTTCCCTTCGGAAGCTCTGACTGTTTTTTCAGCAGCATTAACGTGCCCAATGCCATTGTCATATGTGAATCGTGGCCGCAGGAATGATTGGCGCGAAATGTCCCGTTGACCTCCTGCCATAATGCGTCAATGTCAGCACGCACCGCTACAACCGGCGAGCCCGAGCCGATTTCGCCGACAACTCCGGTGCAGTCTGAAAACGTGCGCGTCCGGCACCCTAAATCCCCAAGCTTTTGTTTTAGAAATGCCGTTGTCTCATATTCCTTCCAGCTGACTTCAGGGTTCGCGTGCAGATGCTCGAAGATGTCCATAATGGTTTGTTTCATGTCTTCGGAAAGCTTTTGCATGGTAAGAAGTACCTCCTTTTATCAGAATGAATTTTACTTGCTTTCCTTTATTTCTATTGAAACAGAAAGATAGGCTGTATATAATATAGCACATATTGCGACTTTTCAGAATAATGAATATTTTCAAACAGAGGAGATGGATCAAAATATGAATATGCCAGCAGCCGACACACAGCCTAAGAAAAAACGAACGACATTTAAAATGCCTGACGCCTATGTCCTCTTATTTATCATTGCTTTCATTTGCGCCATTGCTTCGTATATTGTGCCTGCGGGTGAATTTGACCGCGTAACAAAGGGGGATGTCACGACCGCCGTTCCGGGCAGCTATCATTCCATTCAACAGTCTCCGGTCAGCTTGATCAGCTTTTTTACTTCTCTTCAGGATGGAATGGTCGGATCAGCACCCATCATTTTTCTGATTTTATTCACAGGCGGCACCATTGCGATTTTAGAAAAAACGGGTGCCATCAACGGCCTGA
Source organism: Bacillus tequilensis KCTC 13622 (assembly GCF_000507145.1). Lineage (GTDB taxonomy): Bacteria > Bacillota > Bacilli > Bacillales > Bacillaceae > Bacillus > Bacillus tequilensis. The sequence goes on along the minus strand of NZ_AYTO01000036.1, from coordinate 57,498 downwards.
TTTACAATGTCATCAGCAAATTCCGCACAAAGCAATTATTATTTATTTGTATAGTCGGCGCGTTGTTCTCTATTCTCGGAACAACCGGAATTGTCGTGAATTCAGTGATTGGGTTTATCCCCATCGGCCTCATTGTCGCACGCTCCTTAAAATGGGACGCAGTCGCGGGCGCCGCCGTTATTTACATCGGCTGTTACGCTGGATTTAACTCTACCATCTTATCGCCGTCTCCGCTCGGTTTATCACAATCAATCGCGGAGCTGCCGCTCTTTTCGGGGATCGGACTGCGTGTTGTGATATACTTATGTTTTTTGCTGTCTTCTATTTTTTATATCTATCTGTATACGAGAAAATTAAAAAAATCAAAGGATGCCAGTGTGTTAGGAACAAATTGGTTCCCCGCGGCAGGAATGGGCGAAGCGGGTACAGAAGAAGATCAGTCAGTTCCGTTTACCGTTCGCCATAAGCTGATTTTGGCTGCGGCGGGACTGTCGCTGATCGGATTTTTATATGGGGCTTTGAAGCTGGGCTGGTCTGACTCACAGATGGCTGCGACGTTTATTTTTATTTCTGTCCTTGCGGGTTTAATAGGCGGGCTTGCGGCAAACGATATTGCCAAAACCTTCATTACGGGCTGCCAAGGCCTTGTATACGGGGCGCTGATTGTCGGGATGGCGCGAAGCATTTCCGTCATTCTTGAAAATGGCAAGCTTCTCGATACAGTCGTCAATGCTTTGGCTTCGCTTTTGGACGGCTTCAGCCCGATTGCCGGCGCGATCGGCATGTATATCGCCAGTGCGCTTCTTCACTTTCTCATTTCTTCAGGGTCTGGCGAAGCCGTTGTATTTATTCCCATTCTGGCGCCGCTCGCTGATTTGATGGGGATAACAAGACAGGTTGCTGTGGAGGCGGTTATGCTCGGAGAAGGAGTCGTCAACTGTGTGAACCCAACGTCGGGTGTTCTCATGGCGGTGCTTGCGGCCAGCGGCATTCCGTACGTCAAGTGGCTGCGGTTTATGGTGCCGCTTGCTCTGATTTGGTTTTTGATTGGGCTTGTTTTTATTGTGATCGGTGTCATGATGAATTGGGGGCCGTTTTAACGATTGCTGCCCGCCGGCTTGTACGGCGGGCTTTTGAGTTATTCATTGCAGAGGCGCAGGCTGTTATTGTAACATGTAAGCCATAAGCCATTCGTAAAAATGCGGGAGGAAGGTCATGAATAATCTGCGTAATAGACTTTCAGGCGTGAATGGGAAAAGTAAGAGAGTAAAAGAGAAAGAACAAAAAATCTGGTCGGAGATCGGGATGATAGCGGGAGCGTTTGCGCTCCTTGATGTGATCATTCGCGGCATTATGTTTGAATTTCCGTTTAAAGAATGGGCTGCAAGCCTTGTGTTTTTGTTCCTCATCATCTTATATTACTGCATCAGGGCAGGAGCGTCGGGAATGCTCATGCCGAGAATAGCCACCAAAGAAGAACTGCAAAAACGGGTGAAGCAGCAGCGGATAGAATCAATTGCGGTTGCCTTTGCGGTAGTGGTGCTTACGATGTACGACAGGGGGATTCCCCATACATTCTTCGCTTGGCTGAAAATGATTCTTCTTTTTGTCGTCTGCGGAGGCATTCTGTTTCTGCTTCGATATGTGATTGTGAAGCTGGCATACAGAAGAGCGATAAAAGAAGAAATAAGGAAGAAATCATCTTAGAAAAGGTGGTTTCTTTTTTGTGTGTAAAGTGAGGGAAACGAGCGGCGTTTCTATTTCATAGGAATATAGGTTTGAATTCACTCTATCAAGTTGTTTTGATAGAGTGAATGTGATAATTTGAGATGTAAGCGCTAACAAAATTCTCCAGTCTTCATATTCGTTTGAAAGGAGGAAGCGGAAGAATGAAGTAAGAGGGATTTTTGGCTACACAGTCATTTTCAAAATCAAATAAGGAGTGTGAAGGATGTTTCAAAAACGATTCAAAAACTCTTTACTGCCGTTATTTGCTGGATTTTTATTGCTGGTTCATATGGTTCTGGCAGGGCCGGCGGCTGCGAATGCCGAAGCGCAGAACACATCAAATGAACTGGCAGCGCCACCAATTGAAAGCGGTACCATTCTTCATGCTTGGAATTGGTCGTTCAATACGTTAAAACAAAATATGAAGGATATTCATGAGGCAGGATATACAGCTATTCAGACGTCACCGATTAACCAAGTAAAGGAAGGGAATCAAGGAAATAAAAGCATGTCGAATTGGTACTGGCTGTATCAGCCGACATCGTACCAAATTGGCAACCGTTACTTAGGCACAGAACAAGAATTTAAAGAAATGTGTGCAGCCGCAGAAAAATATGGCGTAAAAGTCATTGTCGATGCGGTCATCAATCATACGACAAGTGACTATGCCGCGATTTCCAATGAGATTAAGAGTATTCCAAACTGGACGCATGGAAACACACAAATTAAAAACTGGTCTGATCGATGGGATGTCACGCAGAATTCATTGCTCGGGCTGTATGATTGGAATACACAGAATACTGAGGTACAAGCCTATTTGAAACGCTTCTTAGAAAGAGCATTGAATGACGGAGCAGACGGATTCCGCTATGATGCCGCCAAGCATATAGAGCTCCCGGATGACGGGAATTACGGAAGCCAATTCTGGACGAACATCACAAACACATCTGCTGAGTTCCAATATGGAGAAATCCTGCAAGATAGTGCCTCCAGAGATGCAGCATACGCGAATTATATGAATGTGACAGCATCTAACTATGGACATTCCATAAGATCCGCTTTAAAGAATCGTAATCTGAACGTATCGAATATTTCCCATTATGCATCTGATGTGTCCGCCGACAAATTGGTCACATGGGTGGAATCGCATGATACGTATGCCAATGATGAGGAAGAGTCAACATGGATGAGCGATGACGACATCCGTTTAGGCTGGGCAGTGATTGCTTCTCGCTCAGGCAGTACGCCTCTCTTCTTTTCCAGGCCTGAGGGCGGCGGAAGCGGTGTGAGATTCCCGGGGAAAACCCAAATAGGCGATCGCGGGAGTGCTTTGTTTAAAGATCAGGCTATCATTGCGATCAATGCATTTCACAATGCAATGGCCGGGCAGCCTGAGAAGCTCTCAAATCCGAATGGAAACAATCAGGTCTTCATGAATGAACGCGGCTCGCACGGCGTTGTGTTGGCGAATGCCGGTTCATCTTCAGTCGCCATCAATGCCTCAACGAAGTTACCAGATGGCAAGTATGATAATAAGGCGGGAGCCGGTTCATTTCAAGTAACGGATGGTAAACTGTCAGGCACGATCGAGGCCAGATCTGTGGCTGTTCTGTACCCATCCGGTGCTGCGAGCGCACCTCACGTCTCTCTTGAGAATTACAAAACAGAGATCACGCATTCGTTCAATGATCAGCTGACGATCACCCTGCGTGCAAATGCGAATACAACAAAAGCCGTGTATCAAATAAATAATGGGCAAGAGACTGCGTTTAAGGATGGAGACCAATTAACGATCGGAAAAGGAGATCCGTTTGGCAAAACATACAACATCACGTTAAAAGGAATAAACAAAGATGGTGTAACGAGGACCCAAAAATACAGTTTTGTAAAAAGAGATCCGTCTTCAGCTAAAACCATCGGCTATCAAAATCCTAATCATTGGGGCCAAGTAAATGCTTATATTTATAAACAAGATGGGGGCCGGGCAATAGAATTGACCGGATCTTGGCCGGGTAAAGCAATGATTAAAAATGCAGATGGAATTTACACGCTGACACTGCCTGCACATACAGATACAACAAACGCCAAAGTGATTTTTAATAATGGCAGCGCCCAAGTGCCCGGCCAAAATCAGCCTGGCTTTGATTATGTGCAGAATGGTTTATATAATGACTCAGGCATAATCGCTTCTCTTCCTCATTGAAGGCAAGCGATCAAAATGAAAATCCCAAAGAAGCCATCTCAGATGGTTTCTTTTTTTTGTTCACAAATCAGCAAAACTTTTTTCTTGCAAAAGTTTGTGAAATGGTGCACAATATAAATGTGAAATACTTCACAAACAAAACATCAAAGATAAACATACTTGGAGGATGATTCATATGAACCATGTAAATAAAGTAGCTTTAATCGGAGCAGGTTTTGTTGGAAGCAGTTATGCATTTGCGTTAATTAACCAAGCGATCACAGATGAGCTTGTGATCATTGATTTAAATAAAGAAAAAGCAATGGGCGATGTAATGGATTTAAACCACGGAAAGGCGTTTGCGCCGCAGCCGGTCAAAACATCTTATGGAACATATGAAGACTGTAGGGATGCTGATATTGTTTGCATCTGTGCCGGTGCAAACCAAAAACCTGGTGAGACACGCCTTGAATTAGTAGAAAAGAACTTAAACATTTTCAAAGGCATCGTCGGGGAAGTCATGGCGAGCGGATTTGACGGCATTTTCTTAATCGCGACAAATCCGGTGGATATTTTGACTTACGCAACATGGCAATTCAGCGGCCTGCCAAAAGAGCGGGTGATCGGAAGCGGTACAACACTGGATACTGCGAGATTCCGTTACATGCTGAGCGAATACTTCGGTGCAGCGCCTCAAAACGTGCACGCGCATATTATCGGAGAGCACGGGGACACAGAGCTTCCTGTTTGGAGCCACGCGAACGTCGGCGGTGTGCCGGTCAGTGAAATTGTTAAGAAAAACGATGCATATAAACAAGAAGAACTTGACCAGATCGTAGACGACGTGAAAAACGCCGCTTACCATATTATTGAGAAAAAAGGCGCGACTTATTATGGGGTGGCGATGAGCCTTGCCCGCATTACAAAAGCCATTCTTCATAATGAAAACAGCATTTTAACTGTCAGCACATATTTGGACGGAGAATACGGCACAGATGACGTGTACATCGGCGTTCCGGCTGTCGTGAACCGCGGAGGAATTGCGGGCATCACTGAGCTGAATTTAAATGAGAAAGAAAAAGAACAGTTCCTTCACAGTGCAGACGTCCTTAAAAACATCTTAAAACCGCATTTTGCAGAACTTCAGGTCATCTAATTCGCAACTATAGAGTAAAGGGCTGATTGTCAATGTGGGAGCAGTTGTATGATCCGTTTGGAAATGAGTATGTGAGCGCACTTGTGGCGCTCACTCCGATTCTCTTTTTTCTCTTGGCTTTAACTGTTTTTAAAATGAAAGGCATTCTTGCGGCATTTCTTACTCTAGCCGTCAGTTTCTTCGTCTCCGTTTTGGCATTTCATATGCCGGTTGAAAAAGCGATTTCTTCTGTTTTGCTAGGGATTGGGAACGGACTGTGGCCCATTGGCTACATCGTCCTGATGGCGGTTTGGCTTTATAAAATCGCAGTGAAAACCGGAAAGTTTACCATTATCCGTTCCAGCATTGCCGGCATTTCGCCTGACCAAAGAATACAGCTATTATTAATTGGTTTTTGTTTTAACGCGTTTTTGGAAGGCGCGGCCGGTTTTGGTGTTCCGATTGCCATTAGCGCGGCGCTGCTCGTCGAGCTTGGTTTTAAACCGTTAAAAGCGGCGGCGCTCTGCTTGATTGCCAACGCAGCCTCCGGAGCCTTTGGAGCGATCGGGATTCCTGTCATCACAGGAGCGCAGATTGGTGATTTATCTGCTCTTGAGCTGTCACGGACATTGGTGTGGACATTGCCAATGATTTCGTTTTTGATTCCGTTTCTGCTCGTTTTCCTGTTGGACCGGATGAAAGGAATCAGACAGACATGGCCTGCCCTGCTGGTCGTGAGCGGTCTGTATACAGCTGTTCAGACACTGACAATGGCAGTGCTCGGACCGGAGTTAGCAAACATCTTGGCGGCCTTATGCAGCATGGGCGGGCTTGCGCTCTTCCTCCGCAAATGGCAGCCGAAGGAGATTTATCGGGAGGAAGGAGCCGGCGAAGCGGGTGATAAAAAGACATACAGTGCCGCTGACATTGCGAAAGCGTGGTCTCCTTTCTATATTTTAACCGCGGCGATCACGATCTGGAGCCTTCCTGCCTTCAAAGCGCTTTTCCAAGAAGGCGGGCTGTTATATCAGACAACACTTCTTTTGAAAATGCCTGTTCTGCATCAGCAAATCATGAAAATGCCGCCGATTACGCCATCTGCCATGCCGTTAGATGCAGTCTTTAAAGTCGATCTGCTGTCAGCGACTGGCACAGCGATTTTAGCGGCTGTCATTGTGACAGGGCTGTTCAGTAAAAACTTCTCGACTCGGGATGCTTTTGCTTCCTTGAAGGAGACGGGAAAAGAGCTGTGGGTGCCGATTATCACGATTTGCTTTGTGATGGGATTTGCCAATCTGGCCAACTTCGCAGGGCTCAGCTCTTCAATTGGGCTGGCATTGGCGAAGACAGGAGACTTGTTCCCGTTTGTCAGTCCTGTTCTTGGCTGGATCGGCGTGTTTATTACCGGCTCTGTTGTCAGCAATAACGCTTTGTTCGGGCATTTGCAGGTTGTCACCGGAGCGCAGATCGGTGCGGGTTCTGATTTGCTGTTAGCTGCCAATACGGCGGGCGGGGTCATGGCGAAACTTGTTTCTCCTCAGTCAATCGCCATCGCCGCCGCAGCGGTCGGCCAGACAGGCAAGGAATCTAAACTGTTTAAGCGTACAGTAGCGTACAGCCTGATTCTGTTATTGATCATTTGTATATGGACGTTTATTCTTGCGAGATTAGGATTGTAATAGAAAAAGCAGTACATGCTGGCATGTACTGCTTTTTTGTGTTAATTTGCTTTCTTCGCCATTTCAGCTGTTGTTTTCACTCTGGCTTTTCCCATAAATAAAATGGTAACCGCAGCGAGGACAATTGGTATCAAAGCGAGCAAAAAGACATATGTGATACTTGATGACATCGCGTCAATGATGCGATTCAGGATCGCCTCAGGAATCTGGGAACGTGTTCCCGCTTGAAAAATCTCCTGCGGGTCGCCGATATGTTGCGCCGCACCGGAGCCCGCTGAGCCTTTCATGCCGCTGAAAGCGTCGCTCAGCTTGTTTGTGAATACGTTTGTTTGCACCGTTCCAAAAATAGTAACGCCCAGGGTCATGCCGAGTGACCGCAAAAATGAATTTGTAGAATTGGCCGTCCCTCGAAAACGAGGTTCAAGATCATTCATCGATGCCGCCGGCAGCAGGGAGAAGTTAAAGCCGACACCAAATCCTGAGATCATCATAAAGACGGTCAGCCATACCCGTGCTGTGTCAGGCGTCATATTGGAAAGCAGCAGCATGCCGATAAAGAAGGCGATAACAGATATCAGCATCAAATTGCGGAAGCTGGCCTTCGTTTGGAAGATCCCGCCGATCATGCTCCCGATGACTGATCCAAGCATCATCGGCGTCAAAATGAAGCCCGCGCTTGTCGCTGAGCTGCCGTATACCGCCTGAACGAAAATCGGAATAAATACCGCTAAAATAATGAATGTTCCGCCATACAGGAAAGCGAGAATCTGCGCTGTGGCAAACAAACGGTTTTTAAACATCCAGAACGAAATGATCGGCTCTTCCGCTTTTCTCTCCACAATAAAAAAGGCAATGAAGAAAACGGCGAATACAATAAACAGGCCGATGATCTGAATGGAATTCCAATCGTATGTTTTGCCGCCAAGCTCAAGGGCGAACATCAGGCATACAATGGATACGACCAAGGTAATCGCGCCGCCCCAGTCAATTTTCTGCTTTCTGTGCTCCAGAGATTCTTTGTAGTAGCGAATAATGAAAAACAATGACAATGCGCCGATCGGCACGTTGATGTAAAATACCCAATGCCAGCTGATCGCATCTGTAATGACCGCACCTAACAGCGGCCCAAGAACACTGGATAAGCCAAAGACAGCGCCGAACATGCCGGACATTTTTCCGCGTTTTTCCGGCGGAAACAAATCAAAGATAATGGTAAAGGCAATCGGCAGGAGCGCGCCGCCTCCAATCCCTTGAATGGCCCGGTAAATGATCAGCTGATTCATTGTCTGTGCAATCCCGCATAAAGCCGATCCAATTAAGAAAAAAATAAGTCCAAACAGGAAAAAACGTTTTCGGCCGTACATATCGGAGAGCTTGCCGTAAATCGGCATTCCAGCCATGACCGCCACCATATAGGATGCCGTGACCCATGCAAATTTATCGAAGCTTCCAAGATCCGCTACGATGCTGCCCATCGCGGTGGCAACAATCGTATTGTCCATTGCAGACATTAAGATGCCCAGCAAAAGACCGAGGACCACAAATTTGGTGGAAGCCTGTTTTGCTGTTGTTGTGTCCATTTGTTCTACCTCCTCTTACTTTTCTATGTAAGTTCTGATATCATGATAATAGTTTGATCGTTAAATATCTCGATTATCAAGATAAATTCGATTTTATAGGGAGGACTGTCAGTTGTCAACAAGAAATTCTAGAAGTGAGTTGGAAAAGACTTCCGTTCAGCTTTTTCGGAAATTGGGCACCAGAACGGTTCTGTTTCATCAGGCAGCCGCTCAAGCCCTCGGTCTGTTTCCCACCGATTTGAAATCAGCTGACATCTTAAATGAAGCGGGGCCGATGACGGCCGGAGAGCTGGGGAAAAAGACAGGCCTCAGCACAGGTTCCGTCACCGCGCTTGTTGACCGGCTGGAAAAAGCGGGGTATGTGGCGCGGGAAAAGGACCCGAACGACCGCAGAAGAGTCATAATCGTTCCTTTAACCGCTTCGAAAAAACATGTAAAGGATTTGTTCCGCTCTCTGTCCGAGTCCACGATGGATTTGTGCCGCGAGTATACGGAAGAAGAACTGGAACTCATTTTCAGCTTCGTAGGCAAAGCCGCCGATATTATGGAGGAAGAGCTTGAACGTCTGAAACAGTAAGCGAATTTTGTGCATAGCTTGGCCCGTTCCCGAATACATTGTACAAGTTACGTAAGAGAAGGGAGTACGGGCCGGTGAACATTTTTTTGAGCTATATTGTGCTGGGGCTGTCCTTGTCTGCGCCTGTAGGACCAGTGAATGCGGCGCAAATAGACAAAGGAATTAAAAATGGTTTCTGGCATGCATGGATTTTTGGTTTAGGCGCCATGACAGCGGATGGACTGTACATGCTTTTCATCTATTTCGGACTGTCGCAGTTTTTGACCGCTCCATTCGTGAAAACGTTTTTATGGCTCTTTGGCTTCTTTGTGCTGACCTATACCGGAATTGAAACGCTGAAAAATGTCAGAGAAGCAATGGATGTGCGAAGCTCACGGGGAAAAGTGTCATACAGGAAAACGTTCGCCTCGGGTTTTCTCATTTCACTGTCAAATCCATTGAGCATCCTTTTTTGGCTTGGGATTTACGGAAGCATCCTTGCGAAAACAGCAGAGGCCTACAATATGAATCAGCTTCTTATCTATAGCTCCGGCATCATGATCGGCATTTTAATCTGGGATTTTTGCATGGCGATTACAGCCAGTACGTTCAGAAATCTGCTTCATGAAAAGCTGTTGAGAGGATTGACCGGAATCGCCGGTATATCTCTCCTTGTGTTTGGCTTTTACTTCGGTTATCAGGGCATCAAACAGTTATTAGGCTGATTCATGAAGGACAGTCACCTGCCGCCTCCCGTTTTAATATAGTATCCAGATGATACTGGAGGTGGATCGATAGTGAATGGGATTTACACCAAAAGTTTTCTGGAACGTAATCAAGATGAGCTTTCTGATTGGCAACGAATCGCTTTTGAGCTTTTGGCTGAAACTGTGGCGGATCATGCGGATACGTTTCCGTGCATTCCCGGACGCCAGGCGTTTCTGACAGACCAGCTTCGCATTGCTTTTGCCGGAGATCCGCGGGAAAATCGTACAGCGGAGGAACTGGCTCCGTTGCTTGCGGAGTACGGCAAGATATCGCGGGATACCGGGAAATACGCATCCCTCGTTGTGTTGTTTGATACACCGGAAGATTTGGCAGAGCATTATTCGGTTGAAGCGTATGAAGAGCTGTTTTGGCGCTTTTTAAATAGACTGAGTGAACAAGACGAAAAAGAGTGGCCGGAAGATATTCCGGCCGATCCCGAGCATTATAAATGGGAGTTTTGTTTTGACGGCGAGCCGTACTTCATTCTGTGCGCCACGCCGGGGCACGAGGCGAGAAGAAGCCGGAGCTTTCCTTTTTTTATGATTACGTTTCAGCCAAGATGGGTGTTTGAAGACTTAAATGGATCAACCGCTTTTGGCCGCAACATGAGCAGAATGATCCGATCCCGGTTAAAGGCCTACGATCAAGCCCCGGTTCACCCGGAATTAGGCTGGTACGGAGGAAAGGATAACCGCGAATGGAAACAGTATTTCCTCCGTGACGATGAAAAACAGGTATCGAAGTGCCCGTTTTCTTATTTAAAGAACATGTTCAACAAATTAAAATAAATCACGAGCTGGCAGGGCGGTCTTTATGTCCCTGTTTTTTTTGATAGATCATGGTCACGACGGCAATGATCGCGAGAAAGCCTATGCTCACAAAAAATCCGGGCCGGCTTGATTTTTCAAACAATGTACCGGACACAGCCGCAGCAATCAGAATCACCGCCAAATAAATTTGCGTTTTCCCCATGCCCTCAGGTTCGGTCAGCTTTTTGCTGGAGAACAGGATAAACAGCCAAGTGTATAAAAGCATAAGCCCGGCTGCTGTCGTCATGTGCTCATAAATGTTTTTCGGCAGCACTAAAGACAGAATAATCGATAAAACAAGCCCCGCAAACGTCAGCCCCAGCGCCGGCCAGCATATTTTTTTGCCTTCCTTTAAGGTAAAGCATTTCGGCGCGTCGCCGTCATCTGCCATCGTACAAAGCAATGTCGTAACCGCGAAAAGCGAAGCGACAAGCGTCGAGAACCCGGCGATAATGAAAATCCCGTTAAAAATATCGAGGATGATCTCAAGGTGATGCCCTTTTAACGACGTAATGAACGGGCTGTCCTCTTCTGTAAACGTGCGTAACGGAACCAAAAGCAAAGCCAGCCCGATTGATATAATGTAAATAATAGCCAGTGTTGCCAGCATCAGCTTCCCTGATTTTGACGCTTCCTCTGGTTTTTTTAAGTGAACCGCCATCAGCCCCATGACTTCAATTCCGCCAAATGCGTAAAACGCGTAGATTAAGCCTGTCCACAGTCCCATAGCGCCGTATGGAAAAAATTCACTTGTCTTGTTTGGAACCTGTACATCAGGCTTTCCGCCGGACAGGATGCCGCATAATGCCAGGATGGCAATGACAATAAACATAAAAATAGCGGCTGTTTTGATGACGGCCAGCACGTTTTCAGTCTTCTCAAATACAGACAGCCCGGTGAAAATAATGAGAAGCCCGAGTACGGCGTAGATTGAAGCAAACACCCATAACGGAACTTGAGGAAACCAATGCTTTGTAAATAGTGAAATGGCTGTCAATTGGCTTCCGGTAATCAGCATTTCTGAGGACCAGTACACCCAGCCGTTGCTGAAGCCAGCCCATTTGCCAAACGCTTTTCGCGCATACGCACAAAACGAGCCTTTTTCAGGCTGTTTCGCCGACAGCTTGGCAAGCTGTTCAAAGACAAAATAAGTACCGATCCCTGCGATAAGAAATGAAAGGAGAACGGAAAAACCGCTTTTGACAATTGCGATGCTGGACCCGAGAAAAAATCCTGTTCCGATTGTGCAGCCGACTCCGATCAGAGACAGCTGCCACCAAGCCAGATTCCCTTTTTGCTGGTCTTTTTTAGTTTGACCCATAATCATTTCAACCCCTTTTATCTAAGATTAGATTGCGACCTGCCCGAAGCTTATATGCATCGGATTTTTGCCTCTTTTTACATGGAGAAGGCGGCGAACGCCCATACTAATGAAAAAAGGAGTAAAGCTATGGCACAGCAATATATCGTAGAGCCGAAGAAAGGGCTTGGACTGAAGCTGAAAAAGGGGCAGATTTTGAAGGTGGTTGACGTTGAAGGGCAGCAGGTGGCTGATTTTGTCGCGTACCATGCCAAGGATTTTTACGAGCATCTTGATCAGGGAGCGACAATTGATGCCAATCATTCCATAAACGTAAAGGTGAATGACCATATCTATTCTAATCTGTACAAACCGATGCTGACGCTGATCGAGGATACGGTCGGCAAGCATGATCTGCTGCTTCCTGCTTGCCGCCCTGATATGAACAGGCTGTTATACGGCAAGCAAAAGGATGAATTCCAGGATACGTGCTATGACAATATGAACCGTGCGCTTGAACAGTTTGGCGTGCCAAAGCCCCACATGCATTACCCATTTGCGATTTTTATGAACACGGTTCTTGATGAAAAAGGGAACCTGTCTGTGGAAACGCCGCTCTCGAATGCCGGGGACTATGTAAGGCTGCGGGCGGAAATGGATTTGATCGTCGCGTTTTCTTCCTGCCCGATTGAAAAAGGAAAGTGCAATGGCGAAAGTGTCACGTCTATACGGGTGGAAGTCAGCTGATCTCTCTTGTTCACTGTGAATGAAGACCTGTGCTATATTTAATAGGGATACATCATTGTCATGATTCATTTTCATCAATTTCGGGAAATGATCAAATAAGAAACAGCGAATTGTACAGGAGGAATGATTGGGATGAGCATGCAGGAAAAGATTATGCGTGAATTACATGTGAAGCCCTCAATTGATTCAAAGCAAGAAATTGAGGACCGAATCAATTTTTTAAAACAATATGTAAAGAAAACCGGTGCTAAAGGCTTTGTATTGGGAATCAGCGGCGGACAGGATTCCACACTTGCGGGAAGACTGGCTCAGCTTGCGGCTGAGCGCATTCGCGAAGAGGGCGGAGACGCTCAATTTATCGCGGTACGCCTTCCGCACGGCACACAGCAGGACGAAGACGATGCCCAGCTTGCATTGAAGTTCATTAAACCGGATAAATCATGGAAGTTTGACATTAAGTCGACAGTCAGCGCGTTTTCTGATCAGTATCAGCAGGAGACGGGCGATCAGCTGACTGACTTTAATAAAGGAAACGTAAAAGCAAGAACGCGAATGATCGCTCAATACGCGATCGGCGGACAAGAAGGCCTTCTTGTCATTGGCACTGACCACGCAGCTGAGGCTGTCACCGGTTTCTTTACGAAGTACGGTGATGGAGGAGCGGATCTCCTGCCGCTGACTGGATTGACGAAGCGCCAGGGAAGAAGCCTGCTGAAAGAGCTGGGCGCACCGGAACGTTTATACTTAAAAGAGCCAACTGCCGATCTGCTCGACGAAAAGCCGCAGCAGACGGATGAAACAGAGCTGGGCATTTCCTACGAGGAAATTGATGATTATCTCGAAGGGAAAGAAGTGTCAGCGAAAGTGTCAGAAGCACTGGAAAAACGCTATAGCGTAACTGAGCATAAACGTCAGGTTCCGGCATCTATGTTTGATGACTGGTGGAAATAAAATGAAGAAAGCCCGCTCTCGGAGCGGGCTTTTGTCGTGTACAGAAGCTTTATTTTATGCGGATATGATTCAGCTTTACCATTAATCTGTCGGTGAACCTTCGGAGGCTGCCTCTCATATCAGGATCTAATGGGAGTTCGGCTCTCGCGGCAATGTTCTCTGCCACATCCTGAATCGACAGGTGGTCTGTTTGAATGTGGTCCTCAAAAATGGGTGATGATAATCCTTCAACACAGCGGTCGATTTGTTTGGCGGCCCATGAGTTTTTTCCTTCTGCTCTGGTGCGCAGCCTTTTTAACAAGGTTTCCTTTGAAGCCATTAGTGTAAAGTGGTGAACGATCCTGCCTTCCTGTCTGAGCCTGCCGATGATCTCATTGAAGTATTCAGGATGTACAATCGTCATAGGCACAATAATGATGCCGCGGTATGTATCTGTCAGAGAAGCTAGCAAACTGTAATTGAACGCCCGCCATAAAGGATAGCTTTGAAAATCGTCCTTTGCGATCTCCTGCGGCACCATGGAGCGTAGCGCAAAACCCATTTTCTCGGGATCATACACGTAAGATGGGTTCAGCCTTCTGTGCAGTTCGAAGGCTGTTTGTGTTTTTCCGGAACCGAATGCCCCGTTTATCCAAATGATCATCGCCATTTCTCCCTTCCTATTCATCATACAGAAAAAGACCCTTCAATCGAAGAGTCAGCTGGAAAAATAATAAAGGCGGAAGGGTTTATTGCTTTTTTGCGTCGAAGTATTAAAATACCTGCAGAAATGTTGTACAATGAATGTCATTCAGGCAAAAATGGCTAAACAACAAAGCGCACTATAAGCTTGACCGGTAAAGCCGGTATCTATATAAATATTCGCTAAATAAGCATATAATGAATATAAAATTTCATTCCTTAGGAGGATTTCGCCGAAGATGAACGCTAAACGAGCCATCCCAGTAAGAGAAAGAAATATCGTCCTGATCGGATTCATGGGTGTGGGGAAAACGACAATCGGCCAATTGGTCGCTAAGAAATTATATAGAGATTTTATTGATGTTGATCAAGAGATCGAAAAAGATTTCAACATGACAATTCCTGAGATGTTTGAGGAAAAGGGAGAAGACTTTTTCCGGAAAACGGAGAAGGAATATATCTTGGACATCTGCCATCATAAACGATTCAAGATCGTGTCTCTGGGCGGCGGGTCTTTTAAACAAGAGGAAATCAGAACGTGCTGTCTGGAAAACTGTCTCGTATTGCATTTGGATCTGTCTTGGGAGAACTGGAAGCAGCGCGCGAATCTATTGATCGAGAGCCGCCCGGTGCTGCATAACCGTTCAATGGATGAAATGGAACAGCTGTTTAATGAAAGAAAAGTCATTTACGACAAACACAATTCAAAAGTGGCGACAGACAACCTTTCCCCGGAAGAGGTCGCCGATTACATTGTAGAGACATTAAAAATCGGCTGGGATCTTTATCAGCCCATGTAAAAAGCCGTGCGGTGCGCACGGCTTTTTTTATCGTTTTATGCCTTGTATCAAAATCGCTTTTAAGCAAAAGGAGTCGGGATGTCCGTTTTGGGTGAATTTGACGCAGAACGTATCACGTGCTTTTTCTGATGCTTGATGTAAAAGGCTGATAATCTGTTTTTCCCGATCGGCCGGGGTTCCGCCCCGTTTGATCCAGCTTTCGTATTGGATCGGCAAATTCCACTTTTGGATGTCCTGATAGTCCAGCTGGTTGGCGGCGAACATCGCCTGCCATTCTGATAATGAGCTTTCCCGGACATGGGAGGGGTCCCGGAGCCGGTTCAGGTGATTGACAAACTCATCAAGAGCGGGGGCTTCTGGCGCGTAATGATCGACCAAGAGGAAACGGCCGTTCTTTTTCAGCACGCGTGCCACTTCGCTGACGGATTTACGGACATCTGAAAAATGGTGGGCAGCGTATCGGCAGGTGATGATATCAAATGAATCGTCGGGGAAGGGGAGAGACTCTGCTGTTCCTTGCTGGAAGCGTACGTTCCCAGCTCCTTTTTCTTGCGCAAAGGAGGACGCAACCTCTACCATCTCTTTCGTCGCATCAATGCCTGCGCATTCCAGTACATATGGGGAAAATGCCAGTGCAGTATGACCGGCGCCCGCTCCGATATCCAGCACCCGATGTTCTGACCGGCAATCCGCTGTTTTGATCATTAACCCCAAATCTTCTTCCTCGGCAAAAACTTTCTTATCCCGATACATTTCGGCGTTTTTAGAAAACGGTGTTTCGTTTGTCATCTGGACCAGCTCCTTCTTTTGCAAATGATGATATGGATTATGTTAGCAATTTCTGTTATGATTCGTCCAAGATATAAAAATGATAAAAACGATAGGTTCAACCTATGGAGGCTGAAATGGATATTAAAGTGATGGGGTACGCAGCGGAAATTGCCCGGCGCCAAAGTTTTACAAAGGCGGCAGAGCATCTTCATATCGCTCAGCCGTCTCTTAGTCAGCAAATCAAAAAGCTTGAGGCTGAGCTGGGGCTTCCTCTTTTTCACAGATCTCACGGCTCTGTTACGCTGACACCCCACGGCCGGCGGTTCATTGAAAAAGCCGAGGACATCATTCGTTCCAGAGATGACTTGCTCAGGGAGATGCAGGAGCGGTCGCAGGGGATCGGGCACAAGCTTTCCATTGGGATTCCTGCTGTAACGGGGAGGTACCTCTTTCCGCCGCTGCTGAAACAGTTTTTGGCGCGCTATCCTCATGTGGAGGTTCAGCTTGTTGAAAAAGATCCGGTTTCTTTAGAGGAAATGACGGCAAAGGGAGAGGTTGACCTTTCTGTTTTATCCTTGCCAATCGAGGATGAGCGGCTCGCCATTACACCTTTGCTCACGGAACCGATTGTCCTTGCAGTGCCAAAGGAAAAACAAAGGTGGATGCCGCCGGAAATGGCCGCGCTGATAGAGAAAGCGCTGGAGGGCGAGGAGGGCCGGCGGCCGTGCGTGCCGCTTGATATGGTAAGGAACGTACCATTTATTTTGTTAAAAGAAGGATTCGGTTTTCGGCGGACGGTGCTTGATCTCTGTGCGGAAAGCGGCTTTAAGCCGAATGCAGCCTTTAAGACGAGCCATATTGAAACCGCCCAATCTCTTGTGGCCAATGGTTTAGGTGTGACAATGGCGCCGAATATGGTCAAAAGGGATAAAGATCCGGCTGTGATCTATTTATCGATTCAATCCGCGCCATCACGAACCCTCGTCTTTGTATTTCTAAAGAACCGCTATATCAGTTTGACAGCTCAGTCCTTTATTGAACTAAGCCGGGAAAGTCTTAAACAAACGTTTGATGAAGGCAGTGTGGAAAATGAAAGTGAAAATATTTAGAAAATAGGTTCGGAACGTGGTAATATAAGAATACAAATAAAATCTTATAAAACAAAGGGGAATAATCGGAAATGCAACTATTCGATCTGCCGCTCGACCAACTGCAAACGTATAAGCCTGAAAAAACAACTCCGAATGATTTTTCTGAGTTTTGGAAATCGTCTTTGGACGAACTTGCGAAAATCCAAGCATCACCTGATTTACAGCCGGTTGATTATCCTGCTGATGGAGTCAAGGTGTACCGCCTCACTTATAAAAGCTTCGGGAAGGCCCGCATTGCCGGATGGTACGCTGTGCCTGACAAGGAAGGCCCGCATCCGGCGATCGTGAAATATCACGGTTACAACGCAAGCTATGACGGTGAGATTCATGAAATGGTGAATTGGGCGCTTCACGGATATGCCGCATTCGGAATGCTTGTCCGCGGCCAGCAGAGCAGCGAGGATACGAGTATTTCTCCGCACGGCCACGCGTTGGGCTGGATGACAAAAGGCATTCTTGATAAAGATACATACTATTACCGGGGCGTTTATTTGGATGCCGTCCGCGCGCTTGAAGTGATCAGCAGCTTTGACGAAGTCGACAAAACACGAATCGGTGTGACAGGCGGAAGCCAAGGCGGGGGCTTAACCATTGCAGCGGCGGCTCTGTCAAACATTCCGAAAGCCGCGGCTGCCGATTATCCTTATTTAAGCAATTTTGAGCGGGCCATTGATGTGGCGCTTGAACAGCCGTACCTTGAAATCAATTCCTTCTTCAGAAGAAATGGCAGCCCGGAAACAGAAGCGCAGGCGATGAAGACACTTTCATATTTCGATATTATGAATCTCGCGGACCGTGTGAAAGTGCCTGTTCTGATGTCGATCGGTCTGATTGACAAGGTCACGCCGCCGTCCACCGTGTTTGCCGCCTACAACCATTTAGAGACAGAGAAAGAGCTGAAGGTGTACCGATACTTTGGGCATGAGTATATTCCTGCCTTCCAAACGGAAAAACTCGCTTTCTTTAAGCAGCATCTTAAAGGCTGATAAACGTGAAAAGCCGCCGTGCTTCATCAGGCGGTTTTTTTCTGCAAATTGCCGGAATGAGAACAGACTGGAGACGAATAGATATGAAACAAAGAATCATTGATGAATTAAAACGGATTGAGCAGTCATACGGAGTCAAAATCGTATATGCCGTTGAGTCAGGAAGCCGCGCATGGGGATTCCCATCGCAGGATAGTGATTACGATGTCCGCTTTATTTATGTGCCGAAAAAGGAGTGGTATTTTTCGATTGAGCAGGAGCGGGATGTGATAGAAGAACCGATTCACGATTTGCTGGATATCAGCGGCTGGGAGCTGAGAAAGACGCTGCGCCTCTTTAAAAAGTCCAACCCGCCGCTTCTTGAATGGCTGTCCTCTGACATTGTGTATTACGAAGCATTTACGACCGCAGAGCGGTTAAGAAAACTGCGGACGGAAGCATTTAAGCCTGAAGCAAGCGTCTATCACTATATCAACATGGCGAGAAGGAACGTCAAGGATTACCTTCAAGGGCAAGAGGTCAAAATCAAAAAGTATTTCTACGTGCTCCGGCCTATTTTGGCCTGCAAATGGATTGAAAAGCACGGAACCATTCCGCCTATGGACTTTACGGTTTTAATGAATGAACATGTGACTGATCCTGAACTGAAGGCAGAAATGGAAACCTTGCTTGAACGGAAAAGAAGAGGCGAAGAGCTTGATCTCGAAGCAAGAATTCAAGTCATTCACCAATTCATTGAAACGGAAATCGACAGAATCATGGAAGCGGCAAAAACGCTGAAAGCAGAACAAAAGGATATGACACCTGAATTGAATCGTTTGCTTTTGAATACGGTTGAAGAAGTGTGGAAGGATGGAGGAAGCTGATGTTTTTTGTCGCTTCCTTTTCTTCTTTATTCGACAGAATGTCCCCCGACTTTCTAACTATCTGATTGTGGCAAACCCACAAAAATTATCAGAATCTTTGTATTTTGAGAATATTGTGAACGATGGTTTTGTCCATTTACAATAAACTCATACAAATACTTCTTAGATTGCGGGGTGTTGAGGTTGGAAGTGATCACAAGAGATTTTTTCTTATTTTTATCCAAAAGCGGCTTTCTCAATAAAATGGCGAAGAACTGGGGAAGCCGGGTAGCAGCGGGTAAAATTATCGGCGGGAATGATTTTAACAGTTCAATCCCGACCATTCGACAGCTTAACAGCCAAGGCTTGTCAGTTACTGTCGATCATTTAGGCGAGTTTGTGAACAGCGCCGAGGTTGCGCGTGAGCGTACGGAAGAGTGCATTCAAACCATTGCAACCATTGCGGATCAGCAGCTGAACTCACATGTTTCTTTAAAAATGACGTCTCTGGGTCTGGATATTGATATGGATCTGGTGTATGAAAATATGACGAAAATCCTTCAGACGGCTGAGAAGCATAACATCATGGTCACCATTGATATGGAAGATGAAGTCAGATGCCAGAAAACGCTCGATATTTTCAAAGATTTCAGAAAAAAATACGAGCATGTGAGCACAGTGCTGCAAGCCTATCTGTACCGGACGGAAAAAGACATTGACGATTTGGATTCTTTAAATCCTTTCCTTCGCCTTGTAAAAGGAGCTTATAAAGAATCAGAAAAAGTAGCTTTCCCGGAGAAAAGCGATGTCGATGACAATTACAAAAAAATCATCAGAAAGCAGCTCTTAAACGGTCATTACACAGCGATTGCCACACATGACGACAAAATGATCGACTATACAAAACAGCTTGCCAAGGAACATGGCATTGCCAATGACAAGTTTGAATTTCAGATGCTGTACGGCATGCGGTCGCAAACCCAGCTCAGCCTCGTAAAAGAAGGTTATAACATGAGAGTCTACCTGCCATACGGCGAAGATTGGTACGGCTACTTTATGAGACGCCTTGCAGAACGTCCGTCAAACATTGCATTTGCTTTCAAAGGAATGACAAAGAAGTAAAAAAGGAGAGATTATCATGACAACACCTTACAAACACGAGCCATTCACAAATTTCCAAGATCAAAACAACGTAGAAGCGTTTAAAAAAGCGCTTGCGACAGTAAGCGAATATTTAGGAAAAGACTACCCGCTTGTCATTAACGGCGAGAGAGTGGAAACAGAAGCGAAAATCGTTTCAATCAACCCGGCTGATAAAGAAGAGGTCGTCGGCAGAGTGTCAAAAGCTTCTCAAGAGCACGCTGAGCAAGCGATTGAAGCGGCTGCGAACGCATTCGAAGAGTGGAGATACACGTCTCCTGAAGAAAGAGCGGCTGTCCTGTTCCGCGCTGCTGCCAAAGTCCGCAAAAGAAAACATGAATTCTCCGCTTTGCTTGTAAAAGAAGCAGGAAAGCCATGGAACGAGGCGGATGCTGATACGGCTGAAGCGATCGATTTTATGGAGTACTATGCCCGCCAAATGATCGAACTGGCAAAAGGCAAACCGGTCAACAGCCGTGAAGGCGAGAAAAACCAATATGTGTACACGCCGACTGGTGTAACAGTCGTCATTCCTCCGTGGAACTTCTTGTTCGCGATCATGGCGGGAACAACAGTGGCGCCGATCGTTACTGGAAACACAGTCGTTCTGAAACCTGCGAGCGCTACACCTGTGATCGCTGCGAAATTTGTTGAGGTGCTTGAAGAATCCGGTCTGCCGAAAGGTGTCGTCAACTTTGTTCCCGGCAGCGGAGCGGAAGTCGGCGATTACCTTGTTGACCACCCGAAAACAAGCCTGATCACATTTACGGGGTCAAGAGAAGTTGGTACGAGAATTTTCGAACGCGCAGCGAAAGTTCAGCCGGGCCAGCAGCACTTAAAGCGTGTCATCGCTGAGATGGGCGGTAAAGATACGGTTGTTGTCGATGAGGACGCGGACATTGAATTGGCGGCTCAATCCATCTTTACATCAGCATTCGGCTTTGCGGGACAAAAATGCTCTGCAGGTTCACGTGCAGTTGTCCATGAAAAAGTGTATGATCAAGTATTAGAGCGTGTCATTGAAATTACGGAATCAAAAGTAACAGCAAAACCTGACAGCGCAGATGTTTATATGGGACCTGTCATTGACCAAGGTTCTTATGATAAAATTATGAGCTATATTGAAATCGGAAAACAGGAAGGCCGTTTAGTAAGCGGCGGTACTGGTGACGATTCGAAAGGATACTTCATCAAACCGACGATTTTCGCTGACCTTGATCCGAAAGCAAGACTCATGCAGGAAGAAATTTTCGGACCTGTGGTGGCATTTTCTAAAGTGTCAAACTTTGATGAAGCTTTAGAAGTGGCAAACAATACTGAATATGGTCTGACAGGCGCGGTGATCACAAACAACCGCAAGCACATTGAGCGTGCGAAACAGGAATTCCATGTCGGAAACCTGTACTTCAACCGCAATTGTACAGGCGCTATCGTCGGCTACCATCCGTTTGGCGGCTTCAAAATGTCCGGAACAGATTCAAAAGCGGGCGGACCGGATTACTTGGCGCTGCACATGCAGGCAAAAACAATTAGTGAAATGTTCTAAAGCGGGACTAAATGGGCATCCTCCCTGCGGAGGGTGTCCATTTCATCCATAAAACGATAAAAAAGAGGAGGAAGTGCCATAGAAAACACACAGCTGATTATTTCGATTTGTATTTATATGGCGGGGATGCTGCTGATCGGCTACTTTGCTTACAAGCGTACATCGAATCTGACGGATTACATGCTGGGAGGACGTTCCTTAGGTCCGGCTGTAACCGCTCTCAGTGCGGGTGCCGCCGATATGAGCGGCTGGCTGCTGATGGGGCTTCCGGGCGCGATGTTTTCAACGGGTCTGAGCGGCGCTTGGATCGTCATCGGACTTTGCCTTGGAGCGTGGGCAAACTGGCTCTACGTTGCGCCGCGGCTGAGAACCTATACTGAAAAAGCGGGGAATTCCATTACAATTCCCGGATTCCTTGAAAATCGCTTCGGAGATCAAACGAAGCTTCTCAGGCTGTTTTCGGGGATTGTCATTTTAGTCTTCTTCACATTTTATGTATCGTCCGGAATGGTATCCGGCGGTGTTTTATTCAACAGTATTTTGGGGATGGATTATCACACCGGCCTGTGGATTGTGACAGGTGTTGTTGTGGCATATACCCTGTTTGGCGGCTTTTTGGCTGTCAGCTGGACAGATTTTGTTCAGGGGATTATTATGTTTGCCGCACTCATTCTTGTGCCTATTGTTACGTTTTTTCACACGGGAGGGACAAGTGATACAGTTGCCGAAATCCGCTCTGTTGATCCAGATATGTTTAATATTTTTAAAGGAACGAGCGTCCTTGGCATTATTTCTTTGTTTGCCTGGGGGTTGGGCTACTTTGGCCAGCCGCATATCATTGTGCGTTTTATGGCGATCACGTCTGTCAAAGAGATCAAAAAAGCGCGCAGAATCGGAATGGGCTGGATGGTTTTGTCGGCAGTCGGCGCCGTGCTGACCGGTTTGGGCGGAATCGCTTATTACCATCAGCGAGGCATGACACTGAAGGACCCTGAGACGATTTTTATTCAATTAGGAAATATTTTGTTCCACCCGATTATTACCGGTTTTCTGATTTCGGCTATTTTGGCCGCGATTATGAGTACAATTTCTTCCCAGCTGCTTGTGACATCAAGCTCTCTGGTAGAAGATTTGTATAAGTCGATGTTCAGACGTTCGGCTTCTGATAAAGAGCTGGTGTTTTTAGGCCGTTTGGCTGTTCTGGCTGTTTCAATCATCGCGTTGGTGCTGGCTTGGGAGAAAAACAATACGATCCTTGGATTGGTCAGCTACGCGTGGGCGGGCTTCGGCGCATCATTCGGGCCGGTTGTACTGCTCAGTCTGTTTTGGAAACGAATGACCAAATGGGGGGCACTCGCCGGCATGATTGTGGGAGCAGCAACTGTAATCATTTGGGCGAATGCCGGTCTTTCGGACTTTCTGTATGAAATGATACCTGGGTTTGCTGCGAGTCTATTATCTGTTTTTGTCGTCAGCGTATTGACGCAGGCTCCGTCACAAGCTGTCACAGATCAGTTCAACGACTACCAAGATACAATGTCACAATAAAGATTGAAAGGAGGAGGAAGGGGGCTGTCCCTTTTCCTCTTTTCTCCTTTTAAGCGGGTGTTTTTGTCTTTTGGAAACAAACGTATTTTTTTCTATACAAATAGACCCCGTATGGATATGATTAAAGTAAAAAAAGTATAGGAGAAAAAGGTATGGAAGAGCTTTTAGAGAGAGTTTTTTCATTTTCAGATGTTGATAAGCTGATTGATTTTATCAGCTATGAACTGCAAAAACCAGTAATACTGGAAAGCGCGGATTTCTTTTTGTTAGCCTATAATTCTTACTATATTAACCATTTTGATTCTGCCAATCAGCAGACTATTTTTTCAAAAAAATGTCCGGTCCAGATTTTTGAGAGGTTTTTGAAGGACGGGATCATTGAAAAACTGAAAACAGAACCTGAGCCTTTTCGCGTCAATAAAATTGAAAGCATTGGGCTAAACCAGAGGGTGGTCGTGAGTGCGAAGCACAAAGGGGAAGTCATGGGCTACATCTGGATTCAGGAGCTGGACCAAAATCTGACGAAAGAAGAGCTCGACTTTTTGTATGAAACGTCCTTCCACGTCGGGAAAATCATTTATAAAACGAACAAGCTGAAACAGGAAAAGGAAGAAAAAGCGGAAGACCTCATCAAACGGGCGATCTATCAGCAATTCATTTCTGAAAAGGAACTCAGACGGGAAGCTGAAAGAATCAACACCGTGCTGCCTTCCATGTTTTCAGTTGTCATCCTGCACGCCGCGAATGGGGATGGGGAAGCGGTGGAGGATTTAAAGGAAAATATCAGGTCGTACCTGAATTTACGGGATAAAGTCAGTCATGTCTTAACGATCGAATCCAATATTGTCATCGTCGTAGCGAGTTTTTCCCAAAAAAGCTCCGTCTCCTCGGCAGCTTCTGAATTTATTAACAAGCTGCTAACACATTTTCACTTTCAAAAAATACCTACACCTATTTATATCGGTATCGGAAACGAATATGATCACCTTTTAAAGCTTGGCAAAAGCTACACAGAAGCACTAGAAGTCATCAAAGCCGCAGAAATCACCGGCAATCAGGAAAACATTCCATATGAATATGCCAAACTCGGCATTTACCGCTATTTAGAAAGCATTGAACAGAAAAATGAACTTTTAGAATACGAAAATAAGGATTTGGCTTTATTAAAAGCGAAAGACGAAGAAAGCAGCACCGAGCTTTTGAAAACGCTGGAAATCTATCTCCTCAACAACTGCAAAACGAAACCAGCCGCGGAACAGCTGTTTATTCACCAGAATACATTGAATTACCGCATCAAACAGATTACTGAAATGACATCGATCGATTTAAGCGATTTCAGAACGCGATGTCAGCTCTATCTTGATTTGATGCTGATGAAAAAGAAATAAAAAAGAAACCAGTACTTGTACTGGTTTCAAAATCCTCTGTAAACGTACGGATCATCAGGCTTTTTAATGGTTTTCCAGTCAGTTACTTTCACAACAGGGAGCGTTGATTTGAAAGGCTGATAATATTCTGAGGCCAGAGTGCCCTTAATCTGAATCCATTCATCGTCCTTGATGTTCATGTCCTTCGGAAACTCCACAAGCATCCCGTACACGCCGGAATCAGCGATACAGTGAATGATGCCAAACCTTAATACGAACATCTGATTTTTGTTAATTGTGTTTCCTTTGTAAGCAAATCCATGGAATTCTATCGTCCGTCCGAGAAATTCACCCGGATAGTTATAAATGGTTTCCATTCCTTTTAGGAAATCATCATCGGTCAGAGAAATCTCTTTCCTGCCGGAATACTTGTTAAACAGCTGTTTCATCTGTTTATCATAGCTGTCTTGCGCGTAATAAAGGCTAGCATCAGGCCGCAAATACTGTGTCTGGGAATAATGATCGCCGCTCTCCATCGCCTTAAACGAGAACCCTTTTGTTTTGACAATGGACGAGTCGAGCGTCGCAATCGGGAAGAAGATTCCCGACACTAAAGGAAAAAGAAACACAACATAAATCAAATAGCGCTGATAAAATGGCTTATTTTGCTCATGGTCATGCTCGTGATCATGGCCGCACCCGCAATCATGATCGTGATGATGCCCGCCTTTTTCAGGCGACTTGATAAATACATACGCTTGAACGGCTGTCAGAATGGCCAGCAAGAAGATCGCAATAAAGGAAAGATAGGCGTATTTCATATTGATATATTTTGTTAGATTTCCTGAGGCATGCAGATGATAAAAGAAAAACGTAAACCCCATCAGCACCAATAAACGAAACATCCAATCACCCCTTTACCAGTAGTGATCCCGCTAAGACGAGCACGACAATGTACGTAATCAGCAGGAAAACAAATCGTTTTTTGAAGGCCGCAAGCATCATCAATAGATTCTTAATATCCACCATCGCGCCAAAGACGAGAAAAGCGATTAAAGATCCTAATGAAAATGTGCTGCTGAAGGAAGACGCGATGAACGCATCGACTTCTGAACAAAGCGACAAGACAAACGCCAGACCCATCATCACGAGGGAAGAGGATACATCATTCTGCCCGATCGCAAGCAGAGTGGATGTTTTGACATACGTCTGCATCGCGGCTGCGATAAAGGCGCCGATGATTAAATATTTCCCCACGGAGAAAAATTCATCAATGGCATGGCGCAAGGTTCCGCCCAGCTTTTGAAGCAGGGTGTGATGATGATGGTGGTGATGCCCGGGTTCATCAGGCTTTAACAGCTGATTATCCTTAAATTGATAGGATAGGATGATCCCAATGATCACCGAAACGGCGAGCGCCAGTCCGCCCCTGTAAAAGACTGCGCTCCATCTGTTCCCGAACGCAATAAAAGTAGAAAATAAGACGATAGGGTTAATGATAGGCGCAGTCAGCATGAAAGCAACGCCCGCATGGAGAGGAACCCCCTTTAACAGAAGCCGCCTCGTAATCGGGATGATGCCGCATTCGCAGGCGGGAAACAAAATCCCGGCCAGCGCACCGAATAAAACGGCGAGAAAGCGGTTTTTCGGCATGATTCTCGCAATCATTTCTTCAGAAACGAACATTTGTATGATTCCGGAAAGTATGACGCCAATCAGAATAAACGGAATGGCTTCTATTAAAATGCTGATAAAAATAGAATTCAGCTGAAGAAAAGATGATTGTGCTGTCACAATAAAACCCCCGCTCATGTTAAGCTGCCTCTCATGTTACCAGAAAAAAGACACCGCTTGTTTGACGGAGGAGGAGAAAGGATTGTTTCACTTTGTTTAGGATTCCAAAAATTCGAGTAGGATTCTATCTGTTTCAGCCGCTTCTTTTCCGAGCCAAATCAGGTGCCCCCATGAGTGAAGCATACAGAGGGAGGCGTCAGGAATGTGTTCCTTTGCATGATGTGCATGTGACAAGTTGACCAATCCATCATAAACGCTCTGCATAATCAATACAGGACATGAGATAGCCTGCAGCTCGTCTGAAAAGGCCGCAGTTTGCGACAAATCAATTAGAAATCCTTCACGTGACCGCTGCCGGCTGTTCATTTTTCGAAATGCTTCTATGTCTTTTTCATCCATCAGTGATTTGATTCGCTGAAACGAAAGTGTGCTGAATTGCGGGCTCAAGGCTTGAAACATCAGACGCGGGAAGGCGTTATTCAAAACAGAAATCAGCTTCCATATCCATTTTTCCACAGGCGGTCCAAAGAGGATTCGTCCGGTTTTGTATTCCGGGTCTTTGGGAGTGAGCCATTCCTTAGTGACCGCGGATTGCAGGGTCAAAGTGTTAGCCCTTTCCGGATAATGAGAGGCAAAGCATATGCCGCTCGGTCCTCCTGCGGAGATGGCAATCACATGGACCTTGTCAATTTGTAAATGATCTATCAGCTTCGCATAGAAACGGCAGGCGTTGGCAAGGCTTTTTCCAATCTCTTTTGACGTTCGTCCGTATCCGGGTCTTGAAGGCGTGATGATGGAATACCCTTGCTCAATCAGCGCCGTGTACCCGAATTCCTCGTAACAATTTGAATGGCCGCCATGCATGACAAGAATGGGGGCTCCTTTGCCTGTAACAGAATATTCTAGTGTATGTCCTTCGAAAGTGATCGTTTTGACTTGTCTTTTCATCCTGTTTCTCCCATTTGTTTTCTGCCTATTATAGAGTTTTCAACAATTGATCACAAGGAGAGGAATTGAATAAACAAAGGCACGTGAAATATGATATACTTTTTGTTGATATTCATTCTCAATTAAAATGTTGATATAGATGTGTACGGGAGGCAGGACGGATGGCTGAAAATCACGAGATATATGACGTTACGATTATAGGCGGGGGGCCGATCGGGCTGTTTACGGCTTTTTACTGCGGGATGCGGGAGCTGAAAACGAAAGTAATCGAATTTTTGCCGCGGCTCGGAGGGAAGGTGTCTTTATTTTTTCCTGAGAAAATCATTCGCGATATCGGCGGAATTCCGGGAATTGCGGGAAAGCAGCTGATCGAGCAGTTAAAGGAGCAGGCGGCGACGTTTGATCCTGACATCGTGCTGAATCAGCGAGTGGCCGGATTTGAACGCTTGAGTGACGGCACTATTGTGCTGACAGGTTCTAAAGGAGAAAAGCATTATACAAGAACCGTGATTTTGGCTTGCGGTATGGGAACGCTTGAGGTCAATGAGTTTGACAGTGAGGATGCAACCCGGTACGCGGGCAAGAATCTTCATTATGGAGTGGAAAAGCTTGATGCGTTTAAAGGCAAGCGGGTCGTCATATCAGGCGGCGGAGATACTGCGGTCGATTGGGCCAATGAGCTGGAGCCGATTGCGGCGTCTGTGACTGTTGTTCATCGGCGTGAGGAATTCGGCGGAATGGAAAGCAGCGTGACGAAAATGAAGCGTTCAGCAGTGCGGGTGCTCACTCCTTATCGCTTAGAGCAGCTGCGCGGTGATGAGGAACGCATCCAAAGCGTGACTGTTTGCCATACCGTGTCTGGTCAAAGAGAAGATATAGAGGTTGACGAGCTGATCATTAATCATGGGTTTAAAATTGATCTCGGGCCGATGAAGGAGTGGGGGCTGGAGATTGAAGAAGGCAGGGTGAAAGCGGACAGACATATGCGGACGAATCTTCCGGGCGTGTTTGTGGCGGGGGACGCGGCTTTTTATGAAAGCAAGCTGAGATTGATTGCCGGCGGCTTTACGGAAGGCCCGACAGCGGTCAACAGCGCGAAGGCGTATGTAGATCCTAAGGCCGAGAATATGGCGATGTATTCAACCCATCACAAAAAATTAGTGTATAAATAAAACAGCCCTTAAGGAAAGGGCTGCCCAAATCAGCTGTGAACGAGCTTTTTTTCCGCCTGTTGATTCTGAATGAAAGCAAACAATTCATCCAGCTCTTGGACCGCTGTGAATCCATAGGCGCCGGCAGCTGTGTCATCGCCTATGCAGACGATAGGAGGGCGGTTCGCTGACGGTTCCGGCAAAATGCCAATTTGTTCGCCTGTGCTGATCAATTGCTGAACAGACGGTTTACTTGGGCAAATGATCATGTACAGCGGAGATTCACTGATGGTTCGCTGAATCATGTGGGTGAACCGGTCATCAATGACGTTTTCATGGGTCATATAAAACGAACAGGACTTATGCTTCTGCGTGTCTTTCACGGAATGGCGGCTCCCGACAACCAGCGTTTTTTCTGAAACAGGCTGAGGGGCGGAGACGAGAAAACCTCGTTTTTCAAGCTCCGTTTCCGCATGTTCAGATGCCGCGCTCAGTCGGGCTGTCAGCTGGCGGATATCGACTTTCTTGGAAACCAGCGCTTGGAAAAATTCACAAACCGCACGGCGCGAGGTGAACAAAATGTCTTCAAATGTGCCGATCTTTCGAAGGATCTCTTCATTGACAGGCATGCGCTCAGTCCGCCACTTCGGCCATTCGATGACATCGGCACCGGATGCACGCAGCTTGTCTGCAAGCGGATATTCATCTTCGCTATGAGTGACAACCATCAAGTGCTGGCCGATGAGTGGTTTGCTTTCAAACCAGCTGTGTGTCTGAAAGTTGACGATATCTCCGATGACGATAATCGCAGGGTTTGTAATCTGGTGTTCCTGTACTTTTTGCTGAATGTTTTCAAGTGTGCCTTTCACACTCCGCTGGCGGCCCCATGTACCCCATTGGACCACAATGACAGGGACGGAAGGCGATTTTCCGTACGTGATGAGCTGCTGGCAAATATAGGACAAATTCTTGACGCCCATGTAAAAGACAAGGGTTTGAACGCCTCCCGCAAGCCCTTCCCAATCAAGGTTCGGCGTGCCTTTTAATGATTTATCATGCGCCGTAATCATCGCAAAAGACGACGCGAAATCCCGATGTGTGACGGGGATTCCCGCATATAGCGGCGCTGCAATTCCAGAGGTGATGCCCGGCACCATTTCATAGCGGATGCCGTGCTCATGCAGAGCTTCTGCTTCCTCGCCGACTCTTCCGAAAACGCTCGGATCTCCGCCTTTTAAACGGACGACGGTTAATCCCTGTGCTGCTTTTTCAACCAGCAGGGCGTTAATGTCTCTTTGTTTCATAAAATGGCGGTCTGGCAGTTTTCCGCAATAAATAAACCGGCAATCCGGTGATGCAAATTCGAGCAGCTTCGGGTTGGCGAGACGGTCATATAAAACCACATCTGCTTCCTCCAGCGCCTGTTTTCCTTTGATGGTGAGCAGCCCTGGATCGCCGGGACCTGCTCCCACGAAATATACGATTCCGTTCTTCATGATCATGTCATCCTTCCGTCACTGTAAAAAATGAAGGATCACTTGAAAAGTGATCCGGTCTTTTGATCAATATACGAGGTAAACATGTTCTCCTTCGATCAGCGTTTCGTATGTTTTAACGCATCCGTGATCAGGTTCTTGGACGATTCCGTCTTTTAAGGAGATTTTCCAGTCGTGCATCGGGCAGAAAACATATTCGCCGCTGACGATACCCTCAGCCAGAACGCCGCCCTTATGCGGACAGCGGTTTTCGATGGCGCGGACGCTTCCGTTTGAAAGCTTGAAAACCGCGAGCTCCTTATTTTCAATATACACTGTTTTACCTAATTGTTCAGGCAAATCTTCAATTTTTCCGATCCATACTTTAGTTACGTCTTTGTTCACCATGTCCGTTCCTCCTCAATGTTTGTTTTTGCCATTATGATGTGGTCACGACATTTTCAAATAATTCTTTAGAGGTTTGCTTATCTTCCAAAAAGCTCTTCCATGGATCCTTGTGGACAGAGAGTGTTTCATTCATTCGATCGTTCAGCTCCTGCCGCTTTTCCGGATCGTTTAATACGGATTGGACATGGGATAAACCGACGCGCTCAAGCCATGCGGATGTACGTTCCAAATAGTTTGCGGTTTCCCGGTAATATTGCAGATAAGCGCCTGCGTATTCTAACACTTCTTCATTTGTTTTCACCTTCATCAGCAAGTCACCGGCGCGCAAATGGGTTCCGCCGTTTCCGCCGACATAGAGCTCCCAGCCTCCGTCGATGCCGACAACGCCGAGGTCTTTAATGCCGGATTCCGCACAGTTCCGCGGGCAGGCAGACACGGCCATTTTGACTTTGTGAGGAGTGTTCAGCCCTTCGAATTTTTTCTCAAGCTCAATGCCAAGTGCCATGGAGTCTTGCGTGCCGAAGCGGCAGAATTGCTCGCCTACACACGTTTTTACTGTCCGGAGCGTCTTTCCGTACGCGTATCCTGACGGCATATCAAGATCTTCCCAAACCTTCGGAAGGTCTTCTTTTTTCACGCCGATGAGATCAATTCGCTGGCCGCCTGTCATTTTCACGAGCGGGATTTCGTATTTGTCGACGACATCGGCAATTTTGCGCAAATCTGTGGAGTTGGTTACGCCGCCGTACATCCGGGGAACGACTGAGTATGTTCCGTCTTTTTGAATATTGGCGTGCATTCGTTCATTAACAAAGCGGGATGTCCGTTCATCCTCGTATTTGGTTGGATTGATCATGCCTAAGTAGTAGTTCAGAGCCGGACGGCATTTGGAACAGCCTTCTGGCGTTTTCCAGCCGAGTACGTTCATGATTTCTCTTGTATGTGACAGCCCTTTGGCTTTGATTTCTTCTACGACTTCATCTCTCGACAATGTGGTGCAGCCGCAAATCACTTCTTTTTGCGCTGACGCATTAAAGTCCGATCCGAGCGTATACTGGAGGATTTCTTCTACGAGCGGCTTACAGCCCCCGCATGAACGGGATGCGCCGGTGCATGCTTTAATCTCGTCCGTTGACGAGCAGCCCTTTTCCTGAATGGCTTGAATAATGTCGCCTTTTGACACGCCGTTGCAGCCGCAGATGATTTCATCGTCGCTCATCGCTGCGGTAATGCTTGTGCCTGCTTCTTGGTTGAGCGGCTGTAGGATTGATACTTTTGAGGTTTCAGAGATATCGGCTTCTTTTTGAATCATTGAAAACAGGCGGTTGCCCTCGCTGCTGTCGCCGAATAAAACAGCGCCGACAATTTTGTTGTCTCTCAGGACAATTTTTTTATAGATGCCGTCCTGCTCATCGAATACTTTAATCGCTTTTTTGTCCTCTGATTCATCAAAGTCCCCGGCAGAGAAAACCTCGACGC
Source organism: Bacillus tequilensis KCTC 13622 (assembly GCF_000507145.1). Classification (GTDB taxonomy): domain Bacteria; phylum Bacillota; class Bacilli; order Bacillales; family Bacillaceae; genus Bacillus; species Bacillus tequilensis. The sequence continues at coordinate 25,973 of NZ_AYTO01000036.1, read as the reverse complement.
CCGATACCTTTAACTGAGTGGAGAGAACGGAGCCTTCATACGGTTTTGTTTCAATGCCGCACATATGCTTCGCCAGCACTTTTGCCTGTTCATAGAGCGGTGCCACGAGCCCGTATGCAATTCCCCGGTGTTCTGCGCATTCGCCGACCGCATAAATGTGCGGGATTTCAGTTTGCATATAGTCGTTGACAATGATTCCGCGGTTGACCGGAATGCCGCTTTCTATGCCAAGCTGCGTATTCGGGCGGATGCCGACAGCCATGACGACTAAATCAGCTTCAATGCTTGTGCCGTCTTTGAAACGGAGGCCTTTAACACGGTCATCACCGACAATTTCTTCGGTTTGCTTTTCAAGTAAAAAGGTCATCCCTTGTTTTTCTAACTCGTTTTGCAGCAGGCGCCCTGCGGTTGGATCAAGCTGGCGTTCCATCAGGTATGGGGCGAGGTGAATGACAGACACATCCATGCCGAGATTCAGCAGTCCGCGAGCGGCTTCCAAACCGAGGAGCCCTCCGCCGATGACGGCTGCTTTTTTATATTGTTTTGACGCGGCGAGCATCGTGTCTGTATCTTTTATATCCCGGAAAGCCGTGACGCCTTTTTTGTCTGCGCCCGGAATCGGAAGGATAAAAGGGACAGAGCCTGTCGCCAGGATCAATTCATCGTATGGCTGGATTCTGTCTGCGTCTGTAATGACCGTTTTGTTTTCTGCGTCCACTTTGATGACTGTTTCATTTGTATACAATTGAATATTGTTTTCCTCGTACCAGTCCCAATCGTTTAACGTAATATCTTTAATATCTGTATCGCCTTGAAGTACTTTTGATAAAAGGATTCGGTTGTAATTGGGATGCGGTTCGGCACCAAAAATTGTGATCTGAAACTCGTCTTTTGCAACACTCAGTATCTCTTCAATGGCCCTTACTCCGGCCATTCCATTTCCAACAAGAACTAGCTGTTTTTTTCCCATCAGATGATCCGCTCCTTATCAATGTTTTTTTCAGCATAGCATGGCGAAAAGTAATATTTAAGATACATGTTATAAAATGTAACGAAATATACAAAAAGTTCTAAAGATTTTATGAAAAATTCAAATAGGGTTGATTCTCACGGCGCACACCTTAAAACCGGGCATTTGACAAGCTGGATCTAAGGCTTCTCCGATTAAATCATTCACATTTTGAGCCTCTGCCCAGTGGATGGGAACAAACACGGTGTCTTTTCTGATTTGTTCTGATAATTTGCTGCGGACAATGATGCTTCCCCGCGGGGATTCGATTTTTACCAGTACACGGTCTTCAATATTTAAGGATGCCGCTGTTTGCGGATGGATTTCCATAAACGATTCAAAATGTCTCGCGGCAAGGGCGGCGCTTTTTCTCGTTTGGACGCCTGTTAAGTAGTGAGACATGACCCGGCCTGTCGTTAAATAAAGGGGGTAATCGGATGTCGGCTTCTCTTTTGGGACTGCCGGTTCGTTTGGAATCACACTTAATGCCGCTTTTTGATCCGGATGTGCAAATGAGTCCGCAAACAAGCGTCCTGTTCCGGGGTGATCAGGTTCGGGACATGGCCAATGGATGCCGCCTTCACGTCTGAGCCTGTCATATGTGATGCCTGAATAATCGGCAATCCCGCCTCTGCTCGCTTCTCTCAATTCATTAAAAATATCCTCTGCTGACGAGTAAGAAAAATACCGGCCTTTCCCGAGAGCAGCTGCGATCTCACAAATGATCTGCCAATCATGCTTTGTTTCACCGGGACATGGCCGGCTTGCTTCTCTTAATGTCACGCGGCCTTCGATATTTGTCATCGTGCCCTCATCTTCTAAATAAGAGGAGGCCGGCAAAATCACATCGGCGAGTTTCGCAGTCTCAGAAATAAACAAATCGATCGCGACAAAGAACCTTAGTTTTCGTAAAGCTTTTTTCACAAGATTCGCGTTTGGGCTGGAGACAACGGGGTTGGAGCACATGAGGAACAGTCCTTTGATGTCGCCGTCATTGATGTTTTCCATCATTTCATAGGCTGAGACACCTTTTCGCGGCAGATCGTCCTGATGGACTCCCCACACTTTTGCAATATGTGCCCGGTGCTGTTCGTTTTCAATAGATCGGTAGCCCGGAAGCTGATCGGCTTTTTGGCCATGCTCTCTTGCGCCTTGCCCGTTGCCTTGTCCAGTGATCGCTCCGTAGCCCGAGTAAGGTTTGCTGATTTTTCCGGTGATCAGCACCATGTTTAAGAAGCCTTTCACAGCCGCTGTTCCATCGGTTTGCTGTTCAATCCCGCGGGCTGTGAACAGCATGCCTGACGTTTCCTTGGCAAACTTCACAGCGGCCTTTTGCATGTGTGCCAGCGGGATACTCGTCTGTTCGGCGATATCCTCCAGGCTCAGCGTGTCCGTATGCCGCTTCAGCTCTTCGTATCCATTTGTTCGTGATTGAATGAAATCCTCGTCCGCAAGCTGTTCGTCGATGATGATTTTGACGAGACCGTTGGCAAGGGCGGCGTCTGTGCCGGGTTTGATTTTCAGATGAAGATCGGCGATTTTCGTTGTCGCTGTTTCACGCGGATCAATGGCGATGATATAAGCTCCGTTTTCTTTCGCATTTTCAACATACGGCATAATCGTAGGCTGGCATTCCGCAATATTAGTGCCGGCCAGAATGATCACACGGGTGTGGGGAATGTCTGATAAGGGATTCGTCAAGCCTCTGTCCGCGCCGAAAGTTTGGTTGGCTGCGGTTGCTGCGGCGGACATACAAAGCCTCCCATTGTAGTCGATGTATTTTGTCTGTAAGCCTACCCGTGCGAATTTCCCTAACAAATACGCCTCTTCATTCGTAATTGAGGCGCTTCCGTATACAGCCATGGCGTCATGTCCGTGTTCGTTTTGAATCATTGTCACTTGGTTTTTGATGTGATTCAGTGCTTCTTCCCAGGAAACAGGCATAAATTCGCCGTTTTTCTTCAGCAGCGGGCGGGTGATGCGGGAGGAGTTCAGAGCATGCTGGTGGGCGTTCATGCCTTTCATGCATAACCGGCCCTGTGTCGTAGGATTATCAATCCCGATCGCAGTGTACTTTTTTCGTGTGATGGTGGTTTGTTCCACAAGCTGCATTTTGCACTGCATGCTGCAAAACGGGCATTGGGTGTCATATGTTTTTTCTGATTGGATGTTTTGCTGTTTCTCATGAAAATATCTAAGCAGCCGTTCAGTCAAAATGCCTCATCCTTTCTTATGTGCGCCTGTTTTTAGGGGCAGTTTTTGAATCAGTGACAGGTCTGTTTTGAGGTTTTCCAGCAGATGTATCCTTAGATCCTCTTCAAATAGAACTTCTCTGATATTCACGATCCCGACACGGTCCATCCACTGATGTACAGCTTCTTCGTAATGAGCGGTTTCCCGATAATACTGGATCAGTCCTTTGATCATGCGGACAGTGCTTTCTGCGGTGTCTGTCACGCAAAACAGAGCTCCGGCATGAGTTCTTCGGACGCCGCCGATGTAGATGTCCCAGCCGGCTGGCGTCCGAATCGCGCCGACATCTTGTATGGCGGCAGCGGTGCAGTCTGCTTCACATGATAAGCTGATAGATATGCAAGCAGGCATGGAAAGCGTCTCAAGATGTCTTTCGATTTTGGCTGCCAGCTGCTGGATCGATCGGTTTTGTCCGCATGTACAAGCTCTGATACTTTGCAGCGTGCGGCGGTGTTCGTTTGAGTGAGCGGGTATTTTCAGGTCATTTTTGATGTGCGGGAGATCCGCAGGCCTAATCCCGGAAAGCTTCAGTCTTTGGCTGTGAGTGATGGACACGTCAGGGATGCTGTATGTCTCGATGATGTCGGCGATGTTTCTTAGCTGTTCCGCGTTTGTGCGCCCGCCGTACATTTGCGGAATGAGGGTGCATGTGTCTTCAGCGGCTGGCTCAGGCTGAATAAAACCGGGGTACAGCATTTCCAAGTAGTATTGAATCGCCGGCACACATTTGCGGCAGCCGTTTTTCGTTTTCCAGCCAAGCTGGTTCATCACTTCTGCAGGAGTAGTGAATGGCTTTCGCTGAAGCTCAGCAATGATGTCGTCTTCCGTAAAATCAGTACAGCCGCAAAACGAAGGTGTGCCGGCGGGTTCTGTATATTCGCCGCTGCTCATGTACCTCAAGAGGTCTTCAACGAGCGGCTTGCATCCGCCGCAGGAGCCGGATGCTTTGGTGCAGTGCTTGACTTCCTCGACAGTTGTTAAGTCTTTCGTATGCACCGCTTCCTCGATCGCGCCTTTCGTCACTGAGTTGCATTGGCAAATCGTTTCACTTGAAGGCATAGATTTAAAAGATGTATCCGTTTTCTCCGGTGCAAACAGCTGTTTTTTCACGATCGAGATGTCTCTTTGTGTGAGCAGGCTGTCGAGAAAGCGCCGCTTGTCACGTGTGTCTCCGTATAAAATAACGCCGGCCAGTCTGTCATCCTCAAAGAGTGCTTTTTTATAAATACCTGCTTGTTCATCACGGATGCTGATGCTCGTTGTGCGATCATCCTCATGAACCTTTCCGGCCGACCACACATCAATTCCAGCTATTTTTAACGCTGCAAATGGTGCCGAGCCTTGATATCCCTCACATGGCACACCGCAAATATGTTTGGCGAGCACTTTTCCCTGCTCATAAAGCGGCGATACCAAACCGTATACTGTTCCGTTATGTTCAGCGCATTCGCCGACGGCATAGACATTCGGTTCGCTCGTCTGCATGCAGTCATTCACGATGATCCCGCGGTTGACTGCGATTCCAGATGATACAGCCAATTCAATATTCGGCCTCACACCAGCCGCCATCACAATCAAGTCTGCCTTCAGTGAAGTTCCGTCCTTAATTTGGATTCCGTCTGCCTGAACGGTTCCAGAAATGGATACAGTTTCTTTCTCCAAATGAAAGGTTAAGCCTTTCCGTTCCAGATCCGCCTGCAGCAGCCGCGACGCCGTTTGATCGAGCTGTTTTTGCATAATGCCGGCAGAATGGTGAATGACGCTGACATCCATGCCGAGATGCTGTAAACCGACTGCGGCTTCCAGTCCTAATAAGCCGGCTCCGATCACCGCTGCCTTTTGATTGTGTTTGGCCATGCTCATCAGCGCTTGGCAGTCTTCTATCGTTCGAAATCCGTAGACGCCTTCTTTGTCGGCCCCGGGGATGGGGAGAATATGAGGGGAGGAGCCTGTTGCGACAATGAATTTGTCATAAGGCAGGGTCCGTTTGCGATCTGTAATGACCCGCTGCCGATCTGTATCAATGTGAACAACCGTTTCGCCCGTGTAAAGGGTAATTCCGTTTGCGGCGTACCAATCCTTGCTGTTCAGTGTGATGTCATCGAGTGACGTCTCTCCCTGCAATACTGAGGATAAGAGAATACGATTGTAGTTTGGATGCGGTTCACTTCCAAAAATAACAATCTCGAACATTTGGCGATTCAGCTTCAATATTTCTTCAATACAGCGGATTCCCGCCATTCCGTTCCCTGCTAATACCAATCATTGTTTCTTCATGTACCAAACCTCCTTTGATGCAGCTTGTAGGTTATCTCCTATCAAAAATTATGTCACAATGCATTGTTAACGCATTAAAAGTGTCATAAAAACTGACACATGTCTTTTCTAGAAAAAAATGCTCATATATCCTTAATTCAGAAAATTGAAAATAATGAAGGGGTAAGAAAGGGGAATCTTATGAAGCTGTCGGAACTGAAAACTAGCGGCCATCCACTCACTTTGCTTTGTTCCTTTTTATACTTTGATGTGAGTTTTATGATATGGGTTATGCTTGGGGCGCTGGGGGTATATATTTCTCAGGATTTTGGCCTGTCTCCCGTTGAGAAAGGGCTTATCGTGGCTGTACCGATTTTATCAGGATCTGTGTTTCGTATCATTCTGGGGATTTTAACAGACAGAATCGGACCGAAAAAAACGGCAGTGATCGGGATGCTGGTGACAATGGTTCCGCTGCTTTGGGGAACATTTGGCGGCCGTTCGCTGCCTGAGCTGTATGCCATCGGAATTTTGCTTGGGGTGGCGGGGGCAAGCTTTGCCGTTGCGCTGCCTATGGCAAGCCGGTGGTATCCGCCTCATTTGCAGGGGCTTGCGATGGGGATCGCCGGCGCGGGGAACAGCGGCACCTTGTTTGCAACCCTGTTTGGCCCGCGCCTTGCAGAGCAATTCGGCTGGCATATTGTCATGGGGATTGCGCTTATTCCTTTGCTGATCGTCTTCGTCCTTTTCGTATCCATGGCAAAGGATTCTCCCGCACAGCCGGCGCCGCAGCCGCTCAAAAACTATTTGCACGTGTTCGGGCAAAAAGAAACATGGTTTTTCTGCCTGCTGTACAGCGTCACATTCGGAGGGTTTGTGGGGTTATCAAGCTTTTTATCTATTTTCTTTGTCGATCAATATCAGCTGTCAAAAATTCACGCTGGCGATTTCGTTACATTATGTGTGGCGGCCGGAAGCTTTTTCCGGCCTGTGGGGGGCTGGATTTCAGATCGCGTAGGCGGCACAAAGGTTCTTTCTGTCTTATTTGTCATCGTGGCCTCGTGCATGGCCGGGGTCAGCAGCCTGCCGTCACTTTCAATGGTCATCGTTCTTTTGTTTGTCGGAATGATGGGGCTCGGAATGGGTAACGGAGCCGTATTCCAGCTTGTCCCGCAGCGCTTTCGCAAAGAAATCGGCATGGTGACGGGAATCGTCGGCGCGGCCGGCGGCATCGGAGGGTTTTTCCTGCCGAACATTTTAGGATCGCTAAAGCAAATGACAGGCACATATGCAATCGGTTTTATCACGTTTTCCTGTATTGCGATGCTGGCGTTTGCGTTCGTGCTTGCCGCAGGCTTTTACTGGAGAAAAAGCTGGAGCGCGGAAAGCAGTCCGGCGGATGTTTAAGTTTTGACGGACACGCTTTGGGCGTGTCTTTTTTATTTTTTCTTGATTTTAACCGGTGAAGATCACAAAAGAGCTCGATCAGTGCCTGCTGGCCAAGTATGAATTTGATTCAGACTGGCCGCTGTTTGAGGATCCGTTCAAGTGAGACCGAATCAATAGAAAAAAAGCCGTCTCCTGCGGGAGCGGCTTTTTTAATGAAACGTTTGTTTAAACATAATGAGCGTATTTTTTCTCAAGGATATTCTGAAAAGCGGCCGCTGCTGAGCAGATGGCCCAATAAATGAGGGCAGTCAGAATATACATGGTCATGTAATCGAACTCTCTGCCGCCGATGATTTTCGCATGTTGGAGCAATTCCGGCACTGTAATCATTGCAGCGAGAGAGGATGCTTTGATTAAGTCGAGCAATACATTGGCAAGCGGAGGCAGCGCAATACGGATCGACTGCGGCAAAATGACGCCTCTCATCGTCTGCCAGTAGGAAAGGCCGAGAGAGGATGCGGCTTCCCACTGTCCTTTTTCAACCGATGAAATGGCTGAGCGGTTAATTTCCGCAATGTAGGCGGCGCTGTTAAGGCTAAAGCCGATTAAAGCGGCTGTGACAGCGGAAAATTCAATGCCGATATAAGGAAACCCGAAATAAAGGATAAACAAGATCACCAAAATCGGAACGCCCCGCATAAAGGAAATATAGAGCTTCGCCGGCCACCTTAACAAGGCAAGCTGAGACATTCTGGCGAGTGATAGGAATAGGCCGATCACCGTTCCTGCGAACATGCTTACAAAAGAGATGAGCAGGGTATACCCAATGCCTCTTATGACATAGGGAAACGATTCAATGGCCAGCTTTGTGTTGAAAATATATTCCCACTGAATGCTATTGATCATGGCGTCCGATTACAAATCAACGTCTTGAACGTCGACATCCAGTTTCTTTGATACATCTGCTTTATTGAAGAATTGCTTCGACAGCTTAGTCAAAGTGCCATCCTTGCCCATGTCTTTCAGCGTTTCGTCCATCTTTTTCTGAAGTGCTGTATTGCTTTTTTTCATGACAAGCGCTTGTTTGTTCGGCATGTACTTGATGTCAGGGTGGATCGTAATGTTGAGATCCGGGAACGCTGCGAGCGCAAGCGTCTGCAGGTAATAGTCGTTCAAAATGACATCAGTGCGTCCGTTGGCGACATCTTTTAAATACTGCTCGTTGGTCGCATTATCATAAATCACTTCTTTGCCACCGTATTTTCTCGCGACATCCATGTAGACTGTCGTAGCAGCGCCAGCCGCTTTCTTCCCTTTTAAATCTTTCAGTGTTTTAATCCCCGATAAATCGTCTTTTCGGACGATTGCAGTGCCGTATGAATATTTATATGGAGTGGAAAATGCGAACTTCTTCTCACGGTCCTTCGTTACATCGATGTCGTTTGCGGCCGCGTCAACCTGTCCGCTGTTCACCGCTGTCAGCATCCCGTCAATGCCCATCTCCTTGAACTCAGCCTTCAGCCCAAGGCGTTTTGCCGCTTCGCGAACGACTTCAACCTCATAGCCCGTCAGTTTATCGGAACCGGAATCCGTATCATGATAAGAAGTGGGATAAAGTGTGCCCGATGTAGCGACAACAATTTTCCCTTTGTCTTTGATCTGCGCCCAGCCTGTATCCTTGGAACCGGCTTCATTTTTGCCGGAACAGGCTGCCAATATAAGAAAGAAAGCCATTGTAAGACTGAATATAACGGCTTTGGATTGCATGAATGATTTCACCTATGTTTCCCCCAATCTGTTAATCAACTAAAAAGATAGCACTGAACATAAGGGGTTGCAATATGTTGATGGCGTTTTCAAAAAGTTTGAATTGTGTATACAAAAAGCGTGTGAGCGTTTAAAAACGGCTACAAAGGGAACCAGTGATAAAAAAGGGAGTTGGACAAGCATGAAAGCACTGACATACCAAGGAAAAGAGCATGTTGAAGTGAAGAACGTAGCAGCCCCTGGGATTCAGGATGGGAAGGACGCCATTATCCGTATTACCGCAACAGGTATTTGCGGCTCCGATCTTCACCTGTATAAAAACGGGATTCCAGCTGCTCCGGATTATATCATCGGTCATGAACCAATGGGTATCGTTGAAGAAGTCGGAAATGAAGTCAACACGTTAAAAAAGGGTGACCGTGTCGTCATTCCGTTTAACATCGGCTGCGGTGAATGCTTCTACTGCAAGCACCAGATGGAGAGCCAATGTGATGAATCAAATCCAAACCCGCATACCGATGCCGGCGGCTTATTCGGTTTCTCCGAATTCAACGGAAATTTTCCGGGCGGGCAGGCTGAATACCTTCGTGTCCCGTACGCTGACTTTTCTTCCTTTAAGGTACCGGCAGACAGCGAGCTTGAGGATGAACAAGTATTGCTGCTATCCGATGTGATGCCGACAGCTTATTGGAGCGTAGAGCACAGCGGTGTGAAAAAAGGTGATACCGTGTTGATTCTCGGAGCGGGGCCGATTGGCTTGATGGCGCAAAAATTTGCTTGGATGAAAGGAGCAAAACGTGTCATCTCTGTGGACCAAGTCCCGCATCGGCTTGAACATGCAAAACGGACAAATGGGGCGGAAACGTTTAACTTTTCGGAACACGATGAAATCGGGAAGCTTCTTTATAATGAAACAAACGGCGGGGCAGATGTTGTCATTGATTGTGTGGGAATGGACGGAACGCCGCTTCCTAAAGAAAATACGTCTGAAAAGCCGAATCAGTTTGGCACGATCAGCCCGATCCTCACTGCTTCTGAAGCCGTGAGAAAGTTTGGCACAGTCCAGCTGACAGGTGCATATATTTCTCAAGCGGACGGTTTTCCGCTCGGCGATTTCTTTACACGAAATGTATCAGTCAAAATGGGCCAGGCGCCCGTCATTCATCTGATGCCAATGCTATATGACATGGTGAAGCAGAAAGAAATCGATCCTACCGACATTATTACGCACAAATTAAGTCTTACTGATGCCCCTAAGGCATATGATATATTCGATAAGAAAGAAGATGGAAACATCAAAGCCATATTAAAGCCATAATGGGGGAGTCAAATGAATATTTACAAACCAGCTGGATTTTGGATCAGACTGGGAGCTGTATTGTTAGATTACATTATCGTTTCGGTGCCTCTTTTGCTGATCTATTGGCTGATTACAGGAAAAGACCCGAACGACAGCCTGTTCATCAGTCTGATTGTACTGCTGTACTCTATTTTGCTGCCGGTGTTTTGGCGCGGCTACCTTATCGGAAAAAGAATCTGCGGAATCAGAATCGTAAAAAAAGACGGGGCGCAGGTCAATCTGTTAACGATGGTTTTGCGGGTTATTGTTGGCGATTTGGTTTACGGCATAACCCTCGGACTCGGCTTGATCGCCAGTCTGATTCTGATCGGCGTGCGGGAAGACAAACGGACACTGCATGATTTAATTGCGGGAACGTATGTCACTTATGCATCACCGGATGAAGAAGAACTTTATCATGATGAACAGATCAGAAAGAGCGAGTAATGGTTCGCTCTTTTTATTTTGCATGTATAAAAAAAGCAATAGAACAAAACATAGGAAAAATAGGATTGGAGGAATATCTGGATGAAGCGAATCAAAAACAATATCATCACAATGTTCATAGCCGCAGTCGTTATTTCTCTGGCCGGCACAGCTGAAGCCGCTGAAAAACAGCAGCAGCCTCCCGCAAATGTCACACTGACAGACCAGCAAAAGAAAGAGATTGAAAAACTTGAAGCGGATATACTGAAAAAACGTAAAGACGTGATCTCAAAGTATGTGCAATACGGTGTCCTGCCTAAAGAAAGAGGCGAACACATCAAAAATCATATGGACAAACACTTTGAAATGCTGAAACAAAACGGCTTTGTTCCTAAGCCACATCCTCATGTGCATACATTTGAAAAAAGACATTAAGACGGTAAGCATCCAATGGGAATTGGATGCTTTTTTATTGTTGAAGATTTGCTGAATGAATATTATGAAAAAATATATCGCTTATGATGATTATATCTTATAATAAGATATAAAAAGGGGTGCATGATGGAAATGGATTTCATAGCTAAACTAAATCAGCAGTGGACAGATATATATTATTTACTGCATTACAAACATAAAGAAAATATTTCTCACCAGGCAATACGGCTTATGCAGCATATTGAAAAGCAAGGTGAAGCAACTATAGGGGCTTTGGCTGAATATTTGTCTGTCTCTCACAATACAGCGTCAGAGCATACTAAACGTTTAATTCAAAAGGGATTTGTAGCTAAACGGCGAAGTGAGCAGGATGAACGAAAGGTATTAGTTTTTTTAACACAAGAAGGAAGATTTATTCTTGAACAGCATACACAGCTAGATAAAGAGAAATTAAAAGAGATAATTGAACGAATGAGCCCGTCAGAAAAAGAAATCCTTGAGCAGGCATTTGAACTTTTAAGTAAGGAAGCTAAACAATGGCAGTTTTAAGCAAAATAATCATTTCTGCTTTGATTATCGGTTTTGTCACTGAAATATCAAAAAGGCACCCGACCTATGGGGGAATCATTGCTGCTTTGCCCCTGGTCAGCTTATTAAGTCTTTGTTGGATGCAAATACAGGGTGAAAAAACAGCTCAATTAAGTCAATTTGCATCTGGTGTGCTGACAGGAATCCCTGCTACAGTTTGTTTTCTCGTTATTTTGGCGTTTTTGCTAAAAATTCATGTGCCGTTCTGGTTAGCGTTATGCGCTGGAATACTAGGATGGGTTGTATGTTTATGGATGCAGAAGTTTTTCCTCAATATATTATGTAACTGAGTGATGGAAAGGAGATGCTATGTTTTTAAAAAAGGTTACCCTTCTTCGAGATAAGATTTCGGACTTTGACAGATTCCCTTTTTCTATCCCGGCTATAAGCCAGTTAAATGAAATTTTGTTTACTAGCCAAGTGACTTTTTTTGTAGGAGAAAATGGATCTGGCAAATCTACTTTGCTTGAAGCTATAGCAGATAAGTGTGAATTCAATACAGCGGGCGGAAGCCGAAATAATGTCTATGAATTACAGGAGTCAGGCTCCCATTTGGGAAATTACATACGTTTATCTTGGCTACCAAAGGTAGCAAACGGCTTCTTCTTAAGAGCTGAATCGTTTTATCATCTTTCTCTTCATCTGGATGAGATGGAATTGGACGCCCCGCGGCCATACCGCTCTTATGGAGGGAGGCCGCTGCACAAGCAATCACATGGAGAGTCCTTTATGTCTCTATTTAATCATCGGTTTAAAGAAAAAGCGATTTATCTTTTAGATGAACCAGAAGCGGCACTTTCTCCAGCCAGGCAGCTGGCTTTTTTGAGAGTTATACATGATTTGGTGAGAGGTGGAAATGTACAGATGATCATTGCGACTCACTCTCCGATCCTGCTGGGCTATCCCAACGCTAAGATTTTAAGCTTTGATGGCGGGAGAATACATTATACAGAGTATGAGGATACAGAACATGTTCAATTAACACGGTATTTTCTTGGACAAAGAGAAAAAGTATTGGCTGAGCTTTTCCGCGACTAATATCGAGTTGTTCTGAAGCGCGTTTCATAGCCAATGATAGGTTTATCAAATATTTCAGGAGTGATAAACACTATGATTCGTCAGCATCCAGAATCTTTCTCGAAACATGTTTTGTGGAGCCTGCTTCTGCAACGTACCAGATTGAAGGCGTTTGGAAAGAAGATTGCAAAGGACCTTCTGTAGGGGACGTGTATACGAAAATACCGGGCAAAACGTTTAAAGGAACGAACAGTGATATTGCGGCTGACCATTGTCACCGCTATAAAGAAGATGCCGCTTTGATGGCTCAAATGGGCTTATAAGCGCATCGATATTTTCCAACAGCTGGCCGCGGATTTTTCCAAGTGGAAAAGGCGAGATCAATGAAGCAGGTCTTGCGTTTTATGATTACCTGATTGATGAATTGCTTTCTCATAACAGCGATCCGGTTCTGACTTTATATCACTGGGATTTGCCTCAGGCGCTTATGGACGAGTATGGCGCTTTAATGAAGCAAACCATGAAAGTTTATAAAGAGCTCCTGAGAGTTATTCTCTCAGGGCTTTTTCATTACACAGAAACAGCATCAATAATATAAGTGTCTGCGTGAAGGTCTGACACTTCAGCCGGCACAGTCCAGCATGTCAATTGATAGTTTCCTTTAGGAAGATCAAAGGACAGCCTTTTAGACATAATGCTTTCAATTTCAATTCCGTTTTCTGTGACATGAAAAGGAACAGTCACCTTTTTTTCGAAGGAGGTTACAGTTTCTGAACTGTTCAGGCGCAAAAGAATAAAGGCCTTTGTATTTCTTTGTGCTTCAAACGAAATCGCTCCGTCCGCCGCAGCATATCCTTTTTCAATCGCTTCGTCAGTCCAATCCATTACAGGAGGTGCTGAATCCTTTTGAAATACAGTAAATTGATGATAAGAAATCGATAGTTCTTGCGGCTTCCATGACTTGATCAATGTGCTGCTCCTCCTCTATTAACTATTTACTGAATGGTGAATAAAACCTTTGTGCCGTCTGGATAATCTGTAAGCTGATGCCCGACCCAAGAGCCTGCACCGCGGTTGTCGGCGGGAGAAATATATTCTACAGAAGCCCCTTCGCCGCCTTCTTTGCACATGGCCATTGGCCATTCATCTCTGTCATACCCCGTTTTGGGCGGTACGTCTTTTAATGATTGCTCGCGGTGTTTCTCAGCTCCGTCTCTGTCGATAGTGCACACATCTGAGTGCCCTTCGTTTATCGCATCCTTAATATGTTTGGCCGTTTCAGGATAACGGTCAGAAGGGAAGGCAATTGTTTCATCATATTTCGTTTGAGACGTTTTTTGATCAGCTGGGAAAAAGTCTCCTTTTATCAGGCCAACAGCAGCAGCTGCTATGACGACGATGACGAGAAGTATCGTTTTTATGATGTCCATCGTGATGTTCACCTCCCGCTTGTAGCAACTTTAAAACTGACCCAAGAGTAATCCAGAAAGCGTTTGGTGTAAAGGTTAAAATTTTATGTTTTACTATCAATTTATTGATGAAATCGTAATTTTTGCAGGTCGAAATATTAGTTTTCAGTAAAATAACGTTGCCAATTTACAATAATGATAATAGGTCATCGGCTGTTTTCGGATTGATCAATTATTTTAAATTGGTTTATGATACCGGTAAGCTCCTCGGCTAATTGAGACAGCGTTTCAGAAGCAGCAGTAATCTCTTCCATTGCGGCAAATTGTTCCTCTGTTAATGCTGCAGCTTGCCGGGTATTTTCTGTAGATTCTTTAATATCAGCTGTATTGGCTGCAAAGGATTCGTTGATGTGATGTGCACTTTCTGAAATGTTTGATACAGATGCTGATAGATCACTGATCTCGACGCTGATTTCACCTGTTGCGGCTGTGATTTCCTTAAATGCATCTCTGGTGCGCTGGATCATGCTGACACCTTCCTCAGCTTCTGTTTTCACATGCTCAATAGATCTTGCAGATTGGTTCATATCCGTTTGTATTTCTGTGATCAGTTTTGAAATCTGTCCCGCTGACCGTTGAGATTCTTCCGCTAATTTACGTACTTCATCGGCAACAACAGCAAAGCCTTTGCCGTGTTCACCGGCTCTTGCAGCTTCAATCGCTGCATTCAGCGCAAGCAGGTTCGTCTGATCGGCAATTTGGGTGATAACGGATAAGATTTGTTCAATTTGTTTAGAACGGCCATCCAGCTGCTGTATGATTTCTCCGCTTTTCTGGATCGAATCGTGAATGGCATCCATTTGTGACTGTACATCTGAAATTTCCTTTTGCCCAATGTCGGCTTTTGATTGTGCAAGCTGTCCTTTGTCAGCAATAGCAGCAGTATTAGAAGATATATCCCGGATGTCTGCTGAAGTTTTCTTTAATGAGCTTTCACTGTTTTCAATTCTAGCGATCTGCTGCTGGGCTCCATTTGCAATCTGCTGTACAGCTTCTGTAATCTTTTCTGAAGCTTGATTTGTCTCCTCTGCTCCCGCTGATAGCTGCTGAGAGGCTGACGCAAGCTGAAGGGCTGATTGCTGTACGGTTTGAATGGTATCGTTCAGTTTTATTCTCATCTTATTGTAATAGACGCTGAGTTCTGATAGTTCGTCACCGGACTTGTCTGACACCTCTATTGTCATATCTCCGCTTCCGGCACTTTCGAAAGCGCATTTTAAAGCGTCCAGCCGCTTATTGATTCTTCTGGTGAAAAGCAGGACAAGAATGACTGATACAATAATGACAATAACAAGAACAACAGCGAATTGAGTGAAGAGTGAGTGCGTAAGCGATGCCAAAATGCTTTGATTGGCTCCGGTATACAGCATCCCTATGATGTCCCCGTTTTTATCTTTTAAAGGCATGTATGCAGTCTGATAAGAAGAACCTGCCACGTCTGCTTGTCCGTTGAATGTTTTTCCGTTCTTTAAAACAGCGTCAGTAACTTCAGGAGAAGCCTGGGTGCCGACAGCTCTTTCGCCGTTCTTCATGACATTGGTTGAAACTCGTGTATCCTCTTGGAAAATGGTTACGGTATCACCTGTTTTTTTGCCTAGCAGATCAACAATGTCTTCATTATCGTTGATTTGTGTCTGTCCTTTATATAGCTTATTGTCTTTTATCTGCCAGTCACCTGGAATAACATCATCAATATAAGTGCTGCTTAAAGCGAGATCTCCTTTCGCTTTTTCAGTAGCCATTTGTTTCATGCTTTCTGTAATTTCCTTAAGCATTACAGTGCCGACTGATGCAGAAAACAATAGAATAATCGCGAAAACCAGGAATAGAATTTTTGTTCCTAGTTTAAGCTTTAATTGTTTTATCAACATAATTCCTCCTTTTTATAGTTTGCAGATCATATTACTTATCGGGTTTTTGGGTTTGAAGTTTTATTTTAGAAAATATTAAAACCGGCCTGAAAATCAGGCCGGTTGTGTGAAGCTATTCAAGGTTTGCGTGGTGTGTGAACATGGTTCCGGAATCGAGCCCTTTTCTCTCCATGAGTTTTAAAATCACTGCATCGTAGAATAGCAGCAAAGTCTGCTCGAATAATGATCCCATTGGCTGGATGGTTTTATCGCTTCCGTTTGACTGGTCTTTAGGAGAGCCAGGCATTTTGACGATGAGATCCGCTTGTGCTCCAATGCTTGAATCCGGATTGATGGTTAAAGCGGCAACAATTCCATGTAAGCTTTTTGCTTTTGCCGCTGTATGGATCAGGTTCTTTGTTTCTCCTGATCCTGAGCCGATAATGACGAGGTCTCCTTCTCGGAGCGGCGGAGTGAGAATCTCACCGACGATATGGGCGTTGAAGCCCATATGCATCAATCTCATCGCGAAGGATTTTGCCATCAGGCCGGAACGACCCGCGCCCGCAGTGAAAATTTGATTGGATGAAAGAATGTGATCGGCAAGCTGGTCAGCCTCTTTATCAGAAATATAAGCCGCTGAACGGTGTAACTCATTGAGAATTTCCGTTACGTATTCAGTCGTTTTCATCTGAATTATCCTTGGGCAATCAGCTGTTTCATTTTTGAAGCTGTTTCTGCTTTGTCTGCTGCGCTTGTGATTCCGCCCCCGACAATGACAAGGTCAGGATGTTGTTTGATCACTTCTGGCAGTGTATCAAGTTTGATTCCGCCCGCAATTGCAGTTTTTGCGTTTTTTACGGCATTTTTGATTGTCGTTAATTCTTCGAAAGAGTTTTTGCCCTCTGCTTGAAGATCATAGCCAGTGTGGACGCAGATGTAGTCAACACCGAGTGCGTCAATTTCTTTCGCGCGGGATTCAATATCTTTCACGTTGATCATGTCCACTAAAATTTTCTTCTTTTGTTTTTTGGCTTCTTCAACAGCGCCTTTAATTGTTGCGTCGTCTGTAGCCCCTAAAACAGTGATGATGTCAGCGCCAGCTTCCGACGCTTTCATGATTTCGTATCCGCCGGCATCCATGATTTTCAGGTCTGCCAGAACCTTCAATTGCGGAAATGCTTCTTTTATTTCTTTAACGGCTCTAAGGCCTTCATTAATGACAACCGGTGTTCCGATCTCAACCACATCGATGTATTGTTCCACTTCTTTGACGAGCTCGATGGCTTCCGGGATGTTGACGAGGTCTAATGCTAGCTGTAATTCCATTGTTGATCCACTCCCTTTTTCGAATTACTTTTCATTCTATAGGTTCCCTCTTTTCATGAATAGTAGGCACTTTGAAGTCAAATAGTTACTTGGAGGATACTGTGAGGAGAGGCAATCAGATTTCTTTCGCTTGGTTTTAGGAGTGAGTATAATAAAAAGAGTCTGCGAAAAAGTAAGTAAGTGATGATATGCATGTAACATACAAAAAGTATA
Source organism: Bacillus tequilensis KCTC 13622 (assembly GCF_000507145.1). Lineage (GTDB taxonomy): Bacteria > Bacillota > Bacilli > Bacillales > Bacillaceae > Bacillus > Bacillus tequilensis. Next base: position 8,633 of record NZ_AYTO01000036.1, on the reverse strand, counting down.
CCAAGGGGGGGTTCTTTTGAGCCGGATGGACGATAAAAGGTTTAATTGTGAGAAGGAATTAACGCTTGCGGTGATCGGCGGTAAATGGAAAATGCTCATATTGTGGCATTTGGGAAAAGAAGGTACAAAACGGTTCAATGAATTAAAAGCTTTGATTCCTGATATTACGCAGAAGATCCTCGTGAATCAGCTGAGAGAGCTTGAGCAGGATTTGATCGTTCACAGGGAAGTGTATCCGGTTGTCCCGCCGAAGGTTGAATATTCCTTGACCCCGCAAGGAGAGAGCCTGATGCCTATTCTTGATGCCATGTATGAGTGGGGGAAAGGGTATATGGAATTGATTGATATCGATAAAAATGTCATTAAGGAATCGTTGTAAGGCACTCTAGCATAAGAGTGTCTTATTTTTTTTTGCGTGATTTTCGGTTTTTGCGCGGTAAACAGATGCCATGTAAAGATTGTAAAGGGCATTCAATAATAAAGCGGGATAAATGGGATCATCTGATTTTATTTTTTAATTTTTCTGTAAATAATGTTTAGTGGAAATTGTTGCGGTATCCCGCAAAAATATCCCAGTAAATAAAATGGAATCTTTCGGTATCCCGCATGGAACTTTTCACCTATTTTTCGGTGATAAAAACATTTTTTTCATTTAAAGTGAACGGTAGTAATGTAAAAAAATATTGAAAACCATGAATAAATAGCCAAAACTGTTTTCAACTGGTGCGAGGCTGTTGCGGTCTTTGTTCGCTTGTGTTAAACGCCGCAATGATGATTGGTGGCAGCCGTTTAGATAGCGGCATTTTGTTTTTTTGTTGGCTGTACTGTTTTTTTAGCGTAGTGCTTTGGGCTTTCTTGGATGTTAGTTCATAAGGATCAAAAGCTTATTTGAACAAGAAAAGAAAAATAAGCTGCACATGTTCACTGCTTATTGAAGATCAGGGGAGGTATGACAAATATGGAAATGACTTTTTACCCTTTAACGGATGCACAAAAACGAATTTGGTATACAGAAAAATTTTATCCTCAGACGAGCATTTCGAATCTCGCGGGGATTGGTAAGCTGGTTTCAGCTGAAAGAGTTGACCGGACGCTTGTCGAACGGGCGATTCAAGAGTTTATCCGCAGAAATGATGCCATGCGCCTTCGTTTGCGGCTCGATGAAAACGGAGAGCCCGTTCAATATATAAGCGAGTATCGGCCTGTTGATATAAAACATACAGACACCACTGAAGATCCGAATGCGAGAGAAACTATTTCACAATGGGGCCGGGAGGAAACGAGAAAACCTTTGCCGCTTTATGATTGTGATTTGTTCCGTTTTTCTTTGTTCACTTTACAAGAAAATGAAGTGTGGTATTACGTGAATGTCCACCACGTGATTTCTGATGGAATTTCCATGAATATTCTCGGAAATGCCATTATGCATATTTACTTAGAATTAGCCGGTGCTTCAGAAACAAAGGCAGGCATCTCGCACTCATTTATCGATCATGTTTTATCTGAACAGGACTATGCTCAATCGAAGCGATTTGAAAAGGACAAAGCGTTTTGGAACAAGCAATTCGAATCGGTGCCGGAACTTGTTTCCCTGAAACGGAATGCTTCTGCGGGAGGAAGCTTGGATGCTGCGAGGTTTTCTAAGGATGTGCCTGAAGCGCTTCATCAGCAGCTTCTATCCTTTTGTGAAACAAACAAGGTCAGTGTTCTTTCGGTGTTTCAATCGGTGCTTGCCGCCTATTTGTACAGAGTCAGCGGCCAGAATGATGTTGTGACGGGAACCTTTATGGGCAACCGGACGAATGCGAAAGAGAAGCAGATGCTTGGCATGTTTGTTTCCACTGTTCCGCTTCGGACAAACATTGATGGCGGGCAGGCGTTTTTAGATTTTGTCAAAGACCGTATGAAGGATCTCATGAAGACGCTTCGCCATCAAAAGTACCCGTATAACCTTCTGATCAACGATTTGCGTGAAACAAAGCGTTCTTTGACCAAGCTGTTTACGGTATCTCTTGAATATCAGGTGATGCAGTGGCAGAAAGAAGAGGAACTTGCTTTTTTGACTGAGCCGATTTTCAGCGGCAGCGGATTAAATGATGTCTCAATTCATGTAAAGGATCGATGGGATACCGGAAGCCTCACCATTGATTTTGATTACCGCACTGATTTATTTTCACGTGACGAAATCAAAATTGTTTGTGAGCGCATGATTACGATGCTGGAGAACGCGTTATCGCATCCAGACCATGCAATTGATGAATTAACGCTGATTTCTGAAGCGGAGAAAGAGAAGCTGCTTGCGAGAGCCGTCGGTGAATCTGTGAGCTATCGCAAGGATATGACGATTCCTGAGCTGTTCCAAGAACAGGCTGAACGGCTTTCTGATCATCCGGCAGTTGTATTTGAAGGCCGGACATTGTCCTATCGAACGTTACATGAACAATCTGCTCGCATCGCCAATGTGCTGAAACAGAAAGGTGTCGGCCCGGACCGTCCTGTCGCGGTTCTGCTTGAGCGCTCTGAACGTATGATTCCGTCTATCATGGGGATTTTAAAAGCCGGCGGGGCCTATGTGCCGATTGATCCCGGATTTCCGGCGGAGCGCATTCAATATATTTTGGATGACTGCGGTGCGGACTTTATCCTGACTGAATCGAAGGTTGAGGCTCCTAAAGCTAATGCTGAGCTGATTGATTTTGATCGGGCCATTTCGGAAGGTGCAGCTGAAAGCTTACATGCAGATATGAACGCCCGAAACCTTGCCTACATTATTTACACATCGGGAACGACCGGACGTCCGAAAGGCGTGATGATCGAGCATCGCCAGGTTCATCATTTAGTTGAATCTTTGCAGCGGACGATTTACCAAAGCGGCAGCCAGACATTGCGGATGGCATTGCTTGCGCCGTTCCACTTTGATGCGTCAGTGAAGCAGATTTTCGCGTCGCTCCTTTTGGGGCAAACCCTTTATATCGTACCGAAGACAACAGTGACAAACGGATCCGCCCTTGCTGCGTATTATCGCAAGCACAGCATTGAAGCGACGGACGGTACACCGGCCCATCTGCAAATGCTGATCGCTGCGGACGATTTTGAAGGCCTCAAGCTGAAGCACATGCTGATCGGAGGAGAGGGCTTATCGTCTGTTGTTGCGGACAAGCTGCTGAACCTGTTTAAGGAAGCAGGCACAGCGCCGCGTTTGACGAATGTGTACGGACCGACTGAAACATGTGTGGACGCGTCTGTTCATCCCGTTATCCCGGAGAGTGCTGTTCAATCAGCGTATGTGCCAATCGGGAAAGCACTGGGGAATAACCGCTTATATATTTTGGATCAAAAAGGCCGGCTGCAGCCGGAAGGCGTGGCGGGCGAGCTTTATATCGCCGGCGACGGTGTCGGCCGAGGCTATTTGCATTTGCCTGAATTGACGGCTGAGAAGTTTTTACAAGATCCGTTCGTGCCAGGCGACCGCATGTACCGTACTGGAGATGTGGTGCGCTGGCTGCCGGATGGAACAATCGAATATTTAGGAAGAGAGGATGACCAGGTTAAAGTCCGCGGATACCGGATTGAGCTTGGCGAAATTGAAGCCGTGATTCAGCAGGCGCCAGACGTGGCGAAAGCCGTTGTTTTGGCACGCCCTGACGAACAGGGGAACCTTGAGGTTTGCGCATATGTTGTGCAGAAGCCAGACAGTGAATTTGCTCCGGCCAGCCTGCGGGAGCATGCTGCCAGACAGCTTCCTGACTATATGGTGCCGGCTTACTTTACAGAAATCACAGAAATTCCGCTCACGCCAAGCGGTAAAGTCGACCGCCGCAAGCTGTTTGCGCTGGAGGTGAAGGCGGTCAGCGGAACGGCCTATACGGCGCCGCGCAATGAGACAGAAAAAGCAATCGCAGCCATTTGGCAGGACGTGCTGAATGTTGAGAAGGCAGGAATCTATGACAATTTCTTTGAAACAGGCGGGCATTCATTGAAGGCGATGACGCTTTTAACAAAGATTCATAAGGAAACAGGCGCTGACATTCCGCTTCAATATTTGTTTGAGCATCCGACGATTGCCGCACTTGCAGAGGAAGCCGACCACAGAGAAAGCCGGGCATTTGCAGCGATTGAACCTGCTGAAAAACAAGGGCATTACCCGCTTTCGCTGGCGCAGCAGCGAACATATATCGTCAGCCAGTTCGAAGATGCGGGAGTCGGCTACAACATGCCGGCGGCAGCGATTTTGGAAGGACCTTTAGAGATTCAAAAGCTGGAGCGCGCATTTCAAGGGTTAATCCGCCGCCACGAATCTTTGAGAACGTCATTTGTTCTTGAAAACAGCACGCCGAGACAGAAAATCCATGACAGCGTCGATTTCAATATCGAGATCATTGAAAAAGGCGGCCGCTCCGATGAGTCGGTTATGACATCATTTGTCCGGAAATTTGACTTGGCGAAAGCGCCGCTGTTCAGAATCGGCTTGATGAAGCTTGAAGAGAGCCGTCATATGCTGCTGTTTGACATGCACCATTTGATTTCTGACGGTGTGTCCATCGGCATTATCTTGGAGGAGTTAGCCCGTTTATATAAAGGTGAACAGCTTCCTGAGCTGCGCCTTCAGTATAAGGATTATGCCGTGTGGCAAAGCGGCCAGGCTGCTGAAGGTTACCAGAAGGAACGGGCGTATTGGAAGGAAGCCTTTGCGGGCGAGCTTCCGGTGCTTCAGCTTCTGTCTGATTATCCGAGACCGCCTGTTCAAAGCTTTGAAGGAGACCGGGTGTCAATCAAGCTGGATGCGGGATTAAAGGATCGTTTACAGCGTTTGGCTGAACAAAACGGCGCCACGCTGTATATGGTGATGCTGTCTGCTTACTATACGCTTTTGTCAAAGTATACGGGACAGGATGACATCATTGTCGGGACGCCGTCAGCGGGCAGAAACCACTCCGATACAGAGGGCATTGTCGGGATGTTCGTCAATACGCTCGCGATTCGCAGTGAAGTGAGGCAGGACGAGACGTTTACCAAATTGATCACGCGTGTCCGCAAACAGGTGCTGGATGCCTTTTCTCATCAGAACTACCCGTTTGAGTGGCTTGTTGAAGATTTGAGCATTCCGCGTGATGTAAGCAGACATCCGCTGTTTGACACGATGTTCAGTCTTCAAAACGCGACAGCAGGCATTCCGTCTGTCGGTGATCTGACCTTGTCTGTTCACGAGACCAACTTCAAGATTGCAAAGTTTGATTTGACGGTGCAGGCGAGAGAAACCGTTGAGGGCATTGAGCTCGATTTGGACTACAGCACGAAGCTGTTTAAGCAAAGCACTGCTGACAGGCTGCTCAACCATTTTGCGCGGCTGCTTGAGGATGCTGCGGCTGAGCCTGAGAAACTGATTTCTGAGTACAAGCTTCTTTCTGAAGAGGGGGTTGCTTCGCAAATTCAGCGGTTTAACCCGGAAAGAACATCTTATCCGAAAGACAAAACGATTGTTCAGCTGTTTGAGGAGCAGGCGGCGAGAACGCCAGACCATCCAGCACTTCAATATGAAGGCGAATCACTCACTTATCGTGAGCTGAATGAGCGTGCCAATCGGTTAGCGCGCGGCATTCTTTCACTTGGAGCGGGAGAAGGAAGAACAGCGGCTGTCTTATGCGAACGGTCAATGGACATGATTGTGTCGATCCTCGCGGTATTAAAAACAGGTTCGGCCTATGTTCCGATTGATCCGGAACATCCGATTCAGCGGATGCAGCATTTCTTCCGCGACAGCGGAGCGAACGTGCTTCTCACTCAGAAAAAATTAAAGGCTTTAGCCGAGGAAGCCGAATTCAGCGGTGTGATTGTGCTTGCGGATGAGGAAGAAAGCTACCATGCCGATGCGCAAAACCTCGCGCTGCCTCTTGATTCTGCGGCGATGGCCAACCTGACGTATACGTCCGGAACGACAGGAACGCCAAAGGGTAATATCGTGACACATGCCAATATTCTGCGCACGGTGAAAGAAACGAATTATCTCAGCATTACTGAACAGGATACAATTCTCGGACTTTCCAATTACGTGTTTGACGCGTTTATGTTTGATATGTTCGGTTCATTGTTAAACGGCGCCAAGCTTGTGCTGATACCGAAAGAAACCGTCTTGGATATGGCTCGCCTGTCCCGCGTCATTGAACGGGAGAACATCAGCATTCTCATGATTACAACCGCTTTGTTCCACCTGCTTGTGGACTTGAATCCGGCGTGCTTGTCAACGCTTCGCAAAATTATGTTTGGCGGGGAGCGGGCTTCGGTTGAACATGTAAGAAAAGCTTTGCAAATGGTCGGAAAGGGCAAGCTCCTTCACATGTACGGACCGTCTGAAAGCACGGTTTTCGCGACGTATCATCCAGTTGATGAATTAGATGAGCACACGCTGTCTGTTCCGATTGGAAAACCAGTCAGCAATACGGAAGTGTACATCCTTGACCGGGCTGGACATGTGCAGCCTGCCGGGATCGCCGGAGAGCTTTGCGTCAGCGGCGAAGGACTCGTGAAAGGCTATTACAACCGTCCGGAGCTGACTGAGGAGAAGTTCGTTCCGCATCCGTTTACATCCGGCGAATGCATGTATAAAACGGGTGACCTTGCCAGATGGCTGCCGAATGGCGACATCGAATTTATCGGGCGGATCGACCATCAGGTGAAAATCCGCGGACAGCGTATTGAGCTTGGAGAAATCGAACATCAGCTGCAAACCCATGACCGTGTGCAGGAAACTGTCGTGCTTGCTGTTGATCAAGGAGCGGGAGACAAGCTGCTCTGCGCGTACTTTGTCGGAGAAGGCGAAATGTCATCTCAAGAGTTAAGAGAGCATGCGGCGAAGGATCTGCCAGCTTACATGGTTCCAGCAGTGTTTATCCAAATGGACGAGCTGCCGCTGACCGGAAACGGAAAAATCGACCGGAGAGCGCTCCCGCTTCCTGATGCCAGCGTCTCAAGAGGTGTTTCATATATTGCGCCTCGTAATGAAACGGAACAAAAACTCGCAGACATTTGGGCGAGGGTGCTTCAGGCTGAACAAGTCGGCGTTTATGACCACTTCTTTGACATCGGCGGACATTCATTAGCAGGTATGAAGATGCTTGCCTTGGTTCATCGGGAACTGGGGGTTGAGCTGTCACTTAAAGATCTCTTCCAGTCACCGACGGTTGAAGGCTTGGCGCAGGTGATTGCCTCTGCTGAAAAAGGGGCAGCCATCAGCATCAGTCCGGCAAAGAAACAAGAAACGTACCCTGTTTCTTCACCGCAAAAACGGATGTATGTACTCGAGAAGCTTGAGGGAGCGCAAACAAGCTATAACATGCCGGCGGTTCTGCGCCTTACGGGTGAGCTTGATGTTGAAAGGCTGAACAGCGTCATGCAGCAGTTAATGCAGCGACATGAAGCCTTTAGAACCACATTTGAAATGAAAGATGGAGAAACGGTGCAGCGGATCTGGGAGGAAGCTGAGTGTGAGTTGGCCTATTTCGAAGCTGCAGAAGAAGAGACGGAGCGGATCGTATCTGAGTTTATCAGACCTTTCCATGTCGATCGGCTTCCGCTATTCAGAATGGGTCTGATCAAGCATTCAAACACTGAGCATGTGCTGCTATTCGATATGCACCATATTATTTCTGACGGTACGTCTGTCGGTGTGCTGATTGAGGAGCTTTCGAAGCTGTACGACGGAGAAACCCTTGAGCCGCTGCGTATTCAATATAAGGATTATGCCGTGTGGCAGCAGCAGTTCATTCAGTCTGAGCTTTACAGGAAGCAAGAGGAGCATTGGCTGAAGGAGCTGGAAGGAGATCTGCCGGTGCTGACACTTCCGACTGACTATAGCAGGCCTGCGGTTCAAACGTTTGAGGGAGACCGCATTGCATTTACATTAGAAGCAGGCAAAGCTGATGCGCTGCGCAGACTTGCAAAAGAAACGGATTCCACACTGTACATGGTGCTTTTTGCTTCATACAGTGCGTTTTTATCAAGACTAAGCGGGCAAGACGATATCATCGTCGGTTCACCTGTAGCCGGACGATCTCAAGCGGACGTCAGCCGCGTGATCGGAATGTTTGTCAATACATTGGCGCTGCGCACATATCCGCAGGGTGAAAAGATATTTACTGACTACCTTCGCGAAGTGAAAGAAACAGCACTCAGCGCTTTTGAAGCGCAGGATTACCCGCTTGAGGACCTGATCGGGAACATACAGGTTCAGCGTGACATAAGCAGAAACCCATTATTCGATGCCGTATTTTCAATGCAAAATGCGAATATCAAGGATTTAACGATGAAAGGGATTCAGCTTGAGCCGCATCCGTTTGAACGGAAAACGGCTAAGTTTGACATCACACTGACGGCTGACGAAACCGATGGCGGGCTTACGTTTGTACTCGAGTACAATACAGCGCTGTTTAAGCCTGAAACGATTGAACGATGGAAGCAATACTGGATGCAGCTTCTAGATGCAGTCACCAGCAATCCAAATCAGCCGCTTTCCAGCCTGTCACTCGTCACTGAAACAGAAAAACAAACGCTTCTTGAGGCATGGAAGGGCAAAGCGCTGCCTGTTCCGACAGACAAAACGGTTCATCAGCTATTTGAAGAAACAGCCCAGCGCTACA
>NZ_AYTO01000035.1 GCF_000507145.1 Bacillus tequilensis KCTC 13622 | reverse complement strand
ATAGTGCAGCCGTGTGTATGCATCCCCGTGAATCATTTTTGTATCCCAATTATCCTTCAATGTGTCAACCATACTTTGAAAGGCAGCTTGATAGTCGTATTCCAAAACGGTATCCAGCACTTTTTGAGGATCTTTGTTAAGATTGTCAATTGTCCAACCGATATTCCATCCGAATTGAATGGCTCCTTCACCGGTATCCTTGGCAAGATCGTATATACCAACAATCGCACCTTTAGCGCCATCACCTACGATTCGCAACACTTCTTTTCCGTTATCCATGAAAGCTTTACGCTGTTCAAGAAATGAAACAAATTCAAGCTGTTCAGGGGTAAGATTCTCATAGCCGACCTTCTTGGCAATTTCTAAGTATTCATCCGGATCCGTTACTCCGTCAGCTAGCTTCTTCTTTAACTCTTTGATTTCTCGTTCTTTCGCTTCATCTTTCTTGATTTTCAAATAAGCTTCAGTCTGTTTCTCGATATCGCCTTTTTTCTTATGTATGTCACTTTCACGGTACGCCTTGGCGTTGTAGTGAATGGGCGTAGCGTTTTTCCCTTTTCCTGTGGATTCCTCAAGCTTTTGAAAGTCCTTCTTGATGAATTGCTCATTTGGCTCTGACTGAGCATATTCAGAAACAAGTGCTTCGTCAACGCTGCCTACTTTATTGACTGTTTTTTTGCGTTGGTTCTCCGCGTCGGCGAGTTCGTCTTTAAATGTTTCTGTCGAGAACAAATCAAGCGGAAGAATATCGTCGATATCATGTAAGATATCTTTCATCGCTTTCTTTTGTTCAGACATTATGGATTTTGATTTTGTGTATGCATTAGCCAGCTCGTGTTCTAAGAAGGATTCTTCTATATACGCATCAGATAAGCTGGCGTCCTCTAAAGTGCCTGAAATGCTCGTCAAGAAAGCAATTTTCATATCAAGTAAGTCAATCCAATTGTCAGCTACACCTGCGTGGTCTTGATAAAATGCTTTGATGTTGTCAGCGCCTTTTCCGGAAAACTCACTGTCATCTAAATCAGCTACGGCTTTAAAGGCCTTTTTTAGATTGACCATCTGACTTCTTAATTCTTTGTATTCTTTTGCGCGTTTATCTGCTTCAGAAAGCAACGTTTTAGCTTCAAATACTTTCATGTTCATATCCTTTCATTGGAATTCGTTAACAAGATATTACCATGGAAGAATGAAGAAAGAGACTAATATGTGAATCGAAAGAATGAAATGAATATTTCGTTCTAAGTACATTGACCTAGATCGTTCGAGGTATTTGAACTTTTTTTGGCTAATATAAGGTAGCAAGTACGTTAACAAAAATAGCAGAGGTATTAAAAAAAATCATATCGGTTCTTGATGATAATCATCTTGATAATTATCAAGAACTTGTGTAAAATTCCATTATACATAATGGGAGGTCTACTATGATTAAATTTGAGAATATAAATGAATTAAAAGAATTCATTTCCAAAGAAATTCTCTTAACTAAAGAAGCAGCTGAATACTTAGATGTAAGTACACAAAGACTCCATCAGTTAACTCAATCTGGAAAAATTTCACCTATAAAATCTTCTAGAGCAGGATCGTTATTCTTAAAAGAAGAGTTATATGAAAGAAAATTTGAAATCGAAAAAACATATGGAAGCAACAAGACTATTAACAATATTGAAGAAGTAAACAGTAAAGAAGTAGTGAATGATGCTATTTGTTATTATACCTTGTTAGCTCTATTTAAGAATAAAGTGAAAAAGTGTGATCCTATATATAATCATTTAGAAACAGAAATAGATTTAACTCAGGATATTCACAGTATTAGTGATAAATTATCAGAAGTCACAGGTTTCCTAAAAAACGACATCGAGTTTGAAGCAGATAAGGTTAAAAGAGGATTTGATACCTTACAAAAAGATGATATAATAGTAAAAATAGGAACAGATATGTATCCTTCACTTCTTGCCAAAACTGATCAAGCTCCAATGTTCTTATTTATGAGAGGTAATCCAAATTTATTAAAATTCAATGCAATCTCAGTTGTTGGAACGAGAAACCCTACGGAAAGTGGCGCTTTAAGAGCGAGAAAACTAGCTGAAAAATTAGGTTTGAATCGTATTGTAGTTGCTTCAGGTTTAGCTAAAGGAATTGACGCTAATGCCCATTTAGGGGCTTTAGGTATGGGGAATCCTACGATAGCTGTTATTGGAACACCTCTAAATAAGTATTATCCAAAAGAAAATATAAAGATCCAAAAGCAAATTGAAGAAACAGGTTTGGTTATTTCCCAATTTGCACCTTCGATGTCTGTACAAAGATGGAATTTTCCAATGAGAAATGCAGTAATGAGTGGCTTGTCCCTTGCAACTGTAATAATTGAAGCTGGAGAAACGAGTGGATCATTAATTCAAGCTGATTACGCCTTAAAACAAGGTCGCTTAGTCTTTATTCCTCAAAGTGCAATTGATGATGACAGGTTGAAATGGCCAAATAAATATATTGCAAAGAGAGGTGCTTTTAAGTTTTCGACAATCAATGATCTTTTGTCTCAATTAGCTTCTAATAATAATGCAATTTTTCAAAACTATAAAACTGAGCCAGAAGAGTCACCAGTAAACATAAGTGAGGTAACGGTAAAATATGTTTCTAAAGACGAATGATTTACAATGCCTTTTGCTTTATTTAGATGCATTTACAGACGAAGAAATTAGTTACCTTTATAAACAATTAAATGATATGGGAAAGAGTATGGTATTTATACAATGTGAAGAAGTCTTAGAGCAAAAAATTCCACCTCAAAGTCTAGTGTTAAAGGAAACATTTCAAGATAAGATATTTGGCCCTCAAAAGATAATTGAAAGTGCAATGGATCTTACTGGATTTGAATCATATCAAATGTTAGTTGTTTCAAAAAGTCATCAACAGTTGAAGCCTGCTATTAACTTGCCTATTGGTACAGTTTTGTACAATAAAAATCCTCATATATTATATGAGGATATTGGGCATTTACCGGATTTAAAAGTGGAAGAAATAGAAAAAATTCCACAATTATTTAACTTAACTACCGGTTATTTCTCTGAAATAGTAACAACATACATCACACAATATAAACCTTTAAGTAATTCAGGATATGTGTTTAGATTTTTTGCCCAATCTGAACAAACAAGTGTTGAAATGATTTCAGCAGGAAGATATTTTGGACCTAAGCACTCTTTATATGAATCTATTCAATTATCGAAAAGAATAACTAAAAGTAAGAGTGAAACCTCACAAAATAATTTATTTAAATCAATCTATAAACCGATTATTCAATTTATTAATGAACAGAATCTTGTAAGTGGAATAACAAGAGTACCAAGCAGACCAGAAAAAGCGGATAGGCTTGCTCCTATAGTTAAGATGCTATCAATTGAATTAGGATTCGAAGATTTATCGTCTAATTTAATTTGTATTAATAATTACCCAACTCACAAAAATCTCGGCAAAGAACAAAGGTTTATCAATGTCAGAAATCAATTTAAAGCTGATTTAATGGAACCTTTAGAACATGTTGTAATAATTGATGACGTCTTCACAACCGGTGCGACAATGTTAGAATGTGCAAAAACGTTATATAATGCAGGTGTAAAAAAAGTGACCGGTGTTGTATTGGGGGTAAATCAATTTGCTGATGAATTTTTAGATAGATACATAGTATGTGAAAACTGTGGGGGAAGACTCCATCTAAGACTAAATAATAAGAATCTCTCAGCATTTTACGGATGTGAACATTACCATCAGCATCAATGTCCGACACTTTCCTATGGAAAAGGCTTAAATAGAATGGTGACCGAAAATTCAATAAAGTTAGCGAATACTCTTGATAAGTTCTAAATTTAAAATTAATTAAACCTCTTTGTTTACTTCATAGAAAAGTTTCCACTGTATTTGTTATTATCTATTTCCACAGTAATTTATTAATCCTTTTTAGGTTCAATTTTTATAGCTAAGAAATTGTTGGCGAGTTGTTGCCCAAACTTGCCAACAATTAAAATTTTTATTCAGAAGAGATCAGACATCAATTTTGCAACCCCTTGATGGATAAGTATTTGTCAGGAATAAAACTAATAGCTCAGAAGATAATCACTACCTTGACAGGGTAGAGGTCGCTGGTTCGAGCCCAGTCGGAATCATAGCTTAAACCCTTGCGCAGCAAGGGTTTTTTACTTTGCTTATTTATTGATTTTGTCATCATTCATCGAGTTGGGGACGAATTGGGGACGAAATAATTATTTTTTCGAGCTGATTTTGAAGGGGAATTCAAAATCAACTCTGTTTTTGTGCTAGGTTTCTAGGATCGAATTGGTTAAAGTGTTTTACTGTGCTATTTTCGAGTTTCTCGGTAACATGGCCATAAATATCACTAGTTGTTCGAGCACTGGCATGTCCAGCTCTTCTTTGAATAGCACTGAGATTTTCGCCAGCTTCCATAAGGAGAGCCACCGTAGTATGCAGCAAGTCATGAAGACGAACATCTTTTAGGCCGTACTTCTTTTTTATTTTAGTCCATTTTGCGGTACGGGTTGTATAGTAGTAAGGTTACATATTGATGTTCTCCGCCTTCCTAGGTATCACCGAGCATAAGTTTTTCTTTCTTCCATATGCGATAATATTTAGCCAACTCATCCGTATAAAAATCAGGCATTTTAACGAATCGTTGAGAACTTTTTAACTTTGGACTTTTAACGTGAGGCTCTCCGTTAATTGTTTTTAGAAATTGATCTATTTACGTATATTCCACCTTTGTCCCAATCTACATCCAAGTGCCATTCGCAAGCAAGAGCTTCTCCTCTACGAAGCCCGCCGATTAGAGCTGCAAGATAATATAAACGCCATTTAATATTATGAAAAGTACCCGAACAATATATACCTGTTCTTGAGTGAGAGCAGATGATTTAAAAATGATCGGTGATGAAACAATCATTGCAAAGCGTGATAAAACAAATGGCTGGCTTCTCGGGGTGATTGCGGTGGTTTTATTCTTTGATATTGCGGTTCTGCCGGATGACAGCATGAAAAGAAAAGTATTGAATTAGGGACTGACCCCCGTTTTTGAGACAGGGATCAAAACACCTTTTAAACGGCCAATTGCTGATAGTTTATCGGTGTTAAAACAGCAGCAGTATTACGTACATGTTAATACCCTCTGACGAAATGTGGATTTATTCAACAGTTTCGTTCGACAAATTCTGCAAATTGTAGACAAATTCCTGGCTATTTGGATAATTATCTAGATAGGAGGGGGAAATTTGTCATATTTCATAATACTCGTAGTCATAGCATTAATTGGAGCATTAGTAACAGTCGGTATTATATCTTCAAAAGTGGAGACGATCTCTCCAAAAACTCCAAGAGAATCAAAAGGGGAAGAACAAAAAAACTTCTATACAATGAAATAAAGTAGAGAAAGAGCATCTTCTGCAGGAGGGCTTTTTAATATAGAGGAGTTGGAAAAACTGAACCAAACTAATTTACTTTTAAGATTCGCCCTTGAAATTGCTGCACTAATCTCCATAGGGGTGTTTGCTTGTACCCATTTTAATGGTTTTTTTTAATATGTTCTAACTTTTGTATTACCGATTGTAGTTATGATTATCTGGACTGTATTTGCAGTACCTAATGATCCTAGTCGAAATGGACAAACTGTAATAGCTGTAAACGGGATAACAAGATTAGTTATTGAATTAATGATCTTTGGAATAGCTGTTGCAGCGCTTTATTTTAGTGATTTAAAAACAGTTAGTCTCAGCTTTCTATGTCTTATAATACTCCACTATATATTTTCAGCTGAGCGTATCAAATGGCTTCTAAATCAATAGTCTTTAATTTAGCACTCCTTTTAGAGTGCTTTTTTATATTCTCTGTAAACTGCTTCTGGTAAGTCTCAGGATAGACAACTGGCGGTTAACGGCTTGAGCACGGTGGTGGTTTTAGAGGGAATATATTCGAACGTTTTCCCAGTATGGAGGATGTTATTTGAAATTTATCATTGAGCCCAGTGTACAAAAGTAAAATCAGTATTTAAAATGTAGTAATAAATAAGAAATTCAACTTAGGAGGTTCTCTTGTGGGAGAAAAGAAAAAAGCTTTAATAATTGTGGATGTACAAAAAGCCTTCGATGATAAAAAATGGGGGGAACGAAATAACCTAGAGGCGGAAGAAAACATTAGAAAGATACTACAATTGTGGAGAGAAAAAGGTTGGACGGTAATATACATACAACACACTTCTGATAAACCTCAATCTGTATTTCATCCAAAGAATGAGGGGTTTGCTATAAAGGAGATAGTTAAACCTATGGATGAAGAAGTAATTATAACCAAGAAAGTAAATAGTAGTTTTATTGGTACTAATTTAGAAGATTTCTTAAAATTAAATGGAATAACAACTGTAGTAATAACTGGTTTAACTACGCCTCACTGTGTATCAACAACTACAAGAATGAGTGGCAATTTAGGATTTGATACATACCTGATTTCTGATGCAACGGCAGCCTTTGGTATGAAGGATCAGAATAATACATATTATGATGCAAATACTATCCATAATGTATCTATAGCCACATTGCACGATGAGTTTGCCACAATATTAACAACAGAACAATTAATAACTGATTTTATAAAAGCTCACTGAATAAAATTATGACACAATATCGGCAGGCGCTTTTTAATTGAATCACTAATATAACTATTAAGTACAAACGCCTAACTCACTTTAGTGAAAGGCGTTTTTTATTCCAAAACAACACGAATCAGAAGGGAGCGGCGGTGAATGTAGATGGCCGAAAAGCATATTCAGGCGTATAAGGATTACGTCAAAGGCGATGCCGAGAAGGGATTGTCTCTTATTGATGCCTATGATCGGACACTGTCAGACGTCTCAAACGAAATTGAACAGTGCGGACTGGCCTACTTGATTCTAAAGGGATTGGGAGCAGATGAAGACACACTCCAGCAACTTAAAAAGACTGGAATTCTTGAGCTTTACGATGAAAAAGACGATGTGAGCTATCTAACAAAAGATATAAATGACGCGATTATTGAAAATCATTTGAACCGGCTCGAAGAAAACATTCTCCGTTTTGCAAAGTCGATCAATTTCTCTGATGAATCATTTGGCGGGAATATCACTGGCGTTGCAATGAAATTTAAATTGATTGCGCTTGAGAATAAGTGCATCACGATCGAACGGAAAATGACTGCTGCCCTCCGTTATCAATACAAGTTGATCTTTTCAGCTTGGGCAACGAAAAATAAAGCTAAAGCAGAAGATTATTTGAAAGTATGGTTCGGATTCAAGCGTAACCTTCCAGCCAACGTTCTTGAAGAGGCACAGACAACATCGTAACTTAAAGGATTAATCAGCGAAGAAACACGCCTTTCTCTCTTGTCCTTTGTCGATGATGTTCAGTATGAGCTTCATAAGATGAAAGAGGAGGAAGAGGAGTACAGGAACAGCATGCCACCGTTGGCTGATATCGAAACAGATGCGGGTTGTAGAAGGGATTTAAAATCCATTTATCAATTTTCTTGTGGAGCAACCTTTGCCACTGAAGTACCACAGAGCAAGAAGAATGCAAATACTGCTGGCGGGGAAACTGCTAAACCTATAGTTCCTAGAAATCCTACAACAGTCAACCAATCGCCCTTTTCAATGGCTTTTTGAACTTGATTCAAAGCACCATTACTTAAGTTTAGTGCATCTTCTAGACATCCCTGAACACTACTGGTTTTTACATCAGTATAATTATATTCCTTATTCATATAATTAGCGAAAGCGACTATGCCCTCTTTTTGAGCTGGAGGATAAGGAGTTTTTTCAAGCTCGTCCTCATTGACTGTATACCCCGTCTCTTTATCAAAAACTTAAATTTTAGTAAAGATGTGCTCAACTTCTGCTACAGACTTTTCAATTTGTTCTTCAGTTAAGCCATCTAAACCGTCCTCCGGATTCAATTGTGTTGCTGAAGCTGCTGGCGCTATTGTGGCAATAGCAAGAAAGAAAATCGACGCCAGAAAAACAATCTTTTCAACATGTGTGAACTCTGAAATGGCAATAAAAAAGGAATGTAACTTAATGTTAAGCAAATTAGACAAATAAGTAAAATATCGACAGAAGATTGTTACCACAAATGCAAGGCAAGAAACGAAAGTGCCCATGCAAATATGCCGAACATTACAAAGAACCTAAGAAAAGTTTCGTATTTTGTAAGTCTTCGGTCTTTTTTTGTTTTACCTAATCTCCAATAAAGGGCGTAGCCGGAGAACAATAAAATTATTTGTCCCAGTTGAAACACAGACTCTAAAAACTCTATACCATTCATTGATTTCACCTCTTATTTCATTATCGCAGACGAAAAAACCGTTTCCAACAATTATATAAAAATTGAACAATCTGTAATATGTCTAATGGTATAAGAAGTAACGTTCCCCTTATTCATATGAAGCGCAGTTTCCGGCAGTGTGTAATAAAACTGAAAAAGCCTTCCTAATAGGAAGGCTTTCAGCTTGTAGAGAAAACGGTGTTTTTTTCTACAAGCTTTTTTGTTTTGTGCTGTTTCTTTACATATTCATCTGATTTCAGGTGCA
>NZ_AYTO01000034.1 GCF_000507145.1 Bacillus tequilensis KCTC 13622 | reverse complement strand
TCCTGCATTAGAAGGAATCCTTCAAGATGCTGAGAAAACCATTAACGTGAAAAATACTCCGCTGCTAAAAAGCATTGCGGAAGATAAAAAAGAGAGTGTTCTCAGAAGAACTGAAACGTCTAACAACACGGGTATAGGTAATGCCAAACAAGGTGATAGTACCCCTCTCGCACCTGGCGGCGGATTAGCTGCTCATGAAGCAAAAGGCGGGCATCTTATAGAAAAACATGTTGGGAAGACTGATGGCGAATTATTTCAACGTTTAATAAAAGATACAAAAATCTCTGGGTCTTCTTCATTTAAAGATAGAGCTACTGCAGAAAAAGTCGCCAGTTCAGTTCTAAGTGATCCAAAAAACATTAGTAAAATAAAAAAATGGCTCTCTAATCCTACAAGTAGACCTACTCTTCCTTTAAGATACAAAGGTGATGGAGAAGTTCTCGGCAGAAGGGTAGAAAAAGGTTCAAATGTTGCTAAGGATGTTACCAACGCTACAATAGTATTGAAAAAGAGTAAAAATGGGGAGTTTATTTTAACTGGCTATCCTACAAAATAAAAGGAGTTCTGAATAACAATGTACGAGAATTATGATACTCTGGAAGAATTAAGTGATTTTTTAGAAGGAACATTTCACCAGGACATGGGTTCACCAGAACAAGCTTTGAAAGAATTTATAGCTGAATCAAGTAAAGAATGCTTAGTTTTCACAATAAAATTTTGTGAAGAGTTTATAAATGAAAACATGTCTGATCAAGAGAAAGAAAGTTTTATAAAATCAAATACGGAGATTTATTTTCCGGCAATCGATTTAACTCCTTTACAATGGTTGAAAAAAGTAATTACAGAAATAAAAGAGGCTATTTAGTATATAAGCAATGATTGAAATCGAAGTTTCTGATCCTGTATTTAGATTTCTCGGCGGACATTTCCACCAAGATATAGATTCTCCTGAAGATGCTCTTAATGAATATCTAAATGAAGCATCACAAAAGCTAAAAGAAAGAGATTTAATAGCACTAACTGAGTTTGTAAATAGTAATTATTCTGAAGCAGATAAGAATGAATTTATAGAAAAAGCAGCTGATGGTATATACTTTCCTGAAGATGATATAACTCCATTAGAATGGCTTAAGCAAGTTATTGAACAAATTAAAGAACACCTTAAAACAATATAGTTAGAAAAGGAGCCCCTCTTTTAAGAAGGGCTTCTTCTATTATTTCAAGAACTCTTCAAGTTTCACTTTAGTCTTAGGCCCATAAATGCCGTCAGCAGACAGACCATTTACTGACTGAAACCGTTTGACCGTGTTTGCTGTTTTCGGTCCATACACGCCATCAATGGCGTTATTCTTCACCCCTTTATCTGGATAGAAGTAAAGAGCCGCCAGAGCATTTTGAATCCGCCTTACGTCATCCCCTTTTCGCATAGGTCTTGTTACTCTAATGACACCAGAAGGCAGCGCAAATGACGTTTTTTTGCTGCTTGGTTTAGGGCTTGAAGTGCTCGAACTTATGAGCTTTAATACTTGGCCGACCTTGATCAAGTTCGGATTTTTGATACCGTTCAAGCTTTGTAGGGTTGCCATGCTTACCTCGTGCTCTTTTGCAATTACGGAAAGAGTATCGCCCTTTTTGACTGTGTAAGTGCCTCCAGAAGCTTTAGGCGCAGACGATGACGGTTTAGAAGATGTTTTCCCGCCCAGCGCCCTCAATTCTTTTTCAATGGTAGCCTTAACCTCATCCCATCTTCCCTCTGACAAAATACGGTGCGGGCAATATTTTCCGTTCCAATCCTGATGCTTGCGGACACGATCAATTCCCCGGCCGCGCTCTTTAAGCAGCTGCGCCACAAACTTGATTGCCAGCTTTTCTGCTGCCTTGTATTTAGGGCCTCCAGACTTGCTGTAGCAGATTTCAACCCCGATAGATTTACGGTTACCAGTGCCGTATGTGCCGTCTCCAGTGTGCCACGCGTTACGATTTGTATGGATGCCCTGCCGCACCTCTTTGTCATCGACTGCAAAGTGAAAGCTTGTCGAGCTTGTATTCCCGATCATATAGCTGATCTCGTTAGCGGCTGACGCGTCGTTTGCTGTATTGTGGATGGTGATATAAAAAAGAACGGTTCCAAATGTCAGGACACCGTTCAGATTGAGGATTGTATCTATAATATTTGCTACGATGATTTTCATACATAACTGAAGCAAGCGCTCCGGCTCCGCTGCTTTTTGAATTTCCAAACCTTAATTACACCTGTTATTACGTCAAGATGCTGAGAACCAGCAGTAATCGAGGTACTTCACACCACCAAACAGGTAAACTCTCGCTAAATCCAATGTTTCAAAATTAATAAACACAGTAGTATCCGCCGTTTCTTGTTATCACCTCCTTAGAGGCAACATAAAAACACCTCTGGGGTGTCGATCAATTTGCGGCGCTGCCCAATTCCACACTGACAGCTGTTTTGTCCGGATAGGTCAAGCCTGTTATTCATCTTCTGTAATCTTCCCCACTCAACAAAACGGGCCACATTTGCATTATTACTGTAATGCGGAGGCCTCCATCACATGCGAAGATAGATACCACCCTTAATTATTATTCACATGTCATTAAAGAACTTCGTGAAGAAGATACACGAAACACACTGTACTTATTTAAAAAAATGCCCAGTGTAAAATCGATTCTATAGCAATGTGCAAAAAGAAATAAATTCACATCGTTTTCCACCATATTCTCGTCCAATTGAAAAACTCCTAAAAACAGCAAAAACCCCTGTTTCACAAGGGTTTTTGCTGTTTTTAGATGTGATTAATCCGAACCCATCTCATTTAAAAAACGCTCTAGGAGAGATTCGAACTCCCGACCTGCAGTTTAGGAAACTGCTGCACTATCCGCTGTGCTACTAGAGCTTTGGATAATTTATATAGTAGCTCTGATGATCGATATTTTCAAGCGATTTGTATTAGAGCCCTCCAAAAACCTTATAAGCGGCTCTTGTCGTATCTTCATCAATACCGATATACCGCATTGTAATCGAGGGTGATGAATGATTCAGTATTCTCTGCAGCTCGGCGATATCTTTTGTCCGCTGATAAAAATGATAGCCGAACGTTTTCCGGAGCGTGTGCGTACCTATTTCCTCAAGACCGCACACCGCCGCGGCCTCTCTTAAAATCCTGTAGGCCTGAATGCGGGAAATCGGCTTCCTGGTCCGGACAGACTTAAATAGATATTCGTTTTCTTTCATGTCTTTCGTATACTCGTATATTTCCTGCTTCAGCGATTCTAAAATCAGGATCTTCCTCTTCTTTTTCGTTTTGCTTTCTGTTGCCCATAAATGATCTTTATTTTTAACATCCTTCACTTGCAGCGGCAAAATATCAGAGATGCGGAGCGCGCTGTTGATGCCGAAAATAAAAAGAAAGTAGTCCCGCTTGTTTTTGTTTAGCAAATATTGTTTTACTTCTTGGATTTTTTCTAAACTGCGAATCGGCTGTACAATATGCATCAAAAAACTCCTTAAAAAACCGTTATGTAACATTTTGAGGTCTATGTTACTATTATAGCTGATAAACGTTGAAAGTCAAAGTGTCACGGCATTTATGTAACATAATATACATAGTGTTACATGAGGAGGGTAAATTGCTTTCAAAAACCCCCTTCCTCTTAAACGGCTTTTAAAGATACTTATAAAGCTTTTAATCTATTTGATACATATCCCCTTAGTTATCATCGAAAAGCCTCTTAGAACAAAATCTGATGCCTTGTTTTTTTCACTGTCTTCAAAAAGTTATACAAAAAAAGACACAATTTGAAATTGTGTCCTAATCCTCATCCTTTACATCAATATCTTCCGGAATCGGTTCATTTAAGATTTCCTGCACGAGCGCTTTGTAATTCTCCAGCTGTTCGAGATGCGTTTTGAACTGCTCCTTAAAAATCAAAAATTGCTCACCGTCATGAACGGCTCTGATTTTTCCTTCAAGCACCAAGCTTTTAATATAATCCTCTGAAAGATTTGTATATTCTGCTGTTTCTTTAATTGTTAAATACATATAGCAGTCCTTTCTTCATCTGTATGCTGATTCTAATATAGCACATGGCTTATCACATTATAATCAATTTTGCACAGAAAAACGAGTGAATATTCTGTATAATATACCATTTGTCACTTGTGAAAACGCTGTAATTTTCTTACGCTAAGATTGTAACAGAACAGCTTCATATAGGAGGGAGAATATGAAAAGAACGGTGAACGTCTGTTTAACAGCTCTGCTTTGTGTCCTGTTAGTCGCTGGAAGTGTCCCTTTTCATGCGGAAGCGAAAAAGCCGCCCAAAAGCTATGACGAGTACAAACAAGTAGACGTTGGAAAAGATGGCATGGTTGCCACTGCACATCCTCTCGCTTCAGAAGTCGGTGCTGATGTGTTGAAAAAAGGAGGAAATGCCATTGACGCGGCGGTTGCCATTCAATTTGCCCTCAATGTCACAGAGCCGATGATGTCAGGCATTGGCGGCGGCGGCTTTATGATGGTGTATGATGGAAAAACAAAGGATACAACCATCATAGACAGCCGGGAACGTGCTCCAGCAGGCGCAGCTCCTGACATGTTTCTTGATGAAGACGGCAAAGCGATTCCTTTCTCTGAACGTGTGACAAAAGGTACTGCCGTCGGTGTTCCAGGTACGCTGAAAGGGCTGGAAGAAGCCTTGGATAAATGGGGAACCCGTTCAATGAAGCAATTAATCACCCCTTCTATTCAACTCGCTGAAAAAGGATTTCCGATTGATTCAGTGTTGGCGGATGCCATTTCTGATTATCAGGAAAAGCTGTCGCGGACTGCCGCAAAGGATGTATTTTTGCCAAATGGCAAGCCGCTTAAAGAAGGCGATACACTGGTTCAGAAGGATTTGGCAAAAACATTTAAGCTCATTCGTTCAAAAGGCACTAACGCTTTTTATAAAGGAAAATTCGCCAAAGCGCTTTCTGACACCGTGCAGGATTTCGGCGGATCAATGACAAAAAAAGATTTAGAAAATTATGACATTACCATCGATGAACCGATTTGGGGAGACTATCAAGGCTATCGAATCGCCACTCCTCCTCCTCCAAGCTCTGGCGGTATTTTTTTATTGCAAATGCTGAAAATTCTTGATGATTTTAACCTTTCACAATACGACGCCCGCTCTTGGGAAAAATATCAGCTGCTTGCGGAAACGATGCATTTGTCATATGCCGACCGTGCGTCTTACGCTGGTGATCCCGAATTTGTAAACGTTCCTCTCAAAGGCCTGCTTCATCCCGATTATATTAAAGAACGCCAGCAATTAATCAGCCTGGATCAAGTCAATAAAAAGCCGAAAGCCGGCGACCCTTGGAAATACCAAGAAGGATCGGCAAACTATAAGCAAGTCAAACAGCCTGAAGACAAAGTAGAAGGCCAAACAACCCACTTCACAGTTGCCGACCGCTGGGGAAATGTTGTTTCCTATACGACGACAATTGAACAGCTATTCGGAACCGGTATTATGGTCCCTAATTACGGGGTCATTTTAAATAATGAATTAACGGATTTTGATGCGGTTCCAGGCGGTGCCAACGAAGTACAGCCGAACAAGCGGCCTTTGAGCAGCATGACCCCGACGATTTTATTTAAGGATGACAAGCCTGTTCTCACCGTCGGATCTCCGGGCGGGGCCACCATTATTTCATCTGTTTTGCAAACCATTCTCTATCACATCGAATACGGCATGGAGTTAAAAGCAGCAGTCGAAGAGCCGAGAATTTACACAAACAGCATGAGCTCCTACCGCTACGAAGATGGAGTTCCTGAAGATGTCCTCAGCAAACTAAACGGCATGGGACATAAATTCGGCAAAAGTCCAGTTGATATCGGCAACGTGCAAAGCATCTCTATCGACCATGAAAACGGCACTTTTAAAGGCGTAGCTGATTCAAGCAGAAACGGCGCGGCGATCGGTGTTAATTTAAAACGGAAATAAAATGAAGAAAACTGTACTCGGTTCAAATGAGTACAGTTTTTTGTATACAGACCTTTACACCTGTCTCATACCTGATAATTGCAGCGCAACAGGCTTCATCCCTTCATTTCGTCTACCTCATCTATATATCTCTGAAACGCATTCGTAATAAAAAAGTCTTTCCTGTATATAAATACAATCTCTACATCTCGATACGCTGCAGGCAGCTGATGAATCCATATATTCATACGATGTTCGGAACAGTCGATAGCGGACTTTGGAAGCAGCGCTGTTCCTAAACCGGCGGAAACTCCTCTTATAATAGCTTCCAATGTCCCAAACTCTATGATTTTTTGATTTTGAATTCCTGCTTCCTCCAGTAACCTTTTGACTCTGGCACGATGAGAACAGCCAGCTCCAAAAAAGAGCATCGGCTGCCGAAGCATGTCTTCTGCCGTTCCTTCCTGTGAGGAAATCAAAACCAATTCATCACGGGAAACAGGGATTTGGCTGATATCCGTGTGCTCAACCGGTCCGTATACAAAAGCACCATCAACCTTATGATCTAGAACCTGTTGCATCAAATTGTGTGTATCAGCTGTGTTCACTGATAAATCAACTTCAGGAAAACGTCTGAGGAAGGAGGCCGCATGCTCAGGCAGATGCGTTACCGCCGTTGTTTCCAGCGATCCGATCCGCAACAGCCCTTTCGGCTGCTGGCTCATCTGTGCCGATTTTTCAGCCTCGTCTAACAGCGCTAGTACTTGATCAGCATATTCTAGTAGATTTTCTCCGGCAGCGGTCAGCTTCATCCCGCGATTCGTCCGATGAAAAAGCCTGATGTTCAAATCTTCCTCAAGGTTATGTATTCTGGCTGTCACATTCGATTGAACATAATTCAGCATTTCCGCTGCTTTCGTTATGCTTCCTTCACGGGCCACAGCCCGAAAAATCTTTAAATCTCCGCTTTCCATAGGCTCTCACCTTCTTGCTATGATTAAAAGTGATATCGGCTATCATTTTTGTTCATTTTACTTGAAGAATACCGCTATGTAAAATATGTAAAGATATGAAACTGCAATTCAATGAGGAGGAGGACACATGAAAGCTGTCATTCACAACGGAAAAGCAGGACTTCAGGGCTTATCATTGCAAGACGTTCCATCACAAAAGCCCGGATACGGAGAGGTGAAAGTTAAATTAAAATCTGCAGGTCTAAATCATCGCGACCTGTTTCTGATGAATAACAAATCAGAACGAGATCCTTATGTGATACTGGGGTCTGACGGCGCCGGTATTATTGAAGAGGTTGGTGAAGGTGTCAAAAACGCAGCTGTTCAAACGGAAGTCATTATTTTCCGACATTGAACTGGGATGTGACAGAGAATGTACCGCCAATTCCGGAGATCTTGGGAGGGCCTTCTGACGGAACGCTGGCTGAATACGTGATCATTCCTTCACAAAATGCGATCAAAAAACCTACTTATTTATCCTGGGAAGAAGCAGGCGTTTTGCCTTTATCGGCTTTAACCGCATATCGGGCCTTATTTACAAAAGCCCGATTGAAAAAAGGCGAGCATCTGTTGATTCCCGGCATCGGCAGCGGAGTTGCAACCTACGCTTTATTCATGGCAAAAGCGATCGGAGCGACAGTAAGCGTGACCTCCCGCAGTGAGGAGAAAAGGAAAAAAGCGCTCCATCTAGGTGCTGATTACGCTTTTGACAGCTACAGTAATTGGGATGATCAGCTGCACGGAGGAAAAGCTGATGTTGTTCTTGACAGTATAGGTCCCGCTCTCTTTTCGGAATACCTTCGCCATGTTAAACCGAACGGGCGTATTGTCAGTTTTGGGGCAAGCTCAGGGGCCGACCTCAGTTTTCCGGTGCGCTCTTTATTCTTTCCTCAGATCAATGTATTGGGAACCTCGATGGGTAGCTGTGAGGAATTTTACAATATGCTCGCTTTCATTGAAAAACATCAGCTGCGCCCTGTAATTGACCGCACATACCCTTTAGAAAAAGCGTTTGAAGCATATACAAGAATGCAGAACGGCACACAGTTTGGAAACATCGGAATTATGATGGAATAAAAAAAGAAACCGGCTGGTATACAGGCCGGTTTCTCTTATATGATAATCCCCTTTATTTATGGAAGAACTGAACTCCCCATCAAATATCGATCTACTTCACGCGCCACTTCACGGCCTTCATTAATCGCCCATACGATTAAGCTTTGGCCTCTTCTTGCATCCCCTGCGGCAAATACGCCATCGATATTTGTTTGATAATCCCCATATGCTGCGCTGATTTTGTTATTTACAGAATCAACACCAAACTGTTTCAACAGCGGCTGTTCTGTGCCTTCAAAGCCGATAGCGATGAAGACAAGCTGAGCAGGCCATACTTTTTCCGTTCCAGGCAGCTCACGAAACTCGTACTTTCCGTGCTCATTTTTCACTTTTTCCATTTGGATGGTATGAAGCTCTTTCAGCTTGCCGTTTTTATCCGCAACCATTTTTTTCGTTTGAATGGAGTATTCACGCGGATCTCTTCCGAATTTTGCTTCTGCTTCTTCATACGCATATTCAAGCGTAAAGACGTGCGGCTGTTCAGGCCATAGATTGTCATTCGTACGGGCCGGCGGAAGTTTCGGGTGTTTGCCGAATTGGTGTACGCTTTTGGCTTTTTGTCGCAAAGCAGTAGCGACACAGTCAGCTCCTGTATCCCCGCCTCCAATTACGATGACATCTTTCCCTTTGGCATCAATAAATTTCTTGTCTTTAAAGTTAGAATCTAAATAGCTTTTTGTCGCGAGTGTCAGGTAGTCCATCGCGTAATGGACTCCTTTTGAATCGCGTCCTTCAATTAATAGATCCCGCTGTTTTTGCGCGCCTGTGCATAGAATCACAGCGTCAAATTGCTCTTTCAGCTCATCAGCTGTAATATCAACGCCGATTTCTGTGTTTGTGACAAAATCAATGCCTTCTTGTGTCAGCAATTTAACCCGGCGTTCTACAATGCCTTTCTCAAGCTTCATGTTTGGAATGCCGTATGTCAAAAGACCGCCCGCTCTGTCCGAGCGTTCAAACACAGTGACTGAATGCCCCGCTTGATTCAGCTGATCAGCACTCGCTAGTCCGGCCGGGCCTGATCCAACGACGGCCACTTTTTTGCCTGTTCGTTTTTTAGGAATTCTAGGCTGAATCCAGCCGTTCTCAAATCCTTTGTCAATGATAGCTCTTTCGATATTTTTAATTGATACGGCCGGGTCTGAAATCGCTAATGTACATGATCCTTCACAAGGAGCGGGGCATACCCGCCCTGTAAATTCAGGAAAGTTGTTTGTTTTCAAAAGGCGTTCTAATGCTTCTTTCCATCTGCCCCGGTAGACAAGATCATTCCATTCAGGAATTAAGTTGTAAATTGGACAGCCGGATGTAAATCCGTTAATGTCCGCACCGATCTGGCAAAACGGTGTACCGCAATCCATACACCGCGCCCCCTGCCGTTTCGATGCTTCTTCTGAAAAAGGAGCAGAATATTCTTTCCAATCCTTTAAGCGAGTGAGAGGGTCCCGCTCAGCAGGTTTTTCTCGTTTGATCTCCATAAATCCAGTTGGTTTCCCCATGTTCCTCTCCCCTTCCTTACTGAACTACCGCTTGTTTTTGTCCCGATGACGCTGGGTTCTGCTTTGGTTTCGTGTTGGCTTCAAATGCGTACATAACAGCTTCTTCATCTGATAGGCCTGCAGCTTTTTGTTCTTCGATGCTTGCAAGCATTTGTTTATAGTTTTTCGGAATGACTTTGACGAATTTTTTCACGCTGTCTTCCCACTGATCAAGCAGATCTTGTGCTTTTTGGCTGTTTGTATATGCAGCATGTTTTTCAAGCATTGCTTTGACTTGCTCGATTTCTTTTTCATCCCCTAATGATTCAAATAAAATCATCTCAAGGTTGCATTTGCGTTTAAACGCTTTTACATCTTCGGCCAGAACATAAGCGGTTCCGCCGGACATGCCTGCAGCGAAGTTTTTGCCTACATTGCCGAGCACGACAACGCTGCCGCCAGTCATGTATTCACAGCCGTGGTCGCCAATGCCTTCTACCACCACATTCACACCGCTGTTCCGAACGGCAAAGCGTTCACCAGCACGACCGTTAATGTACGCTTCTCCGCTTGTCGCACCGTAGAAAGCTACGTTACCGATAATGACGTTGTCATCTGAAGCGGAATTGAATCCTTCCGGTGACTTGACGATGATTTTTCCGCCAGAAAGTCCTTTTCCGACATAATCATTTGAGTCTCCGTCTAAATAAAGCGTCATCCCTTTAGGAACGAAGGCTCCAAAGCTTTGTCCGGCTGATCCGGTAAACTGCAGCTTAATCGTATCTTCCGGAAGCCCTTCTTCACCATGACGTTTTGAAATTTCACTGCCTGTTATCGTGCCGGCTACACGGTTTGTATTGTTGATTTTAATAGAAACTTCTGCTTCTTTCCCGGACTCGATGGCTTCTTGTACAGCCGGGAGAATCGCCGTCATATCAAGTGATTGATCAATTTTATGATTTTGCGGCGATTGGAACGTCCGAACGCCTTCAGGCTGATAAAGAAGGGTAGACAAGTCAAGCTGACTTGCTTTCCAATGTCCCTTCGCCCGTTCACTTACATTGAGTACGTCCGTGCGGCCGATCATTTCGTCAAATGTCTTGAAGCCTAAGGCAGCCATGTACTCACGAACTTCTTCAGCAATGAACAGCATATAGTTCACAATATGATCAGGGTCGCCCATGAATTTTTTACGAAGCTCCGGATTTTGTGTCGCTACCCCGACAGGACATGTATCCAAATGGCAGGCACGCATCATGACACAGCCGAGTACAACTAACGGAGCCGTCGCGAAACCGAATTCTTCGGCGCCGAGCAAGGCAGCCATCACAACATCTCGGCCCGTCATGAGCTTTCCGTCTGTTTCTAATACAACACGGTCACGGAGTCCATTCAGCATTAACGTTTGATGTGCTTCTGCAAGACCAAGCTCCCATGGCA
The DNA here is from genome assembly GCF_000507145.1 of Bacillus tequilensis KCTC 13622. Lineage (GTDB taxonomy): Bacteria > Bacillota > Bacilli > Bacillales > Bacillaceae > Bacillus > Bacillus tequilensis. The sequence goes on along the minus strand of NZ_AYTO01000034.1, from coordinate 729,116 downwards.
GCCCTGTATGTTTAATACTGGTTTTCGGAGAAGCGCCTGTACCTCCGTCGTAACCACTGATCACAATGACATCTGCGGTTGCTTTGGCAACACCTGCAGCGATTGTGCCAACGCCTGCTTTTGATACCAGCTTGACGCTGATTCTTGCATCGCGGTTGGCATTTTTTAAATCGTGGATCAGCTGGGCCAAATCCTCAATCGAATAAATATCGTGATGCGGCGGCGGTGAGATTAATCCGACACCTGGCGTTGATCCGCGGACATCGGCAACCCAAGGGTACACCTTGTTGCCAGGCAGCTGTCCGCCTTCACCCGGCTTAGCGCCTTGCGCCATTTTGATTTGCAATTCATCTGCATTAACGAGGTAATGGCTTTTGACGCCGAAACGACCGGATGCAATTTGTTTGATTGCACTTCTTCTGTCATCACCGTTTTCATCTGGAACAAAGCGTTTTGGGTCTTCTCCGCCCTCACCGCTGTTGCTTTTTCCGCCAAGACGGTTCATCGCAATTGCTAAAGCTTCATGCGCTTCCTTACTCAGGGAGCCAAATGACATTGCACCTGTTTTAAAACGTTTGACAATTGATTCAGCAGATTCGACCTCTTCCAATTTCAGAGGCTTCCGGTCTCCGTCAAATGCGAACAAGTTCCGCAAAAATCCGATCCGTTCTTCATCTGCCGCTTTTGTATATTGTTTAAACAGATTGTAATCATTTCTGCGGCATGCCCATTGCAAGATATGAATCGTTTTCGGGTTAAACGCGTGATGCTCTCCGCCGTTTCTCCATTGGAAGTCACTTCCTGGTTCAAGCGTTTTGCTGTAATCATCCTGATACGCTTCCCGGTGACGGCGCTGCGCCTCTTCGGCAATTGTTTTTAAGTCGATACCGCCCAGCTGTGATGCAGTTCCCGTGAAATAGCGGTCAATCACATCGCGGCTGATTCCTACCGCTTCAAAGATTTGGGCGCCTCTGTAGCTTTGTACAGTTGAAATTCCCATCTTAGACATGACTTTTACAACGCCTTCAGTAATGCTTTTTCCATATTTGCTGACCGCTTCTTCATAGCTGAGATCCAAACGTCCTTCATCAATTTCCTGCTTGTAAGTTGCATAAGCCAGATACGGATTAATCGCATCGGCACCATAGCCGATTAATGCTGCAAAGTGATGCACCTCACGCGCTTCTCCGGATTCCACAATAATGCTGACTTTCGTACGCAGCCCTTTGCGGATTAAATGCTGGTGCAGCGCGCTGACTGCCAAAAGCGGAGGAATCGGCGTCAGGCGTTCGTTCATCTTCTTGTCTGATAAAATTAACAGGCTTACACCTTGGCTGATGGCTTTCTCTGCTTGTGTGAACATGTCCTTTAATCCGCGTTCAATATCCTCCGAGAACAGCACATCGATTCTTTGGCTTTTTAAGTCAGGATGAACAATCGTTTTCAAAGCGTAAAATTGTTCGTTGGATAAAACTGGTGTATACAATTTAATCCGGCGAACGTTTCGTTCACTCGGGTGAAGAAGATCGCCTTCTGCACCGAGCCAAGTCATCGTAGATGTCACAAGCTGCTCGCGAATCGCATCAATTGGCGGGTTCGTTACTTGTGCAAACAGCTGCTTAAAGTAGTTGAAAAGTGATTGTGCGCGGTCTGACAGAACAGCAAGCGGCACGTCATTCCCCATTGAACCGAGAGGATCTTTTCCTTCTTTAATCACAGGAATTAAATACTTTTGGATATCTTCATATGTGTACCCGAATGCCTTCTGGCGAGTCAGGAGATCTGTAAACTGTTCTTCCTCTCTTGATTCCGGATCAGGATTCACTTGGACAAGCTCTTCCTCAAGCCACTTTTGATACGGGTACTCAGTTGCAATTTGTGTTTTGACTTCTTCATCCGGGATAATCCGGCCTTCTTCCAGGTCAATTAAAAGCATTTTTCCTGGTTCAAGACGGTTTTTATATAAAATGTTCTCCTGTTCAACTTCAATAACGCCGACTTCAGATGAGAAAATAATATAATCATCTTTTGTTACATAATAACGTGCAGGACGAAGGCCATTCCGGTCAAGAATCGCACCGATTTGTTTTCCGTCGGTAAATGAAATGGCTGTCGGTCCGTCCCACGGCTCCATTAAGGAACTGTGGTACTCGTAGAACGCCCTTTTTTCCTTAGACATGTGCGTATTTTCCGTCCACGGCTCAGGAATGAGCATCATTGCTGTATGTGCCGGTTTGCGACCAGCCATTACAAAAAATTCAAATGCGTTATCTAAAATGGAAGAGTCACTGCCGTCAGCATTGAGAATCGGCAAAATCTTATTTAAGTCCTCACCGAAGCTTTCAGAAACAAATTGCTGCTCACGTGCGCTCATCCAGTTGATGTTTCCGCGAAGGGTGTTGATTTCACCATTGTGAACCAAATACCGGTTTGGATGCGCTCTTTCCCATGTAGGGAATGTGTTAGTGCTGAAGCGTGAATGCACAAGCGCAAAAGCAGAAACGAATGTTTCATCTTGCAGGTCAGAATAAAATGCATCAACTTGTTCAGGTGTTAAAAGGCCTTTGTAAACAATGGTCTGGCTTGAAAGACTGGCAAAATAAAAATCAAGACCTTCCGTGACTCCCCAGTTTTCAGCCTGTTTGCGAATGACATACAATTTTCGTTCAAACGACAAATTGTCCTTCAGATCAGAACTTGCACCGATAAATACCTGACGGACAAACGGGCAGCTCTTCTGTGCCACTGTTCCGATTTTTCCGACATTTACAGGTACAGTTCTCCATCCAAGAACAGCTTGGCCTTCTTGTTCAATCAGTGCATTGATTTGCTTTTCGATTTTTTTTCTTTCATCTTCCTTCTGTGAGAAAAAGACCATTCCTACCCCGTAACGGCCTTTTTCCGGCAGATTGATATCTTTGCACTCTTTTCTAAAGAAAGCATCAGGGATTTGAACCAGTAAGCCGGCTCCGTCTCCTGTATCCGGATCACTGCCTTGGCCTCCTCTATGGTCTAGCTGGCAAAGCATTTTAAGCCCTTGTTTGACGATGTCGTGAGTCTGCTTGCCCTTTAAGTGCGCATATAGGCCGATTCCGCATGCATCATGTTCAAATTCAGGACGGTAGAGACCTTGAGCTTTTGGCATTTGATTGTACGTCATAATTCCTCTCCCCCGATCAATTTCCGATAATACCGGTCATAAAATCTAACAACTCTATTATTATTGTAGGTTTTCAAAACGATATAAACAATATATAATTTAGATCAAAAGAATCTCAAAATGAGATAGATGGATGTGAGACAAAAATGGAGCTGCGCCAACTGCGTTATTTTATGGAGGTGGCTGAACGTGAACACGTTTCAGAAGCCGCTGATCATTTGCATGTGGCCCAATCAGCAATCAGCAGACAAATTGCAAATCTTGAAGAAGAACTAAATGTGACTTTATTTGAGCGTGAAGGAAGAAACATCAAACTCACGCCGATCGGAAAAGAATTTTTGCTTCATGTGAAAACGGCGATGAAAGCCATTGATTATGCGAAAGAACAAATTGATGAGTATCTCGACCCGCATCGCGGAACGGTAAAGATCGGCTTTCCTACAAGCCTTGCGAGCCAGCTTTTGCCGACCGTCATTTCAGCATTTAAAGAAGAATATCCGCACGTCGAATTTTTGCTGCGCCAAGGCTCCTATAAGTTTCTGATTGAAGCTGTCAGAACCCGCGATATTGATCTGGCCTTATTAGGACCGGTGCCGACGAATTTCTCGGATATAACGGGAAAAATTTTATTCACAGAAAAAATTTACGCGCTTGTTCCATTAAATCATCCGCTTGCCAAACAAAAAACGGTTCATTTAATCGATTTGCGCAACGACCAATTTGTATTGTTCCCGGAAGGATTTGTGCTGAGAAAAATGGCAATTGATTCTTGCAAACAAGCCGGTTTTGCTCCTCTCGTTTCTACTGAGGGTGAGGATTTGGATGCGATTAAAGGATTGGTATCCGCTGGAATGGGCGTTACCCTTTTGCCGGAAAGCACTTTTGCGGAAACGACACCTCGTTTTACTGTGAAGATTCCAATTGAGTTCCCTCAAGTAAAACGAACTGTCGGAATCATAAAACCGAAAAACAGAGAGCTTGCGCCTTCTGCGAATGACTTTTATGAGTTTGTTATTCAATTCTTTTCTAAGCTGGAGCAGTATCAATAAAAAATGAACCCGAGCTTCTATATGAAGCTTCGGGTTTTTTGCTGCAATTTAATTTATAGACAAAGATATATCCACATGGCAAACAAACGCTTCCTGATCAATCACAGCTTTGTTTATCAGCTCTTTTCTCTTTTCAGGTTCTTGAAGCTGTACAGAAGAATAATTGACGATTCCGAGCCCGATTTCCGCCCCTTGTGAATCCATCAGCCGAACAACCGATCCGCTTTTGAACTTCCCTTTAATCTTCTGTACACCGTCCAGATATAAACTCGATTGGCCGTTTGTTACTCTTCGTGAATAATCATCTGATACAATCATTTCACCTTCCGGGCCGGAATTAAAAGCGATCCACTGCTCCTTACGATTCAGCGGAAGCGTTCCCTCTGCTTCAAAATAGGTGCCTTCCGCCTTTTCATGTACGGCCTGAAATAAAATATCGCCGGTATCTGCCTGACCAAGAAATCCTTTAATGCCGGATGCCATGACGATTTTAAACGCATCAAGCTTAGAGCGCATGCCTCCCGTACCGACGGAGCTGTCAGTATCACCTGCGCATGCTTCGAGGTCTGGCGTTATTTCACTCACTCGCCGTACTCTTTTCGCTTCTGGATTTGTACGCGGATTGCCATCATATAATCCATCGATATCTGATAAAATCACAAGCATATCCGCATCGATTAATCCTGCGACTTTTGCTGCGAGCGTATCATTGTCGCCAAACTTGAGCCGATTGACAGTCACTGTATCATTTTCGTTTATGATCGGAATGATACCTCGTTCTAGCAGTACATTCATTGTATTCCGAACATTGTTATACCGATATTCATCAGAAAAATCGCTTCTCGTAATTAAAATTTGGGATGCGACATAGCCGTGTGCTAAAAAAAGCTTTGAATAAGCTTCCATCAGCAGGCCCTGACCGATTGAAGCTGAAGCTTGTTTTTCCGGAAGCTTCTCTGGTCTTCGGATAAATCCGAGCTTCCGATATCCCGCCGCCACTGCACCTGAAGAGACCAAAATCACTTCATATCCTGCATCTTTGAGTTTGACGACCTGGTCAACCAACGCTTCTAATTTTCGAATGCTGATTTCACCATGAAGGCTTGTTAAAGAACTGCTTCCAATCTTCACAACGACTCTTTTCATGTCTGTATCAGGCGTCACTTTATCACTCCTGTTAGCAGGGCCGCTGTTTTTTCGATATCGCTGCTGATTTCCTTTGAACGCTTAGCGGCATGCTTAATCGCTTGAGAAATTGCCTCTCCGCCGCCGTTCTTTTTCAAGGCTTGCAGCCCGGCAGCTGTCGTTCCATTCGGTGACGTGACATTGTTTCTTAAGACCTCAGGCTGTTCTCCTGTTTCCATGAGCATTTTTGCGGCACCTAAAAACGTCTGTGCACCGATGCTGCGTGATAACTGTTTATCGAGGCCCGCCTCCTCGCCTGCTTTTTCAATGAATTCCATTAAATAATAAAAATAAGCGGGACCGCTGCCGGCAATTCCGGTGAATATGTCCATTTGGTTTTCTTGAATGGTATAGACTTCACCCATGCATCCAAGCAATACTTCTGCCAGCTTTTTCTGGTCATCTGATACATATTTGCCAAGCGCAATGGCTGTTGCAGAAGCGCCGATCATACTGGATGTGTTAGGCATCACTCTGATAACCGGCTGTTGATTAAGCAATGATTGTTCAATAAAAGAGGTGGTTATGCCGGCAAGGACCGACAATATGAGCTGATGGGGTTGAATACGTGATTTTAGCGATGACAGAGCGCTTTCGACGTCTTTTGGCTTCATTGCCAAAATAAGTACATCCATGTCTTCCATACATAAATCATTCGGCGCTGCGCCTTTGATGCCATAGTGAAGTTCAAGTTCAGCTAATCGCTCTGTATTGCTGCGGTTTGTAACGCAGATGTTTTGTTTCGGGATTTTGTTGGCACGGATGATACCTGATATCATTCCTTCGGCCATAGATCCTGCTCCTATAAAGGCTATTTTCTTTTGATCAAAGATCGGTAACATCTCCTTCGTTCGCTTTTTTGTTCGCATTTCACACGTTTAAAATGTTACCACGTGAGGAAATGATGTCAAGTTTGAAGGTCATCATTGATTTGTATTGTTTCTTTTCGACAATTATGTATAATGAACAGCAGAAAACACCCGATGATCAATGCTGTGCGGGTGTTTTTTCACATTAAAAGTTATCTGAAATCGCTTTTTCAATCAGTTTTTTACAGCGGTCCAGCTCAACCTTCAGCTGTTTTTTATATAGTTTGGCAGCTTCATAGTCTTTGAATTGATAAAGGACGACTTCCTGGAGCTTAGCCCCTTCTTTTTTTACTTTGATTTGCTTTAATATCCCGTCATCAAGAAGCTCATGCAAAGATCGGTATACTTCTGTATGGTTTGGTTTAAAACCAATCTCTTTAAATTCAGAGCGAAGCACTTCAAGCAGCTTTAGTCCGTAGAGTCTCTCTTGCTCTGTCATTGTTATCATATAAAGTTTCAAAAATGCGCGCTGTTTAACCAAAAAGCCAGTTGAACTTCTTTTTTCTTCTTTCATTATTTTCACTCCTTCTTCTGTCAACTGAGCACACTATGTACTAAATATTCAATTTTGTCTTATTGTTTTCCTTCTTTAATGAAAGCTGATAATGAAGAAAATGTATATGGTTGCTGTTTATATGTGTAATGGGACAAAAATGCAACAATGAAAATTTAGTATATAGTTTTATTAGTTAAATGATACTCCTTTTTTCTTCAATTAAAAATAAAAAAGCCTGTCGCAGGACAGGCTTTTGATTTTACGGATTTGTTGACCACAATCCAGCAGTTTTGATGAAAATTCGCGGATCCAGTTTCAATTGTGCCACCATGTACTCCGCAAGATCCTCTGGCTGCATCACTTTCTCAGGATTACCGTCTGTTAAGTTCAGTTCGATCGACATATCACTTGCGACAGTGCTTGGTGTTAACGCGCTGACTCTGATATTGTGTTTTCTCACTTCTTGCATAAGAGACTCTGTTAAACCGAGAACCGCAAATTTAGAAGCACTGTAAGCACTTGTTGCAGCAGCTCCTCTTTGGCCCGCTGTAGATGAAATATTAATGATGTCTCCGGCTTTGCGTTCGATCATTTCCGGAAGCACCGCGCGAGTCACGTGGTACACACCCATTAGGTTGACATTTATAATATTTTCCCACTCGTCAGCTGACAGGTCTAAGAAACCGCCAAATTTGCTGATTCCAGCGTTATTAATGAGGATGTCAATATCACCGAGCTGTTCCTTCACTTGAGCTACAGCTTGATTTACTTCGTCGGCATCTTTTACATCTGCAGCAGCAAATGCAGCTTTTACACCAAGCGCTTTGACTTCTTCAGCCACTTTTTCAACATTTGCAGCAGTCCGGCCGATTAACCCGATATTGACGCCTTCTTTCGCAAGAGCAAGAGCTGTAGCGCGGCCGATCCCTCTGCCTCCGCCTGTAATAAGAGCGGTTTTATTTTGTAAACTTTGCAATTGAAGCACCCTTTCTTTGCTTATCTATGTACGATATCACATTATAAGTAGAATAAATCCAATACGCAAATGAAACGAACTGTGACACCATCATTTCTTCGGATTAAAAAAAACGGAAACAGGGTAATGACAAAAGAAAAAGGAGTGAACATATGGTTATTGTTTATATTAGTCTCGCAGTATTGGCATTTTCTATCATTTTCTTAGGGGTTCATGTGATTCAAAATAAGAAAAAGATTGACCCGACACTGAAAGAACTCACCTCTGTTACGCAGGACATGCAAAAACAAATCGAAGGATTAAAAACGGAAGCCCAGCTGCTGACGCAAAAACAAAAAAGGATTCAGCATGATGTTCAAATGAAAAAAAGTACCTTTCAGCAGACTGTAGCTGAAGTGAAAGAAGTTCCTCAAGCAGTCAAAGAAGTGTGGCAGGCAGGACATTTTAATAGCAGATAAAGATGAATGATATCCCGTTGTTACGACCAGAATGGACAATGGGATATTATTTTTGAGGAGGCTTACAACTTGATGATAAACCGCTGCTGTTTAGAGAAGTTCGCAGAGAAACTGCCTTCTCTCCCTTCTTCCCTTACAAAATCCGATTTGCTTACTGATTCATTTCGTCTCCATCAGGAAAACGAACTTGGCATCTATTATTCACCTCATAATGAATATATCAACCGGGCGGCCTCGATTGTGATTGCCGGAATCACGCCAGGTTTTTCACAGATGAAAACAGCGTATGAAACAGCTGCAGAAAGCCTGCGGGAGGGCCGATCTCTCGAGCAAATGGCGGCAGACACGAAAAAAGCGGCGGGTCTTTCAGGTTCGCTGAGGCATAACCTTATTACCATGCTCAATTTATGCGGGCTTCCTCAAGCTTTAGGCATTCAAAGTGCCGCACAGCTTTTTGGAGACTTGCGGCATATGCTTCATACTACTTCCGTTATCAAATATCCCGTCTTCGTTCAGCAAAAAAACTATACCGGATACAGACCGGCCATCACTCGCTCTCCAATCCTAAGCACCTATGCTTTTGGGCACTTTCCTGCGGAGCTCAATAAAGTGACGGGACCGGCTCTTCTCATTCCGCTGGGAAAAGCAGCCGAAACAGTCTGCGGAACACTGATCGGCCCACACAGCCTCAAGAACCTTTTCTGCCTTCATGGCTTCCCTCATCCATCAGGCGCAAACGGCCATCGTTTGAAACAATTCAGCCAAAACAAAAAGCAATTAGAAAGACAGATTCGTTCCTTTGCCTCCCTAGGGGTCTAAGTTCACTATAGAAATGAGGAAATAAAAGGGATATGATAAACAAAAACACAAACATGGGGAGTGGTGAAATGTTTCCCGTATTAGAAACGGAGCGGCTGACACTTAGGCAAATCACAGATCAAGATGCAGAAGCCATTTTTTCCTGCTTTTCAAACGATGAGGTGACACGCTATTACGGACTAGAAAACATGGAATCTATAGAACAGGCCGTTTCAATGGTCAAAACGTTTGCCGCTCTTTATCAAGAGAAACGCGGTATACGATGGGGAATAGAAAGAAGAAACACTAAAGAATTGATCGGAACAATCGGATTCCATGGTTTGGCTCAAAAGCACAAGCGTGCAGAACTCGGATACGAAATCATTCCAGCGCATTGGCGAAACGGATTTGCATCAGAAGCTATTTCGGAGGTTATATCCTACGGGTTTTCTTCCCTTGGCCTGACGCGTATTGGCGCAGTTGTATTTATCCAAAATAAAGCATCAAATCGACTGCTCGTCAAAAAGGGATTCCAAAAAGAAGGCGTCTTAAGACAATACATGTATCAAAATGGAATCCCTTATGATACAAATGTATATTCTATTTTAAAATCAAATGAATGAACAAATCCTTTCTTTATCTGCATGCAGACCCCCGTCCTTTCACACACACTCTTCTTGGTGACTGCGCCTGCATGTACGTGCAAGACTTGAAGCTCGCTGGCCTAACCTTAGGTCAGCGAGTCCTTGAGGCAGCAGTCAGCCTCTAACACGGGACGATAGATCACATCACAACATGTGGTTCTTCTTTTTCTTGCTCCGCATGAATAATCTGTGATGTCCAATGAGCGCCGGTTACCACCTCAGACAATTTGTTAGGTTTTGGACCAGCGCTAATACTTGCCAAGCTGCAGTTTCACTCGAACCGTTCCATGATGCATAAACAATGGCTGCATCTTCACACAATGGATTTACGGCAATGCTGGGTGGATAAAGCGGCAAACCTACCCATTTGTCCTTAAACGCCCTATATGAAAGATTTTGATCCGGAAACTGCATATCATATAACCAATTCAACGTAGGATCTTTTTCACTATTACCGGTACTCCTATATTCAGAAAGATACGGTTCCTGTCCCCAGCCGACGAATTGATTTCCATTTGATAGTTTCTGAACATTTCCTTGACTTGGAACATACAGCTCTGGACCATGATAATAAGTTCGATCTGCTTTTGCAGTCATGTTATGGAAATCGAGCCGAAGGATTAAACCACGGGCTTCTCCCTCAGGCGGAGAGCTTGAAGAAGCGCAACATGCATCATCAAACAGACTTATCCGAGTTCGAGACCTAAAACGTGCATCCTGTTGCCAAGAAAATGTTGCGTTTGGATCAAAAGTAAAGTCACTTTTTTTGCCACCAAGCTACCTGCCAATCTTTCCTGTTTTCTTATCAACTAAATAAATCGCCCACATATTACGCATGCTTATGAGAAGTGTATTGTCCCGCCTTCCTCAACTGAATTCACGTGGAAACAATCCCAAATATTATGAGAGCTTGCGGCAGATGACGCAGGTAACATTGAGTCTTCAGGATCAACGTGAGCAAGCACACCCCAGAAGAAAAGAAGCTCTCCTGTCTCAAGATCAACTTCCTGAATGGAATAATTGTCAAAATACCCATCTGCCGGACCTCCATACAATGTGAGATCCGCTAGCACTTGTTTCACAGCAGTAAACAAAACGGTATCTTGCTTTGTAATCGTAAACTCGTGGACATCAGAGGTAAATCCCTTTTTGGCGGTGAGTTTCTTAATCACTTTATAATTCTGATTTATAATTTGAAAAAAAGCTCCAGGTTCCAGATCCCCCGCCGGTAGATTAGGATCTGCAGACTGAGTTCCAGATATTGTTCCTTGCCACATGGTAAGAACGGGTTCCCCTTTGTAGGATTGTACTCTAAAGTCCGTATTTTGTGTAAATCGACTATCAAGAGGTCTAAACCAGACTGGGTTAACAGCTTGATCTATGATCAGAGCACCTGTTTGCCCAACCATAGTCGACTCGAACACAGTATAGGGGGCAACGAATATTAAGCCTGGTGCTGTTCCTGGCTTGTTGACATTTATAGAAACCTTCATGGGGTGCAAGGCAGGAGCCGAAACCAAAGTTCTATTCTTGTGAGCTTGAATGATTTGCGGATGCCTCATCACTGCATATCCCCATAAATGGAACGCATAATTCCGTATCGGGGCAAAATCCCGGGTTTTCATCACATAATGATTTGGAAAAGGCAGGATTTTGTTGGCTGAGGTTTTTAAAATAACAGACAATCTCATGATTGCGAACAGGTAAACTGTTCAGCTGGAAAGAGAGCGTAACCTTCTTGTCTACATGCTGATAGAATAAGCCTTGCTTTGTAAACGGAGGCGGATATGCTTGATCCGGCAAGGTAGGAATAATGTCATGGACATTGTAAATACGAATACTATTCTTTACCTTATGATTGAACTGGGATGCAAAGAGAGGGTCAGCGACTCGAGGGCTGCCATACGTATACACAAAAGGATGTTTAAATCGGGTATTCACCGCAATATCAAAAGCAGCTAACACGGCTAAAGCTCCGCCTAAACTATGGCCTGCGACTAATAATCTTTTTGTTGCAGAAAGCTTGGTTAATTCCCCGATCAATTCATTTCTTGTCGATTGATAAATACATGTAAATCCACGATGGGTTTTTCCTGCATGTCTGACAAAAGGATATGGCACTTGATATAAGTCCTGGTCCGACTCATTGTCCTTAAATGTTCGGGTTCCTCTAAAAGTGACAATGATGTGATCTTGTGACTCGGCAATAAAACCAAATACTTCAGATTCCGGCTCCTCAACACCCGCAAGAGCTCGTATCGTATATCGAAGGCTATATCCTTTTGGCAAGACAAGTGGTTCCTTTTCAAAGAGTTGATATGACTGGTAGATCATGGCCGATAACAATATCGAATCCTCACGGTTAAACATATAGTATAAGTTTGAACTATTCATCCACGCAGCTCCTTTCGTATATTCCTAGCATGTTCCTCGAAACGGAGTACACATTTCAGTATCAGGACAAAACCCTGGATTTTTATCACATAATATTTCGGAGAAATCTGGATTCATTTTACTGAGGTATTTAAAATAACAGGCAATCGCATCATTACGCGGCGTATTATTCAACTGAAAAGAGATTGGATACTTTGTTTTTACATGGTGATAGTATAATCCTTCCTCCGTAAAAGGTGGTGGATACTTTTTTGCGGGGAAAGTTGGAAAAGAGTCATGAATATTTACAATTCGCAAACTGTTTTTCACCACTTGATTGAATTGAGAAGCAAAGACAGGGTCACCGATACGCGGACTGCCATACGTATACAAGAACGGATGATTAAACCCAGTGTTCACTGCAATATCAAAAGCAGCTAATGTTGCCAAGGCTCCTCCGTAGTTGTGTCCAGTAACAAACAGTTTTTTTGACGTGGAAAGTTTGTTTATTTGTCTGAGTAAATTGTTTCTTGTTGATTGATAAAGACATGTAAATCCGCGAGAGGTCTTTCCGCCATTTTTAACGTAGGGATAGGGAACTTGAAATATGTCATATGATGCTAAAAGATCCTTAGGATATGCTGCGTATCCTCTAAACGCTATAACGATTTGATCTTGCGACTCAGCAATAAAACCGAATACTTCTTCCGCAGGATTCTCTACGTCAGCAAAACCACGAATGGTATATCGAAGTTTAAAGCCTTCTGGTAAGATAAGTTTCCCTTCTAAAAAGAATGGATATGTCTGATAGCTCATTGCTGCAAGAAATATTGCGGATTTGCTATTAAAAATACTGTTTTCATCCGGAAAATCCATATATACGCAATTCCTTTCTTAATATAGGTAAATATGAGGTTTACGCTACCATATGAATGAAAACCCGGAATTGCTAATGATGGTGATATTAACGGGGATTTTGGTAATGAAACGGGAAAGTTACTTAGTGGAGGAATAACAACAAATGGAACACTACAAGAGCCTTCATCACTACAGCAAGAGTCACCGTAAAACAACAATATACCGTTCGGTACAAGCAGAAACAAGTCTAACACATAACAAATTTGTAATCGTGATCACAATGCCAATTGACAACTCAACAAGATGAAGTGATTTTTGCCAGCGACGATAGCGGCTATGGCCAGCTGCATGCGACAGCAAACAATATCGGTGAAGCTGCACCCGATTCTTGATCAGATTTCACCTCTAAACTTTTATAACATAATGATTGATACAGCATAAACAACAAGTAAAAAAGATGCACAGAAACCTATACATCTCATGTTCATCTGCACTATTCATAAATCCCTTTAATAGTCCTTCTTCTTGTGATAAAACCTCCAAGGAAACAAAATACAGCCGAGCACATCAAAATATAAACAACTTGAGTTTTGTATTCCCACATTGTATGTCCCATTTCTACCCCGTGAATAAAAGTCATATACGCTTGTTGCGGCAGTATCGCACAAAGCGTATTCAACAATGGATGATGCGGAGCAAAAGAAAGAAAACAGCCTGACAATACACATGTGACCACACTGATACCGCTTGACACCAAACTGATGTTTCGGTCCATAACAGAAGCCATAAAGATAGCAAATCCTGTTGCAAGCATGATTAGAACACCCAGTAGCCCAGCAAGAATGTCCAAACGGAAACCAATGTCAGCATGGAAAAATACTTTTGTAATCACGATGGCCAAGTAAGTGGGTATGTATAGACATAAAAACGTAAAGATAAATTGAACAAGCAAATATTTCCCCACATGTACGGGAGACACCAAAATCCTTCTAAAGGTTTTGAGCATTCGGTCTTCTGGATATAACGAAGCTAATGCCACACCTTGCATCAAAACAAGCATTACGATAAAGCCCAAGATATTCGTTCCTGTTCCCCTTTCAGCCCTTAATTCATCCTCTCCCAAGTAGCCGCCTCGCATTTTTCCAGTTTTAAAAAATTGCTGAATTCTCTTTTGATCCGCTTTACTTTTCAACGTGGTTACTTTGTAATCACCTTGATTTTTTTCTACGATAGCTGCATATTTCCCTAACACCAGATCAGAAAACGTCGGCTTCTGATGTACCGCCACCACTCTAATGGCAAATCACTCGGCATATGCTGTACGTCGTCCTGCTCTGTTACAAAAGCAATCGTTTCTTTGAAAATCGGCTTTCCGGAAAACATAATCGCAACACCAACCATCAGAGGGACAATGATCACTGTAATGATGATAATCGCTTTTTTGGTCAAGATTCGCTCCCATCTGTTTTGAAATAGACTCAGCATACATATCCCTCCGACTTACATGTAACATGTGAAACGGCAATACAAATGATTGAAGCAAAAAATAGTCCTGACATAACAGGCAGCAGCATACTGGAATTGTGATCATAAATAAGATGAAATGAACACTCTGTTACCCATTTAACCGGAGAAAGTAGTGATATATGATTGACGACTTCTCCCAATCTATGAATCCCGAAAAAAACGCCGCCAAAGAAAATAAAAAAGGCTATCGGAATTTGCATAAACCCGTTCGCCTGTTCTTCATTTTTGAACAAACTGCAAAACATTGTACCAAAACAACAACCAAAAAATAAAAATACATACAATAAGAGCATCAAATAGGGAAGATGTTGTCCGCCAAAGTTCAAATGAAACATTGTCTGGGCGATCAACACATTCAAACTGTACATGATGACACTAAATATCCAGGTTGATAGTAATTTAGAAAGATAAATATCGGTTGTCGAAACGGGCGCATATACAATACGGAGGTTCGCTTTCTTCACCTTTTCCTCCATAAACGTATTAGAGGCGGTCATAGCGATCAGTGTTGCAGCAAAAACCATCATATTCACTCCATAATAATCATACGAACTGACCTCGCCTGCTCCAAAGCTGTTTTTCGTCACAAAGCCCATGATCAGAATAAGAACGAAAGGAAAGACCGTATTGGCGATCACAAGAACCGGATTCCTTATAATATTCATAAAATCAAACGTTATCAATTTTAACAGACTCATTTTGCTCTCCTAATCTCTTAAATTTCTTCCCGTCAGCTCTAAAAATACTGTTTCTAACGATGCCTCTTTTTTGTTCATGCTTAGGATGCCGCAGCCTTGGGCACCCAATTCTGCTATGATTTCACTCAGGTGATCCTGGTTTTGCTGAACGGTCACTTGTAGTTGATGGTCAGAGAAATCAACTTCTGTCACTCCTTTGATTTTTCTAATAGCGTTTTTATTTAATTTCTGAACATGTGCCAGCTGAAAAGCATATGTCATTTCTTTATTCACTTCTTTGTACAGCTCTTCTTTTGTTCCATTGGCAATGATTCTCCCTTCATTCATGATTATAATGCGATCTGCAATCGCCTCGACTTCATCCATATAATGTGTCGAGTAAATAATGCTAGCTCCTCTTGATTTCAGCTCTTTTATCGATTCCAAAATGTGATGCCGGGATTGCGGATCGATTCCTACAGTGGGCTCGTCCAGGATAATCAATTTCGGTTGATGGGCAATGGCACACGCGATATTTAATCTTCTTTTCATCCCGCCTGAAAACGTCTTAGGCTTGTCATTTTTCCGGTCATATAGCTGTACGAGCTCCAAAGCCTCTTTGACTCGGGCTTTCAGTTCTTCTCCTCTAAGAGAATAAAGACTCGCAAAAAAACGAACATTTTTCTCAGCGGAAATTTCCTCGTAAATCGCGATATCTTGAGGTACAATTCCGATGCCTTTCTTCATTTCCTTTGACCCTTTTTTCACATTGTGGCCCAGTATTGTCACGTTGCCAGAACTGGCCGACAATACTCCGGATAACACGTGTGGTGGTGCTTTTCCCAGCACCATTTGGGCCTAACAAGCCAAGAACTTCCCCCTCTCTCACTTCAAAAGAAATCCCATTTACCGCTGTTTTGTTTCCGTACTGTATTTTCAAATCTTCTACAGCCGCCATGTTGTTCATATATTTCTCCTTTTTACATTCTCCGTTTTGCAAATTCCTGCAATAAATATGTTTTTAAATGATCCCGATTTTGTTCAATGTCAAAATCAGCTGCATTTTCTTCAAAACCATCCTGTTCTTCTCCGTCGAAGCTGTACAGTTTCTTCAATAAAACCCACAATGTTTTCAGCTCTTCCGTAGAAAACCCTTTAAATAGATCGGCCATAAAGTACACTGCTTTTTCACCGCATTCCTCCATAACACGCTTGCCTGAATCTGTAATCTTCACATTCACCGCTCGCTTGTCGCGTTTACTTGGTACAGTAGCGACATAACCTCTTTTTTCAATGCCGCTGACAAGCCTGTTAATGTTTTGTTTTGAAGTGCCTAATTTTTTTGCGATGTTGTTAAATGTCGTTTCCTCTTCCGGTAAATGCAGTATGGCAACCATCGTCATAAATTGTCTTGACGTTAAGCTTTCATAATAATCGTCTCCGCGTGATTGGATTTTGTTTAAAACAGAAAAAAGTGTAGCGTAAGACTGTTGCATTAAAAATAAATCTTTCAGTTCTTTAGAATAATCCATACTCATCCTCCTTGTTAGACAATATATTGTCTATAACATCATAACACTTCTCGATTAAATGTCAACATATTGTCTATTCTCCTTCAGGAAAGTTAAGTTTGTCAGCTCTCTCCACAAGAAAAGGACAAAAAGCGCTCCTGAAACAGGGCGCTTTCTGATTAAGATGCATATTGAGGAGATGATTCCTCCTGTACTGCTTTTTCCTCAGGTACAGGTATATGAATGCGGTTTACCATGAAGTATTGACGAAAATCGCACTCTCTTTCATCAGTTCAAAATACGTTCTCTGTTACTTGATCGAGCTCAGTAATCAAACCTATCGTATGTGTTTCTTTTAATAGCTGAATGATTTCAACTTCCCGGTATGCCCGGCCTTGCTCCTCCTAGGATTGATAACAAACCGAGCCGAACAATGTTTCAAGCTCGCTCTTTGTGTCCTTCTTTGTTGTATAGTGCTGTAACCAAAAACGGCATGGTGCAAAACATCCTTTTCATCCTATTTTTCATAAAAAAATCTCTTTCCGAAGATGGAAAGAGATCATATATAAGCGTGCCCTGTCTACAGACAGACGCCGGTATAAACCTTGCTTTCCTATCTTTCAAGCTGACGCTTGCTGGAATTTGCCAAGGTTTCATTGGACCAGTCCCTCCACCTCTCTGGATAGAAAATGTTGAATATATCATTTTCAGAATAAAGAATACGTTTATCATAAAGAAGTCAAAGATTGATGTTAATCTATTTTTTTCAGAATTGACGTTATCATCCGAAATGTTATAATTCTTACAAAATATCTAACTAGAGAGAGGAACTGGGCCATGAAATCTTTTGCTACACAACAAAATGGCATTTTTAAGTCCGTTTGCTCGCTTGACTGCCCGGATCAATGCGGATTGTTAATACATAAAAAAGACGGGAAAATTGTGAAAGTGCAAGGTGATCCCGATCATCCTGTCACAGCCGGAAACATATGCAACAAAGTCCGGAATATGACTGAGCGCATCTATGATGAAAGGCGGCTGACTGTACCGCTTAAACGGACAGGCGTGAAAGGCAAAGCAATATTTGAACCGATTTCTTGGGAAGAGGCGATCGATACCATCACCTCACGCTGGAAACAGCTGATTGATCAAGAGGGAGCTGAAAGCATACTTCCTTACAGCTTTTACGGAAATATGGGGAAATTAACGGCTGAAGGAATGGACCGCCGCTTTTTTTACCGCATGGGCTCAAGCCAGTTAGAACGGACGATTTGCAGCAAGGCGGGATCTGAGGGCTATAAATATACAATGGGTATAAGCGCGGGAATCGATCCTGAGGAAACCATTCATACGAAACTATTTATTTTTTGGGGAATCAATGCGGTCAGCACAAACATGCACCAAATTACGATTGCTCAAAAAGCACGAAAACAAGGTGCAAAAATTGTCGTGATTGATGTTCATAAAAATCAGACAGGCCGTCTTGCCGATTGGTTCATTCCTATAAAACCCGGAACGGACAGCGCGCTTGCCCTTGGCATTATGCACATTTTATTTAAAGAAAACCTTCATGATGACGTATTCCTGTCTGAATACACGGTCGGCTATGACAAGCTCCGTGAACACGTGAAACAGTATGATCCGGAAAAGGTATCACTGATCACCGGTGTCAGCACTGAAGATATTTATCAGCTGGCAAGAATGTACGGCGAAACCTCCCCTTCTTTCATCAGAATTGGAAACGGAATTCAGCATCACGATAACGGCGGGATGATTGTAAGGACGATTGCCTGTCTTCCGGCGATCACCGGTCAATGGCTGCACACAGGAGGCGGCGCAATTAAGCATAACAGCGGAATTTTAGAATATAACACAAATGCCTTGCAGCGGCCTGACTTATTGAAGGGGCGCACACCAAGATCGTTTAATATGAATCAGCTGGGCAAAGTGCTTTTGGAAGCAGAACCGCCTATTCGCTCTCTTTTTATTTATGGGACGAATCCGGCCGTTGTTGCGCCAGAAGCTAACAAAGTCAGACAGGGCTTATTGCGGGAAGACCTGTTCACTGTGGTTCATGATTTGTTTTTAACGGAAACGGCTGCATATGCGGACATTGTCCTCCCTGCAACATCCGCTTTTGAAAATACTGATTTTTATACCTCCTACTGGCACCATTACATTCAGCTTCAGCAGCCGGTGATGGAGAGATATGGTGAAAGCAAATCTAACACCGAGGTGTTCCGGTTATTGGCTGAAGCAATGGATTTCACAGACCAGGAGCTCAAAGATTCAGACGAAGAATTAATCCGTCAGGCGCTTGACCATCCAGATAATCCGTATTTGACTGAGATTGATTACGATTCCCTTTCTAAGTTTTCATTTATGAAAGCGAAACGCGAAAAGCCCCTGTTTCCAGGCAAACTTCCGACTCCAAGCGGAAAAATAGAATTATATTCAGAAAAAATGAAACAAGACGGCTTCCCGGCTTTACCGACATATACCCCTCTTATATCCGATGACGAGTATCCGTTTATGTATGTTCCGGCGCCAAACCATAATTTCTTAAACTCAACGTTTTCCAACAATGCAAAGCATATCAAGCTTGAAAAGATGCCAAAGCTTTTTATCAACACAAAAGATGCTAAAAAATACGGAATCGGTGATGGAGATCCTGTACGAATTTGGAACAGCCGGGGAGAATGCGAGCTTGCCGCTTCAGTCGGGGAACAAGTGCTGTCCGGTGTCGTAGTCAGCCAAGGATTATGGGCGGATGAACCAGGAAAAAAACAGCTTGTAAACGCGCTTACCCCAGACCGCTTATCCGATATGGGCGGCGGCGCCACCTTTTTTTCAGGCCGCGTGCAGATTGAAAAGGCGTGAAAAAACACTTAGTGCACGTTCTGGCTGTTTTTTTTCAAATATGAAACCCGGAGTATGCCAAGCTCGTATAACATAACATCGACATAATGGAGGCATGCACATGGACGTTTTTTTAGGAATCGGTATTGCTTTGGCTGGATATTTTATCGGTGAAGGCTTAAAGCAAATGAACCATCAAAAAGGGAATGAACAGAATGATATCTTGCTTATAAAGGAACGGGATATTTTCTTTTACATCGGACATTTTTTAGGAATAACGACAGCAGAGGCAAAGCAGTTAGCCGGGGACAAGACAGACATTCCTTACATCGAAATAAACGGAAAAAAATATGTGCAGAAACATTTATTAAAAGAATGGACATTCACATTAGTTGAGAAACATCAAGGTGAATAAAACAAAACTGAGGAGAGCGAGATTCATTGTCACGCTCTCCTCAGCTTTGCTGTATAGCTCTGTGATAAACGATAAATCCCCATCAATATTCTTTCCTCAAACGGCTCAAGATCCCCGTTCCGCAATGATCCCCCTTTGATTGATGATCTTGATAAACATATGTATCGTAAAACACTTAGCAAACCAATTCGGGTTGAATGATCTCATTTTGCCCCCATAATGTACCTTTATCCGCGGAGGATTTATTTTTTAAACTTTGAAATTCACGCAGCAATGTTAGTGCAATATCCCGAATCACCGTCAATTTCCATATTCAACTTCAGTTCTCTGGTTTGCTTTACACGCCTGAAACTGTCCGTTTATAAAGGATCAGAGAGTCCCAGAACCAGTAAATCACTGCAGCTGCAATACATAACATATAATAAATGTACGATTGCAATGTCCATGCTATTGACGCAGGGTCACCGATGACCAAAAACAGGAAAACCGCGATAAAAGCTATCCCACTGTAAATCAATAGATACATGACACTGAATGTTCTCGTTTTTTTCTGCAACATCATTTGCAGTGGAAAAGCGAAAATGCCATACATCATAAAACCGTATAATAAAGCAATTGCTGCCGTAAACAATGCAATTACCATCTCGCCATACATAACGAAAGAATAAATTCCTAAAAATAAACCAAACGTAAGGCTGGATAGACCTAATGTCTTTAGATAATATGATACGATTTTTTTCATTTTTTCACCTCCTGCTTGATGATTCTCAATACTGTTTAATCCTCATTTCATCCCCAACATCCTATACGACATGCGTTAATAAAAGGTTCCAAAAATACGTTCTTTTATTAGAAAATACGCTGAGCATGATCGCCTCTCCTGATCGGGGAATCGCGAATGAAAAAAGCGCATGAATACCTGATCAACAGACAAAATAAGAAGAGTTGATATGTCAACACTTTTCGAAAAGGAGTGAAACCAATGAGTAAAAAGGGAATTCAAAATTCAAGTATTGAACAAACAAGAAATGACCATGAGACTGAGACAGCTTTCAAAGCAGATGTCCCTAAAAAACATGGTTCAGATGCTAAAAAAACGAAATAAGTTTTTATGCCCGCACTAACATTTCAATTATCTGGAGGAAATAAAGTGACTCAAAAAAATGGAGCCGACAGACCTGATGATTATAAAAGATTTTCTTCATTAGACAAGGAATATGATTTTCAGCAAACTGTAAACAGCAATGAGACTGAAAGTGTAAACACCGGATCACAAGCTCATAACAAAGAAAACATGAATGACACAACGGATGTAGCCGGGAAATACTTTGAGCCCTCAGATTATAAAGGAAACACGCAATTAGAACAAGGTTTGGCTGAAACTCATGAACAAGTGAGCGATGATTATTTTGAGGGGACTATCGATCAAAATTTGGACTAGTCATTCAAGCGGAGCTAACTTGAAAGAAGGAAGTTAGTTCCGTTTTTAGTTAAATGGCTGAAAAGATGAAAACCCCACCGAATAAGATGGGGTTTAAACGTCATGTCATCTAATCAGTATTTGAAACGATTAATGACGATTTGAAGTACTTCCGCCAATTGGGGATGTTGCAACTGCTTCTATATTCACTGATGTTTCTTTTGTTCCAGCAGCCAATGTATGAACAGCATGCTGAATTACTTCAACACCTGATGTAAGCGCTGAGTTGCTGCTGCGACTTCTTGTAGTTGAGAAGTGACCTATTCCAATAGGTTTAGATTTCATTGAAATTCCCTGTTATCTCTTGAGAAAGAACGATGCCTGAGCTCACATTTTCAAGTACAACCTTGATGGTATTCACCGTTTCAACCGATTCATTTTAGATAGATGTTACCATCGAATGTGTGATTGCAGATTAATTTGTTTCCTCAGCCAATTTGCGAACAGAACTTCTTCTGCCACCACCGCAAATCCTTTCCCTTGCTGCATTTAATGCTAATAAAACCGTCTGCGGAGAGCATTGCTGCTTTGTCTGCATGGTATTGGCCATTCGTCCTTTTTCGCTTTTTCTATAACGGATACTAAAATAGGCTTTTCCGATCTCAAATTGGCTGAACAGACTGTTCTTTCGAAAATATAATGATCCTGCGAGCATATTTGAAGGAGCGAAACGTCAAATGGGGATCATCAATGGAAAAGAATTCATTGACCGATTGAACGAACTAGAAAACGAAATTTGGTATGATGGCAAAAAAATAGAGGGTAACATTTCTGATCATCCTGCATTTAAAGGAATTATCAAAACAAAAAGCTCTCTTTATGATTTGCAAACGAAGGATGAGTTCATAAATGACATGACTTATCGTCTTTCTGGAGATCATGAGCGAATTGGTCTTTCCTATCTCCAGCCTAAAACTAAGAGCGATTTGAGAAAAAGAAGGAAGATGATTGAACAGTGGGCTAGACATACTCACGGAATGATGGGGAGAAGTCCGGATTATATGAATACGGTGATGATGAGCTTTGCATCATCAGCAGAGCTTTTACGAGAAAAAGAGAATTGCTTTCCGGAACACATACTAAACTTGTATCAGAAAGCGGCTGAAAACGATCTTTCCTTTACCCATACCTTCATTACCCCCCAAGTGGACCGGTCACAGTCCTATTTTGGAATCAGTGAAAAGCCGATATCCGCTAAAGTCATTGATAGAACGGAAAAAGGATTGATCATTCAAGGCGCACGTCTGCTTGCAACTCAAGGTGGATTAACTGATGAAATCTTGGTTTTTTCAGCACCGAAATTTTATTTTGAAAAGGATGAAGCTTTTGCCTTTTCGATTCCCTCTAACACAAAAGGTGTGAAATTCATCACAAGAGAATCGTTTGTATTAAGTGAATCTGCCTTTAATCACCCCTTAAGCTCAAGGTATGAAGAAATGGATTCAATCGTCGTTTTTGATCACGTGTTGGTACCCTGGAATCGTGTGTTTTTTTACGATAATGTTGAAGTAGCTAATGATTTTATGGCGAAAAGCTCTTTTCATGCTTTTACCTTTCATCAGGTCGTTATTAGACAAATGGTCAAAATTGAATTTCTATTAGGCATGGCACAGCTTTTGGTCGACACCATTAATGTTTCTGAATATCAGCATATACACGAAAAGCTCTCCGAAATCATTGTCGGATTGGAGACAATCAAAGCACTCATTGACAAATCAGAAAATGACGCACAATTAGATGAAACCGGCTATATGCGTCCCAGTTTAATTCCTCTTCAAGTCATCAGTACAATCATTCCAACTCTATATCCTCGTTTTACTGAAATCATTCAGTTAATTGGTGCCAGCGGAATGGTGACGCTGCCGACAGAAAATGCGTTTGATTCAGAGATACGGGAAGATCTTGACCAATACCTTCAAGCAACCAATACAGATGCTGAGGAGCGTGTGAAAATCTTCCGCTTGGCGTGGGATTTAACGATGAGTTCATTTGGAACAAGGCAAACTCACTACGAAAGATTCTTTTTCGGAGATCCCATTCGGATTTCAAGCAGGCTGTATAACAGCTATCCAATGCAGCAGCAGGTGAACATGATTAAAGCATTTTTGCATGGAGATGCTGATGATTGATATCTGTTCATATGAAAAACAGCGGAAAAAAGTCCGCTGTTTCGTATTTTTTATTCAGGAAATTGTACATGCCCCGGTACTGTATATGCATTGGACGTTCCGCTTTCAGGCAGCTGCGGAATGGTGTCTTTCACAACTTTTCCGCGGATGTCAGTGATTCTGACTGTGAGAGAGCCTGTCCCTACATTCGAGCTGACAAAATGGTTATAGTCCATTTTCTCCATGTTGATCCACTTTCCGTCTTTAGCATATTCCATTTTCATAACAGGATATTTGTGATTTCTGACTTGGATGGCAGCCCACCACCTGCTGCTGCCTTCTTTGATCCGATATGTGAATTTACCGGTAATCGGGGCTTTGACAACACGCCATTTAATATTGATTTTTCCGTCTTTCATATTGCCGATTTTTCGGAAGGCATTAGGTGACAGGTCAAGAGCTCCCCGGGCGCCTTCAGGATACAGATCGGTAACGTAAACAATTGTTTTTCCTTTTGGCCCTTGCACTTCCAAATAAGAGCCTGCGAGTGCCGCTTTCACTCCCTTGTAATTGAGATCTGCCGGATTGATTGCAGCAATCTCCATATCGGAAGGAATAGGATCCAGCAGGAAAGCTCCTCCCGAATACCCTGACCCTGTATACGTGGCATAACCTTCGTGCATACCGTCATAGGCTGCCGAAGCTTGCGGGGAAAAACAAAGAATCATCAATAAAACCACACCAACAATCGCACTGATTTTCTTTTTCATACATATCCTCCTCAACCCAGATTTCAAATGAGAATCATTATCATTATAAAACTCAATCCATCTGGTTTGAAAGAGGAAATAGATTCATAGATAATTTTAAGACATATTCACTACCATTCATATATCAAAGGAAGGGTTTTTATGAAACAGACCATACGAATGAATGAGTATGCCCGTCAGCCGAATGTCTTATTTTGATTTGCTGACTGTATTGTATGGCCTTAAACGAAAAAGAAACGGGCTGTTGGCGTGTTAAGAGATATTATTTTCCCCGCCTTAGTTTCAGCTTAGCTGTCATCATGATGCCAAATATCAGCACGATCGGAACCCAAATGATGACGTCATATAAATCAGGCACGGCTAAAGCTACAATAATAGCCCCCACACAATACAAGATAATCGCCAGCGCTCTTAACACCGTATCTCTTATGAATGTCTTCTTCTGCTTCTTAAAAAACAAACGCCCGGACAAATCCTCTAAAAGAGATGCCAATGTCCCGGTCAGCACAGTTGAAGAAATACCTGCGACCCCCAGCTTTTTGGCTGCTATTGTTTGAATCCCCATGGAAATGCTCAAAAGAGTAATAAGAATGTATACAGGAACAAAAGCCGAATAAAAAGATAGACAAGCAAAGACGAACAAAATGAATGCTTCTAGCGCCAGCGCTTTTGTTACAGCAGACGGCCAAAGCGTATTTTCTGCCTTTCCGACCATCAATGTTGAAATAACCACACCGCACATAAATCCGATTAGCGCAGTCAAAGAATTAAAAACGGTGACTTGAAGAGATTTGCCGATAGCTAACCCCAATAATACGATATTTCCAGTCATATTAGCTGTAAACACGTGTCCCAGGCTTAAATACCCGATTACATCCACAATTCCAGCTGTTAAACATAAAAGTGAAAGCAAGGTGTTTCGATAAGCAGCTGCACTCAACGGTGTATCAATCCTTTCTTCAATTGTTAATGTGACTTTCAGCACCATGTGTATATTTTTAGGTTATAAGGAATTAATTAGGAATATTGAACCTATCTTTTCTGCCTGTTTATTGTAATAATTATCCTCGCAAAGAAATGATTAAAAAATCGAAAGGGAGCATATTGTGATGAAACGATGTTGTTTATGGTTCGCCATGTTCAGTTTGTTATTCATTCTCTTGCCTGGAAAAGCGTTAGGTGCCGTCGATTTTCCAAATACCTCAACGAATGGGCTTTTAGGGTTTGCCGGAAATGCTAAAAACGAAAAAGGCATTTCTAAAGCGAGCACAACGGGCGGCAAAAACGGTCAGATCGTTTACATTCAAAGCGTAAACGATTTAAAAGTCCATCTAGGAGGATCCACTCCGAAAATTTTAGTGCTTCAAAATGACCTTTCTGCATCTTCGAAAACAACAGTTGCCATTGGCTCAAATAAAACACTCGTAGGCTCTTTCGCGAAAAAAAACCTTAAAAATATTTATTTAACTGCTTCATCTTCATCCGGAAACGTCATTTTTCAAAACCTTACATTTGAACACAGTCCGCAGATTAACGGAAATAATGATATCCAGCTTTATTTAGATTCCGGTACCAACTATTGGATTGACCATGTCACATTCTCAGGCCACAGCTATAGTGCAAGCGGAAATGACTTGGACAAACTCCTGTATATCGGAAAATCAGCAGATTATATCACGATCAGCAACTCAAGATTCGCAAATCATAAATATGGTTTGATTTTAGGATACCCAGATGATTCGCAGCATCAATATGATGGCTATCCCCACATGACAATCGCCAATAATTATTTTGAGAACTTGTATGTAAGAGGCCCGGGTCTCATGAGATACGGATACTTTCATGTTAAAAACAATTACAGCAACAATTTTAATCAGGCGATTACGATTGCTACAAAAGCCAGAATATATTCCGAGTATAATTACTTTGGCAAAGGCAGTGAAAAAGGCGGAATCCTCGATGACAAAGGTACTGGTTATTTTAAGGATACAGGCAGCTACCCGTCTCTCAATAAGCAAACCTCTCCGCTGACCTTCTGGAATCCCGGTTCTAATTACAGTTACCGAGTTCAAACGCCGGAATATACAAAAGAATTTGTCACGAAATTTGCCGGATCACAAAGTACAACTCTGGTATTCGGCTACTGACACAAAAGAGGCTTGCGCAACAAACGCCGAGCCTCTTTTTGTACTGGCTATATTTAAGGGATCTTGTTACACCCCATCAAGTCCAGGCAGGTCAAACCATACTTACCAAAAAGCGTATTTGCCTTTTCATGATAACGTCTCAATCGGCTTTCTTATTATAACAGTTTATCGCAAGTAGTTTTATGTTATCTATAAACTAGGCCGCCATCAGTTAATATTGCTTGACCGGTAATGTAATCCGAAGCATCTGAAGCTAAGAATGATACCAAATTAGCAACATCCTCAGGTGTTTGATATCTTTTAAGAGCTATATTGGAAGAAAATTTTTCAAAAGCCTCCCCTGGCTGCAAATCATCACTGTGTTTTACCATTTCCTCATCAATTCTGTCCCACATTTTCGTTTTGGCGATTCCGGGACAATATGCATTCACTGTTATATTATACTTCGCCAGCTCCTTAGCAGCTGAATGTGTAAAAGACTTCACCGCATGCTTTGTCGCTGAATATGCGCCCAGCATTTCAAATGACTCGTGCCCCGCTATGCTGCATGCGTTAATAATTTTCCCCTTTGTTTTTTGTTTCATAAACTGGTCAGCAGCTGCTTGAGTGCCAAAGACAACTCCATTCACGTTAACCTGAAATAATTTATTCAGCTGCTCTTCTGATATCTCTAAAAATGGTGAAACAGCTTCAATACCCGCATTGTTTATAAAAACATCTAAACGGCCAAACTGATTTACTGCTTCTTTAACCAAATTGAATTGGTCATCGCGTTTCGAAACATCACCTTTCACTCCAATCACATGAAAGTGTTTTTCTTTGAATGCCGAAACCGTTTCATTCAGCACTGCTTCATTGATGTCATGCAGCACTACACGAAAACCATCTTTACATAGTCTCTCTGCGATGCCTCTCCCTAATCCGCCTGCAGAACCTGTAACGACCGCTGTTTTGGACATAAACATTCCCCTTTCGCAATGAGTGGTTGTGACTCTATATTTATTTTAACAAATCATGTTGTCTCTGCATCATTCAGCAAAGACAAAAGAAAGCTTGGCGCTAATATTAAATTTCTACCCGCTCTATATAACCTAAAACATTTGAATCAATGCCCTTCAGTCTTCATTTTAGGGGGTAAAACTTTTTCATATCGTTTCCCCCGCCCTTTTGATTGGAGACTTTGATCAATATAAACGTCAATCAATAAGGTCTTGGATCTTGTCATGATGCTGAATATCTATTGACTAATCTTTTTGGATGAACAGTATCATATGCAGTGATTGAGTCTCGATTTTAATATGATGTAAAGAAGTTCTTTTTCTTAGTGCCATCCTATTCTAGTTAAAATGAATATTTAGTACATAAATCAATTGGTTGATTGATTTTGTTGTTTAAAATAATATTGTTATGTAAACTTATCAACCCTTTACAGAAATGCAAGGGTTTTAAAATCACACTTTACTTTTCAGTTTTGTCAGAAAAATAACTGAACCACATTAAACTTAGAAAACCTGCAGCACCCATGATTGTAAATATGATATAAGCCCATGTGGGTAAATCCATGCGCTTCCCCTCCTAAGAAATACATTAAAGAATCTTTGATCTTCACGTAAGGTCCTTTTTCTTGTCCAAATTAATGCTTAAAAAAATGTTGATGATTGCAGCTGGAAAATATAAAAATCCTACTCCCAGAACGCCTGAAATTGTACTTAAACTTACGATGAAATTTTTTGTCATCACTTGACTGTCAATCAAAATAAGAAGTGTAATCAAACCCGCTAAAACACCTACAAACCAAGCATTACCAACAGCATAAGAATCATCCAGCACTCCTAGCCATTGCCCCAAGATTGAGACTCCAATAGCAGTCAAACTGGATAAGAATGTGAGTGTTTTCATTCTCGTCCTCCGTATTGATAGAATTTTAAACCATCCTATAAATGGTCAATTAACAATGGTTATCATCTCCATATAAACATGTTAAGGCCTATCTCAATACGATGCAATCAGAAAAACCCTACATAACGTAATATACATAGGGATTTAATATTGTATTCTATTGAAATGCTTAGGACTGAATTCAGCCTCTGAGTATTTAACTTGATCATTTATGTGCCGGGATATTTCACAACAGGCACTTTCTTTTTACGCAGAGAGTCGAGCATGACTGTTCCGGCATTCAAGTTGCTCTGCACCAGTTCTTTAGGTGTTAATGCCATCCACTGATTGAGTGACACATCTTCATAGCGGTCACTTTTGAACATTTCCAAAAACCATAACGTTTCTGTACCAGTGTTTTGTATATAATGCCCAGCATTAGAAGGCACGTATCCAACGTCACCTGCTCTGTAATCAAATGTGCGGGCAGTGCCATTTCCGGTAAATACGGTCATGCGTCCCTGTCCTGTCAGATAATACTGCCACTCATCGCTATTGGGATGCCAATGAAGCTCTCTCATCGCGCCAGGCTCAATCTGAACAAGTGCAGCTGCTATGTTTTTGGAAATCGGGAAGTTAGAAGAATCCACAATTCGGACGCTCCCCCCTGGCGTTTGGATAGGGGTTTGATTCAACAACTCATATTTGAAGGTCAAGGGGACTTTTCCGTATGGTGACTGTACATCTTCACTGGCGACTGATCCCGGGACATTCCCTTGATAGATATAGACTTGTTCAGAAGGAAGAGAGTGAAAAGCATTCTCTGGGACACCAAAATTTGCAGACAGAACATCTTTGGGTGTATGTGCAAGCCAATCTGAAATGGTTAACGTTGAAAACTCAGAAAAATTCCCATCATCGAAGACGAGCAGAAATTCGCAATGTTCCAATCCTTGAATCGAATGCGGAACCCCTGCTGGAAAGTACCAAAGATCGCCCGGGCCAATATCAGCGATGAAATTTCGTCCCTCTTGGTCGACAGCGGTGATACGGGCCCGTCCTAAAAGCATATAAGCCCATTCCGCTTGCTTATGCCAATGAAGTTCACGTACTCCTCCAGCGGTTAAGCTCATATTTACTCCTGCAATGGCGGTCGAAATCGGCAGCTGCCTGACGGTGATTTCACGCGACCAGCCGCCGTGATTTAATTTCATGGGAGCATCTGAGAATGAAAATCTCAAGTTCGGAATCATGCCTTCATCTGTAACAGGCGGAACAACTATATTCGGATTTTGAATATCCCGCATCACATTTCGCGGACCCGCATCAATCGCTCCGGCTCCGTCACTCCGAATAGGCTGCGGCACGTTTCTGTCTTCATGATTGATTGGTTGTTTTTCCAACAGCAAACACCTCGTTTAAAAAATTACAGGTTTTTATTTCAGCCTATGCAAGGCCTCATATTGCTGTGCCTTGAGATCGCAAATAAAAAAGTGACCACTGATGTGATCACCTGCTTATCAAATGAACTAACTTTTATACCATGGCTTCTTATGTAATTTGATTTCTTCTGTTTGTTTTTTTCCTCCACCTGTCTTCCACTCTACTTTTACCAAAACGTCATGCCCGATCACTTCATCCTCAGGCATATAATCAAAGGTAGCAATGTGGTCTTCCATTTGTCCTCCGCCTGGCATTTCTTCACCTGTATACTCTGATAAATCATAACCTTCCCTATCATCATACTTTTGGCCATCTATGTATAAAGTGATTTTCCCAACAACAGTCCTTTTTTCGTCTGTCTTACTCCCCTGCCAATACAAATTCAAAAAGTAATTAGGCCCAATTGAAGTTTTGTCCGATTTTTCAAGGTTAGAAACCCATAATCCGCTTTTCCCGCTGCCCTCATATTTCACTTTCTTTCCTGACACCGTAACAAAGGTCGATACAATGCAGATCATCAAAAATGCAGCAATCACCACTAGCCATTTTTTCATGTTGCTCTTTTTTCTCATGTTTTTCCTCACTTTCCTCATCTTTTAGTAGGATAATGGGTTGAAAATGTTACTGAAAAGAGAATAAAAAGTGCCAGTGATACAACAACAGATGGCTGCTTTACACTTTTGAGCTTAAATTAAAGTGTTACAGAGACAAGGCTGAAGCTTATAACATGCCTTTCCATGCATTTTTTGTTTCATTGAGTCAATCATCCTCTTGCTTTGCATGTCTTGGTAAGGAAAAGCTCAAAGAATATAGCCGCCTCATGTGAAGTGGGCTTTTGTTTTTTTAATCAAACTATTGATAGTCTATTAAGTAATTTTTCAAATTTATTTACACTCATGATCTCATGAGTCACAAATTTCCCATCAAAAAAAACACTAAAAGTCGTCCAAATGGCTGGCGATTTTTGTGCCTCTTCTTTCGATGATAACCGAATTGACTGAAATGGAATCCCTTTCTTTGCAGTCAATTCCCGCAAATCTTCTAACACGCCCACTGCAAATGGACACTGAGCTGTATAGTAAATCGTAATCCCCTTGTCATTCACAAAATCACTTTTCACCTGTTGCTTAAATGCAGGTGAAGCAGCAAGGCCATTCCATATTAAAGCCATTAATTGAAAATAAGGGCAGGCTTCATCAAGCAAAGTAAATCCCATATGCTCAAAGAAATGCTTATCGCTTAAATAAGGAAGTTTTTTCTTTGCTGTGATATGGACAATCCCATCCATTCCGCGTGCTTTCGCATCTGCTATACACTTGTCCAACAATCGTCTCGCATGACCGTTATTTTTATATCTGCCTGATACCCAAAGGCAATTAATATACATAAAATTAGGTGCATTGATTGGCACCCATGCCTCATCTGCAGGTAAGTATTCAATAAAGACTTTTGCCCGTTCATCTAAGCGATAGAATACCAATCCTTCATCCATGCGGGCTTTGAGCCATCGCTTCTTTTCATTGACCGCATGCTCATACTGTTTCGCACCCAATGCACAGCAAATATGATTGTCTTCAATATTCTCCTTTGTGATTTCAATGTAGCTCATGTCTTCTTCTTCCCTCCTTTAATAATATTCAACTCATATTCGCTAAGAACACGTATTAATGACTAACAGGAATGAATACCCATCCATCTCGAATACTTCTTCTCTTTCATTTTGCCAATTAAATAAAAAAACCTTCTTAAATTCTTATTTTTATCTTGATTCCTTTTTCATCCAAATCAAATCCAAAGCGAGTCCCTCTTGGTAACTCTTCAAACAGAATAATATCATTGGCCCGCTAGGTAAATCCCCGCAGCTAAAAATGCCAGCGCATATTTGCACAGGGAAAAAATGTTCCACATGTATTCTTTAGGGAAAATCACGTCGCATAGAATGATTGCCACTAGCATATAGAAGCTGCTTTTCAAAAAGATTTTATTTGTTCGTTCGTCTTCTTTCCCAATCTTCTTATACAATACATAAGTGAAAATCATACTATCCATAAGCAGTAAAAGACCAATTCCAAGGGATAATATTCCAATTCTCCGGAGAAAATTCAGCCCATGACTTACAGGGGAAATAGCCAGAATCCAGTAAGAACCTGACGAAATTCAACGTCAGGTTCATATACCTTTCTGATGTAATTGATGTTTTTGGTAGTGCATTTTATGATATACAGTGGTGCAAAAAACGGAAAGAATGATACAGTTGGGTAGTTCAAAGCATGAGCTGCACTGCACTTCTCTTTGCTTTAATAAATGACTCAGAACATGATGGAAAAAGTAATGCGAGTATCGCGTATTATGATATAAATAAATACTGTACACTGCATTTCTTTTTTCGGAGTAATATTTGCTGCGGGACAACAAAAGTAAATAAAAGATAAAAGGAGAATTAAACTTGGCGAAAAAATTATATTCATGTTTAATTTGCGGATTTAAAGGATTGAGTCAAAATCCTTTGTATAAAGGCGAGTATCAAAAAACGTTCGACATTTGCCCCTGTTGCGATTTTGAGTTTGGTTACAGTGAGGATCATGATGTGAGATTAGGCTTTATTGTTACTCCGGATCATTTAATTGAAGCTGCATTTCAATTGTATCGCAAACAATGGATTGAGTCCGGGATGAAAATTGCTCATCCTGAATCTATTCCGAAGAATGCGAAAAATGGTGATTGCTTAAAATTTGAAGTTTTGTTAAAACAACTGAAAAACCTAAATCTCGACATAGAAAATTTTGAAATTGACGGTTTTAACTGAGTTGCATTTTTTAAAGATGTAACTGCCTATATCTTTATCATTTTAAGCTTAATGCGGCAGGATGTGATTCATTTCAATATCTTACTCTATTCGTATTCAATAAAAACTTTGTGATCATCAACAAACAATTCACTTCCATCGGACAAGTGTATCCAAAAGGCTTCCTCTGGTTCTTCTCTGTAGTCATAAATCGCAGTCACTTTGACGTTTGACTCATCTTTGATTGGTTTTCCAACAGTTATTTTCGTTTTTTCCTCTGGCAAAATAATGGACCTAATCATCAAAACCATCCTATCATATTTATTTGACTCTCCCCCTCCCTTCCTCCGCAGCAGGGATAATGGCAATTTGCTTTACAGCTTAATTAACACCATTTTCAGTGAATGTAAAGGTCTGTTTTAACTGGCGTCCTTCCTGCCCTTTTTGCGTCCAAATAATCACAACTTCTAATTCAGAGGCCTGATCTGCCAGCAAAAAATGATTAAACCTCATTGGGGAGCCATCGTTTAAACTTTCAGCTAAGGTTTTAGCTTCCTCTCTTTGTTTTACGCAATTTTCATCGGGACATCCAAAAAGTGAAAACTTTGTCATTGAATCAGGATCATTTCTATACAATTGCACATCCACCGTAGCCGCTTCTTTTCCTATGTTTTTGACTTCCAAGGAATATACATTATATTTTCCTTCCTTAGGTGCCGCAAATTCTTTTCCTTCTTTCGCTTCACTTACTTCTACTGACCACTGGTCTGTTTGTTGTGTAATGGGCAATACCGTAAAAGTCAGGGCGAGCGCTTTTGTTTGAACAAAAGTACATGCAAATAATAAACCGCATATGGAAAATAATACCCTCTTCACTTATTTGTCCCTTCTTCCTTTTTCATTAGTTGTCCAAAAATAGTATCTACTGCCGGTCGGTTTTTATTTCCTTCGGTATTTGAGATGGCGCTTTAGGAACTATTCTCAGTTTGTTATTGATCACATCAGAAGAATAAAGTGAAACAATCATACTCCCTCCATACCGTTTTGCCCGGATTAATATTGGCTGGTTATATTGATTTTTAAAGCGAAAATCAGGACCACCCCAGCTTACTGTGGCATCACGTCCGGGCGGAACATATGGTACGCTCCTTGTATGGGAATAGCGCTGAACAATTCGCAGCCCTGCGCGATCGACTGCATTAAATAATGTTGATGATACCTGGCAAATTCCTCCGCCCACACCTTCGGACAATTCACCTTTCACAATAATAGGCGCGCTTTTGTATCCTTTGTCCCGAGTCCTCATTCCAACAACTTTATTAAATGAAAATGTTTCATTAGGGAAAACAACATAATTGTCAATTGCTTCTGCGGAAAGGGAAATATTATGTGAACGGCTTTTATTATTCGAATTAAAATATGTTACGTACTGACCAAGCTGCTGCGTACTGATGTGAGCAAGCATTTCGCTGTCAACTTTCGGATAAATGTTCAATTCCGGCACTTCTACCTTGGAAGGGCCTTGCCCATAGAAATAAGTATAAAATTTTTCCTTAAACGCCTGCTGATACAGTTTGAAGCCAATCCTGCCCGGGATGATCACTCCTTGATTATTAAGCTTGGCGTTGATCGGCTCCCGATAAATTTGCTTATTGAGCTGTTCGATGAATGTACGGTACTTTTCATGGTCAATCATCGGGGTGCCGGGAAGAGGCATCGTAAAGTTCTCACGGTTAACAGTGGCAATCGTCCGTCCTTGTTGTGTGACCGTTAAGCTGTCAGGCGGCTCGCTCGGTTGAGCCAATAATAAAAGGCCAGTGATCCAAATGTGTATCATAAGTCGGTTTACCTCCTGAGCATTAGTATGAACAGCGGCATATCCTTTGATGTATGTCTTCCCTCGTTAGTTTGACTTTGTAGAGTTGCTTCATATTTTGAGCAATAAAAAAGCCCTTATAAAGAGCTATATCTCCGAATCTCTGGGCTCACTGATGCACAACGTTCATTTAGTCGCAAAAGTGTAAAACTATAGAGCATCTCTCTGTAATGAGAAATGCTTTTTG
Organism: Bacillus tequilensis KCTC 13622; assembly: GCF_000507145.1. Taxonomy (GTDB): domain Bacteria; phylum Bacillota; class Bacilli; order Bacillales; family Bacillaceae; genus Bacillus; species Bacillus tequilensis. The sequence continues at coordinate 694,587 of NZ_AYTO01000034.1, read as the reverse complement.
TCTTGTCTAAATGAAAAAAGAATCTTCTATATCAATAATAAAATAATCCATTTCAATATTTTTTTATTGAGAAACGATAAATCATATGGTACATTCAAATGGACAATAATAAGTGAGGTGCTTTTCATGAATCGAGTATCAACACTCTTTTTAAGGATAGCTGTTATTCTTATTGGAATTCCGATTCTAGCTTTGTGTATTTTTGTGGTTCCTAAGATAGCCAATTATATTGGAGATTTATTTCCGAATATGGCTTATATACAATATCTCGTTTTTATCTTTTTGTATGTAACGGCGATTCCTTTTTACTATGCTCTTTATCAAGCGTTTAAATTGTTAAACTACATTGACAAGAACAAAGCTTTTTCCAAAATGGCTGTAAAAGCTTTAAAAAATATTACGTACTGCGCGGTCACTATCAGCGTCTTGTTTGCAGCCGGCGTACCAGCCTTTTATTTTGTTGCCGAGATAGACGACGCCCCAGGTATCATCGTCATAGGTTTTGTCATTATTTTTGCTTCAATGGTGATTGCGGTCTTTGCTGCTGTTCTTCAAAAACTGTTAAAAGAAGCGATTGATATAAAATCAGAAAATGACTTAACGGTCTGAGGTGATGAACATGGCAATTATTATCAATATTGATGTGATGCTTGCTAAAAGAAAAATGAGCGTAACGGAGCTTTCGGAGAGGGTCGGCATAACAATGGCTAATCTCTCGATATTGAAAAACGGAAAAGCAAAGGCCATTCGATTATCAACCTTAGAAGCAATTTGCAAGGCTTTAGAATGTCAGCCCGGAGATATTTTGGAATACCGAAGCGACAAAGACACACAGGAGTCATAAAGAGGGCAAAAGAAAAATAAACAGATTTGGCGGTGACCCTATGGATGTAACCCTATATCCATCTATGCGCGGCTTGCATATATGCATAAATAACCTTTGGAGGCACACATCATGAGAGCCCTAAAACAACTCATTCGTTTTGGTTGGGAACAGGCCCTTTCATGTTTGTTTCCTGTCGTTATTTTTGCCTCATTAGCTATTACACAAATCATTCCTCTTCCCTTCTTGCCAAGGTATGACTGGCTGCTCATCATCTGCGTTCTCATGCAGTGGGGTATGGTCCGTTCTGGTCTGGAAACATGGGATGAATTAAAAGTGATCACCTTGTTCCACCTTATTGGGCTTGCTCTTGAACTTTTCAAAGTCCATATGGGCTCCTGGTCATATCCAGAGGAAGGGTATTCCAAAATATTCGGGGTGCCTTTGTATAGCGGCTTTATGTACGCAAGTGTAGCCAGTTATCTATGCCAGGCGTGGAGGAGACTTAATATTGAACTGGTTAAGTGGCCGCCTTTTTTTGCGGTCGTACCGCTTGCGGCTTCGATTTATTTGAATTTTTTCATCCACCATTATTCGATTGACATTCGCTGGTGGTTATCTGGCCTTGTCATCATTGTCTTTTGGCGATCATGGGTTATATATGAGGTGAATGGAATTCGCTACCGTATGCCGCTTGCACTTTCCTTTGTGCTTATCGGATTTTTCATATGGATAGCCGAAAATATCGCAACGTTTTTTGGAGCTTGGACTTACCCAAACCAAACCGAGGCATGGAGCCTCGTTCATCTAGGAAAAGTGAGCTCATGGCTCTTGTTAGTGATTGTTAGCTTTCTTATAGTAGCGACGTTAAAACAAGTTAAGAAACTGAGTCCCGCAAAAACAGAGACTGGATTAAAGTTCCCTAGCGTATCAAAGTGAATGAATAAAATGAAAAAGCAGCGATCGAATCGTTGCTTTTTTCTTTTATGTGACTCTGGTTGTTTTTTGACCATTTTGATCGAGCTTTCGGCATTTTACACAGTTCAGAAGTCCCCTCGCCAACTCTATATGGATCAGCGGGTAGTTTGATCTGAATCGCCTGCGAAATGAACCAATTCTCACCCTCCCGCTTAGCACGGCAGTTTGGCCTAACTGATGTAACAACGAAAAGCTAATGTCTGCATGTGAGACACTAGCTTTCATGACGGGCAATTAGGTCGTGTAGACATATGCAACACAGCAAACCGGGGTCCTACCCATCTAATTGCTTTACTTTTGTCTTTTTTCCACCTCGCTTTAGCTTTAAAAAGATATCTTTTCTCTAAAAAGCCTTAAACACTTGATTAAAGAAAAACATCAAGATGATGATGGCTAGTACAACAACAATCTCAAAAGTATGTGAACTTCCATCTTCATTTTCTCGTTCTTCCTTCTCCCTCATCTGTTCTCTATATTTTCTTTGAATTTCATCCTTTTTCTTATCCATCTTACTCGACCCCTTTCTAAATAAAACCGAGTAATTCTGAATGAGTAAAAATGTCATCTTCTTTTTCAAAAATTATTTTTGTGATAGGTAATTAAAATCACTATTGCTCATGTTATTTAGATTAATGTCTTCGTTTACCTCTTGTATCAAATGGAAAATCAAATTCCAGCAACTCAGAATCTGATTTATACATCTGTTATTTAATAAAGAAGTTGCAATCAGGTTTCATGTTTAACAGATCATCTATAAAAGAATAGGTATCAGCTATGAAGTGTTCATGATATCTTTCTTCAGTTAAGCAATGACCTGAAAAAACTCGACTTCATTTGTGCTAAGAAGCCTGTAAAATTTTATATCCATATCAGCCTCACCAAACAATTGTTATATTAATACTGTCATTTTCTATGATATTCCTACACAAAAGCAGTCTGCTTAGATGGGTTTGTTTTCTTCTCGTCTCTTTTTGTTAAGTTCAAAACCAATGGAGATATTGATAAGCGCAGCAGGAAAGTATAAAATCCCTGCGCCCATTATTCCTATCGCCGTACTTGAACCTACGATAAAGGATTGCATATCTATACTTCTTGCCTTTAAACTGAATAACACAACAAATCCCGCTAAAATGCCTATAAACCGAGCATTACCCGAAAGAAAGAAATCAGATAAGATTCCGAATAATTGGCCAAGGATGGATAACAGGATGCCTATCATACTGGAAAGCACGATTCGTTTTTTTATAGCTTATCACCCCTTTTAATCCTTTTCATTCATTTTCAAGTATCGTATCCCCACTCTAGAGTTACTAAATATTTTTATCCAAGTCAATATTAACCTTTCTCTCATGAAGAACACTACGACAATTGGTTTATAGTTTATAAGTCTGTAAAAAGGCTGGATTCTGCCATTCATGCCGACAATGCGGAATAAAACAGGGCATTTAGATTCATTTGCTCTGTTTACATTTTATTCAAAATATTTCTTCAACCTTGATTCTTATTGCTCTCCGATTAAGATGTTTAGTATGTTAACGTTATTTTATGACTGCATAAGGAGTGGTACTTTGTTAAAAATCGCGAAAATTTCGGTCTCTTGTATCGCATTGATTTTTTGTGTATATTCGTTATTTAATCAAAATGAATTATTCATGCTGATCACGCAATTATTCGTTGCAATCCTCTTATCTTTAGTCGGAGTTCAAGCAATATCAAGTAAACAAAAATGGTCTGGATATATACTGTTTGGTTCAGCAGCCTTTATTCTTGGTGTGAACATAGTAAAATACACGATTTGAATTAAATGGAATGACTGCCGTAAAACCCGAGGAACAAATATATACTGACCCCAAAGATTAGTCCAAGCGTCGCACTTATCATACTTCCACATCTTTCTCGTTTCTCTTATTCTTACCCCGCCAGCGAGCTATAACTGCAGGTATTAATAGGAGCGTGCCAACAATAAGCAACATAAAAAAGATCACAAACAGAGTTCCAGTACCCGGCACAATTTCTTCATAGGTAATAAAGCGTTCCTCCCCCTGCCGGACGAAAAACCGAGAATTTTCGAGAAAGGCTAAATGAAAGGCGATAGACGTCCATAGGCTTCCCGTTACCATTCGCAAAAGTTGAAGGATGAATCCAAAAGACAACAATAAAATGATATAACCTAATGTAATTGCGGATGTTTCAATTCCAGCTATATATTGCAACCCGCTTACAGTTAATGGTGCAAGGACAAACAGGATCGGCTGCAGGAGTAAGCCTGTGAAACCATTAAATCGCCTGTTTAGAGCTGAATACACCGTCCCTCGAAACGTTAATTCCTCTGGAAAAGCTTCATAAAAGAAAGCGATCATCATATTTAAGAGCAATGATGTCACTAAATGTCCAGAAAAGTGAAATTGTGTAATTTTAATCCAACCCAATAAATGGGCGATCGTGAATCCAGATCCGGATAGAACAATCACATATATTGCCCCCATCATGGCTTTCGGAATGGCTTGCCGCCACCCAGACAGTCCGATAGAGCAGAATGGTCTACTAGACGACCGTTTAAGCAGAATGTAGAGCAACGGGACATTAATTAAAGTCACTAAACCTGCTTGGATACTGTGCTGCAAGAGCTTGGAAGCCCCTGCTTGACTGGCCATTGTACCGACTAATGTAGCAAAAAACAAAGCGAATACGAATGATCCCCAGCTGAGCAAAATAGTGACTGACCATTTGGGATGATTGCTATGCCCGCTTTGGATATGATGAATCTGTGCCATTTGGATACCCCTTTCATCTCATGTGAAAATATGCACTAAACAAGAAAATAAATTGTGCAATTTGATTCAACTTTATGGTTACATTACGATCCAAATGTTGTTATTGTTTCACATTTATGCATCAACTTGCTGCCTTTTGATGAGATTCAGTACAAAAAAACGATCTGCTATCTGCTGCACCGCTTTCTTTCTGACAAACGAGTATCTCAGGTTATTAGAATTGCATAAAAAAATGCCCCATAAGTTCAGGGACACTTAGTTAAATGGTTCTTAATTTCCATTTAATGTATTCATCAGCTCGAAGAAATATTCAGGTTTATGAGTTTTATTTAGCTTATACCATGAGTGCAATGTATCAGGTGCAAACACATCCAATTTTTTCAGTACTTCCATCGCAAATTCCAGGGGAGCTATTCCTGAAGCAGTTACCAAATTTTCATCAGATATTGAAGGTCCCTTTTCATATAACTCTTCTCCTTTATAAGCAGGGCAGCCCATTTTCAAATACTCTAAGTCATTGCTTGTATGCTTTCTAGAATCTAAGATTCCTTCATTTGCGAGGCCAAGGGTTGCACCGCAAATAGCAGCAACAATCGTACCAAGCTTCAAAGCTTCGCCAGCTTTTTTCAAGATCGGCTGATGAATATCTTCTCCCCACGTATTTCCTCCGGGTAAAATGACAAGGTCATGACTCTCAAGAGTACACTCATCAAGGGAAATATCTGGTTTGATGCTTATTCCTCCCATCGTCGTAACCGGTTCTTTATTAGCTCCTACTGTAACTACTTTTAATGGTGATCGATCTTTTTTAAAATATCTCCCTGAGTTTAGTTCAGCAATTAAATATCCATATTCCCAATCTGACATTGTATGAAAAACATAAAGATAAACGTTCCTTGTTTTCATTGATTAACACTCCTATCACAATTGATAAAGCTTTCTAACAGATGACTTCCGTACAGCTGCGGAAAGTTCATTTTTTGGATTTACTGGTTTGATATGTCATATTAAACCCCTTTTCATAATGACATATGGGTGACAGCAAAACAATTATAGAAATACACCCTGAACCTTTTCCTATTAAAAGTAATGTAATATTCTGCGTATTGTTCATTCTAAAAATAAATTGTCTTGTTTATGATTAAAAATTGAGAAGTGAGATGAATTTGATTTTATGTTTACTAGCTTAATAGGTTTTGTTACACTAACTCTCATGGGAAACGTTATCAATTTTTTCCTGATTTTATGATGTTAATTGGATGAGGAGGCGTGGTTACGTTGAAGAACGCAGCGTCAATAAAATTCGGAATATGTGTTGGACTTTTATGTCTAAGCTTTGCTGGTTTGAATCCTTTATACAGCCCAGCACATGCTCAAGCAAAATCCATAGAAGACACAAAAGTGAAAAGCTGTATAACGAATAAAAAATTTGTTCAGCTTGAGAAAAAGTTTGATGCGAGGCTTGGCGTTTATGCAATTGATACAGGTTCCAACAAGACAATCTCCTATCGGCCGCATGAACGATTTGCTTACGCCTCAACCTATAAAGTTCTGGCCGCAGCTGCTGTCCTGAAGAAAAACTCAATTGAAAAACTTAATGAAGTCATCCACTACAGCAAAGACGATCTTGTTACATATTCTCCAATCACGGAGAAACACCTAGATACAGGCATGAGTCTAAAAGAAATCTCTGAAGCGGCTATCCGTTACAGCGATAATACCGCTGGGAACATATTGCTGCAGCAACTTGACGGCCCTAAAGGTTTTGAAAAGTCACTGAAACAAATTGGCGATCATGTAACGAGAGCAAATCGATTCGAGACGGATTTAAACTCTGCGATTCCTGGTGATATTCGTGACACAAGCACTGCAAAAGCACTGGCAACCGATCTTAAAGCTTTTACTTTGGACAACACTCTCACAATTGACAAGCGGACGATCTTAACCGATTGGATGAGGGGCAATGCGACCGGAGACGAACTGATTCGGGCAGGTGCTCCAATTGGATGGGAAGTCGGCGATAAATCCGGAGCCGGAAGTTACGGGACACGAAATGACATTGCTATCGTTTGGCCGCCTAACAGAGCTCCTATTGTTTTGGCCATCCTATCAAATCGGTTTACGAAAGATGCTAATTATGATAATGCTCTTATCGCAGAAGCAGCAAAAACCGTCCTTAACGATCTTAAATAAAGAGCTTGAAACACCATATTGAGCTATGATGTTCAGTCTTTTGCCCCGAAGGAAAAAACTCTGCTTTTAAACCCACCGTTCATTCTTTTTGAACGGTTCTTTTATATTCTCAGTATTACTTCTCTCTTTCTTTTCAGTCAGCATCATACTTTAGAGTCCCACCCAAAACTTTTTTTCAAATGTTTGTATGTGGTTGCCTACGTACCATATCCTTACTCTTGTTCCGTTTTTCAATTCATATTTTGTTCCAGCATACGTTTATCATAATGTCGTCTGCCACCTATGTGTTCTGTATCTCAGCCCCCTTTATAATCAAGATTTCACCTTTTAAGATCCATTATTCACTTACTAAAAAAGCCGGATTCCTCCTCTAAGAGGTTCCAGCTTTTCTTATTGTGCTATCGATTTTTGTTGAATCAATGGGAACTGCTAATCCCGTCAGCCCGCCACTCCCAGTTAGGGGCTGATGGGAGAATTCTGTTGGCTCCCTACCCTCCACCGGCTATTATAATATTTCAATGTAGCCATCAGTTCCATGAAGGCGAATTTGTTGCCCATCTTTTATCAGCTGGGTAGCATTTTCAACTCCAACAACTGCCGGTAAACCATATTCACGCGCTATAACTGCTCCATGGGTCATCAATCCGCCAACTTCGGTAACCAGGCCTTTTATGGATACAAACAACGGTGTCCAGCTAGGATCAGTATAGGAGGTGACTAATATATCTCCGTCCTCTAAAACAGCATCTTCCATGTTTAAGATGACACGCGCGCGCCCCTCAATCACTCCGGAAGAAACAGCCAGGCCTGCCATGGCATCAGCTGGGAGATTTTCTCGATTATACTCCCCTGTAATGATTTCACCGTCAGAAGTGATCACACGCGGCGGAGTCAGTTTTTCATATAATTTGTACTCCTCTTTTCGTTTTCTGATGATCTGGTCATCCAATTGATTGGTGCGTACAGCTTGGTGAAGTTCTTCAAACGTAAGATCAAATATATCTTCTTTTTCATGGATAAGTCCCGCTTGCACGAGTCGTTCGGCTTCTTTCAGCAAAGCCTGCTTATAAACGAAGTAGCGCTGAACCATGCCGTACTTTGGATATTCCCGGTAACCGCTGAAATTCCGGATAATGTCGATCATTCGTTTGGTTTCTTTGGCTTTTTGTTCACCCTCCGGTAATTGCTTCAATCGGTCTAATAACTCTTGTTCTTTCTTCAAAGCCTCCTGCCGCCCTTGCTCAAATTTATGGTGGCTGGCATTAGGCTCAAAGTTCTTAATATTATTAAGAATCATAGGGACAAGTGTAATTGGCTTTTCACTCCAGCGAGCTCTGGAAATATCAATTTCTCCCGCACATCGCATTCCATATTTGCTGAGATAATCATAGATAGCATCCTGAGCCTCTTGTCCACCCTCCAGTTGAAGCAGTTCATCTAAAAAGTCATCCTCTTCTACACGTTGTAAATACTCAATGACTTCCGGATAAGGGCGAATCACATCTGCGACATCCAATAACGCCAGACCCATTTCTGAAGTAATATTGCCTAGCACAGATTGAGAAAGCGTATCTGCTGCGTTTTTTTCGCCCAACCACTTGTTCATGTGTTCATTGATCCATATTGATGCATCCATAGCTGCCTTAATCACAGCCGAACTTTGCGGATCAAATAAAATCTTCTTTAATTGCTGGAGATCTGTCAGGATAAAATCAAATAAATCGGCACCCGATTTCGTTTGGATCGTTTGTTTTAACTCGTCTAACGATGTTTGACTGCGCTTAATCAAATCAGAGACGATGGCCGGATCGTACTCGATTTGTGCTTGAGAACCCGCAAACGGAATGCCTTTACGGCTTTGACCAAGACTCTGTTCTTTTTTATCATTTGGTAACAATTTTATAAAATCCCGCTCTATTATGGTCATGAGTGCGCCTTTTATGAGCGGATCGGATTCCATGGTATTTAATAAAGTGTCCCGGCCGGCAGTTGTAGTCAGCCAATGTGCAACATCAACAAACAACCTCCCACCGGCTTTACGCATAGGTGCAGGAGTAATTAACAGGTAAAAAGACAATCCTAATGGTTTTATGGGATCTGTCATCATTTGCTGGTGACCGACAGAGATATAGACGTGATTTTCTTGATCTTCCGTTTCAGGGATAGGGTATAAAGTCGTGATTGGCCGACTCTGGACAATGTAAAATGTATCATCAGCCAAACACCATTCGATATCTTGCGGCTGACCGAAATAAGCTTCGATCTGTCTTCCGATGCATGCCAATTGTAAAATTTGTTCTTCAGTAAGGGTTTGAGTTATTTGTTGATCAGGATCAATCTGCCTTCTCTCTGTTCCGCCTTCTTTACGTCCATAAATAGCCCATTTTTTGGTTGCTATCCTCCCCTCAACGATTTCCTCATCACGAACTTTATAATTATCGGCAGATACCAAACCGGAGACCAACGCTTCCCCAAGACCAAAACCGGCATCGATGGATACAAGCTTTCGATTGGAGGTGATTGGATCAGAGGTAAATAAAATCCCCGAAGCCTGCGGAAAGACCATCTTTTGAACGATAACTGATAAATAAACTTGCCTGTGATCGAAACCATTCTGCATACGGTAAATTACCGCGCGCTCCGTGAACAGGGAAGCCCAGCATTTGCTGATATGCTGTAAGATCGCATCTTTGCCGATAATATTTAAATAGGTGTCTTGCTGACCGGCGAAAGAGGCATGTGGTAAATCCTCAGCCGTCGCACTGGACCGCACTGCGTAGGCATGTTCCTCGCCTAATTTAGAGAGAGATTGAGTAACTGCTTTTACAACGTCAGAAGGAATTTCCACTTTCATAATGATTTGCCGAATCTCCCTGCTGATTTCACCAATTTGATCTCGATCCTCTATTTTTAGCATGGCTAATCGTTCCAACAAAGCATGATACGTTTCGTTTTGTTCGATTGCTTTTTGGTACCCCACTGTTGTCACACAAAATCCTTCTGGCACTTGTATCCCTTGAATTTTTGATAATTTCCCTAAATGTAGCCCTTTTCCCCCAACGAGCAAAAGCTGTGTTTTTTCCATTTCGTGAAAACCGAGCACCAAAGAACCCACTCTACATCTCTCCTTCGAAAAAAATTTGACAAGAGCTTTCCAGCTTGATATAATAAAGTTATAAGATGGACATCTATAACTTTATACAAGGGAAAGCAGACGTGATCTGATTATATCATTGCGTCTATTTTTGTGCAACTCAAAAAGAACCTGAACATTTTCACCAGGTTCTTTTTAATTTCCCGATCCCCCAGTCACGCCGCCCGCCATTCCTGCATAATCACCTAAGGATTTCTAAGATTGGGTTCTTTATGTCCCGACCTTTAGACTCAGAATGGTTTAGATATAGGAATCCTTCATATCATTTTCCTTCCAAGCTCACTCTATGTAAACTTCACTAATCATTGATTTAGAAAAATAAAAAGACTGCCAAATCTAACTTCTTATACATAAGCTATCGTGTTCTGTGATCATCTTCTGGTGTATAACGCCAATCCCAAAAAGGCTCTTTCATAGGCCAGTATATATATCGGCTATATCGGCCTAAAAATTTCTCAAAGTTTAGGTTTAGTGGTTTATATTCTAAGCCGCTTTCTAATATAAAGAGATCAATTATGGTCACTTGATCCACTTTTCCCCTGTCTGTCATTCTTCCAGTAAGTCGCCAATCAGGATGCTGTTGTTGCCTTCAAACAAGTCCTCGCATTTCAATTCTGCTTCAATCTCTTCAAGGTTGAATAAATGAAGTCCTTCACTGATATTTTCATCATCTTAAAGAATCTAGCTCAAAAATTTCCAAGCTCAGAGTTATGAATTTCGGTAAAGGCTGCTTTGTCCGGAGAAAAAGTAACAAAGCAATCCGTGATATCCCCTTCAGAACAAAACAATTGAACAGCGCCTTTTTTTAGAGATTCTTCAAACCCTTACACTCTTATGAACAAAGTTAGTCGTTTCCATCACCCCACTATTGTTCTTGTAAAGTGAGTAAAATTCCAAAAGATGCGAAGAGATCGTGATAGCTGCCCTTTTCACTGAATATAATGCAATAAATTCAAAAAAGAGGTGCCTCACACAAGTGAATTCTCTCATGAATGATGACATGCTGAAGATCATTAGGAATGGCCTTCACCGAATACATCGTCCAAAGCACATTATGATTGTTGGAGCTGGATTGGCCGGGCTTGTATCAGCATCTTTGCTAAAGAGCGCCGGTCATAGAGTGACGATTCTCGAAGCGAGCGGCAGAGCAGGCGGCCGTGTCTGCACTTTGAGGTCCCCCTTTAGCGATGGATTGTATTTTAATGTTGGTCCGATGCGCATACCGAATAACCATTTGCTTACTTTAGAATATATAAAAAAGTTCAAGCTGCCGACAAATGTATTTATCAACAGAACCCCGATGGACATCATTTATACGAATGGAATCAAAACACGTCTCCACATTTTCGAACGAAATCCTCAGGTACTAGGGTACCCCGTTCCACCGAACGAACAAGGGAAATCGGCTGAAGAGCTAATGCTTTCTGTATTGCAGCCCATATTACATTTTATTAATCAAGATCCTGCAAGAAATTGGCGAATTGTTGAAAAACAATACAAGAATAATTCGTTAAGCTCTTTTTTAAACACGTTCTTTTCATACGGTGCGATCGACATGATTGGTATACTCCTTGATATGGAAGCATATATGGGTATGTCGCTTGTTGAAGTGTTACGGGAATCTGGCTATTATATATCACCCTCTCACTTTTATGAGATAACAGGCGGCATGGATCGGCTTCCTCATGCATTTCTTCCTCAATTAAAAACGAATATGCTATACCATCAAAAAATGATGAAAATTTCTCAAAATGAGCACAATGTAACGATTCATTGTCAGCATCAACAAACAGCAGCGCATGAAACGTTCACAGCTGATCTGGCTATTGTAACCATTCCCTTTTCAACTTTACGATTTGTAAAAATCGAACCATACCATTCTTTTTCCTCCTATAAAAGGAGGGCAATCCGCGAACTAAACTATATGAGCGCAACAAAAACCGGCATAGAGTTTAAAAGCCGATTTTGGGAAAAAACCGGGCAGCGCGGCGGCAAATCTATTACTGATCTCCCGATTCGATTTTCGTATTATCCAAGCACTGATATTGGAGCAGATGGACATGCTGTTGTTTTGGCGAGTTATACATGGGCGGACGAGGCATTGAAGTGGGATAGTCTTTCAGAAGGAGAGCGTATCCAGTATACCTTACTGAATTTATCTGAAATATATGGCGATATTGTATGGTCTGAATTTGTGTCCGGCGCTTCTTTTAGCTGGAGTCAAAACCCTTATTCGGCGGGTGCCTTTACTGCTTTAGAACCCGGACAGGAATTAGAGCTGAATCCCTATATCCCTGTCCCCGAGGGAAGAATTCATTTCGCTGGAGAACATGTCTCACTCACTCACGCGTGGATGGAAGGCGCGATCGAATCAGCAATCCGTGCCGCGTATGAAGTCAATCGTTTAGCTTAGATCCTGCTTGAGATCTTGTGAGGAGTCCTTGAAGCAAAAAATAAAGTCACGAAGAGGCCTTTAAAGAGCTCTTTAACTTTTAGCTCAAAGGCTGCCGATATTGATTTGACTCTTATTTTTTATCTATTACTCAGTAAAATCTATAACCATACGTCCGGTAACTTTGCCTTGCTCCATTTCTTCAAAAATATCATTAACATCTTGGATTGGGCGCTTTGTCACTTTAGGTACAACCTTACCGTCTGCAGCAAATCGGAAAGCTTCCTTCAGGTCTTCTCTCGTACCTACTAAAGATCCTACAACTTGAATTCCATCTAGCACAAGGCGAGGAATTTCTAAGTCCATCTTGTCTATCGGTAAACCAACAGCAACTACACGTGCACCAGCTTTTACAACATCAATTGCTTGGTTAAAAGGGGTTTTAGCAACAGCGGTAATGACCGTAGCATCAAGACCTAAATCGTTTGTCACTTCCTTAGCCTTGGCTACAGGGTCTTCATGTAAACTGTTTACAATGATATCAGCGCCTAAGCTCTTAGCAAAATCTAATTTTTCATTACTAATATCGAAAGCTATAACTTTCGCGTTAAATACATTTTTAGCATATTGTACAGCCAAGTTGCCCAAACCGCCGACACCAAATACACCGATCCATTGACCAGGCTTAATTTCACTGACTTTTACTGCTTTATAAGTTGTTACACCTGCACAAGTAATACTGCTTGCTGCTGCTGGATCTAAATTTTCAGGCACCTTCACTGCATAATCAGCCTTTACGATTGCTTCTTCAGCCATTGCTCCATCGACTGTATAACCAGCATTTTTCACATCACGGCACAGTGTTTCACGGCCTGTTAAGCAATATTCACAGCGGGCGCAGCTTTCAAACATCCACGCAATAGAAACGCGGTCTCCCTTTTGCAGATTTGTTACACCTTTACCAAGCTCAGTTACAATGCCTATTCCTTCATGCCCTAAAGTGATACCTGTAACATCACCAAAATCAGCGTTTTTAACATGTAAGTCAGTATGACATACACCACAGTATTCCATCTTCACTTTGGCTTCACCATGTTGCAAAGGACGCAATTCTTTTTGTACGATCGCTATACTTTTGCCTTTCGCTGCTACTACTGCCTTCACAAACATACACCCCTTTCAGAACCTCTGGGAAATTAATCCTCAAGTTACAATTTAGCACAGTTATTCACTTTTGAAAACCCTTACATAAATTTATAGACAAGTAGCTGTAAAATCAATAAAAGAAATTTCGACAGGACAAGAGGCGGAAGAATCCTCTCGTTAGAACCAGATTAAGGCTCTTTTTTCGCGGAATAATTCAAATGAAAAACAATGATAATTATCAGAAAGATTAAGATTTGACTGGAATCTGCAGCTAAAGTATTGAGGCTAAGAGGTGAATTAAATTGTCTGATAAAGAAAGGTATGACGAAGAACTGAAGAAGAAAGCAATTAAGCTCGTTCATAAGAAGAATGATTCAAAAAGGTATATTGAGCAAACAAATGGCAGTGATGATGCCGTTTAAAGTGCAATCAAATAAATCATTATTTTCTCAGCTGTTCTTTTTGCCGAAAAAGCTACTTTTATAGCTTAGCGGATTTCCATCCCCCGGTTCATTAAATTGTATAACAGCTATGTAGAATTTCCTCAGTTTGTGCCAATATGGGTGTTACATTTGCTTTAATCAGTGTTGTTACCTCTGGTTACTTTTGATTACTTAACATCTATAAAAGGGCCAAGGTCTACAAATAACCTTGGCTTTTTTAAAAACTTAAAAAGGATAATCATCAGGCTCGTCGTGGTCAATCCCATATTTGCCTTTGATTTTTACGTCTCCACATCCAGGATTTTTTTCAATCACTAACGAATGATTTCTATATGGATCTCCTTCTGCTCGATCTGTTGCAGAAAAATCAAAATGGTTTCCTGTGAATTCTTTTACACTTCGTGGAAATTCCCAGCCAGAGAGTGTTATTCTGTATATTGTCATTTTTAGAGTGCAGCCCTCTGCATTGAATATAGTGAACTTGTACCACAGCTCAGTGGGGTAATATTGCCAATTATTATCATCAGACATTGAAAACTCCGTGGATTGTTCGGTCATAGTGAAGCTTACTTTCGTGGATTCAGTAGTAATCTTGGCCCCGGCAACTTGAACATTAAAACCTGAGAGTAAACCAAAGCAAACTAAAGTCAATACGATTAACCTTTTCATCAATACTCCCCCTTTCCTCAATTATAATAGAAATTGGTAATTAAAGGAATTGGTTTTCTTATTCTCAAAATGCTTTGTTGGAGCTGCAACAAGTGCGGCTCTAACTTGCTCAAGTCTTACGCTCTAGAAATAGTGAAACCCAGAACCAAACGAGTAAAGAACGTGGGGTACTAAGTTTTTAGGAAGAAGGATTATGTGAAGGTGTCTGTTGTGAGCAAGCGCTGATGACAAAAAACATCGCTATTAAACAATAAATTGCTAGCATTCGCATTTTATTACTACTCCGTTAATCTCATAGGGAAAGTTATAAAACCTGATAGGGATACCCTATCTCAGCAAAGCCAAGGCCGTTTGCCCAGTTGAAATGGCCTTTAATCATTACTAATGATTATAAAATGGCTCAAGGAACGATCAGCAGCCCGTTAGCTACCCATGATTACAGATGATCTGTTACCACACTGTTACGTTAGAACTTCCGCTACTTTGATATCCCTCTGTCGCTAAGACTTGATAAGCCCAATTACTGCCCAGATTCATTCCATGGCTCTTCCATGCGTTAACATGATTGCTGAAAGTGATTGTAGCGTTGCTTCCAGTTGGTCTCTTTGTCTGACGGACACTCCAGTATTGCGTAAAAGTAGTGTTATCGCCATCAATGGAAGGTGCGTTATAACGTGTCGTTGTATAGATGTCATATGTACCTCCATCACTTTTTACAGTACCTTTATACGCTCCGGTAGGTCTGTAAGTGCCCCATGAATCCACTACATAATATTCGATGAGAGGTGATCTCGTCCAGCCATATAATGTCAAATATCCATTGCCATTCGGCGCCCAAACTCCGGCATTATAGTTTATTGTCCTAAAAGGCGAACCTGTAGTCCAACCTTTACCAACAACAAAATTTCCGGTATTAGACCAATTAACACTGTAATTCCCGCCAGACCCATTGACGGCGTTTACGATTCCACCCCCATCAGTCCAATTTTGCCAGTAGTCTGTGCCAGCTGCAGAAGCGGTTGTCGAAAACAAGCTAATACTCATTAAAGCTGCCGTTAATCCAACTAAAAAGTTCTTTTTAAACTTAAACATATGTTACCTCCTATAATATTTTTTCTGACTTTGACATGAGGTAGCACTCGTATACATGTAAAACATTCTTAATGACTAATGACCAAAGCTTTTGATCGTTCCCTTCAATATATTATCACGAATCCGTGAGTGGACATTAATAATATTTGTAATTTAATTACAAATACCTAAAGATCATATGATAAGTGGTGTTGTCCTGCTATAGTCTGTTCCTTTTTTCATAGAATCAGAATGCTTGTTTCTAATTCTGAAGGAGTAATACCCCATTCGAACCATTTTATATATACTACAGATAGTAAAGTCATTGTAGCTGCCCCAGATGGTGCTCCTGACCTTGAAGCTGTCATGGACGTTTCATGTCCAAAAAATCAGCTCATAAGATCGTTTACTGTGTCGTTGATGTTATCTTCAAAGACGATCAGTCAACTCAACTGACTGGCGGTAAGATAGTTTTGGGCTCACTTGAACTGAATCATCCTTATGCCTTTGTAATCGAAGAAATTCATAGCAACGGACTAGCTCTACTTTGACTTGGCTAAAGAAAAAAATTCAGAGAGAATCGTGCTCAAGAAAGCCGATTCCCCTTATGAAATTAATTAACATTCACATAATTTGCTGTAAATAATCACTTATGATTACATCGAAGTTCTGATGACCGGCACACCAAAAATTCCTTCTTCCACTCTATGAAACAAGTAAAGTTTGAAATTTTATATGGCATGCGTACGACAAGCTGTTTTTCATTAATAAAGGTGAAATGAAGATCTATTTTTGACTTATTCATCTCTCTCCAGCATTTCTACAAGGTCTTGTGATTTTTTAGTTTTCTTCTGTAGTTCTCAACTTCTTTCTTGGCGATTCCTAATTTATTTAAAGCCAATCGCCATTCCGTATAGGCTCTGCTATATGTTTTAAATCCTGATGCTTGGATCTTCACTAATTCAGCTGAAAGCATTTTATTAGTGACCACATAGATTATCTCTTTTCGTGATTCAGAAGTTAAGTAATCCGTTTCTTAGTTGATACATAGGTTTTCATTACCTCCGCTCCCTGATAAATTCACTATTTTAAGTTAACATTAAAGTGTATCATCTTGAGAAATTCCTCTGTAATTGGTAAGCTGACACCTAGAAAAATGCAAAGCAGGTGGTGTCTTGAATCAAATAATCGGAATGATCGGAATCATTACTTCCTTAATTGTGCAAGAATTTTCAGCAAATGATTCGTTGACTCATGAGATTGCTATGGCTTGTCTTTTTGTATTCTTAATCATTTATCATTTTGAACATGCTAAAGATTTTTCTAAAAAATCTCTAATTGTTTTAGGAGCAATCTTTACAGCTCTAATGCTAGGGATTTATCAACTCATTTCCTTGATCGGTGATTACTTTGACAAGCTAAACTTAAATATGAGACTTATCATCTTACTTGAGATCGCTTTGATCATTGTTTTGGTATCTATTGCGGTAAATTTAATGAAGTTTATTGCGAATCGGTTAAGGAACCCCCCTCACAGTAAAGAGTTTTAATTATTTTCCTTATGCCAACAACCCCTTTTTATGTGGTCTCTTTTGTAGGCAATCAAATGCGATATCAACTTTCTCTAATTCCTTGTATAATTCGTCTAAAATAAAAGACTCCATTTACTGAAAAAACAATGAATGCTCCACCTTCATACTTAAAGGCATGATTGACAATTTGACAGAGAACTTTAATGCATTTCTAACCTTTTTAACAACAAGGGGCATCATTGTTGCCCCAACAACTTACGGTATTTCTGATAGCGAACAAGCAATGGATTATGGTTCACCGCGATAAAACCCCTTTCCTTCTCTTAATTGAGGAGGGTATTTTTTAAGAAAACATTAATCTTCCTTATTCGCTTAAATATGATAAAATATTACATATTTTGATATTTAATATAGGAGGGCTTGTGTTGGAGCAAATGATCTCTTCTTCTAAAGTCGGAGTGAAAATAAATGAGTGGTATAAATACATAAGATTATTTAGTGTCCCCGATTCAGAACTATTGAAAGCTGAGGTCGAGAAAGAAATTAGGCATATGAAAGAAGATCAAGATTTATTGCTGTACTATTCTCTCATGTGTTTTCGCCATGAGTTAATGCTGGATTACCTTGAACCTAAGTCATTGAGTGAAGAGCGCCCTAAAATTTCTGACTTATTAGAAAAGATCGAAAGCAGCCAAACTGATTTGAAAGGGATTCTTGAATATTATTTTAACTTTTTCCGCGGAATGCATGAATTTGAACAATACGAATATCTTAAGGCCATAAGCTTCTATAAGCAAGCAGAGAGAAAATTATCACTTGTTGCAGATGAAATTGAACGCGCAGAATTCCACTACAAAGTTGCAGAAATTTATTATCATATGAGGCAAACACATATGTCGATGCATCACATTGTTCAAGCAATCGATAGTTATAAAGCACATGAAAACTACACTGTAAGAGTAATTCAATGCTCGTTTGTTATCGGTCTAAACTATTTAGATATGGACTGCCCTGAAAAAGCGATCCCTCATTTTAAGGATGCTCTAGACAAGGCCAGAGAAATCGATATGGGACGATTAATCGGATCATCTCTGTACAATCTTGGCTTATGTTCATTTGCTGAGGAAAATTATGAAGAGGCAGCTGAGTACTTTAAGGAGGGAATAAGAGTATACCAGAATAATGGGTATGAGCACTCAAATCGTTTATTAGACATCTTACTGATGTTGACAAAAACCACATTCAAAATGAGGAATGAATCAGAAGGAATTCCTTGGTGTGCACATGGTTTGTCTTTGTCCAACACTTTAAACGATGAGATGATGGCAAAAATGTTTGAATTCATTCATGTCTTATATGTAGATAACGACAAAGAAAAATTACATTCGATTCTAAATTATTTAGAGTTTAAGTCAATGTTATCCGACGTGGAGGATTTAGCATCAGATGCGGCGAAGTATTATGATGAAATAGAAGACCATAAAGTGGCTGTTACTTTTTATGAGAAAGTGCTTTATGCCCGTAAACAAATTCAGAGAGGGGATTGTCTTTATGAAACTTAAGCATGCGTCAGTCTTTATTTTAGCCATTGTTTTAATTGGATTTGTTAGCATTTATTTAACTAACACGCAAAAAGATGTCCAAGAAGCACGCAGAGGACATACAGCCAGTATTGGTTATACTGATGGCCATTCGTATGAAGTTGCAGGTAGTAGAGGTCATACTTCTTAATACGTTTTTCTATCCCCCCTCCATATTTTGAAGGGGGTTATTTTTTATGATTTGTATCCACCAGTCATCATGCTCGGTGAAGCGGAATACCTGCAAATGTATAAAAAAATTGCTACTGTGATAATGATCTTTCATCATAAACTGTTAGCTACTAAAATATTTTTACTTACTTGCAGATTTTTTCTGCAAGTGTCTTTTTATTCTCTATAAGAAAGGAGAGTCGTATGAAAAAGTCTTATCTTTTATATGGAGGTTCGGGTATTCTAATTGGTATCGCTGCGGTATTGCTAACCAATATTTTCTTTATTAATAAAGGTGAGCACTCTGTAAATGCTTCTAAAATTGATCCAATCGAGGATAAAATCTTCTTTATCTATTCAAATCCACTCATCAAGAAAAGTGCACTGATATCCACGTCACAAGGAGAAAAATTCAACAAACGATATTTTAACGTTCCAGATATACCTTATATCCAGAAAAAAGCCGATTCTTCAGACGATATTGTCTTATTAGCAGAACACGAACCATACTATTATACATTAAATAACAACAAAATTAAGGAACATAGATTATCTAATCCATTCGCTTTTTGGTATGAAGGAAAGAATGTTTCTGTAAAAGCCTATAATGTCGACACTAATGGGAATGAGTTGAAAATTAAGGATAAACAGTTTAACAAAAAATATAGCTTAACTTTACCCTCCCTAGTGACAATGGGTGCAAACGATGGTAAATACATTTATGTAATTCAAAGCATGTCTATTTATGTTATTGATAGAAAAACAGAGGAGATTATTAAAAACCTAGGATTAGCCTCCTATGCAGATTTATTTGATCACTCTGAAAAGCATATCGTAGCAAGCTCAGAACATGAGCTAACTGTAATTGAAAAAGAATCGTGGAAATCAAAATTCTTAAAGTACCCTGATGATCTTGAGCAAGCAGACGCTGTACATTATGACGAAAAAAGCGGAAAATTTTACGTTACATATATAAATAAGTCTGGTAACGCAGGTTTACTTGAGATTAATAAAGATTTTTCTTTTGAAATATACGATTTGAAATTTCCATATATGAATGCACAATTTAAAGATCAAAAACTTTATGTAATTTCGCAAGAGGAAAACAAAAAAGGTATTGGAGGTTATATGGGAATTTTTGATATACGTACTAAAAAGAAACTTAAGGAATTCAATTTACCTGAAGAAACAACAAAAGTACAAGACTTTTTGATTTTAGATTAACCCTTGATGATAGGTCCACACAATTGATAAAGCCCCTTTCCGTTTTTGGATAAAGGGGTTTTATCAATTTAATTTAGATTGAATTTTTATAAGCGTTAATTGCTTCATTTCGCAACAGCATATTATCTTTGTTAACCATGCCTAAGTTGTAAGCTTTTTTGATAATATCTAATACCTGAGAATCTAACGCAGAAAGATTGCCTCCTGGATTAAATCTTGATTTCCAATAATCTAAAGACTTATTTAGGTCAAGTGAGCTTTTTTTGTTCTCAGGTTTAACTACTTCATTTTTCTCAAGTTTTTCACAGAATTCTGTAAACCCTATAGATCTACTTGGCGCTGAGTTATTTCCTCCATACCCTTCTGTAGCCAAGCTGCAAAATGCTAAGAATTTTGGATCATAAATAAGATCACTTGAGTTTACATTTACCACCGATCATCACAATCCTCTCAGAGCTTTTTATGATGTAGCTCCTTTTCCATTTATACACATGTTAAATATCGACAATCACTCGAATGATTTAATAACAGAATACAAAAAAAGAACCTGCATTTCACAAGTTTCTTTCCCGTTGTTAATTTATTGAGAGTTTTTAACGATAAGGGCATTTATGTATAAACAATATTTCCTGCATATTAAGTTTGCTCACTCAAGGGGATCTTACTCATCCCCCATATCGGAACGCAGTACTTTATCGGTGCACAAGTGATATTATCCATGATTCCGTTCAAATTCTTCTCTTGTCATCCCAAAGCAAATACCATCATAATAGGCTCCTTTAGTGAAAATGATATTTCTTAGTTGTCCCTCTTTCATGAAACCTAATTTTTCATGCAATCGCATGGATGGATTGTTAAAAGAATAAACAGTTGTATTTACTTTTTGATAAGCAAGTTCCAAAAAGAAGAAGCGAAGAACCATCAGGATCATTTCTTTGGCATACCCTTTCCCCCTATATGGCTCAAATACAGCCAAATAGTAATCAAAGGTTCCATTTTTCCTATCACAATCAAAGGTTTCAATCATACCTACAATATTATTATCTCTATCAACTGCAATAAAACGGAATTCATCTTTTTCTAATTGTTCTTCTACCCATTCTCTCATGCTATTAGCCGAACGAGGAAAATGAAGCGAATCCATATTTCGCAGAATTTCATCATCTAATGAATCAAATATAACGATATCTTCAGGTTGAATTGCTCGTAGTGTAAGATTTTCCCCTGTCCAATAAGTAACTGCCATTTTAACCTCTCCTCCAGTTATCTCCATACTTTGCCTTAACCGTTTAGTAAGTCATCATCTCATTCAATAAAGACTTTCTTGCGTTTTAATCTTCCAAATCCTCATCCCAGTTTTCTTTTGCTTCTTCAAGCTCTTCCATGAAAAACTGAAAAAAATCATCTGCAAATGTGTCTCCATAACCAGCTTCATTTGCCCAAACAATTACTGGACATTCGCCGTTTTCCATTTTGTTTTATCAAGACAATAAGAAAATTCATCAATGTACTCTATTACTATCATACCGTCACTTAAATCATAATGACTTCTATATTCCTCAGTAACTGTCACAACTCTTGCAGAGACTTTCCCATGACCGAGTATATTTAATTCATAAGAAAAGATTCCCCTCGTCTGGTCAAGATTTCAATCCATTAAATTTAAAACTTCTTTTAAAATCTCTAAAAAAATTATCTCCAGACATAAAATAAGAAAGAGGAACGCTTAATGCATCCCCCTTTCTTTGGTTGCTAATTCGCTATGGGCCTTTTACTTTTGAATAATCGTATGACAAAGGTGAACACCGATGAACATATCAAGCTGACCAACAACAAATTCAAAATTGAAATGGCTTGTAATCCATCAGTGTTTAATTGGAACCCAAAAAACAAAGCGAAAAACAGAAAAGACACTGTGAAGGATTTAGAAAGAAAAAACTGTTTCATAAAATATCACCTCCTTTGTTTATTTTACGCTTGTTTTCTTATAAACTGTTCCTTTTTTATTGCCTGTTAAATAAACTTTGATATATTGATCTTGGACTACCAAGCCATAACCATTAATTTCGAGACCAAAGTGGAAATTTCCTCTTCCGTATACCTCAGCGTAATTAGATCCTTTTTTATATGTGCTCTTTTGCCAATTAGAAACTTGCCAGATGGATAAGAAGCCTCTCGTATACCATGCATCATTTAGCTTCGGTTTAACATCGGTACCATTATATTGGAAATATCCCTTTGTCTTAACAGTGAAAAGCTTCATATTTAAAAAGTTTTTGGCAGTATAGCTATGTGTGTATGTTTTTGTGTTTTTGTATTTTGCTGCTGCGATACATCAGATGAAGTTGGCGGTGTGTCTTCTTCGGTGGTTGACTCAATGAAGTAAACTGGAGTATTTGTGAATGTAACGGAGATGTTTTCATTAAGTTTGTGTGTGGTGAATTGACCTATATCAACGTTTGATTAGATGTACTTATCCATATCAAGTTCTTTTTTTGTGTTGTCAACATTCGGTAGTATTGTTTTGCTGTTAGTTTCAACATAATATTTTGTCAAAGCATTTTCAGTGAATTCGTTTTTAGAATTGAATTGATCTACTGCATTTCAATCGGGTTGAAATATTGGAGCGCTCTAATTCTACTGGCAAAATTGATCCCTCTCAGTTTACAAAAGACCTTGTATTCAAGGTGCTGCCATGCGTAATTGCCACTATAATCGGTGCATGGTTACTCATACATTTTGGACTCAAATAAAATGTACAGGAGACGATTAATGACTAAAATTAACTGGAAAGTAAGACTGAAAAAGAAGACATTTCTTGTCGCTATTTTCTCTGCAACGCTGTTATTCGTACAAGCTATTGCCTCTGCTTTTGGATACGACTTGACTGTATTTGGTGACGACTTAACAGAGAAATTTAATGCGATTCTAACTTTTTTAACTGCAATAGGCATTATTGTTGACCCAACAACTCAAGGTATTTCTGATAGTGAACAAGCAATGGATTATGATTCACCGAGATAACACCCCTGCCCTTCTCTTAATTGAGGAGGGTATTTTTTTCGTTTTTTAAGTTTCATACTTTTAAATCAATTTATTTTTAATTTTCATACAAATTGATTTACATTCATTTCCTCCAGTGCAAATATATAATAAAAAGCACAGAAAGGAGTTTAAAACTTGAAAACGGAAAAAGTCATCCCCTATGACTTAGTAGCGACAAAAATGAATCATTGGTATGTGGCAATTAAAAAGAATTGGGTCGGTAGAGCAGAAAAATGCGAAAAGAAGTTATGCAAGAAATAAAGAATATGGAAGAGAATCAAGATGTCTTGCTATACTACTCCCTACTCGAATTTAGGCATAAATTAATGCTGTCGTATATGTATCCTAACGCCATAAAGGACATTGAGAAAAAATATGGTGAGTTAAAAGAATATGAAGGTCATAAAAACTTAACAGGAATGCTCGAATATTACTATTATTTTTTCATGGGCATGTTCTATTTTAGACAAAAAGACTTAACGTTCTCCCTTAGCCACTATAGACAAGCGGAGAAATATTCGGACTCAATCGCTAGCGAAGATATTGAAGTTGAAAAACTGAATTTCATTTTAAATTGTCAGAAGTGTATTACCACATGAAACAGACTTATTTTTCAATGAATTATGCCATGAGAGCCTATAATATTTTTAAAAAGCAACCTGCTGTTGATGGAAACTCTACATACGGGGTACAAAAAGTACGTTGCCAATTCGTCATATTGGGGAATTTACTGGATAGCATGAAGTTTGATGAGGCGTTAAAAAGAGCATATAAAGCTTATCAAGAAGCAGAAGAACTGAATAAAAATGAGAAGAATCGTGGGCATTTGATACGTTCAGCACTGTTTAATATTTGATTATGTTATAATCAAATGGTAGAACTTGATAAAGCATTTTTTCACTTTTATAAGTCGCTTCAAATCACTGAGCCAGAAAACCATGAATATGCAGCTAAAATATTGTTTGTTATCTCCTTCTTAAAAGGAAGACAAAACGATACTAAAAATGCTAAAGCGTTTAAGGATGATTTAATGAAGAAAGCCATAATTATACTTACTACTCTGGCTCTCATAACACTTGCAGGACTTTACATGAAAGAACAACATGACAGAAAAATCGAAACGCAAGAAGCAAAAAAAGAAGAATTGTATTCTTTGGCTAAAAAAAGAATGAATGATTTTATTGAAACAAACTATAAAGATATCCAGTCAATTGAATACACCAATGATTATGAAATAAATCCAATGGGTGGTATTTCAATTAATGGCTATTTAAACGGAAACAAAGACAAAAAAATTTGGGGAATATACGATAAGGCAAATGATGAAGTTGGAGTATTTACTGTGGATGCAACCGAGAAGCCTGAGTGCGAAGATAAAGTATGCGAGTATTAAAAAAGGCCACTTCACAGTTGTGAGGGGGTCTTTTTTATGGTGTGGCGGATGATTATTGAACTTCAAGATCTGAACCTTAATACCGTCTTCAGATATACTTTCCTTTGATTGGAATAATTTAAGCATGGATTCCAAAAGAACTATAAACAATAATCTAGCAAGGAGGATTATCGTATGCCAGGACGTAAGCTTGAAAAAAGAGAAAACTACAAGGTAAAAACTGAAATAACTGATGAAGTACAAGAATGGGTTGAGGAGGTGATAGGCAGCAAAGAATTTTATGATTTTTCAGCCCCTATCTTCCATAAATACTTATCTAAAAAGGAAAAAGAACTAATCATTGAAGAAGGATTTGACACCAAAAAAACATCTCACACAAAAACTCCCGGTACACCTATTATCTAGAGAACTGTTTTAATCGGGTTTAATTAAAAAGTAAATAAAAGAATTCCCTCGAAAATTTTTAAGGGAACTATTTATTTACTTAAATCATTTTGCCGTACTGACCAGACACATATCGGCGTTTACCGATATGAATAATCCCCCAGTATCCCTTAGAATTATTTGAACCTCTAACAGACCAGCGATATCAATTGTCTTTCCAAGCCCAATTGTACCAACATTCTTAGCGTTAATTCGATCTGGTTTGTCCATGATAATTGCAGCGTTTGATACACCGACAATTTTGATCTTACCGACTGATTGTTTTATACCTGAATTTGTGATTTTGAAGGTTTAGAGGATGCTTTTTTACAAAGGTATCTGTGCCATAGCCTTTGTAGTTAAATTGAAGGTGTGGCTGATCAATAAAACCTTTCTAGTCTCCTTCCCGCTCAAACCCAATTGACTTGAGATAAGCAATAAATTTCTTAATATCTGCACCGCAATACCTATTCCATTTAGTATCAGATTTAGAATAACCACTAGTTGGCAACAAAGTCTAAAGCCTGACCTACAAGGTGATATGATTTCATTGTCTGTGAAACACCTTTATTCACATTCTGGCGTTGTTATGCTTCAGTACGAATCGTTTCATAGATAAGCACACCATCCTGTATTCACCTTATTATTTACTAGGTTTTCGTTGATTTAACAGCATTTATTCACATTCACAAAACGGTGTTTCAGGTCACACTTAGGCCACAGATAAGTCACTTTTCTAAGTTTGAATGATAAAAGGCAAACTTATTATCGTCATACAAATTAACAATATTATAATTGGAATTGTGTGTTTTCACTTATTTTCGACAAAAACAGACAAAATAAGATAAGTTTTATAACTATCTCACTCACATTTACAAAGTTATCCTTGCATTCCTTCACCCGCCATGCTATATTCATATAGCGATGAGCTGAATTGTGTAAGCCGATGTACGTGCCTTTGGGCGCACACGAATGTGGCGTGTGGTGCATCGCCTCAATACGCAAAGACGTTTGCCTAAGGGCAAACGTCTTTTTTGTGTTATCCGATTTTTGTGCCGTTTGGGACGGGCTGACCCGGCTGCAATAGGACGACATCACCATGGCTGGGAATGCCTCCAAGCACCAAAACTTCTGACTTGAACCCCGCGATCCGGCGCGGCGGAAAGTTGACGACTGCTATGATTTGTTTGTTAATAAGATCCTCTGGCTGATAACGCTTCGTGATTTGCGCGCTTGATTGTTTTATGCCGATTTCTGCTCCAAAATCAATCACAAGCTTAATCGCCGGAACTCTTGCTTCAGGAAATTCCTCCGCTTTTACAATAGTGCCTGTTCTGATATCCAATTTCTCAAAGTCCTCAATGACTGCCATATCAATAACTCCTTTTTCTTCTATTATAAAAGAGGTATCCTAGATTCGTTTTAACCAAAGGACCATCACTTTTTATCCGAATATAAGGTGTTTCGATAGAGGCGGGGCGGCATGCCTGTATTTTTTGTGAACCATCTTGTAAATGAAGAAAGATTTTGAAAACCCAGCGCCTCACTCACGACAGTAAGGGTTTCCTTTTTCTCTATCACCATTCGTTTCGCTTCCTCGAGGCGAAGGTCAGCGATATAGTTTTGCGGCGACTTCCCCGTCTGCTTCTTGAACCAGTTTGAATAATAGGCTGGGTGGTAATGCTCGATTTCTGCCAGCTTTTTAATCGTCAGCCGCTCAAATAAATGGCTGTGAATGTAGGCAATTGAGGCGTAGGTATGGGATTGCAGCTTTTCTTTTATGTATTGAACAAGCATATGCAGCGAGTTTGCTGTGCCGGCCTTTGCTTCCTCCGTCAATAAGTACCTAATTGAAGACCAATAAGGATCAAGTCCAGCTTCGATTCCCGCCCCTGCATCATATTCATCAATTTTCATCGCATCAAGCGGAACATCCAGCACAAGACATTCATTTCTGCCGATTGAACGGAAACGATGTTCGCATTCAGGCGGAATATATAAAAACCGATCCGGCTTTAATTTCACCTCGCGCCCCTCCGTCTCAAGATCAATACTCCCTTCAAGCGGAAAAAGAAATTGGCTGTACGCGTGCTTATGTGAATGATAAAGGCGTGTATATGTCCGTTTTTCGCATATAATCTCTTGAAGCGAGTCCATCGTCAAGCACCTTCCTTTGGTTATCTTTTGATCCGGTAATGGTGTTCTGATATAGGCGAAAATCCAATTTTTTTATATAAAGAAACTGCCGCCAGATTTTCTTTCATCACTTGTAAAAACATGCATTCCGCTCCGTTGTTTATTGCCCAATCAGTCAACAGTCTGATGACTTGGGTTCCTGCCCCTTTTCCTCTGTGTTCCTCGGCTACAACGATATTACTAAGTCCGCCATAACCATCAATGACAGAAACCGTTCCAAGCGCTGTTAGGCTTCCTTGGTCATACATCGTGAAAAAGGTTTTACACGGCGGCATGCGCTTGAAAATGTTTGTGTAGCCTTGATGCCGCTCCTGCGAAAATCCTTCCAATCGAATAAATTCATCAATCCAAACAGATGACGGCTCATGCTCCCATTTGTATGTAAAGCTGCTGTTTTCTTCAGTATGGTTCATAATATCCCGGCATAATGCTGTCATTTGAAAGCACTCGTCCTCCTTTTCATAACCGCTGTCTGCCAATGCAGCATCTAGTCCTTTCGGAGTTGCATTGCTGATATGAAAACAAACGGGCAAGCCCAAGCTTTTATAAAAATGCTCGGCTTCTTCCCGGAAGTCTCCTTCAGGCATTTCCGCTGATGTCCACACGCTGTTCGCCCTTTTGGTTACGCCAAAATTCGCTCTGAGAAGCCATTGTCCCAAGCGTTTCTGAATATATGACGGCCATGAAGCTGCCGCTAACCGCTCAATTTTGTGAATGTCATTCATTTCCTAATGTCTCTCCCCTATGTATACTACCGTAATATTATATCAATATTCAGAAATATAGGACATCTTTTTATTTGTTTACATAATATTTTTATTGTTTATTATCAAACCTGACAAAAACGTGCGGATTGAGTATGACAGACTTTCTGAAATATCCTCTTGACGTTCAAATGCTTCTTTTGCCATTAAAGCCGTAAAGCCATGCAACAGGCTTCTGAGCCCCCTTGTCGCGTGAATGGCAGTCTTTTCGCTTGCATAGCCGTTTTCAATGAGCAGCTTCGTCACAAGCCTGACAATTTGGTCTGAGACGATTTCTGCCCTTTCGTCCTGAACCTTAAGCAAAGACGCCTCATAATATCCCGGATTTTCAACTGCAAAATCAACATAGGCATGGGCTAAAGCAAGCAGAGCGGCATCTCCCTTTTGTTCGGTTACGGAGACTGCCATTTGTTCATAAAGCTTTGTCAGTCCGCTGACAGCAAGCTCTGTTCTGATCGCTTTGAGCCCGTTGATATGATTATACAGCGATGGAGGGCGAACATTCATTTTTTTAGACAGTGCAGCAAGCGTAACACGATTCAAGCCTTCCTGATCGGCAATCTCCGCTGCTGCATCTACAATCATTTTTTGGCTTAACCCTATTCTCGGTGACATGTTCATCATCCTTTCTTTGCTTTTTGGATCGCCTGTTTCATCCGCTCTGCGGGTGATCTCAGGAAATGTCCATGTCCGACCGCGAGACACGAAGGCGCCTTGTCGGCGAGCAATTGTGCGCTTTTAATGGCTTCCTCCTTATTCCATGTCGCGAAGGCTGGAAAAGGGAATGACCATTTTATCTGTCCTGATACAGCGATTCCTCCGCGCAATTGAAACGCATCTCCTGCAATTACAGTTCCGTTTCTCGTATCAAGAAATGACATGCTGCCCGGTGTATGGCCCGGTGTAGAAATTGCAAGCAGTGAACCTATTGTTTCGCCTCCCCTCAGCAGTTGGTGAGGCTTTGTTTGCACGTGTTTCGGAATGCCTCCTTTAATAGGTGTCTGCGGCTCATCATGACGCAAGGATGTATCGCCTTGCAGCAGGAAAGAATCCCGTTCTGAGATCATCACCTTTGCGTGAGGAAATGCTTGTGTCAATGCATCCAGTGATCCGACATGATCACCATGGGCGTGGGTCAGTAAAATACGCTGAAGCGGTTTTCCCAGCTGATTGACAGCTTGAATGATTCCTTTATAGCTGCCCGGAAGTGCGGCATCAATCAGGGTGACTTCGTTTTCTTCCTCTACTAAATAGCAATTGACCGGAAACAATGCTGGATAAAAAGTCAGCTGCCAAACGGTTTGGTACTGAGTAACTCTCATCTTTTCATTCCTCCTAATAAAAACTAATAGCGTTAGTTTCATTATTAACTAACACCATTAGTTTATCAAGAGTTATTATTTTTTTATGGCTATATAAATATTAACTTGTGCCCGCTGAGGTACTGCCGCCCTTTGATCATACATCTCAAAGTCACCTGTAAAGGTACGCAGATGACGTTTGTCCCACGTCCAAATTTCCTTCCACGTTTCAAGCACAACCTCTTCAATAGGGCCGATTCTGGAAGTGAAAACGGCATAATCGGAAGCAGGCAAATCAATATTTTCATAGAGTTCCGGAAAAGTGCCGCTCTCCTCCTGAAACGTTCCGATTGAAAACGTGTAAAGCCCTTTCGTCTCCTGTTCGTAATTGGAATATAAAGCGATAATGCTTTGATCTCTCTCAGCTTGCGAAACTAGAGCGCTCATATCCTGCTTCCAGAATTGGTCCCACAGTGCCGGGATCCGCCGTTCTCCCGCCATTTCCAATGCGTTGCTGGTACGTTGTGACAGTCCGGCAAACCGTTTCTGTTCTAAATGTGTCATATGTGAAAAACCCATACGATCCCTCCTTTTTACCTAGATTATAAAAAAAGAAACCTGACAGCAGTGTGTCAGGTTTCATAAACTTTTTGCATCTGATGAATGGTATCTTTTACTTTATCCCGTATATGAAGAGGCTTCAGAACCTCAATATCCTTTCCGAACTGCAGCAAAAAGCCGATCAGCCATTGATCTTCCGGAAGAGAAATCATTGCCCGGCAGGTTTCATCTTCATCACAATGAAGAACTTCATTTCCGAACCATTCACATATGCGCTGACGTGCTGCCGGCTGAACAAGAATGACCAGTTCAGTTAAACGGTCTTTTTGGTACCAATTCTTTTCCCACGGCAAAGTCTCCAGTTGAATGTCTTTTCTGATAAAGGACTGATGTAAGATGGTCATATCCTTCATTCGGGTAAGTTTAAAAAAGCGAAAATCGTTTCTCACCAGGCAATAGGCGTATAAATACCAGTGTCCTGTTTTGCAAACCAATGTGTAAGGCTCCGTTTCACGATAAAGTGTTTCTCCGCTTGCGTTTGTATATGTGAATGATATCGTTGACAATTGATCGATGGCTGTACTGATTCTCTCACGAAGCGCCTTTTGATCCTCAGAATGGCCCCAAGCCGTCATATCAATAAACCATTTTTCTGTTTGGTGCTTAAATGCTTCAGCAGACTGTTCCGGTACGAGGTGCTTGATTTTTTGATAGGCTGTGCTGTGAGAAACGGGTTCATACATGGATGAGACACTCTGCAAAGCGGAAGCGATCGCAAACAGCTCCTCCTCTTTCAGCCACTCTCTCTCAAGCCGATACGTTTCCATAATGCCAATTCCGCCTCCGGAGCCCTGTGAGGTTACAATCGGAATACCTGCTCTATTGATCGTCTCAATATCACGGTAAATTGTTCTGACTGATACTTCAAACAGCTCAGCAAGTTCAGCGGCCTGCACTTGTTTTTTGCTGATTAATAATACAACCATCGCCAATAAACGTTCCAGTTTCATTCTTCGCACCTTTTCTTCTTTAATTTTCCAACAGCATAATCATAACATTTTGATAAAGCTTGGGCATATCTATTATGCGGCCCAAATACCTCTTGCATATGTTATGGTTACAGGGGTTTCCCCTTCTTTTTTGTGTTCAATATTGATTTCAGCTACTATTTCAAACCGGATAAGCATACACTTCTCAACGGAGGGGATTTCACATCATGCATCTTACACTTCAGAGCGTTTATCCTGCCATGATTATCATCTTTTTTCTGTATAAAAAAATTAAAAGGTCCATCGGATACCAGCCGCTGAAGCCCCGCTGGCTGTTCACCCGTATGATTCTTTTTTCGCTGTTTGCCTGTGGACTTTCGATATTCAGCGTGATTCACCCTTTTTTATATGGATATCTCATTTTCGGCATTCTTGGCGGATGGTTACTTGTCTTTTTCGCTAAGAAGAACATCTCCTTTGAAAAACGCAGAGGGAAAATTTATTTTCGGACTCATATTTGGGTTGAAGTGATTCTCTTAACCTTGTTTTTATCAAGATTTCTGTATCGAGTAACAGAGCTTTATCTTACCTCGCCTGATCTAAACAGCCTTGAATCTTACAGTCAGTCAATCGGCACAGACCCTCTGACAGTTGGCGTCTTTTTTCTGATAGCTGTTTATTATATCGGCTTTTCTTCTTTTGTCATCAAGCTCAGCAGAAAAGAACGCGAACAGATCAGACACAATAAAGAAAAAGACATCCTTGCCCGCTAAGTGCGATTATGCAAGGATGTCTTTTTTTAATCATGTTGTGTATGATGGATCATTTGCTGAAGAACATCTAAAACATGTTCATCCTCCGGTGAGTAATATATGGATGTTCCTTCTCTGCGCGATTTGACAAGCCGGAGATTTTTTAAGAATCTGAGCTGGTGGGACACTGTGGATTGCAGTAAATCCAGCTTTTCTGCAATTCCGTTTACTGCATGTTCACCCTGAGATAACAAATGGAGAATTCTGATTCTGGTAGGATCAGAAAGCGCTTTGAATGTTTGCGCGACTAAAAACAGCGTCTCCTCGTCCAGGTCAGCAGCCGTCCGTTCCGTTTCTTTAAATTCAGTCATCTGTATCACCTTTCTTTATACATACTTTTATCATATAACAATTATGCTTGGGTGCAAACCAGCTTGCTTGTGTTCCAATTCAATCTCATAGTTTAAATTTATGTTTCAAATCAGGTTTTTACTTGGTCTGATATATGGTTCTGTGTCATAATAAAAAAGTCATACTGCTCCAAACATTGAGGGTGAAACACAGTGAAGAAAAAGAGAAAAGGCTGTTTCGCTGCTGCGGGTTTTATGATGATCTTTGTCTTTGTCATCGCCTCTTTTTTATTAGTCTTGCTTTTTTCCAACCGGGATTTAATCAAAAAACTTCCGATCGATACGAAAACGATTGTTTTGGAACGTTTAACCGATTATAAACCGCTGGTGGAAGACGAGCTAGATAATCAAGGACTCTCTAATTATACATCACTCATACTTGGCATGATGTATCAGGAGTCAAAAGGAAAAGGCAATGATCCCATGCAGTCCTCTGAATCTCTGGGGTTAAAACGCAATGAGATAACAGACCCTCAACTCAGTGTTAAACAAGGCATCAAGCAATTTACCCTCATGTACAAGACTGGCAAGGAAAAAGGCGTGGATTTGGATACCATTATTCAAAGCTACAACATGGGGGCAGGTTACATTGATTTTGTAGCTGAACATGGAGGAACGCATACTGAGGAATTGGCAAAACAATACTCCGAGCAGCAAGTCAAAAAAAATCCTGATCTGTATACTTGCGGTGGAAACGCGAACAATTTTCGCTATCCTTATTGCTACGGCGATTACACGTATGCAGAAAAAGTAAAAGAAAAAACAAAAACTGTTGAAGAATCTTTGCAGGTTGCAACACTTGAAACCATGGAACCTAAGACTCGTAATTAGGAGTCTATCAATTTACTGACAAGCCCAAAAATGAATTTGGGCTTTTGTCATGTTTACATGCTAAAAAGCCATACAGAGTATGGCTTTTAATAATACGGTGAAATCATCAGATATACAATAACGCCTGTAAGACTTACATACAGCCATAGAGGCATTGTCCATCTGGCAATTTTTTTGTGGCGCTCCACCTGCATGCTGAAGCCTCTGATCAGCGTAAACAGCGCAAGCGGCACAATGATCGCGGAAAGGCAGATATGCGTTATTAAAATAAAGAAGTAAATCGGGCGCATAATCCCTTCTCCGCCATACAGCGTGTTCTCCGCAATCGAATGGTAAACCACATAACAAATCAAAAATAGCAAAGTTGTTGTGAATGCGGCTAAAATAAAGCGTTTATGAGCTTTAATATTTTTCTGTTTAATCATAATCAGCGCGGCCAATAAGAAGATAAACGTAAAGCTGTTGAATATCGCATTCAGCATTGGCAAAATGTGAATATTCGCATGGCTGAACTGATCTAATTTAGGCATAAAAAACAGCACTGCGATTAAACCGTTAATCAGAACTGTCAGTGTAAGCACAATCCCCGTATAATTTTTCGGTTTATTTTCTGTTTGATTCATTTGGTGACCTCTCCTAATTTGTACTGGCTATCCAAATCGTATGCAAATTCAAAGAAGATGTCAACGTTTTCGATTGCTTCGTCAGAAATTAGACACACTTCAAAGGCCGGCGGCTTTTAGCCCCGGCCCTAGTAATTTTACGCCTCTTTGATCAAATGCTCAACAGCCTTATGTTCGTTTTCATTCAGCAGGTTCTTTTGGATTTTCGAGTAAATCGGTTTGTTCATATGCTGATCCAATAAATCGGCTGTTTCTTTATCACCGGCAATGACCATTCGTTCCCATTTTTTCGCGGCAGCTTTTTGATCAAGATTGGCAGCCAGCCGCTTATACAGTCTTGTTTGGTTCTCTGTAGCATGTTCCCTCATTCGGTTCTCATCAAATGGTGCCGCTTTGTTTGCGGAGGAATGGCAATTCTCCCAAGACTCATTGATCATATCGTATTCATAATGCTCAACCGCCTCTATTTTGCCTAAAACGGTTTCAATAATTTTCACTTCATGCTGCTGAGTTAAAATAAATGCCGTGCTTGGGTACGTTTGGCGCAAACCCTTCAACTGATCCAGTACAGCTGCTTCTTCCCAGTAAAATCTTGTTTTGACAGGGATTTGAAGCTTAATAGGTTCCCATATGCCGCTGTCGGAAACAAAAAATACGAGACTGCGGGGCATGTCTTTTCCCATTTCATTTACGTATTGATCAATTTTCATTTTAATTCCGTCCAGACACTTCTCTTCCTCTGGATCACTTGCAGCCAGATATTCCTTTAATCGGCCGAATCCTGACTTTAGGGCAATTTTCCATTCTCCCCCCTGCTGATCTGGATCTCTCATGTCTGTATTGAGATACAGGGAGAGAATTTTATCCGGCGGTTCCAATTGGACATACTGTAATTTGTTAATCAATGAATCAATCGCCATTCCGTTTCCTCCTTTTTCACAGGTTAGTTTTCTTTTTCCTCTCTTAAAAACGGTCAAACCTTCCTTTACGCTAATTTCTAGTAATATTGGATTTGTTATTTACATTGCTCCTCTCATCTAATACAATTGGAAACTGTGTTTCTAAGCTGATTTTTGAAAGGAGTTTGATCTTGTTTACTGTTAAAGAAAAAAATCGTCAAGAACTTGAGGAAGAATTAAATGATTTGGAATTTCAAATGTACCGCATGCAGGAGAATATGAAGGATCTATCTAAAGATGCAAAAGTGCTTGGTATTGATCAATCGAAACATGAAGAGTGGTTGATTGTCTCCTCGATTGATGATGGCCAAACATGCAAAATTATGCTTACTGATTGTAAAACGGCATACAGAGGAATAGGATGTTTTTCACTTGTAGCATCTTATAAGGACGATGCCATTCATATCGGAGACATCAAAGGCCCTCCGAATCACGGGTTTGGTTCCATTTGCATGAAATATTTAAAAGATATCGCCAGAGACCGCAATATTCCGAAAGTCACCGGCGATATCGTCAAACGTGATTGGCATCATGTAGACCGGCTGATTCATTTTTATGAAAAACATCAATTCAAAGTATGCATCGATCATGATACACAGTCAGGCAGCATAAAGTGGGTTGATTTGTAAAAAGGTCTGGATGAAAGAGCCAAGATATGCTGTAATGGTATAAAACCATTGATGGAGGGTTCTATGTTCGCCTCAAAACTGAAAAAGGGAGACGAAATCCGGATCGTGTCTCCCGCGACCAGCATGTCTGCATTATCAAATGAAGCAAAAATCCAAGCAAAAACGGCGTTAGAACGCTTAGGTTATCGAGTAACCATCTCTGAACACGCAAATGAATGTAACGAATTTGATTCTTCTTCTATTGAGTCAAGAGTCCATGATCTGCACGCTGCCTTTTTCGACCCCAATGTCAAAGCAATTTTAACGACACTGGGCGGTTTCAATTCAAATCAGCTGCTGCGCTATCTTGATTACGAAAAAATCAAACAGCATCCAAAAATTCTATGCGGCTATTCGGATATAACGGCTCTTTGCAACGCCATTTATCAAAAAACGGGTCTTGTTACGTATTCAGGTCCCCACTTTTCAACATTTGCAATGAAAAAAGGACTTGATTATACAGAAGAATATTTTCTTTCTTGCTGCACTTCGGACGACCCGTTTGAGATTCATCCTTCTAGCGAGTGGAGCGATGACCGCTGGTTGTTGGATCAAGAAAACAGGAGCTTCCACCCTAATAACGGCCCTGTTGTGATCCAGGAGGGTTATGCGGAAGGGACCTTGATTGGCGGAAACCTATGCACGCTTAATTTGCTGCAGGGAACGGAGTATTTTCCAGAAACAGAAAATACTATTTTATTGATTGAAGATGATTATATGTCAGACATCCACATGTTTGACCGCGATCTGCAATCACTCATCCACCTCCCCGCTTTTTCTGATGTGAAAGCGATTTTGATCGGCAGATTTCAAAAAGCATCAAACGTATCAATCGATCTTGTGAAAGCCATGATTGGAACAAAAAAAGAATTATCCGGCCTTCCGGTCATCGCAAATATAAATGCCGGACACACCTCCCCAATTGCCACCTTTCCCATAGGGGGAACATGCAGGATTGAAGCTGTTTCAGGTGTATCACGAATATGGATCGATAAACATTAACCAGCTTGTAAATTTTTTTTACAAGCTTTTTTAGCGCAAACCGTGATGCAAGCTGTTCGACATGACAAATGTCATGTACGGTGTATGATGTGTGCTACTACAAAGAGCTTCTCTCATTCGCGTATACTTAACTGAGACACACAATGAGAGGATACTTACCATGACTGAACAAACCGTTGCGCATAAACAAAAACAGCTGACAAAGCAAGTCGCTGCTTTTGCTCAGCCCGAAACAAAAAACAGCCTGATTCAGCTTTTGAACACGTTTATTCCTTTCTTCGGACTGTGGTTTTTGGCTTTTCTCAGCCTCAACGTCTCCTATCTCCTTACGTTAGCATTTGCAGTGATTGCTGCAGGGTTTTTGACAAGAATTTTTATTATCTTTCATGACTGCTGTCATCAATCATTTTTTAAACAAAAGCGCTATAACCATATTCTCGGCTTTCTGACAGGTGTTCTGACTTTATTTCCGTATCTTCAATGGCAGCACAGCCATTCGATCCATCACGCGACAAGCAGCAATCTGGATAAACGCGGAACAGGAGACATCTGGATGTTAACAGTTAACGAATATAAAGCTGCATCCAGACGAACAAAGCTTGCATACAGACTTTATAGAAACCCGTTTGTTATGTTTATTCTCGGACCGATTTATGTTTTTCTGATCACCAACCGTTTTAACAAAAAAGGTGCAAGACGCAAGGAGCGTATAAACACATACCTTACGAATCTGGCAATTGCCGCTTTGGCTGCTGCTTGCTGTCTGATCTTTGGCTGGCAATCGTTTTTGCTGGTGCAAGGCCCCATTTTTCTGATTTCAGGTTCAATCGGGGTGTGGCTGTTTTATGTTCAGCACACATTTGAAGATTCTTATTTTGAAGCAGATGAAAACTGGAGCTACGTTCAGGCTGCTGTTGAAGGCAGTTCATTTTATAAACTCCCCAAACTGCTTCAATGGCTGACAGGCAATATCGGCTACCACCACGTTCATCATTTGAGTCCAAAGGTGCCTAACTATAAGCTTGAAGTTGCTCATGAACATCACGAACCATTAAAAAACGTACCGACAATCACCTTAAAAACAAGCCTGCAATCACTCGCATTCCGTCTATGGGATGAAGAGAACAAACAGTTTGTGTCATTTCGGGATATCAAACATATACCTTTAATCCTTCCGCCTGATTCACCAGAAAAACAGAATCTGCGGAAGAACGCCTGATGATGAAGGAGGTCTTCTAACATACTAGAAGGCTTCCTTTTTATTGTTGGAGGATGCATTCTGGCTGTTACAATGATAAAGTTACAAGTAAGATGAAAAGCTGAAAACGAGGTAAGATCATGATTAAAAAGCCTTTTACATTTCAAAAACTAAACGGGATTACACCCTATATATGGACGATATTTTTCATCCTCCCCTTCTACTTTATTTGGAAATCATCATCAACAATTGTTATTATTGTCGGTATCATTTTGACGCTTTTGTTTTTTTTGGCATATCGATTTGCGTTTGTCTCAAAAGGCTGGGCCATTTATTTGTGGGCGTTTTTGTTAATTGGCATTTCAACCGCCTCCATTACTATGTACAGTTATATTTATTTTGCTTTTTTTATCGCTTATTTTATTGGAAACATAAAGGAACGCGTCCCCTTTCATATTTTATATTACGTCCATTTAATAAGCGCAGCCATTGCAGCTAATTTCAGTCTCGTATTAAAAAAGGAATTTTTTCTGACTCAAATTCCTTTTGTCGTCATTACCCTCATCAGCGCGATTTTATTGCCTTTTAGTATAAGAAGCCGTAAGGAGCGCGAACGGCTGGAAGAAAAACTCGAGGATGCAAATGAACGGATTGCCGAGCTGGTGAAATTAGAAGAGCGGCAGCGAATTGCCCGCGACCTCCACGATACGCTTGGGCAAAAGCTTTCTCTCATCGGTTTAAAAAGCGACTTGGCGCGAAAATTGATATACAAGGATCCCGACCAAGCAGCGCGTGAACTGAAAAGTGTTCAGCAAACAGCGAGAACGTCTTTAAATGAAGTAAGAAAGATCGTATCCTCCATGAAAGGCATCCGGCTCAAGGATGAACTGATCAACATTAAACAAATTCTCGAAGCAGCTGACATCACGTTTATCTATGAAGAAGAGAAATGGCCTGATAACATTTCATTGCTTAATGAAAACATTTTAAGCATGTGCTTAAAAGAAGCTGTCACAAATGTCGTCAAACACAGTCAGGCTAAAACTTGCCGGATTGACATTCAGCAGCTGTGGAAGGAAGTTGTCATTACTGTGTCTGACGATGGAACATTTCAAGGAGAAGAAAAATTCTTTTCAAAAGGCCATGGCTTACTCGGGATGAGAGAACGGCTTGAATTTGCAAACGGTAGCCTTCACATCAATACCGAAAACGGCACCAAGCTTACCATGGCAATTCCTAATAATTCAAAATAAACATAAAGGATGGCTTACATGATTAGTATATTTATTGCAGAAGATCAGCAGATGCTATTAGGCGCTTTAGGATCACTTCTAAACCTAGAAGACGATATGGAAGTCACAGGCAAAGGTACAACCGGCCAAGATGCTGTCGATTTTGTCAAAAAACATCAGCCTGATGTATGTGTGATGGACATTGAAATGCCCGGAAAAACGGGGCTCGAAGCTGCTGAGGAGTTAAAGGGTACAGGCTGCAAAATTATCATCTTAACCACCTTTGCCAGGCCCGGCTACTTTCAGAGAGCCATTAAAGCAGGCGTTAAAGGCTATTTGTTAAAAGACAGTCCGAGCGAAGAGCTTGCAAGCGCCATCCGAAGCGTCATGAACGGAAAACGCATCTATGCACCTGAGCTGATGGAGGACATATACAGCGAGGCTAATCCTCTTACAGATAGAGAAAAAGAAGTGCTTGAACTTGTGGCTGACGGTAAAAACACAAAAGAAATTGCTCAGGAACTCAGCATCAAAAGCGGGACAGTACGAAATTATATCTCAATGATTCTAGAAAAGCTTGAAGTGAAAAACCGAATAGAAGCTATTACTCGGTCAAAGGAAAAAGGCTGGTTTAAATAAAAAGGATCTTGGCAAATGCCAGGATCCTTTTATTAACCAGCAATTCCTAATGAAGAGCCTCACCGCACCACCCACAATCGGACTGAATCATATTCCCCGCTTGGCATTTTCGCTCCTCATGCCGGCTGAACAATAAAAAGATGATTCAGTTACAATCTCCCGCACCGGCACATTCATCCGACCTCTTGATATCCGAGTATGTAAAGCCGGCTGTTGTACAGCTCTGCCTCTATAGCTGCGAGCTTCCGATAGATAACCTTACCTCCCAAAAAACCTTTTTTCACATTTAAAAACATCGCGATCACTTTTCTTAAATCAGGCATATCATATATACATCTCTAAACAGAACAAAAAAAGACACAAGCCAAAAGCTCGCGTCTTTCATCACAAATTATATCATTAGTTTAAAACTTTTACATTTACAGTTTTGACGCCCCAATTAGATGCATCACTTTTACTTGGTACAAATACGTCGATTTTATTTCCTTTAATAGCGCCGCCAGTGTCTGCTGCTGTTGCTTCACCGTAACCTTCAACATAGACTTTAGAACCTAGCGGAATCACATTAGGGTCAACCGCGATGACTTTCGCATTCGGGTTCTTATTTAAGTCAATGCCTGTTGCTGTAACGCCGGAAATGCCGCCGTCATTAGCAGTGTAAGCAGTAGCAGTAACTGTTAGTTGTTTTGATGCTTCTTGATTATTTGTATTTGATTGAACAGCCTTTTCTTCTGTAGGAACAGAAGTTTCTGCTGCAGCCTTTGTTTCTTGTTTTGGTTGTGGTTGAGCTGTTTCTTGTTTAGGTTGCTCTTTTTGCACAGCTTCTTGTTTTGTTTCAGTTTGAGGCGCGCTTGTTTGCGTATTCTCAGTAACTGTGTTTGCTGCTGTTGCCTGACCTTTTACTGAAAGTGTTGATCCAGCATAGATCATGTCAGAGCTTAGGTTATTCCAAACTTTCAGGTTATTGACTGTTGTTCCGAATTGTTGAGCAATCTTTGTCAGCGTGTCTCCCGCTTTAATTGTATATTGCCCAGTAGTGGCTGTTTCTTCTGAAGAAATGGTCAGTTTATCTCCTGCAATGATTTGATCAGAAGCTAACTTGTTCCATTCTTTTAGGTCCTTTAGGTTCACTCCGTTTTTCTGAGAGATTCCCCAGAGCGTATCACCCTTTTGCACCGTGATTTCT
Organism: Bacillus tequilensis KCTC 13622; assembly: GCF_000507145.1. Classification (GTDB taxonomy): domain Bacteria; phylum Bacillota; class Bacilli; order Bacillales; family Bacillaceae; genus Bacillus; species Bacillus tequilensis. Next base: position 654,265 of record NZ_AYTO01000034.1, on the reverse strand, counting down.
TTTGCAGAAGCGTGAGCTCCGAATGCAGTTGATGAAAGTGCAGCAACTGCTACAAAGGACATAATCGTCTTCTTCATAAGTAAATCCTCCCTTGTTAGCTTTTTATTGGCGGCTAACAGGTGATATCGTAACACACGCAAATGTCAAATCAATAACAAAAAGATATGATTTAGATTACAGTTCCTTTACATGAAGGATTTCTCTCTGTTGGAAAGACTTGCTGAACCCTTGATATAAAAGGCTTCACAAGTCTTTTTATTTTGAGACAAAAAAGAGAAAATAAAATGTGTTTTTTATAGAAAAAAAGCTTGATTTTCTTTTTTTTAGTCTGTGACCCTTGCATAAGCTTGTATTTCTTGTAAAAAAAGCCGGCCGTATTTTGCTCTTTTTTGTTCTCCGACTCCTTTTATAGACAAAAGTTCCTCATCATTGACGGGCTGTTTTCCTGACATTTCTTTTAACGTTTGGTCAGAGAAAACGACAAAAGGCGGAACCCCCTGCTCTGCCGCAATTTCTTTGCGAACCGTACGCAATCGTTCAAACAGCTCGTCATTTTCAGTAATCGAGGCCGCTTTTAGCGCTTCTTTTCTCGTTACTGATAATTCTCCTCTCAGCACATTCCTTCCTTTACTGCTGACAAAAAGAGTCGGAAACGTTCCGTCTGACATCCTGATGAAATCGTCAGAAATAAGAAATTCGATAAAATCACTGATTTCCCCTACGGATTGATGTTTTAATATCCCATATGTTGAGAGATCGGCAAAGCCGTTTTCAAGAACTTTTTTATTTTTAGATCCGGCGAGCACTTGGGCAACCATCATCTTACCAAAGCGTTCCTTCATGCGAATCATACACGATAAGACCATTTGCGCCTCCCGTGTCACGTCATGAGCCGTCCTTGTATCAGTGCAGTTTCCGCACTGTCCGCACGCATCAGGCTCCTTTTCTCCGAAGTACATAAGGATAAAACGCTGCAGACAGTCTTCCGTGTGACAATAGTCGACCATTTGCCTCAGCTTTTTTAAATCCTGCTTTTGTTTCTCTTCATGTTCTGATTGTTCAATTAAAAAACGCTGCACCATAATATCCTGCGGTGAAAACAGGAGAACGCATTCGCTGTCAAGACCGTCCCGTCCAGCTCGTCCGGCCTCTTGATAGTAGCTTTCCATATCTTTCGGAATTTGTGCATGCAGAACAAATCTGATATTTGATTTATCAATGCCCATTCCGAAAGCAGAGGTTGCCACCATCACTTGCAGCTCATCATTAAGAAACTTTTCCTGCTGCTCTTTTCTCACATCATCAGCCAAGCCTCCGTGATACCGCCCTGCATTGACCCGATTTCTTTTTAATCGCTCATAAATCCGGTCAGCTTCTTTTCTGGTCGCTGTATAGATAATGCCAGCTTCATGTTTGTTGTTTTGAACATACTCGTCAATAAAACGATCCTTATTTTCTCCTTTTGCTACTTTAAAGGTTAAATTGTCTCGGGAAAATCCGGTATATACGGTGTTTTCTTTTTGTATGTGCAGCTGTTTGCAGATATCCTCGTGTACCTCAGGGGTTGCTGTTGCTGTTAATGCCATGATGACAGGATTGTCATGTAATTCACGGAATAAAATTTCAATATTTCTGTAGCTTGGCCTGAAATCATGGCCCCATTGAGAAATACAATGCGCCTCGTCTATTGCAACCAAAGGGACATCAATGCCCTGCAAAATCCGAATAAACTCCGGTGACGTTAATCGCTCCGGTGTAATGTAAAATAGCTTATAGGCCCCTTCTTTAAGCCCAGTCAGCCTTTCATATATTTCCTGACTCGATTGTGTGCTGTTAATGTATGCGGCCTTAATCCCCGCTTCTTCTAACGCATCGACTTGATCCTTCATCAAGGAAATCAACGGCGAAATAACGATCGTAGTCCCTTCAAACATCAGGGCCGGAATTTGATAGCAAATTGATTTGCCTCCTCCCGTCGGCATAATGCAGACGGTATTTCGTCTTTCTTCCGTCACCGAGCGGATCGCTTCTTCTTGGCCATTGCGGAGCTTTTCATAACCGAAATAATGGGCCAGAAGGGATTGGGCTCTATGTAACATAACGTATAAACCTCGCTTTTCCTTGAATTTCTCCCATCATATCATAAAAAAACGGTCTTCATTTCATCCATACAGAAATTGAATTTTTGCTATACCAAACCTTTTTAAATAAAATAAAAAGCCATTTCCCAAAAGGAAATGGCTTTCGCTACGTCTTGCCGTATGCAAGTAAGAAAGTTTTAAACCACCACTCCTCAAAGTGGGTGTTTGCAGAAACGTTCCTGTCGTCCTCTGCAATGGAGGCATGACATTCCGGCTTCGATATAAAACTCCCTATTACAGCTTAAAGGTTAAAACTTAATTAACAATACGCACAAAGTAGCTTCTTTTATATAGTACACCATCAGCGGCTTTTTATCAAGAGACCAGAACAATTGTTTAGAAAAACTTTTTCCAGCCGATAAAAACGATTTTTCGCTATTATATCCGGAGATTCGACAAGTCAAAAATATATTACAATAAAAAAAAAGCCTTTTTTCGCAAAGAGGATTCATCACTTTCTTCTATTATAATATGTATACAAAAAAACTCCTATCGCCCAATGATAGGAGTCTTTGTTTCATTAGAATTTTGCAGCAAGATCTTTTGCTTCTTGTAAACCTTTTTCAATGATTTCTTGTGCTTGGTCAGGCGCTGCATTATGTCCTTCGATGACAACTGTGTGCAAGTCTTGAACACCCCAGAAACCAAGAACAGTATTCATGAAGTTTAATGACATTTCAAGTGAAGCCATTGGTCCTTCAGAGTAAACGCCGCCGCGAGCGTTAAGAAGCGCAACTTTTTTGCCGCCCATTAAACCAACTGGACCTTCTTGTGTGTATTTGAATGTAACGCCTGCGCGAGACAGGTAATCAACATAAGTATGAAGCACTGCTGGCACTGTGAAGTTCCAAAGCGGGAATGCGAAAACAACTTTGTCAGCTTTTACAAACTGATTCAGATATTTGTCGGCAATTGCCGCTTGTTTTTTCTCTTCTTCAGTCATTTCCATTCCTTGGCCTGCTTTAAATGTTCCGTTAATCATATCTCTTCCAAGGTAAGGAAGATTTTCTTTATGAAGATCTAATTCAACCACTTCATCACTAGGGTTATTTTCTTTATAAGCAGCTAAGAAAGCATCGTAAAGTTTAGTTGAAACGCCTTCTTCAGCTGTACGGTCGCTTGATTTTACAAATAGAACTGTAGACATTTGTATTCCTCCCGGTAAACTTTTTATATTTACTTACAAATAGTATGTTACTTTCTTTTTTACTCAAAGTCAATCACTTTATTTTGAATATGAGATTTTTTTTCAAAAAAAAGCAAGCACACCTAATATCGGTGTACTTGCTTGCCATTTTTACTTCGAATCTTGTTCACGATCCAAAATTTCATACGTCTGTGAGCTTTTTTGATCAATCGTTTCTTTATTGGAGAGATCTTTTACCTGTTGATGAAACTCTCTTTCATATGAAGGAGCATCTGTCTCCAGATCATCCTCCATATCAGCTTGAGCCTCAACTGTCATTCTTGCGTAGGGAACAGCTTCAAGCCTTTCGTAAGGAATGTCTCGGCCTGTTTTTTCACACACGCCGTAAGTCCCGTCTTTCATTTTTTGTAATGCGTGGTTGACCTCTTCTAACAGCTCTCGGTCAATCTCTCTCACCGTTTGGTCTGTCATCCGGTCGGTGACGATCGTGCCGTGGTCTGCCATATGGTTGTCAACTCCATTTGAAAGCTCTCCCACTTCTTCTGTCATTGATTCTGTTTCTTTTTTTTCGTCGGACAATTCTTTTTGCATATCAAGCAATTTATGATAGAGATGTTGTGTTTGTTCTTTTGTCAGTGCCATGTGTATCCTCTCCTTTCTATCCTGTTTCCCGTTTTGCACCCTGTCAAACATGGGAACTTTGATAGAAAGATGAGCTACTCTTTTTTTGAACGAATCGTGACCGTCGGCGATGATGGGGTATCGGGCTTTCTTTGGCACTTTTTATCCTTCTGTTCTGGCGGTACATAATATGTTGCTCCTATATTTAATCTTCCGCTTAGTTCATCAATGGTCAGCTCACCGAATTCAAGATGATAATCAATTTTTTCGACATTCAGCGTTTCAATATGTATATAGGTTTCTTCAGACTCGTGTTTGCAGCTTTGTTTCTGTTTCTCAAGCAGTGAAAGTCTTTCTTCATACTTATGCAATTTGTCAAGTTCTGGTTTTATACAATGCCTGATCAGCGATCGAAGCATTTTTTTCATGACATCACGACCTTTGCATACTCCTGTTTCGTTTACATATATAATGAGGTATATCCCTTGGAAAGGAGAGGTTTTCATGCTTCCGACTTACATCAACATATCGCATTTCAAAAATAACACAATAGGCACCGGCTCATCCCTTACCTTTGGTTCTGCGGAGGTGAGAAACAGGTGCTCTGCGATTAAAAGAAATAACGGTTTTGGGGAACAAAATGCAGATCTTGTTGTCATGGTGGTTCCAATTGAATCAATTGATGATCGCGATGGGGCTGATGCACTTAGTATGAAAATCAATCATCAATAACAATGGTCTTCGCTTGACCCTCGTCTTTTTGAATGGTGATGTATAAGATTCCGTCCTTAAAAATGGCGCCCATCTTTCCATGTAAATGGTCGGAAAGCGGAATTTTCTTTTCAAAACTTCCGTATTTCCCTTCTTTTTGGCGAAAATCCTGTTCATTAAAATAGGAAAAGCGCTGCCCCTTCACCACTAAATAATCTCCGTAAGATAAGATGTGAACATCCTGCTTACGGTAGCCTGGAAGATAAATTAAAAACTGTACTTCCGTAACAGTATCTACAATATCCATGCTTGGAAATGAACTCTCTTCTTTCCCTCGCTGATCCTGCTGCGAAAACGAAAACGGAGATTGGCCATTTGTCATAAAAGGGGTTTTCTGATCCTCATCAAATACTTGCTTCCAAAAGTCACCGCCGTACATCTGCTGCGCAAATTCCATCCACTGCTTCATCTTTTCGAAATCCATTTGAAGCCCCCTGTCTTAACATACTTTACAACCACCCGCATACAACTATAGAAAGGAGGTTTTCCTGTGGTTCAACCAACTCCGTATATCAATATTAATATTTTCATGCTGAAAATTAATTCCTTTGAAAATGCTTCAGCGGTCAACGTAGGACAAAATTTACTGGCAGACTGGCAAAATTCAGATAAAAAAAATCAAGGCTACGGCCAGAACTTTGGAGATGCGAGCGGCTTTATGGGCACGAAAAGCCACGTGGATGACAGGGACCAAATTGATTCTCCTGCATCTTTTGAAAGTGATGCGGTCAACTCGATCAAAAGGAAGTGATGAGATGTTCTTTTCGCCCTCCGTCGTGAATGTCGGCGGATTTAAAATCAATACAATGGACCGCGGCTCCTCTTTAACGCTCGGTCCGTATCAGCAGGTCGATTATTTTTTATCAGCTAAAATAAATCAAGGCTTCGGTGAAGAAAATGGTGACTTTGCCCCGCTTGTCATCCCCATTTCGAATGTGTTAGATGCTGATGTTGTTGATTCGAACTCAGCAAAAAACAGTGTTGTGTAAAAAGAACAGGGCGCATATGCCCTGTTCTTTTGTATATAAAAAAAGCCTAACCATTTTTGAACGGCTGGCTCATCAAATATTCAGCTGCACAAGTGCTTTGTCAGCACCGCTTGAACTTCGCTTAAATCGGTGTCTTTCGCAAATTCTAATTCGAACGTTTTGCTTCTGGTCATCAATAAAAGCCCAGTGTCCGGATCAAACATTCCCGCTTCTTGGATCGCAAAGCTTTCAATTGATTTATATGGAAGAAATACACGAACCTTCTTTTTAGAAAACATTTTATTGTCAAAGAAAATGATCCGCTTATTTGTAAAGCAAATTTGATCCACTCGGAGCTTATAAATCGATTCTATTCTTTCCCCCTCAACGAGCAAAGCTTCAAGCTTCTTGGCGTCCGTTGATCTGCTAACAGAAAAAATACCCAATGAAGAACCCCTCTTTCTGCATTTATCTATTTGTTATATCATTCACTATATAAAAATAAGTCCTTTATCCCTATATAAGAATACGACATAGACGACATTTAAACCATTACGAACAGATTACATTTTTCAAATTTTTAGTTGTTTTTCGTCTTTTGTGCTGTTGTCATCAAGTAATACGCACGTACAGAGAAAAAAGTTTCAATATTCAGCAATGTTTTTTTAAAAAAGAGGATTCTTAATGTTATCATTGATTTTGTTTTATTTTTTCTGTTTTAACCATAGAAAAAACCGCAGCTCACGGTGCGGTTTTTTGTATCATTTGCTTAGAGAACCTTTTGCTTGCATGCTGCGAGAATTCAGGGGTTAAACCTCTTCGAAGTATTCTTTATAGTAGCCGCCGACTTTATTCGTATTGTCGATCACAAAAAGAAACTCCTCTGTTTCATTTTTCACTTCATATTCTTTTCCCGGCGTTAACACGCGGTTCACGATATATTTTTTAGCGTTTGTCTGCACACATTTCACCTTTTTGATTGTTTCTTTTTCAAGCCAATTGTTATGAATCATGATAAAATCTCCTTTACTTATCTATAAGCTTATTGTAGCTTTTTTCTTTTGTAAATTGCAATATCAGTTATTCATTGATTTTACCATGATTTCTATTATAGAATGTTTGTATGCGCTTACTTCTACAGTAATTCACACAGCTTATTTCTGCTATTCAATCAAAAAATGAATGTATCATCACCCAGAATCTCAAAACAGACCATAAAAATTGACTGGAGGTTTGTTACAGATGAGTTCTTTAACGATGCAAGTGACGAAAAGGCTGGAGACATTTTTACAGGGAACAAAGAAGCTTTATATTGATGGAAAGTTTGTTCCGAGTGCCTCAGGGGCAACCTTTGACACGCCCAACCCAGCTACCGGCGAAACCTTGATGTCGCTGTACGAAGCTCAGGCTGCGGATGTGGACAAAGCGGTTAAAGCTGCCCGGAAAGCCTTTGACCAAGGCGAATGGAGAACAATGTCTCCAGCTTCGAGAAGCAGACTGATGTATAAGCTGGCAGACTTAATGGAGGAGCATAAAACTGAGCTTGCTCAGCTTGAAACACTTGATAACGGAAAACCGATCAATGAAACGACGAATGGAGATATTCCGCTGGCTATTGAGCATATGCGCTATTACGCCGGCTGGTGTACAAAAATAACAGGACAGACGATCCCGGTTTCCGGAGCTTATTTCAATTACACGCGCCATGAGCCTGTCGGCGTCGTCGGCCAGATCATTCCATGGAATTTCCCGCTCCTGATGGCGATGTGGAAAATGGGCGCAGCTCTTGCAACAGGCTGTACAATCGTGCTCAAGCCTGCTGAACAAACACCGCTTTCAGCGCTTTATTTGGCGGAATTAATTGATCAGGCCGGTTTTCCAGACGGCGTCATCAATATCATTCCTGGATTCGGCGGAGATGCGGGAGAAGCGCTGACAAACCACGAAGCGGTTGATAAAATTGCCTTTACCGGTTCCACTGAAATCGGAAAGAAAATTATGTCTACCGCTGCGAAAAGCATGAAGCGTGTTACATTGGAGCTTGGCGGAAAATCGCCTAATATCCTTCTGCCGGATGCGAATTTGAAAAAAGCGATCCCAGGCGCATTAAACGGAGTGATGTTTAACCAAGGCCAAGTCTGCTGTGCGGGATCGCGCGTTTTTATTCATAAAGACCAGTATGATGAAGTGGTCAATGAGATGGTGTCTTATGCCAAATCACTCCGCCAAGGAGCGGGCCTTCATAAGGAAACACAAATCGGGCCTCTCGTGAGCAAGGAACAGCACGAACGCGTTCTTTCCTATATTCAAAAAGGAAAAGACGAAGGAGCAAAAGCAGTGACTGGCGGAAGCTGTCCTTTTGAAGAAGGATATTTTGTCGAACCGACTGTGTTTGCGCATGTTGAAGACGAGATGACCATCGCAAAAGAAGAAATTTTCGGACCGGTACTGACTGCCATTCCGTACGAAACAGTCGATGAAGTCATTGAACGGGCAAATTCTTCGGAATATGGACTCGCAGCCGGGCTATGGACCGAAAACGTCAAGCATGCCCACTATATCGCTGACCGTCTTCAAGCCGGAACCATCTGGGTGAACTGCTATAATGTGTTTGATGCGGCGTCACCGTTTGGCGGCTATAAACAGTCAGGACTCGGAAGAGAAATGGGATCATATGCCTTAAATAACTACACAGAAGTCAAAAGTGTATGGATTAATCTCGAGGATTAATTTGCATGTCAAAAAAACTGCTGCCTGCCAGCAGTTTTTTTCTGTAATGGCGGCAAAAGATGCTGAATATATATGTTTCTGAAGGAGTTGAGCGTGGTGAGCACACTTCAGGAGAAAGTGAGGCGTTATCAAAACAAAACCATTGCAGAATTAAAAGCCAGGCAAAATGCTGACGGCTCGTGGACATTTTGCTTTGAAGGACCAATCATGACAAATTCCTTTTTTATTTTGCTTCTTACCTCACTAGATGAGCGCGAGAATGAAAAAGAACTGATATCAGCGCTTGCAGCCGGCATTCGCGAAAAACAGCTGCCAGATGGCTCATTCATCAACTATCCTGATGAAACGAGAGGAAATATAACCGCTACCGTCCAAGGATATGTAGGAATGCTGGCTTCAGGATGTTTTCAGAGATCTGACCCTCACATGAAGAAAGCTGAACAATTTATCATCTCACATGGCGGTTTGAGGCATGTTCATTTCATGACAAAATGGATGCTTGCCGCGAACGGGCTGTATCCTTGGCCTGTTTTGTATTTACCATTAGCACTTATGGCGCTCCCCCCGACATTGCCGGTTCATTTCTATCAGTTCAGCACATATGCCCGAATTCATTTTGCTCCTATGGCTGTAACACTCAATCGGCGATTCGTTCTTAAAAACCGCAATATTCCATCTCTTCGCCATCTCGATCCGCACATGACAAAAAACCCTTTTACTTGGCTTCGATCTGATGCTTTTGAAGAAAGAGACCTGACACCTATTTGGTCACATTGGAAGCGCATTTTTCATGCACCATTTGCTTTTCAGCAGCTTGGCTTACAGACAGCTAAAACATATATGCTGGACCGGATTGAAAAAGACGGAACATTATACAGCTATGCGAGCGCGACCATTTTTATGGTTTACAGCCTTCTGTCACTTGGTGTGTCGCAACACTCTCCTGTCATTAGAAAAGCCATTTACGGCATGAAATCGCTAGTGACAAATTGCAGCGGGGTGCCTTATTTGGAAAACTCTACTTCAACTGTTTGGGACACGGCTCTGATCAGCTATGCCCTTCAGGAAAACGGCGTAACCGAAACAGACGGCTCTATTACAAAAGCAGCCGCCTTTTTGCTGGAACGCCAGCATACCAAAATAGCAGATTGGTCTGTCAAAAATCAGAATGCAGCTCCCGGCGGCTGGGGTTTTTCAAACATCAATACAAATAATCCTGACTGTGACGACACTGCCGCCGTATTAAAAGCGATTCCCCGCCGTTTTTCTCCTTCAGCTTGGGAGCGAGGGGTGTCTTGGCTTTTATCGATGCAAAACAGTGACGGCGGATTTTCTGCGTTTGAAAAAAATGTGAACCACCCACTGATTCGCCTTCTCCCTCTTGAATCCGCCGAGGACGCGGCAGTTGACCCTTCAACCGCCGATCTCACCGGGCGTGTACTGCATTTTTTAGGCGAGAAAGCCGGTTTCACTGAAAAACATCAACCTATTCAGCGCGCAGTGAACTGGCTATTCAAACATCAAGAACAAAATGGGTCATGGTACGGGAGATGGGGTGTTTGCTACATTTACGGCACATGGGCTGCTCTTACAGGTATGCATGCCTGCGGAGTCGGCAGAAAGCATCCTGCTATACAAAAGGCATTGCGCTGGCTCAAATCCATACAAAATGATGACGGCAGCTGGGGAGAATCCTGCAAAAGCGCTGAAATCAAAACGTACGTACCTCTGCATACAGGAACAATTGTGCAAACAGCGTGGGCTTTAGATGCTTTGCTCACATACGAAAATCCCGAACACCCGACTATTGTGAAAGGTATGCAATACCTTACTGACAGCAGTTCTCATGGTGTCGAAAATCTGGCCTATCCAGCGGGGATCGGATTGCCAAAGCAGTTTTACATCCGCTATCACAGTTATCCATATGTCTTCTCTTTGCTGGCTGTCGGAAAGTATTTGAATTCTATTGAAAAGGAGACAGCAAATGAAACGTGAATCTTATCAAACAGAGATGTTCAATTGGTGTAAAGCCCTGAAGGATCAGATTCAAAAGCGTGGGCAGCTTGAACAATTTGAAGATCAAATTGACAAGATGATGAAAGCACTGGAAGATGATCAAACAACAGAAGAAGATTGGTATAAACAGGCCGCTGCCCTTTATCGGGATGTGACAGAGTCAGGTGATGCAAGCGAAAGACGTGCCTATGTCCCTATTGGGAAACACGTGCTCCCAAAGCTTCCATACAATTATTCTGCCTTAGAACCTTATATATCTCGAGACATTATGGTCCTTCATCATACGAAGCACCACCAGAGCTATGTTGACGGGCTAAATAAAGCAGAAACAGAGCTAAAAAAAGCGAGAGCCTCAAAAAATTTTGATTTCATCACTCATTGGGAAAGAGAACTTGCATTCCATGGAGCAGGCCATTATTTGCACAGTATTTTCTGGTTTTCGATGCATCCAAACGGAAAAAGGCGTCCTACTGGGGCATTGTTCCACATGATTGAAATTTCTTTTGGAAGCTACTCGGCCTTTAAAGAACACTTTACCCAGGCCGCTAAAAAAGTGGAAGGTGTCGGCTGGGCCATTCTGGTGTGGGCTCCTCGATCGGGACGGCTGGAGATTTTAGCGGCAGAGAAGCACCAGCTCTTCAGCCAATGGGATGTGATCCCCCTTTTACCGCTTGACGTATGGGAACATGCCTACTATTTGCAATATAAAAATGACCGAGCAAGCTATGTCGATCATTGGTGGAATATTGTGGATTGGCGTGAAGCAGAAAAACGTTTCGATCAGGCAAAAGAAGTCGTTTGGAAACTCTATTAAAAAAAGCCCCCTTTTCCCCGGGGGCTTTGTGTTTTAAAAAATGCCTACCACATGCAAAAACACAATAATGATGGCAACAGGAGATAGATAACGAATGAGGAGCAGCCAAACCGCAAACCACTTTCGTTTGAGATTGGAACCGCTTTTCAGCTCGTCGAACAAATCCTGTTTCGGTATTTTTAACGGAACAAAAATCGAAATCAATAACGCGCCTAACGGCATTAAAATATTGCTTACAAGATAGTCTGCCGCATCAAAAATGGACAAGTGAAATATAGAGACATCACTTAAAACACCATATGATAATGCAGACGGCACCCCGACAATAAATATAGCAATACCGCCTATCCAAGCGAATCGTTTTCTCTTATTGACATCACCTTTTGAAAGCACCGCGACCAAAATTTCCAACATAGAGAAAGCGGATGTCAGCGCTGCAAATAAAAATAGAAGTAAAAATGCTAATAAAAAGATAATTCCGAACGGCATTTGATTAAACACGGTCGGCAACACATTAAATAACAGGACCGGCCCTTGGTCTGGTTTGAGACCAAATGAAAAGACAGCTGGAAAAATCGCAATTCCTGCCATAACAGCTACAAGTACATTCATCACAGTTACAGATACAGCGGATTGCACAAGGTTTTCCTGCTTCTCTAAATAAGCGCTATACGTTACCATAACGGATACACCCACACTTAATAAGAAAAAGGACTGACCCATCGCGTACAAAATCGTATTGGCGTCAATTGCTGAAAAATCAGGCTTCAGGAAAAATGTGAGCCCTTCCATCGCGCCATCAAGCGTTACGGAACGCACGATTAAAATCATAAATAATATAAAAAGCGCCGGCATTAATACTTGGCTTGCTTTTTCAATTCCGCTGCTTACTCCTTTTGCAACTACTAAAATGGTCACCACCATAAAGAGCAGCTGGCCTCCTACAGCCAAATAAGGATTTGAAATCGTACTTGCAAATATCGCATCAAAACCAGATGTTTGCGATAAACCGCCAGTGAACCCTTTTACAATATAAATTAAAATCCACCCGCCGACGACGCTGTAAAAAGATAATAGAATAAAGCACGTCGCCATGCCTAAATAACCGATCCAATGCCACTTCGTTCCTGGAGCAAGTGCTTTATAGGACTGTACGGCATCTTTCTGTGTTTTTCTGCCTATGATGAATTCACCTAACAATAAAGGCAGCCCGATTAAAACCGTAAATAAAATAAAAATAAGTAAAAATGCGCCTCCTCCGCTGGTTCCCGCTACATATGGAAACTTCCATATCGCGCCAAGCCCGATAGCTGATCCTGCCGCGGCTAAAATAAAGCCCAGCTTCGAAGACCATTGATTCGCTTCCTTCACCCTATCACTCCTATTTGATCTAACCATTATAAAGATTCATTGTAAGAATATCTTCCTATATAGTCAAGAATATTTTAATTAGTTTACATAATATATTTATTACCTATGATAAAAATCTAGTCTAATGATGATATTGAATTATTCTGAAAATTAATTATAATAAGAGAATGCTAAAAATCTGTGAGAATTTCTGCTGAAGTTCTTGATCAATGTGTTAGGAGTGTTTTTATGGACATCATTAGAAAAATAAGTCATTTCGCTGGGCAAACCTTTGGCATATGGGTCATTGTATTTGCTGTGCTGGGATTTTCTTTCCCGTCTTTTTTCACGTGGATCAGTTCTTATATAACGATTTTTCTTGGTATTATTATGTTTGGGATGGGACTCACACTGCAGACCGATGATTTCAAAGAGCTGCTCAGAAAACCTTGGCAGGTCATTATTGGGGTGATTGCCCAGTATACCATCATGCCGCTCGTTGCTTTTGGATTGGCATTTGGGCTGCATCTGCCAGCTGAAATTGCAGTCGGTGTTATTCTTGTGGGCTGCTGCCCCGGGGGAACCGCATCTAATGTCATGACATTTTTAGCAAAAGGAAATACGGCTCTTTCTGTTGCGGTTACAACCATTTCTACCTTATTGGCACCGGTCCTGACTCCAGTTTTGATTATGCTGTTTGCCAAGGAATGGCTTCCTGTCTCGCCAGGGTCTTTGTTTACTTCAATCTTACAGGCTGTTTTATTTCCAATTCTTGCAGGCGTGATCGTCAAAATGTTTTTCAAAAAACAAGTGGCAAAAGCCGTGCATGCCCTTCCGCTTGTTTCTGTTATTGGCATCGTTGCGATTGTCTCAGCTGTCGTCAGCGGCAACCGGGAAAATCTGCTTCAATCGGGTTTGCTCATTTTTTCAGTTGTCATCCTGCATAACGGTTTCGGTTATTTGCTTGGATTTCTTTGCGCAAAGCTTTTAAAAATGGATTACCCTTCTCAAAAAGCGATTGCGATCGAAGTCGGTATGCAAAATTCAGGACTTGGGGCGGCACTTGCCACGGCTCATTTCTCACCGCTATCCGCTGTACCAAGCGCGATATTCAGCGTGTGGCATAACCTTTCGGGTTCTATGCTTGCGACATATTGGTCAAAAAAAGCAAAAAAGAATCAAGCAGCATCTGACGGCAGCAATCTCCCTCTTTAAATACGCATCAAAAAAGGTACATCACTTTATCGTGATGTACCTTTTTTGATTAACCTTCTAATAAAAGCTGCTCAGGGTCTTCCAGTAAATTTTTAATTGTCACTAGGAAACCAACCGCTTCTTTCCCGTCTACAATCCGGTGATCATAAGATAAAGCGAGATACATCATCGGGCGGTTTTCGAAACGCTCTTCATCAATTGCCACAGGGCGTAGCTGAATTTTATGCATGCCCAGTATACCGACTTGAGGGCTGTTTAAAATCGGAGTTGACATCAGTGAACCGAAAGTCCCTCCGTTTGTAATGGTGAAAGAGCCCCCCTGAAGCTCGCTAAGCGTCAATTTATTGTTTCTTGCTTTTTTCGCAAGCTCGCCGATTTCTTTTTCGATTCCTGCAAATGTCAGGCGGTCCGCATCCCGTACAACCGGAACGACAAGACCTTCATCAGCTGCAACAGCAATTCCGATATCGTAGAATTTCTTAACAATCAGCTCATCGCCTTGAATTTCCGCATTCAAAAGCGGATATTTTTTCAATGCAGCGACAACTGCTTTTGTAAAGAAAGACATAAAGCCGAGCTTCACTTCGTTTTGCTCTAAGAATTGATCTTTGCGGCGTTTTCTGAGATTCATGACAGCCGACATGTCTACTTCATTAAAAGTAGTCAGCATCGCTGATGTTTGCTGAACTTCTACAAGGCGTTTGGCAATCGTTTGTCTGCGGCGCGACATTTTTTGCACTTCTACAGGTTTGTCAAAGCTTTGCTGTCCTTTTTGAGCCTTAGGCTGCTGCTGTTTTTGTTGAGGAGCCGGTTTTGACGCTGGTTTTTCATACGCTTCGACATCATGCTTGCGCACTCGTCCCAGCGGATCTCCCGTTGGAATCTGAGACAGATCTATTCCTTTCTCTCTCGCCAGCTTACGTGCTGAAGGAGAAGCGATCGTCCGTGATTTTGCTTCAGTTTGCGCTTCTTCGCTCACCTCTTGTGCCGCTGGTTCAGCTTGCTTTTCTTCCTTGCTTTCTGCTTTCTCTGAAGGAGCAGGGGCAGAACTTTCACCCGCGCCTTCTGAAATCGTGCCGATAATTTCTCCAACCTGGACGGTATCACCCGAATCTTTCAATACCTCTTGAAGTACACCCGATTCTTCTGCTGTTAATTCAACATTTACTTTGTCCGTTTCTAGTTCAAGCAGATATTCACCCTGTTCTACATAATCACCAGGCTGCTTCAACCATTGGGCTATTGTTCCTTCTGAGAT
Organism: Bacillus tequilensis KCTC 13622; assembly: GCF_000507145.1. Lineage (GTDB taxonomy): Bacteria > Bacillota > Bacilli > Bacillales > Bacillaceae > Bacillus > Bacillus tequilensis. Next base: position 639,234 of record NZ_AYTO01000034.1, on the reverse strand, counting down.
TGATTCTGCTAATTCAGGTACCTTAATTTCCGCCATTTTTTCATTTCCCCCTTAGTTTTTGCGAGTCAAGCTATCAGATACGATACGTTCCTGTTCTTTTTTATGAACTGTCGGATCACCCTCTGCAGGGCTGGATCGTCTTCTTCGTCCAATATATTGAACACTTACTCCCTTTGGTGCAATTTCTGTCAAATACGGGCTGATATAACTCCACGCCCCCATGTTCTGCGGCTCTTCCTGCACCCAAATAATTTCTTTCAGGTTCGGAAGTTTTGCAAATAATTCTTTGACTCCTTTTGCCGGGAATGGATACAGCTGTTCAATTCTCGCAATGTGAAGCCACTCTTTATCGTCTTCTAACTTATTGAAATGATCGCTGATGTCTATGGACACTTTACCGCTGGACAATACCAGTCTGGTTACTTTTTCATAGTTATGAGAAAGTCCGGACTGTTCGTATACAGGCTGGAAGCGGCTTTCGCTGAGCTCTTGCACCTCCGAAACTGTATTCGGGTTGCGAAGAAGGCTCTTCGGCGTCATGATGACGAGCGGTCTGATCTCTTCACGAAGCAGCATTTTCGCCTGTCTTCTTAAAATATGGAAATATTGTGCGGCGCTTGTCAGGTTGGCGACCGTCCAGTTGTTTTCCGCTGCAAGCTGCAGAAACCGCTCGATTCTTCCGCTTGAGTGCTCAGGCCCCTGTCCCTCGTAACCGTGCGGAAGAAGCATAACCAATCCGGATTTTTGCCCCCATTTCGCGCGGCCGGCTGAAATAAATTGGTCAAAATACACTTGAGCCGCGTTGGCAAAATCTCCGTACTGCGCTTCCCACATGACAAGCGTTTCCGGTGAATGCACATTATAGCCGTATTCAAAGCCGAGAACCGACCCTTCGGACAGCGGACTGTTGTGGACAGCAAATGATGTGCTGCAGTCAGATAAGTGATGAAGCGGCACAAATTCTTCGCCCGTCTCACTGTCATGGAGCACGAGATTTCTTTGGGCGAACGTTCCGCGCTCCGAATCCTGTCCTGTTAAACGAATCGGTGTTCCGTCTTTCAAAATTGACGCAAAGGCAAGTGATTCTGCTAAAGACCATTCCACTTTTCTGTCATCATCAAATGCCTTGGCACGTCTTTCTAAAATGCGCTTCAGCTTGCCGAAAACGTTAAATGACTCCGGCCAGTTGACCAATTCGCCATTCAGCTTGCGGAGCACATCAAAATCAATGGATGTATCGACATCAGGAAAACCGTTTGAAACAGGCTCTGGAAGTTCAATTTCACTTGCGACTTGTTCCTTTTTAGCCGGCACTTTCTGATAAGCATCTTCAATGCGCTTTGTTACTGATTTTTCGATGTTTTGAACAACTTTCTCGGTAAGCATACCTTCGTTTACGAGCTTTTCGGCGAAAATTTGTTTGACTGTCGGATGCTTTCTGACAGCGTCATACAGCATCGGCTGAGTGGTTGACGGCTCATCCATTTCGTTGTGCCCGTAGCGTCTGTACCCGATTAAGTCAATCAGAAAATCCTTGTTGAACGTTTTTCGGTATTCGACCGCAAACTTAACTGCTGAAAGACAAGCTTCAGGATCGTCCGCATTCACATGGACAATCGGAATTTCATAGCCTTTTGCCAGGTCACTGGCGTATTTTGTTGATCTTGATTCAGCGCTTTCTGTTGTGAATCCGATCATGTTATTGGCGATAATATGGATCGCGCCGCCTACTTGATACCCCTTTAAAGAGCTTAAATTCAATGTTTCAGCGACAATTCCTTCCCCAGGGAATGCAGCGTCTCCATGAATTAAAATAGCAAGCGATTTTGTTTCATCCTGCACCGGGTATCCGCTTTGTGTTCTCGTTTCCTGTGCCGCTCTTGTGCTTCCTTCGACAATCGGATTGATAAATTCCAAGTGGCTCGGGTTGTTTGCTAACGTAATGCGCGCTGATTTTGTTTCAGCGTCTTGAAGCTCCCGATTCGCCCCGAGGTGGTATTTGACATCCCCTGTCCATCCGTAGCTGATTCCGATTGATCCCTCAGACGGGACTAGATCTTTGTTCGGCGCATGCTGGAATTCAGAGAAAATGATTTCATACGGTTTGCCGAGGACGTGTGCCAAGACATTCAGGCGCCCCCTGTGCGCCATCCCGATGTTGACACTCGTCGTGCCAGATTTAACAGATTGCGCGATAATGTCATCAAGCACTGGAACAAGAGTGTCCAAGCCCTCGATGGAAAAACGTTTCTGTCCGACGAACGTGCGGTGCAAAAACTGCTCGAAGCCTTCTACTTCTGTCAGCCTTTCCAGCACAGCCGACAGCTTTTCAGCTGAGCTTTTCCGGAACAGCTCTCCGGATTCAATCATTTTCGTCAGCCACTCGCGCTCTTTGAAGTCATGCACATGGTCAAATTCAAATGAGATGGTTCTTTTATACGTATTTCGTAAATACTGAATGGCTTCTAAACCGTTCGTAATGTTTTTAGGAGCGTCTTTGCAAATCACGGACGCAGGTATTGCTTTTATTTCCTCTTCTGTTAGCCCGTAGTCGGATAATGGAAAGAGTTCGCTCTTTTCCCCATCCTTTCTGAGCGGATTGACGGAAGCGTTTAAATGGCCATAGGTTCGGATATCTTCTGCAAGTCTGACTGCGGATGCGATCTTTTGAATTAGATCGGCTGTAACATGTCCCTTTTCTTTTGTTCCCGAGGCCTCTTTTATTTCGCTTGGCGGAGCACCGAGCTCGTCGAACATTTCCTTTAGATCCGGATCAACGCTAGTCGGATCCTGGGTATACTGATCGTAAAGCTCCAGCGCATAGCCGAGGTTCGGACCGTAAAAATCTTCCCAATTCATTCGTTGTTTCATACTATTTTGAAACATTTGAATATTACCCCCAACTTAGATAATCAAGTGAATGATTCACTATCTTAAAATAACTTTCGAACGCTGTGTCCAAAATTATGTAATAAAAACGCTTCCAACGATATTTTACCACTGTTTTTCATTTGATTCTACCTTGATTGTTCACAAAACAGTAAAAAACCTTTATAAAAAACAAAAAATTTAATCATTTAAAAAAAGAAACGCCAAAAAGCATAGGATAAAGGGCTATCCTATGCTTTTATGGAGCAGTTTTTTCAGCAGCGGATACAAAACATCCGGGAGCTGATCGACATCCGGGACAAATATGCTGAATTTTCCATACATATCCTGAATGGTCTTCATTTGCGATTCTTCTATTTCTGAATTGGAGAGAAAAACATTGATCACTTCAATTCCTCTTTTTCTGGCTTCAATAACCGCTTCACTTGTATCGACAATTCCATTTTGTTCATAGCCAAATGCTGCCGGCTCTCCATCTGAGAAAACGATTAGGAACTTTTGTGCCTCGCTGCGCTGCAGCATTGTTTTCGTCATTTGCCGGATCGCATAGCCGTCACGGTTATCTTCCTCAGGTTCAAGCTGCATAATTGCCGGTCCCGCCTCTTGTCTTAATGACGATTGAAAAGGAATAACCATATTGAAATAGTTTGGCTGGCTTGTTTCTGTCGCATCGTTTGTGTCCTCCCAGAAGCCGACAATCTGATGCGGAACTGCTACCGATTTCAACGCTTCGTGGAACAGCACGATTCCCCGTTTTGTTTCGTCCATTTTGTCGAACATGCTGGCAGAACAGTCAACCAGCAATGTAAAAACCGCGTCAATTTCTGAAGATGGTTCTTGCTTTTTGTAGAAAAGACGCGGATTTCGTTCAGTGAAGTAGCGGAGAAGCTTATTGTTCAGCCGTCCGGCATGAAGGTCTGTTCTTGGCAGTGTTTTTTTATGCTCCAGCGTTTTTTGAATCATCTGTTTCAATCGCTTTTGATACGATTCAATTGTTTTTGCCTGCTGCTTATAAGAAAACTCTTCTTCTCCTGTTGCCGGCTGCGGTTCTTTGTAAATTGGAAATGCGTATTTATTTTCTTTGCCGTCAGCCATACCCGCTCCGTTTGGCTGGTCTTTCTGGGAGTCCAGCGCCTCCAGCTTGGAATAATCTTTCCGTTTTGTTTGTCTGGCTGATCCTTGGACAGAGCCAAGAGCTTGGTCCCCATCGTCGCCTTCCCTTGAAGCGTCTTTCCCTAAATCTGATTTCGCCCCGTGTTCAATATCAAATTGCAGGAAGCTTTTAGCCGGTGCTTCTGTTTCCCGGTGCCACGTCGGCATGTCTTCCTCATGTATGTCCTCATCGCCGTCTGATTTTTTAGGAAGCGTGATGTCATCACTCAGCTTCGGCGCTTTCTTCTCTTCTTCAAATAACGGCTGTTCTGCAGCTTTTGCGTAATCAAGCTCAGGCAAAAAGAAGTAGGTGTTCAGCATGTCTTTATTGAGCACCTCTTCAAGCCCGTCCATGAGGTCTTCAACAATTTTCAGAACCTGCCGTGTCGAATGTGCATCATACACACGCAGGAGCTGCTGCTCAATATACGGGCGCATCAGATCAATATCTTCACGCATAAACGGAAGGGTTTCGAGCGGCGATTCCGCAGTCAGTTTGACATAAATCGCGCAAAAGAGCGCATCCGTAAAAATGCTCCGTTCCAAATTTAAGGTCAGCTGGGTGGAGAAATATTTTCTGTACATGTCTTTTCTCTTCGCAAATACATGTTTCGTACCCGGGCGCTCGTGTTTGATGCATTCCTCAATTCTGATGTCCTCAAGCAGCATAAACAGCTGCTTGGCAAAGCTTTTAAAACGAAGACGCCGATGGATATCATTCAAAAAGCTCGCAAACTCGTGCAGTGAACTATATCTCGTTCCGACTGAACGCAGGTAGACATCGCTTTTCAAACCCGCTTCCATGTCCTCAGCAACCCTGTCTTTCCAAAAGTGGCTCATATAGATTTTCTTTTCGAATGGATTGTAATAGGACTGAACGCCATACTCCACTTCTACCGCTTCACTCTTGGTGAGTGTTTTGGCCAAGTCAGTCAGCATCATAAATAAAAACGAATCAATTGTGCTGTCGTTAAATTTGATAAATTTCATCGCAGCTCCCTCATTCAAACAGAGTTTCTGCGATATTTCGGACGGCCGCCTTTTCCCGGTCATCATCAAGCTTCTCTACAATTCCCCGCTCAATAGCACGACGCGGCGGAATATAAGCGGCTAAATCACATGTATCGATTAAAGCTCTGATGGATGCTGCTTCTTCAGACACCTGTCCGTTATTGGTCTGAACGATCAAGTCAGAGGAAAGCGTGATAAATCTGTCGATCAATTTCTCGTCTTTCAGGGCTGACTGAGACATGAGCACTTGTTTCAGCAGCTCGCCTTTAATATAAGGCACATCAATGATGACAAAACGGTTTTTCAATGCTTCATTCAGCGGAACAGTTCCTACATAGCCTTCATTGATGGCTGCAATGACCCCGAATCCTCCTTTTGCCCTGATAACCTCGCCTGTAAACGGATTTGTCATCATTTTTCTGTAATCTAATACACCGTTTAAAATAGGCAGTGTTTCCGGCTTTGCCATATTGATTTCATCTATATAAAGAAAATGGCCTTCCTTCATTGCTTTTGTGACTGGCCCTGAAACAAACTCGATTGTCGCCTGGCCAGATTGGTTTTCAATCGTTTTATAGCCGACCAAGGCTTCAGCGTCCAAGTCAACTGAACAGTTGACACTGTGCATCGGTTTATGGAAATAACCGGATAATGTTTCTGCCAGTTTTGTTTTTCCTGAGCCTGTAGGCCCTTTCAGCAGGACATTTTTTCCCATGGCTAATGCGATTATGGCGTCAAATAAAATCGCTTCATCCTCCGCCTCATATCCTGACGTCCCGATGAGCGACTGGAACTCTGGAGAAATTGGCTGGTCTTTATATGCTAAAAGCTTTTGCTGTATATCTTCCGGCAATGTTAAGTGCTGTAATTGAGTTGTCATAGACAGGTTCCCTTTCCTATTCGTATTCCATTAACGAGTATACTAAAAAAGCCCTTGTATGCTCAATACAAAAGGGCTTGGATGATATTACTGCTTCTCATGATTGCCGGAAAGGGCTCCGCAGACGATACGCGCGCCTGAATTGCCGCTTGGGTTTGTCAAATAATCATCGGCATGTTCATGAATAATAAACGCACTCCCGTCTCGGTCGAGAATATTTAGTTTACTTCCTTTTTTCAAAGAGGTATCCGGCGCATTCATAATCACATCTACTTTTCCATCAGCACCGACTTCAAGGTTCGGCAAATCTCCGGCATGATGCCCCATCGGATTGTTGAAGCCGTGTTCATTGTTCAGCGGATTAAAGGGGCCTCCGGCTGATTCAAAATCCGGCCTGACACATGAGCCTTTCTCATAAATATGAAAACCGAGAGAAGCGCCGGGGCGCAAGCTGTTTGCGGAGATGTGAATATCGAGGCCTTCGTCATCTGATTCTTTAATTTCTATAAAACCGATTGCTTTGCCTTCACGATTGACCAGCTGGACATGATGACCAAATGCGGATGTTTCAACCGCCTTTTTTTCCGGCACCCGCTTAGGAGGGTCCGGAGGTTTTTTTTGTCCGCATCCCGCAACTCCCAGTGCCGTCAGCATCATCAACAGCAAGAGACGGTACATACTGTCTCCCCCTTGTTTTTTCTAACAGTGTGGTCAATCATTGTCCGAAATAAACAAAAAAGCCTATATAAAGGCTTTTTCATCATACTCATTTTTAAAAATAACTTCTTGCGCCCAAGTAGCGTTGTTTCCAATACGAATTGCTGAGATTGGAAATGTCAACACCCGATGAACTTGCATGAATAAAGTCTCCTCCGCCTAGATAAATCCCCATGTGAGACGGGCCGGATTTATATGTGGTAAAGAAGACAAAATCTCCGACTGAAGGCTGGCTGACTTTTTGCATGACATTCCAATACCCCGCCGTACTCAATCTTGATATAGATGATACATTATTAATGAGGTAATAAATGAAACCGCTGCAATCAAACCCTGCAGGCGTGTTTCCGCCCCAGCGGTACGGCACCCCGACATATTTTTTCGCTTCTGTTATCATTCTGTCAATCTTTGATCCTATTTGAACGTTTGATCCTGAGTTGTCTTTTGGCTTTGTCTGTTTCGAATTGTCAGACTTTGTTGTTCCCGAAATCGTCAGAACCTGTCCGATTTGCAGCACATCAGATGATAAATTGTTTTTATCCCGGATGCTTTGCACAGTGACTCCGAGCTGATTCGCGATTTTCCACAGCGAATCGCCTGCTTTCACCTTGTATGCAGTTGTTTTTGAGGGATTGCCGTTTGACGGCTTCTTGGAACCGCTGTTCCCGGTCTTAGATGAACTGTTCCCTTTTATTTTGAGTACTTGCTTAGGGTAAAGCGTATCAGATGTTAAACCATTTAAGGTTTTCAATTCAGCTACAGTCATATGTAAGCTGTTTGCAATTTTCCACAATGAGTCACCAAGCTTAACGGTATATGTACTTTTCGAAGAGCCGGAAGAATCGGAGCCGCCGCTATTTTTCTTCGGTTCGTTTGTACCGCGTGAACTGCTTGTCCCTTTGATTTTAAGCTTTTGTCCGGGACGAATCAGGTCGCTCGTCAGGCTGTTTAAGCTTTTAAGCTCGGATACACTCATTTTATGATTTTTCGCAATCATCCATAGCGAATCACCATATGCAACCGTGTATGTAGACGTTTTGCTTGAGCTTGATGAGGATGGCGTGCTTTTTTTGCCCTGTTCAGGAATCTTAAGGCTTTGACCGACATAAAGCACCGTTGATTTCAATTTATTTTCGGATTTCAGTTTGGATATTGTCGTATCATATTGGCGGGAAAGTTTCCAAAGAGAGTCACCGCTTTTTACTTTTATCGTTTTTGCTTCCGCGGGTGCTGCGGCCATCGATGACCCAACAACTGCAGAAACTGCCAAACCGGCTACAATCTTCTTTTTCATTCATTCAACCTCCTAAACCGTTTTTTGCATAAACAGCTAGCATTTTGTTTCCAAAAATGGCACACATCAATTTTATCGTCACTTTTTTAACGAGTTACACCCTTTTCAATCATTCGGCAGTATATGTCAGCAATGTTCGACCTTAAACTTTCAAATAAACACCTAACATTTTACATAAGCTGTATATATTTTTCGAAGGTCTAAGGCACTATTTAAGCGGGGGTAAAAATGATGGTTTTCTATTGATGAATGGAGCAGATTTTCCTCCTTTCTTGTCTGTTTTTCTTATCATTCTCTATCGGCATGCCAAATCCCTTCACGAAAAAATATAAAGCCTGTTCTATTGGTCAGAACAGGCTTTTCCCTATGCGTTAACTGATTGCTTTTTGTGTTTCAAGAATTCAAGAATACTATCGGCCGCTTTTTTAGAACCGCCTGCCGCTTTCAGTGATTGCCCAATTTCTTTCGCCTTTTCAGCATACACTGAATTGTTCATCACCTCTTGAATCGTTTCTTTCAAAAGGTTTTCAGATAATTGTTCTTTTTTCAGCACTTTTCCTGCACCGATTTTTTCCGCCTGGTTTCCGACGACAAATTGGTCAGCTCCCATCGGAATAACAACGAGCGGGGTTTCAAAATACAAACCTTCACTTGTGCTGTTCATTCCGCCGTGGGTCACAAATAAGCTGGCTCTTTTTAGAATCTCAAGCTGTGGGACGTAAGGGCGCACAATGAAATTTGCCGGAATGTCGTTTAACTCGCTTGCCTTAATATGCTTGCCGATGGAAAGCACAACTTTGCCGTCAAAGTCTTTGCATACCTCGAGACATTGATTAAAAAACTGTTTTTGATTGTTAAAAATGGTTCCCATCGAAATAAACAGCACGTTTTCATTGTCAATCTGATCAAATGGGAAATCATTGATTCCGGCTCTTTCTGTAATGGAAGGGCCGACAAATATATACCGATCGCCGAATTGCTCAGCCATTGGCTGAAATTCCCTTGATGTGAAGACAATCGTCAAGTCCCCCTCTGAAGAAAAAACATCAAACGGCTTCTTAATCCCTGCTTGATAATCAGCATTTAACATTTCTGCAAGCTGTTGATAAGTTTCATAATGAGGCGAATCTTCAAATGAGCCATTCATGTAAGTGCCCATCATTTCCTTTAGAAATTCCTCATTCATCGCAAAGGTTGTACACAATGAAAGTCTCGGCAGCTTCAGCAAGTTGGCAATGATTTTGCCGGCCAGAAGATGATGATCGTAAATGACATAATCATACGATTCATGCTTGACCTCATCATAAATATGAGCCGCGATATCCTTACAGGCTTTCAAAAAGGCGCAGATCATTTCTGTGAAATCTCTTTCCTCATCTCCGGTTGCGTTTTTGCCGAAGTAATCTCCCCTGAAATCATGATACTGACGAAACTCAATATCAAGAGCTGTGATTTTTTCTTTGTATTCCTCCACTGCGTAGTAAGTAATGTTTTCTCCTCGGGATTTCAGCTCTTTCATCACACCGATAGATGGATTAATATGTCCCTCACCGGGAAACCCAATCATTAATACATTAGCCATGCGGCAGCACCCTTCCTTTAAAATTTATGTAATATTTTATACGGTACTACAAATACAAAATCAGGTAAAGTATTTAACTTTATGAATATTCATTTAATATAACTTTTCTACCGGTTTATATTTCCTGTCTTCAAAACAAAAAGCATTCAGCTTAAAGTGAATGCTTTAAAAATGATCCGAATGTAGTCATTTTGTCGCATGACAGGATTTTTAGTCAGGTCCTTTTCATTATTTTTACGTTCTTGGCGAAATCACCGGATATAATACGCCGTCTTTCGCAAACGACATCTTCCCCGTCTCTTCTGAAACAACGAGCACAAGCGCATCTGTATGACCCGACATACCAAGAGCCGCGCGGTGCCGGGTTCCCAAATGGACATCCACTTCTTTTGTTGTCAGCGGGAGTACATTGGCTGCTGACACAAGTTTATTTTCTCTAACCAATAAAGCGCCGTCATGAAGAGGGTTTCCCGGAAAAAAAATGCTCTCAATTAATGAAGCGCTGATCTCCGCATGAAGGGAAGTCCCTTTTTGTATAAAATGCTCAACTGGATCTGCTCTTTCAATCACTATTAAAGCACCATGTTTATGTTCCGAAAGTGCTTTGATCGCCTTGGCCAATTCAATAAATGCCGGCGTAAATTGTTCAATGTATGACTGCAAATAAAAGGACGATGCGATGCCCTGCATATCTTGAAAAATGTGGCCTAAATCATCTAACTCACATAGAAGGCACTGGTCTTTTTCGTGAAGCGTTTTTAAGATGAGTGACGCATCACCTAGTATTTGCTCTAAATACACTTGTATTTTTCCCTTGAATGCATTTTCTGACATTTGCTCATAACGCATAGCCCTTCATCCCCTATTCAAATTTCTCCAACTTTTCACGCATGCTTGTCTTAATGATGCACATTCTATTGGTAAGGAGGGATGTAAAGAATGGAAATCGAAAGAATCATTCAGTATGTTTGCACCTTTTTAGGCGTGATCTCACTTTCTTTTATTTATGCCCAAATGTTTCGAAAAACGAAACCGACAAAAAAAGAATAGGTCCGGCGTTCATTGCTTTTTATACATAAAATGTTATAATTTCTCTCGTTATGAAAAAGAAACGGAGATCAATGTATGAAAGAAACTCAAAACGCCAGGCAAAAGATCAAACAGCTTTTGCACATATTCATTCCAATATTTATTACCCAGGCGGGGCTCTCCCTGATGACGTTTTTAGATACCGTAATGTCAGGGAAAGTCAGCCCCGCTGATTTAGCCGGTGTGGCTATTGGCTCGAGTCTTTGGACCCCTGTTTACACAGGACTTGCAGGCATATTAATGGCGGTCACCCCGATTGTCGCTCAGTTATTAGGCGCTGGAAAAAAACAAAAAATTCCCTTTACTGTTTTACAGGCTGTGTACGTGGCCGCGCTTCTTAGCATCGCCGTTTTAGCGATTGGATATGCTGCAGTGGACCTTATTCTCGGGCGATTGCACCTTGAGACACACGTACACCAGATTGCTAAACACTTTTTAGGCTTTTTATCGCTAGGGATTTTCCCTTTATTTGTTTACACTGTTTTGAGATCATTCATTGACTCATTAGGGAAAACGAAAGTCACAATGATGATTACACTCAGTTCTCTGCCGATCAATTTTGTGTTGAATTACGTTTTCATCTTCGGGAAATTCGGAATGCCGGCTCTTGGCGGCGTCGGTGCCGGGCTAGCGTCTGCGCTTACATATTGGTGTATCTGCATCATCAGTTTTTTCATTATTCGTAAATCCACGCCGTTTTCCGAATATGGGATTTTCCGTACAATGTATAAATTCTCCTGGAACGCATGCAAAAATATGCTCAAAATCGGGCTGCCTATTGGATTCGCTGTATTTTTTGAAACGAGCATTTTCGCAGCTGTCACGCTTTTGATGAGCCATTTTGATACAGTGACCATCGCATCCCATCAGGCAGCCATGAACTTTGCTTCGCTTTTATATATGCTGCCGCTCAGCGTATCCATGGCTTTAACTATTGTGGTCGGTTTTGAAGCCGGTGCAGCCCGTTTTAAGGATGCGCGCTCATACAGCTTAATCGGGATCATGATGGCGATCGGCTTTTCTTTATTAACTGCTGCCTGTATCCTTTTGTTCAGAGAGCAAATTGCCGGCATGTACACTTCTGATCCCGATGTGCTTCGGCTGACACAGCACTTTTTAATTTTCGCGCTGTTTTTTCAGCTTTCTGATGCTGTCGCCGCGCCGATTCAGGGAGCGCTTCGAGGGTACAAAGATGTGAACTACACGCTTGCTGCCGCTTTTGTCTCTTACTGGGTCATCGGGCTGCCGGTCGGTTATGCGGTCGGCACCTTTACAAGCCTCGGAGCGTTCGGCTATTGGATCGGATTAATTACAGGGCTTGCTGCCGGAGCAGTTGGGCTGTTTTTCAGGCTGGCAAAACTGCAAAAACGTTATTCACAAAAACAATACATCTAAAAGAGGTGATCAATCATGGCAAAAAACAAGAAATTATACGAATATCTGTCTCAGCATGCGGAGACCATCAGTTCAACATGGTATGAAACAATCGAGGAGACAGATCCGAATTCCATTTATGCATCAACAGACCCTGCTGTCATTCAAAATTTAAAGAGCCAGAATCTTGCCTTCAACTATAAGATTAACCGTATTTTTATAGAGGACGAAGATGTGTACCTGCCTATACTGAAAGAATGGGCCTTTGAAGTGACACAGGATCCGGAGCATTTAAAGACTCCTATCCACTATATTATCCGTGAGTTTGTCAGAGTGAGAGATCTATATATTTCTTATGTGAAAGAATTTGTCCATCTCAATCATGAGACTGTGAAAGGCGAAGAAGCCGAAGATCTATATCACTCCCTTATAAAAGCATTCGATCTTGTCATTCATATTTTTATAGAAGAAATGTACAAAAACACAAGTCTTCAGCTTCAGGCTCAAAAAGATATGATTACTGAATTAAGCGCACCGGTCATTGTCCTGTTTCACAGCGTTGGGCTGCTGCCTTTAATCGGCGATATTGATACGGTCCGCGCAAAACTGATTATGGAAAACACACTGCATCAATGTGCGAAGAAAAAAGTGACGCAGCTGTATATTGATTTATCGGGGGTAGTTGTTATTGATACGATGGTTGCCCACCAGCTGTTCAGTTTAATTGAGGCGCTGCGTTTAATCGGCGTTTCATCAACTTTGTCAGGAATCCGACCCGAAATTGCGCAAACGGCGGTTCAGCTTGGTTTGTCTTTCGAAGATATTTCCTTGAGGTCCACCCTCGCTTCAGCAATTGCATCTGATTTAAAATTAAAAAAGGTATAAGGCTTAAAGGCCTTATACCTTTTTGATTAATCATTCCATTGGTACGTCCAATAGCGTTCTTCTTCAAACCATGTTGCCATAACAGGTTCATTGTTTTTCAATTTTTCTTCAAGCTCTCTTAGCATGCCTTCTGTTTGTGTGCGGTGAGCTCTTAACGCATTCATTTTAATATCCGCTACTTCTTTGATATCAAGGACGACATCTGCTTCACCGAGCACCTCTTCTCTGTTGCGCGTAATGGCCATACAGATTGTGCGCGGACGATCCTCTTTCTTTTTGCGGTACAATGCGCGGATAACTGCTTCTCCGCATGCATCATGGTCAGGGTGTACGCCGTGCTCTGGATAAAATGTGACAATTAAACTTGGTTTTACATCATCTATAATCTCTTCCATGATATCAGCTAAATACTCATCGTCTTCGAATTCAAGCGTTTTATCACGGAGCCCAAGCATCCGAAGGTCGTTGATATCCATTTCTTTGCAAGCGTTAATGAGCTCTTGTTTTCTTAAGAGCGGCAACGTTTCCCGATTCGCGAAAAATGGATCGCCCATATTTCTGCCCATTTCACCTAACGTCGCGCAGGCGTACGTAACGGGAATGTCTTTTTTTCTGTTTAAGGCAATGAGGCCTGCCACTCCGTATGATTCGTCATCAGGGTGAGGCAGGATTACAAGTACATGTTCTTTCATTCGATTTTCACCCTTTTCTTTAAACTGTGAACGGTTTTTCACTGATTTGCAGAGAAATAGCCAGTTTACCGCCCGGCAGGTGTCCCGCCATTAACAAACGGTTCTCTTCGTCTACAGTGTATTCAGTCAAGCCTTCAGCATAAATCCAGCCTTCTTCTGTTTTCAAACCGACGCGGTAAGGTCCGCTGCCCTTGATTTTTGCCTGGTGATAGGTGACTTTTGCATTGCGGATGTACGCAACAACCGTCATGTTTTTTTCATTTAAGTGCGCTGAATAAGAACCTGTTGTGGTTTCTAAATGGATATATACAGGGCGGTCCGCATATCGTTCTAAAGATGCTTGCACATCTTCTTTTATGATTGCTTTCATGATTGCTCCCCTCTTTCTTCTTTTAAATGCTCTGCACGTTCTGTATGTAATTTGACCAGCCGGTATTTCACTGCCGGTTCGAGCTGTGAATTCACAATACGCTGGACCGCGGCAAAATATTTTTCCAGCATCGGTTTTCGGAGCCTCGGATGTGTTCGTTTATCCAAGAGCTCAAGATCTATCGCCTCCGCTACCGCTTCTGCGTCATCACTTGCGAAAGATCGATTGTTCCAAAGTGAAGCATAGGCTTTCACTATCTCTTTATCATTGTCCATCGTCTTGCTCCTTTATGTCTTACATACATGAAATGATTATACATAATATATGCTTCAACTGAAAAGCCAAAGGCCTCAGTGGCTTTTTGACGCCCGTTTCCACTTCACTTGTGAAAACGTAAACAAGAGCAATGCAGCCCATATACAGCTGAATGTAAAAGCCTTCGAGCTTGAAAATGGCTCATGATAAACAAAGAGCCCGATCAGCAAAGTAATAGTCGGTGCAATATATTGCAAGATACCAACTTGATACAGCGGCAGCCGTTTCGCTCCTTCCGCAAACAATAATAGCGGCAGCGCCGTAAACACACCGGCAAAAAAGAGAAGCATCCACGTCCCTCCGCTTTCTGCACCCGCGGGCTGAACATGGCCGCTCAGCAGCAAATATCCCAACGCAATCGGCGTAATCATAAATGTTTCCAGTGTTAAACCGATAGCGCTCGGCAAGCTTGTTCTTTTTTTGCTAAACCCGTACAGCCCGAAGCTGAATGCAAGCAGAAGCGCAATATAAGGAATGGAGCCGTATTGGAACGCCGAAATGATGACGCCGGCCGCCGCAATCGAAACCGCCGCCACTTGCAGGCGATTCAGTTTTTCCTTTAAAAAGAATATCCCAAGGAGCACTGATACAAGCGGATTAATATAATAGCCAAGACTAGCCTCAAGCAAAAAGCCATGGTTGACAGCCCATATGTATACAAACCAGTTAACCGAAATCAGGATTGAAGCGAGAAATAAAGAAAGGATGCCGCCTTTCTGTTTCAAAGATCGCAGCTCCTGCCATCCTGTTTTCCATTGCCGCAAGAAAAAAAGAACGATACACATAAAAACAAAAGACCATATAATACGGTGAGCCAAAATATCAAGAGCCGGCAGCTGTTCAAGAAGCTTCCAATAAAGAGGAAACAGCCCCCACAAGATAAAGGAAACGGCTGTATAAAGAACGCCTTTTTTTGTTTCTGAATATTGCATGTAAATCCCGCCTTTCTTTAGAGCATCTTATATTATATCACGTGAAAGATCTGGCGGGCATATACTATTTTGTCCATGAAGAAAGGGTGTGACGACGATGTTTGAGTGGAACAAGTACTTTCCTTTCCACAATCAATTTTCTAAGGAAGCGTTAAAAAAAGCTGATCCAAAAGAAGTAGAGACCTATGTAAATCGTGTGATGGAAAGTGTATTCGGCAGTGATTATGCGGCTCAATTTCCTTTTCGAGATCCACTTCCCCAAAAAGAACAGCCCGCCAAACCTGATGCAAAACCAGACGCTAAACCTGATATAGATATAATCGAAACAGCAGATCATGTGTTTGTAAAGATGCCAATCAGCGAAGGCCAGCTCGAACAGGTGAGGATCAAACACACATCGCACGAATTATTGTTAGAAAACTTCCCGAATTCAGATCATCCCAAAAAAGTAAACCTTCCTTGTTTAGTCAAACGGAAAGGAACAAAAGCCGTCTATAAGGATGGCCTTTTGGAAATCATGTTTCAAAAGCAGCAAGATTACAATATGTCCGAGGTAGAAATCATCCGATAAAAAACGGCCTGCACTGAGGCAGGCCGTTTTTTATTAATAGAAGCCGGGATATCCCCCGTATGGCACGCCGGCACCAAAGCCATACGGCCCGCCTCCATATCCATAGGGGCCAGGCGGAAAGGCATAGGGACGGGCATAGTTAAAGAGAGCACTCCCAAAAAAACCGCCTATTAAACCGCCGACTAAAGGAGCGCCAAACAAGAAAGGACTGCGCGCCGGGTATCCCGCTGGACCTGGATCCCCGCGATAATATGAAAAATGAGGGTACATGATTTTTCCTCCTTTATGTCTGCCTATACGTAAAGTATTCAACAAGCACGAAAAACGATTGGGCTACGCACTGAGTCATGGAATAGAAAACGATAAAACCATAAAACAGTAAAAAAAGAGAGCTTTATCAGAGGTTCTCTTATTTATCCTCCACTTTTTCACGGATTCACCATTTCCTATTTTCCACAAATAACCTTCTCTTCATATTGCTTCAAATCCGTAAAAGAACCGCGAGCTCAGGCGGCTCACTCTGTTAAACATAAAAAGTCATGTAAACGGTATGATCCACCATTTACATGACTTTATCATCGAAACAAAGGCTCTTTCCCGGACGCCTTTGTTCTTATTTCTCTTTGTCACACATCGTTTCACCCGGCTCGCAAAATTGATCGGCCCACGCCTGCATCTCTTGAAAAACAGCTTGAAGTGCTGTTCCTTTTTC
This sequence comes from Bacillus tequilensis KCTC 13622, assembly GCF_000507145.1. Classification (GTDB taxonomy): domain Bacteria; phylum Bacillota; class Bacilli; order Bacillales; family Bacillaceae; genus Bacillus; species Bacillus tequilensis. Next base: position 622,769 of record NZ_AYTO01000034.1, on the reverse strand, counting down.
AGTCAGCGTATAGATGACTTTGACCGGCGTTTCAGGGAGAACCTGCCGTTCGACGATCTTGTTTTGCTCTAGCTCCTTCAGGCGCTCCGCCAGCATTTTTTGGCTGATCATCGGTATTGTTTCCGTTATCTCTTTAAACCGTTTCGGTCCATCTATCAGCACGTGGATGATCAGACCATTCCATCGTTTTCCCAGCAATGAGAAAGCGGATTCCATTTTAGGACACATTGTATTTCCCACAAGTCTCCATCCCTTCATCTATTGATTGACATGTATTCAATGATCCATTACAATAATCTTTCAAGTTACATTTAGTAAGTTTCTAACTTTTCTATTATCATACCACGTTTATCCGAAGGAGGAAACACTATGACGAATACTCTGGATGTTTTAAAAGCACGTGCATCTGTAAAGGAATATGATACAAATGCCCCCATCTCTAAGGAGGAACTGACTGAGTTATTGGACCTGGCCGCTAAAGCGCCTTCAGCTTGGAACCTTCAGCATTGGCATTTCACAGTATTCCACAGCGATGAATCAAAAGCGTCGCTTCTCCCTGTAGCGTATAATCAAAAACAAATCGTTGAGTCTTCTGCTGTTGTTGCCATTTTAGGCGATTTAAAAGCAAATGAAAACGGTGAAGAAGTTTACGCTGAATTAGTAAGCCAAGGCTATGTTACAGATGAAATCAAACAAACATTGCTCGGCCAAATCAACGGTGCTTACCAAAGCGAACAATTCGCGCGTGATTCCGCTTTCTTAAATGCTTCATTAGCCGCTATGCAGCTTATGATTGCCGCAAAAGCAAAAGGTTATGACACTTGCGCAATCGGCGGATTTAACAAAGAGCAGTTCCAAAAACAATTTGATATCAGTGAGCGCTACGTTCCTGTTATGCTTATTTCAATCGGAAAAGCCGTAAAACCAGCCCACCAAAGCAACCGTTTGCCGCTTTCAAAAATGTCAACTTGGCTGTAAGGATATGAAAAACCTTAGTCCGTATGTCGGACTAAGGTTTTTTTATTATACAATCGCAGTTTTGTACCAATCGCGAGCCTGTTCAGCTTCATGCTGTGTCAGCTGATGGCCTCCATCCTGCCAGAATACGGAGGCTGCTGCCCCGCTGTCACGCAAATAGCCGTAAAGCTCTTCTGATTCTTCCTTCGTACAGAGAGGATCGTATTTCCCGGCACCGATAAAAACAGGAAGTCCCGACATATCAGGCAGCTTAAGACCGCGAAGCGGAACCATTGGATGATGCAGGATAGCCCCTTTTAAGACATCTTTATAGTGAAAAAGCAAGCTTGCCGCAATATTTGCTCCGTTTGAATAACCGACCGCAATGACTCTGTCGCGATCAAATTGATGTGTTTCTGCAGCCTCGTCGATAAAATCTTTCAATTCCCTTGTCCGTTCCACGAGGTCCTTTTCATCAAAGACACCTTCACTCAGACGTTTGAAAAAACGCGGCATTCCATTTTCAAGCACCGAGCCTCTGACTCCAAGCAGATGGGCATGAGGGTCTATAAACCGCCCTAACGAAAGCAGGTCGTGTTCATTTCCGCCAGTGCCATGTAACAGCAAAAGTACGTTGTCTGATGTTCCTTTTTCATAAATATGCTTCATTATAAATTCCCCTTTCTAAAGTTCAGGCAAAACGTCTGTAATTTGTCGTCTATGTTTCTCCAGCCATTCAGGCAGTTTTAATGAAGTCCCAAGCTCATCAAACGGTTCATCTGTCATAAAGCCCGGTTCATCTGAGGCGATTTCAAATAAGATACCGCCTTTCTCTCTAAAATAAACGGATGTAAAGTATTCTCTATCAAGGATTTCTGACGAAGGAAGATGGTTTTCCGCAATAACCGGCAGCCATTTCGCCTGTTCCTCTTTTGTTGTCCGAAATGCTACGTGGTGTACAGTTCCATAACCTCCCACACCTCTTTTTTCAGTGTGTAAATGTACGTCAATGACACTGCCGATTGCAGCTGAGGATGTCAGTCTGACAATCTGGTCTTCTTCCCCCGCTTTGACGTATCCAAAGCTTTCGGTTAAAAATTGTATGGTCGCCTGCGGATCATAGGAATACAGCAGCACGCCTTTCATTCCAATAATTGCTTCATGTTCTGAAATGCCCTCAGGCGTCCACTCGCTTTTGCCGCTTTTTGCATCCTCCATGATCGCTAGCGGAAGGTCTTCCGTATCATCAAACATTAGAGCCTTTTCACCGAATAACGTTATCTCCTCAAGATTTAGTCCGTTTGTCTCAAGACGTTCCTTCCAAAAAGACAGGGAGCCCTTAGGAACTGAAAAGTACACCCGGCCCGCTTGGCCTTTTCCTACCGTTCCCTGTCCGCTTCCTTGAAACGGAAAAAAGGTTATAATTGTACCGGGATCTCCATTTTGATTCCCAAAGTAAAAATGATACGTTCCGGGATCATCAAAGTTTACAGTTTTTTTGACAAGTCTGAGCCCAAGCACTTCTGTATAAAACCGCAAGTTTCCCTGCGGATTTTTGGCGAATGCTGTGACATGGTGCAATCCTTCTGTTTTCATTTTCCCACTCCTATTTATCTCGATTTCAAGATGTTTATTATTTTAAACCTTTATTGAGAAGGATGCAAACCATGTGTTTGCATTAAATAATTGAAAAAATCATTTTTTTCTAATAATTATCTTGTGATCTTTTCTAACAACTGCTATTATAGTGAGCATTATCATGTTTCAGGAGGAAAGTAAATGGTTAAAAAAGCACTTATTGTTATTCTCATTCTTTTGCCATTCGCTCAGCTTGCGCTATTGCCGCTTGTGAATCGAATCGAACCGATTATGTTCGGTCTTCCGTTTTTCCACTTTTGGCTGCTGTTGTGGATTATCATTACACCGTTATGCTCGTTTGGGATTTATCAGATGCAAAAAAAAGATGGAGGATTTGAATAATGCAAGGGAATCTCACTGCACTTCTTATTACAGCTATTATTGTTTTAACCGTTGTCTGTATCGGATTTCTCGCCGGAAGGGACAAATCCTCACGAACCTCAGTAGAAGAATGGTCAGTCGGCGGCAGACGCTTCGGCGGTCTTCTCGTCTGGTTTTTAGTAGGCGCTGACCTCTATACTGCTTATACTTTCTTAGGGTTAACCAGTACCGCATATACGGGCGGAAGTGTTGCATTTTTCGCCATTCCTTATTCTGTGCTGGCTTACTTTATCGCCTACTTCTTCTTGCCGAAACTTTGGAAAGTTGCGAAAATTCACAAATTAACAACACTTGCGGATTATGCCCGGGAACGTTTTGACAGTAAACTTTTAGCCAGCCTCGTCGCCATCATCGGTGTGCTGATGCTGATTCCGTACATATGCCTTCAGCTGAGCGGCATTCAAGATACGCTTCAGGTTGCCGGCACCGGCTATATTAATGTAAAATTCGTTGTCATCATCTCATTTTTTCTAGTTGCTCTTTACACATTCTTCAGCGGGATTAAAGGTCCTACATTTACAGCGATCATTAAAGACATTTTAGTCTGGGTGATTATGCTGTTTATGGTGGTGTCCCTCCCTCTCATTCATTTTAACGGCTGGACACCGATGATTGACACGTTAGTGAAGGAAGCGCCGCAAATGCTGACAATACCAACAGAAGGGCCAAAAGGCATTCCTTGGTTTATTACAGCATCTATCGTTTCCGCTCTCGCACTTTTTATGTGGGCACATGCCGCCACAGGTGTTTTCACGGCGAAAAGCGCGGATGCAATAAGAAAAAACAGCATGTTTTTGCCGCTTTATAATATTGTATTAATTTTGGTCATTTTTCTTGGCTTTATCGCCTTTCTTGTCCTGCCGGAAGATACAAATCCAAGATTGGCGCTGCTGCATTTGATTCAAACATCTTACGGCGGCGTGGCACAAGGTTTTGCATATGCCACAATCGCTCTTGCTTCATTAATACCTTGTTCCATTATGGCAATTGGGGCATCGAATTTATTTGCTAACAACCTATATCGGGATTTGATTCATCCAAATGTGTCTCAAAGCAAGCTGACCCTTATCACACGCTCAATGGTGTTTGTTGTGATCGGTCTCGCGCTTCTGTTTGGAATGCTGTTCCCGACTGCCTTAGTGACACTCCAGCTATTAGGTGTATCCGGCATGGTGCAAATCTTCCCGGCGATTGCTGTCAGTCTATTCTGGAAGCGCCAAACGAAAGAAGCGACAGTTATCGGATTATTAGCCGGCCTTGCGGTTACGTTTATTGTGTATACCACTCAATCCGCACATGGCATTTATGAAGGATTCTGGGGATTGGCCGCAAACATCATTGCTGTGGTTATTCTGAATCCGCTGTTCGTCAAAAAGGCAGGATCCAATCCTGTCATTGAAGGATTATTTGGTAAAAAACAAGACGCTAACCCGAATCAAAAGGGTGCATAAAAAAACCATACGCGGCTGCCGCGTATGGTTTTTTTCACATTTGTTTTTTCAGCGTTTCAATAGCCTTTTTCATCTGTGTATCATTATGAGACAGCTTCTTTTGAAGTTCTGTCATTAATTTCGTTGTTGTATCGCCAGTCAGTACGCCTGTTTCTTTCAGCTTCTCTTTTTTCTGGAATTGTTTGACGGCAGATACAAAATTCTGGTCATACGTACTGTTAACCTTTACCTTGTAGCCAAGTGCTTTGAGCATTTGTTGAGCTACTTTGACGTTTGTGCCTGAATCACCTGATTTGTACGTTTTATCCGCGTCCAAATAAGGCAGCTTTGCGTAATCAGGCAGCTCTGCTTTCACTTGAGGCTTGATGCCTTTTTTGTGAATCCACTCACCATCGGCAGTCAGCCATTTGGCAACTGTCAGTTTGACGTTGGAACCATCATCGTATTCTTTTGCTGTCTGCACTGTGCCTTTGCCAAATGTCGTTTCGCCGATTAACGGTATGCCTGACGATTCATGAAGGGCAGCAGACATAATTTCCGCGGCGCTGGCTGTTCCGTCATTGACTAAAACGACGGTCGGCTTCGTGACTTTTCGTTCTTTTTCAGCTTTCATAACTTCTTTAGTACCATTTTTGTATTCAACCTGCATGATGTTTTTACCCTTGTCAATGAACAGGTTACTCATTGTAATCGCCTGCTCCATTAAGCCCCCCGGGTTGCCTCTTAAGTCTAAAATATAGCCTTTGGCGCCTTTTTTCTCTAAACTGTCAATCGCATCTTTCAGCTCTTTACCAGTGGTTTCAGAGAAAGAAGTGATTTGAATTTCACCGATGTTATTGTCTTTCATTTCTGAATAGACGGTTTCTACAGGGATGGTATCGCGCTTAATGGAAAGATCAATATTTCCGACTCCCGCTCTGTTCAGCTCAAGCTTCACTTTTGTGCCCTTTTTACCTCGGATTAAAGCGACGGCCTCATTTACATTCATGCCCTTGACGCTTTTTCCGTCCACTTTAAGGATTTGGTCCCTCGGTTTGATTCCGGCTTTTTCAGCAGGTGAACCTTTAATCGGCGACACAATAAGGATTTCACCGTCTTTCTCCTCTACTTGGGCTCCGATCCCTTCAAAGGAAGCAGAGATCGTTTGGTCGAATGATTTTGCTTCCTCTTGATCCATATATGTGGAATACGGATCACCCAGAGATTGAATCATTCCTTTAATTGCTCCGTCTACTAATTTGTCATCATCTGTTTTTTGGTAATAATCACTTTTGATTTGCTCATACGCTTTATTTAATTTGTCGAACTTGCTGTCTCCCGCGCCTGCTGATTTTTGGCCCAGGATGCTGGAATTGCCCGTAATAAATAAAGTAAGCGCTGAAGCGACAACTGCAGTGATCAGCACAATAAAAAACAGTTTTAATTGCCGTTTCAATTAAACACCACCTTTTTCTTCTTACATTATTATCATGGACGAATTCTTATTCGTCAACTCGGAGCAGAAATGAAAGAGAAACGCCCTTCTTTCGCTTTTCATAAACCTATGTCTTTATACGACATATGATAAAGAAAAAGGAGGATTTGATATTGAGCCGATATTTAGAAATGCTGTCCTTATTCGGTGTCGCAGGAGCGCATCCTGGCGGTTTGGCTTTTTCAAAAGCGGTCCTGCAAAAGGCTGCGCCCTCCCCGAATCAGCCGATTCTTGATGCCGGATGCGGAACGGGGCAAACAGCGGCTTATTTAGGACATTTGCTGTATCCTGTAACAGTCGTTGATAAAGATCCTATCATGCTTGAGAAAGCGAAAAGAAGATTTGCAAATGAAGGGCTTGCCATCCCTGCATATCAGGCGGAACTAGAACACCTCCCGTTTTCTTCTGAGTCCTTTTCCTGCGTCTTGTCAGAATCCGTCCTCAGTTTTTCCCATCTGACATCCTCTCTTCAAGAAATTGCAAGAGTATTGAAGCCCGGCGGGATGCTGATTGGTATCGAAGCGGCTTTAAAAAAACCGATGCCGCCTGCAGAAAAGAAGCAAATGCTGGATTTTTACGGTTTTACTTGTTTACATGAAGAATCCGAGTGGCATAAGCTCCTGAAATCATACGGGTTCCATAAAACGGAAGCGATGTCACTTCTCCCTGATGACATGGAATTTGAGCCAACCACAGAGATGGATTTATCGCAAACGATTGACCCTATGTATTACGATACGCTTCAAACACATTATGAACTCATGCAGATGTATAGAGAGTACATGGGTCATTGTATCTTTATTGCTTATAAGTAAAACGGCGTTTTGCCCCCTGTTTTCGTCCAACCTTTTTCTCCCATCTATCATATGCTGATAGAAAGTCAGTATAGGAGGGAAACAATATTGGAAAGATATTACCACCTTTGCAGAAACCATCAAGGTAAAGTCGTCAGAATTACAGAAAGAGGCGGGAGAGTTCACGTCGGCAGAATTACCCATGTAACCAGAAACAGAGTTTTTATAGCTCCGACCGGCGGAGGGCCAAGAGGTTTCGGTTACGGATATTGGGGCGGTTCTTGGGGATTTGGAGCAGCTTACGGTATTTCCCTCGGTTTAATTACAGGGGTCGCTCTTGCTGGTTTATTCTTCTGGTAAGAACCAGCACTAGATTCACCAGACACAATGAAGCCCGCTTATCTAGAGTAAGCGGGCTTTTCCTTTTAAATTTTCTTCACTTTTTCAAAATACTCTTCCAGCGTTAAATCATTATCATGGATAACTTTTGCAGCCTTTTTGCCGACATAGCGCAGATGCCATGGCTCATATTCATATTTCGTGATATCCTCTTTATTTTTCGGATAGCGAATGATAAAGCCATATTGATAAGCATTGTCCTGCACCCATTTTCCGTCTGCCGTGCTTCCGAACGCTTCATTTAGCTCAAAGCCGTTGCTTCGGCTGGAAATGTCCATCGCAAGGCCTGTTTGGTGCTCGCTTTCACCCGGATAAGCGACCGCTTCTTTTGCCTTCTTTTCCCCTTTAAGGCTTACTTCATTGTCAAAAATGACTTTCTGTCTGTCATACGCACGGTAGCCTGAGACAGCTGCCAGTTCATAGCCTTCCTTTTTCGCAGCATCGAACATCGTTTTTAATGCGTCGGCCGCTTCCTTTCTGATGTAACGTTTTTGAATCTTTTCTTCAAAAGAAAACTCTACATCAGGTATGACAAGATCGCTAGGTTCATAGTTTCCGGGCAGCGCGTATTGTTTATTGACAAGCGCCAGTATATTTTCTGGATTTTGAATGGTTTCCAGACCATCCACTTTTTTAATATCATTGAAATACTTGCTTTCCAATGAAAACTCACTGTTCTGGGTGTTTGTGTTTTTCGCATCAGTTGTTTTTTGTTCTGATTGCTTAGTTTCTGCTGTGGTTTTCGTATCTTTTTGAGCATCTCCATTTGACATGCTGCAGCCGGCTCCGACTATTGCCGTTACACTCAGAGCGGCAGCCAGTGAGAACCATTTACCAGACTTTTTCATCATACATTACCTTCCTTTTATCAATCGTTTCCGCATCCATAAAGAAGAGGCTGCCGGCACCCAGCACGCCTCTTAATTTATTTTATTGTGACACAGAATGCAAAGCCACTTCTATCATATCATGAAATGTGGTTTGACGCTCTTCCGCTGTCGTTTCTTCTCCTGTTAATACATGATCGCTCACGGTGAGAATTGACAGCGCTTTTCTTCCGTGCTTCGCTGCTAATGTATACAATGCAGTTGTTTCCATCTCAACGCCAAGCACTCCGTAATTTGCAAGCTTTTCAATTTGTGAATCGTCGTTGTAAAACTGATCAGCTGTAAATACGCTTCCTACCGTTACCGGCACACCTTTATCTTTTGCGGCATCATAGGCATTTTTTAAAAGCTCGAAATCTGCGCATGGCGCAAAATCAATGCTTCCGAAAGCAACTCTGTTCATTTGTGAATCAGTTGAGGAAGTCATCGCCAAAATGACGTCTCTCACTTTAACATCTTTACGGATAGCCCCGCAAGAACCTACTCTTATTAGATTTTGCACGCCATAGCTTTGTATTAATTCATTTACATAAATCGAAATAGACGGAACACCCATTCCCGTGCCTTGCACGGAGATTTTTTTGCCTTTGTATGTACCCGTAAACCCATACATGCCTCTGACTTCATTGTAGCATTCTACATTTTCAAGATACGTTTCAGCAATAAATTTTGCTCTGAGAGGATCTCCCGGCAAAAGCACTGTATCTGCAATTTGTCCTTTTTCAGCACCTATATGTACACTCATCTCATATCCTCCTGTAAATCTAAATTATCATTCAGTCCGTTCATTTTACAACGAAAGTCATAATGAGACAAACTTCAGTCATTGATTATAAAGGAATATCGCCAAAAAAGAAATGTTCCGGAGCAGTTTGGGCACTTCCGGAGAAAAACGGGATAATCGAGGTGTTTATTTGAAAACCTAACCGCAGGAAGGAGGAATGAGACATGGGTAAAAAACAGCGCAACAGGATCACCGGCCAAAAAAAGAACAATCATATACCCGCAAAAGATGTCATTGCAGCTGAAGAGGCGCACGGGAAAGAGTATTCCGCTGCCAAACGCAAGCCTTAAACTGCAGAAAACTGCGGAAATCCGCAGTTTTCTTTTCGTTATGTCGTTTGTACAATCAGGCGATTGATTTTTCTCCATCCGGCGGGAAGGAGTTTGTAATATGTTTTCCCTTTTCTGCCTTCATCAATCAGAATCACGTCCCCAGTGGCCATAAATCTCGCATCATAATCACTTGGAACGGTGTCAAATACATTAAACACAGAGAATGCTCTTTTCAGCACGTCTTGATGATCGCTCCCGTGCAGTTCAGTTCGATAGACGGCTCTGTAGCCTTTTTTTTCACCAAACCGGGGTGTTTGGAATATTGTCACGTCATAGGAACAAGACTTCTTTTTAAACACGGATAACATCATCAAGATCCCCTCCCTTTTATTTCTTTTACATATTGGCGTTTTTACCACGTTTTCCTCTCTCTATTTTTGTCGAAACCGCTTTATCTTTTCGTCAAAACCTTTTACCAGGAAAAACAGAAGCAAGCCGAGACTAAAGCCTCCCAGCACGTCGGTCACAAAATGAACGCCCAGATAGACTCTGCTTATGCCGACCAAAACTGTGATGACACCAGCTATGGTGTATACTGTTTTTTTATATTTAGAGAAAAACGGGAGGTGTTTCACTAAAAAGTAGGCAATGACAGGATAGACACAGGCAGTGTTCATGGAGTGGCCGCTCGGAAAGCTGAAAGATGATTCATGAACCAGCGGAGCAAAATCAGGCCTCACTCGTTCGATCCATTCTTTTAAGACTTTGTTTAACAGCCGATCGGCGCCGAATACGAAGAGCATCAAAAGCCCGTCCCATGTTTTTCTGTAAAAAAACAGCACAGCCCCAATCATTACGATAAGAGGGAGCAAAAAAGAAGAAGTACCAAGATACGTGACCCCTGTCATGACATCATTCAGCCATGGCTGACGGATCAAAACAGCTGCCTTGCTTATCGTTTCATCTGCTGATTGAACAGCATTTGCATGAATGGCTGCAGCGAGAAAAAGAAAGAAAAGAAACAGACTAATGGGCTTGTACATGTAACCACCTCGATTTTCACATAAGTCATAGAACACGAATAATAAAACCGGAGCTGACCGCTCCGGTTTTAAGCCTCAATCCTCTTCATCCAGCTCTTCATCTATCATACATTTTTCTATCAAATAATCAAAGGTAATATCAGCGATTTCAAACAGTTCATCCTCACTCGGTATGTAGCCCCGTTTTGCAAGCTCTCTGTAAAAAAATTCAGCGATTTCTTCCGTATCAATTACAAGATCTATTTCTTTCATCTCCGTACCGCCTCCTTTTTTATGTTTTATGAAAAAACAGGCTGAATTATACCCCGTGTTCTAAACAATTCTTTCAATCATATACATTGAATAAAAAACAAGCCATAGGAGGCTGACGCCAATGATTGCTAAAATGATGGAAGCACTGGACGGAGAACGATTTGATATCATAATGGAAAAAACGCTCAAAGGAATGACGCATGTCATGATATGGGGCTGTCTGCCTTATTTTTTATATATTTTAATCCGTTTGTTCACAAACTAACTGAAATGCTCTTTTAAACTTTCCAAAACAAACATCATCATATCTTTATACTCTTCATCTTGAAACATTTCGTACAAAATTTTGTAGTCATTATAAATATCCAGAAGCTCATCAACAATTGATACAGCAAGGATGTGAAGGGTATCTTGATCTTCATCATCGCCTTCAAACTGAAGAAGAGCAGACGATGCGATATCTTCGCCGATCTCATGGCCAGTTTCTCCGACATAGTGGACAAACAACAGCTGATGTACAAACTGGTCCATTTCATATTTTCTTAGAACCAGCGTGAGATCCTCTTCCTCCGTTTCAAGCCACTCTCCATCCTTTAAACGGGTCAGCTCATAAATAATATCTTCCCATCCGTCTTCTAAATATCTCCAAATTTCTGTTCTGTGGCCGATAATGCGAAAGAGTTCTTTTCCATAATCTTTTACATAAACAACGTCTCCAATAAGGAATTCATACTCAATATCAAGTTTTTCCATGTCGACAATGACACCCTCATAATCTTTATAAAGCTGAATGGACGATTCAAAGTATAGGACTTCATTATGATTCACTTCATAAAGATAGTGTTTATCAATTTGGTGTACTTTTGTAATAGTGCCGACTGTTCCATACATTATAACGACTACAACATCCCCTACTTGGAATTTCGGTTTATTTTGCTTCATGGTGTCTCCCCCTCGCCGCAACATTTCTCATACGCTATCGTATGCCGGGTGACTCCGATTCGCATGGGCATGAAAACCAAAGGAAATATCCAATTATATATGGGTGAGGGCATAAAAAAATCCGCAGTGATCTGCGGATGAACCAGCTACTATCTGCCGTGCACTTCAGCCTCGTATTGATCCCAAGCTTCATCAAACGTCGCCATCGTATGAAGATAATCTGCGTTCAGCTCTAAATATGAACTGATTTCATGATAATCGGTTGAGGTTTTTGGGAAGCTGTGATCCTCATACGCTTGATTGGCAAATTCACTGATGCTGTCCTGCGGCTTCGGGTGTCTGTATTTCAATAAATAGTGATAAAAGGATTTCATGGGTTTCCCCTCCTGGTGTCTGTCTTTTGTTGTTCTATTATACAATTCAAGTGTAAAATTACAACAAAAGAATACCGAACAATCATTCAGGAGAAGTCAAAATAATTGCGTTTCAGAATCCTTTCTGTCTCCATGAGCTGCTGATACGTCAGGCTTTCGGGCAGATTTTTTGTTTGAATCAAAAGCAGCTGATCCTCAACCTCCTTTATTGTGGCTTCCTCCTGATAGGTCATTCCACAGGAAGCACACACCATGGCGGGGGTGTCTGTCAGTTCTATGGCTCTTGTTCCATCAGGGAGCTCCCAGTATACCGTGTTCCTGCCGGGTATCGCTTTAAGCTCGCCGCACCATTCGCATGTTCTCATGAAGAATCACCTCCGTTTTCAGCGCCTTTCTGCTTTTTTTGCTGCGCCAAATATTTCTTTTCTTTGAGCTGGTCTCTTTTCTCACGCCGGTCTTTTAATGTTTCATGCTCCGGATTCGCTATATATGCCTCTCTTCTTTTGATTCGGGCTACATTTTCCGGTGTGAATGAGACATCTTTGTCAGCAAAAATGGCACTTAGCCCGATCGGCTCCTTTTTGTCAGCGATTTCAGGATAAACGGACTCAAAATAGGCGTCAGCCTGGTTAGGAATATAATTCTCCGGCTCCGGATATGACGTAATCACACCTTCAAAATTTCTCAAGATGACTTTGTCTGGACTTTGCGACAGGACATAGTTTGGCTGCAGGGCGATTTTTCCCCCGCCGCCCGGTGCGTCAACGACAAAGGTAGGAACCGCATACCCTGAGGTATGGCCTCTCAGCCCTTCAATAATCTCCAAACCTTTGGAAACAGGGGCTCTGAAATGCCCGATCCCTTCTGACAGATCACATTGATAAATATAATATGGGCGGACTCTGATTTTTACCAAGTCGTGCATGAGCTTTTTCATGATGGGGACCGAATCATTAATACCCGTTAACACGACGGCCTGATTTCCGACCGGCACTCCTGCGTTCACCAGCTTTTCACAGGCCTCAACGGATTCCTCTGTCATTTCGATGCTTGTGTTGAAATGGGTGTTCAGCCAGACCGGATGATATTTTTTCAGTATTTCGCACAGCTGATCGGTAATGCGCTGCGGAAAGACGACAGGCGCCCTTGTTCCGATTCTGATGACTTCCAGATGCGGAATGCTGCGGAGCTCTTTTAAAATGTATTCTAAAATTTGGTCATTGATTAACAGCCCGTCACCGCCTGAAATCAAACAATCACGGATTTCGGGTGTTTCGCGGATATAAGCAATCGCAGCATCAAGCTGTTTTTTAGGGACGCCCATTCCAATTTGTCCGGAAAAACGCCTTCTTGTGCAGTAGCGGCAGTACATGGAACATTGATTCGTGACAAGAAACAGCACACGGTCTGGATAGCGGTGCGTCAAACCTGGCACCGGTGAATCTTCATCCTCATGGAGCGGGTCTTCCAGATCGTATTTTGTTTTGTGCATTTCTTCAGAAAGCGGTACTGACTGCATGCGGATCGGGCATCTCGGATTGTCGGGGTCCATTAAGGAAGCATAGTAAGGTGTAATATTTAAGGGGATCGTTTTGGTTGAAATTCTGACGCCTTCCTCTTCATCTTCGGTCAAATTAATGACTTTTTTCAAATCATCTAACGTTCTTACCGTATGTGTCAGCTGCCAAAGCCAATCGTTCCATTTCTCTTCCGGAACGTCCTTCCATAACTCGATCTCCTTCCAATGCCGTTTCGGTTTATACCATTTGCTTTCCAAATGAATTCCTCCTCGCGCAACGTTTTCACTTACAGGTGCTTGCACCATATATTCATGTTTTCAAGACCTTCGGATATATAGCAATTATTGATCAGCCTTCCGCCGTATTGATAACCGGAATGGTACAACACAGCATTCATCCCAAAAGACGCAGCACGGGCGAGAGAAAATACGTGAAAGATCTCCTGCTCAGCCATTTCTTTTTCTAATGCTTCAATTAAAAAGCTCGTCAGTGAACATCCGCGATATTCCGGAAGCACAGCGCAGTCAGTTATTTCCGCATGACCCAGCTCTGGATTGATATCTGCGCTTGCTGCGCAGATCAGACTGTCATGATCAAGCATGACATAATATATCGTATTTTCATTCATCGTCTGTTCAATATAAGCGGGATCAAATACTGGGGTCGGATACGTACGGAATACTTTTTTATACAGCATCGATAGCTGGTACATGTCATTTGCTTCTGCTTTTCTTATCGTAAAATCGGGTTTATTTTCACTTCGGCGGCGAGGTGCTGTGCGATATAAAGCTTCTATCATCTCATGTTCCTTTACATAAGAATCTGTTTGCCTCCGCTTTTCTGTGAGATAACGGACCATGACACATGCCGGATGGCCGAGATAATAGCCCTTGAGAAAACCCTCCGGCGCAAACAATTGCTTGGCAAGCACTGGCTCATCATGCTGTTTCGCATAGACGATGATTTTGTCCGCCTTCTCTTCTTTTGCTGCTGCCACGATTTCAGGCAGAGCCTTCTCAATGGCCCCGTCATAACGAACCACTCTGATTCGTTTATTAAAGCCGTCATGATCCAGAACAGCTGTAACCCCGTTACTCTTTATCGACTTGAGCATCCGCATCCTCCCCGTCTGTATGAACCCCGCACCAATCCATAACAAAAAGCGCAATAATTTTAGCAGATTCTATCATGGCTTCAACCTCAATGTATTCATTTGCCTGATGGGCTGTTTTTGTTTCCCCAGGCCCGAATACAATCACTGGCGTATCTCCCGCATGATATAAAAGTCCTCCGTCCGTTCCCCATGGCGAGGCTTCGGTGATTGGCGCTGTCCGTTTCATTTTTTGATAGGCTGATTGCAGCACTGAAATTAAAGGATGGTCATCAGGTAAATCATTTGGCAGCCATTGAGCGCCGAACCATTCCACTTTTACCGGGTGGCGTTTAAACCATTCGTCACGGTATTCTAAATCCTTCAGCCAGTTTTCCAATTCAAGTTTTACGGCTTCTGGTTGTTCATGGGGAGCAATTCCGCATCTTCCTTCAATAACGACACGGTCTGCAACGGAAGATGGCCATGCACCGCCTGAGATGGTGCCGATATTCACCGGTACTGGTATGGGGACATTGTCATACAGCGGATCTGATATTCTCGCATTGCGGACTTTCTCCAGCTCTTGTATGGCTGTGATCACGTGCATGCTTTTTTCAATCGCGCTTACTCCCTCATAGCGTGTGCCTCCATGTGCCGCCAATCCCTTCACTGTGATCCGAAACCACATCGAGCCCTGCTGCTTTATAAAAAGTTTCATATTCGTGGGTTCCGGAATCAGCGCACCGTCAGCACGATAGCCTCTCATGATGGCAGACAGTGTTCCCGCACCGCCGCACTCTTCATCTATAACACTTTGAAACAATACATCTCCCTTCAATTTGACATCGCAGGCGTGCAGGGCTTCTAAAGCAAAAAGAAGGGCTGTATTGCCTCCCTTCATATCCGTTGAGCCGCGGCCGTATATTTTACCGTTTTCTTCGACAGCTTGAAATGGCTCATACGTCCAATCCTTTACACTGCCTTCAGGCACAACATCGATATGACCGTTTAAAATCAGTGACCTGCCCCCGCCCGCTCCCGTTTTTTTGGCAACAATGTTCGGGCTTTCATGAAAATCAGAACGATCCGATTTAAAGTAGGGATGCTGTTTTAATTGCTTTAGGCTTGGCTCCCACAAGTCAATGTCCATCTGAAATTGCCGGAGCTTTTCAAGCACGACTGCTTGAGCGTTAAACTCTGAGCCCAATGTGCTTTTTTCTCCGATCAGCCTTTTGAGAAGACGAATGGCTTTGGCCGAATGCTGATCAAGCCACCCGATTACTTTTCTCTCAATCTCTTCCATCCTCATTCCCCCTTTTAAGAAAAAGGCATATCTATTTTGATTTCAGCTTCAGTCACCTTCAACACCTCGTCGATTGTCGAGCCGTTCATCAGCTCTTTTAAAATAAAATGATAGCCGTCAACCTCAAAAACCGCTTTTTCAGTAATGATCAAATCTACACAGCCTGCTGCAGTTAAAGGAAGCGTGCATGTCTCTGTTAATTTAGGCCTTCCCTTTTGATCAGTATGACTCATGACGACAACCACTTTTTTCGCTTTTTGGGCCAGTTCCATCGCCCCGCCCATGCCCGGCACCTTTTTTCCTGGGACGAGCCAATTTGCCAAATCGCCTGAGCGGCTCACCTGCAGGGCTCCTAAAATCGTAATGTCGATTTTGCCTCTTCTGATCATCGCAAAAGACATCGTTGTATCAAAATAAGATGCCCCTTTTACAGCACGGACAGGATATCCTGCGGCGTTGCATAAATGTTTATCCTCTTTTCCCTTATGAGGGCTTTCGCCAATCCCGAGCACACCGTTTTCCGCCTGAAGCATGACCTGCATGTCAGACGGCAAAAAGTTCGGCACTAAGGATGGGATGCCGATACCGAGATTCACAATCATGCCCTGCTTGATTTCAGAAGCGGCCCGTTTTGCGATCTGTTCTCTCTCTGCTACTCCCAAGCCCATTTCCACTTCACTCCTTCGCTTCTCACAACCCCCTCGACAAAAACCCCCGGTGTGACAATCATTTCTTCGGAGATTTCTCCCATCGGGACGATACGCTCAGCTTCGGCAAAGGTTCTCCTGGCGGCCATTGCCATAAGCGGATTCATATTGCGCGCTGTTTTATCATACGTCACATTGCCGAATTCATCGGCAATGCGCGCATTGATGAAGGCAAAATCTGCCGTCAGCGCCTCTTCAACCAAGTATCGCTTTCCCGCCACAGTCACGATGTCCTTTTTTTCACAGACCATTTGATTATCAATACCGACATCGGTTAAAATGCCGCCGAGTCCCGCTCCGCCGGCGCGAATCCGTTCTGCAAGCGTTCCCTGCGGTGAAAATTGGACCTCTAATATTCCGTCTGTCATCTGTTTTCCGGCTACAGGATTAGAACCGATATGCGATGCGATCAGGGTTTTGACCCGTTGATTGACAATAAGCGGACCGATCCCTATTTCCGGGAAACCGGCATCATTGCAAATGACGGTTAAATCTGTTACACCGCTGTCCAATATAGCTTCAATCAATGAAGGAGGCGAGCCGACTCCCCCAAAACCGCCAAACATCAGGACGGATCCGTCCTGAACATCCGCAATTGCTGTTTCGATGCTGATCGTTTTTTGAAATGGCGCCATTTCATTTCAACCCTTTTTCAGTTTTTTTCGACCGCTGCAACTGTTTCTGAAAAAATAGATATAAGTTCTTTCATTTCATCATCTGAAATCGTAAAAGGAGGAGCAATTATAACAGCATCTCCTTCCCCGCTGTCGATTCCTGCTTTGGCAGGATATACAATCAGTCCGCGTTTTTTCGCCTCGCCGACAATAAACTGGGTAATCGCCCGCTCTGGCGGGAACACTTTCTTCGTTTTCTTGTCTGCAACAAATTCAACGCCTAATAACAGACCTTTTCCGCGCACATCACCTATGATTTCGCTTTTAGATGCCGCATCTTTAAGCTTCTTTTTCAGCACAGCTCCTTTTTTTGCTGATTGTTTGATCAAGCCGTGCTTTAACACATACCGCAAAACTTCTAAAGCAGCTTTGGCCGAATAGGGATGTGCACTATACGTGTGGCCGCTCATAATCACACCTGAACCTTGTTTGATCGTTTCAATAATAGGATCAGATACAACGGCAGCAGCAATAGGCGCATACCCGGCGCCTAGCCCTTTCCCCAGTACAGCAATATCAGGAACAGTGTGCCAATGCTCTGTCGCGAGCATTTTTCCTGTTCTTCCAACTCCTGTCATCACCTCGTCTGCAATAAAGAGCACATCATGCGTGCGGCATACTTCATTTAATCTTTCATAATATCCCGGAGGCGGAGTGATCGCTGCTCCAGCTGCCCCAATAATAGGTTCAGCCACAAAGCCGGCGATAAATTGGCTCCCGATTCTTTTGATCGCAGTTTCCAGTTCATCAGCTGCAGTCTGAACAAGGTTTTCTTCTGCCCCATGATTCAGCCGATACATGTGTGGAACTGAGATAGCTGGATACCGCTCAATGAGATGGGTGAACCGGTATCTCCTTTCATAAAAGCCTGATAATGAAAGCGCTCCCAAAGTTATTCCGTGGTAACTGCTCCATCGTGACAAAAAGATGGATTTTTGTGTCTGCTTTTTTTCCTGCCAATACTGAATGGCGATTTTCATAGCTGTTTCTATCGCTTCCGATCCGCTGTTGACAAAAAAAGACCAATTCACGTCTCCCGGCAGCTCCTCGGCCAAGAGTGCGGCTAATTGCTCGGCAGGTTCGCTCGTAAACTGTGAGCGATAAGCAAAAGACACCTGATCAAGCTGTTCTTTCAGCTTCTCAGTCACATCACGAACCCCGTGGCCGATACTGCATGTCACCGCACCTGATGAGCCGTCAAGATATCTTTTTCCGGTCTGGTCATAAACATATGAACCCTTTGCATAACTGACAACCGGATAGGCCGAACTAAGCTCGGGCTTAATCAAATAACTGCTCATGTTCCCACCTCAAAAACCATTTTGATCTATTGTATGAGTGTCCAAATTGCGTCATGACGTTCCCCGCAAAAACTTTTTCATACAAAAAGGAGCCCTCCTGAACAGAAAGACTCCTTTTGAATATCATCATCTAGCAAATGAAAGTGGCTCCGACAATAATTAGCAAAATAAACAAGACAACAATCAATACAAATGTATTTATCCCGCAGCCACACCCGTAACCGTATCCAGGGTATCCATACATGCTGGTTTCATCCTTTCTTATCACGATATACGGCATTTTATGCGGGCCAAGTCCCAAATGGTTTGTGCAATCGCCTATTTCATGTAAGGAAATAATGAAAAACAGTATGCACCCGCTCATATTTTTTAAACGTCAGCTTTTCATAAAAATGGGTAGCGCCATCAGTACTTGTAGCCACTAAATAGGCTGCTTCCATTCCTAGTGACTTGGCGATGGACAGCATTTCTTTCACTAAGATACTGCCATAGCCCTTCCTTTGAAACTGATCCAAAATGGCCACTTCTTCGATTTTAGCTGTTTTCTCTTGTGGATGAATGAACAGCTCGCCGCACCCGATGGGAATCTTCTGGGCCTCGTCGCTGTAACAAACAACAAGGATGATCGTTCCCGCTTCGTAAAAAGGATATTTTCTTTTTAATTTTTGTTGAGCGATCGCTTCTCCTATATAAATCGAATCGTAAATTTTCATAATAGAAGATCCATCACTAAGGCTTTTTGCTGTCCCCCATGCCGTTATCGGATGACCCACCTGCTCCTTCCAGTCAATAAGCTTCATGTCATATAACAGCTCATCCTCGACGACAAACCCGTTTTTCACTAGCGATTGCTTCAAACCGAGCGGAAAAACATGCTTTGGCGACGCTTTTAAATGGAGATAATTCGCATCAAGCAGCTTTGGTACGGATGGCAAAAAATCCAGTAGCCGCTCCAACGGAAACGTATCATGGAGCTGCACAAAATTATGAGAAAAAATTTGCGGAAGCTTCGAATCTCTATAAACACTGTAATGATCAAACGATTCTGATTCAGACGTTAACAATATATATTGATGTTCCGTTTTTGAATAATGTCCTGTCATGAACGTCTCCTTTTTATGACCTATCCCTTTATTCAGTTGCAATATTTAATTTCTTTATAATCTCATCGTACACCGGATCAAACGGCTTTCCAATTGGAAATTGCTGAATATTTCGGAAAGAAGCGGAGATTGGCTTATGATGTAAAAAGAACTTCCTTGCTACTTGTTTACTAATCGGGTGAAATACGCCGTTTAAAAATAAAAACGGCTCACGCTCTATGAAAAACAGCCTTCGTCCAGGCGGATTTTCAATCAATTCAGAGCGTTCCCGCGTAATTGGCAGCCCTTCCGGCAGCGCCGCTAGTTCTTCTTTTTCAATTGTCAGTATGTCTTTTCTTTTAAATTGATAAAACTGAAAAGCATACTGACCGGCAATCCGCCTTTTTTTTCCGGCTTCGATATAAAATATTGCGGGCTGGTCAGCTTCCTTCACTACAATATAATTCGGAATGTTTAAAATTTTCCCGATCCTATATTGGAATAAATATGGATCTGGAACTGCCACAGTCCGATTTAGATACAATGAACCCCATCTTTCCCCGACAGGATGCCTGACACCCTGATCAAAAAAATACACATGTTGATCTGAACCTTTTACAAAAGAGCCGTCAATCAAATCGGCGGGCAGAAACCGATAAGCATTTTGAAATGAATCAGGGGTTTTATAGGTTATATCTAATACTTCATTTATCGGCAGAAAGGGGGCAAAGTTGTTGATCCTGGACCAAAAAATTGAGTCCCCATGATTCCAATGCTTCATATCATCATCCCAATAGTTTCCATATTTATGGTGAATACGATCAAGTAACGAACGACGGTGCATAACTGAGCAGTGATCGACTTGAAATGCAGCCTGATGAAGCACTGTATTGGCATTTCTATAGAAATATGAGATTTCCTCTCCCCGTTCGTTTACATGTACAACTTTCTGTTTTGAATAGACTGCCTGTGCCTCAGGCTTATCTGAAAACGTCTGCACCATCCGGCTCAGCCTCTCTGGATGATAAACAGTGTCATCAGTGAGATAGGAAATGTAATCGCCGTCAGTAAATGGGAGTGCGGCATTGATTAATGTGGCATAACGGGTTGTTTTTAATCGTTCAGCAGGATGTATAAAACTGTTTTGATAACGAATGCGCCGGTCATGAAGGTACTTGTGAATCACCGCAGTCGTTTCTTCATTAGAATGATCATCCATAATAAAAAGCTCCCAGAGATCATGAGTTTGCTTCATGACGCTTTCAATCGCTTTTTGCAGATAATCAGGTTTGTTGTAACTTGTTAAAATAATAGACACTTTCTCTCCCACCTATACAGCCCCCCATCGTCAAACATAAAAACAGCTCTGCTGTAAGCAGAGCATCTGACATCATTTAAAAAGCACCCCAGCTTACCACTTGAGAGTGCGAGATTAGATCCCATGTTATTTAACAGGTTTTGAAAAACAACCACATCTGTCAGAACCTCTTTTGCGATGACGCTTTAAAGCATATTTCCATTCGACAGATGAACCGCTGAAACCGGTACACCATGTTCTTTTGCAAATACAAGCTGGCGTCTGAGATCAAATAGATTTCTTTCAGAAGACAATTAACGTATCAGCAGAATTAGCAAAAGCAAAATAAAATGCAGTTCATCTCGATTTTCTTCTTGATCCAATTGATTCTCTAAATCTAAATCATCCTTCTCCCTTATCCTTGTCTCTGTTTCACAATATGAGTAACTTTGATTTATGGTATAGGACTATGTCCATTCCATTAAAAAATCAGCATTTTCCTTAAATACATGAAAAATAGATCAGGTACGGCGTTCGACTCATACCAAATAACAGCCAGAAGAATATGATTAACGTGAGTTCACTATTGAATAGGAGGTGTATGTAATGAGCTCTGAAAATGCACAGTTAAAAAAGGATTTGATTAAAACCGTTTTAAGTCCTTTATTTCCAACTGCAACAGAAGGAGGAGAAAACATGGATAGTAATCTTAAAGCCTTGCTTGAAGCTGCCATCGATCAAAAAGTAGATGAAAGTGAAACGGTTACGACAGAATCTCTTTTAGACCCTTCCCTTCCGCCAAGATGGATTTTTGCCAGAGTTACGCCAGGCACGACACTCAGCATTGTGACTGATTCTGGTGACATGATCGGACCGGTTGTCTTCGTTGATTTTGATCAGGTTCATGGTATTGTTTATGTCACACAGGAAAGCTCCGTCACTCCGGCAGGCCAAGCTACAACATTAATTGATGTAGATAAAGTAGAAAGCGTAACGTTCTTTTCATAACACCCGATGAAAGTCTTGTATATCCAGTCGGGATACGGAGGAATATACAGTTATTTTGATCGCTGGGCTGAAGAGTGTTTTCAGAACACTCATACAGAGTATATGATTGCATATAAACCTGAAGCAGAATCTTTGATGAAGATCGAAACATTTCAGCCGGACTTCGCACTTATGATGGTTGGAGACCACGTTCCTCACGACTGGCTGACCTGGTTAAAGGGTAAGGGTATTCCCGTATACGTTTGGCTGACCGAAGACCCGTTTTATATTGATATCAGTCTTCAGGTGATGAAGCACGCTGACGCCATATTAACAATTGAACAAAATGCCGCTCTTTATTATCGTGAGCTTGGCTGCCGGCACGTCTATTACATTCCCATTCCGGTTAATCATCGGCTGTTTAAAAAAATGGACACAAAACATTCCTTCCATTCAAATCTGCTTCTGATCGGCTATCCTTACCCTAATCGGGTTCAGCTTATGAAAGAAGCGGTACATCTGCCTTACACGATTCGAGTAATCGGTACGGAATGGAGAAAATATCTGCCTAAAAAAGTACTCAAACAGCCGCATATCGATGTCGTCAGCACATGGGTTCCGCCCGAACAGGCTGTCCATTATTATAACGGGGCGGACATCGTGATCAATGCACATCGTCCTTATCATTTCGCTTTCAACAAAAATCATATGCGCATCAAAAACGTCAGTTTTAATAACCGAACATTTGATATCGCTGCATGCGAAGCATTTCAATTAACAGATTTACCCGCGGCCCCTCCTTTTTCATCCTTTATTTCTTATCACAGCATCAACGACTTTAAGGAAAAAGCCGCTTTCTATATTAACCATCCTGAGGAACGGCATAAAGCAGCAGCATCCAATTACAAAGAGACCGTACCCGCAAATACGTTTGATGAGCTCCCTGTAAAACTAAAGGCGATTCATCTGGCGCTTTCTTAAAAAATCGTTCATTGTTATGAACGATTTTTTCATTCTCAGCTTACATTCACGCACTCTTTTTCCCTGTCACATCCCCCTTTCCATTATCACAATTTCATACTGCTCAAATTCGCCTTGTTTGCCGGTCACTAATGCATTAAAAGCTCCCGTTTCCTTGCTGTGATACAGGCTGAATCCGTAAACCTTAGAAAAATCAGTGAAATAGGATGTTTAGGAGCTGTAATGCTTTTCAATTTTCCTTTATCCCCGTTTATTGCATGAACCTTTTTTATAGTTTTCCTGACTCTTAAATCACTTTTGCCTGCATGGCACGTGAGAAGAGATTGACAGAGTTGTTTTTGCTGTGCGAAATAAATCTACAATGAATATTTAGTACATTATTCATTTAGTTAAATTATTCTGCAGTTTTGTTTATTTTTCTGTTTTGACAAATGCCTTTTGCTGCTTACACCCAAACAAGTGATTGTATTCAGCTGAAGAACAGTAAACTGTCATGAGCCAAAAGTATGCGGAGGATAAGCGTCTTTTACTGGCACTCGGAGATGTGTGTGATCACAGAAGGGTGAATAGGTAATTGAAAAGCGTAGGTATCGCCTTTCACGCGGCTGCGCTGAAACAGGTTCCGACATGTGAAGAGACCAATCTCATCGCGGGCAGAATGTGGTGAAGGCTGCCCCGTTACATCATGTGAATCATGTCGTCAATATCAGTACAGATAAACAGTGTATCTCCTATGAACACAATGGGTGCCACCAAGCTGTTATCTGAAAAGCTGTTTCATCAAGCAAACCGCCACGTTCAAAACAGAGGAACCATGTTTTATTCTGTCCGCTTCGGTAATGTTCTCGGCTCAAGGGGGCGGTCATTCCTATTTTATTTGAACAAATGATGGAGGGCGAACCACTGACCATCACAGACAAGAACATGACCAGATTTTTTATGAGCATAGTCGATGCGGCTATACTGACATTGCAATCAGCAGCTATTGCAAAACTACAAAATGGAATCATTGAAACTTGAAGAACTGATTCATGTTTTGAAGAATATGCCTCGCAGCACGGGCTCCCGCGGCCGGCTGCAGTAGAAGTCAGCAAGCGCTAAGGTAAAAAGCTTCACGAAGAACTAACATCTCCTCATGAAGTTGGGTATTAATGGGGCAACCTTTATGCGATCCTTCCAGAGCCGGAAAAACATCCTGATTTTCGCAAAGTCAACTTTCCAGGGTATCAATCGGATCAAGCCACTCTCATTACGAAAGAATTGCCCAGATTATTGAAGAATTGCATCAAGAAAAAAAGGCATAAAAACAAGCCTGTCTATCCAATAGGCAGGCTTGTTTTTTGGTGTTTTATTTATCAAAGAGATGCAGATAGCTTTCGTATCCTTCTTCTTTTAGCTTTTCCTTCGGCACAAACCGCAGCGCTGCTGAATTTATGCAGTAACGAAGCCCGCTTGGCCCCGGCCCGTCATTGAATACATGGCCGAGGTGAGAATCAGCAGTACGGCTTCTTACTTCTGTGCGAGTCATACCGTGGCTTGTGTCTAGCTTTTCTTCTACTTCTTCTTCCTCAATCGGTTTTGTAAAGCTTGGCCAGCCGCAGTGGGAATCAAATTTATCCTCAGATGTAAACAATGGCTTGCCTGACACGATGTCGACATACAGGCCTTCTTCCTTATGATCCCAATAATCATTTTGAAACGGCGGCTCCGTGCCGTTATTTTGCGTCACCTCATATTGCATGCGGTTTAGTGACTTTATTTTTTCTTCTTTATTGTGCGCCATTTATTTCGCCCCCCAATGCTGATGAATAAATCCGGCACGTCCGGAACCTGTCCGGTAGCGCTGATAATGTGCTGGATTCTTTTTATAAAAATGCTGATGGTAGCCTTCCGCTTCATAGAAAGGTTCGGCCTTTAAAATGTCCGTTACAATTGGATCTTTAAAGATGCCGCTTTCCGCCAGACGCTGTTTGGAAGCCTCCGCAAGCTCCTTTTGTTTATCGTTATGATAATAAATGGCTGCGCGGTAGGAACTGCCGCGATCAGCAAACTGCCCGCCGGCATCTGTCGGATCGATTTGCTGCCAAAATAATTCAAGCAGTTTTTCATATGGGAATACATCAGGATCAAACGTGATTTGAACGGCTTCACGATGTCCCGTCGTTTCACTGCACACTTCTTCATACGTAGGGTTTTCAGTATGGCCGCCTGTATACCCGGACACCACTTTTTCAATCCCCGGCTGTTCGTCAAAAGGTTTAACCATACACCAAAAACAGCCTCCTGCAAATGTGGCGATTTCTTTTTTTTCAGACATACTGGTGCCTCCTTTGTTAATACGTGGTATTATTATATTATAGCATGTAAAAATAGAATGAAAATGATTCTGCTTTTCAATAAAATTTATAGGTTTTAAGCAATATGCTTATGTAATGGAGGTTCACAAATTTGAAAGTAAGAACACAGATGATGTATGATATGGAAACTTTACTTCGTAAAGTCTTTAAACAAATACGGAATGAAATCAATGAAATTCTAGATAAAGAACTGTCGCGGAATGAATTTACCATTCTGCGGATCCTCAGCGAGCAAGGTCCTAAAAAAGTCACCGAATTTGCGCCAATTTTAGAGGTATCGGCAAGCCACATTACTGCTGTGACTGATGCGCTGGTAGAAAAGGAATGGATTACGAGAATCAGATCGAAGGAAGACAGACGCATCATCCGCATTCATATCACCGAAGCAGGCGAAAAAGTCCTTCAGCATTTCAACGAGAAAAAAACGGAATATTTCTTTAAACGCTTCGACTGCTACAGTGATGCCGAACTTGCTTCATTAATCGAGCTATTCAGCAAACTTGATAAAAAACGATGAAAAAGAGCACATACCGCTCATATGGGTATGTGCTTTTCGCAGCGCTTCACTTATTTTTCAGTAAACAGTTTCATTGTTTTCCAGCGGCCGTATCTGTAATACAAAAATGCCGCACAGCTGCTTAATAAAAAACTCATTCCGATCCCAAGACCGATTCCTTTCTGTCCAAGCCAAGCCGAAAATAGAGCAGTGAAAGGATATCTCAAAACCCAAAACGATATCAAGTTTAAAACGAGCACCTGCAGCATCGCTCCCGCCGCTCTGACGATTCCGTTCAGCACGAAATTAATTCCGATAAAAGGATAGAAAAAAGCGATCCACCGCAAATATTGTTCACCAAATGCAACAGCATCAGGCTCGCTGATAAATAACCTCATGAGGTATTTACCAAATACCCAAATCATCACTGCAATGACCAGCATGCAAGAAATAACAGCCATCACACCCAGTCTCGCAATCTTTCCCACTCTTTTCTCATTTCCCATTCCGATATTTTGCCCCGCCATACTGTTGACTGCCGTACCGACAGCCATAGCGGGAAGCGTGATGATGCTGTCGAGCCGCTGCACCGCGCCGAACCCTGACACCACGTGCTCCCCGTAGGAGTTGACAACACTCATAATTGCCATCATTCCGCCCGTAATCACCATCATCTGCAGACCGGCCGGAATTCCGAGTTTCAAAATCAGCGCAGATTCCTCCCATTTAGGCAGCCGGGGGATAGAGAACGGCACAAGCTTGTGTTTGATGACATAAAACAATCCATACAGAAACGCAATGCCCTGTGACAAAATCGTCGAATAAGCAGCTCCCGCTATTCCCATGCGGAACACAGAAATAAAGAGCGGCGCCAGCACTGTGTTCAGCACAACGGCAAAGGCTATAAACCGAAGCGGTGTCCTGCTGTCGCCAAGCGCCCGAAGCACAGTGCTGATAAAGTTATAACCAAACAAAAACAATATGCCGATAAATTGAATCTGTAAATAAGACTCAGCAAGCGGGATCATAGACTCCGGCGTTTTTAGAAGGCGGAGCAAAAGCTCTGACAGAAAAAAACCAGCCGCGCCGAAACCGATGCTTAGGCCCGTTAATAAAACAACAAAAGCGTTAATATAAGACGCCATTCCTTTTTCATCATCTTTTCCCTTTTGCTGTGACAAAATCGTTAACGTCGCATTGTTAAGGCCCAAAATGAAAGACAGCACGGTTAATACAATCGTACTTGATACCGCCGCTGCCCCAAGGGCCTTTGCCCCCAGTAAATTGCCGATCCACATACTGTCTATCAATTGAAAGGAAACCTGCAAAGCGTTTCCGAGCATAATCGGCGTTGAAAACAGCACAAGCTGTTTCAGCACGTTTCCCTGTGTAAAATCGTATGCTTTCATTATTTCTCCTTATGTTCTCAAATTTTCGTCAGACCGCATGAAAAAAGAGACGGTGTTTCATGTCTCTTTTTTCATGATTTATCGGTTTTTTTCCGGTCTCTCATACCGAATGTAAGCACCATCACACTTAGGAACAAGGCACAATAGGAAATGTTCAAATACATTTGATCCATATCTTCAGCGGCCAGATGATGATAAGCAAGCCAGCCGAAATACAGGGAAAATGTAAAGGATAATAAACTGAAATACTGGTAAATCCGTCTCATTTTCAGTCACCTCTAGTGTTTAGGATGGTAATAGGAAAACTCAATTTCATCTTTTTCCAAATTTATTTTATCCGCTTTGACATACATTCCATTCGTTAAAGGCATTTCTGACAGACGCACTTCAATGCTTTTATCGCCGGGATGAACGTGGACAAATGACGGCAGTTCGTAAAAACTGTCCATATAATTTAACACAAAGCTAATCGGTATACTCAATTTTCCTAACGAAAATTGAGTAACATTCAGCTCCACATCACCATTTTTTTTCACAGTCGGTTCAAAAGCGATAAACGCATCAATGGACGTGGAAAATGCCTTGATTTTCCCTGCGACATGAACATCGTCATCAATCTCTACTTTATAATCAAGCTTGTTTGATGCTTTGTCGTTTAAATATGAGTTGACAAACGCTGCTAATGATTCTTTTGTGCTTGTCACTTGAAATCCATACTCGCTATCAGTTGAATCCTTCACCTGAGCTTGTTTACCCGGCAGCATAACAAGTGCCATAACCCCAACGGCAAGGATCAAATTGATTGCAAGCAATATAAAAAACAGTTGTTTCCACTTATTCATGATGTCACCCTACTCTTTCGGTAATCCTTCTTTTTTAATGGCTTGATAGACACGCTTTGCAATAAGGGAATAACCCGTACCATTAGGATGAAAATCATCTTCTTCGGAAATTCGGCCGCTGTCACTTTTTTTATTGAACAGGTCTTCGATATGAATGATTTTTGCCTGTTTATCTTTTTTGAGTTCTTTTTCAGCAATATGGTTCCAATCAGTGACGACTCCGTTTATTTCATTTAATTCAGATAACGTAAACGTAAACGGATTATACATGCTGACATAAATCAGCTCAGCGTGATCATTCAGCCTCCGAATGTCAGAAATAATTTTTTCAAAACGCTTTTCGTACGGCTTTTCCGCTTCCTGAAACGGTTCAACGGTTAATTGCAGAAAGTTTTGGCGAAGAACTTTCATTAAATCATTACCGCCAATGGTAAAAAAGACATAATCTGCGTCCTTTATGCCTTTTTGAACCTTTTTATCTTTTAGCTTCTCTAATAAATCATCCGAACGGTTCCCTTTGACGGCATAATTTTTTACGTCTACCGTTTTGACTTGTCTATCTGACCGGATAGAATCCGCCACCATGCCGACATATCCCTTTCCTTCGGGATCTCCGACACCTTCTGTCAGCGAATCTCCGACAGCCGCAATGATAATGTGCTCTTTCGTTTTCGGTTCATGTGCTTTTTGTTTTCCCTCAGATGCTGTACGTACGCTTGTACATGCAGTAAGAAGCAAAATCATACTGGCCATGAGTGAAAAAATGCGCAGCTTCAATCTTGTTGCTCCTTCCCATTCTACTAGTGGAAAGTGTATCATGTTTTAGAAGATTTGAAAATGCCTAGTCTGCCAGCTTACTTGAGGGCACTGGCTGATTTCACATCGGCAATAATGTCATCGTAGGGTGTATTTTCCACTCCATTATAATCTTTCAGCACCTTGCCGTCCGGGCCTACTAAATAAAAAGTAGAATAATGAATGACTTGGTCCTCGCCCTCCGTTTTTTTCACAATCGCTTTAAAACTCTTTAGCGCGAACTCCTCAATCTCCCTCTGGCTGTATCCCGTGAGGAAATCCCAGTTATCAAAAGATAATGGATAGTTTGCAGCAAATTTCTTCAGCTGTTTCGGCTTATCGTTTTCTGGATCAACGCTAAACGAAACGATACGGACATCTATATTCTCAGCTTTCAGCTTTTTTTGCAGCTCGGTCATATGAGCAGTCATCGGCGGACACACAGTTTCACAATTGGTAAAGATAAAATCCGCCAGCCATACTTCTCCTTTTAAACTTTCTAACGAAACGGTCTTGCCGTCTTGGTTCTGAAATGTAAAAGGCTCCACCTCGTAATTGAGCGGATCTTTAATCTGCTGTCCTCCACAGGCACACAAAAGCAGAAAAAACAGCCCTGCCGCTAAACCCTTGATTACCTTCATGACATTCACCCTTTCCCGCCAGCATAAAAACGCTTTCTGAAACCACCCTTACCCGCTGCGCCCCATGTTTATATTCGATACCGGGCAAAAAAAATCCTGCATGCCTCCCAATCAACGGTTACAATAGGGGGACACACAGGTATTAACGGCAATTACGCGTTGTGCTTTAGCACCTCTTGATGAAAAACAGCCTGATAATCTGCCCATTTCATCCGGCGCTTCATATATTGTCGGAATGAATATACTTTTGCCCTGCTGTTTGATGAAAACACTTCTTTTAAGTAGAATTGCAAATGGTGATGTAACATAAAGAAATAGTGCTCATCTTCCTTTAATACAGGTATTTCTGTCACTTTCACCTGAATCCCGTCACTGCGTTTGAACTCTAGGCTTTTGAGTAACAAGCTATCAATCCTCTTTTTTGTTTTTCTTCTATTATATACAATGCCAGCCGGGCTGTCTGTCATTTTACGCGGTTGTGTCAAAAAATTAGATCAGCAGATGGAACAAGTCCTCGTCCTTATTCACCTCTACATAATGAAACGGTTTTCTGTTCATCCGTTCAATCAGGGGACCATAGTCGGCCTTGTTCTGCAGCTCGATGCCGACAAGAGCAGGTCCGTTGCTTTTATTATTTTTCTTCGTATATTCAAATCTTGTAATGTCATCATTAGGCCCGAGGACTTCGTCAAGAAATTCGCGGAGCGCCCCCGCTCTTTGCGGAAAATTGACGATAAAATAATGCTGAAGTCCTTCAAAAATCAAGGACCGCTCCTTCATTTCCTGCATTCTTCCGATATCGTTATTGCCTCCGCTGACCACACACACCACATTTTTGCCTTTAATTTCATCCTTGTACAAATCAAGCGCTGCGACAGAAAGAGCTCCAGCCGGTTCCGCAACAATCGCACATTCGTTATATAATTCAAGAATGGATGTACATACTTTCCCTTCAGGCACAAGGAGAATGTCATCGACGACGGTTTCCAGTGTCCGGAACGTTTTCTCTCCAATTTTTTTAACAGCTGCTCCATCTACAAACTTATCAATTTTATCAAGTGTGACGACATGCCCGGCTTTGTTTGATTCAAAATAGGATGCCGCTCCCTTCGGCTCAACAGCAATTACCTTTGTATCAGGTGACACATTTTTTAAATATGTGCCTGCTCCTGAAAGAAGACCGCCTCCCCCGACACTTGCAAAAAGAAAATGCGGTTCTGTATCAATATCGTTTAAAATCTCGACCGCCAGCGTTCCCTGACCGGCCATCACATCCGGATCATCGAACGGATGGATAAATGTCCGAGATTCCGCCTCACAGCATTCAACAGCACTTTTATACGCGTCGTCAAACGTATCCCCTGTCAAAATAATATCGATATATCCTTTTCCGAATAGTTCAACTTGAGATACTTTTTGTCTCGGTGTTGTAGACGGCATAAAAATCTTCCCATGAATGCCAAGGTGTTTACACGAGAATGCCACGCCTTGAGCGTGGTTTCCGGCACTCGCACACACAACTCCGTTCTTTGTCTGCTCGCTGGAAAGCTGTTTGATTTTATGATAAGCCCCTCTGAGCTTAAAAGATCTGACAACTTGCAAGTCTTCACGTTTCAAATAGATATTGCATTCATATCTCTCAGAAAGTCTGTCATTCCTTTGCAAAGGTGTGTGAATGACAACATCCTTCACGTTTTGATGAGCCTTCAAAATGTCTTTCACTTGGATGAGAGAGTTTTCTTTAAGCAACGGTTTCATGTACAGATTCCTTTCTTGTTTTAAATCCCTATTTAATATGCCATTATAACATGAATATTCAAAAAATAAGACAATTATTTTATTTAATTATTAAAAAAATACAGACGACGTTTAGCGCACCTTGTTGAAACATCTGAATCAGCGGCATTCTGCAAACCTAAGAAAAAAATTGATCACAAATATAAGATGTTTTTAACCAAAAGACATGATATAATAAAACCAATTAGAACCAAAAGGAGCCAATTAATGATTGCCGCACCAATACTTAACACATTTCAACATCTAATCGGAGAACATCAAACTTTTCTGGAAGCGAAACGAATCGCCAAGCAGTTCTCATTATCGGAGCTCCCTGTCCTCATAACAGGAAAAATTGGAACAGGAAAAGATCACTTCGCACAAGCAATACATCTGGGATCATCAAGAAGCAGCGAACCATTTATCAGCGTCAATTGCAGCACCCATTCGGAAGAAAGCCTTATGCAAGAGCTTTTTGGCTCAAATGGAAACTCCGGCGCTTTTCAGAAAACGGCACGAGGAACCCTTTTTCTTGATGAAGTATGGCACATGCCGGCTTCTGTACAAGCTCAGCTTCTAAAAGCGCTTGATTCAGACATGGAGAAACCGCGAATAATCTGTGCTTCCACAGATGAATGCACGGATCATACATTCAGGCAAGACTTATTTTACAGACTGAACATTTTAACACTCACACTGCCCGAATTATCTGAACGAAAAAGCGATATACCGCTTTTGACTCAGTTTTTTCTCACAAATTCCGGTCAGCAATTGTTAATCGAGCCCACCGTCTTTCCAATGCTTGAACAGCACACTTTTGAAGGCAATGTCAGAGAATTAAAAAACGCCGCAGATTATATGGCGGCAGTATCAAGCGGAGGAACGATCCATCCTTATGACCTGCCTCCATACATTAGGGGGGCAATAGACGGAAAAACATCGAAGAAAAAAGCGAAGCTGCTGACTTTAATGGAAAAAGCCGAGTTTTTGTTTATTTTGGAAACAATAAAAGCATTAAACGAAAAAGGAGAACCTGCCAGCAGACGGATCATTTCTGAGCACAGTAAAAATACCCAAACTTCGTTAACTCCTCAGCAGGTTAGAAGCCGCCTCGATTATTTGGAGAAGAAAGATTATGTCACCAAAAGCCGCGGACGGGCCGGAACTAAAATTACTTTAGAGGGCTTGGACTTTTTAGAAACGCTCAAAAATCAAATGATCTAGCGATCGAAAGGAGAATTCACTTGTTTACAATCAAAGAAGAAATCGCCAATGCCATTACACACGGTATCGGTGTGCTTCTATCTATACCTGCATTAGTGTTTCTGGTCATTTTTGCGACCGATTACGGGTCCGCATGGGACATCGTCAGCTTTACGATATTCGGTATCTCTATGCTGCTGTTATATTTGAGCTCCACACTGCTTCACAGCATTACACATAAAAAGACGAAGGACATTTTGGAGATTATTGATCATAGCGCCATTTACGTTCTGATCGCAGGAACCTATACGCCTTTTTTGCTCGGACCGCTGAAAGGCACGCTCGGCTTCACTCTGCTGGCTATCGTATGGTCTCTTGCCCTGGGGGGAATCGTTTTTAAAATTTTCTTTGTGAAACGCTTTATCCTATTGTCAACCTTGGTGTATTTGATCATGGGGTGGCTGATGATTATCGCGGTTAAACCTTTGTACGCTTCACTGAGCGGAGCGGGATTCAGCCTTCTTTTTCTCGGCGGCATTTTATACTCTGTCGGGACGATCTTTTACATTTGGAAAAAGGTCCCCTTCCACCACGCCATTTGGCACAGTTTTGTATTAGGCGGAAGCGCTGCAATGTTTTTCTGTGTGCTGTTTTATTGTGTGAAGGTGCCGTTCATTTCGTAACAGAAAAGCGCAGTCTTAAAGACTGCGCTTTTTTATGCACGCAATTGTTTTTCATTTGCAGGTATATAAGCTTTTGAAAAGGACAATTCAACATCTGCGGGTGTTAAACGTTTAAAAAACGACCCCTTTTGCATGTCATCTGTTCCTTTTGTTTCCACCAACACCAACGGAAGATGGCAGTGGGCCGCAAGTTCAACAGGATCTATACAACCATCTAATGAAAGAATCAGACTTTGTCCTTTTTCCAGCTGTTTCGTCAGATCTTCATACACCTTTTCTGAACTGCCGCCTGCAATCACATCCATCCGTTTAAGCCACTGTCCGATAAAAGGCAAGCGAAATAATGTTGGATTGGCAATAAATCCGGCCGGCTCCTCAATATATCCAGCAATTAAGGCCAGTTCAGCTAAACGCAAACGTGGATGCACATACAAAACAGGACCTTCGGGGATTGGCTCAGGCTGATGGATCGTCACAACTGAGCCGGTGATGCCGATGCAGCCCTCCAAAAACGCCTTTGGCTGCTCGTAGACAAGAGTCATCTGCTTTTTGTATGACAGACGAGGGTCAAGCATCCTTTGATTAAATAATTGTTTCATATTTTTTAACAGCATATACACAATATAAATCACTAACCAGCTGCAGCGAACCAATTAAAATCCTCCCGCTTCAGAAGAATTCTTTTTTTCATACGTTAAAAATTCGTAATCGTACGGGTTTTTTTCGTCCTTGATCCCCTGCTCAGAAGAAACCAGCTTCCAATTGGTTTCATCAAAATCGGGGAAGTGACGGTCACCCTCAAACTCGTGATGAATTTTCGTCATATACAATCTGTCTGCATAAGGGAACAGTGCTGTATAGAGCTGAGCCCCTCCGATTACAAAGCATTCTTCAGAGCCTGTACAAATGTCCAGTACATCCTTCAATGAACTGACAACCGTGCACCCCGGAAATTCTGAAGCAGGCGCAGATGTAACGACAATATTTTTCCGATTTGGAAGCGGACGTCCGATCGATTCAAATGTTTTCCGGCCCATAATGATTGAGTGACCCGATGTTACTTTCTTAAAGTATGCCAGATCATTGGGTAAATGCCACGGCAAATCATTATCTTTGCCGATAAGCCTGTTGGCATCCATTGCAAAAATGAATGAAATCATACGCTGACCGCTCCTTTTATATGAGGATGCGGATCATAATCCTCAATGATAAAGTCCTCAAATGCAAAGTTGAAAATAGAATCAACCTCTCTGGCGAAACGAAGCTTTGGAAGCGATCGAACGTCTCTTGCCAGCTGCAAATTGACTTGTTCAATATGATTTTGATAGATATGGACATCACCAAATGTATGGATGAATTCGCCCGGTTCTAGCCCAGTCACATGAGCAATCATCATAGTTAAAAGGGCATAAGAAGCAATATTAAACGGCACACCTAAGAAAACATCGGCTGAGCGCTGATATAGCTGACAGGACAGCTTGCCGTCAGACACGTAGAATTGGAACAGGCAATGGCACGGCGGCAATGCCATTTTATCAATTTCACCAACATTCCAAGCGCTGACGATTAAGCGTCTGGAGTTCGGATTTGTCTTAATCTCTTCAATAAGACGGGAAATTTGATCAACAGTTTCGCCGTCAGCCCCCCGCCAAGACCGCCATTGTGAACCGTATACAGGTCCAAGTTCACCATTTTCATCAGCCCACTCATTCCAGATCCGCACTCCGTTGTCCTGCAGATAACGTACATTCGTATCTCCTTTTAAGAACCACAGCAGTTCATGCGCAATCGATTTAAAGTGGAGTTTTTTAGTGGTGAGCATCGGAAAGCCCTCTTGTAAATTAAATCGCATTTGATATCCGAAAGTGCTGATTGTTCCAGTCCCTGTCCGGTCTCCCTTTTTCTCACCATGCTCTAAAACATACCTGCATAAATCCTGATACTGTTTCATTTTTTTCATCCTTTAAAAGTAGTCTTCTAGTAGTGTAACACAATAAAAAATCATTTCTGAACTCAGAAATGATTTTTTTATCGTTAGCTGACGACAGGTTTTTCACCCTGTTCTTTTTCCTCATCTTGCAGATCCTGATGTGTATGAGCAATTCTGCTCGCCGCTGCTGCAGCAAGAGCTGCCACAATGTCATCCAAAAAAGTGTGAATACCGTCTGGACTTTCATCAAGTTCCTTAATAATTCCAATCTTCTCTTTATCCAAATAACCGAAATTGGTTAAACCGATCGACCCGTACACATTAACGATTGAAAGCGGGATAATTTCATCTATGCCGTAAAGCGGTTCATCCGTTTCAACAAGATGCTGCAGCGGTTCAGGGAGAAGTTTCTGTTCAGCAAGCTGATCGAGCGCAAGGCCTGTCAAAACAGCATGAATAATTTCACGTTTATTCAGGACTTTTTCCACATTCTCCATGCAAACACTGAGCGGCAGGTTGGGATTGTATTTTTCCTGAAGTTTTTGAACAATATGTGCAATATCTTCTATCATAACGCCCCGTTTGTTCAGCATATCTTTTGTTATATCGACCATTTCATTCATTGTGTACTTTTTCATGTCTAATGGCATCTCCTTTAGGCACTCATCCAGTTGGGAGGCGTGTTGCGGTCCCAGTAAATGCTCCCAAGCTCATGATGTGATTGAAATCCATCTTCTGCTGTATGATAGTGAAAATTAAACCAGTAGCCGTCATGAGGCGGATGGTCTCTCCGCACATGGAATCTAAGGAGGTCCTCTCCAGTCGCCCGATTGTATACGTTGAAAATCTTTTCCGTTTTTCCAGCTGAAGGCGTGCTTGAGATCACCACATCTTGATACGCCTCATCATCTTGCAATGTCGCTAAATAATCACTAATCACATTTTCAATTTTCGGGAGGATCTCTTTCCGGTAGTCATCCTCAATGACCGGAGAGATTTTGCTGCCGAATTTCAAAAAGGACTGATCCTCGGCACTGTCAATAAGCTGTTCCTTGTACGATTGAAACAGCAGCTCAGGGTCCCGCCTGTTTTCCGACTCATAATCATCGTACAGGTCATGCTCATCATAAAAAGCGGTGTATTCATTCTGCTCAACACTGCTCGGCTGTCCGGAGGGCTTGTCCGCCATAAGAGCAGCCGGAGGAGATACGAGCCCGAACGTTACGATGGTAAATAAAACCACAAGGGTCTTTCTCATCCACAATTTCATGACTGCTTAATCCTCTCTATTTTATTGTCATCTTTCTTTTATTTTAGCACACCTGAAACATGCAAGTCATGTACTATATGACTTTGATATGCAAATTAGGAGATTCGTTGCTTTGCGTTTTTTGTAAAAACGCTTACAATATTCTCTGAAAGGAGGCTTTCCGCATGATTGACGCCTTGTTTGCCACAGTTTCACTCTTAACATTGTTATACTTTGTCGTCATGGAAGTCACCGATTAACAGAAAGCCCGTGATATCATAATATCACGGGCTTGTTTTGTTTGCGGCTTGAATGACGCCGTAATGAAACAGTGCGGTTTTTCTTTTCATAACGTGAAAACCAAATTGTTCAAATCGCGGACTTTTCCAGTGATCTTTTAACACCACGCATTTTCTGGCGGCACGCACCGCTTCTTTGATATACCCTTCATGCAAAACTGAATCCTCTGCCAAATCCCGTAAAGGCGCGATACCATCAGACGTCTCTACAGGCTCATGAAACATTGGATCGAAATAAACCACATCAACAGAGTCGTCAGGAAGCTGCCTAATGTATTCAAAACAATCTCCATGCTTCACTTGGATTCTTCTCATTGCAGCTTGAAGCTCAGCTATGTCCGTTTCCCATGAATGAAGTCCCGTCCTCACCAAAACGGACACAAGATGGTTCTGTTCAATCCCAATGACAGAACCCGTTTCGCCTACTGCCATACTTGCGATAATGGCATCAGAACCCAGCCCGAGTGTGCAATCTAAAAACGTGTCTCCTTCCGATAAACCAGCTGCCCGAAGCATCGGTTCCTGCTCGCCCCGAATGAAGCGTTTGGCTCTGAACATCGCTGTATTCGGGTGAAAAAAGAATTTGGCTCCTTGTTTCGTATAAAGTTCAAACCGCTCTTTTCCGACCACAAGCAAATCACGTTCAGCTGACTTCAGCAGATGTTCAACCGTTTGTTTATTTCGGCTGCAATATGGCATATTCAGCTCTTTAGAAAGCCGCTTTGCGGTTTTTATGGTGTGTTCGGACGGTCTATAGCTTGTTGTTATCATCTTCTATACTCCCAAAAAGAAAATGCCCGGAAAACGGGCATTTAGCAGTGCGCATCGAAGGCAGCAGTCAGGTTTTTCATGATTTCTTCCATATCGTGTCCTTCAATTTCATGACGCGGAATAAAATGTACAACTTCTTTGCCTTTTAAAAGAGCCATCGACGGTGAAGAAGGCTCCTGGCCAGTAAAATACTCACGCATTTTTGCTGTGGCATCTTTATCTTGGCCAGCAAATACAGTCACCGTATTGTCAGGTGTTTTGTCATTCTGAAGGACTGCCTGTGTTGCCGCAGGACGTGCAAGACCTGCCGCGCAGCCGCACACAGAGTTTACGACTACAAGAGTTGTTCCCTCAGCATTTTCCATAAAGTTTTCTACTTCTTCCGCTGTTGTTAATTCTTCAAAACCAGCTCCGGTCAGCTCGCGGCGCATCGGTACGACAAGCTGGCGCATATATTCTTCATAAGCCATTGACATAAAAAAAGCCCCCTCTAGTATCCTTCTTCTGAAGTAAAGGATACTATAGAGAGGGCCGGATTTCAAATGTTCACAACTTACATTAGGAGAAAGTAATTCCCGCTGCCTAAATTTTCATGATACCGCCGGTGTTGGCGCTTGTCACAAGTTTAGAATAACGTGCCAAATAGCCGGTTTTCACTTTTGGTTCAAATCCTTTCCAGTTCGCTTTCCGTTTTTCCCATTCTTCCTCCGGCACTTGTACATCCAAGATACGTTTTTCAATATCTACGATGATGTGGTCTCCGTTTTCAACAAAGGCTAGCGGTCCTCCCTCTGCGGCCTCTGGTGATACGTGACCGATTGAGAGTCCCCGAGATGCTCCGGAAAAACGCCCGTCCGTAATCAATGCTACTTTTGGTCCTAGTCCCATTCCTACAATTTGAGATGTAGGCGCAAGCATTTCCGGCATGCCTGGTCCGCCTTTTGGCCCTTCGTATCGAATGATGACGACATCGCCTTCTTTTACTTTCCGGTTGATAATGCCGTCAAGCGCCTCATCCTGAGAATCAAATACGACAGCCGGTCCTTCGTGTCTCGTAATTCCGTTCTGTACACCGCCTGTTTTAATGATAGCGCCGTCTGGAGCCAAATTGCCAAATAAAACGGCAAGGCCGCCCTTTTCAGTGAATGGTTTCTCCAGCGGATGAATGACGTCATAATCCTTTACTTCATGTCCGGCGATGGTTTCTCCAAGTGTTTTTCCTGTAACAGTCAGCGCATCTAAATGAAGCGCTCCTTCTTTCTTGGAAAGCTCATTCAGCGCAGCTGACACACCGCCCGCTTCATGGAGATCTTCAATATACACATCTGATGCGGGCGCCAGCTTGGCCAAGTGCGGCACACGCTCAGCAACTTCGTTAATGCGTTCTAAAGAGTATTCAACGCCGGCTTCGTTTGCAAGGGCAAGCGTATGGAGCACGGTATTTGTTGAACCGCCAAGCGCCATATCGAGTGCAAACGCGTTATCAATCGCTTTTACTGTCACGATATCACGCGGTTTGATATCTTTGCGGATGGTTTCCATTAATTGAGCAGCCGATTTTCTGACAAACTCTCTTCGTTCCGGTGATGTCGCGAGAATGGTTCCGTTCCCCGGCAAAGCAAGACCAAGTGCTTCTGACAGACAGTTCATTGAGTTCGCCGTAAACATGCCGGAGCAAGATCCGCACGTCGGGCATCCGAACTGCTCTAATTCTTGAAGCTCGCTTTCGTTGATTTTTCCGGCTTGATAAGCGCCTACCCCTTCAAATACAGAGGAAAGGGAGATTTTCCGCCCGTCACTTGTTCTTCCTGCCGCCATCGGTCCGCCGCTGACAAAAATGGTCGGAATGTTGATGCGCATTGCCGCCATAAGCATTCCCGGCGTGATTTTGTCACAGTTCGGAATACAGACCATTCCGTCAAACCAGTGCGCAGATACAACCGTTTCAACAGAGTCCGCGATGATTTCACGGCTCGGCAGCGAATATCTCATACCGATATGCCCCATCGCGATTCCGTCATCTACTCCGATGGTATTAAATTCAAACGGTACGCCCCCTGCTTCTCTGATTGCTTCTTTTACGATTTTTCCAAACTCTTGCAAGTGAACATGACCGGGAACGATATCAATGTATGAATTACAAACCGCGATAAATGGTTTGCCAAAATCCTCTTCTTTTACACCTGCTGCGCGAAGCAAACTGCGGTGCGGAGCTCTATCGATTCCTTGTGTGATCATGTTACTGCGTAATTCTGCCATGGTGATCCTCCTAAATACTTTTAATTGTTAGACTGGATTTTATTTTAACAATTTTCAGTTTATTTTTGGGCTGTTTTTGTGAATAGATGACAATCCGGCTGCCCTCTCCTTGATTGTTTCCTGCATGTTTTTATATTTATATAGCTTTCTGTCGATGTGAACCCTCCAACTATTAATATTGTTACTTACTATAAATAGTTTTCGGATATTTTTCAACAATATTCGCAATAATTTTTATAAAAAGTGAATTCACATAAAAAAGGTGCCTGATCTGCACCTTTTTCATTCTTTCATTCACCTTTTTTTCTGCTTTCTGTCATTTGTTTCCAAACTGAACCTTTTGCTTCTTCTCCATGCTCAATCCGTTCAAGCGCCATTTTCACTTGAAGGCTGACCTCGAATTCGGGATCGTCTTCGGCAGCGCGCAAAGCTTCAATTGCACTTTCATCGCCGACTTCATACAGGAACATAGCCGCACGCCAGCGAACAAGCTTGCTGGAGTCGCTTAACGATTTGATCATAGCAGGAATGGCTTGAGGGTCACC
This sequence comes from Bacillus tequilensis KCTC 13622, assembly GCF_000507145.1. GTDB lineage: Bacteria > Bacillota > Bacilli > Bacillales > Bacillaceae > Bacillus > Bacillus tequilensis. Next base: position 582,921 of record NZ_AYTO01000034.1, on the reverse strand, counting down.
GATATCCGACAGGCAGTCTCCGGCCGTTCTTCTGACTGAGACAGATTTGTCCTCAAGCGCTTTATACAATAGAGGCAGGACATCAGGTGTTTCAATCATTCCTAAGTACACAACAGCTTGTCTTCTGATAGACACCTTCGGATCATCCAATGCCTTCTGTAAAACCGGGATATCCTCCTCTTTCGGATCCATCTGCTCCAGATGTGCATAACGCTTTTTCCAGTCCTCATCATCCATCATGTCGAGCGTTACTTTATACGCTTTGCGCTGTACAAATTGTTTTGCTTCGCCCGTTCCTTGAGCAGCTGCTTCTGTCAGCCGTTTCAGCCGTTCATCACTATATGCAGCCTGAAGCTCTTCTGTCACGTCATGACCGATTTCATTAAAATCGCCGAATCGGACGCCCTGTTCTTTCCAGGCACGCTCAAATACAACATTTGAAGCTTCAGATCTGAGTTTTAAGATTGCCTGCTGAAAGCGTTCAGGCAAGCCGAAGCGCTCTTCCCGTTCCCCATCCGTCAATTTGACCTGCATTGGGATGCCGCTGAACATCTGTACAAATACTTTCACTTCTCCAAAAGACTCTTGGTCAGAGCGGTTTTGTTCCGCGCTTTCTGCACTTTCCATTCCAAACGAAGTGCGGACTTGCGGTAAGATGTCTTTCCAGTCGTATCTTGCGTTCCGTTCAACAGCGAGAAAATCAGCGACGTGATATACCCCTTTGACTCCTTCTATATTAAGGATCTCCGCTATAACAGGCGGTGCGCCTTCTGCTTGATCCGGTTTATAGTTATTGCTTTTCCCCGCCGGAAGCTCCTCCGTTAAGATGACCTTCATTGTATTCGGGCTTGGCGTAGGTTCAATTGATTTTATCTTCATGATCGTCCTCCTATAGCATATCTGTGAATTATTCTATCATAGTCGCTCCAAGCCTTCTATTACGACGTTTTGGCTTCAATACCTGGTACGTCTTTTTCTAATTGACGGACAAACTGAAGCATAAAATCATGTCTTTCTTCCGCAAGTTCCCGTGCGGTGTCTGTATTCATCATATCTTTCAGCCGCAGCAGTTTATGAAAAAAATGAGCGTACGCGCTTTTATCATCTCCATAAAGGCTGTGCCCTTTTGCGCCCGCAAACATAAACGTTCTCGCAATACCGACAGCACCTAATGCATCAAGTCTGTCAGCGTCCTGTACGGCTTTCCCTTCAATTGAGAGCGGCTCGTCCGCCAGCTTTTCTCTGTCTCGAAAGGACATCCTTGTGATAATGTGAATCACTCTGTCGGCATCCTCTTTTCCAACTCCGAAAAAAACGAGCTGTTCATATACTTCGCTCACTGAAAGCCTGACCGTGTCAGGGAGTTTAATATCAATTACATCGTGAACGAGCGCCGCCGTTTCAACAATGAACAAATCCGCTTTTTCCTTTTCTCCAATATATACAGCAAGATCCGCAACTCTTGATACATGATGCCAATCATGTCCAGAGCTTTCGCCTGTTAGGACTGATTGAACCCATGTCCTGATCTGCTCTGCTTGCTTTATCTTTTTCATAAAGACACCCTCTTTATGTCCCTAGCAGCTTCACGATAGCGTCTTCCAGCTCTTTCGGATTTGTATTTGGAGAAAAACGGCCAGCGATTTCTCCGTTTCTGTCCACTATAAACTTCGTGAAATTCCACTTGATTGCCTTAGTTCCCAGCATCCCTTTCGCATGCTCTGTTAAATACACAAACAGCGGGTGGGCGTTTTTTCCATTAACTTCCACTTTTGAGAACAAAGGAAACGTAACCCCGTAATTTGTTTCACAAAAATTTTGTATGTCTGTCTCGTCGCCAGGCTCTTGGTTCATAAATTGATTGCAAGGAAACCCTAGAATCTCCAAGCCCTCCTGCTGATATGTATCATATAACTCCTGTAGCTGCTTTAGTTGAGGAGTAAACCCGCATTTACTTGCTGTATTCACGATCATCAATACCTTCCCGGCAAAAGGCTGAAGTGTCATGTCTTTTCCTGTTATGGTTCGTACCTTCATATGATATATAGACATCTAAGTCCCTCCTATGTCCCTGCATCTGATTATTTTACCTTTTTTATTTCCCAATTCAAAATGCAAACGCCTGCTCATTTTTTATCTTCCATTCAATAAAACGTTACAAATACCTTCTGAGATCCATCATCACTGAAAATCATTTTCCTGTGAAACCAACAGGTGTATTTATTCGTTTTATCTAAAGAGTTTTCTGTTGTTTCCCCTCAACACTTAGAGATAGATTGAAAATTGGCGTGAAAATTCCTATAATGAAGAAAATTACACGGGGAAATGATGGAGGTGGCACGTTGCCTATTAATATACCAACACACCTGCCGGCAAAACAGGTGCTTGAGAGTGAACATATATTTGTAATGGATGAAAGCAGAGCATTTCATCAGGATATCCGGCCGCAAAAAATCATTATATTGAATTTGATGCCGAAAAAAATCCAAACAGAGACCCAGCTTCTCAGATTGCTTGGAAATTCGCCTTTACAGGTTCATTTTACATTTTTAATCCCAAGCACACACACGCCGAAAAATACTGCAAGAGAACACCTTGACGAATTTTACACGACTTTTTCCAATATCCGTCACAAGAAATTTGACGGCATGATTATCACCGGTGCGCCGATCGAGCACTTGGCGTTTGAAGATGTTTCATATTGGGAAGAGCTCAAGGAGATTATGGAGTGGAGCAAAACAAATGTCACTTCAACCCTGCATATTTGCTGGGGTGCTCAAGCAGGCTTGTATTATCATTACGGTGTTGAAAAAATTCAAATGCCTAAAAAAATCTTCGGTGTGTTTGAACATACAGTTCTTTCAAAACACGAAAGATTAGTCAGAGGTTTTGACGAGCTATACTACGTGCCGCATTCCCGGCATACAGATATAAATATGGAACAGCTTCAAGCAGTGCCTGAGTTAAATATTCTTACCGCATCAAGGGAAGCCGGGGTTTGCTTAATAGTGTCTAAAGACGAAAAACAAGTCTTTTTGACAGGGCACCCTGAATATGATACAAATACGCTTCTTCAAGAGTACGAAAGAGATTTGGAACGAAACCTTTCTACTGTCGAAGCGCCTAAACATTATTTTGCGAAAGACAGCAGCCAGCCAGTGAATCGCTGGAAAGCCCATGCCACATTATTGTTTATGAACTGGCTGAATTATTACGTTTACCAAGAAACTCCTTATGAATGGGACTAATTTTTCTTTTTTAGTGATACGCTGAGCAAAAAATATGATAAAATACATCTGATTCAGTTTGCGTATAACAAAAATTTAAAATACTGGAATCATCATTTAAAATTAGCTTAACTTTTTCACTGCATTAATAATTCAATTATGTATTTGTGTTATGTTTATGTATAGACAATAACTCCTTACGATGCATGAAGCTTGCTTGTTGTTGATTACATTGAGGTGAATTTACTTGAATACCAATAAAAGAGTATTAATTTTGACTGCAAATTACGGAAATGGACATGTGCAGGTAGCCAAAACGCTTTATGAGCAATGTGTACGGCTTGGTTTTCAGCATGTAACAGTTTCTAATTTGTACCAAGAGTCAAATCCGATTGTTTCAGAGGTAACTCAATACCTCTATTTAAAAAGCTTCTCAATCGGGAAACAGTTTTATCGTTTGTTTTATTACGGAGTTGACAAAATCTATAATAAACGTAAATTTAATATTTACTTTAAAATGGGAAATAAACGATTGGGCGAACTTGTCGATGAACACCAGCCCGATATTATTATTAATACATTTCCGATGATCGTCGTGCCGGAATACAGACGACGAACAGGAAAAGTCATCCCTACTTTTAACGTGATGACCGATTTTTGCCTTCATAAAATTTGGGTTCACGAAAACGTAGATAAATATTATGTGGCGACAGATTACGTGAAGGAAAAACTGCTGGAGATCGGCACTCATCCAAGCAACATAAAAATCACTGGGATTCCAATCAGGCCGCAATTTGAAGAATCCAAGCCGGTGGAGCCGATATATAAAAAGTACAATCTTTCCCCAAACAAAAAAGTGCTTTTGATCATGGCAGGTGCACACGGTGTATTAAAAAACGTTAAAGAACTGTGCGAAAACCTAGTCAAAGATGACCAAGTGCAAGTGGTTGTCGTGTGCGGGAAAAATACAGCGCTAAAAGAATCTTTAAGTGTGCTTGAAGCAGAAAACGGTGACAAATTGAAGGTTCTTGGCTACGTGGAACGCATTGATGAGCTGTTTCGGGTCACAGATTGCATGATTACAAAACCTGGCGGCATTACATTGACAGAAGCAACTGCCATCGGTGTGCCAGTCATTTTGTACAAACCCGTGCCTGGGCAGGAAAAAGAAAATGCAAACTTCTTTGAAGACCGCGGAGCGGCCATTGTCGTGAACCGTCATGAAGAGATTCTCGAATCAGTCACTTCCCTTCTTGCAGATGAAGATACCTTACAGCGCATGAAGAAAAACATTAAGGACCTGCATTTAGCAAACTCCTCTGAAGTGATTTTAGAGGATATCCTGAAGGAATCAGAAATGATGACAGCCAAACAAAAAGCCAAAGCGTTATCTTAATGGCTACGTGAGAGCATACGAATTCGTGTGCTCTTTTTATTTATATTCAGCTATTAATAAAAACGGTTACATTTTTTTATGATCTTGTCCTTCTTTTGAAAAATAAGCCGTTTCGCAACTTGACGGGTGCTCACAGATGGTGTATAGTTGAACCATCATTTAACAATGAATCAAAGTTAAATGATGACAAAATTTTTTTTAGCACGCGGGTGCTACAGTACTAGGAGGAATTAAGCAATATGCAAAACGGTAAAGTAAAATGGTTCAACAACGAAAAAGGATTCGGCTTCATTGAAGTTGAAGGCGGAGACGATGTATTTGTTCACTTCACAGCTATCGAAGGAGAAGGATACAAATCATTAGAAGAAGGACAAGAAGTTTCTTTTGAAATTGTCGAAGGTAATCGTGGACCTCAAGCTTCTAATGTTGTAAAACTCTAAACTGAATACATGATGATGAGATGACAAATATAGGAGAGGCGAACGCCTCTCCTATTTGATTTTCATCTGGATTTCAATCGCTAAGATGTTTTGTTTGCACCTCTGTTCAATCTCTTCAACATGCTTTTCCATTGACGGCTTCCCTTTTTTCGCGATATCCGCCAGTTCCTCTAAGTCACTGTATATTTCTATAAATGTTTTGTGAAGGATCGACTTCAAGTCTTTATCGTCCATAGCTACGTTCCCCTTCTCTGCCAAGATACCTCAAATAGTAAAACAGTCCTATTTATTCTGGTTCAATAGTTATATCGGCTTATTTTCATTTTATTTTCTATTTTGGTACATAAATTTCAAAAAAACTCAGCAAAATAATTGCGGAGGTGTTTTTTGTGACATCAGAATTTCATGATAAGAATCAGACTGGCTTTACGGATAAGCGGCAGCTGGAGCTAGCGGTGGAAACAGCGCAGAAAACGACAGGAGCTGCGACGAGAGGTCAAAGCACAACATTAGTCGATTCTGCATACCAATCGATTGAAGATGCAAGAGAACTGTCACAATCTGAAGAGCTGGCAGCTCTCGATGATCCTGAATTTGTTCAGCAGCAAAAGCAGCTGCTGGATGACAGTCAGCATCAGCTTGATGAATTCAAAGAATAAAAACCGCAGCTTCTGCGGTTTTTATTTTTTAATGATTGGTTAAAACATCGCCGTACGCCTTCAGTTTTTCACCAACTGTACATTTATTAATACAAAATGAATGCGCATAGGTTTTGCCAAATTCCTTCCGAAACTGCTTCTTAATAAAACAGTCTTTGCAATATTCATCTTGCAGTTCTGTCAGTTCTTTAAAGATCATTTTCTTATCCAATATCGTCATCTCCGTTACGGTCTAATTTCGTGTGGCTTTCTACGAATTGATGGGATAGAATTTTTTTAGCGAGGCCGTCAGCTTCCTGGTTGTCTTTCCGCTGTATGGTTTCGTAGGTTGGAGTGAGCTTCAGCGATTCAAGGAGTGCTTCTATTTTGTCCAGCCATTCATTATGAGACGGATCATAGCAAGGCCAGCTGCCGTCAAGCTGGTTCAGCACAACAAGCGAGTCACCTTTGATCGTAATTGAATTTCTGCTTGCCCCAAGTTCTCTTACTTCTCTAATCGCTTCATAAAGCGCCGCGTATTCAGCTTCATTATTGGTTTTCAGCCGGAAGCTTTTATTTTTTCTCAAGCGATGCCGTGTTCCTCCCAATGAATAATAAATGACGATTCCGAGTCCGGCCAGTTCGCTCTCCTTATCGAAACTGCCATCAAAATAAACAGTAATTTCGTCAGGCTCTTGAGCAAGCTCCTCTGTCAGCTTTTCCAATTCCTTCAATGTCCAGCTGCCGCCTTTCTCGTCTTCGAACATAAGCTCTTTCATGTATGGAAAACGGCCAAGTTCTCTGGCGAGCATACGTGCCTGCTGTGCTGTCAGCCAGTCTTCGCCCAAAAATGAGACGGATCCCGTTCCCTTTGCTTCTATTTTCATATGCGGTCTGAGTTTCATTACAATCACCTTACCATTCATTAGTTGCCGGGCTTATGCTATAATCAAACCAATCTTACCCCGGAAAGGAAGCTTTTACATTTTGTTTAATAACTTGTTTTGGATCATTTTTGCGATCATTCATTTTATCATTGTTCTTTTATTTTATAAAGGGTTTGGCAAAACAGGACTATTTGTTTGGATCGGTTTTGCGACAGTCTGCGCCAACCTTCAAGTCGTCAAAACAGTGGAACTGTTTGGCCTAACAGCAACACTCGGGAATGTGATGTATGGCACAATCTTTTTTGCGACAGATGTGCTGAATGAAAAATACGGACCGACCGAAGCCAGAAAAGCGGTATGGCTGGGATTCTCAACGCTCCTGACGCTGACATGCGTCATGCAGGGCGTGCTGCTTTTTGAACCGGCTTCAAGCGACATATCACAAACAGCGCTGGAAACGATTTTCGGATTCCTTCCACGAGTTGCGTTAGGAAGTCTGCTTGCCTTTATCTTCAGCCAAACGCTGGATGTTTATGTATATTCGGCAATTAGAAGGATATTTCCTTCCGACCGGCTTTTATGGCTCAGAAACGGTGGCAGTACAGCGGTCAGCCAGTTGTTTGATACATTCATATTCACTGCTGTCGCCTTTTTCGGCATTTATTCGGCAGGCGTGTGGCTTCATATTTTTATTTCTACATATTTGATTAAGTTTGCGGTATCTTTGATTTCATTGCCTTATGCTTATGCAGCAAAGAAAATGATACCGAATGATGAAAGGAGTTTATAATGCCCACCGAAATATATGTAGACGGCGCAAGCGCCGGTAATCCCGGGCCTTCCGGTATCGGCATTTTTATCAAACATGAAGGAAAAGCAGAAGCTTTCTCTATCCCAATCGGAATGCATACAAATCAGGAAGCGGAATTCCTTGCATTAATTGAAGGGATGAGGTTATGTGCAAAGCGCGGGTATCAATCTGTTTCCTTTCGAACCGATTCAGATATCGTGGAACGCGCCGCTGAGCTTGAAATGGTTAAAAACAAAACATTTCATCCGTATGTGGAAGAAATCATCCGATTAAAACCGGCTTTCCCTCTTTTTTTCATCAAATGGATACCAGGGAAGCAAAACCAAAAAGCCGATCAGCTGGCAAAAGAAGCGATTCGGCTAAATGATAAGAATTAAATCTCGATCAATGGTCATCCTAATGTCGAGGTGACTAACATGAAAAAGAAAGATAAAGGCCGGCTGACCGGCGGTGTTACTCCGCAAGGCGACCTGGAAGGCAATACTCACAATGACCCTAAAACAGAGCTTGAGGAAAGAGCCAAAAAAAGCAATACAAAACGCTAGAGAAGATCTTATACGATCTCTCTAGCGTTCAGTTTTTCAAGCATGCGCTCAATTCCTTTGATTTGGTGGCGGCGAAGCATGTCAGCCGCCTGTTCCATTTGCAGGGTAAATAGAGCGTCTCCCAATGTGCAGACCAGCGGTACAGAGCAGTGAATTTCAGCAAGCTTCCTCGACATCTCCAAATCGCTTAAACCTTGCTGAATTTTCCCCTGCTGCCCCTTCGTAAGAAGAGAAAGATTTTCTAATAAACGTTCAATTGTTTCATATTCACGAATCAGTTTGTAAGCTGTTTTTTCTCCAATCCCTTTGACACCAGGATAGTTATCACTGGAGTCACCCATAAGCGCTTTAATATCAATCAAAGCCTTCGGCAGAACTCCCGTTTCTTCATAAAACGTCTCTTTTGTATAGACTTTATAATTTCCTATTCCTTTTTGGAGCAATGCTACGCTTACTTTATCTGTTAACAGCTGAAGTAAATCTCTATCCCCTGTTACGATCGTAATGTCAGCTTCATTTGCAAACAAAGCGGCAAGCGTTCCGATGCAATCATCCGCTTCATACCCGGCAAAACCGATATTCATAATCCCAAGCTCAGCTGCCGCCTCCTTCGCTAAATCAAACTGCGGGATCAGCTCCACAGGCGGTGCGCTGCGGTTCGCCTTATAATCTTGGAACAGGTCATTCCGGTACGTTTTGCTCCCCATGTCCCAGCAGCAGACGACGTGGGTCGGCTGGAATGTTTCCACAGCTGTGATTAAATGCTTTAAAAACCCATTGACGCCGTTCGTCGGCACTCCGCTTTCATTTATCATAAAGTTGCGGTGCACGGCCGTGGCAAAAAACGCCCGGAATAATAGAGCCATGCCGTCAACCAGCAATAGTTTATTATGATTCATAAGATAACTCCCTCTTTTTTCATTCCCTCTATTTTAGCATAAAGCCGCGCAAAAATAAAAAACAGCATCTCTTCAATCAGAGATACTGTTTTGTGTATCATCAGTCGTTATGTCTTTTGTTACTGGCGATCAGCTTTTCAGCCTCTCGTCCTGCGTAAGAGTCAAAATGGGTTTGAAATCCGTTTTTCTTTTTGGCATTGTTATTCGCCTGTGCATTCCTGTTTCCAAATTTTGTTCTGCCCAACATGAATCCCCCCTTACGTCGGATACATATAGTATATGCTCCGGCAAGAGATTCACTCGCGACAGGATCATCCAGCTTACATGCGGCTTACATATTCCCTGACCATTTCTGCTGATACAAGACGTCTTGTCGGTACGATGCCTTTTTTGGCGAGCTGATTCATTTGCCCGGTAATTTCATTAATCAGTTCTGTTGTAAAAGGTTCATCGTTTTTGCATTTTAAAACCGCTTCTTCAATGGCCATTTCACGCATGTTTTCAAGACGCATAAATGCTTTAATATGCTCGTGCTGTTTTGATGAATGTGCTGAAATTGCTTTATGTACCTCTGACATGAATCGTTCATCTCGCTTTTTTTCTATTTAGTCTATCATGACTTGATATACAAGCCAACTGAATTTTTACATTTTTATTGTATTGCCCGATCTTTGCCAAGAGATGCAAGCTTTGTACGCCATTTCAATCTCTTTCGCATGTTCCCCATCCGCGTATCCTTCTATATACGTATCTTTTTGATCCTTTATTTGTTCCATTGCTTTTTCAGCCATCTCTTCCTGCAAGCGGCTGAGGTAATCTGTGTAATGTGAAATAAGGCTTTCTTCTTCATTTTTCACCCAATTTCCCGTGATTTTTGTCAGTTTCGTGCGCGCTGCTTCGATGAAGGCGGCTTTTCCTTTCTGTTCAAAAAAGTGTTTTGGTGATTTGATTTCTTTTTTTTCCTGTTCAAAGACACGTTCATCTATGTCAGGTGCCACTTCCTTCAACTGTATGCCATTCGAATGGTGAGCACTCGCATAAATAGAAAAATAACCATCCTCGTTTAATGTTTTTTGAAAGCTTTCCAGCCACTCTTCTGCAATATGCCGCTCGATGAAACCGCTCATGCGAACATCAAGCGTTTTGATTTCCTGCACATATTCAAACTGATATTCACGTAATGCGGCTGTCATCGCCTGACCGACGTTCTTTTTCCAATCCCCGTTCTGAAGGCCGGGATGGAATGCCGATTTTAATAAATCATTCGCAAAATAGGATAATCGCTGTGTAATGTGATAAAGCTGTTCTTTTGTGTCTTTTTTTACTTTCTCAATGATGGTGTTTGAGCTCCGCCGTGTCTCGATTTCAGCTGCTGTCCGCTCAAATGACAGCATAAGGCGCTGTTTTTGCGCTTCCTTTTCTTCCTTGGACTGATGCTGGGATTGATAAAGCTGGATAACAGTTTCGCATAGTTTGTCTGCTTCCGAACTGAGCCGTGCAGCTGCCGTTTTTTTTACATCCGCTTCAATAAAACGGTCTACATGTTTTCTTACTTTCGGGAACTGATTATAAAATGATTCCGGTTTTCCCAGCAGTTCTTCCTTACTTGATACGGTAAAGAGCTGCTGATCATGAATTCCTTCTTTTACAAGCTCTGCGCTGACATAATCGGTCACTGTTTCCAGCTCTGTTTTATCTTTCGCAAGATCTGCTGCATTAATGACGAAAAACATTTTATCCATGCTGAACGATTCTTTTACAAGCCCGAGCTTTCGCAAAAAGGAACGATCTCCTTTCGAGAAGGAGTGCTGATAATAGGTCATATAAAAAAACGCATCGGCATCCTTAATATATTGGAACGCCAGCTCTGTATGCCGTTTATTCATGCTGCTGGCGCCGGGTGTATCAACGATCGTAATCCCTTTTTCAGTGAGCGGGCATGTATAATAGACCGTTACTTCTTTCACAGCGCAGGCCGTTGCCTCCTCTGCCACATACGGCTTTAATTCAGACAGCGGTATCGTTAATGTCTTTTGTTCCTGTATATATTCCTTATACTTTTCGTAGGCAAGCAGAAAGCTGCTGATCAATTTGATGTGCTCTTCCTGCAATCGGTTTTTCTTGACTGCTTTTTCCCACTTCTCTGTGAAAGAGCGGCCTGCCGGTTCTTTTTGCATTCCAGTGAGCTGCAAAATATCAGCTGTGAAGTCAGCATCGGTCTTAAACACCACATCCGCTGTTTTGTTGATGCTGCCATTGGTTGGTTTTGTGATTTTATTAATTGTGGCTGTGGTTGGCGTTGGCGAGGAAGGCAGCACCCTTTCGCCGACAAGCGCATTGGCAAATGATGATTTCCCCGAACTGAAGCCTCCAAAAAGAGCAAGTGTAAATTTCCGTTCCTCAAGTCTTTTAATTCTTTCTCGAAAAGCTGAGGTTTGCTTTGACAGCATGCTGTATTTACCTAAAAGGCCAGACAATGTGTAAAAGCGTTCGATTTGGTCTTGAAGCGGCCGTTCTTGCTCCATTTTGATTTCTTGTTTCTGCATGGGCTGCTGCGTCTGCTTGCCTAGGCTTCGTTTTTGTTCTGGAGCTGCCACTGTTTTTTTCTTCGTTTTAAACCAGTCGGTGTCTATGTGCATAGGACATGCGGATTCCTCTTCCCAAATGGCCCGCATACGATCGGCTTTCTCGCGGGCATTATTCTCTAAACGGGCCCGTTCTTGGAGAAGGCCGAGTTTTTCTGATTCCTGGCTGAGCCGGCCGTTGATTTTTTGCAAGTCATTGGAAACACGATCTTTCACCATCGCGGAAAGCGCCTTAATGATGTCTGCCGCTTCTCTTTTCGCCTTTTTCCGGATGAGTTCTGCCAAGTCTTTTGTATATTGCAATACATATTCAGAAGAAAAGGTTGCACCATGCTTGACAGCATGCTCAAGGTTGTCAATTTCAAGCGGAGTTCGATAGGCCTGAATCAGCTTTTCACTTTCAGCTGTATGAACATCAAATGCCTTGGCGAGTTTATGGAATGTGTCTATCATGTGCCAATCTGCTTCGGCCTCTGTTCGTTTTGTCACATCAGAGAAAAAAGCAGTCCTTCTTCTATCCCTTTCCTGTGCAGTTTTTGCTTTCGAAAAGAAAAAACCGGTTTTAAAAGAAGGCTCCCGCGATTCTAGGTATGCTGCTGCCAGCTCACGCATTTCAAAAGGCGTCAGGTTGGCGTTTCTTAAAATGCCATTGACTTCTTCCTGCATTCTGTTTTCTGCCTCAGTCGCTTGTTTTGCCGCCTCATCCAATTGATTTCTCAGCGATTGAACAAGTTTAGTTTGTTTGTCTAGCTGTTCAGCAAAGCTCGGACCGTCTGTTTCGTCTTTCAACAGCATGTCCGTATGTTCCTTCAGCAGATTGCGGACTTTTTGTTCTGTTAAAGCCTGCAAATTGATTTTGGATTGCTGTTCTATTCGTTTTAATTCTTCTCTCAGAACCCCAATCTGATTGAACGGGTGGTCTGGTTCTGTTACTGACGTAAAATAGAGCGCTTCCTTTGAAATGCCTTCGTTGCACAGCATCTCCTCTACTTGCGCTTTATAGTCTTCAAAACGAGTCTCCGCTTCATCATGCCGATCAATTTGATTGACGATAAAATACACCTTCGGAATGCTTTTGTTTATCGATCTGAGAAACTTTACATTTTCCTCAGCGTGCACGTGATTATAGTGAACGACATAAAACAGCGCATCAGCCTGATGGAGAATAGACGCTGCCGACAGAAAATGGGCATCGTCAGTTGAATCAATCCCAGGAGTATCAATATAAGCAACCCCGGAATCGATCTCGGTATACCGATCAAAAATTTCAACGCTTTCAATCTGTTCGCCGTTTTTGCAATATTGCTGCACCTTTTCTTTCTCATAAGCCCCATCCAGCTCAGCGCATGCTCCGTCTGTTGTATGAAGCCGTACACGCTTTTCCCCATTTCTGATCACAACAAGGTTAGCACTTGTCGGGATGGGACTTGTCGGTAAAATATTCTCCATTAACAGGCAGTTCAGCAAGGACGATTTCCCCGCTGAATAATGCCCGGTAAACGCGATATAAATCTCCTCATCAGCCGCTTTTTGCACCACTGCAGCCAGTTTAGCAGCCCTTTGTTCATCTTGATTCTCTATGAGTTGCTTATAAAGTTCCCCAGTTTTGTGCAAAAGCTCTTTTCTGTTATGTTCTGTCATCAGTCTGAACCCCTTTGTGCCATTTCAATTGTGAATCTTTTTCGAAAGATCTGAATACATTCCCCTTTCATTTTACACAAGAATGAGCCAAATTTCTTTAAGAGAATAGAAAAAAGCCGCCATTACGGCAGCTTCTAAAAAAGAAAATCTGCAACTTTATCAAGTTCCAGATTCATGAAACAGATTTATTTGAGATTCCTTTTAATACAAAACCAATTAACACACTATATGTACAGACCGCCCCAAGCAAAAACAGCATTGTCATTTGCTTCACCATCCTGATTGAGAATCTTTTTCATATTCATTTTAACATGAGTGAGAATGATTTTCAATCTCTATTTTATGCTGTATTCTTCTAATGCTTTCTCTTCTGTACGAATTCTGACTGTTAACAATACGGCATTTAAAATAGAAAACAGACACATGGTCATGTACGCATGATACAGAAGCGGAATCAATAAGAATTCTAATATCACAACGGTATAGTTTGGATGCTTCATCCATCTATAAGGGCCTTTTTTCACAAGCTCCGCACCTGGAACGACAAGGATTTTCGTATTCCAATATGATCCTAAGGAACAAAGCGCCCAATACCGTACTGCCTGCACGGTTACAATAGCCGCAGCGATACCGCCCCACCAGCTTGACGGCTGTTTATTCATCAGCAGCACTTCTGCAATTAAAGACAGAAAAAAAAGAATATGCGTGATGATGATATATGGATAATGGCTCTCACCGAATTCGATCGCCCCTTGTTGCTTTACCTTTTGTTCATTTTGTCTGGCTACTGCCATTTCAGCTGTTCTTTGCGCAATGAGAATGACGATTAACAACCAAAACATGAGTCAAGCCCCCTCCTCCCAGCTGAATAACAGCAGCTCTGATGAAAATCCCGGCCCTAATGCGCCAATCAGTCCCCGTTCAGCTTCCTTTTTGTATCCGTTCAGCAGATGGTCTTTGATCACAAACAATATTGTGGCTGAAGACATATTTCCATGCTTTTGTAAAATGCTTTGTGCAGATGAAAGCTTTTCTGGTGACAGCTCAAGACTTTTGCTGTATGCATCGATCACTTTTTTTCCGCCTGGATGTGCCAAAAACACACTGATATCCCTAAAGGACAGCTGATGTTTGTCCAAAAAAACCTGTACATTTGTTTTAAGCCATTTTTCCACCAAAGTCGGAATATCTCTTGAGAAAATCACTTTGAATCCTTGATCAGTAAAGTCCCAGCCCATGACATCTTCAGATTGTTTCATCAAAACAGATTGGGAATCTGTTAACTTCGGCATAAGTTTTAATTTTGACATCCTGCGGTCCGCCTTCTCACCGCATACTAAGGCTGCTGCAATGCCATCTCCAAATAGCGACGTGCCAATCAGATTGCTTTTCGTCTTATCCTCCGGCTGGAATGTCAGACTGCATAGCTCAGCAGCGATGACAAGCACGAAAGCCTCCGGATACGCTTTGCAATATTCTGCTGCACGCGCGAGTCCGCTGGCTCCCCCTGCACAGCCCAGCCCCCAAATCGGAATCCGCTTCGTATATGGAGAAAACGGAAGTTCATTCATGAGCCGCGCCTCGATGCTCGGTGTGGAGAGGCCCGTGCTGGAGACGAAAAAAACAGCGTCTACATTCTCATAAGCGATGGCTTCATGAAAAAATGCAGGATGAGAGAGGCAGTCGCGAACAGCTTCTTTGCTGTGCTTAAGCGTTTCTTCTATGAAAATTTGATTTTTTTCTTCAAAGCTGTGACGCTCTTTATACCAGTCAATCGGTTTGACAAATTGCCTCGATTGAATCTGCCCGTTTTTAAAGGAGGTTAACAGCCGATCAATGTCTTTAAAGGAATGCTCAAACATACAGCGGGCAAACTCAGCCGCTTTCTCTTGGTTTACATCGTACGCAGGAAGACTTGTTCCGATGGATAAAATATACGCCATGCGATCACCTCTTTGCATACATTGTGCCGCAACACTCTTTTTTATATGCAAAAAAACTCCGCCGCGGCGGAGTTTAGACTGCTGTTTTTTGCTTTGTGATTTCAGCTTTCTCTGTTTTTTCGGCTTTAGAAAATACGTTATATACAATATTCAAGACGACTGCAGTAACGCTGCCGGCAACAATGCCGTTTGTTGTAAGGAGTGCTAAGGCACTCGGAAGCTGTTTAAAGATATCCGGCACAACGGTCACACCGAGACCCAAACCGACTGAGCAGGCAACAATCAGCAAATTTTCCTGTTTTGCAAAATCGATGCGGCTGAGCATTTTGATTCCGTAAGCAATCACCATTCCAAACATCGCCACCATTGCGCCGCCCAAAACGGCAGATGGAATAATGGTCGTGAAAGCAGCGATCTTCGGAAACAGCCCAAATGCCATTAAGATCACGCCCGTGACAACAATGACGTTATTTTTTTTGATTCCCGTAAGCTGTAAAAGCCCGACATTTTGAGAAAATGCCGTGTAAGGAAAAGCGTTAAAAATACCGCCCAAAAGCACGGCCAGCCCTTCAGCACGATAGCCTTTAGATAAATCTTTCTCTGTCAGACGGCGGTTCGTCAGATCACCTAAGGCAAAGTAAACACCGGTTGATTCTACAAGGCTGACAATTGCAACGATAGCCATCGTAATGATAGGCGCTGTGTGAAAAGACGGCGCTCCGAAGTAAAACGGCTGGATCATTTGAACAACTGCCGCGTCCGTAACGTTATCAAATTGAACTTTCCCCATAACATACGCAATGAAAGTTCCAATCAAAATACCGATCAAAATTGAGATGGATTTGAGAAAGCCTTCCGTAAAACGGTATAGAAGCACAATGACACTCAATACGATAAAGGCGAGAGCAAGATTGGAAAGATCTCCGAAATCTGCACTTCCTTCACCGCCAGCCATGTTATTCATGGCTACCGGCATAAGAGTAATGCCGATGATTGTAACAACTGAGCCTGTCACGACGGGCGGAAAAAACGCTACAAGCTTTCCAAAGAAAAATGAAATAAGAATGACAAGAATACCTGACGCAATAATGCTTCCGTAAACCGCTGAAACCCCGTACTCAGATCCAATCGCAATCATCGGCGATACAGCTGTAAATGTACAGCCAAGCACTACCGGAAGCCCGATACCGAAAAATCGGTTGGTCCACACTTGCAGAAGTGTGGCCGCACCGCACATAAAAATATCAATCGACACTAAGTAGGTCAGCTGTTCGACAGTCAGGCCCATCGCTTTTCCCACAATTAGAGGAACGACAATGGCACCGGCATACATGGCGAGCACATGCTGGATTCCTAGAGACAGCGTTTTGCCGAATCCGTTTTTCATGAATGTACCTCCTGTACGAAGGACACCTTTCCTTCTTCTAAAGATTGAATTCTTGCCAAAGATTCGACCCGATAGCCAAGGTTCACCAGTTCTTCTCTTCCCGGCTGAAATGACTTTTCAATGACAATGCCAAGTCCCGCAATAGAAGCTCCCGCCTGCTTCACAATCGAGATGAGCCCATGCGCGGCTTGCCCATTTGCCAAAAAATCATCGATAATCAGCACATGATCCTGATCCGACAGATGGGTTCCTGAAACTGCGATTTGGCTTTCCGTCTTCTTCGTAAAGGAATAAACAGATGCTGTCAGCAAGTTGTCAGTAAGTGTTAATGACTTATGCTTTCTCGCGAAGACGACCGGAACACCCAACTTCAAGCCCGCCATCACTGCAGGAGCAATTCCGGATGATTCGATTGTCACGATTTTGGTAATACCGTCTTTTGCAAATCTGGCTGCAAATTCGTCACCGATTTTCTGCATAAGCATCGGGTCAATTTGGTGATTCAAAAACGAATCCACTTTCAATACCTGATCAGATAATACGACGCCTTCTTGCTCTATTTTCCGTTTCAGTGCTTCCATCCTGTCTTACCTCCGTTATGAGAATGAAAAAAAGCATTGCCCGCTCAAATAAAGAGCAAGCAATGCTGATATAACAAAAAACCGTACATGTGCGGTCTCATTGCTCACCCATAGTCGAACATTTACGGTGCCCGGTAGAAACTTGCGTGCCATATCCACGCGATTATATGAGTGTTCCTATGATATTGTAATAAATTATAGCAAGATTCTAATCTCTTGCATAGAAGAAAACGAAAGTTTCCGAACTTTATTTTTATTTTTTTGATTATTATTCGTATTTTGTGTTTCCTGCACCTAAAAAAGCCTGACGGCCACGCCGCCAGGCTTTTGATTACGATAGATAGAGATTGGAGTATTTGTTTGACAAATAGTCAATCAAATAGCGCACATTCAGCTCTTCTCCTGTCGCATCTTTGATAATGTCTAACGGCTTTTTCCGTTTTCCATGAATATGCACCTTTTCAGTCAGCCATTGTTTGATCGGGTGAAATTCTCCTCTTTCCAAGAGAGTGTCAAACTCAGGCAGATCCTCGAGCATTTTTTGTTTCAGCTGAGCCGCATACATGTAACCGAGCGCATAGGATGGGAAGTAGCCGAAATCTCCTCCGGCCCAATGGACGTCTTGTAAAATCCCCTCTGCATCCGTCTGCGGTGTAATCCCTAAATAATCCTGATATTTTTGATTCCAGAGAGATGGCAGTTCTTCCACTGACACTTCATTGCTGAAAATCGCTTTTTCTATTTCATAGCGGATCATGATATGAAGAGGATACGTTAATTCATCCGCTTCAACCCGGATAAAGGAAGGTTTTGATTCATTGATTGCCCGGACAAAATCTTCCAGAGAGATGTCCTTGAACTGGTCAGGTGATGCTCCTTGAATCTTCTTATAGTATGATGTCCAAAAATGCTTGTTGCGGCCGATAAAATTCTCGTAAAATAATGATTGAGATTCATGGATTCCCATTGATGCACCGTCTGACAAGTTCGTGCCGCTCAGTGCTTCATCAATATTTTGCTCGTATACCGCGTGACCGCACTCATGAATGGTGCCAAATATCGCCGTACGGAAATCTTTTTCATCGAATCGCGTCGTGACCCGAACGTCTCCTCGGTTCATCGTCGTCGCAAACGGATGAACTGTTTCATCAAGCCGTCCGCCGTCAAAATCGTAGCCAAGCTCCTGTAAAAAATACAGGCTGAGCTCTTTTTGCTTTTCCTTAGGGAACTCTTTCGTAATAAAGCTTGTATCAGGTTGATTTCCTGAAGCTGTCACTTGTTTAACGAGTGGAACAATCGCTTCTTTGAGCTCCGCGAACAGCTGATCAAGCACCTTCACCGTGACACCTGGCTCAAACAAATCAAGCAGTGCATCATAAGGATGCTCTTGATAACCCCAATACGTAATAAAGCGATTATTGAATTCAATCAGCTGCTCTAAATAAGGGGAAAATAAGCTGAAATCAGATTTTCCTTTCGCCTCTTCCCACGCTGTTTCCGCCTTTGAACACAGAATCACGTATTCCTTGTATTCAGCCTCAGGGATTTTCTTATTCTCTTCATACTCTTTTTTCGCCAGCTCCACAGCTTTTTTTGTATCTTCAGATAAGTCATCAAATCGTTCATGCAGGACATCGATCAGCTCCTTCATTCGATCTGATGTCTGGATGTTGAATATATCTGTTGAAAGCTGACCAATGCTTTCGGCACGATCCTCTGAGCCGTTTTTCGGCGCTCCGGTTCTGGAGTCCCAGTGCATTAATGCAACTGCTTCGCTGTAATGTGAGATTTTTTTTAAAAGATCAAAAAATTCCTTTTCATATGTATGTATCTCCATGTCCATTCCCTCCCTATTCTAGCCGTTCCATTACAGGCTAATGGAAGGGGGTATGAAAGTCAAATTGTTTGTATAAGAGGCTGCCTGTTTTGACAGCAGCCTTCTTTATTCAGTTAATCGGCATTTTATTGTTTGGCGGCGATGTTAACAGCGAGGCGACAATCACGCTCGTCGCTATGATCGCAGCTGCTGATTCAGCAATTGGCGCAAATGAGGTATTCGCTTCCGCTAACGCGTATGGCATAGCAACAGCCGCTTCCGCAACGCCGTCTCCACATGCGACAAAGTGATCAAGTAAAAACAAGGAATCGCCCGATAAAATGACGGCAAAAACACCGATAAATATACCGAGTAGCACTGATTTGATCAGCATTCCGAAATTCAAGGTGTTGCCCAGCGAAAAGGCAAAGAATGAGATGATCGCCGGCACAACCTTGCTGAATAAGTCTCTAAGATCCTAATCAAGATTCCGAGTATACAGCCGAGTAAAAACGGGATGACTGTCGTTGCCAGCGTTTCCGAAGGGAATGCGGCAAGTCCTGTTACCCCAACGTCACTATAGTCATAAAAGGCCCTGATTCCGTACTGATGCTCGCTTCCTCTTTTCTTCCGATATGATTCATGAACGCGACAATTGCTAAACAAATAAAAAAAGCTGACGAATTTGATCGTCAGCTTTTTTCCATTACATCATTTGAGGTTCAACAGGCAAAACCTTTTTGACTTCTGCAATGATGCGTTCATTTTCTCCGCCAGCATAAATGTGAATCGAGCCGCTGTCTTGGTTCGAACGAATCAGACGCCCGATGCCCTGCCGTACGCGTAATAACATATACGGCAGATCCACTTCTTCAAACGGATCTTTTTTCGCCCCGTTGCGTTTCGCTGTAAATACAGGATCATGAGGCGGGAACGGCAATGACCAAATGGTAACATTCTTTAATGCGTCACCAGGAATATCGAGTCCTTCCCATAAATGAACCGAACAAAGTACTGTTTCCTCTTCCACTTGGAATTTCTCCACTAAGCTGCTGATTTCTTCATCACCTTCAAAGAAAATCGGATACGGCAGCTCCCAAGCCGCCGACAGCTGTTTAAACCTGTTTAGTTCCTCAAAAGAAGGGAAAAGCACCAGCGTTCTGCCCTTATAACGCTTGATCGCTTCAATCGTTTCAGCCGTTTTTTGTTCAGCGGCCATCTCTGTTTTCGCATACAGATTAACAGCCATTTGCTCGTCATAATCATAAGGTGAATCAACGGTTAATGACAAATAGTCCCGAATCCCGAGACTGTCGGCAATATAATCAAACGAACCGCCTTCTGACAGCGTAGCAGAAGAGAAGATATAAGGAATTTTCTTAGAAAACACTTTCTCGCCAAGCACTTCCGCTACCGTTCTCGGCATCACAACGAAGGTTGATTCTGTTTCCTTTTGCTCCAGCCAGCTGATGGCATCCTTTTGATATAGAGATAATGAATACGCCATTTGTTCAACATATTCTTCCACAACTGACAGCTCATATTGATCAATCGTGTACATCTCAGACTCAAATACAAGTGCTTCACCGATTTTATCAAGCAAACGGCATAGCTCGTCCGCCGCCTTTTTCACACGCTGGTCATTTTTTATTTCTAAACGGTGTGAACCGGCTACTTCTTTTGATTCATCAGAAAGAGCATAGAAAAATTCATCGTTCGCAGCAAGCGCATCTTCAATCAGTTCAGCAAACTCTTCTCTGATGTCATTTTGCAGCAAACGTTCTAAAAATAATTCAAGAGTGGACTGCTTCACTCTGTAGGTCAGCGCTTTTTGTGCGGCAAACTCTAACAGATGCCCTTCATCAAATACAACTGCGCTATGATCAGGCAAAAGCGGCAGCTGGCCCTCTCGTTTACGTGATTCTTCCGTCCATACATGCTCCATATAAAAATCATGGGAACATATGATTAAGTCCGTTGACTTGCGGTAGTAATCTCTGGACAGCGTCAGACCGCATCTGTGTCTCATATCACAAGTCAGACAATCCTGAAACGAGTCGTAACTCACGTCAGACCATTCTTCATTCGATAGATTTGCGTACTGCTTTCGATCTCCATACGGATAAAAGCGTTGCATCGCCTGTGATTCATGGACAAATGACGGTAAGGATTCATAAAGATCCAGCCATTTATCATCATCAGATCGCTGCATTGTTTTTTCAAGCTTCTTCAAGCATAAATATTGTTCATGCGACTTTGACAGCCTTGTATCTATTTTTAGATCCAAATGCTCAGCGAGCTTTGAGATATCGCCCTCTTTTTTCACCAGCTGTTCGATTAATGTTTCATCAGCGCAAGCGATAATGGCGGGTTTACCGACATATCTTGCATAGCTGATCGCGAAAAGAAGATACACGAGCGTTTTCCCTGTTCCCACTCCAGCTTCAGCAAACATGACTTTTTTTTCTTTAAACGCCCGCTCTAGCTGAAAAGCCATAAATACCTGCTCATCCCGTAGATCAAAACCTTTTTCGGGAAGGATATCGTAAAACACGTCACCAATCCAATTGTTCAATTCTTCATAAAAATTCTTTGTTTTCGTTAAAGAAAAAGGCAAACGTGATGTTGTCACCTAGTTTCAACCCCCAACTATTCGACATTCAGACCACCAATAATATCATTTCCCGCTGATGAATACAATAAAAAAACTTGGCAATGCCAAGTTTTTTTGCAGCTTACTTTCGATTGATCACATGCGATGATAAGAAAGGATGGTCTGTTGAATAAATATGTTCCACCGCTTTTTCTAAATCATTTTGCGCATGCGACATCACATACGGAGACGAATCAGCCCCGAGCTCCTTCAGCTCGTTTGCTGTTGCGTCAAGCGCCCTTTGAATTAGATTAAAATGTTCACTGTTCAGCATGAGATCACCTCTGATGGAAATAATCATCATTGTATGCGAACTTTTTATTATATATACATGCTTTCCGCATGTTATCACTGAAACATGCACAAACTACACTCGATATTCCATATCCGGATTATCCGTCTTATCAACAATATTCTATCAGGGAGTGATGTTGACATGAGTTATAGAAATCGATTAGATCAGCATTCTGAACTGTTTCATCACAATTGGACGCGGCCTAAACGTTCTAAGTCTCAAGTAAACGGTCACACTGAAATGTCCCAAACCAACATTATATTGAGAAGCAACGCGAAAGCACACCGTTGGTAACGATAGAATATGGCTGAAAGATGAAAGAAGACGCATGCAGAGCGTCTTCTTTTTATTCGTTTTCTGTTTTCTTGCGCTGCGGCCTAACTTTAGCCCAGTATTGATAATAATCTGTTTTAATAAAGCCATTAAAAAGCTTTCGTTTCTTCGTCGCTTTTCTGCCGTAAGCTTCCTCAAAATTCTCGTTTGATGTCAGCATATACACAGACCAGGTATCAAGCGGTTCGAACGCCTGTCCCATTTCTTTGTACATCTGCTCAACAGCTTTTTTCTCGCCGAGACGCTCTCCGTACGGGGGATTGCCGACAATCACGCCAAATTCCAGATTGGTCGTGAAGTCTTTGACCTGCATCTGCTTAAATTCAATTAAATCTCCCAAGCCTGCTTCCTCTGCATTTTCTTTTGCGATTTGAACCATGCGGTGGTCTATATCGCTTGCGAAAATCGCAAGCGGCTGGTCATAGTTCGCCTTTTCTTCGACCTCAAGCCGCGCTTTGTCCCACAGCTCTTTGCCGATCCATTCCCAATCCTCTGAGACAAAATCACGGTTAAATCCCGGAGCGATGTTTTGGCCGATTAACGCGGCTTCAATCGCGATCGTTCCGGAACCGCAGAAAGGATCGACAAATGGACGATCCGGCGTCCAATTAGTTAATTGCACTAAAGCAGCAGCAAGTGTTTCTTTTATCGGCGCGCCGCCCTGATCGATACGGTATCCTCGTTTATGAAGACCTGTTCCTGACGAATCCAGCGTAATAACGGCCTGATCTTTCAATAAAGAAATTTCCACCTTATACTCGGCACCTGTTTCTTCAATCCAGTCATTGGCTTTGCCGGACTGCAGCTTGAGCTTTTCGACAATTGCTTTTTTGACGATCCGCTGACAGTCAGGGACGCTTGCAAGTGTTGATTTCACTGATTTCCCGATGACAGGGAACTTCCCGTTTTCAGGTATAAATGAGCACCAGTTAATCGCTTTCGTTTTTTCAAACAGTTCATCGAACGTTTTCGCTTTAAAAGAAGCAACCTGAACTTTTATCCGGTCGGCCGTTCTAAGCCAAAGGTTTGCACGGCAGATGGCAAGCGCATCACCTTCAAATATCACTTTTCCGTTATCAACCTGGTATTCGTATCCTAAATCTCGTACTTCCTTTGCGACAACAGCTTCAATGCCCATCGGCGCCGTTGCTATTAGTGTATACTTCTTCATCGTATCACCCTGTCTGTTAAAACTTTTCTCTTTTCAAGATAAAAGCTCTCCTTATACGGGAGAGCTTGTTTTCATCATTTTAAATGTAAGTGGTCTAACGTTCTGTAAGCCATGTTTTGTTCCGTCGTACTGCAAACGGCTCATCACCTCGTACTCGGGCGGCAATCATCTATCTACAGAAAGCATTCTGTCCTTCTCTCCGTTGAATTCCGTTAAGAAGGTTCCCCTACCAAAATTTGGGTTTCTCGCTCGAGGGGTTTACCGCGTTCCACTCTCACCATTTCTAGTGAGACTTCGTCACTGTGGCACTTTCAAGGATACTCAGCCATATCCAAAGGACGTAGGCTTTTTTCCTGCCGTCAGCCTCTAAAAGGCTGCCCTAGCTTATGACTTCGCTAGGCACGAACACTACGGGCATCTCAGCACCGTGCGAGCATGGACTTTCCTCTACAGATTCAAGATCTGCAGCGATTACCCGAACGTTAAGAACAACAATTATTATATAACAACTGATTGCAATTTACAAGCGCCATTTTTTTCAAGCGCGATCAATCATAAAGCTTGCTGCCAAAAACGTGCTTTTCTAAGTTGGACAGCCGTTTTAAAATATCAAAGTTCGTTGTGTTAGATTGCACAGGCTGTTTCTTGCTGGCTTCTTCAAGCTGTTTTTTCAGCTGCAGATTTTCCTGCTGCAGTTCTTCGATTTCTTGATGGAAGGTTTCATAATCCTTAATAATCATATCTAAAAATTTGTCAACGTCTTCTTGCTTGTAGCCTCTAACGCCTGTTTTAAATTCTTTTTCCAAAATTTCTTTCGCAGAAAGCTTTACTTTATCAGCAAGCATCTTTTTCACCTCGTATCGTGAATCATCACATCTATTTTTTCAGAAATCTGAACGGTTGTCAAATTTCTCTTGTTGTTATTTAGTAGCTGTCTTCCTCTACTGTCACTCTCAAGTCATCCATTGTAATAAAGTAAATGGGATAACCATCCTGTTCGCGTCTCTTTTCAGCCGTTTCAAGCATGTACCTTGGAGATCCTTCCTTCTCAGGATCATATAACAGCAGCAAGGCGTCTGATTTTTCTATAAAGAACTGATTTTTTTGTTTAAACTGAAGCGGGCTTTCATAGGGCCTGTGAGTCAAGCTCTCTTCATAGTCGGCCTGTGCCAGAACCGCTTCATAAAGCTCTTTATTAGGCTCTTTCCAGTTCTTTTCCTGCTCGTAAAAAGGGGTAATCACAGCTACCTTTAAATCTGGGTATTCCTCCTGCAGGTCATAAGCAGTTTCAGCAGCCCACAGTTCGGCTCCAAGCTGGCCCGATATTAAAATCCACTCTAAGCCCTCATCCAGAAATCCGATCAGCCGGTTTTTGATCGCTTTTTTTATGTAATACAGCGCTTTATCATCCTGCTTAAAAATCCCCAATTCAAACGGTTTATATCCCGTAATAGCCAATACTTTCAAATTTTCACCTGCTTTTAAAAAATGGGGTCCCCTTTAGGGCCCCATTTTTATTGTTGCATGTTTCACCAATCAGTCTGCCGATTCAATACTAGCAGCAAGGTTTTCCTGCCTGAAAATGCTGATGTGTTGTCGGATCATAGCTAGAGTAAGTGTGTGGATAGTAGTGAACATGATCAAAATGATGATGATTTACATTTGTCGTATGCTGTGGATGAATATGCGGCACGACAGTATTGGAAAACGTATGGTGCTCACAGCAATGCGTAGGATGGACAATTGGCGCCATCACGTGCGGTCTGCAGTGGTACATGATAAGATCCCCTTTCCATAACTTTATTACAATACTATGCTATGAAAAATAAGGGGTACATGTTCTAATACAAAGACCTATTTTAAAAGTGTACAATTAAACTGTCTTTAAAGTTTGTAAACACAAAAGCAATCAAAAATACCACAACAAAGAACAAGTAAAAAACACCCTTATACATACCAACTCTCCCTTTAAAAATAACTAACGTTATTTTACAGGATTCGCCGCTATTCTACAACAAAATCAATGTGAATTCAGCAAAAAAAATTCATGGCGAAACAAGTCGTCTTTTGCGCTTTCCCGGGGAATATTTAAGAGGAATATTTCCTCTTCAGCCGGGCGATTCTCACATACAGTTTTTCGGTTTCTTTTTCTGATAAAAATGCCGAATCACTAAGTAATTGTTCTGTTACATGCAATGCTTTCCCGAACGCTTTTTTCTTATGCTCTAAATATTTCGCAAGCTCTATCACAGCAGCATATCTGCATTTCTGATTTTGCGAGCGGGACAGCATTTCCCAAAGCGGCACTGCTTCCTCCAGGCGGTTTTGTTTTTTATACAGGAGCGATAAATCCAGCCGGGCACTATCCTGATCCGCAAACGGTTTTTCTATAAGCTTTTCGAGCTGTTTGACCGCTTGATCCGTTTCTTTATGGGCCATAAACCATTTGGCCATGGCATAAGCTTCATTGTGTTCTTTTGGGACTGATTCTGAAAGAATTTTTTTAGACATATGAATGTACAATGAAATAAGCGATAACACATCTATTTCGTTATGATGCAGGACACCTTTTAGAAGGTCCGGCTCTTGCGCTTTAATAAAATGAAAGTAAAGCATTGGCGCCAAGTAGCCAGGTGTGTCTTCTTGTCTGCGGATGCCGAGCTCCTCTTTTTCAACCGTGCCGAGAGATACGCGGTCCATTTTATGTTTCCACAGGCGTCTTGCTCCATGCAAAAGGTCAAAGTGGCCGTACTCCGGAAGCTTCGGAAGTCTGTCACGGATCAAGGTGTGCCTTGTTTTCACCTGCGGCCAATCAAAGGCTTTTCCGTTGTAGGTTACAAGTGATGTAATGTCAACCTCGCTTAAAAAGCTTTGATACAAAGCGACTTCATTCCCCGGTTTAGGCAAAAGATGCTGTTTGACTGTCACTCGGTCTTCATATACTCTCGCATGGCCAAGCAAAAAAATGGTGTTTCCGGCGCCGCCTCCAAGACCGGTTGTTTCCGTATCAAAGAAAAAGAGGCTGTTTTTGTTATACCCTTTTGCTGACAACGTATGCGACAGGCTGCTTTGATTCCACAATGTGATCACTTCATCAAGCTCAGAAAAACTGTATAATCCGTGGTGGTGAGAAAGCGGATATTCTACTTCTCTGATGAGGCAGTATTCATCTTCGAAGAAAAAAGGCTTCATGCCAAAAGCCTCCCACTCTTCTAAAAACGGGATATCAGCATGATTTTGAGCGAATTGGTTTTCTTGTTTGCCCGCTTCTATTGTATGTTCTCCTTCGTCGAGCACCATGTGCTTTTTCATTCGCTGGAGCTTCCCTTTTAATGACATCTCTGACCTCCCTCCTTACGACATTTGATCCAGCAGCTGCAAAATTCCTTCCTTTGCTTTTATTCCGTCTATTTCGGTACCTATACAAGACGGACAGCCGTCATGACAAGGACATTGTTTGATGAGCTGTTTCGCCGCTTCATTAATGTCTGAAAAACGTTTAAAAACTTCCTCTGCCAATCCGATACCGCCCGGATAATGATCATATAAAAAGATCGTCGGCAATCCGGTATGCGCTGCTTTAATTTGAGAAACAACATGAACATCGTTGCGGTCACACATGATATACACAGGGACAATATGCTGCAGCACATTTGAAATGCCGAGAAGCAGCTGTTCCAGCGTCTTTTCCTCGATGTCTTCGTTTGCGGTTTTGATTTCGAGCCAAGCCGCACTTGTATGCAGTTCTTCTTCCGGCAAATGAATAGGACCAGACCCAATGTTTTCAAAAGTGGTCATTTTAATTTTTTTAAAAATGGTCGGCAAGGCATTGACAGTAACATCACCGTAGTGCAATGACGTACGGCTTTTTTCCTTCGTTTTATCAATTTCTAAAACCTTCAGCTGTACTGCCAGGTTGGCATCCGTATAATATTCGACATCGACTTTTCTAACATAAGCTTTTTTATGGTCCCAATCGAGTTTTTCTACCTGATATTGAACCCCTTCATGCAAATAAATCGCTTCATCATGCAAAAGCGTCATCGCGCTAAAACGATCCATTTCACCGATAATTCTTACACTCGCAATGTCTGATTGATCAACAATGACGACATTTTCTTGTGATGCGGAACGCAAACTGATATTGGATGCAGGAAATGATTCACTTGCCCAATGATACCGTTCGCCGTTCCGGTGTAGAACGGCCTCTTCTTGAAGATACTCAAGAATATCACTTACATCCATCGGCCCGAACTCTTCATCAGCTCTAAAAGGAAGCTCATAAGCCGCACACTTTAAGTGGTCTACCAAAATAATCAAATTCTCCGGATTGATTCTTGCAGATTCCGGCGACCGGTTAAAGAAATATTCAGGATGGCGCACAATATATTGATCGATCGGCGTTGAATTGGCGACCATAATAATCAAAGACTCTCCATGCCTTCTGCCGGCTCGTCCCGCCTGCTGCCAAGCACTTGCCACACTTCCGGGATAACCCGTCATCACACACACTTGCAGCTGGCCGATATCAACACCGAGCTCTAAGGCATTCGTACTGACTACCCCTACAATCTCGCCTTCTCTCAGACCTCTTTCGATTTCTCTTCGCTCTTTCGGAAGATAGCCTCCCCGATAGCCTCTGATTGACTTTGTTCCAATCTCTTTTTTCACAAGGTCCTGAATATGGCTTAAAATAATTTCCACCCGTACTCTGCTTCTGGCAAAAACAATCGTCTGCACTTTGTTTTTCAGAAACTCTTTCGCCAGTTCATTCACTTCTGCGGTTGCGCTCTTTCTAATATTCAGCGGTTTGTTTACAATCGGCGGATTATAAAATACGAAGTGCTTGCGTCCGCTCGGGGCACCATTGTCATCAACCAGCCGCATCGGCTGACCTGTCAGCTGCTCCCCCAATTCCTTCGGGTTGGCAATCGTTGCGGAAGTACAAATAAAAACCGGATCACTGCCATAAAACCGGCAGATCCGCTTCAGCCGCCGGATCACATTCGCCACATGGCTCCCGAACACACCTCGATACGTATGAAGCTCATCGATGACGATATACTTAAGATTCTCAAACAAACTGACCCATTTCGTATGATGCGGAAGAATGGCAGAATGCAGCATATCGGGATTTGTAATGACAATATGACCTGCTTTTCTCACCTTTTGCCTGATTGCAGGAGACGTATCCCCGTCATATGTAAAGCTTTTAATATCAATGCCCATTTCATCAATGATTTCATTTAGCTCGCTCTTTTGGTCTTGTGCCAGCGCTTTAGTTGGAAATAAATATAGCGCCCGATTTGTTTCGTCTTGAGCTATAGACTGCAGGACAGGGAGATTGTAGCATAACGTTTTTCCCGATGCGGTTGGCGTTACGGTAACGATGCTTTCTCCTTTTTGCACATATTGGAAAGCGGAGTATTGGTGGGTATATAGTGCATCTATGCCCCTTTTCGAAAGGGCTGCTTTTATTCTCTCGTCGATATTTTCAGGCATTGGCCTTGTTTTTGCTTCACGAGGCTCTATTTCATGCCAATTCACCACATTTTCATTTCCTTTTAACTCAGAAATGAGCTCAGTCAGTGATTTCTTTTTCATTCTTTACACCTCTTTGTCAAGTACAGTTTACCGAATATTTGTTTGCATGGCTAGGTGCAAATTTTATACAATCGCACAAAAAAAGCAAGGCATACGCCCTGCTTATTTCACTTTTATTGCGAAGAGCTTTGTCTCGCCTTTACGGGCAGCCTTTTCGCCTGCCGGCACGATAGATTCGACAGCTTCACCATTCATGATAACAATCGGGATGACTGTGCTGCTCGCTTTTTCTTTTATCAGCTCCAAATCACACGTAATCAACGGGTCACCGATCTTCACTTTGTCTCCCTCTTTAATGTGAGCAGTAAAACCTTCTCCGTTCATATTAACCGTTTCCAGCCCCACATGAATTAACAGTTCAATTCCTGAGCGAGTCCGAATGCCAACTGCGTGTTTGGTGTGGAAAATCTGAATCACTTCCCCTTCAGCAGGTGAAACGATTTCGCCGTTTGAGGGTTCAACCGCTATTCCTTCCCCCATCATTTTCTGTGAAAAAACAGGGTCCGGTACATCTGTCAGGTCCATTACCGTACCGTCAGCCGGAGAATAAATAACCTCTTCTGTCACTTTTTCCTGAGTTTTGCCCATTCCGAATAATTTTTTCAGCACTGTGTTTTCTCCCTTCTCATTCACTACAACCGTTATCCCTTCATTCACCACTATTTAACCACACTTTCAATTTTGCTTCAATTTATAACAACATCTGGCACAGGCGCATAATCTGAATAAAAAAGGCGGTGGCAAATTTGGAATTCTATGATGACGAAAAGAACGAACTGCAAAAGAAGGAAGATATTATCACGGAGGCAATAGACCAACTTTTTCAATCCTCAGCTTTTGGCAACCTTTTAAGCGGATTTCAAAACCTGATCAATTCGAGTTTAAAGGATGTACAGACGACCATAGATGTCAGAGAAAGAGATGCCGGGCTGTATGTCGATATCACCATTCCGGCGACATTTCGAGATGGCGAGATCGTCGTTGATGTTAAATCCATGTATCTGCATGTAACACTCCAAGAAAAACAAAAACAGCATCATGAAGCCACTTTTACAAGCATGACAAGAACGGTTCAGCTGCCTTATGAAGTACGCCAAGAAGATATGGAAACATCTTGGAATGAGCAGACAATGACCCTTTTCTTTCCAAAAAATAAGCATGAATGATCAATTCATTCATGCTCCTATCATTTAAAAAAGCTGGTCAATCCTTTTATTAAAGATCCGACCTGATTCATTGCACTCATCACTTGACCAGTAGTATCCATCATTTTATTAAAATCAAACTGCCCGTTGGCTTTTTTGAACTGCGACATAATACTCTGAAATTGTGAGGGCTGCTGCTGATTAGGCTGCGGGATTGGATAAGGGTTGGAAAATACAGGCGGCTGCATAGGTTGCATAGACTGGATCGGGACATACGGCTGATAATAATCCTGCTGCCCATAATGCTGCTGCGGGAAGTATTGCACTGGTGAAGCCTGCTGATAATATCCTTGCATCTGCTGAGGATCATAATAGCCCATTTGCTGAGGATAGCTTTGAAAACTCCTGTTCATTGCGATTCCCCCTAAACTCAACATGTTTCTCTTCTATATATGTATGAATGGAGTCTATCGTTTGTGTCACAGGTCCTGAATCACGTTTGTCAAATTGTGTCGAAAGTTTAAATTTTTTAAAAACAGAAAAAAGTCGAATCATTATGGTACCATATTTTCAATACAGATGAGAGGGGATGCACCATAATGAACGTATCATACTTAAGAAAACGTTTTGCAGAAATGAAGAAATATGAAACAGACTGTATGAATAAACTGATGGACTTTACCAAGTTCCTCTATATTCAAGGACATCTTAGCACAATTGAGTTTCGTAACAGTATGAAGGTTCTCGAAGCAAATGGAGCAGAAAGCCCGGCATATGAGCTGAATTAACGTCCGGCCCCCTATAACTAACATAAAAGAAGACAGCCTTCACCGGCTGTCTTCTCTTGTAAGCTCATCCTTTACTGCGTGCAATGTATAAAGAACTGACTCCGTGATATCCTTGAATCTTTTTTTATGAATATGATGAACATATGATTGAAGGACCAATTCCAGAAAATGATCTTTCGCAGTTTCGATTTGCTCTTTATGCACATATTTTGGCCGGCGGGCTTCTATCAATTCAAGCGCCCCTTTCGCCCATCGAACCGCCAGATCATCATTCTCTTCAACGGCTGGCTTTATCGTCTCAAAAAAATCATAGGAATGATCACTTTTTTTCCCTTCCTGATACCGATCAGCGCCTTTTTCAGCAGCTTCAATCATTTGCTCTGTCATTTCCAGCAATGTTTGTGATTGCAATACCTTTCACCTCAATGCATATCGTACCAAATTCCGCTCGCAAATTCAGCCGATGCGGTATACCTTTTCAAATGCATACCTGTGTTCAGGTGAGTGATACAGCTCATTTATACAAAAATGAAGATCTCTCATTTCTTCTTCCAGCACACTCAGACGCTCACTTTCCGTTTCCCGCATCTCAGCCTCAAATGCGTTTATAGAATGATTCAAGCTCTGCTCAGCTCGGGTTAATTCGTCTTCTATATCAGAAAGCATATGGAGAATATCTGTCTTGCTTACGAAACCGGACATTCGTGTACCTCCCTTTCCTTGTCTCTCCAGGTAAAAATTCTGTATTCTTCAGGCTCAATCCTTCCTCATGACAAAACTAGAAGCTAATCGCCAAACAAACAGATATTCCACGAAAAGCTGAAGTTTTCGACAAAAATACCCGCAAACATTGTATGATCCTCTCTCTTAATGCAAACGATACTTATGAGGAGGTGCCGTATGAAAACAAGACCCAAAAAAGCCGGCCAGCAAAAAAAGTCTGAATCAAAAGCAATCGATTCTTTGGATAAAAAACTAGGCGGCCCGAACCGTCCTTCTACGTAAGAAGCAGGGAAATTCCTTGCTTCTTTATTTTTTCAGCCAATGCTCGACTGCAAAAAGGGCATGGAGCTGGCGTTTTTTATGTAAGTACCAGTCTGTCAATTCAATCTGCTTCGGCAACTCCTCACGCCTAAACAACGTTTTCTTTATCTTTCCATGAAACCAATCTGTTTTCCTGCCGTCTAATGAGTGGATTAACTCAGGGTAGCATGTCCTTAGCATTGGAGATGTTCTTTTTGTAATCCCCATCATTTTTTCCATATCAAAACGGGAGCCTGTGTGCGGCACATTGTGCAAAAAGTGATAAAAAGAAGCGAACAGCTCTGGACTGAACAGCAATTGAGACAGCTGCTTTCCCAGCCTTATCCTTTCCTCAGTCCTTGAAAAGCGTTTCACTGAAATGCCGTAAAGAAAACCATCTGCAACTGGAAAAAGAACGGTATTAAAATGAAACCAGTCACTTAAATAAAAAGGAATCGTGTCAAAAACGTTCTTTTTAAACGAAGGATTTTGTATAATAGGTGTTTGGATAGTGTTTTGTTCATTTATAATGAGAGCATACATCAGCCGCTCCGTGTCGTGCTCATGCCAAAAACGGGCCCATTCTTCCATCATAAATCGTGAGACGCCAAACATATGCAGATGATGGAACAGCGGTTTCCCGATTTTTTTTGACCAGTGGTACAAAAGAAGCTGCGGATAGGCATCCGAAAAAATAAGCCAGTTCGCTCTTTCATAGGCTAAAAAGAACCACTTTTGCTGTCTCTCACGGAGTCCAAGCTGAAACAGACTGCCTTTTAAGTCAGTCATTGACCAGCCGGCATTGCGAGAAACGAAAGATGCCAAGAGCGACCATTTGATCTCCGGATGACGGTCATAAAATGCTTTATATGCATTCGTTCTTGAAATGTTATCTGCGTTTTTTGCTTTTGTCTGCCGCTCAATCCGGCTCAAAAGCTTTCTGATGGTCTGTTGTTCTTTCACGTTCATTCACTTCCGTCATGAATAGTTTAATAAGGAGGATGAGAAAGTGATTCGGTATCCTAACGGAAAAACGTTTCAGCCGAAACATTCGGTTTCATCCCAAAACAGTCAGAAAAGGGCTCCGTCTTACAGTAATCGCGGAATGACCCTCGAAGATGACTTAAACGAAACGAATAAGTATTATCTGACAAACCAAATTGCCGTCATACACAAAAAGCCGACACCTGTTCAAATTGTAAATGTCCATTATCCAAAAAGAAGCGCCGCAGTGATTAAAGAAGCTTACTTTAAACAGTCATCGACAACAGATTATAACGGGATTTACAAAGGGCGGTATATTGATTTTGAGGCGAAAGAAACGAAAAACAAGACCTCTTTCCCCCTGCAGAATTTCCATGACCATCAAATCGAGCATATGAAACAGGTAAAGGCTCAAGACGGTATTTGTTTTGTTATTATATCCGCTTTCGACCAAGTTTATTTTTTGGAAGCCGATAAGCTGTTTTATTTCTGGGACAGAAAAGAAAAAAACGGCAGAAAATCAATTCGCAAAGATGAGTTAGAGGAAACAGCGTATCCGATTTCTCTTGGATACGCACCTAGAATTGATTATATTAATATTATTGAACAGCTTTATTTTTCGCCGTCATCAAGTGCGAAAGGTTGATTAACGAAAGGTTGAGATGTTATGTCAGATCAATTTAACAGCCGTGAAGCTCGACGAAAAGCCAACAGCAAATCGAGTCCTTCACCGAAAAAAGGCAAGAAACGAAAAAAAGGCGGATTGTTTAAAAAGACCCTTTTCACTTTACTCATTCTGTTTGTTTTAGGCGTAGTCGGCGGTGCCGTTACATTTGCCGTCATGATTTCAGATGCGCCAAAACTGGACGAAAGCAAATTGAAAACACCTTATTCATCGACAATTTACGATAAAAATGGAAAAGAAATCGCTGAATACGGCTCCGAAAAGCGGTCCTACGTCTCGATAGATGAAATTCCCGATGTTGTAAAAGAAGCTTTTATCGCGACAGAAGATGCGCGTTTTTATGAGCACCACGGGATTGACCCTGTCCGTATCGGAGGCGCCTTAGTCGCCAACTTTACAGACGGCTTCGGGGCTGAAGGCGGAAGTACAATCACCCAGCAGGTCGTCAAGAACTCCCTTCTTTCCCATCAGAAGACGCTGAAACGGAAAGTACAGGAAGTATGGCTTTCACTCCAGCTGGAGCGCAATTACTCTAAAGATGAAATTTTAGAAATGTATTTAAACCGAATTTATTTTTCTCCTAGAGCATACGGAATCGGAAAAGCGGCGGAAGAATTTTTCGGCGTCACAGATTTAAGCAAACTGACTGTGGAACAAGCTGCGACACTTGCCGGTATGCCGCAAAGCCCAACAGCGTACAATCCCGTTAAAAACCCGGATAAAGCAGAAAAAAGACGGAACATTGTACTCAGTCTGATGAAAAAACAAGGATTTATTTCTGATTCTCAATATAACAAAGCGAAAAAAGTGGCAGTGAAAGATGAAGGCGTTGTGTCACAGAAGGAATATGAAAAAACAAATTCAAATAAATACAGTGCATTTGTTGAAGAAGTCATGAAAGAAATTGAAGAAAAA
Source organism: Bacillus tequilensis KCTC 13622 (assembly GCF_000507145.1). GTDB lineage: Bacteria > Bacillota > Bacilli > Bacillales > Bacillaceae > Bacillus > Bacillus tequilensis. The sequence continues at coordinate 548,529 of NZ_AYTO01000034.1, read as the reverse complement.
TCTGATGTCAATCCAGGTACTGACGGATTAAAGATTTATACGACATTAGATACAAAAGCACAAGACAAACTTGATGAATTAATGGACGGAGACACTGTCGGATTTACTGAAGCCATGCAGGGCGGTGTATCGCTTCTCGATACAAAAACCGGAGAAGTCCGCGCGATTGGCGCAGGAAGAAATTCTAAGGTTGGAGGCTACAATTACGCTACTCAAGGAAAAACTCAGCCTGGTTCTACTATTAAACCGATTTTAGACTATGGACCAGTTATTGAAAACAAAAAATGGTCTACTTACGAGCAAATAGACGATTCGGCTTACACGTATTCAAATGGAACACCGATCCGTGACTTTGACCGCGGATATAAAGGACTAATGTCTATGCGCCAAGCATTGGCACAATCTCGTAATATCCCGGCTTTAAAAGCATTCCAAGCAGTCGGAAAAGATGCAGCAGTGGATTTTGCTAACGGCTTGGGGCTAGGGTTAGATAAAGATAAGGTATATGAATCGTATTCTATCGGCGGATTCGGAAAAGGCAATGTTGGTGTCTCTTCACTGACAATGGCTGGGGCTTACAGCGCATTCGGAAATAATGGAACATATAATGAACCGCATTTTGTAAAGTCAATTGAATTCAACGATGGCACGAAGCTTGACTTAACACCAAAATCTAAGTCAGCCATGAGCGATTATACTGCGTTTATGATTACAGATATGCTGAAAACAGCTGTTAAGTCAGGTACTGGACAGCTTGCTCAAGTACCAGGAGTGGAAGTTGCAGGTAAAACAGGTACAACAAACTTTGACGATGCGACAATGCAAAAATACAATATCGCACCAGGCGGTGTACCAGATTCATGGTTTGTGGGATATACACCTCAATATACCGCTGCCGTGTGGACAGGTGTAGACTCAGGGAACAAGATAGGGAAAAAATCTTTAAATAAAACAGAGCAGCAAGTTGCAAAGCGTATCTTCGCCCAACTCATCGCCGATGTCGATGACGGAAGCGGATCATTCGAGAAGCCTGACAGCGTAGTGGAAGCTACTGTGGAAAAAGGCTCTAATCCTGCAAAACTGGCAGGACCGAATACGCCAAGTGATAAAAAGCTCACAGAGTACTTTGTAAAAGGTACGGCTCCTTCTGCTGTTTCTAAGACATATGAGAAAGAAGAAAAAGAAGATACCCAAAAGCTGTCTGGCTTAAGCGTGAAATATGATAAAGACAAGCAATCATTGACATTAAGCTGGAATTACGACGGAGATGCATCCTTTGCTGTTAAGCAATCTGTTGATGGCGGCAGCTACTCAGAAATTCAAAACAGCTCTGCAAAAGAGGCAGTGATTTCGGGCGTGCAGCCAGGATCGGTTTATAAATTCGAAGTAACAGCCGTCAGCGATGATGGCAAAAGTACAGCTTCCACATCCTATGAAGTTCCGAAAGCTGAAGACGACAAAGATCAAAAAGACCAGCAACAAACGGATGATAAAAATAAAGATGATGAGAAGCCTCAGGATGACACACAAACTGATGATTCAAATAACAATCAGACGGATCAAGATCAGACAGACGATTCAACAAACGATCAAGACAAAAACCAAGGCAATACCAACCCGTCAGACAACAACCAAGACCAGTCAAACGATACCAATAACAACAACGGCAACAATCAGGATACGTCGGATGGTGATTCGAACTCAGGTAAGAATGATTCATCAGGTACTGATACAAACAAAAACAAAACAAACCCGACCGACAAAACACAAACAAACTCATCACCAAAAGCTGAAAAAACAAATTAGACAAAAAGCCGTCACCCAAAAGGTGACGGCTTTTTGGTTCATAATAAAAAACCTCCCCTATTATGGGGAGGTTTTTTAACGATTCATCGCATGATATTTATAAAAATGCTTTTTCATTTCAGTAAACAGTTCATCAAGCTGAATAAAGCAATGGTATTGGGTCGGCTTTAGAAGAATAAACTCCACTCGTTCAGCCCAATTGATCGGCTTTGCGGGAAATGACTTCTCCGTCAGTTCAGCCCAATCGAGTGATTCCACCCGCTCACCTGCCGTCCAGTGAAACGAAGCAAGCAAACATACAATGCCCTTCAGCATGTCGTTTTGGTCGCATCTTGATTTTCGTGTTTGAAAGACAGGCAGAAGCGATTCTTTGATGTCATCCCACACATTGAATAAAAGCGGAACGTACTTGCCGTTGTCCTTCCATGGTAAAACGCCTTGAGAGTCTGTACAGAAGTCAAAATACACCGGGTTAATCCGCAAGACTTCTTTCATATCCGAGGCGCTCATTGGTCCAAGACTGCACAAAAATTGCTCATAGGAAGCCAACACTTCTCTTGCTTGCGTCATCGTTTCACCAGTCCTTTTTTCTCTCTCTTCTGCCCTTCTCTGCACAGAGAAAGCAGCGGACATTCCGCACAGCGCGGTGACTGAGCCTTACAATGATATCTGCCGAAGAAAATAAGCCGGTGATGCGTAACAGACCAGTCTTCTTTCGGTACCTTGCGCATCAGTGTTTTTTCAACTTCCAGCACCGAGTCCTTCCACCGGCAGATGCCCAAACGTTTGCTGACTCGCTCCACATGAGTATCTACAGCAATGGCCGGCACGCCAAAGGCAACGGATACTACGACATTGGCAGTCTTTCTTCCCACACCTGGCAGTTTAACAAGCTCATCGCGGTCTTTCGGCACTTCTCCGCCGTAATCTTCAATAATCATTTCGCTTAGTTTTTGGATATTTTTTGCTTTATTACGGTATAAACCAATTGATTTAATATCCTGCTGAAGCTCTTCAAGCGAAACAGCCAAATAGTCTTCAGGTCTTTTATATTTTTGAAATAATGTTTTGGTCACTCTGTTTACAAGTGCATCTGTACATTGCGCCGATAAAGCGACAGCCACCACTAATTCAAAAGGATTGGAATGAACCAGTTCACACTCCGCATGGGGAAACATGTCGCCTATCTTCTCTAAACAGAATTCAATTTGTTTAAGATTTAACACGTTTGTCACCTTTTCACTTTATTGTTCAAGCCAATTGTAAAAAGGAACCTGCCTTTTATACTCTTTTTGAGGTTCATTCTGCTTCGATTGTCCACGCCTGAATTTTTGACTGTGGATTTTTGCCTGCTCCACAGTTTTCAGCCCGTTTTTTTTCCATTCGAACAAAATCCGGTCAATGTAGCGGAAACTGAGTTTACCTGATAGCACAGCCTCTTTTAACGCGTGTTTGATCAGCTGTGCGTCATGCTGATCTTGATCCTGCCAGATAGCCAGTGTTTCACACTCCAAAGGTGATAATGGCCTTGCGAACTCTTCCTCAAAGATGGTATAAAGACTTTTTTGTTCCCCTTCTGCTTTTTTTTCCTGTGTCTGAGTCTGTGCAAGCTGTATATACTCGTACAGCTTGCCCCATAAGGGCTGAAGAGAATATTTTTCAAATTTGATGCCGTTTTGGTCTTCGCATTCTTCAATAAACAGAAAACCTTTTTGAATAAACATCCGCAATCTGTTTGTACATTCCTCAACAGAAATAGACATACCCTCCTGCAGCTGATTCGGTGTTGGGAAATAAGAGCCTTTTTCTAAATGCATTTTAATTTTTAACAGCAGAATAAGCTCTGTCTCATTAAGTCCAAGCTGTTTATAATGCGTAAGCAAAAGATTGGGGATTGTTGACGTTCCCTGCTCCTGCATGTCAATAAATTGCTGTTTTTTCATCGTCACACCTCTTACTGTAAAGGATCGTGGTTTCCCCTTTACTGTAAAAAGTCTCCCTTGCAGGAGACTCTTTTTTGTTTCATTTGAATGTATTGGTATTACGGATAAAGACGGTTTAACAGTCTTGGGAACGGAATGGTTTCACGCACGTGAGGCGCTCCGCTGATCCAAGCTACTGTCCGCTCTAATCCAAGGCCGAAGCCGGAATGAGGAACTGATCCGTATTTTCTAAGTTCAGCATACCATTTATATGCGTCAGAATCCAGTCCATGTTCTTTAAGACGCGCTTCCAAAAGTTCCATATCGTGAATCCGTTCAGATCCGCCGATAATTTCTCCATAGCCTTCCGGCGCAATCAGGTCAGCGCAAAGCACGACATCCTCGCGGTCAGCAGCCGGCTGCATATAAAACGGTTTTAGAGATGTTGGGTAGCGAGTGATGAAAACCGGTTTGTCATAGTGTTCAGCAATCGCTGTTTCATGAGGCGCTCCGAAGTCGTCTCCCCACTCGATATCGTCAAAGCCTTTTTCTTTTAGGAAATCAATCGCTTCGTCATACGTGATTCTTGGGAACGGCGCTTTGATTTGCTCAAGTTTTGACGTGTCTCTTCCTAATATGTTTAATTCAATTTTGCAATTCTTAAGAACTGACTGCACAATGAAAGAAACGTAATTTTCCTGTACTTGAAGGTTTTCTTCGAATTCAACAAACGCCATTTCCGGTTCGATCATCCAGAATTCGATCAAGTGACGCTTTGTTTTAGACTTTTCCGCTCTGAATGTAGGTCCGAAGGAGAATACTTTTCCTAACGCCATAGCCGCAGCTTCCATGTAAAGCTGACCGCTTTGAGACAGGTAAGCATCTTCATCAAAGTACTTTGTCGCAAAGAGCTCTGTTGTTCCTTCAGGTGCGCTTCCAGTCAGAATCGGCGGATCCACTTTTACGAAGCCTTCGTTATTAAAGAACTCGTAAGTCGCACGGATGATTTCATTACGGATTTTCATGATCGCATGCTGGCGCTTTGAACGCAGCCATAAATGTCTGTGATCCATCAAGAATTCCGTTCCGTGCTCTTTTGGTGTAATTGGATAGTCAGTCGCTTCGTGAATGACTTCAATACCTGTCACAGCTAGTTCATAACCAAGCGGAGAACGCTCGTCCTCTTTAACAATTCCTTTTATATAGAGTGACGTTTCCTGCGTCACTGATTTAGCTGTTTGGAAAATGCTTTCTTCCACTTCTGCTTTTACTACGACACCTTGAATAAACCCAGTACCGTCCCGCAGCTGTAAAAACGCGATTTTCCCGCTTGAACGCTTATTAGCGACCCAAGCTCCGATTGTTACTTCCTCACCTACGTGCTTATACACTTGGTTGATTGTTGTTTTCAACATATTTCCCTCCAAAACAAGAAAGACATTCGGAAGCTGATTGCCCCGCGAACTCTTTTATCATCACTTTATTATACCCGCTCTTAACTAACCGGGTCAATGCAGATAAAAAGCGGCTTTTCTGTCAGCCGCTTTTTGATCTGTTAGCTATGTTTTTCTACAAAATGTTTGATTCTTTCAACCGCTTTTTCAAGAAGATCTAACGATGTTGCGTAAGACAGACGAACATTATCAGGAGAGCCGAATCCAGATCCAGGAACAATCGCTACTTTTTCCTCCTCAAGAAGCGCTTTAACAAATTCATCTACATCTTTAAAACCGCATGATTGCGCAGCTTCTTTTGCATTCGGGAATAAGTAAAAAGCACCTTCCGGCTTCACACAGCTGAACCCCGGAATTTCAACGAGCTTAGCATAGATCGTGTTTAATCGATGTTCAAATGCTTTTCTCATTTCTTCCAGCGGCTCAGAAGGCCCGTTATAAGCAGCAATTGCTCCGTACTGGGCAATTGATGTCGGGTTTGACGTGCTGTGGCTGGCGAGATTCGTCATCGCTTTAATGATGTCTTCAGCCCCAGCAGCATAACCGATTCTCCAGCCCGTCATGCTGTGCGACTTCGACACGCCGTTAATAATAACCGTCTGCTCTTTCAGTCTGTCAGAAAGCTGTGCGATGGAAACGTGTTTCTTTCCGCCGTATGTAAGTTTTTCATAAATTTCATCAGACACAATCAGGATGTCATGTTCAAGACACACTTCACCAAGCGCAGCCAGCTCTTCTTCCGTATACATGACACCAGTCGGGTTGCTCGGAGAGTTGATGACGATCGCTTTTGTTTTTTCCGTGATCGCCTGTTTCAGCTGTGCAGGAGAAATTTTGAAATGATTTTCCTCAAGCCCTTCTACATAAACAGGTTTTCCGCCAGCGAGTTTCACCTGCTCTGGATAGCTGACCCAGTAAGGCGTTGGAATGATGACTTCATCTCCTTCATCCAAAACCACTTGGAAAAGGGTGTATAAAGCATGCTTGGCACCAGTGCAGACAATAATTTGAGACGGTTTGTATTCAATGTTCTGGTCACGTTTAAATTTCTCTGCAATGCTGTTTTTCAGTTCAGCCAGACCACCTGAAGGCGTGTACTTCGTATGGCCTTCGTTCATTGAACGCACAGCGGCATCAATAATGTGCTGCGGTGTATTGAAGTCAGGTTCGCCTGCTCCTAAGCCAATGACATCATGGCCTGCGGCTTTCAGTTCTTTCGCTTTCGCTGTAATTGCCAGTGTGGTAGATGGTGTTAATGCGGATACTCTTTTTGCCAGTTTCAACTTGAACTCCCCCTAATTCGTCTTAAGGCGTGATATTTTTGAGAATCTTTCCAGTTGTAAAGTCCACATAACTTAAACTGTATTGCCCTTCTTTGTCTAAGTACGTCACTTCCCAAAGCAGAACATTTCCTTCTCTTCCCAGGTGAACCTCTTTTTGCTTTGAAACCAGCCCTTCATCCTGTATGATCTTCGCCGCTTTGCCTTCTGAAATTCCCTCTTTAGCTTCTTTTGAGAGAATTTTTGCTTTTTTATTATCAGGAACCCATACATATAATGCAGTGCCTTTTTTATCCGTTCCTTTTACGACATAATATTTTTCTTTTCCGACAAATGTTTCGACTTGATCAACGTTGGCGAGGTCCGTTTCTTTTTTAGCTTCAGCAGCTGCTGCATCGTGCCCCTCTTCCTTTTGTGCCAGGGCTGATTTATAAATGTTTGCCGAGACAAGAAGTACTGCTAAAAAAATAATACCAAAAATGACGGTAAATATTAATGCTTTTTTTCTCATCTTCTCACCTACGTACGATAAATGGTAAAAATGGCTTGGTTTTTGTTTTCTTCATCCAGCGCAAGACCGAACATCAAATTGTCTCGTTTTAACGTTCGATTCAGTGTGTCTACAATTTTATACAGGTCATCAGAATGCTCTACAGTAATTGTTGAAAGTATTTCGATTTTGCTTTCCATTTTTTCATCCTCCAGTTTGAACAAATATTGTTAGTCATACTCCATTTCAGGACACGCCATACTAGTATCACAGAGCGGCAAAACCGCTTTTTAAATAAAACACCATCCTACTCCCACACCGCAAAAGCCGCTTTATGCGGCTTTTATTCATTTTTCTCTGAAACGTAGGCAAAAAGCTCGCTGTCAGTCATTTCAGATACGGAGGCTGTCGGCAGGGCATCCAGAAACAATCGGCCGTATCCAGCCGTTTTAACCCTTCTGTCCAATATGACAATCGTCCCTTTGTCCCCGGCTGTCCGCAGCAAGCGGCCGATTCCTTGTCTGAAGGTCAGTACAGCTTCTGGAAGTGATACGGTTTGAAACGGATTCCGCCCCTTTTTGCGGGCTAGCTCACATTTTGCAGCATGAAGCGGGTGATCAGGAGACCGGAATGGAAGCCTCACGATCATGACTGTTGTCAGCTCGTCACCAGGGAAATCGACGCCTTCCCAAAAGTGATTTGTACCAAGCAAGATGGCCTGATTCGATGCTTTAAAAGTTTTCATCAGTTTGCCGGGACTTCCGCCTGTAATTCCTTGCGCCAAGAGCTGAATGCCGGAAGCGCTCATCACGTGCTTTAGCTCCTGATGAACCTTTTTCAGCATATCATGGGATGTTAACAGCACAAGGATTTTGGGCTGTTTTTCCTTTGCCATCAGTTCGATATAACGGGCCGTATCCTGTATAAATTCAATTTCCCCCGTATCTTGAATGGATTTCATTTCTTTCGGAATGATCACACGCATGCGCTCATCGTAGGAAAAAGGCGACTTAATTCTCATGGTGCGCGGGAAAAAGTCACCAAGTCCCAATCGCTCAATCATAAATTGAAATGAATCTTCAACTGTAAGAGTTGCAGATGTTAGCACCACACTGTTTTTGCGCGCGAAAAACTGATCAGCCAGAAGTTCACCGGGTTCAAGCGGCTGAGCGTAAATGGCCACCGCATTTTTTGCTCCCTTTGCGTCTATTTCAATCCAAACCGCTTCATCATCATCAGACTCAAAGAACAGCTTCTGCAACGTCTGACAGTACTGCTGCAAGCCTTTCATGCTTCTTTGATATTCATCGGCCAAAAAGACACTTTTGCTCTTCATACCGGTCAGATGTTTTTCCATCAGGGCAGACTGTGCCTCAAAAAGCTGATGTACATGTGTCAGCATGGAACAAAGCCTCTCCGCTCCATCCATTAAAATCGGCCAGCTTTTATCCCGACTGTCTTTGTTCACCTTAAAAACTAGACGGTTTAAGTCTTCTTTAGGTTTTCTTCGTTTGACAAAAGAATGCACTGAGCTGAAGAAAGCATCACTTTCTGCTAGAATGTGCTGAATCCATTCTTCTGCTTCGAAAAAGGAATCAACCGGCAGGCTGTTTCGCTGGAACAGCTGCCTCATCTTTTTTAGAAGACCTTGTTCTTTCAGAGTGCCGATTCTGCTCAAAGTAGTATGCAATTCTATGTATGTGGCTCGTTTTCCTAAATGCTCGCTTGCAGCCCGGTCAAAATGATGTGCTTCATCGATAATAAATGTGCCGCTATCAGGGAGCCTTTTTTTCTGGCTGCCTTCATCAGTCAGTAAAAGAGAATGGTTGGTGACCACCAAATCGGAACGCATGGCAATCTGCTTTGCCCGCTCATAAAAGCCTGTCACATTTTCATTGCGGCTTCTTTTATTGGAGCTATCGTCATAAGCCAACCTGTCCCACAGCAACTTTCCGCCTGAAGGCAAGTTCAGTTCAGCTACATCCCCTGTGTTTGTCTCTGTCAGCCAAACGAGAAGCTGTGCTTTTGTCAGTACGGCATCATAATTATCATCATCTTCATGAAGCACCTGCTCGAATTTATACAGGCATAAATAATGCGATTGCCCTTTTAAAATCGCCGCTGTTACCGGGAATGGAAACAGATCTTGGACAATCGGCAAATCCTTTGTCAGAATCTGCTGCTGTAAAAGCGTTGAATACGTACTGATAATGACCGGCTTTCTTGATTTCTTAGCAAAAAGCGCAGCTGGAATAAGGTAGCCAATCGTTTTTCCGATTCCCGGAGGAGCTTCAATCAAGGCATGCTCACGATTGTCAAACGCTTCAGCGACCTCTTTCATCATCATCATTTGGCCGTCTCTCTTTTCATACCCAGGCATTAGCTCTGACAGCGCTTTTTCATTTCCAGCTTCCCAGCGTTCGATCTCAAATGAGAAGTTCACGTCTTCACTAATGTGTTCATCGATTGCTTCAGGTTCTCTGACAGAAAAGGAAGAGAAGCGCGCATAGCCCGGTATCTCGGTATGTCTGTTTTCATAAATGAACATATCCAACATATGTGTCAGATCACTGATAAAATGCTGCGAAAGCCTCCTTAACTGCTTTAATGTCGGATAAGGAAGCTGTCTCAGCTTTTCAAGGATTTTCAAAAAAATAAGCCCGGTCACTTCAGCATCGCTGTCAGCCCGATGCGGCTGGTCATGCCGCAGCTGAAGCTCCTCGCTTAATTCGGTCAGTTTATACCCTTCAAATCCCGGAAACACAATCCGGGAGAGCTCAACAGTATCCAGCACTTCACAATCCGGGAGCTGAAAGCCCGCCTTATGTAGCTCATACTTGACAAATCCGAGGTCAAAATGGATATTATGGGCGACAAAATAGGCGCCGTCAAGCAGATGGAACACTTCTTCAGCGACTGCTTCAAATGGCTGCTCATGAGCTACCATTTGATTAGAAATTCCAGTAAGCTGCTCAATAAAAGCAGGAATGGGTTTATTTGGATTGATGTATTTTGAAAACCGCTCAGTAATTTGTCCATTTTCGATTACAACCGCTGCGATTTGTATGATTTTATCGCCTTTCTTCGGCGAATTCCCTGTTGTTTCTACATCTATAACAACGAACCGTTGCTTATTCATTAAAATGGACACCTCAATTCTTGCATACGACAAAAGTGTAACACGTTTTGAACGGAAATGGAGCGGCAAAACCGTTTTACTCTCAAAATCTTAAAAGAAAACCCCCGATAAAGGGGGGGCTTTTTCTTTTACAAAATTGTGCGGGCTGGTTCGTTGCCCAGCATTTGTTCAATTTTGTTTTGATCATCCAGAACAGCCACTTTCGGCTCGTGGCTTGCCGCTTCTTGATCAGACATCATTTTGTAGGAAATAATAATGACCTTATCTCCTTCCTGTACAAGGCGTGCGGCTGCACCGTTTAAGCAGATGACGCCGCTTCCGCGTTTACCAGGAATAATATACGTTTCAAGACGTGCTCCATTATTATTATTCACAATTTGCACTTTTTCATTAGGGAGCATTCCAACCGCATCAATGAGATCTTCATCAATAGTAATGCTTCCTACGTAATTCAGGTTCGCTTCCGTCACGGTTGCCCTGTGAAGCTTGCCGCTCATCATCGTGCGATACATATTATATTCTCTCCATTTCTCGAATATCAATAATGATATTATCTATTAAACGCGATTTTGAAAAAGCAACTGCAACAGCCAGAATTAACTTTCCTTCCATTTTGTTAACAGGCTCGAGTTCCGGATAGGAATAAAGCTCCACATAGTCAATCATGCCGCTTGTCGACTGAATCATTTCTTTCACAGCCTTTATCACCGCTTCAGGGTCTCTTTCCCCGGCTCTGATCAGCTCCGCACCTGTTTGAAGTGCCCGGTACAGCTGAGGAGCTTCTTTCCTCTCCTCAGCTGTTAAATATACATTGCGAGAGCTTTTGGCTAAGCCGTCTTCCTCCCTGACTGTATCGACTGCAACCAATTCAATATCCATGAAGAAATCGCTGATTAAGCCATCAACAACTGCCACCTGCTGTGCATCCTTTAAACCGAAGTAGGCGCGGGTCGGCTTCACAAGGTTGAACAGCTTCGTCAATACGATTGCAACCCCGTCAAAGTGTCCTTCTCTTGAGCGTCCGCATAAAACATCTGTGCGTCTTTCGACATGAATCGTGACATTCTTTTTGCCTGGATACATATCATGAGCATCAGGCGTAAAAAGAATATCGACTCCGGCATTTTCTGCAAGGGCCGCATCCCGCTCTATATCCCGAGGGTATGCTTCAAAATCTTCATTAGGGCCGAATTGCGCGGGATTGACAAAAACACTCATAACAACAGCGTCATTTTCTTGTCTTGCTTTGTCTGCCAGTGTTAGATGCCCCTCATGCAAAAATCCCATTGTCGGAACAAATCCAATTGACTTCCCCTCTGACTGATACTGTCTTATGGCTTCTTTCAGCTGTGAAATATCTGTAATCTGTCTCATCTTATTTTCCTCCGTACAAGCCGTCAAGCACTGCCTGGTTCATTTGAAAGGAATGCTTCTGTTCAGGGAAAGCACGATGTCTTACATCATGGACATATCCGCTGATTGCTGTTTCGATTGTTTCGTCAATTTGCGTATATTGCTTTACAAATTTAGGTGTTCTCTCTACACCGTGTCCGATAATATCATGATAAACGAGAACTTGTCCGTCCGCATTCACACCGGCCCCGATTCCGATGACCGGTATGCTTAGCATCTCGGTAATTTTTTTTGTGAGTTCTGCAGGCACACATTCCAGCACAAGCATCATTGCTCCTGCTTCTTCGCATTTTTTGCTGTCTTCTATTAATTTTTTGGCGCTTTGTTCGTCTTTGCCCTGTACTTTATAACCGCCCAACACACCGACTGACTGCGGTGTCAGGCCTAAGTGGCTGACTACCGGAATGCCTCCGAGCGTCAATGCGCGAATGGATTCAAACACGCCCTCTCCGCCTTCAAGCTTCAGCGCGTCAGCTCCGCTTTCCTGAACGATAGCGGCTGCATTTTTCAGTGTATCTTCCTTGGACAGGTGATAAGACATAAACGGCATGTCCGTTACAATAAACGTATTTGGCGCGCCCCTTTTCACCGCTTTTGTATGATGAATCATATCTGCAACTGTCACACCGACAGTTGAATCAAGGCCGAGAACGACCATCCCGAGTGAATCACCGACTAAAATCATGTCGACTCCCGCTTGTTCAGCAAGCTTAGCTGCCGGATAATCATAAGCGGTCAGCATGACGATCGGTTCTTCAGTCTCCTTCATGTTTAGAAAATCGAGTTTTGTTTTCATGTTTTCTCCTCCTCATATTTAGAGGAGATGAGCTGCCGTTTTCTTCTGCAAGCCAAAAAACCTTCCGTTACAACGAGAAGGATTCTTCACTTTCTAAAGTTCGGCGAGTTTCATCCCTCTGTCCCAGTCCTTTTTTGGATCAAGGCAGACTGCTGCAATGTCTATCTATTTTAATAATAGGTGCAGTTCGCAGGCGATACTGCCCAATGGAAGTATACCAAAATCAACGGGCATGTACCAACACATTAACCCAATTCGATATCGGCAGAATAGATTTTTTTCATGCCCTCCTTCGTTTCTAAAAGAAGAACACCTTCATCATCTATACCTAACGCCTTCCCGTAAAACGTTCCGTTTAACGTTCTGGCCCTCATATTCGTGCCGATGCCCAGCGCATAGCTTTCCCACAAAAGCTTAATCGGCGTAAAACCGTGCGTCATATAATCCCGGTACCGTTTTTCAAAGCAAAGTAAAATATGCTGAATAACGCCGGCCCTGTCAATTTTTTCTCCGGCAGCTTGGCTGAGGCTTGTCGCGATGTTCTTTAGTTCATCTGGAAAATCATCCGGCTGCTGATTGACATTAATGCCAATTCCGATGATAATCGAACGTACGCGGTCTTCCTCGGCCTGCATTTCTGTTAAGATGCCGACTGTTTTTTTTCCGTTAATTAAAATATCGTTAGGCCATTTAATATCTGTTTGGATGCCTGCTGCCTCTTCAATTCCCTGCACAACAGCTACTGCAGCGAGCAGTGTCAGCTGCGGTGTTTTTTGGAGCGGAATGTCAGGGCGTAAGATCAGGCTCATCCAAATGCCGTTTCCCTCTTGAGAATGCCATACTCTTGACATTCTCCCCCTGCCTGCTGTTTGTTTGTCAGCCACTACGAGAGTGCCTTCCGGTGCGTTATCATTCGCAAGCTCATGCGCTGTTTTTTGTGTGCTTGAAATAACGTCATGGTAAATTAGATTCTGGCCCATCATTTCCGTTTTCAGTCCGAAGCGAATTTCGCTTTCACTGAGCTTTCCGGGTTTTTTGACAAGCCGATATCCTTTTCTTCTGACGGCTTCTACTTCATAGCCCTCTTTCCGAAGCTCTTCAATATGTTTCCATACTGCAGTTCTGGAACAGCCGAGGGCATCACTGATCTTTTGGCCGGAAATAAATTCACGTCCGGCCTGAGAAAATAATTCAATTAGGTCTTTTCTTAATGTTGACCGCATCTCTTCAGCCACTCCTCTATGTATTTCTTTTGATTGGAGAGCTTTCCCGTCACAACAGCGTGCTCGATCCGCTGTAATTCTTCCGACACCCATTTTCCGGCGGGCCGGTTTCGCAGCGCAAGCAAATCCTTGCCCGTGATATCAAGATCCTTAAGGCTTTTGATCGGGAGGCTTTGATAAGCGTTTTGAATGTCCTTCAGCTTTTCTTCATCCAGTTTACCGCTTTGCCAAAGCTGCGATATTTTGACCGCCGAGAGCAGTGACTTTTCTCCAGCTTTATACATCGTCATCACGTCAAGGTTCTGCTTAAACGTATGGACAATATGAATCGCTTCCTTCATCACTTTTCCCGGGAGCTTCCATGTTTTCAGGAAAAGCGGCGCGTCTTTTGTGTTTATGTCAAGATCTATTAAAAGCGCAGCCCACAACTCCTCTCGAGAGGGTAAAGCGGAAAACGGAAACTTGCTCGCCGCCATCAGGTTCTCTCGTTTATGATAAAAACCAGGCAGCTCCTCATACAGCCCTGTTTGAATGAGTGTTTGAAGCGCCTGGCGGGATGCTCTTCCCTGCAGCAGCTTCTCGAACTCTATTGTTTTTCGTTCAACTGAAACATGGGATAGGAGTGATTTTTCTTGCGTGATGGCTTCTTCTGTTTGTGGTGATAGCGTGAAGCCGAGCTGGCTCATAAAGCGTACAGCTCTCAGCATGCGAAGCGCATCTTCTTGAAATCTGTCCTCGGGTTTTCCGACGGTTCGAATCAGCTTCTGATCAATATCTTTCTTGCCGCCGAAATAATCAAGCACCTTCCCATCCGCTGTCATAGCCATCGCATTAATCGTCAAATCCCTGCGTTTTAAATCCTCTTCTAAAGATGTGATAAATTGCACGTCTGACGGCCTTCTATAATCTTCATACTCTGATTCAGTACGGAACGTCGTGACTTCATAGGTTTCATCTTCCCAGAGCACAATAATCGTCCCATGCTCCTTGCCTACATCAACCGTCCGCTGAAACAGCCGTTCTACTTGATCGGGTGCCGCATCAGTCGCGATATCGACATCCCCGATCGCTCGTTTCATATAGCTGTCACGAACTGCGCCTCCAACAAAATAAGCCTGATGTCCCGCTTCGATTAAGGTATGGAGCACGGGAAGCGCTTTGATAAAAACTTGTTCCATGTGATCACTCCGGTTCTGCTAAATCGGCATAAATCTGTTCATACTGGCTGACAATTTTCCGGGAAGAAAATTCATTTTTGAGCATCTCCATTGCCGCCTCTGTAAACCTCTTACTCAGCTGTTCATCTTCTAAAATACTCATCGCTCGGGCTGTTGCAGTTGCAACATCGCCGACATCCACCAAAAATCCGCTCACATTGTTCTTAATAACCTCCGGGATACCGCCAATGTTTGTTCCGATACAAGGCACCCCGCAAGCCATCGCTTCTAGCAGAACAAGACCGAAGCTCTCCTTTTCAGACAGCAGCAGCTTTAGATCGCTAATAGAATAAAGCTCCTCAACACGATCTTGATTTCCAAGCATTAAGACTTGGTTTTCCAATCCATATTTTCTGACAAGCTCACAAGCTGTCGACTTTTCCGGACCGTCTCCGACTAAAAGCAGCTTCGCTTTTGTTTTACCGGCGATATTGCGGAACACACGGATGACATCCTGCACACGTTTGACCTTTCTAAAGTTGGACACATGGATGACAACTTTTTCGTCTGGTAAAACCCCATGTTTCTCTTTAATCGCCACTGTGTTTTTCTTCAGATACACACGCTCATCTATAAAGTTATAAATCGTGTCGATTTTTTTCTTAGGTTTAATTAAATCGTATGTTTCAGCCGCAAGCGCTGAAGAGACAGCTGTCACCCTATCTGATGACTCGATGGCAAAACGGATAAGATCTTTTAGAGACGGGTCATAGCCTAACACCGTGATATCCGTGCCGTGTAATGTGGTGACAATGCCGATGTTGCGCTTTAGCATCTGTTTGGCAAGATAGGCGCAAACCGCATGCGGGAGAGCATAATGCGCATGGATAATGTCTAAATTCTCCCGTTCCGCCACCTCCGCGATTTTGCTAGCCAATGTCAAATCATATGGCGGATATTTAAAAACAGCATATTGATTAACCTCAACTTCATGAAAATGAATATTAGGATGATATGTATTCAGTCTAAACGGAATGCTTGACGTGATGAAATGGATTTCATGTCCCTTTTCAGCAAGCTGCTTCCCCAGTTCTGTCGCAATGATACCTGAGCCTCCGACGCTCGGATAGCATGTGATTCCTATTTTTAGTTTTTTCATTGTTCGCCCCCAAGCACATCATGTTCAAGCATCAGCATTCTTCTGGAGAAGAAACCCTCGGCATACTCCACTCCCGCTTCTTTGCCATAAAGCTTTTCTCTCGCTTCAACGATCTCGATATAGCCATTCGTCAGAGGAGTTGAAACTGAATCCTCAGACGGTACAAACTGGCTTTTATAGGCGTTGAGGCTTTGTTTTTTGGCTTCTATTGTTTCCGAAATATCAATCACAAAATCAGGCTGATGAAAACCATTTATCATATAATAGTAAACTTTGCCTACTTTATGCGCGGGAAGGTTTTTTTCGTCTTTATATTTATGGATACCCGCGGAAAAAATCGCTTCTTCCACCAATGCGGCCGCATTTCCGTGATCCGGATGGCGGTCCTTTTTATACGGCATAAAGACTGCTTTTGGCCGGCAGGTTCTGATGACACTGACAATCGTCCGAATGGCCTGATCACTCATCATCAGTCCGCGGTCTGGAAGCGTCAGCTGGATTCTTTTTTCTGCACCTAATATACGGGCTGCTTCAGCTGCTTCTTCTTTACGTAAGATGACCGTTCCGTTTGAAGAAAGTTCCGCTTCGGTTAAATCGCATATCATTACTTTTTTCCCCTGTTTGACAAACTTCGCGATTGTGCCGCCCATTCCGATCTCGACATCATCACTGTGGGCGCCAAAAGCAAGCAAGTCAGTATTATACATTCGGCTCTTTCCCCCGTAGCAGGTTGCGAAATTCGAAAACACCTTCATCAAGTGTACGGACAAGAATCTCCGCAGTACCCATATTTGTGGCGAGCGGAATGGAATACACATCACATAACCGGATTAATGCCGAGACATCCGGTTCATGCGGCTGCGCGGTCAGCGGGTCACGCAAAAAGATGACAAGATCGAGTGCATTGGCCGCGACCAATGCTCCGATTTGCTGGTCTCCCCCTAAAGGGCCTGATTGAAAACGTTCAATTTGAAGACCTGTCGCCTCTTGAATTTTCAATCCTGTTGTACCGGTTGCGTATAGATCATGATGACTCAAAATATCCCGATAGGCAGTCGTAAATTGAACCATATCTTGTTTTTTCTTGTCATGTGCGATCAAAGCAATTTTCATCATTCATCCCCCTGTCTAATCAATGATATTTTCTAACCCGTACACAAGCTGATCAATCTTCATGACTTGTTCGACTGACAGTTTAACACCTGACATGAAAGAAGCCCTGTTATAGGAATCATGGCGGATCTGAAGCGTTTGGCCATCCATGCCGAACATGACTTCCTGATGTGCGATCAGTCCCGGAAGACGGACGCTGTGCAAGCGGATACCGTTTTGCTCCGCTCCTCTCGCTCCTGGGAGGATTTCTTTTTCATCCGGATGTCCTTGCTGCTTTTCTTTGCGGACTTCTGAAATCATTTCCGCTGTTTTAAGCGCCGTTCCGCTTGGTGCATCAAGCTTCTTGTCATGGTGAAGCTCAATAATCTCAACATCCTCAAAATAGTTGGCGGCCATTTTCGAAAATTTCATCATCAGCACCGCACCAAGCGCAAAGTTTGGAGCAATGATGGCTCCGATGCCCTTCTCTTCTGTTAAAGACGTGAGCTCATTTAAGTCAGCTTCTGAAAATCCGGTTGTTCCGACAACTGGACGAACTCCGTGCTCTAATGCCATTTTTGTATGTACTTTTCCGATTTCAGGCGTCGTTAAATCAATTAAGACATCCGGCTGTGTTTCTGTAAAACAGGCACGGATATCTGTGTAAATAAGAGCATCTGACTCAACAGACATCACATCGGATAATTTTTGCTGGTCGTATGTATGGTCGATGGCCCCGACAAGGTGAAAATGAGGTGTTCTTTCCGCCAATTTAACAGCTTCCTGCCCCATTCTTCCACGCGGTCCTGCAATGACTACTTTAATTGTTTCGTTTGACATCTAGATCTCCTCTACTTTCCTTCTTCTTTTCTGGTCCAGCGGTCTTTATCTCTCGTATTAAATTTATGCATGACTCGATCGTGGGCTTCCTCTAAAGAGATATCTAGAGAGTTGGCTAAACAAACTAATACAAACAGCACATCGCCCATTTCCTCTTCCATGCTTTTATCATCTTCAGTCGCTTTTTTTGGTTTTTCTCCATAGCGGTGATTTACTTCTCTGGCAAGCTCGCCCAGTTCTTCGGTCAGTCTCGCCATCATGGCTAGCGGGCTGAAATATCCTTCTTTAAATTGGCCGATGTAACGGTCTACTTCAGCCTGTATATCTTTCATTGTTTTATCACTCACTGAACGAAACCTCCTATCATCCTCTTACATGTTAGCTAATTCAGATACGTTTGACAAATGTTTAAGCACGTTTGCTGTTTTCTTTTTCATCCACTATAATATAAACGCTATCTAATGGAAGGAAAAGGGGTTTTGTGTGATGCTTGGAGAAATTAGATTAAAAAACATATGTTTTATTTTAATCGGAGCGGCGATTTTTTCATTTGGCTTGGTTCATTTCAATATGCAGAACAATTTGGCTGAGGGCGGTTTTACAGGTATTACACTTTTGCTTTATGCCCTTTTCCATATCAGCCCCTCTATCTCGAACCTGGTGCTGAATATTCCGATCTTTTTTATCGGCTGGCGTTTGCTTGGCAGGACAATGTTTGTTTACACCCTTGTGGGCACTGTAGCCTTGTCTCTGTTCCTCAGCATTTTCCAGCGATATGAAATACATATGCCTCTTCAGCACGACCTAGCGCTCGCTGCTTTATTTGCCGGCGTATTTATCGGAGCCGGATTAGGCATTATTTTTAAATTTGGCGGTACGACAGGCGGAGTAGACATCATCGCCCGTTTAGTTAATAAATATTTCGGGATTCCGATGGGCAGAACGATGTTTGCTTTCGATGCCTGTGTCATCGTTTTGTCCTTGCTGACTTATCTCTCATATAAGGAAGCGATGTATACCTTGGTGGCTGTATTTGTGGCTGCAAGATTAATTGATTTTATTCAGGAAGGCGGATACGCAGCTAAAGGCGCTACAATCATCTCTTCGAAAAACGACCTGATTCAGAAAAAAATTCTTGAAGAAATGGAACGGGGCGTCACCATTTTGAAAGGACAAGGTTCCTATACAAAAGAGGACATAGATGTGCTTTATTGTGTTGTGCCGAAAAACGAACTGGTGATGCTGAAAAGTGTGATTAACTCCGTTGATCCTCATGCCTTTGTAGCGGTAAGCGATGTCCATGATGTGCTCGGAGAAGGATTTACGCTTGACGAAAATAAAAATCCGCTTCCGCGTTGAATTCAATAGAAAAAAGGCGGCTGCCGCCGCCCCTCATCCTTATTTAGGGTAGTCCCGTTTTTTCAGCTTGTTTTTCTCCGCTTTGTACTTTCTGTATCCGACATAGGTGAGAGCTGTAATGATGATACCGCCGGTTGTGATGATCACCCAGAGCAAAGACGGATCGGCATCATCCTCCTCCGCTCTGTCAAATACATTTTTCAGATCATGCTGAAGAAGAGAAAGCCGTTCAAGCTTCGTACTTTCGGTCATTTGCTGAAATTCCTCTTGCTCAATAACGCCTATATGTTTCCCGACCGTTTCAAGCTGATCTTCTGCTACATCGATTGTAAGACTGGGGTAAATCAAATCATATAAACTGATAAATTCGTTCCATTTTTCATGAAAGTTCGTGCTTTCATTCTTTTGTACATCCTGCTTCAGTTCAGCAAAGGCCTCCATAATCGGTTTTTCCAGTGAGCTCCAAAGCGGATCAGACCGATTGTCAACGGCATCCATCAGCATTCTGAATTGTGCGGCCGCTCTGAGTTTTTGTGTATCTGAAGTATCAGCCTGCTTTAAACTCCGTACCATATCGTTATAGCCCAGCGTGATTTGACGAATTTGGGCTCCCGTTAGCATAGGGGCTTGCTGTTTTTTCTCAGTCGATTTTAATGTTTTTTCAAAATAAGCAAGGACTTGCAGCGCCTCTTCGTATTTCGACTGACGGGTCATTTGAAAGACTGTATCGGATAAGTCGTTCAATTCTTCGAGGCTTCCCCGCTCTGCAGCCTTGGCATTTCCATTATAAAAAATAAGAGCAATCAACAGACAGATCGTCAGCTTTCGTTTCATGCAGGTCCCTCCCACTCTCTCTCCTTACAGAATATGAAGAAAGGGACAAGGATAGACCAACATTGTCTTTACATCAGCTCTAGCTTTGTTTGCTTTTTCGAGACCACAAGGAAGTAAGCAAGCCCGATTGAAAAGATGCTCAGCCAAAATGTTCCGTACCCTATATCAGTCATATAATCAGAAAGCATAGAGTACTGCGGCATCATCTTAAACAAATAATCAATGGCATCGTTATGCAGCGTCCAAACCGCAGCAATGGCAAGATGCCAAAATGAAAAACGAAAATACGGACTGTACAATACGCCTTGGACTGCCATTGCAAAATGCGAGGCAATCAGCATGTATCCTTCCCACGGCAAGTCACCTGTTACAGCCAGCACAAGAAAATTCATGGCAACCGCCCATAGGCCGTACTTTACGAGGGTGACCAGCGCAAGCGCCTCAAAAAGCGGAGCGTTCCGTTTCAGGATAAAGGCGAGCAGCACAAACAGAAAGAAAAATGTTGCTGTCGGACTATCCGGAACAAAAATCAGGAATCGGGCCGGTGTCTCCAGAAGCTGCGGCAAGTACCAATAGTAACCGTAAACCGTCCCCAGAAAATTGACAGCTAAGACAAGAATAAGTATCGGCCGCTGTCCTAATACATATTGAAACCATTTCACATCAAATCAACTCTCAGTCTGTAAAAGAATGTGTCCATATAAAAAAGCTGACGCCGGGTCAGCTTTTGATAATAAAAGTATATCCTTCCATTTCACAATTCACAATACGCTATTTTGCGGTTGTTTCAGAAATGAATTTCGCCAGTTCTTCAAGCTGCTTATCATTCCCTTTAAACACACCCGCCGGCATTTTGCCTTTCCCTTCAACAGCGATTTTTTTGATTTCATCGGGTTTCAGGCCGCTGTCAACCAATGAAGGCCCGGCTGCTCCTCCTTGGAGGTTATCCCCATGGCAAGAAATACAGCCCTGCTCCTTAAAAACCTTATAGCCTTCTGCGCTGGTGTCAATGTCGGCTTCTTTTGTGATTTTCCCTTGCTCCTCTGCTTTAGCCCAGTCGTGAGTAGCAACTGACTGCCACGTTAAAAATACAGCAGCAGAAAGGGCCAGAAGCATCATTCCAACAGCAACAGGGCGTTTCCAAGGCCTTCTTTCTGTTCCTCTGTCAAGGAATGGTGCCAAAAGCAGCGCGCCAAAAGCGAGTCCCGGCATAATCATGGCGCCGACCACTGTAAAGCTTCCAGCGGCATATTCATACTTCAACAGCTGGTATAAGAAAAGAAAATACCAATCCGGCAGCGGAATATAACCAGTATCCGTCGGGTCCGCCATCCGCTCCAAAGGCGGCTGATGCACAATCGTCAAAACAAGAAAACCGATTAGAAAGACAGCGCCGACCATCCATTCCTTCAATAAGAAATTTGGCCAGAAAGCTTCTGTTTTACCCGGATACTCCGAATAATCCTTCGGTATATTCGGCTTTTTTTCAGCCGGTATCCTTGAATCGCCTACAAATTTCATCCCTTTGCCCCGGTGCATGTCATCCCCTCCTTTTTTTCGCAGATCAAGAGTTTAAAGCGGTCCTGAAATCCCCTGCTTCCGGATCATGATAAAATGTGCAGCCATCAGCCCGAACAATGCAGCCGGAAGAAAGAATACATGGATCGCAAAAAACCTGGTCAGCGTTTGGGCGCCTACTATATCCGGATGCCCCGCAAGGAGTGTTTTGACTTGCGTCCCGATCAAAGGCGTGGCTTCAGCGATCTGCAGCCCGACTTTTGTTGCAAACAGAGCCTTCATGTCCCAAGGAAGCAGATAGCCTGTAAAGCCAAGCCCGAGCATGACAAAAAAGATCAAGACACCCACAATCCAGTTCAGCTCACGCGGCTTTTTATACGCTCCTTGGAAAAAGACCCTCAGCGTATGTAAAAACATCATCACAATGACCAGGCTCGCACCCCAGTGGTGCATTCCTCTCACAATCTGGCCAAACGCCACTTCATTTTGCAAATAATATACTGATTCCCAAGCATTTTTGATATCAGGCACATAATACATCGTTAAAAACATTCCAGATAACACTTGGATAACGGTTACAAAAAACGTCAGTCCCCCAAAGCAATACACAAATGCAGAGAAATGATGGGCGGGATTTACATGTTCCGGTACTTCGTGATCGGCAATATCCCTCCACATCGGTGTAATATCAAGCCGCTCATCTACCCAGTCATAAATTTTGTTCAGCATGTCACCCTTCCCCCTTAGGCTTTGCTTTTCCGAGATACAAGAAGCCGTCTTTTACTTCTTGCTCATAATGATCAAGAGGCGAAAGCGGCGGCGTGCCCGGGACATTGGTGCCGTCTTTTTCATAGAGTCCGTAATGGCATGGACAAAAGAATTTATTCGGATTTTTAGGATCGCTGTTCCAGTTCACCGTACACCCTAAATGCTTACAAATTGGAGAAAGCGCTACAATTTCATCCCCGTTTTTGAAGACCCAGGCTGATCTTGACTCTTCTGACTCATACCAGGCATCGACTTGATTTATTTTGAAATCAAAGCGCTGCGGCTCTTTTGTCAGCTCATCTACGCTGACAACCTGAACCATGTCCTGTTTCCCTGTCGATTTTAATACCGGGTCGAGTGCAAAGCGAACCATAGGCATGAGCATACTAGCCGCCATAAACCCCCCTACGCCTGTGAGCGTATAATTCAAAAATTGACGTCTGGATATATCATGTTTACCGCCCATCTCTTCTCCCCCCTCTAGGTCACCCCTGCAAACTGACTAAAATAGAAAATATTGCAATACCTTTAGACACCCTCATAATATATGAATCTCTCAGCAAGGTCAATATAGCCAAAATATTGTTCATAAGGAAATGTAAGTGTTTTTATGAAACGTTCCACAACTGTAACAAAACGTTCAAAATTTCCGCAGTGCGTTCATCCAATATTTTTCTTTTCAAGGAGTCATTTAAATGCTCCAACGGAATAGACGGCGCAACAATGATTTTGCCCAATGCCTCCTCTCCATTCCAACTTTCGTCAGATGTGAGCAGCACCACATGCGAAAATTCTGATAGAAGTTCTTCCCGCAAATCCTTTAGTCCTTGAACGGTTTTTTCATTTCTATCAACATATGTATAAGGGGGCAGTAAATATACCCGTCCCTTTAACTGCCTTTCCAGTTCTTCTGACAGAAGCTGTGTGAATTCGCCTTTCTCCGCAGCCATTTGGAAATGGACACCTACTTTTACACCAATTAATGGAATGACAGCGGTATCAATGTAATCTTTAGCTTGTAAATAGTCCTTGGCATCAGTGATTCTCCACTTCATCGTTCTCCCCCTTATGACAACAAGCCTTGCAATACGCTGCAAGGCTGGTCAAATTATGTGAGCTGATTCAATTGGCGTGATAATTGTTCAAATGCTTCTTTATCATGACGATCTAACGCGTCGTCAATGTCTTTTAATAATTTTTCTCTTTGGAATGTGGAGATAGCGTGCTCCAAAATTTGTTCAGCCAACCCCTGATCTTTTTTGTTCTCAAAGAGATTCTTCGGAATATGAGGGTTGGATTCCAGCACTGCCGCATATTCAGGTGAACTGTAAGCTGAACGGAAATTAAGCTGGATAAACAAATCCTGCTGTTTATTTAATCTAATATCATGAAAAGATTTTTCCGCGTCGGTTGTCATGATATTCTCTTTATAGAACCGAAACGGAACTTCTTCAACACAGTGTGTTGACATGATAATGCCTCTCGGGCAAAACTCAGCTTGTTCCACAAAATGAACCTTCTCCATGAGAGAATCATGGCTCATTAAGTAGTTCAAGATCCAAACGCACTCTCGGCGCTTTAACTGATAATGGTTTAAAAACCAGCGGATAAAATCCTTTTTCTCATTGACAGAAACAGGGGTCTGCATGTAATTCCCTCCTCTATCGTTCGTATAATCTATATACTTATATGTTCCACATGAATGGTGAATATTCCTGCTTATCTAGAAAATTCATCCTCGATTCGCAAAATCGTTTCTTCCAGCTCTTCATTGGCGCCGTCCATTTCCACAACCTTTTTCAAAAGCGGCAGCGCTTCTTTTTGGAGGCCTTCTTCTAATAGGAAGCTTGAGTATTCATATAAGAAATCTCTATCCTCCCGGTAATGAAGATAGGCAGCTTCAAAGGATTGTTTCGCTTCCTCGTATTGCTCTAATTCAGCATACGCGCTCGCAAGATACCAATTGTATTTCGGATCCTCTTCTCCGTAGCCGCGCACCTCTTGAATAAGATCAATAATCTGTTCATAATCCTCTTCTTTATGGTACACGGCAAGAAGTGTATGAAGCGCCTCGACGAAGCCCGGATCAAGCGCAAGCGCCTCTTGAAGCAGCTTTTTCCCCTCTTCTGACTTCCCGATTTTCAAGGCCATTTTTGCGGCATAGAGGAAAAGCTCTTTGTTATATTCATCATATCTGATACCCTCTTTTGCCGTTTTTAATGCCTCTTCATACATTCCTTCAGCTTCATAGCTTTTCGAGAGCGGCATGTAAAGTGAGGAATAAGATGGATCAAGCTCTTTTAAATCAGACAGCTGCTTAATAGCTGTTTTCATAAGCCCTGCCTGTAAAGCTGTAAATCCATAGCCAAAAATTGTATTAGGCTCAGGATTCTCTTCAACAGCTTTCTCGTACCACGAAATGGCATCCTCAAATTCACCTGAGGCACTTAACGATTCGGCCAGTCTCTGATAGACATTAACGCCTCCAATCTCACTCTGCTCCTCAGCCGTTGTTTTGAAATATTGAACCGCTTTTGCATAGGCTCCCTGTGTAAAGTAAAGTTCTCCCAATGCAAAATCAATAACTGGTTCATTGTTCAGAATGGACTTTGCTTGCAAAAGCTTTTGTTCACTGACTTCAAATAATCCTTGCATCTGATAAAGATCCGCCATAAGCAGCAAACTTTCCGGATACGATGGATCTGTTTCCGGGATGGTTTCCAGCACAGCTAGGGCCTTTTCTTCTTCGTCAATATCTATTAAAAGTTCAGCGTAAAAATTCGTCAGTTCTGTTTCATCTGGATATAAATCATGTAAATCACTGATGAGTGAAATCGCTTTTTCTACATTACCCCACTCGTAATAAAGCTGGGCTGCAATGGCTTTATCTTCATCATGGAGCTGATGTTCAGCCTTCGAGAGCGTGTTGAGACCTTTTTCTGTTTCGCCTGCTTCAACTAATTTTATGGCTTCTTGAATCAATGTATTCAAATCGGACCGGTCCTTTCTTTTCCTATACAACACAACCATACAAAAGCTTTATTTGTTCGGTTTAATCCTATCATAATTCAGACGAATGCCCCCGGCAAATAAGATGCTTACTGTACGGCGGGGAATTATTGAGTGATATAAGTTTACCAAAAGAAAACGAAAAAAAGAAGATCGCCCTCTGTACAGTAAAGCAGCTTTGATCTGCCATCTTGTAAGTAAAGCGCATCCCCCCTTTTCGTTTTTCTTTTTCCTCTATAAGACAAGCTATGTTTTTTGACCACGGCTTATGACTCTCACAATCACTCCGCAAAAAAACCTGAAGCAAAACTTCAGGATTTTTTTGAAAGCTTATTTAAATGCTCAAAGAAAGTTGGATAAGAAACGTGAATGGCATCTGCCTGTTCAATTTCAATTGGCTCCACTGTTATACTGGAAGCAATGCCAAGCATCATGCCGATCCGATGATCTCCATGGCTGGACACTGTTCCGCCGCCTTTCAATGTCTGTTTGCCGTATATCTTCATTCCATCTTCTGTCGGTTCAATCTCAGCACCCAGCTTACGAAGCTCGGAAACCACGGTATCAATGCGGTTTGTTTCTTTGACTTTAAGCTCTGCTGCATCCTTGATCACAGTGGTTCCTTCCGCTTGAGTCGCAAGAAGCGCGATGATAGGGATTTCATCAATTAAACGCGGAATGATGTCTCCTCCGATTTCCACAGCTTTTAGAGATGACGTTTCTATGACCAAATCTCCGTAAGGCTCTGCATTGCTGTCAGCAGACGATTTGATTTCAAGTTTCGCCCCCATGTTTTGAAGGACGTCAATGATACCTGTCCGAGTCGGATTTAATCCTACGTTTTTCAATACAATGCTGCTGTTTGGCACCATTGCACCCGCAGCAAGGAAAAACGCTGCTGAAGAAATGTCTCCCGGAACAAAAATATCTGCAGCTGTCAGGTCCTGGCCGCCTGTAATGGACACGCTCGTTTGATCTTCAGAAAGTTCAACACCAAAAGCAGAAAGCATCCGTTCAGTATGGTCCCGAGATTTATGAGGCTCTGTGACAGTTGTTGTGCCCTCAGCCTGTAAACCGGCCAGCAAAACAGCAGATTTAATTTGTGCGCTCGCGACAGGTGATACATAATCAATCCCTTTAAGAGAAGATCCGCTTACGGACAGCGGCGTAAATTCTCCCCCCGCTCTGCCGTCGATTTTAGCACCCATTTGCTTCAAAGGCTCAGTCACACGTTTCATTGGACGCTTGGCAATGCTCTCATCTCCGGCTACCGCACTGTAAAAAGGACGTCCCGCCAAAATGCCGAGCATCAGGCGAATCGTTGTACCTGAATTCCCGACATCTAAAAGGCTTGCTGGCTCGCTCAGGGAATCGATTCCTTTTCCGTAAATCACCACATCGCTTCCGTTTTGCTCAATTTGAACACCCATTTTTCTAAAGCAATCGATTGTGCTCAAACAATCCGCTCCCGGCAGAAAGTTTTTCACAGTTGTTGTACCTTTCGCCAGCGCGCCAAACATGACGGAGCGGTGTGAAATCGATTTATCACCGGGAATGTGTATTTCTCCGTTTAAGGCACGCACCTTTTCTCTTTTCATTATTTTCCACCTCAATCAGCATAAAAAGTTTCATATTCCGCGCGAGCTTCAATGCATTGTTCAGCCCGTTTGCGGTCGTCATCAGACTGAAAACTGATCCGTAAAATTCCGTTAATATCTTCTCGTGTTTCAATAATGCGGATATTCGTGATACTGATGCGCTCCGCAGCTAATATAGCCGTTATCTCGGAAATCACACCCGGATGATCGGGAACATCCACGTATAAATCGTAAAATGCAGGTATTGC
This sequence comes from Bacillus tequilensis KCTC 13622, assembly GCF_000507145.1. Classification (GTDB taxonomy): domain Bacteria; phylum Bacillota; class Bacilli; order Bacillales; family Bacillaceae; genus Bacillus; species Bacillus tequilensis. The sequence continues at coordinate 521,424 of NZ_AYTO01000034.1, read as the reverse complement.
GCCTTTCTGCCGCAGCGGCAGCCCATCGCGATAATCCTTGGCCGTTTTAAAATAACGAAACAGGTTTTCCGCATCTTCTTGTTCTACATATGTCCGGATCCTCTCAATTTCGCGAATCCACTCATCAAAACGGTCCAAGATTTTATCTTTATTATGTAATAAAATATCCCGCCACATTGCCGGACTGCTTGATGCAATCCTTGTAATATCCCTGAACCCCCCGGCAGCAAAACGCTTAACAAGCGGATAAAGCTCTTCCGACTGATGGGTTTGGTGAACAAGGCTCGCTGCGACAATATGCGGAAAATGACTGATTACGCTTGTCACGCCGTCATGCTCTTCAGGTGTCATTTCCACAAAGTGGGCATTCGTTCCCTTCAGCAAGTGTTTTAACTGTTCAACCGCTTGTCTGTCCGTTTTCTGACCTGGCGTTAATATATAAAATGCATTTTCAAACAGGAAATCCTTAGCAGCGGCAACTCCTGACTTGTGTGAACCCGCCATCGGATGCCCTCCGACAAATTGATAGCGGCTAGGCAGCACTTGATCAGCGTAATGAACCACTTTTTGCTTTGTGCTGCCTACATCGGTAATCAAAAGCTGTTGTTCAATTCCTGAGTGGGCCAGTTCATCAAGCATACGCAGCGTTTGCGCGACAGGCGTCGCAATGATCACCGTAGCTGCCTCTTTCGCACCGCTGATAAACGAATCAGCACGCTCGTCTATCACACCTAATTTTAATGCGGCTATTGCTTGTTCATCAGAGATGTCGATTCCGATAATCCGTTTGCCGGGATGCTTTTTTTTGATCGCTAACGCAATCGAACCGCCTATCAATCCGAGACCAGCGAGCAATATTGTATCTTTCATTCGATTCATACGTCATCACCTGGTTTATAGACTAAAGAGGTGATATTTGATCACCTCTTATAAAATTTCAGCTAAAATAGCAAGAATTTCTTCATTTTGCTCTTTTGTTCCGATCGTAATCCGGAGTGATGTCGGGAAGCCTAATGCATTTCCTGACCGGACGATATAGCCTTTTTCCAGCAGAGCCTGAAACAGTTCATCGGCCGGACGGTTAAAGTCGATTAACACAAAGTTTGTCTGTGAAGGGTAGCACTTTAAACCATGAGTCTTCGCAAAATCATAATATTGCTGAAGGCCTGCTTTATTTTGCTCGACACAGGAAGCAATAAATGCTTGATCATCAAGCGCCGCAATCGCCGCAGCCTGACCCAGACGGCTCGTGTTAAACGGCTCTCTTGCCGGCTCAATCTGGCGAATCAGGCCCTCCTCAGCAATTCCGTATCCGACTCTGAGTGCAGCCAGACCGTAAGCCTTTGAAAATGTCCGCAATATCATCAGATTGGAATACTTGTTTAAGAGCGGCACGGTTTCCGGATAATCCTCTGCTGTTACATATTCATAATATGCTTCGTCAAGAACAACGAGGACACGAGAAGGAACGCGCTCCAGAAAAGCGAGTAATTCCCCTTCTGATGTATATGTGCCAGTCGGGTTATTCGGGCTGCATATCCAAACGATTTGTGTCTGTTCGTCAATCGCTTCAAGCATGGCGTCTAAATCATGTGAGGCGTCAGGACGAAGTGCAATTTCACGAACTTCGGCGCCTTCAATGACCGCATTATGTTTATATTGCGGAAAAGTCGGAGCAGCAGTTATCGTGTTGGTTTTATCGTTTAAAAATGCCCGGCAGATGATCTGGATGATTTCATCTGAACCGTTTCCGAAAATAAGTGATGTTTCACTGACATTGAGGTGTTCACTGAGCCTAGTCCGCAAAGCTGCGCTGTACCCGTCTGGATAAAGGGCAAGCTGCTGAACCTCATGATGAAGCGCCTCTTTTGCAGCTTCCGAACAGCCGTAAGGATTTTCGTTTGAAGCAAGCTTCACAACTTTATTCAAGCCATATTCTGCTTTCACTGCTTCAATCGGCTTTCCTGGCTGATAAGGCTTCAGCTGTTTTAAATGTTCTTTGATACGCAAATCAGTCACCTCATTTTAAACTGTACAAGCCGCCAAACGCCGTTGCGTAATCTTCAAACTCCTGCAACGCTTGATCTCTCGTTTCAGCGCTGATGAGCCGGTCCTTTAATTCTTCTATTTTTCTGACGAGCGCACTTCCCACTACGACACCGTCACAAATGTCATTCATCTTCATAACCTGTTCGCGGTTTGATATCCCAAACCCTACAGCAACCGGAACAGCGCTGAGATCCTTCACTGCCCGGATGAATGGGTACACGGATGAATTGAATTCATTGCGGACACCGGTTACACCTAGAGAAGATACACAGTAGACGAAGCCCTCGGCTTGTTCAATAATGGTTTTCAAACGGCTTTCGCTTGTCGGCGCAACCAAAGAAATATACGTCACTTCATGGCTTTTGCATGCAGCTTGAAGACTGGCGCTTTCTTCTAATGGCAGATCCGGAACAAGCAGACCGTCAATATGATTTTCCCGCAGTAAAGCGAAAAAGTATTCTTTGTTCAATTGTAACACAGGATTATAATACGTAAAGAGGATAATCGGAATATTCACGCCGTTTTTTTTCATTTCTCCGCCTAATTTGATGGCCTTGACGATATTCATTCCATGATCAAGCGCCCGCTTCGAAGCCCGCTGGATCACCGGACCATCTGCAAGCGGATCTGAGTATGCAACGCCAAGCTCCAGTGCCGTGGCGCCCGCTTTTTGAAGAGATATCGCCAGTTTAACCGAAACCTCAGGCGATGGATCGCCCGCCGTAATAAACGGGATAAACAATTTTTCTGACGCTTGAAGGTCTAATTTAAACATGGGCTTTCCCCTCCTCTTCCAACACATTCATTAATGTGTTGACATCCTTATCTCCCCGTCCTGATAAACAGACGAGAATGGTTTGATCGCGGTCCATCTCTTTGGCGAGTTTAAATGCTTTCGCTAATGCATGAGCAGATTCGATCGCCGGCAAAATCCCCTCTTTTTCTGACAACAGTTTTAAGGCATCCACCGCTTCTTCATCTGTGATACTGTCATAAGTCACACGGCCGCTCTTATGCAAGTAAGCGTGCTCAGGACCGATCCCAGGATAGTCGAGACCTGCTGAAATAGAGTAAGGCTCAATAATTTGCCCGAACTCATCCTGAATGAGATAAGTCAATGAACCGTGAATAACGCCTACCGCTCCTTTCGAAATAGTAGCGGCATGAAGAGGAGTATCAATTCCTTTTCCTGCTGCTTCAGCGCCGATCAGTTCAACCTCTTCATCTAGAAATGCCTGAAACATACCCATTGCATTGCTTCCTCCGCCTACGCATGCCACTACTTTATCAGGCAGAGTGCCTTCAATGCGGCTCAATTGATCCTTCGCTTCCTCTCCGATCATTCTTTGAAATTCACGGACGACCTGCGGATAAGGATGCGGTCCGACAACAGATCCAATCATGTAAAAATGATCCTCACAATGCTGAACCCAGTACCTTATCGCCTCATTTGTGGCATCCTTCAATGTACCGTTTCCGCTTGTTACAGGCACAACCTCCGCTCCAAGAAGCTTCATTCGGAAAACGTTCAGAGATTGACGGGCAACATCCTCCTCGCCCATAAACACAGTGCAGGCAAAGCCAAATTTGGCTGCGACTGTTGCAGCGGCAACGCCATGCTGACCGGCACCGGTTTCAGCAATGATTTTCGTTTTGCCCATTTTCTTGGCAAGCAGTGCTTGACCTAGCGCATTATTGATTTTATGAGAACCTGTATGATTTAAATCTTCTCGTTTCAAATAAATTTTCGCGCCACCTAAATATTCAGTAACTCGATCAGCGAATGTTAATGCAGTCGGCCTCCCGGAATAGTCATGTAACAGCTTGTAATATTCGTCACGAAATGCGGGATCATCCTTGATCTCTTTAAATGCGGTTTCAATCTCTTCTAACGGCTGCATCAGTGTTTCGGGAACAAACTTTCCGCCAAAATCGCCGTACCTGCCTATTTCATTCGGATATGGATACATATCGCTTCATCCTCTCTTCTAAAAGCCTCATCAGATTTTGATTTTTTTGTCCGTTTTTTTCGATCCCGCTGGCAAGGTCAATTCCCAATGGGTGATATTTCAATAGGCCTGTGATGGTGTCCGGATTCACACCGCCTGCTATAAAGCAGCGTTTGCCAATAGCCGCCTGCTGGTAGTCCGGCACACAGTCCCAAGAAAAAGCAACACCAGTGCCCCCTCTTGCCCCTTTTACTGACGAATCAATCACAAAGCCATCCACATGGTCTTTAAAGCGGACTATGTCTTGAGTTGTGTTCTCATGATGATGAAGCGCCTTCCATATTTCACAATCTGTCAATACGCGAAGCGCATCGGCATCCGCCGGTTCCTCATCACCGTGAAGCTGAATAACATCAAGATTCAAATCTTCTGCAATACGCGCCGCCGTCTCTATCGATTCATTAACAAAAACGCCTGCAACCTGTTTTTTGACACGAACTTGACTCAGCCACTTTTTCACATTTTGCGGAGATACTTTTCGTTTGCTTTCTGCAAAAATAAAGCCCAGATAATCAGCATGTGAGTTCGCTGCAAGCTGCAAATCCTGCAGTGACCGGATACCGCAATATTTTATTGCCGGCTTCTTCACACCCTCACTCTCCAAACAAAGCATGGATGGCTTTTTGCTGTGATGTTTGCCTCATCAATGATTCACCAACAAGCACAGCTCTCGCCCCATGTTCTTTGACAAATATTAAGTGTTCTAAAGAACCGATTCCGCTTTCGCTGACAAGAAGTGATTCTTTCGGGACAAGGGATGAGATTCGTTCTGTCTGTTTTATAGATGTTTCGAATGTTTTTAGGTTTCGGTTGTTTATGCCGAGAATACCAGGCGTGAACACCTTCAGTATTCGTTCCAGCGTTGTTGCATCATGAACCTCTACTAACACGTCCATCCCCTTTTCACCAGCTTCAAGATATAATTCATGAAGGTGCAAGGAATCAAGCACTTCGCCGATTAACAATATGGCATCCGCTCCGATTCTTCTTGATTCCTCCACTTGAAGAGAATCAATAATAAAATCTTTTCTGAGTACAGGAATCGAAACAGCACGCTTTACGTCTGATAAATAACGGTTTTCCCCTTGAAAAAACGGGTTGTCTGTTAAAACGGAAAGCGCATCTGCCTTTGCAGCTTCATAATCTTTTGCAATCCGCTCAGGGACAAAATCCTCTTTAATGAGCCCTTTTGACGGCGATGCTTTCTTCACTTCGGCAATCAACCCAATCAGCCGATTCGGGCTTGACAGTGCCTCTTTAAATGAACGTTTTTCGAAAGGCTGCTCTTCCGGCAGGACTAATGTTCTTACTTCTTCTTTCTTTTGTCTGATAATGTTTTCAAGCATAGATCTCTTCCTCTTTCTGCTTTAGTCGTTCAAGCTGCGCAGCAGCGCCTCCGTTTGTAATCGTCTCTAACGCCAGCTCTGTTCCTTCCTTCAGTGAGGAGGTGATCCCCGCTGCGTATATCGCAGCTCCTGCATTAAAAGCTGTAATTGATAAAGCGGAGCGGCTGCTTCTATTTTCAAAAATATTCTGAATGAGACAGGCACTCTCTTTCGGTGACTGCACCTGCAAATCTTCAAGTCTGCCATTTGTAAAACCGAAATCTTCGGGTGAAACGGTATATTCCCGGCGCTCCCCGTCCTTTAATTCAATCACGTCGGTCGGTGCCGTAATTGAAAGCTCATCTAAACCGTCACGGCTTGACACGAACATGACGTGCTTCGGCTGAAATATCTCCAGTGCGCTTGCCATCAGTCCAGCTTTTGCAGCGGAATAGACCCCGATCACCTGCCTCTGCGCCTGTAAGGGGTTGCTAAGCGGTCCAAGCAGATTAAATACCGTTCTGAAACCTAGCTCTTTTCTAGTACTCGCTACATGCTTCATAGACGCGTGATAAAGCGGCGCAAAAAGAAATCCCATGTTGTTTGCTGCAATGCTTTTTTTGACCTTTTCGGGAGTGGTTTGAATCGGAACCTCTAACTCCTCTAACACATCAGCGCTTCCGCTTTTAGAAGAGACAGACCGATTGCCATGCTTAGCGATTTTCGCCCCTGCTGCTGAGGCAACAATTGCCGATGCCGTTGAGATATTAAAAGTGGAAATACCGTCTCCTCCGGTTCCGCATGTGTCAACAATATCAGAAAGTCCATCGACTGTAAGGGCGCGCGCCCGCATCGCCTTCACAAAGCCCGCAAGCTCTTCTGGCGTCTCTCCCCGATGAGCAAGAACAGACAATATACCGCCCATTTCAGAAGGCGTCATTTCCGCTGTCATCATCATATTCATCAGCGCTTCAGCCTCACCGGCAGTAAGTGTTTTTCCGTCAACGCACAATTGTAGATATTTGTTCATCAGCTTGAACCTCCCTGCTATGAAACATGTCTTCGGCAATATGAATCGTTTTCAGCAGCGCACCCGCTTTATTGCAGCTTTCTTCATATTCGGCTTCCGGAACTGAATCCGCAACAATCCCAGCTCCCGCCTGTATCGATGCGACACCATTCTTTACGCTCATCGTGCGAATCGTGATACAAGAGTCGATATTTCCGTCAAATCCGATGTAGGCGATGCAGCCTCCGTATGTCTCTCTCGGTGTCGGCTCGAGCTCTTGCAAAAGCTGCATGGCACGGATTTTCGGAGCGCCTGTTAAAGTTCCCGCCGGGAAAGCGGACATCAATGCATCGACAGGATGAACCCCCTCTTTCAATCGGCCTGTAACCACCGAGATCATGTGCATGACATGTGAAAAGGAGACAATTTTTGTGAACTCCGGCACAGAAACAGAACCATACTCCGCTACTCTGCCGATATCGTTCCGGGCAAGATCAACGAGCATGTAGTGCTCCGCTTTTTCTTTTTCATCCTTCATCAGCTCAACTTTGAGCTTTTCATCTTCCTCTTTGTCCGCGCCGCGTTTTCTCGTACCCGCAATCGGATGGATTTCCAGGTGTCTGTCCTGAACGCGGATTAACCGTTCCGGAGAGCTGCCGACTATTTCTCTGTCTTGGAGTTTCATATAATACATATACGGAGAAGGATTGACGATCCTAAGCACTCTGTATAACTCAAAGGCATTTACTGTTATCGGAACCTCAAATTTTTGTGACAGCACGCCTTGGAAGATATCTCCCGCTTTTATATATTCTTTGATTTTTCCTACATCAGCCATAAAAGCAGATTTTTCATAGTTGGAAGATACATTCTCAAAGCTGGGCGTTTTATATGAATCAGCAGAGAGAAACAGCTCTTTTATGTTTTTTTGATTCATCATTTTTTCTATGAGATCTTGAAGCTCTTGATGATTTTGATGAAACACATCGATTTTTTCTTTTTCTGTTTCCCGTCCATTGAGGCTTGCGTATTGGATAAAGTGGACGTTTTTGGTTTCATGATCATACGCGATTAATGTCCGGCAAACAAACAGCATACACTTTTCCATTTCTGTTTCTTTTGTATGCGAAGGAACAGAAGGTTCAATCAGCGGGATCATATCATAGCTTAAGTACCCGACAGCTCCGCCGACAAAAGGAATCCCCAGCTCTGGCGTTTTGATGTTGTACGTTGTATTCATCCAATTCAGTACTTCTTTTAGGTTATTTCCTGTGTAAAGAGATCTGCCGTCCTGATCAACGGCTGTAAAGCGGCTCTGTTCTTCCTTAATTGTCAGAAATGGATTCAGACCGATAAACGAATATCTTGACCAGTTGGAGGTATCATCCCTGCTTTCAAGAAGATACGTAATCTCCCTGTCGAGCTTCTCTATCATTTGAATGGGTGTCAGTGTATCGACTGTGAAGGTCTCCACAATCGGTATCGTGTGGCAGGACAAGCTGTCCTGTAAAAATGCAGAAATGTTTGATTGGAAATTCATTGCTCTCACTCCTTATGGCAAGGAGAATGAGAAGATGGCATGAGAGGATAAACGATAATATAACAAATAAACCCAAAAGAAAGGCTTCTTTTGGGTAGAATAAACATACATGTCTCAGCTCAACTACACTCATTCTCTGCTACCCTATTCTCTAACTCAACTCATTCAATCGCTTTATACACACTCTTGTGTATTTCTAAGCTATTCCTATCGTATTACAATTCAGTATTTTTTGTCAATGATAAATCGGGTCTTAATACGACGGCTTTTTCTAAATATACATGTCTGATCTGATCCTGAGGAACATCAGTCTGGACGGTCATCATCACTCTTATGCACTTTTTCAGACCGCCGGCTACATCCATTTCCTGCATACAGGTTACCGGCACATACTGCCACCCTGAAAGCTCACGAACAGCTTTTGCCGGGAAAACAGAATGCAAATCAGGTGTCGCTGAAAGAAGTATTTGAACAACATCTTCCGGTTTTGTTTTGTTTTCTTCTATGATTTTCTCTAACAGCTGTTTTGTTTTTTGTAAGATTTCTTCTTCAGTATCCTGTTCCACTGTAGTCGCTCCGCGAATTCCGCGAATCATCATGCTGTCTCCTCCAATCGCCATTTGTTCAGCCAGCTCTCAAGTTCTTTTCTGGAAAATGTGTGATCAGCAACTTTTCCTAATTCGTTGAGCACGATAAACTGAATCTTCCCGCCGCGGGTTTTCTTATCATTCATCATACGGTCCAATAAAACCGATGTTTCCGTCTCTTTTTTAATTGAACTCGGATAGCCCAGGCTTTTCAGCCAGCTGACCAAACGCTTTCTGTCCATTTTACAGCCCGCGGTCTTTTCGCTTATATATAAAGCAAACTGCATTCCGAGGGCTACAGCATCACCATGAGTGATCTGCCCGTATCCATATTCCGCCTCAACGGCATGGCCGAGCGTATGTCCAAAGTTTAAGTAAGCTCTGATTCCCTCTTCTTTTTCATCCTGCTGAACGACAGAGGCTTTAATTGAAATACCTTTAAATATCATGTTATTCAGCCGATCACTGGTGATATCGTGCAGCGAGCGGATATTCAGCAGCTCTTCCAGAAACGCTCTGTCATAGATAAAAGCGTGCTTAATCACTTCTGCCATACCGGACCGAAGCTCTTTTTCAGGCAGAGAACGCAGGAAGTCTGTATCATATAGCACTGCCTTCGGCTGATAAAACGCACCGATTAAATTTTTTCCGAGCGAATGATTCACAGCTACTTTTCCTCCGACTGCGCTGTCATGCGCCAAGAGAGTTGTCGGCATTTGGATGAAATCGATGCCGCGCATAAAAGTGGCCGCCACAAAACCGGCAAGATCTCCAACAACACCGCCACCAAAAGCGATGATGCATGAGGAGCGATCCATCTGAAAACGAATCGCTTCACTCTGCAGGTCTGTGTACATGTCCATGGATTTCGCCTGCTCTCCGCTCGGCACGGTCACTTTTTTCACGGGCCATTTTTCTTGCAGCAAATGAAGCATTTCATCACCATACAAGCGGTCTACCTCTTCATCCGTGACAAGCATGATCCGTGTTAAAGGCCTGTTTAAAGAGGTTAATAGTTCGCAAGCCTCTTTTCTGATGCCTTTTCCGATAAAAACAGGATACGACGAGGAAGCGGTTTGAACATGCAGTGTTTTCATTAAAATTCCCTCGACAGTTTTCTCATATTCTCCACATTTTCTCTAATGCGGTCGATTTGATCTAAGCCGAATTGTTCAACGACTGCGTTCGCAATTTCCCACGCTACAGCCGCTTCAGCTACAACACTTGCCGCAGGCACTGCACAGCTGTCTGAACGTTCAATGCTGGCAGAAAACGGTTCTTTCGTTTCAATATCCACACTTTTCAGCGGTTTATATAAAGTCGGAATCGGCTTCATGACTCCGCGGACGACTATCGGCATTCCTGTCGTCATGCCGCCTTCCAAGCCCCCAAGTCTGTTGGTAGCGCGTGTATACCCTTTTTCCTCATCCCAAATGATCTCGTCATGGACTTCGCTTCCATTTCGGCCCGCCGCTTCAAATCCAATGCCGAATTCCACACCTTTAAATGCATTAATTGACAGCACAGCAGCAGCAAGCTTACTGTCCAGCTTGCGGTCATAATGGACATAGCTGCCAACGCCTACCGGCATTCCTTCGACAATGACTTCTACAATTCCGCCGATGGAATCTCCGTTTGCCTTCGCTTCATCAATGGCATCCATCATTTTTTTGCCTGCCTCTTCATCGTAGCATCTGACTGGAGACTCTTCCGTTACACGCTGCAGATCTTCAATTGACGTATATTCTGTTTTTTCAGCTTTAACTGCACCAATTTGCAACACATGACCCGCCACCTTAATGCCGAGTTCGGAAAGAATCTTTTTAGCAACAGCGCCTGCCGCCACTCTGACAGTTGTTTCCCTTGCTGAAGAGCGCTCAAGTACATTTCTCATGTCACGATGATTATATTTAATCGCACCGTTTAAGTCAGCATGCCCAGGTCTCGGTCTGGAAATTTGGCGCTTCATTTCCTTTTCTTCATCCTCTGTAATCGGAGCCGCACCCATAATTTTTGTCCAATGTTTCCAGTCGTTATTTTCTACCACAAGAGCAATGGGTGAGCCGAGCGTACGGGCATGGCGCACCCCGCTCATAATTTTGGCCTGGTCTTTTTCGATCTGCATACGGCGGCCGCGCCCATGGCCTTTTTGGCGTCTGGCAAGCTCAAAATTGATATCTTCCTCCGTTATGTAAAGCCCGGCAGGCACTCCTTCAATAATGGCTGTCAGTTGCGGGCCGTGTGATTCTCCGGCTGTTAAATATCTCATGACTCCTTCTCCCTTCATCACATTAACGCTTTTAAGTAAAACTACTATAACATATTTTTCAGCAAAAAGTCAGTCTATCTTTTTTGATAAAAGAATGTATCGGCTGGCACAAGTCCAAACTTCTCAGGATTAAAAATTTGCTCGGTGCTGCCGACAAAAAGAACTCCATTCTTTTTCAAGCTATGTGCCATTTTAAAATAAAGCTCTTCCTTCGCGCTTTCAGTGAAATAGATAAATACATTGCGGCACACAATTAAGTCAAAATCTAGTTCATAACGATCCGCCAGCAGATTGTGTTTTTTGAATGTAATATTCTTTTTGATTTCCGGTCTTACCTCATAGCTTCTATTTACGTTTTGAGTAAAATAACGATCCTTCACTGAGGACGGGACTTCCTGTAAAGACCGCTCCTGATAGACGCCTTTTTGCGCTTTTTCCAATGCCTTTTCATCAATATCAGTCGCCATAATATGATAGCCTGACAGACCTTTTTGCTGATCCAAAAGCATGGCAAGCGTGTATGGCTCCTCACCCGTTGAGCAGGCGGCACTCCAAATCTTTAAAGGCTTAGAAGTCTTGATTAACGGCAGAATAGCAGTCTCAAGAACTTCCCATCTTTTATAATTACGATAAAATTCTGAAACATTGATTGTCATTCTGTCCAATGTTTCATTTAAAAGAGCCTGATCCTTTTCCAACGCCGCCGCAAAGTCCTTAAAGTTTTGAAATCCCTTTTTCTCATAAAGTGACGTTAGCCTTCTCTTCATTTGTGCTTCTTTATATAGTGTCAAATCGACTCCGGTTAATTGTTTCCATTTCGCTGTAAATACGCTGTATGTATCCATCTCTACTCTCCCAATCTCGCTGTCTTTTTGTCCTAGTATAGCTTGTTTTATCAGGAAATTGTATTATTTCAATAAAAAAATCAGCTTTTCAGCTGATTTTAGATGCTTGGGGACAACAGCGGTCTGATGCACACTGCGATGGAACCCTTTATTCACTTCAATGTAAACCTTTACAAGAAAAATCAAAAAAACCGGCGGTGTTACATGATGCCGGCTCTGTAGCTTATTTTCACAATGATTAATAGATCCAGCCTGCCATGAGCTGCTGATATGATACTAATTCTTCATTCTTAAAGAAAATGTTAATCTCACGTTCTGCACTTTCGAGAGAATCAGAGCCGTGGATGATGTTTTTTCCGACAAACATGCCATAATCTCCCCGAATCGTGCCAGGTAGAGCTTCTTTAGGATTTGTCTTTCCGATCAGCTGTCTCGTCACTTCAATGACATTTTCGCCTTCCCACACCATTGCGAATACAGGTCCTGAAGTAATAAACTCAACGAGCTCTCCGAAGAAAGGCTTCCCTTGATGTTCAGCGTAGTGTCTCTCAGCCATTTGTTCAGTCACTCTCATTAGCTTGGCGCCAGCTAATTGTAAGCCCTTACGTTCGAATCTGGATAAAATGTCACCAATGAGCTGACGTTGGACACCGTCTGGTTTCACCATGATAAAAGTCTTTTCCATCATATTCTCCACCCCATCATTATGTATGTATAGGCTTTACACTGCACACCGAAATCGTAACATCTTTCTGATTATTAATCAATCCGGGGCGGAGAAAATTCTTAATATCTACAAAAATTAAAATTTTCTTTTACCAATATATTTCGCGATGGCTGCAAGAGATGAACGTGCGCGCCCTCTAGGAAGCGTGTTTAATTTCTGGAAGGCTTTCTGCAAATACATTTCGCTTACTGCCATAGATGCTTCAATCGCATCTGTTTTTTTGATTTCTTCAATGATCGGTTCGAGCTGTTCCTGCGTTGTCTCACTGTTAATCAATTTAAGCTGGTTCTTTAGTGCTGGATTTTTCAAGGCGTACAGCACTGGCAATGTGACATTCCCTTGAAGCAAATCTCCTCCAACGGGTTTTCCCAGCTCTTCTTCAGTTGAGGTGAAATCCAGAATATCATCAATGATTTGATAAGACATGCCGACATAATACCCAAACCAGTACAGTGCCTTATGAACCTTTTCATCTGCTCCGGACGCAATAGCACCAAGCTGGCAGCTGACTGCAATCAGGAGGGCCGTTTTACGTTTGATCCGGCGGAGATATGTTCTGAGATTTTGTTCCATGTTGTATTTGTCTTTGATTTGCTCAATTTCTCCAAGACACACTTCAACAATCGTTTGTGACAAAATCCGATGGGCTTTCGGCTCGTTAATTCTCGTCATCATTTCAAGAGATCCCGCCAGCATATAATCGCCTGTGTACATCGCAATGCGATTGTCCCATTTTGCTTTGATTGTCGGCTTTCCTCTGCGAAGCTCAGCATCATCAATGACATCATCATGTACCAAAGAGGCCATGTGAATCATTTCCAGAGTGACGGCGACATATTTAATCTTATTAATATCGTAATCGCCAAACATGCCGGAAAGCAGCACGAAAACAGGCCGAATGCGTTTTCCTCCTGCCTGCAGCAGATGAAGACCCGCCTCGCTTAAAAGCGGGTAGTCAGAACGTACGGTTTGTTCAAGCTCTCGTTCGATCACATCAATATCGTCATTTAAAAAAGAGTAGGCCATTTTAAATTTCATATCATTCACCCAAACATCTGTGTTTTCATTTCCATCCGATATGCGTGGCAGCGACTCCGCCAGTAAACGAATGATATTTGACATTTTTTAAGCCCGCCTCTTCAAACAGGCCTGCCAGTTCCTTCATTCCAGGAAATTCACTGGCTGATTCTTGAAGCCAAGAATATTCTTTATAGCTTTTGGCAAACAGTTTACCGAAAAACGGCATAATATACTTAAAGTACATAAAGTAAGCCTGTCTGAATCCGAACATTTCCGGCTGGGATGTTTCCAGACATACCACCTGGCCGCCCGGCTTTACCACACGTCTCATCTCTTTCAGTACAGTCAAGTAATCAGGGACATTGCGGAGACCGAAGCCAATCGTGACATAATCAAATGTATCATCATCAAAAGGAAGCTCCATCGCATTGCCGTGCAGCAGTTCAATTTGGCTGAATCCGCCAGCTTTTACTTTCTGCTGGCCGACACTCAGCATATTTTCACTGAAGTCTAAGCCCTTGACCTCGCCGGTTTTGCCGGCTGCTTTTGCAAGAGCGATCGTCCAGTCAGCTGTTCCGCAGCAGACATCAAGTGCCTTGGCGCCTTCTTTGACATCCATGATGCGCATCGTTTTGTCGCGCCATTTTTTATGCTGCTGAAAACTGATGACAGAGTTCATTTGGTCGTAGTTTTTGTATATCTTTTCAAATACTCCGTGTACGCGCTGTTCTTTTGAGTCCTGCATAATGGTTTACCCTTCTTCCACTTTCTGATGATAGGTTTGATCTTGGCTGATTGTCTTCAGACGGTTTAATAAAATATGCTGAATAGGTGAATTTAGAGGCAAAAGTGACTCAATGCTGTTTTTCGCTTTTTTAAAACAATCTTCCAGTATCTCTTCTTTTGTTTTTCCAAGCTGTATAAAACTGCCGATCACATCCAGAAATGTATCATTCCCGTTCATAAGCCGCTTCAATACAAAAAAATCACTCGACAGCTTTTTCCAGCGAGGGAGATTGAAGTGTTCTGCCACCCGATGGAATAAAGCTGATTCAACGATGCCGACACTTTCAAAAAAATCATGTTCGTCCTTAAAAGAACGGTCATACAGACGAATTTTATGTTCATTGATTTCTTTGATGGCTGTAGCAAGCGTCCTAATCATGTAGATATCCTTCATTTCAGATAGTAAAGAGTAGTACAGCCCGCTAAAATAATCGCCTGCGAGAACAGTCAATTGGCGGTTTTTGTTTTCGTCTCGTTTTATGACTCTGGCTGTCGTCACTTCATCATGGGTATCAAGGGCGCTTTGTACAAGCATCGCTGTTACAATATAATTTTCTCTATCGTTGTTTTTTATGTCAGCTTCTTCAAATAAAGCATGAAAAAGAAGAAGCTTATCCTCATCAATTTTCGGCGCGGAAATATGCTTCGCTAAATAAGGATGAGACAGCTTTTGTTTTAATTTCGTGTTCAAATTGGCTAAAGTTCCGTAGATGTCTTGCAAAAATATCACCCTTGTCCCCAAATTCACATTTATTTCTAATCTATGTATGAGTTTTATCTTTTCATTCACTTACGCAGGTATCATTATAGCATAAAAAAAAGAAATTGGCTGTATCGTCCCGCTGTTTGCGAGCATTTTGCTTTTAACAGCGGGGACAGCCAGCTTATTTTTTTTCGCTTTTCATTTCTCCGTATGCGGTTTGAATGAGTGCTTCTCCTCTGACTTTAATGGCAGAAGTATGCTCTGTAAACTGAGCGATGATCACTTCTCCCTTGTCGAGTTTTTCGGAATGGTGAAACTTTGTGTCTGTTCCCCTTGTCAGGCCGATCACGTTCACTCCGTCCTCAACCGCTTTAATGACGACAAAATCACTTGAATGCTTTTCGTTCATTTATAGCACCCTCTATCTTTATTAGTCCTGGCGTTTAATGTGTTCCAATACTTCCGCACGGGCAGCGGCATCATCTTTAAAAACGCCTCTGACTGCTGAAGTGACAGTTTTTGCACCCGGTTTTCTTACACCGCGCATCGTCATGCACATGTGTTCTGCTTCAACCACCACCATTACGCCATGGGGGTCAAGCGTTTCTACAATGCTTTCCGCAATTGTAGACGTGATACGTTCCTGAAGCTGCGGACGCTTTGCAACGGCTTCAACGGCACGTGCCAGTTTGCTGAGTCCTGTGACCTTCCCGCCTCGCGGTATATATGCAACGTGTGCTTTTCCATAAAAGGGAACAAGGTGATGCTCACACATAGAATGAAACGCGATATCTTTTACAAGAACAAGCTCCTCATGGTTTTCACCGAAGACAGTCTGGAAATGTTCTTTTGGATCTTCATTCAAGCCGGAGAATACCTCGGCATACATCTTTGCGACTCTTTTCGGAGTATCAAGAAGCCCTTCTCTATTTGGGTCTTCTCCGATCGCTTCTAAAATTTGACGAACAGCTTGTTCGATTTGCTCTTTATTAACTTCTTTCATGTTCTATGTCCTCCACCAATGAATACATTTAATTTCGATTCTAGCACACATGCCCCGCTAAAAGCAAAGTGAATGCCCTGCCAGAAAGCCCAGGCCCTTGAAATATGAAAAGCCCCTTAGAAAGGGGCTTTTTTGTGAAGAAATAAAGTGTATGTAAGCTAGATGCATACACGATCTATATTCACAATTATTTTCCGGCAACTGCGTCTTTAAGCGCTTTACCTGGTTTGAAAGCAGGTACTTTGCTTGCTGGAATTTCGATTTCTTCACCTGTTTGAGGGTTGCGTCCTTTACGTGCAGAACGTTCACGCACCTCGAAGTTACCAAAACCGATCAGTTGGATTTTATCACCGTTTTTAAGTGCATCTAAGATCGTATCAAAAACAGAGTCAACTGCTTTTGTAGCGTCTTTTTTAGACAATTCGCTTGCTTCTGCAACCGCATTGATAAGTTCTGTTTTGTTCATGCCTTTCACCTCCTCCCAAAAGGAAAGTTAAGTTCGTTTATCATCATTTCTTCACAGTTCAGTCTGATTCTAAACCTGTCTCAGAAAAAATCAGAGCAGGCAAGAGAAAGACAATAAAACGGCTTTTTAAGAAAAACTGCACTCTAAGGAATGTTTGTCCAACAAAGTGAAGAATTTCTGTATGTAGAGTAACACATATAAAAAGCCATATCAAGCATTTTAAAGCGTCAATCCCTTGCTCGTCAAGGATTTAACGTGATTTACCGAACAAATATTCCTTTTTTTCCTTTTTTCATCCTATTCCTTGATCCTTTTCCATTATTAAGAGCAAAGAAAAAAGACCTCCCATTCTATAAAGAGGTCTTCCGGCATTACAGGATGATGGCGATTAAACCGCCTGAGCCTTCATTTATGATTCTTTCTAACGTTTCTTTTAATTTGTACCGTGCGTTCTCAGGCATTAATGACAGCTTTGCCTGAATTCCTTCCCTCACAATTGAGCTCAGTGATCTTCCGAAGATATCGGAGTTCCAGATGGAGAGCGGATCATCTTCAAAGTCCTGCATTAAATAGCGTACAAGCTCTTCGCTTTGTTTTTCCGTTCCGATAATCGGCGCAAATTCGCTTTCGACGTCTACTTTGATCATATGGATCGACGGAGCGACAGCTTTCAGCCTCACACCGAATCGTGAGCCCTGCCGTATAATTTCCGGCTCATCGAGACTCATATCAGTTAAAGCAGGTGCTGCAATACCGTATCCAGTCTGTTTGACCATTTTTAAGGCATCTTGCACTTGATCATACTCTGTTTTCGCATGTGCGAAGTCCTGCATGAGCTCAAGCAGGTGATCTCTTCCCCTGATTTCAACCCCGACCACTTCTTTCAGGATTTGATCATATAAATGGTCCGGCGCGTATAAATCAATTTCAGCCACCCCTTGGCCCAGTTCAATTCCGGCTAATCCCGCACTTTCAATGAACTCAAACTCGCTGAATTGGCCGACAACCCTGTCAACGTCTCGGAGACGCTTAATATCCTTAACGGTCTCCTTCACGGATTCCTGGTAGCTTTCACGCAGCCAATGGTTTTCTTTCAGCACCATTACCCAGCTTGGAAGATTGACATTCACTTCAAGCACCGGAAACTCGTAGAGAGCCTCTCTGAGCACACTCAGCACATCTGTTTCCCGCATGCTTTCCACGCTCATTGCCAATACCGGGATATCATATTTTCCGCTTAAATCCTGGCGCATGGCTTCTGTTTCCGGGTGATATGGCCTGACCGAGTTGATGACCATAATAAAGGGTTTGCCAACCTCTTTCAGCTCTTCAATGACCCTTTCTTCAGCCTCTATATAGTCACTTCTGGCGATATCTCCAATGGTGCCGTCTGTCGTAATGACAACCCCGATGGTCGAGTGTTCCTGAATGACTTTTCGCGTGCCGATTTCAGCAGCCTCATGAAATGGGATCGGTTCTTCGTACCAAGGCGTGTTGATCATCCGCGGCCCGTTTTCATCTTCATATCCTTTTGCGCCGGGCACTGTGTAACCTACACAATCTACTAATCTTATATTGACATCGAGTCCGTCTGACACGTGAACAGACATCGCCTGATTCGGAACAAATTTAGGCTCTGTAGTCATAATCGTTTTGCCGGCCGCGCTCTGCGGCAGTTCATCCTGCGCACGGGCCCGGTCTGCTTCGTTACTGATATTCGGGAGCACCACAAGCTCCATAAATTTTTTAATGAACGTGGATTTCCCTGTACGGACAGCACCTACCACTCCTAAGTATATATCGCCTCCTGTTCGTTCAGCGATATCCTTGAAAATATCGACCTTTTCCAAGTGATCCCCTCCCGGACTTCCTATCCTTATCAATTTTATTAAGCTCTTTCAATCAAACACAGGACACTATATGTGTATGACGTTGTCCTATTTCAATATGACAGTTTTAGAAAATTTCCCATCCTCAATCTATCAAAGTATAAAAAAACCTTTCTCCCTATTTGTATGCACCGGAGAAAGGTTCATTCCTTTTTCATATCATTTTCTAAAAAAACAGGTTCCTGTTTGTCATTTACCGTATAATTCACAGAAAATGCGGGGACAAAGGGGGTTTCTTGCCAGATCATATCCTGAATTTCCGCCCCGGGTTTAAACGTTTTTTTGTTTTTTTTGAGGCAAGAAGCGAGCTCAGTCCGGTAATCGGCATATATTTCTCCGTTTCCGTCAATCATGAGCGGCAAGGAATTTCCTGAGATTGGGCTTGTCACTGTAAGAGAGCTTCCATCCCCGAGCTTCTTCCCATCAAGTGTAAACAAATCGCGTGACAGCACCTCTTTGTAAGGCGGATATTGATGTTTCTGGCGGTACATTTGGACACGTAATTTTACGTCGCGGATTTGTTCAGCCATCTTGAGATCAATCAATTTAACAGTCGGATCGTTCTCTACGTCAACAAGCACGTATTGATAGTCTCCCCCGCTTTCATATGCCGTGCTTGGGGGCTCGGCCATATATCTCGGTGCTAAACGTTTAAAGTCAATCGGATATTTTTGATAAATCGGTGTCGACATATCTTTTGTTTGAATGGGAAGCAGCCCCCCATTTGCCTTTTGAAATTCATCAACAGCAGACTGAACCTGCTTTAGCTGGTCCTGATAAGGAATAGCGTGCCCACTGCTTTTCCGCTCATTTGGATATAGACAGCCGGATAAAAACACGACGGCTGCAAAAATCATAGCGCACTTCAGTTTACCCATACAGCACTTCCTTTTACAGCTTTATTCATTGACAGGGCCGCTGAAGACCACGACAAACACAATAATTCCGGATATGAGCATACACATGTAAGCGAATGACGAAACCGCAATCTTCAGAAAACGGCTTCGGAACTTAAAGCGGCTCAAATAGATGGAAGCTACAGCCAAAAACATCAGACCCATAGACCCTAGTGCAAACCACATTTTCATCAATGCCAGACTCAATGACCTGCGCCTCCCCGATATGTATGATGTAAGCGTTATATTTTAATTTTAATATACAGCCCCAGAAAAGATCAACCAAATTTTCCAGCCTTTGATAGAACAAAAAAAACTGAAGCAAAGAGGGGGACCTTCGCTTCAGTCAACTTGACTATATTCACCTGCACGTTTAAGAAACACTCTCTTGGACTTCGATGCTATAGTATGCGATTTGGCATACAGATGCATCCTCTATTGCCTAAATCGGCAAAATGTTTCAGGAGATCCCAAGACTTGGGTGTTCCTCTGTTTTTTCGGGCTTTCGTTCAATTAAGATATGCGGTCTTCCATACGATTGATACATTTACTTCACTTGATTTCCAAACGTATTGACCAGATCCTCCATCTCGTGGGTTTTAACTCTCGCCATTAAAGATTCAACAGCAGTTTCTACTTTTTGTCCATTAAATAGAACTTGATGGAGCGCTTCTGTAATTGGCATTTTCACATCATATTTCTTCGAAAGCTGGTAAGCCGCTTTTGTCGTCCGGACGCCTTCGACTACCATTCCCATCTCTTCAAGAACATCTTCAAGCTTGTACCCTTTTCCGAGCAAATTGCCGGCACGCCAGTTTCTGGAATGGACGCTTGTGCACGTCACAATCAGATCGCCTACTCCAGTCAATCCAGAAAACGTTAAAGGATTCCCGCCCATTTTCGTTCCGAGTCTCGCAATTTCAGCAAGTCCGCGCGTAATCAAGGCAGCTTTGGCATTGTCGCCATACCCTAAACCGTCTGTGATTCCTGCGGCAAGGGCAATAATATTTTTTAAAGCCCCACCGATTTCAACTCCGATAATGTCAGGATTTGTGTACACACGGAAATTGTGATTAATAAATAAATCCTGCACCTCTTCTGCAGCCCGTATGCTTTTTGAAGATGAAGTAACGGTCGTCGGATGCCGCAGCCCAACTTCTTCCGCATGGCTCGGACCAGAAAGGACAACAATATCTTTTCTGACATCGCTCGGGAGCTCAATTTCCATAATCTCAGAAATCCGCAGAAGCGAATCAGGCTCTATCCCCTTGCTGACATGAACAAAGACTGCCTTTTTCGTTAAAAAAGGCACGGCCTGTCTCAGCACTTCCCGAATTGCTTTTGTCGGAACCGCAACGATAATGAAATCTGCATCCGAAACAGCTTTATCGATATCCGTTGTTGCCTCTATTGATTCTGGAAGCTTGACGTTCGGCAAATAGTCCTTATTCTCATGCTGATCATTGATTTGATGAATCAGATCTGCACGGTGGCCCCACATGGTTACATGGTGATGATTATCGGCTAACACTAAAGCCAATGCCGTTCCCCAGCTTCCCGCTCCGAGCATAGTGACTCTTTTCATATTTGCTTCACACCTTTTTATTTTCTAGCTCTTGCAAATATTTTAATTGGTGTCCCCTCAAAACCGAACGCATCTCTGATTCGGTTTTCTAAAAAGCGTTCGTACGAAAAATGCATCAATTCCGGATCGTTTACAAACACAACGAAACTCGGGGGCTTCACAGCCACTTGAGTCGCATAATAAATTTTCAAACGAGAACCGTTATGAGTCGGCGTCGGATTCATTGCCACCGCATCCATGATGACATCGTTTAAGACATTCGTCTGCACTCGAAGCGAATGGTTTTCGCTTGCTTTGATAATCGCAGGCATCAGCGTATGGATCCGTTTTGTCGTTAAGGCTGACATGAACAGGATTGGCGCATAATCAAGAAATTGAAAATGGTCACGAATATTTTCTTCAAATTCTTTCATCGTGCTTTCATCTTTGTCAACGGCATCCCATTTGTTTACGACGATCACGACAGCCTTGCCCGCTTCGTGCGCATAACCGGCGATGCGCTTGTCCTGTTCAATAATGCCTTCTTCGCCATCCAGAACAACCGCAACGACTTCTGAGCGGTCGATTGCTTTCAGCGCGCGCAGCACACTGTACTTTTCAGTCGTTTCATAGACTTTCCCTTTTTTTCGCATACCGGCAGTATCGACAATGACAAACTCCTGCTGATTGTACGTAAACGACGTATCAACAGCATCTCTTGTCGTTCCTGCCACATTGCTCACAATGACGCGCTCTTCGCCGAGCATCGCATTCACAAGTGACGACTTTCCGACATTCGGACGCCCGATGAGACAAAATTGAATCACTTCTTCATCGTATTTCGTTTCAGGAATGTTTTTAAAATGCTCTGCAGCGGCATCCAGTAAATCACCCAGTCCGAGTCCGTGTGTTCCCGAAATAGGATACGGCTCGCCAAAGCCAAGCGAATAAAAATCATAAATATTCGCTCTCATTTCTGTGTTATCCAGTTTATTAACCGCCAAAACAACTGGCTTTTTCGTGCGGTACAAAATTTTCGCTACTTCTTCATCAGCAGCTGTCACGCCTTCACGGCCGTTCACCATAAAAATAATGACGTCCGCTTCATCCATGGCGATTTCTGCCTGCTGGCGAATTTGCGCTAAGAACGGCTCATCACCGATATCAATACCGCCAGTATCAATCAAATTAAAATCATAATTCAGCCACTCAGCCGAGCTGTATATCCGATCCCTTGTCACTCCAGGGGTATCTTCTACTATTGAAATTCTTTCTCCCGCAATCCGGTTAAAGATTGTGGATTTTCCTACATTTGGTCTCCCGACAATGGCTACGACAGGTTTACCCATAGTACCCTTCCTTTCGATCCAGCCGCTTTCATTTTTACATAAATTTTCAACCGGTTATTAAAATCATTTCATTCACTTTTATGAAAAGAAACCCTTCAGAGGAAGGGCTTAACTCATTTATTATATCAGTTTTTACTGGGATCACAACTATTCTTAAAAATGTTTCACGATCAAATACACGTCATCTCCAATTCTATGCGCGATTCCATCAAGGATCGCTTCTAGATTTTTGGCGAAAAGCTCCATCTCCTTTTGGTCATTGCAAAAAAAGACAGGTGCTCCTCCTGCAGCCCGGTTCCTGTTCGTCGTGATCACAGACAAAATCACATTCGTGAGAGATTCACTCATCCTATCACCTTATCCTGGTCCTTGATAAATTCCGTCGGCATTCTGATTGCGTTTTCCAAGGTAGGAACATTGCTGATGATCTGAACTGCCGTGTCGGGGTGATGAATTTGCGGCAGAACAAAGACTGCCACTCTCCCATCATTTAAATCCCGTTTTGCAATCGGTGTCAATGACGGCTCGCCTGAGTCACGATAAACCCCGAGCACATTGGAAACGTCAAATAGAATAGCTTGGCGCTGCCCTAAGTTGGCAATCGTGGCTGCTGAATTAAAATTTTTTGGCGTTAAAATAAAGCCCATGCCATACTTTAAAATCAGCTCCTGTTTCTCAGAAAGCCCGATATTCATCATATAAATATTATCAACGAACAAACCCGGACCGTCAAAGTGAGGCTGTATGTACTTGATGTCTACAATATCCTTCAATACACTGCCCGACATAAATTTCATCGCCAGCAAAAAACAAACAACAGCTGCTATGACCGCAGCCCAAATAGATAAAAACACATACGCAGAGGTTGTCAAAAGCGATGTGAAAATCACTATGTAATTTCTGCTTTCAAACGCAATGGCAATCCCCTCAATATATGTGCTTCCCCTTGAGACAAGTTCATTCGAATCCATTTGCGTCAGCGTGTTTCTCTCCATATTTCGGACATCTCTAAATTGCGTCGCTGCCAATGTTAAAAATGTGATAGCCGTAAATTCCTCTTGCAAAAGCGCCGGCATAATAATGGCCCCTAAACCAGCCGCTATCAATCCTAAAGCGACGTGAATGACTTTTCCATGAATATAGGTGGGATACTGCCGGTAATCCGTTTTCAGCATATAAAGCCTTGTCGCAACTCCGGCAATCACTCCGGCGATAATCGGATAGATGTAATCACTCATGACATTTTGGTAGCTCCTTTATTAGATCTCTTGCTTTTTTGACCGATTTGGCTTGCGAGCTGTTCGTATTTGGATATGCCGAATAACAATATCATTCCCGCGGAACACGTATTCAGCCATTGAAAACCGCCGACAGCCAAAGTCCCGGCCAACTTCTGAATCACAATTGAATACACCAGTTCGCCTTGGCACATCCCTAGGACAAATAAGGCAAGCTGCTTCTCGAAATCCCTTTCCACCGAGGCGGTCAAAAGCGCTAATAATATAACGGCAGCCCACTCAGGTTTTATGATGAACCAAACCGGATCATATAATGCAAACAGATAGACAAACGCATACCCGCCAACAAGCGTCAGAAAGACCATGAGATATCGAAAACGATACATCCCTAAATACCCGGCATAGACACACACGAAGATGAAAAACATCAAAAAAGCAGCATTCAGGGAAAAATATAAAGGAATGTCATGTATGCTTAGAATGATATTAGTCAAAATAAAGACAGAGACGGCAAATCGTCTTTTCGTTTTTTCAAAAATAAAGGTTGTCAGAACCCATAGAAACCACATTGACCAATAGTAATAAAATTGTTCCATTTCGCTTCCTCCATACCCCCAGTATGGAGCCTAAGCTTATTTTTTAAACAATCCATCTCACATAAAGGAGCATGATCATGGGAAAAGACAGGCAGGAGAAAAAACTCAAAGCTTCACGCAGAGTCGAATCAGATCGCGATCAATCCATTCACTATGACGGTGCGACAAGCCTTGAACAAAACGGAAGGTTCAAAAAGCGGAAATCTTAATACACAAAAAGCCCAAAACTCATATGGTTTTGGGCTTTTTTATTTATCGCACGCTATAGCTGGACGTAGCGATCCCTCTTTCTGTGAGCCAGTGATGGGTTTCACCTTTGATCACAAGAGGCGCCTTTTGCAAATCAGCAATCGTTCTGGCCCCCAGCACGGTCATAATCATTTTTAATTCCTCAAGGATCAGCTGAATTTCCTCAAGCAGTCCTTCCTCCCCGCTGCCAGTCAGCGCTTTTAAAAAATGTCCTGCCATTCCGGTGCAGCATGCCCCAAGCGCAATTGCCTTTGCCACATCAAGAGCATCCTGCAGGCCGCCAGACGCGATCATTGCATTGCCGGGAAACACATAGCGGATTTCCGCCAAACTCGCAGCTGTCGAAATGCCCCACGAGTTAAAAAAGCTGATGTGCCGCTGCCTTCGGAGATTTTCGATTTTCGAGAAATTTGTCCCTCCGTAACCGCCAATATCAACCGCTGCTGCACCAGCTTCATACAGCTTCCCTGCCGATTCTTTGCTCATACCAAAGCCGACTTCTTTCACAATGACTGGCACACTGACCTCGCTGCAAATCTGCTCAATGCGGTCCAGAGCGCCGCTAAAGCTTCTGTCCCCTTCAGGCATCACAATTTCCTGAATCACATTCAAGTGAATCTGCAGGGCATCTGCTTCAATCATATCAACTGCTTCCTTTGCCTGATCTGCTGTCGCCTCACTTCCAAGGTTGGCAAAAATCAGTCCAGTTGGATTTTCCTTTCGAACGATTTCATACGAAAAACGCTCTGAGGGATCTTTTAATGCTGACATTTGCGATCCGACAGCAAGAGGTATTCCGGCCTGACGAGCCGCTCGTGCAAGCGATTTATTAATTTCATATGTATGTTGTCCGCCGCCGCCAGTCATTGCATTGATAAAAATCGGCGAACTGCTTGAAAGTTCGCCGATTTTAGTGGAAATATCTACTTGTTCTAATGCAAGATCGGGCAGACTGACATGAACTAACGTAATATCATCAAGACCTGTTTCCCGTTTTTGGCCGGTTGACAGGGCATGATTAATGTGTTGTCTTTTCCGTTCTGCTCGAGTCACGTTTATCACCAATTATTTTAGTTTATTCAGCTTATCTCCGATCAGATCTCCAAGCTGGAAGCCAGTGCTAGTTTCTTCTTTCGCCTGATATTGACGGTAATCCTCCTGATCGGCTTTAGGTGCTTCTTCAAGTTCACGCATGCTTAATGAGATGCGTTCCTCATTTTCATTCACATCAAGAACCTTCACTTTTACGGTCTGCCCTTCTTCAAGGACTTCATGCGGCGTGCCGATGTGTTTATTGGAAATTTGAGAAATATGAACGAGACCTTCAACACCCGGAAGGATTTCTACAAAAGCACCGAAGCTAACGAGACGCTGCACTGTTCCTTCAAGCACATCACCCGATTTCACTTTCTCGCCGATTTGGCTCCACGGTCCAGGCAGTGTATCTTTGATCGATAAAGAGATACGTTCATTATCACGGTCAACCGATAACACTTTCACTTTTACTTCTTGTCCCTCTTCAACAACATCTGACGGCTTTTCCACATGAGAGTGGGAAAGCTGTGAAATGTGTACAAGTCCGTCGATACCGCCGATATCAACAAACGCACCAAAATCAGTCAGGCGCTGCACTTTGCCATCAAGCACACTTCCAGCTTCAAGAGACTGAAGAAGTTCTTGTTTTTTATTCGCTTGTTCACTTTCAACAACTGCACGATGTGAAAGGATTACGCGGTTTTTGTCACGGTCAAGCTCTACAACGAGCAGAGACAGTGTTTTTCCTTTATAGTCAGTAAAATCTTCAACGAAATGCGCTTCGACAAGTGATGCCGGAATAAAACCGCGAACGCCGATATCAACGACAAGGCCGCCTTTCACGACATCTTTCACTTCAGCTTCAAACACTTCTTTTGTTTCAAATTTTTTCTCAAGGTCTTCCCAAGCGCGGTCTGCATCAACAGCACGTTTAGATAAAATCAAAGCATCGTCTTCCACTTTTGTTACTTTCAGGTCAAGCTCGTCGTCTACTTTTACAACATCCGATGCTTTCTCTACATGAAGACTTGATAATTCACTGATTGGAATAATGCCGGACTGTTTGACATTGATAATTTCAACATCCACATGCTTGTCTTCTACCTTTGTCACAATCCCTTTCACTACATCTCCAACCTCTGGTACTT
The DNA here is from genome assembly GCF_000507145.1 of Bacillus tequilensis KCTC 13622. GTDB lineage: Bacteria > Bacillota > Bacilli > Bacillales > Bacillaceae > Bacillus > Bacillus tequilensis. The sequence goes on along the minus strand of NZ_AYTO01000034.1, from coordinate 495,122 downwards.
GAACATCAATTTGATTCATTTCCTCTGTCATTTGAATAACCTCCTTGGTCCAAACCTACACAGCTTAATTAAAACGGTTTGAAAGCTGAACATTAAACTGTCCGCTTTTTAGCCGAATATGTATTAAAGAATCATCCAAAAGAGTTTTTTGAATGATCAATAAAAAGTTTTATTAGTATTAACTTCTAATAAAAGGACAGGTTTGTCAAGCAATAACATTCTTTCTTCGTTGAAAAATTCAAAAAAAGTGGCATTCGTCTAATCAGCGGGACTTTTGCTCCACTGCCTCGAGGATTTTATCAGCCACCTCTTGAATGGAAAGGGACGTCGTGTCGATCTCAAGAGCATCTTCTGCTTTACGAAGCGGTGATACTTCTCGTTCTGAATCAAGCTTGTCTCTTCTTGCAATTTCCTCGATCAATGTTTCATAGTTGACGTCGTAGCCTTTTTTGACGTTTTCTTCATAACGGCGTTTCGCTCTCTCTTCAACAGATGCCAAAAGAAAAATCTTCACTTCTGCATTCGGAAGCACGTGAGTTCCGATGTCACGCCCGTCCATGACGACACCGCCTTTTTCCCCAAGCTGCTGCTGGCGTTTCACCATTTCTTCTCTGACGCTTCTGTGCTTGGCCGCAATTGAAACTTGGTTGCTGACTTCATCTGTTCTGATCGCTTCAGTCACATCAGCACCGTTAACGAGCACTTTTTGTCCTTCTTTTGTTGTAATCAGTTCAATGTTTGTCCGCTTAAGCAGTTCAGCCAGTTTTTCTTCATTTGTCAGATCAACGGTTTCTTGTAAGGCTGCGTACGTGATTGCCCGATACATTGCTCCCGTATCAATATATATGTACGATTTTTTCTCAGCCACAATTTTAGCAACGGTGCTTTTCCCCGCAGCTGCCGGGCCGTCGATTGCAATCGATAATTTCTTTTCCATAATTCCTCTCCTTGCTCTTTTCTCCTCTATGGATTGTATCATGAACTTTATGAAAAAGGGTGAAAAATTGATGAATAATTAATGTTTGAAGGTTTCAATCCTGTTGCTCTCTTCCATTTTATCCACCCCTTCATATTGAATCACTTTTGATACATAAGGTTCAATATGCTGATAGTGAAAAAGAACCTGGACACCAAGTAAAATGATGGCCTGAATGAATAATATTTTAACAAGCAGCCGTTCAAATGTTTTCATCGGAGCACCTCCATCATAAATAGTATGGAAGTGTTTGCCGATGTTTATTCCATCCGGGCCTTTCTTCTCTTATTTAATTGGCGCCGGATGCAATATTGAAGCAAAAACTGCTGGTCACTTGCTGAGATCGCCGTATACTCTAGCGTCATTTTACGTTTTCCTGATTTGGGGTCGTCAAAGATTCGTCTGACAACCGATTCTGTTTCTATTTCGCGTGTGCGTTCCTCTTCAGCAGAAAGATTGATGATGAGACGCAATGATTCACCGGATTGAAAAGACTGGCCTTCAGCTAAAATCACGGCGATGCCGCCTGCGCTGATATTATAGGAAAGCGTGCGAAACTCTTTTGTATTTGCCGGCTGAATATGAACATCCAATACTGCATCAGTTCTTACATACTGGCGGCGCTGGATTCGTTTCATTTTTTCACGGGGAGGCACTTCTAGACAAATCATTTGAAGTTTGCCCTTCACTTTGCCTTTTATACGGCTTGTAAAGCGGTAAGGAACTTCGTCTTTGCCCACAAACTCCACTGTTACTTCCATATCGTTATGTAAAATCACCGTTCGTCCTGTAACAATATCGACAGGATACGCGATCAAAAGCTCATCGTTTTCGACGCTGACTGCCTTGCTCTTTGCTTTTTTCAATTCATTTTCTTCTATATATTCTAAAATTACATTTTCTCCAATTTCTATCATTGACTTCACTCTTTCGTATTCAAATACTCACTTTTTTATTAAAGCACGTAATGAAAAAAAGGAAAAGACATTTAGTCCTTTCCTCCTGTTTTTATAGGTCTTTATATACAGGTTCGGCGTTTTTTAGTTTTTCAACCTTTTCCTCCGAACCATCATTAGCATTTATATACATTCTAAATGTATCATTTTCAATTGTTCCGAGCATCTCATAGCACAGCACTTCTTGGCCAAGTTCATTTGTAATCAAAGCGAGCCTTGTTTCTCTCACTTGTACATTTTTATTTAATTTAGATTTCGCTTGCGCTTCTGTAATAGCCGGCTTAGATATATCTCTTTTTCTGTGGGATGTTAGGAAGTCTCTTGCTGAAAAGCCGACAACCTCACCGTCATCCAAGGCCACTTTCATGCGGATTGCCTCCGGGTACATCCGGATTTTGTTTTCAACAGGAACATATGAAAATACGCCGATTTTATCATATTGGGCACTTTCATCAATTTCCAAATCATCTGTTTCAAAACCGTTTTTCTTTAAAAAGGCAAGTGCGCGGTTCGATCCGTCATTCAGACTGATTTTCTGATCTTTCACTTCTCTGTTTTGAATTAAATATACCGGATGCCCGCCCTTTTTCGTAATATCCATATAAATCGCTGCGTTATGGTCTGGGTCTTTCATGCTGATGCTGTATACGTCACGATTTGTTTTTTTTCCGCTCTTTACCACTTTAATTGAATAATTATCATCTGGGGCAAAGCGCTCAGCAATTTGTTTTGCTTCTTGTTCGGAAATTTGTTTTCCTTTCAGGTGGCTGAAGCCCTTTTCTTCTTTTTTCGTGCTGGTGAAGCTTGGGCCTAGATCAGTTCCGGTGGAGAATGCACCGACATTTTTTTCGACCGTTTTAAAGCTGTTGATAATTGTATTATCACTTTGTTTTTCGTCAGAAGCCAGCGCCATCTCTACGTCCATCCATCGAAGGTTTTTGCTCATGACAAGGTGCTGAACATGACGCAATTCATTTTGGATATCTTCGGACTGCTGATATAGCTTATTCAGTGATGTATATTCTTTTTGATCAAGCGGCTTTTGGTCCAAGTCTCTGACAGATGTTTTATAGCTGAAATCGCCGATCTTTGATAATAGCTCTTCCGTTTTATTAAACGGCATTAATGTTAGCGGAAGCTGACTGACACTGTTATGTGCTTCAGATGTAAGCCTCCACACATCGATCAATGCAGGCGACAGTGATTTTTGGCTGTTCATTGCAAGTGTTGTTCCAATTTTGTCATGAAGCTGATCCATCTGAAAGGTAAGCTCATGAAACGCCCGCTGATAGTTATTTTCAGCATGAAGAAGAACTGCGTCTTTTTCCTGGTGTTCTTTGTATCCCCAGTAGCCTGTACCGACAATTGCAATACCAAGCACGGCAATTAAAATTCCTCTGATCATTTATCACACCTCTTTTTATGCTTTCTCATTATTTCTGCTACTCACAGAAAATGTGTTTACCAATTCTTTTAATCTGCGGGCGCCCCCAAATCCACGGACTTGTAGCCGTATCCGGGTTAAAGTAGTACAGCGCTTCCTCTGATGGATCCCAGCCATTGATCGCATCCAGCACTGCTTTTCTGGCCGTTGCATTCGGCTGCATGTAAATTTGCCCGTCTGCTACTGCTGTGAAGGCAAGCGGCTCAAAAATAACCCCCGCCACAGAATTCGGAAATAACGGGCTGTTCATTCGGTTCAAAATGACTGCTGCAATGGCGACCTGCCCTTCATACGGCTCGCCTCGCGCTTCGCCATAAACCGCTTGTGAAAGCAGCCTGATATCGTTGTTGGAAAATCCGCCAGGCATGTTAGCAGCGACCGCATCCTGCTTTCTTGTTTTTGCAGGTGTATTGTTTTGCTGTTGATTGTTTTGTTTTTGATTGTTTTGCTGTTTATTGTTTTGCTGTTGATTCGCTTTAGGCTGCTGCGCTATTTTTTCCGCTGGCTGTTTCTGACGCGCTTCTGCTTGCTGCCTTGCTTTTTGTGTTGCTGCTTTTGATGGTTTCGTCTGATACTTGAGCGGAATTTTCCCGTAATGCGTGAATGTGTTTCCTTTATTGAGTTGTTCCATAACATATTCACGATAATATTTAGATTTACATATTAAGGTTTGCTTTGTTTTAGCCCCAACAAGGCCGTCAATCTCTTTTAGCCCGAATTGATCCTGAAAATTTCGAACTGCCCAGTACGTTCCCCATCCATAAACCCCGTCAATTTTTCCGTTATAATATCCATTGTATTGAAGACGCGCCTGGAGCTCGACCACATCGTCTCCCGTTGCCCCTCTTTGAATGACCTGATTCGAAAAGGCAGAGATGGTTTCAGTATTGATAAACGTCGTTATTATAAAGGAAAAAAGGATGAAACATGCCATAATCGATCCTTTGGACTTCATCTTTTCAAGCCTCCTACAGCAAATTTTTTAAGTGTAATCGTATTTTCTGTCACGAGGTTATTTTTATACACACTTTCCTTGTTATCCCTCAAAACACAAAATCACTATTGATAAAACAGCACAAAAAAAGCCGCACGGTTTCTGTGCGGCTTCTATACTTGCATCATATTGACGGAACGGGCTTTTTTCGCTTTGCGCAAACCAAACCACCATAAAAATAACATAAATGGAAACATATAATAAATCCAATTACTCAGTGCCATCAGGATAAAATCATACGATCCATGCAACAGAGACGGGACAGCTAAAGAAAGAATAAGCCACTTCACACGCGCCTTCTCAGCGGAAAAACGGGCTTTCCCAAGGTAAAATCCCATAATAACGCCTATTAAGGCATGGCATGAAACAGGCAGGAGCGCCCTGACAAACGCATGCTCCACACCGTGGCCAATTAAGTAAAGAATATTTTCGAGGGTTGCAAAACCGAGCGAAACACTTGCCCCGTATACAATCCCATCATAATGCTCATCAAAGTGGGCGTGCGGGTATACACTGACCATCAGAATAAACCATTTTAGTGATTCCTCCAAAAATCCTGAAGATAGAAAAGAAACGAAAAAGCTTCCGCCTCCCACATTCTCTTTTTCAAGCACGTATTGGATAAACATGATGGGAAATACAAGAACAACCCCTAGAAAAAACGACCGAAGCACCATATGTACAGGTTCATTATCATACTGATCTTTTAAATAAAAGTAACTTAACAGCGCGATGCCGGGAGCAATTCCTGCAGAGATGATTGCAAACATCAGGCAACCTCTTTCCTTTATATTCCTAAGTCTATCCTACCATGTTGCTTACAATTTTACATCTGTCTGAAATAAAAAAACAAAAAGAGCATACGAATTCATCATATGCTCCCCCATCTCTACTGTTTTTCTCTTTTTGCGATTTCTGCAGCGATATGTCCCCCGTGAAATCTGCCGTTTTCAATAAATATTTCATTTGCGTTGTTCCCTGCAGCAATGACCCCGGCAATAAAAATACCTTCAACGTTTGTTTCCATCGTTTCTTCATTGAAAAATGGACGTCCTGTTTCTTTATCAATTTCAACACCCATTTTTTCAAGAAATTGATGGTCGGGATGATAGCCAGTCATGGCAAATACAAAATCATTTTTAATCGTAATGAGTTCCTTCTCACCGGAGCGGAAGACAACTTCGTCTTCGGTGATTTTTTCGACACAGGCACCAAACTCCATACGGATTGTACCATTTCTGACGAGCGATTCAAATTCAGGCAAAATCCACGGCTTAATGCTTGACGAATACTCATTGCCCCTGTATAAAACTGTGACGCGCGCGCCAGATTTCACGAGTTCAAGTGCAGCGTCTACGCTTGAATTTTTCCCGCCGATGACTGCGACATCTTTATCAAAATACGGGTGGCCTTCTTTAAAATAATGAAATACTTTCGGCAAATTCTCACCGGGTACGTTCATATAGTTTGGATGATCATAGTAGCCTGTGGCAATAATGCAATAAGGCGCCGTATAAGTCCCTTTTGATGTCTCTATAACAAATGTATTGTTTTCCGTCTTTGTCACTTTTCGCACCATTTCAAACGCATTTACACGGATGTTTTTCCGTTTGACGACTTCCCGGTAATACGACAACGCCTGAATTCTGACAGGCTTTCTGTTTTCCGTAATAAATGCCACGTCTCCGATTTCAAGCTTTTCACTTGAGCTGAAAAAGGTTTGATGCGTCGGATAATTGTAAATGCTGTTAACGACATTTCCTTTTTCGATGACGAGGGCATCAATGCCAATTTGTTTTAAGTGAATGGCAGCAGATAGTCCGCAAGGCCCTCCGCCTATAATTATTGCTTTTTCTTGAATCATTTCCGTCAACTCCTGCGATTGGCATTTCAATTCATATTTTTCTATTTCCGAATAAAAAAATCTCCTATTTTATCATAGGAGATTTTTTATTTTTATGCAAATCATCAACTTATATCCAGCCTCTAAAACGCGAAGCTTCAGCCATTTTGCGAACGCCGACCATATAAGCAGCGAGTCTCATGTCAATTCTTCGGTTGTTAGCCATCTCATAAATGTTGTTAAATGATTTGACCATCATTTTTTCCAATTTTTCTTCTACTTCTTCTTCACTCCAATAGAAGCCTTGGTTATTCTGAACCCATTCAAAATATGAAACTGTTACGCCGCCGGCACTTGCCAGAACGTCTGGAACAAGTAAAATGTCCCGATCTGAAAGAATTTTCGTTCCTTCAAGCGTTGTTGGGCCGTTTGCCGCTTCAACGACAATTTTAGCTCGTATATTATGGGCATTTTCTTCTGTAATTTGATTTTCAATCGCAGCTGGAACAAGGATATCACAATCCAGTTCCAATAGCTCTTGGTTCGTAATGGTATCGTTGAAAAGCTTTGTTACAGTACCGAAGCTGTCGCGGCGGTCAAGTAAGTAATCGATATCGAGGCCTTCCGGATCATAAAGTCCGCCATACGCATCCGAGATGCCGACAACCTTCGCTCCCGCATCATGCATAAATTTCGCCAAATAGCTTCCCGCGTTTCCAAAGCCTTGGACTACGACACGCGCACCATGAATATCGATGCCTTTTTTCTTAGCCGCTTCTTTAATACAGATAGTGACACCTTTTGCCGTCGCAGATTCTCTTCCGTGAGAACCGCCAAGCACGAGCGGTTTTCCTGTAATAAATCCAGGCGAATTAAATTCATCAATTCTTGAATACTCATCCATCATCCATGCCATGATTTGTGAGTTTGTAAATACATCCGGCGCCGGCACGTCTTTCGTCGGGCCGACAATTTGGCTGATTGCTCTGACATATCCTCTGCTCAGACGCTCCAGCTCTCTAAACGACATATCCCTTGGATCACAAACAATTCCGCCTTTACCACCGCCATATGGAAGATCAATTATGCCGCATTTTAAACTCATCCAAATAGAAAGCGCCTTCACCTCTTTTTCTGTTACGTTCGGGTGAAAACGGATCCCGCCTTTCGTCGGACCGACAGAGTCATTGTGCTGCGCACGATAACCTGTAAAAATCTTTACTGAACCGTCGTCCATACGAACAGGTATTTTTACCGTTAATAATCTCATTGGCTCCTTTAACAATTCGTACACTTCTTCTGGATATCCCAATTTTTCCAGAGCCTTATGTATCACGGTTTGGGTTGATTTTAATACATCAAGTTTGTCCTCTTCTGTATGACCGGTGTTTCGATCGGCTGCCATTTGAGTTAACCTCCTAGAATCTTCTGTTTCTCACATGCTCCCTTTCAGAGAATAGTATACACCTTCATATGATCTGTGCATAGAATAAACGCTATGTTTTTCCATGTTTTTTAACGAAAAAAAACTGCTGTGAAATCAGCAGTTTTCCGTTGCATCCTTATGAAAAATGAGTCTGTATCGTCTCAACGGCATTACCGTCCATAATGAGCTTACCATACTCTTGCAAGCGATAAATCGTTAAAGTTGTCGGATTGCCGTATTCAGCCAGAACCGCCACAACTCCCTCAGCCGTATGTGACCCCAGGTCTTCAAGGCTTAAAAAGTACTGTCCGTTATAGTGGTAGACAGTTCCCCCAGTGATACCGATTCGCTGTAAGCTTTCTGAAAGCTGAATGATATCTTCAAAGGAATGGAATTGATAAATGATGTCCGCACTTTCATCAAGCTTGACTTGCATTTCGATGTAATCATCATCATACTCATCTTCTTCTGAATCGGCGTCTTGATTCTTTGTTACGATCACAACCATCCCTTGTGCTTGGAGAGAATACACTTCCACTGCAATCGGTCCATTCGCTTCAAAGCCGAGCTCTGTGTTCGCTTCATTCATCATATCTTTAAATAACTGGTGGACTTTAAATGAGTCCTTCCAGAGGTCTTCTTTTGTCAATCCTCGGTCTGTCAAATCATCGAGGGTTAAAAAGATTTTGATCTTATTATAATTCAGACGCTCAAGCCGCATAACGTTCCCTCCTGCCTCTACTTGCACACAAATCATATAACACATTATATGAGATGATGAGTCATAGGTTCTTAATTGTTATCAGTTTACACTGACTTCACAAGTAAGACAAGCACAATGCAATTTTTATTGCCTTATGGATTTTTGCTTTTGAAAAGTTACTCTGGCGCGCAAAGAGTCACAATATGTGTTTCCGGTTCAGCGCCTAAACGAAGAGGCACTTTTGTCGTGCCATATCCATTGCTGATGAGATACGCTGCATTTTTAACAATGCCTGTTTTCCCAAGTTCATACGGACCAATTTTCCCAAACCTGATCTGACCGCCGTGGGTGTGTCCGCTGAATATCGCATCAATGCCGTCAGCTTCATCGATTTGTTCGTGAATCTCAGGGTTATGGCAAACCAGAATATTCAGCTGGCTTTTGTCGAGTTCTTTAATGGCTTCCTCATAATGATCCATCTCCATTCTGATATCATCAACCCCAGCGATTGAAACCGTATTTCCGTTGTACGAAAACGGAACTGACTCATTCCTTAAAGAGATGACGCCGTGCGCTTTAAATATGGAATAAAGCTTACGCTGCCTGACTTCATAGTCATTATTCCCCCACACAAATACAACTGGAACCCCGAAATCAGCGAGCCTTTTGATGTTTTCCTCGATTCTCGCACTGGGCACTCCGCCCTCAGCTAAATCACCGCCGATGATAACCAAGTGAGGGGCTTGGCTTCTCGCTTTTTCCAAAAGGTCTTGATCGATAAGACGTTTGTGAATGTCCGAAATAAAAAAAATGGTAAGAGGCGGCTTGCCCTTCATTTTTGATAAAGGAAACGTATGTGTTTTTAAATGGTTGCCTTTTGCAGTTGAATACATTTTTGCCGTCATTGCCGCTGCCGCAACAGTCAGCACACCGGCAATTTTCACTGATAGCTTCATAAAAACTCTCCATTCTTTTTTTAGAACTTATCAATAAGACGGACAATAAAAAAAGACGTTTCTATCGTTTGAGAAAACGTCCGAATTTATTTACTTTCAAAATATAGATTGATGTCATATTTGTGCTTCATCATGTGAAAAACAGACTCTCTCGCCTTCCATTTATCCGGCTGCGGCCAAAGATCAGTGCTTTTCTGAATAATTTCACATCTCAGTTTATGGAAATCACCCTCAGCTTTTTCTTCCTTTTTCTTAAAATAATATGAAGTGCAGTATGCAAAAGCGGTTGCCATCATCCAAAATAAATAAAAGGTATGGCTCAGCATCTCTTGAAGAACGAGCCGAGGCGCCGGGCTTTTGATCATGATCATAAGACAAAATAAGCCCAAACAAATGAGGGAAGTCCATCGCCACCTGCGGCATTGCGCCGCATAATTTTCAAATTTTTGTTTTCGTTTCACCAGCGCTTGCAGCATCTGTTTGGTCGGCGCATCTGTAAACCGATCCAGCTGATTCCATAGGGATTCCATACGCTTCACACCTTGTCCATTTCATTGCTACAATATATGAGCGTAAAATAAAAAAAATGCCCTACTCATCCATTAAGGGGATGTCCAAAACTTGTCCGGTGTAAACATCATTCCCATTCAAATGATTATACGCGCGGATTTTTTCCTCCCCCACTCGGCTTTTATAATATTTCATAGAAATGCGATACAATGTTTCTTTCTTTTGCACAGTGTGTTTGACAACGCGTTTCGGCTCAGGTTGAACCGGCTCAGCCGGCTGCTGTTCTTGGGAAGAGGAAGCAGCCGCGGCGGCTGCTTCCTCCTGATTTACTGAGTCTTCTTTTTCCGCTACAGCAGGCTGTTTCTTATCAGTTGTAGTGTTTGCAGGCCCTTTTGCCTTAGCATCTTCAGACTTTTTTTTTGACTCTTTTTGCAATGCGGTCTCTTTGGTGTTTTTGTCCGTGTCTGCTGTATCTTTTTTGTCCTCTGATTTGGGCAAAATCTCATATTTGCTTTGGCTGCTGTCATAAAACACATCTTCATAATCATCATGATTATCCGGGTGGCTTTTTAGATAAAACAAGGTGACTAAAACAATAACCGGCACAAATACAAATAATACAGCCAGGACAGTGAATAATGGCGTTTTTGTTTTGCCTTGCTTTTTTTTCTGTTCTCTTTGATTTTTCACAGATTGTCTCGTCGGAAGGCTTTCTCCATCATCATCGAAATAATCTTCCGCCGATGCAGCGTTTTGATCTTCATAAAGATTTTGGGCTTTTCTTCTCTCTACTCTTGACATGTTCGTCATGTATATCCCTCCTCACATGTTCAAAACGAATCTGACAGGCAAACACGGCATCAATGATAAAATGCGCCGTCACCGGAACAAATAAATTACCGGTCCATTCATATATCAGACCGAGCAAAAAGCTGATTGCTGTCACCATGATAAACAACAGCCATTTTGACAAATACCGAAAATGAAGAACGGCAAATATTAGGCTGGCCGCCCATAAACCGATATGTGTCTGCAGCACTCCCCTGAATAACATTTCTTCCGCGAAAGCAATCAGAAGCGTTAAAAATATAATATGAGGGATTGACCTCTTACTGAATATTTTTTTATTAATTCCGCCGTCATTATATAAATGAGGCGGGCACCATTTCATCACTGCCAGATCAGCTAAAATAACAATAACCGAAAGAGAAACACCATACCATATGATTCGCATATCGCGAATATCCCAGAGCTTTAGTACGTCTCTTACACCCTCAAAAAAGAACAATCCCGCTCCAGCTGCTACGATGATGACGATAAACTGCGTCAAGTATAACTGCGTCAGCATATCACGGTCAGACATATGCTGAATGAAATCCTTTTGCTGTTTCAGTTCAGCTCACCTACAGTCTGCATGCTGAATATGCGGTGCAATTCCGAACTCCAGCTGTCTAGTGGCGCCATTTTACTCCGTTCTCCTTTTTGTTCATACAAGGACAGTTCAAAACCGCATTGTGAACAGCATGGCTGATTTCCGCCATCAGGCTCGTATGATTCATCAAAATAGCTTAGCAGTGATTCCCTTAAACAGCCGTCACGCTGAAGCAGAAAAGATACGCGGCGCATTTTTTCCATCTTCAGATCCATTCGATATGAAATCTCCTGCTTCATCAGTTCAATGGAGGTTTTTCCCTGCATAAAGAGGTGAATCATCATACGGGCTTGTGTCTCTCCGACACCATACTGCATTACTACGTCACGCAGCCTTCTCTCATCCCGCTCATCTGTCTTTTCAAGCACACGGATCACATTGGCCATGTCTTCAGCTGTGACACTCTCCATTTGAATAATCTGCTCCTGCAATTCAAAATCTCCCGGCGCCCGAAGCAAAATACTAACGCTTGGTTTTCCGTCGCGGCCTGCTCTGCCAATTTCCTGCATAAATGCTTCAGCCGTCTGCGGGAGGTAAAAATGAATCACATATCTGATATCAGGTTTGTCGACACCCATTCCAAACGCATTCGTACAGCATATGACATCAAGCTGGTTATGAATAAACTGCTGCTGAATTAAAATCCTGTCGCCAGACTCCATACCGCCATGATAAAAGTCAGCTCTGCTGCTCGTTTTGCTTTTAATTTCACCTGCTAATTCCTCAGCCCATTTCCGTGTCGGACAATAAACAATTCCCGGCCCTTGCAGGTTTTCAACCAGCTGAATAACCCTATCTATTTTTTCGGACGTATCCGCCGCAGTTTCAACACGAAGTGCGATGTTTGGGCGGTTGACTGAGTTGAGATGCCGTTCGGCGTGCTGCAGTTCCAGCAAGTTCATGACATCTAGCAGCGTATCTTTTGTAGCTGTAGCGGTCAATGCAAGAATCGGCGGGTGCCCAAGTTTTTTTCTCAGCTGTCCGAGCTTTGAATAGTCAGGTCTGAAATCATGCCCCCATTCTGATATACAATGCGCTTCATCAATAACAAATAAGCTGATGGGGACACTTTTCAATTTTTCCAATACATATGGCGACTGCAAAGCCTCAGGGGACAAGTATAAAAATTTATAGCGATGAATATGCTCCAAAACAAATTGTCTTTCCTGCCTGCTAAGCATGCTGTTCAACGCCGCCGCACGCTTTTCTCCCCGTGCTTTCAGCTGCTGTACCTGATCTTCCATTAAAGAAAGCAATGGAGAAACGATTAATACCATCCCGTCAAGCATATAGCCAGGCAGCTGGTAGCAAAGCGATTTTCCTCCCCCAGTCGGGAGCATCGCAATGGTATCCTTCCCGCTGAGTATACTTCTAATAATGTCTTCCTGTCCCTTTTTAAAGGAAGTAAAACCAAAAAACCGGTGTAACGTTTGCTGTAATTTAGTCATATTGCTGCACCTGCTTTGTCAATGCCAGTCTGATTTGAAAGTAGCTGAACTGCTGCTCCAGCCCGTCGCGAATTTGTTTGATTTTGTTCGTTCTCATCCGTTTGGCAAACTCTGCGATTTGGAGCTGCTCTTCCGCTGATACATAGTCGTTAATCATAAACGCAGGCTCATGGAGAGAAATCTCAACAATATGGTCTTCGATCGTCGCTGTTTTCAGCTTTCTGATTTCAGCAATTCGATGTATCGGAATCCCTCGTTTAATCATCTGCCAAGTTTTCCTCGTTGACTCTGTGAGGGCATTATCTACATGCACATCAGAGAGGAGATCCTTTAACAAAGCATCTTCACACTCCGGGAGAGATTGAATAAAATAATGGACCGAAGCCCAAAACATGATGTACACATACCACTCATCATCTTTCAGCGTATCAGCAAGCTGCCTGCTCGTATAACCGATCCTGTCATGCGAGGTTAAGGAGTAGACAAAAATTTGCGCTGCTTTGTCATCAATCTTATACAAATGGGACTCCAGCATGACAAAAAGGCTCCTTGCCATCTCTATATGATCCGAATGCCGGGACAGGTACTTCTTTACCCAGTGAAGTGTTTTATGATCCTTTGTAACAGGGAAATACTGCCGGCTCCCCCGCAGTTTATGAGATAAGACCTGCACAAGCAGTGAAAGCCTTTTCCAGAGCACGCCGGCAGCCTGCTGATAATAAGCGCCGTGACAATGGACGGGCCAAGGCCGCTCACTGAAAGCATGCTTCAAAGCGGCTCTGCCGCTGGCTGTTACTTTGTACGTATCTGTTTCAGACGTCGGATTGAGATATGAATGCTGTTCAAGCTTTTTGAGCGACGCTGAAATATCGCTTCTTGAACATTGTGCTGCCATTCCAAAGTATTTTGCAAGCTGAAATAAGCCGGCATCTTGAATGGTTTGTGACGATCTTTTGCCTTTGAATAGGTGAAAAACAGCGCTTCCCGAACGTTCTCCATTTATTTTGCAAAGGCAATCGAGAGCCATAATATCGAAATAATTTAATGACAACCTATTCACCCACATTCTTCCTGACAAAAATCGTTGATTTGCTCTTTTTATTTTAACAGATTTTAAACAGAAATCGACGTTTAATGTCATCATTAAGGGGGATGTTATGTAGATAACCCCTTATGTGATAAGCATTCTCAATCATTTTTCTGTTGAAATGTGGCAAGAACATCATTACAATAAGTAAGAGGAATAGGTGTTAAATTGATTAACTATAAAGATTGATCCATTTGTTCCACCAAGAACAATCTGGGAGGTTTTATTCATGGCAAAGTACACAATCGTAGACAAAGATACATGTATTGCATGCGGCGCTTGCGGAGCTGCTGCACCAGACATTTACGATTACGATGATGAAGGCATCGCGTTCGTAACGCTTGATGAAAACAAAGGTGTTGTCGAAGTTCCTGAGGTACTGGAAGAAGATATGATTGACGCATTTGAAGGATGCCCTACTGATTCCATCAAAGTGGCGGATGAGCCATTTGAAGGCGACCCGCTTAAATTTGAATAGAAGCAACAAAAAAAGCTCCCCTGCGGGAGCTTTTTTATTTAATGGATTTGCGCGCTTCGCTGCTGCTCAATCCACGGCTTAAGCTTGATAAAAATAAGTGAGAATACAACCGTAATGATGATGCCTTTTATCATGTTAAACGGCAGAATACCAGCGACAACCGCAGTTTTCAGCGCGCTGTCTGATAATGCCGGTGAATGTAAAAACCATGTGTAGGCGGGAAGAATCAGAACATAATTTAAAATACTCATCAAGACCGTCATCGCTGCAGTTCCCAGAAGCAGACTGACAGCTAATCCCTTTGCTGAGTTGAGCTTTTTAAATAAGAAAGCGGTCGGCAATATAAAGAGTGATCCTGCGATGAAATTCGCCAATTGCCCTACAGGAACTCCGGCCATGCTTCCCTGAATGATATATTGAAGAACATTTTTTATCGCTTCTACAGCAATACCAGCTAATGGCCCGTAAATCAAAATGGCAATAATAGCGGGCACGTCGCTAAAATCAATTTTTAAATAATCCGGAAGACCCGGAAACGGAAAATTTAACAGCATCAAAACAAATGCAATACTGCTCAGCATACTAATCACAACTAATTTTTTTACTTTCACTTCACTCTCTCCTTTTCGATCATATCTTACTCGAAAACGGAAAGGTTCTTTTCCAGCCAATAAAAAAACCGCTTCATGTATAAAAGCGGGGTTTTGAAAATTAGGCTAGGCAAAGAAACGTTTGAAAATCCAATTTCAAAACGCTTATGAACCTCCATCTTCTCCCATCCAGACTGTACTGTCGGCTCCGGAATCTCACCGAATCCTGCTGTAAAAACAGCTCGCGGGCTTAGAGCCATCGGCTCATCACCGCCGGTAGGGAATTTCACCCTGCCCCGAAGATTGATCTATGAATTTAGTTTCATTATAAACGATAACTGGTTGGCTGTATAGAGAATTGCTTCAAATTATATATAATCCCATAAAGTCGTAAGAATATTGATTTTCAGGCTTTCTTTTATCCTTTACTGCGTCAATACACATTGACACTCTATTGAGAATATGTTAAATTATCAGATATTTAGTTTGCCAATTTAGGAGGAAATCAACGATGTTTCGAGTATTGGTCTCAGACAAAATGAGCAACGACGGCTTGCAGCCACTAATTGAATCAGACTTTATTGAAATCGTTCAAAAAAACGCAGCAGATGCAGAAGATGAATTACATACTTTTGATGCTCTTTTGGTGCGAAGCGCAACAAAAGTAACAGAAGATCTTTTCAAAAAAATGACTTCTTTAAAAATTGTCGGAAGAGCGGGTGTCGGTGTAGATAATATCGATATTGACGAGGCGACTAAACACGGGGTAATTGTGATTAACGCTCCAAACGGCAACACCATTTCGACAGCTGAGCATACATTTGCGATGATCTCTTCTTTAATGAGACACATCCCTCAGGCTAATATCTCAGTGAAATCCAGAGAGTGGAACCGCACAGCTTACGTCGGTTCAGAGCTTTACGGAAAAACGCTTGGGATTGTCGGATTAGGCCGAATCGGAAGCGAAATTGCACAGCGTGCGCGAGCGTTTGGTATGACTGTTCACGTTTTCGATCCGTTCTTAACTGAAGAAAGAGCGAAAAAAATCGGCGTAAACAGCCGTACATTTGAAGAAGTGCTTGAAAGCGCGGATATCATTACCGTTCACACGCCTTTAACAAAAGAAACAAAGGGCTTATTAAATAAAGAAACGATTGCAAAAACGAAAAAAGGCGTTCGCTTAATTAACTGTGCGCGAGGCGGTATTATCGATGAAGCAGCGCTTCTCGAAGCTTTGGACAGCGGGCATGTTGCCGGAGCGGCGCTTGACGTTTTTGAAGTTGAACCGCCAGTTGACAATAAACTCGTTGATCATCCATTAGTCATTGCCACTCCTCACCTCGGGGCATCGACTAAAGAAGCTCAGTTAAATGTCGCAGCCCAAGTGTCAGAAGAAGTTCTGCAGTTCGCAAAAGGTCTTCCTGTGATGTCAGCTATCAACCTTCCTGCCATGACAAAAGATGAATTCGCTAAAATTAAACCTTACCATCAAATCGCAGGGAAAATCGGCAGCCTGGTATCACAATGCATGAAAGAGCCGGTACAGGATGTTGCCATTCAATACGAAGGCACCATTGCCAAACTTGAAACATCGTTCATTACAAAAAGCCTTCTGTCAGGCTTTTTAAAACCGCGCGTTGACTCAACTGTTAACGAGGTCAATGCGGGAGGTGTCGCGAAAGAACGCGGCATCAGCTTCAGTGAAAAAATTTCCTCTTCTGAATCTGGATACGATAACTGCATCAGCGTAAAAGTGACAGGAGACCGCAGCACCTTTACTGTAACGGCTACGTATATTCCTCATTTCGGCGAGCGCATTGTCGAGATCAACGGTTTTAATATCGATTTTTATCCGACGGGTCACTTGGTATATATCCAGCATCAGGATACAACGGGTGTCATCGGCCGAGTTGGACGTATTCTCGGTGATAACGATATTAACATTGCAACCATGCAGGTTGGCCGTAAAGAAAAAGGCGGAGAAGCCATCATGATGCTTTCCTTTGACAGACATCTTGAAGATAAAATTGTGAAAGAACTAACAGATATACCTGATATTGTGTCTGTAAAGCTCATTGATCTTCCCTAACCTCAAAAAAACTCAAGCTTTATAAGCTTGAGTTTTTTTATTGTTCTATTTTCGTGTGTTTTTGTGCAAAACCTCTAAGACATTTCTCAGCTCAGAAACAGGTATTTGACCGGGGGCCGATGCCTCTTCTCCCGCGCCGAACGTACAAGCTGATCCAAAAACCTCACCGCTCAGCCTGCTGACCAGCCCTGTTGCAGCCATTGACATCGTAATGATTGGACGGTCTGCATATTTTGTTTTCATTGTATACGTCGCATCAAGCAGTGTTAAGAGATCTCCTGTATCATTCGGCATGACAGCTATTTTGGGAATATGCGCCCCTAAATTCTGCATTTTCCGAAGTCTCAAAAGAATTTCATCTTTCGCTGGTGTTTTCTCAAAATCATGATTTGACATCACCACATAGACATTGTTTTTTTCCGCCAGCGACACTAACGCTTCCACATTTGCATCTCCTGTAAATAATTCAATGTCAATAAGATCGATGCCTTTTGTTTGGACTGCCGCTTCAAGCAAAGCAATATAAGAGCTTTCGTCCATTTCCATCCTGCCGCCTTCTTTATGCGTTCTGAATGTAAACAAAAACGGCTTGTCCGCTAAAGACTCCCGAAGCTCAAAAATCATCTTTGTGACGGCTTCTCTGTCATTTGCTTTTTCAAATACGTCGACTCGCCACTCGACAATGTCAGGGTTTAATGTTTTTACGGTTTTTGCTTCGTTCAAAATTTGTTTTTCTGTTTTTCCCATCAGCGGAACAATGATTTTCGGCATCCCTTCACCGATGGAAACTCCTTTGATTGTTAGTACGTTCACTCGTCTCAAATCCTTTCAATCGTTACCTTGTTTTATTATACACGCGTCACTTTTTTTTGAAAATTTTTATAATACGAAAAGCAACTAAAAAAGAGCCTCAGAGGGCCCTTTTTAGTTTAAAGTGATCGGATTTGGGGCAGACGGTACCGGAATTGCATCTGATACGTCATATCTGCCGATTTTTTTTGTTCTGGTTTCCGTAAAGGTCACTTCTGTAAAGCCAAACTCTTTTGCTGTTAAAAGAAGGCCCTCCAGCATTAAGATACCGGCAATAGAATCCTCAACTTCTGAGTCTTTTGAGAAGCGGATATATAAGTGTTTCTGTTTCTTCGTTACAGATTGGACAGCACCCGTTTTAATAAGAGGTGCTATACCTTTTTGATTGCTCGATTCCATATTCTTAATGGCTTCTTTTACTGTATGAAATGTTTTTTCTGACGGAACGAGAAGGTCTTGTCCTTCTTTATTTTGGTATAAATAGAAGGCTCTTTTTGACTGTTTGGGAATCGAAATTTCAGTAGAAGTGCCATATGAGCCAATACGAACGCCGCTCTCATTTTCATCAGATAAAAATGTTATTTTTTCAAAAGGACTCCATTCTAAAGATTCTTTCAGCAGTTTTTTTAACAGTGTATCATCTTTTACAGAAAAAGCCGTAATGAGCTGATGAACTCGTACACTTAATTCCTTCTGCTTTGGTTTTTCCTTTACCTCTACTTCATCTATGAAGGACGGAATCGTAATAGCATGATTAATGATCCCCAATTCACTGCTTTCTGACAGCATATCCTGTATCGTTTGGTCTGCGTTTGTTTTTTTGATGCTGATGGGTATAATGGCGGATGTTTCAGCATCAGCAATCGCAACAGTGACGTAATTGTTCCGTTCCTTTTCAGGAACAACAAACGAAGTCTGATCCAGAGATGATGCAGCTTTTGGGCTGTCTGCTGTCTCAGCGTTTGTTACAGCGTTCTCTTGGGACGCTTCTTTTTGTTGAGGTTGTGTCTGATCAAGGAAATGAGGAGAAATAATGAAGGCGATATAAACCGCAATTGCAGCGGCGCACGCGGGGCCAATCCACCTGACAGCGGGCTTTTTTTTGCTACTTGCCATCGTCAGCCGCTTGTAAATATCCTGAGGCGAACGATGGTCTTTAACTGCCGGAAGTTGATTTAACAACTCCTTTATCTGTTCTTCGTTCCATTCTGACTTCATCATCCATTAGCTCCTCCCTCAAAAGCTCCATATGTTTCCGAAGTACTTTGAGTCCCCTGTGTTGGGTCGTTTTCACCTTGCTTTCCGAGAAGCGCAGAGCATTGGCTGTTTCCTGAATTGAATATCCCTGAATAAACCGCAAGATAATCACAGCTCTTTGATCAATCGTGCATTGGTCAAGCGCAGCATAAATTTCCCGGACATTTTCATGTTGAACCGCAAGTTCGTCCGGAAGCAATTCCTGATCTCTGACATCCTGTGTGTCCCAATCAAATGTGCCGAGTATACGCTGTCTGATCGTCTGCTGTTTACGGAACCAGTCAATCGCAACATGGCGCGCGATCGACAAAAGCCATGTTTTTTCACTGCTTCTTCCTTCAAACGTATGATAAGAATTTAATACACGGATATAAACCTCTTGAAGAAGATCTTCTGCCTGGCTTTTATCCTTTACCATATAAAATAAAAATTGGTACAAATCTTGATGATATGTATCATATAATAATTGAAAGGTTTCTTCCATTTGAAACCCCTCCGTTCACTTTTTTGTCGTATGAGTAGCTTGAAAAGTTACATTACAACTATATTACGATAAACTGGAATTTGGAAGGGAATTTATATTAACATATTCTTAAATTTTATTAATATTGGCTTTTTAAAAAAACACCCGCTCAATTGAGCGGGTGTTTCTTATGGAACAAGATTCTTCGGCAAATTCAGACTCCATTTTATCGTTTTGTCGGAATATAAAATGTAAATGTCGTTCCTTTATCGATTCGGCTGTGCACTGTAATTGTTCCGTTGTGCGCTTCCACAATATTTTTAACAATAGCCAGCCCAAGCCCGGTTCCTGCTCTGCCTCTTGTCCGCGCTTTATCTGCCTTATAAAAACGTTCAAAGATAAACGGCAGATCTTCTTCCGGTATACCTGATCCAGAGTCTTTGATATCAATTTTCAATCCATCCTTCACAGAATGGACTGCAATGGAAACACTCCCGCCGGATGAAGTATGCCGCAGCGCGTTATCGATCAAATTGGTAAATACCTGCTCCATCTTGTCTGCATCAAACATAAATTCCTCTTCTGTGAGAGAAATATCTTGATGTAAAGCAATATGTTTTTCTCTCGCAACACCGGAAAATTTCCGAATGATTTTCTCTAAAAATTCATTGACATTGATTTTTTCATAATGCAAGCCTGTATGACCTGATTCCATTCGGGCTAAATCAAGCAAGTCATTGACTAAGCGGCCCATTCGCAGGGATTCGTCATAAATGATTTGCGCAATTTCTTTCCGGTCTTCTTCAGAGCTTGCAATGTCATCAACAATTGCTTCACTATATCCCTGAAGCATGGAGATTGGTGTTCTCAGCTCATGGCTGACATTTGCAATAAAATCCTCCCGCAGCTTATCAAGGCGGCGTTCTTCAGTCATGTCGCGCAGCACGGCAACTGCTCCTCTGACATGAGATTCCGCATAAAGCGGCGACATCAAGAGCACCCATGATCTCCCTTGCAGCGTCATTTCAATCATTTGTTCTTTTTCAGTGCTAACAGCGTTTTGGAACAGCTCTTTTGCTTCAGGCGGCAGGTTATCGCCTTCTTTGATATTCATGTTCTGTTCATAATACCATGCCTGAAGAAAGCGTTCAGCCGGAGGGTTTGTCACAAGGATCGTACCGTCAATATTAATGGTGATGACCCCGTCGGCCATACTGCTCAAAATATTAGAGAGCTGCTCTTTTTCTTGATTGAGCGCATTAATATGAAAATTAAGCTGCCGCCCCATTTGATTAAAAGCGGTTGCCAGTTCACCAATTTCATCCTGGGTTAAAATCGGAATTTTTGTATCGAACTTGCCCTTCGCCAAATCCTGTGCGCCTTCTCTCATTTTTCGAAGCGGGTACGTGACCCTGCTTGATAAAAAGAAAGCGAAAAACGTGGTCAGCACAATCGCAATCCCCGCGGCCAGATAAATATAGCGGGTTGTATGTTTTGTTGTATCTTTAACGGCAAGCAAAGACTGAGATAAAAAGACCATGCCTTTCTTTCCGTCTTTCTCATACGGGACACCTACAATCAGACGTTCATTATCCGTGTCCGTATCGCTCAGCACCGTACGTTTGCTTACTTTTTTATGTTCTTGAAGAGCTTTATTCAAGTCTTTGTCATGCTGTATTTGCTCAACTGTAATGGACGACAGGCGATTTTTATCATTCGGAGAATACCAGTATTTTTTCTCATTCTGAATGATGGCAATGCTTGTTAAGTTATCAGCAAGTTCCCATGTGATTGATCTTGCCAGTGCCTGGTCCTCGTGATCTTCTATGATGACAGCAACTTTATTCGCAAGCTGTGTTAAATCATTCTCAGCTTCTTCCACATGGTAATTTTCAATGAATTCCAGCAAAAGAACCGTTAAAATGAACAATACGATCAAGACGAGTGAAAGGATCGTAAACCACAGCTTGCCTACTACGCTTTTCCAAAATTTCATTCAGCGCCTACCTCAAATTTATAGCCTACACCCCATACGGTGACTATTTTCTTCGCAGCTTCCGGTGATACCTTGTTCAGCTTCTCTCTCAAACGTTTGACGTGAGTGTCCACTGTCCGCAGATCACCAAAAAACTCATACTGCCACACTTCTTTCAGAAGCTTTTCCCGATCATATACTTTGTCTGGTGTTTTCGCTAAGAAGTGAAGAAGCTCATACTCTTTCGGCGTCAGGCTTACTTCAGTTCCGTCAGCCGTTACGCGGTGGGCATCATGGTCAATGGACAGATGTGAAAACACGAGCACATTTTTCGTCGGTGTATTGGCATTGAAATAAGAGGTTTGAGATGCTCTTCTCAAAAGAGCCTTTACCCGCAGCACAACTTCTCTCGGGCTGAACGGCTTGACAATATAATCGTCTGTTCCCGCTTCAAACCCCTGCACCCGGTTTGCTTCTTCTCCTTTTGCAGTCAGCATGATGATTGGCGTCGCTTTTTTTTCTCGAACTTGCCGGCACACTTCAATTCCGTCTGTCCCCGGCATCATCAGATCAAGCAAAATCAAGTCATAATTGGCTTCAAGCCCTTTGGCAATGGCTTCATCACCATTTTCCGCTTCGTCTATGACATAATTTTCACGTTCAAGATACATTCTTAAAAGGCGGCGAATTCTGGCTTCGTCATCAACTACTAATATTTTTGTTTCGTTCGTTTGGTCCATGTTTTCCCCCTGCTTTCCTTCTGTTACTTTCATTTTATCAAATCATGAGAAAGTTTGAGAACTGTGTCGCTTTCAAAGGACTATGCATAAGAATGAAGTCCGGCAAGCACAAGATTTACGAATATTAAATTAAACATAATAATAGCAAAACCGATTACGGCCAGCCATGCTGACTTCTCACCGTGCCAGCCTCTTGACAGTCTTAAATGCAAGTAAGCGGCATAAAACAAAAACGTGATCAGCGCCCATACTTCCTTAGGGTCCCAGCCCCAAAACCTGGTCCACGCGAGCTGAGCCCAAATCATCGCAAAGATCAGCGCGCCGAGCGTAAAGATCGGAAACCCGATGGATACGGCCCTGTACCCAACCTCATCCACCAGATCAAGATTGACGTTTTTCACCAGCGGATGGAATAGAGCGCTGATTCTTTTTCTGATGATCAGACGAAGGGCCCCGTACAAAACAAGACCTGCTCCAAATGACCAAATGACAGTGTTCACCTTTCTGCCTGAGAAAAGAGCGGGAAGCTCAGCAAGCGGCTCCATTCTTCCTTCGGTCAAAAGCTCTCCCTCATGCGGGCCGACAAGCGCAGGCATTTCATACACCATCACGCTTTTTTCTTTATTTTTATCCACCCAGTTAAACTCTGCTTCATAGCCTGCGAGACGAAATGCAGATGTGATCGCAATAAAGGCGACGGTTGTGACCAGGATAAACATAATCCCTTCAAGCCAGAACGTTTTTTTGCTAGGTTTGGTCTGGTCTACATGCTTCAAAAGAAAGATAACACCGGCGACAAAGCTGATAGCAAGTATAGCTTGCCCAAGCGCGGCTGTTGTAACGTGAATATACAGCCAATTGCTTTGCAGCGATGGAATTAAGGGCGATATATCCGTCGGAAACATGCTTGCGTAAGCAATCAGCAATAAAGCGATTGACAGCGTGAACAGGCCTAATGAAGGCAATCTGTAGATAAAATATAGAATAATAAACGCCAAAACAAGCATCATGCCAAAGGCGGTGGTGAATTCAAACATATTGCTGACAGGCGCATGGCCGCTGACAGCCCACCTCGTGATGAAATATCCCAGGTGGCAGAGAAAACCAACAATAGATAGGGTGATCCCGATATTGGCCCACCGGTTTGGCTTGCCCTTTTTATCTTTATTTCCGCGTATGGCCCCGCCAAAAATCGGGACAGCGATTAAATACACAAGAAAGGCCGCATAAAGAAAATTTCCGCTCAGCTCTGCCATGACATCACTCCCTCTTCGCCTATTTCTGTGTTTTCATTAATTCTTTTTGGTCCTCTGGTTCAGTCAGACCGGAATCAGCCAATACAAAGGTTAGATCCTTCTTTAGGCCATACCAGTTTTTATTTGTATGCCCTGCCACTAAGACAGCGCCGTCCTGTGAATGAAGCCAGATTCTTCGGTGCTGCCAGTACATACCCTGAATGACACCGATCATAAAAATGGCTCCGCCGACGGCAAGCACCCAGAGCGTCAGATCCTTTCTGACTGTGAGTCCGGTAATGTTTTTCGTTTCGACATGGTCAAATTTCAGCTTGTATTTATTGCTGCCGGAACCTTCGATTGTTTCTTGAATGGCGACAAAGCTTTTTTCACCCTTCGGTTTGTCGGGTGTTATGATATTAAAGACAAAAGCCGGATTGTTAGGGACCTTTGTTTTCGTGCTCGGCTCTCCGTCCTGATTAAAATAGAAGTCTGGCAGATAGCTGGCGATTTCAACTTTGTAACCGTTACCAAGATCATAAACCGAATCTGGATCCAGAAGGTTGATCTTTAAGCTCCCAAAGGATTTTTTTGTTTTTTTATCGATCAGCTGAAACACCATTTGATCAAGCTGATTCTCTTTATAATCCACCTGGTAAACGGAAAAAGAATCAAAACGCAGCGGCTGATTGACACGGATGTCCTCTTCTGTTACTTTTTTCAGCTTCGGCTTCTCGCCATAAACGATTTTTCCTTCTCTCTTGTAGAGTACGGCATCTGTTTGAAAGTTCTTTGCCACTCTTCCGTCCCCGACTCTGTCAATGGCATCTGCAAATACCTTTTTTTCCGTTTTGCTGTTATAGGTCTCTACGCTGAATTGATTGTTTTTCAAATAATATGTTCCGTCTGTTCCCGGAATTGCGGCGATTTCGCCTTCTCTGACCCAAAGCGTCTCATCGACGTACATGCCAGGCACAAATCTCAGCATCGCACCGATCAGAAAGATAATCAACCCAATGTGGTTGACATATGGTCCCCAGCGGGAAAATCGCCCTTTCTCCGCAAGAATGCTTCCCTCTTTTTCTCTGACTCTATAATGCTTTTTCTTTAAGAGCACAACAATCTTTTCTTTTGCTTCCCCGTTCAGTATCGTACCGGTTTCACTGAACAAGCGCTGCCTTCTTAAAAAAGCAGGGCTCCTTCTGACACCTTGATTTTTTAATGCCCTATATAACGGAATGACCCGGTCGAGGCTGCAAATCACGAGTGAAATGCCAATCGAGGCTATGAGCAGCAAATACCACCAGGAACCATATAAATGATGAAATCCCAGCAAATAATAAAGCTGTCCGAACGTGCCGTACTGCTCTTTGTAATAAGTATCAGCCTGTGCGCCCGGCGGCAAATAGGCTTCTTGGGGGAAAATGGTGCCGAACGCTGATGCGGCAAGGGTGATGACGATAAGCCATATGCCCACCTTGACCGAAGAAAAGAAATTCCAAACTTTATCAATGATTGTCTTATTATAGGTTTGAGAACGTCTCGCGCTTCCGTCATATCTCATATCAGCAAGCGGCGGCTGAGTTTCCTGGAGCGCTCTTCCGCATGATTCACATAGAACGGTTCCGACCGGGTTTACATGTCCGCATTCGCATTTGACTTGCTTCATCCCGAAGTCTCTCCGGGTTTTATCAGATTCATATAATCGTGTATCATGCTTTCAGTCATAGTGCCGGTCACCACCTTGACAACTTTTCCTTCCGGATCGATGAGAAAGGTTGCCGGAAGCAGAGATACGTCATAAGCATCAAGCACTTGACGATCGGTATCCAGAACAACCGGGAAATTGACTCCGTAGGATTTCATAAAATTATGTACTGCTATCTTTGACTCCCCAACATTTACTGCGACAACTTCAACGCCTTGGTCTTTAAAATGCTTATATTGGTTCGCCATATAAGGAAATTCTTTTTTGCACGGTTCACACCATGTTCCCCAGAAATTCAAAAAAACACCTTTTCCTTTTAAGTCACTGAGTTCGATACGTTTCCCATTCGTATCCTCCAGAACAAAATTCGGTGCGGCGGACCCTTCGGATATACTCTCTTTGCCGGCAAATACAGCATTGTAAACGGTATAGCCAAGTGCGCAGATTAAAACGAGAAGGATGCCGGTCCGAATGAATAAACGCCTTTTTTTCTTCATTGTCCACTGCCCCCTTCCCCCTATTGCAGATCCATTCAATTATATCATTTCACATTCATTTCACATTTCGTACTTTTTGAAGGTTATGTGAAATTTAGAAAGCGTTTTTACCGTGTTCCGCCAGTGCTCTGAGTCTTTTCACTTCATGCGGCGTAAGCTCTCTGGCATCTCCCGTGTGCAGGCCTCTCAGGTTCAAAAACGCGTATTCTTCACGCTTCAGCTTGATGACCTCGTGCCCGATCGCTTCGAACATGCGGCGCACCTGTCTGTTGCGTCCTTCATGAATCGTAAGCTGAATAATACTTGTTTGCTTTCTCTTATCCAGAGACAGCAGCTTCGCTTTAGCAGGCGCCGTTTTGCCTTCCTCCAGCCTAATGCCGCGCTCCAGCTTTCTGAGCAGTTCTTTAGGCGGAATGCCTTTCACCTTTGCTACGTATGTTTTGTCTATTTCATACTTAGGGTGCATCAGCTTATTGGCAAACTCACCGTCATTGGTTAAAAGCAAAAGACCGCTCGTATCATAGTCCAGACGCCCAATCGGGTAAATGCGCTGCGGAATATTTTGAAAAAAGTCCGTCACGACTTTACGTCCTTTATCATCTTGCGCTGCGGAAATAACGCCTCTTGGCTTATATAAGAGAAAGTAAACCGGCTCTTCGCGTTCCACCTTTAATCCGTTTACCTCAATCTGATCAGAACCGGTGACCTTTACACCAAGCTCTGTTACTACTTTGCCGTTCACCCTTACTTTTCCTTCTTTAATCAGCTCTTCTGCCTTTCTGCGCGATGCAACACCGGCATGAGCAATTACTTTTTGCAGTCTTTCCATGTCTTTCACCTCAAGTATTATCTTACTTTTTTCAACCTGAACAAACAAGCTTTTTCAAATTCCTATGCCAAATCCAAAAAAGCGCCTTTTTCAGGCGCTCCCAAATAATAACGTAACGATGATGATAGATGCAACTACGCCGATAAAATCAGCAAGAAGTCCCACCTTTAATGCATCACCCATTTTTTTAATGCCGACCGCTCCGAAATACACAGTCAGTACGTAAAGCGTTGTATCTGTTGATCCCTGCATGACAGAAGCCAGCCTGCCGATAAAGGAATCCGGCCCGTATAATGCAATTAAATCTGTCGTCATGCCGAGTGCGGCCGTCCCGGAGATCGGACGGATCAGTGCAAGCGGAACCACTTCAGCGGGGATGCCTACAGCGGCGAAAACCGGCTTTAAATGGTCCATGATAAAATCAAGCGCACCCGATGATCTGAAAACCGTTATGGCGACAAGCATTCCGACTAAGTAGGGGATAATGGAAAAGGCGATTTCTATCCCTTCTTTTCCGCCTTCGACAAACGATTCATATGTGGGAACCTTTTTGATTGTTCCATAAAGAAGAATTCCGGCAATAATGATCGGAATCATGGCTAAAGACAGCCAATTGATGATTTCCACCCGCTCACCTTCCCTTCTTTTTGCGGCGGTAATAAAAATACCGGTCAATGATAATAGCGCCGATTCCAGAAATGAGTGTCGCTAAAATGCTTGGTCCGACGATATCTGTAGGCGTTTTGGAGGAATAGGCCATTCGAACAGCGATCACCGTTGTCGGAATGAGCGTGATGCAGGACGTATTGACAGCTAAAAAAGTAATCATCGACCGGCTTGCTTCCGATCGGTTTCCATTCAGCTTTTTCATTTGCTCCATTGCTTTTATGCCAAGCGGAGTTGCCGCATTTCCGAGGCCGAAGAAGTTCGCCATAAGATTAGATAAAATGTAGCCCATCGCCGGATGATCCGGTGGTATATCAGGGAACAGCTTAGATATAAAGGGTCTGCACATCCGGCTGAAAATATCCAAAAGCCCTGACTGCTCGGCTATTTTCATTAAACCAAGCCAGAAAACAAGCACGCTCATCAGTCCGAATGAAATCGTAACAGCTTCTTTTGCCCCTTTAAATACAGCTTCATTTACATCTTGCAGCGTTCCATTGCACATCGCAAAAACAAGTCCAATCACAGTTAAGCAGACCCAAATTATATTGACCATTTTGCCCCGCCAGCCGCATTCAGAAAGATTGATTTAAACGTTTCAAAAAATTGTTTTTTCGGTTTTGGGTGTCGTTCGTTTTCATAATAGATCGGCACTTTTGCGATCATTACATTGTTGAACATGATGTTCATGTGTCCTACGATGTCGGGAATCTTCGAGACGTCTTTTTCCCATGCTTTTTTCGGTTTAAGCAGCGTGGTTTTAATTTTGACGTCTTCCTTTTCCTCTTCGGTTAGCAAATAGGTGACATCTCTGTTAATAAAAGCCTTCGATTCATAAAATGTGCCTTTCAGCTTTGGAATATCCCCTTTTTTTGCGATTAAATAAGTTTGATAATGATCAAATACATAGTTAAACATATTCATATGGTCATCCCAATCGTCAGGGTCATTTATTGTGACGGCAATAAGATCAATGCCGTCTTTTGAAGCTGTTGAAACCAATGTCCGTTTTGCAAGTTTTGTATAGCCTGTTTTCCCTCCTGTGCTGTATGGATAAAGCATGGTCAGCAGTTTATTTTTGTTTTTCCAGACACTTTCCATCGTTTCTGCTTTGTATATTTTTGTGCCGGAAATCTTTTGATACTCTTTCAGCTTCATAGCGTATTTCGTTAAAATGGCCATGTCATAAGCTGTTGAATAATGGTTTTCATGGTCGTCCAAGCCGTGCGGGTTTTGAAAACGGGTATTCTCCATGCCAAGCTGCTCCGCTTTTTGATTCATCATATAAACAAAGCCATCGAGGCTGCCCCCGACATGCTCGGCAATTGCTACAGCGGAGTCGTTTCCTGATCTCAGCATCAGGCCATACACAAGATCTTTTAATTTCACTTTTTGCCCTTCTGTTAAATAAATGGCAGAGCCTTCTGTTTTGACAGCATTTGCCGAAACCGTCACCGTTTCATCCATTTTGCCGGATTCAATGGCGAGTACGGCTGTCATGATTTTTGTGATGCTTGCAATCCGCCTTTTTGCATGCTCATCCTTGGCAAATAACACTCTGCCTGACGCTCCGTCAATCACGATCGCGCTTTTCGCACTAACATCTATAGCCGCATGTGCTGCGTTCACATTTACATTTGCAAATAGAAAAAAAATCATGACCATGAAGACTGCTTTTTTGAAATTGCGCATGTTTGCTCACGTCCTTGTGGTGGTTTGTACAAGTTTATGCGCATGTCCACCAGTTATGAATAACAATTATTGATCTGCACGCATCAAACATAAAAAAACTCCCCCTGAAAAGGGAGAGTAAAGGTTATCTGATTGACGCCATGTTTGATCCGGACGCTTCGTAATGAGCCAGCTCTTCCCTCATCTTCAGAAAGGCTGCGCTCAGCGGCAATAATAATTGCTCAAGCGACGCAGGAACAGTATGGTAAAACTCAATTGCGCTGACTCCCGTATAAGACGCCCGGCTATTTTCACACCACGTGTCTTTTTTCGGCATAAAGAACTCTTCAATGCATTGGTGATACACATTGTAAAGTGTTTTTTCCGCTCTGGCGTCCTGAAAAGGCTCCTGCATGAGGAGACGGCGGCACGCTTCTGCGCCTCCTTCACAAACTACTGTTATTCTTCGCAGAGTGCTCAGTACATCACAGCAGTATCCTTTCTCAATAGGCAATTCAGCCTGTAAGGATTCCAGGGTCGTTTGATTTAAGTAATCGTTAACGGTATTGACAACCATTGATAAGAATTCGCCTGTTTTTTGAGTCTGCGCTCGCACAATCGAATGTCCCATTTCGCTTGGTATCTTCCTCTCATGTCTTTGTTTCTCACATTTTGCTTCTTTCATGATAGCTTATTCCTTATATCTTATGATGATGAAAAAGCGCGATTCATTAAACTTCTATTTTATATCTTCGAAGGTTTGGTTAAAGTTTTCAAAAAATAAATCTGCTTCTTCTTGAAGGACGTCTTCTTCCGCATTTTCAGGCAGCGGCGGAAGCTCGTCCAGCGTTTTCAGTCCGAATTGCTCAAGAAAAGTCGGTGTTGTGCCGTATAAAATAGCTCGGCCCGGACCGTCAGCCCGACCGACTTCACACAATAGCGCCTTCGCGACGAGGCTGTGTAAAATCCGCTCTGATTTCACGCCTCTGATTTCTTCAATTTCTGCTCTTGTAATCGGCTGTTTATATGAAACAATGGCCAGCACTTCTAAAGATGCTTGAGAAAGGCCCTTTGACGGCACTTCAATCAGTTTTTTCAAGTACGGCGCAAAGTCTTTTTTGGTAGAAAGCATATACGTATCTGCATATTCAATCAGTTCAATGCCTCTTGTATCCCCGCGGTATTCTTCCGCCACCTCGGCCATGATGGTGTTTAGTTCAGGTTCTTCGATCTCCAGCACTGTTAACAGCTGCTTTTTTGTGAGCCCTTCATCGCCTGCCGCATAAAGAAGGGCCTCCACTATAGCTTTCCAATTCACGATATCAAGCCCCATGAATGGATTCACTCCCCGTAATGTAAATATCTGAGAAATTGTGCTCCTGTTCAATGAGAACCAGCTGATTTTTCATCAGCTCGAGAACGGCTAAAAACGTGACAACCAAATGGTCTTTTTGCTCATAGGGAAACAGATCCATAAAGTTGATTCTCGTTCCTCTTGATTTCAGGCTGTGCACAATTTCGTTCATTCTGTCTTCAATTGGTATTTCCTGTCTGGTAATTGTTGTTTCCATCGGTCTAGTTATTTTTTTGCGTTTCAGCACTTTTTGAAAAGCCCCGATCATATCATAAACAGTGACAGAGAGCTTTTGCTCAGACTGTTTTACTTCTTTTGCAAATTCGCTCAAATCACTCGGCGGTTTCGTGAACGATTTTTGTCTTTCTTCTTCCCGTTCTTTTAAATCCTTCGCCGCATCTTTATATTTTCTATACTCAATCAGCTTTTCAATCAGTTCTTCCCGCGGATCTTCTTCTTCAAGTAATTCATCTTCAAAAAGCTCCTCGTCTTGCTTCGGGAGCAGCATTCTGCTTTTTATGCTGAGCAGCGTGGCAGCCATGACCAAATACTCGCTGGCAATATCGAGCTCAAGCACACGCATCGTATGTACATATAATAAATATTGTTCAGTGATCTTCGCCACAGGTATATCATATATGTCAATTTCAAGACGATTGATTAAATGAAGCAGCAGGTCCAATGGGCCCTCAAACGTATCAATTTTCACTTGATATTCTTCCATCATCTCACCATTTTCAAGTATCACTCTCATTGCCGGATAAACTGGCTACCCTTTAGTATAAGCCACCAAAAAGCTCTCGTCCAATACTATTTCATTTCCCGTTTCAAGCAATTTGTACAGAATATTCAAAACAACAAAGGCATCCGTTCATAACAATAGAGATGAGAGGAAACAGTGTTATCGGTGATTTCCCCTTGTTGTGCTGACACAAAGAAGCAACCGGCGCTCAGCGTTCTTTTTTCCTTTTAACCTTCCTGTGTTACACTAAAGGCAGATTAAAGGAGGAAGCACCTTGTATCCGAAAGCTTATATTGATTATCTCGTTGAATTTCACGCGACACGGGATTATTTTGAATGCCATGAAATATTAGAAGAATATTGGAAAGAAGATCCGCCAAAGAAACGAAAACGCCATTGGGTCGGCTTTATTCAGCTTGCGGTTGCATTGTATCATCACAGAAGGCAAAATATGGCCGGGGCAAACAGACTGATGGCGAACAGCATCCGGATTCTTCAAACAGAAAAACAAGCGGTCGAAGGCTTGGGGCTTGATCATGGCCGTTTGCTCGAGCTTATGCAGTCGGTTTATGAACAAATCGTAATGGGCTCTTCCTATCGAAGCGTTATGCTGCCGATCAAAGATGAGAAGCTCGAGGAAGCATGCCGCTTCGAATGCAAGAAAAAAGAGTACACATGGGGACAGCCAAGCACACTCACCGACACATTTCTGATCGACAAACACCGTTTGCGGGATCGGACTGATGTCATTCTGGAACGCGAAAAAGAAATAGAACGGAGAAAAAAAAACAGAGGCTGATCACAGCCTCTGTTTAATTATTGTATGAAATGTCTTGATCCTGCTGACCTTGACAACGTTCGAAAAAGCTCTGCGTTAATTCATTCGGAACCAGTACCTGCGTTTTGAATAAATGCTTTAAAGCATCCATCATCTGTTTTCCGATTCCTTGATGGCGATGAGAAGGATTCACACTGATATGCCGGATTTCAACCTCGGAATCCTTTTTTTCGACTCCGATTGCTCCGACGATATCCTCGTCCTCTTTCCAAAGAAAGAGCTGGCGGTCTGTATCCGTTTCATAGTCCTTAATTGTCTGCTGAAGCTGCTTAAGGTCTTTTTCACTCGGCATAAACGAAAGAAGCCCCATCGCAATCTTTTCAAACGATTTTTTATAACGAATTAACATAAAAACCCCTCTATATCCAAAATGTCCAGCCTGCTAATAACGGATACGAATAGGTGATCCGTTTTCTCACATTATATCATTTTCGCCATATTTTTAAACTGTTTTCAGCAAATTATTCAAATGACCGGTTTAGATTTGCCATTTCTATGGCAGAAACAGCACAATCTACACCTTTGTTGCCCGCTTTTGTGCCGGCACGCTCGATTGCCTGTTCGATGTTTTCAGTTGTCACAATTCCAAAGATGACAGGCACGCCAGTAGTGTTTGCTGCTTGCGCAATGCCTTTTGCAGCTTCGTTGCAGACATAATCGTAGTGTGTCGTCGCGCCTCTGATGACAGTGCCTAATGTGATAATAGCATCATATTTTTTTGTTTCCGCCATTTTTTTCGCAGCAAACGGAATTTCAAATGCGCCTGGAACCCAAGCCACATCGATATCATTTGTGTCTACGCCGTGTCTGAGCAGCGCATCTTCTGCACCGCTCAGCAGTTTGCTTGTAATAAAATCATTAAATCTTCCTACTACGATTCCGATTTTAAGACCTGTACCAACTAAATTTCCTTGTATGATATTCATATGATTCCCATCCTTTTTTGTGATATTTGTGTTTAGAAATGAAGCAAATGACCTAGCTTGTTCATTTTGGTTTGCAAATATTTTTTATTGTGCTCTTTCGCCTCCATTTGAAGCGGCACTCGTTCTGAAATACTGAGTCCATAGCCTTCAAGGCCGGCGATTTTGCGCGGATTATTCGTCAAAAGCTTCATATTCCGCACACCGAGGTCACGTAACATTTGTGCGCCGATGCCATAGTTGCGAAGGTCAGGCAAGAACCCGAGCGCCTCGTTGGCTTCTACGGTATCATAGCCTTGTTCCTGAAGCTTATAAGCTTTTAATTTATTGATTAAACCGATTCCCCGGCCTTCTTGGCGCAGGTACAAGAGCACTCCGCGGCCTTCTGCTGCAATTTGTGTCAGCGCAGCATGCAGCTGCGGGCCGCAGTCACAGCGATGAGATGCAAACACGTCACCTGTGAGACATTCTGAATGCACCCGGACCAATACCGGTTCTTCTCCGAACGGCACATCCCCCATCACAAATGCGACATGTTCTTTACCATCTACCTCATTTGTGTATCCGTAAACTTTAAATGTGCCAAAATCAGTGGGCAGCGTAATGTCGACTTCACGCTCGACAAGTGTTGTTAGGTTGTAACGGTATTGAATTAAATCTTTAATGGTGATCATTTTTAATTGATGTTTTTTCGCAATTTCAATGAGCTCAGGCACTCTCGCCATCGTTCCGTCTTCATTCATAATTTCACAAATGACGCCGGCTCCTTGAGACCCGCAAGCTTCAGCAAGATCAACAGCGGCTTCTGTATGGCCCGCTCTTTTCAGGACACCTCCTTTTTTCGCAATCAGCGGAAAAATGTGTCCCGGACGCTGAAAATCAGATGGGACGGATTTGCTGTCCAGCAATGCCTGAACGGTAAAAGATCTTTCTTGGGCGCTGATGCCCGTTTTCGTTTTACGATGGTCAATACTTACCGTAAAGGCAGTATGGTGAGAATCTGTATTATGCTCAACCATAGGGTGAAGATCAAGCCTGTCTGCGATCTCCTCACTAAGCGGCGTGCAAATCAGTCCTCTTCCGTGTGTCGCCATAAAGTTAATGACTTCCGGCGATGCATGCTCGGCTAGAGCCACAAAGTCTCCTTCATTTTCTCTGTCTTCATCATCTACAACGATAATGACTTCGCCTTTTTTTAAAGCGTCTAGTGCTTCTTCTATCGGATGAAACATGCAAATCTTCCTCTCTAAAAGCCGTTTTCGCTTAAGAAGGCTTCTGTAATGTTTTGTTGGGTCTTATTTTCATTGGCTTTATGCAAAAAGCGATACATATATTTTCCGATCATATCGCATTCGATATTCACTTTAGAGCCGATCGTTTTTTCAGAAAAAATTGTTTCGCTGATCGTATGCGGTATTAAAGAAATGGTCACTGTATCTTCTGTCAGGCCAAATATGGTTAAACTGACGCCGTCCACGGTGATGGATCCCTTTAAAACCAATGTTTTTGTTAAAGACGGCTCCATCTTTAAATCATAGTAAACAGCGTTGCTTTTCTCTTCTATTCGGGTGATTTCCGCAGTTCCGTCGACATGACCTGAGACGAAATGGCCTCCAAAACGGCCGTTTGCCGCCATCGCTCTTTCCAGATTTACTTTGCTTCCTTTTGATAAATCATTCAGTGACGTCGCTTTGACTGTCTCAGGCATCACATCTACTGTAAATTGATTTTTTGTGAAATCAGTGACTGTCAGGCAAATGCCGTTTACTGCAATGCTGTCGCCAAGATGAACATCTTCTAGAATCTTTGAACATGTAATCGTTAAGGCCATGGAATGCCCTGCTTTTTTCATGGATTCGATTGTGCCTGTTTCTTCAATTATTCCTGTAAACATGGTCACCATCCTACTCGTTTGTCGGTTTTGCCGTCAGTTTGATATCACGGCCGATTTGGGTTATATCTGTGAATTGTAATAAGGGGACATCTTTCATTGATTGAAAACCTTCACCGGAGATTAAGCTGGGAGCATGCGTTCCTCCGATTAGTTTAGGGGCAAAATAGAAGATGATTTCTTGAAAACAGCCTTCTTTGACAAAGCTTCCGTGAACAGCTGATCCGCCTTCCACATACACCGACATGATGCCTTCCCGCGCAAGGATTTTCAGAACATCGGGAACTTGAATACGCTCCGTTTCAAGCGTAAATATGTTCACTCCAAAAGCTGAAAGCCGTTTTTTCTTTTCCTCGTCTGCACGTGCCGTTGTAAAAACCCATGTCGGCGCTGCCTGATCGCAAATCACTTGGGCGTCCTCAGGAATCGAGAGTTCGGTATCAAGTATCACCCGAACGGGCTGTTTTATCACATTCGGCAGCCTGCAGGTTAATTTTGGATCGTCCGCTTTCACCGTGCCGACTCCGACTAGAATGCTTTGGTGATTTTTCCTGTATTGCTGAGCATCCTGTCTTGCGGCCTCTGACGTGATCCATTTGCTGTCGCCTGTGCTGGTAGCCGTTTTCCCGTCAAGGCTTGCGGCAGCTTTTAGTGTGACGTAAGGGAGGCCTGTCCTCATGAAGTGCAGAAATTTTTCATTCAGCTTCTCTGCCTGGTCTGCCAAGATGCCTTCCTTTACTTCTATACCGGCTTCTTCAATTATGCTGATCCCTTTTCCAGCTACAAGCGGGTTTGGATCTCTCATCGCCACGAACACTCTTTTGATTCCTGAGTTGATAATGAGTTCTGCGCATGGCGGCGTTTTTCCGTAATGGCTGCACGGTTCGAGTGTAACGTAAATATCAGCACCCATTGCATGTGATCCGGCCATTTGGATGGCATGAACTTCCGCATGAGCTTCGCCATATTTTAAATGGGCGCCCATTCCGACGATTTGTCCATCCTTTACGACAACAGCGCCGACGAGCGGATTGGATTCGGTCTGTCCTTCGCCCTGCTTGGCAAGATCTAATGCCAGCTTCATATAATACTCTTCCATTTATTTCCCTCCCCTCTTATGTTATTTACCGTCAAAAAAGCCCCGAATTTAATAAAAAATCCGGGGCTTTAGGCATTTTATGCAATAGGAAATAACACTATGCATTTTTGAACATTTGCATAGCGGCTCATCATCCTTCTCCCATCCAGACTTTCACTGTCGGCTTCAGCTTAAAACTGAATCCACCGCGCGCTTATGCACACGGGTCACGGGCTC
The DNA here is from genome assembly GCF_000507145.1 of Bacillus tequilensis KCTC 13622. GTDB lineage: Bacteria > Bacillota > Bacilli > Bacillales > Bacillaceae > Bacillus > Bacillus tequilensis. The sequence goes on along the minus strand of NZ_AYTO01000034.1, from coordinate 459,276 downwards.
TAAAGCACATTCGCTTTACTACCGCCGGTCGGGATTTCCACCCTGCCCCGAAGGATACAATCTTTATTCATTTGTCCTTATTGGCTATTATAGCGATCCTTTTTGAAGTGTGCAATGAAATAAACTCACAATTTGAGAAAAGCAAAACATCACCCTTCGATCCGAAAGGTGATGTTCCGTTAATCATTTACTTTTGCAACCTTGATTAATCCATCGATCCGCTTTGATTTGCTGAAGTATGCCTTAATCTTGTCGCCTTCTTTTATATCAGACAAATCCTGATTTAAATTTTTTCCGTTGAAGATGATTTTTGTGCCGTTTTCCGCTTCTCCGTGATACTCTGAGCCGTCAATTTCCGTCACTTTATATTCCTGAATGGTGTATTCCTCTTCTTCCGAGGACAAGGTTTGTCCAATTGCTGTCGGAACATCCTTCAGTTCAAGATCATTTATGTACATATAACCGCCTGCAAGTAAAAGCAAAAGCACTAACAGAATGGTAATCTTGGTTTTTATTCTTCCCATATTTAAACCTCCAGCCAATATGAATGTATTTTCATTCATATGAGTTATTCCTTTTTTTCATGAATAAAAAACCGTTAATTCTCGTAAATTATTAATATAACGATGCATTACGGGAATATGTTTCACATTTCTGCAAAAATTTCTTTTCTATAGTTATACGAATTTATGTTCTGTTTTTGGGGGATGAACGAAAAAAACAAATAAAAAAAGCAGCCTCCTGTTCAGGAAGCTGCATGATTCTAATTTGTTTTGCGCATTTCGTTAAATGGGAAGAAGACAAACTTTGACGTGCCCGCAATTTGTTTTTTCGTGAAGAGACCAAGGCCGTTGCGGCTGTCCATTGATTTCTGCCGGTTATCGCCCATCACAAAATATTTGTCATCAGGCACTTTCACCGGCCCGAAATCATCGGTCAAATGTTCACCATTCTGATTCGCTATCTTTTTGTAAGCAGCTAAATAAGGCTCAGCTACCTTTTTCCCGTTGATATAAAGCTGGTCGCTTTTCACCTCAACTGTATCTCCGGGCAGGCCGATAATACGCTTGACATAGTGAACATCATCTCCGTTTAATACGATGATGTCTCCTCTATCAAACTCGCCGATGTATTTGACAGTCATATTGACAAAGACCCTCTCACGGTTATGCAGAGTAGGCTCCATGGACTCACCATCAACGATATACGGCGAAAAAATAAAATGACGGATGAGCAAAACGAGAACGCCAGCAATCACAATTGCTTTTGTCCATTCTACTATTGTTTTTTTCTTTGAATGATTTTCTGCTTTCAACTGATTTCCTCCAATAAACAACAATCTTCAATTTATGTTATCACGAATCGAAAAGAAATCCCATCAGGACCATTGAAGTGCTTTACAGTCTGGGTTAATCTTCATCTTCCACCCAAAACATGCCTATCTTTTTCTTGTCGATCACAACCAGCCCTTCATCAAATGTCGCTTGGGTAATAGGACTCCAGCTGCTTAATCTAACATCACCGGACTGAACATCAACATCAGCGTTTGTATAATACATAGGATCATCCGAAAAGCAATGAAAGAAATAATCGCATCATTCAAAAGCGATGGGCTCAGAAGAAAGAGAGCTCTCGTATGCTAAATCTTTAGATAGTATATAGGTCATGAGGTTACGGGCGGTCTGTTCATTTACTGCATTCCATTGATCTTCAAGTCCATGATACCCATGGTGCTTAACGAAACGATTCACTTCATGAAGGTTACTGGAATGTTTGCGGCAGCCTATTTCACAGGTGACATAGCCAGCATCCCGTTTTGCTTTCATTATATGTTTAAAATCATCGAAGTTCGAAATCATGGATCAGCCTCCAAAAAACAAATCCAATACATTGCCGGCAGTTGAGGACTCTTTATTATAAAACTCGGAATACCCACAATTTTTACAGTACACGACTAGAAAACGGTTATGCTGCAACTTCGACAATCCCGTGCCGGTTGTAGCTATTTCTTTTTGGCCCGCTTCAGTGCTGCCGCATTTTATACAGCCTTTACTATTCGTCAAATCGCAGCTCCTTCTCAAAATGTTTCTTTTTTATCAATTTATTTTGCTACAAAATTCCATTTATGATCAATTGACCAATTTTAAAGTTTGCTTCTTTTTTCACCGGTACTTTATATGCTAATTTGATTCATTTCTCAGCTTGCTAAATCTTCTGGAGAAACGGAAGAGTTCCATGACCAAAACGTTCAAACTCAGCCAAACACCGCCGAAGGCGTACCCGGCAGCAACATCACTCGGATACTGCTCATTAAAATACACACGGCTCAGCCCTATGAGAAATAAAACGATCATAAACAAGAAAAATGCAACAGCTTGCAGACGCGCCTTATGTGAATGCCGAACAAAAAGATAAGCACAGAAACCAAAAATGACAAATGCCGTTAACGTTTGTTCACTTGGAAATGAATATAATGCATGACTTGCCAAAGGCGCGTGAACAGGATGAAGGGAATGAAAGAGCCGTCTGATTCCCTCTTCATAGAGCTCTCCGCCAATGACTAAGAAAAATAAGAAAGAGAGTTCGATTTTACGGTCTTGCCCTTTGAATACTATCCATAGAAAAGTGACAACCATAACGGCTAATAGAACATCTCTCGACGCAAAAGCCCCGAATACTTCCATCCCATACTTCCACTGTGAGTTAAAAAGAACTGTCACCACGAGTGTAACGATCGTGTCAAACGGCTTAAATTCATCATTGATGTAATTTTCAACTAAACTTCCCATTACCAGCAAAAAAATCAAAAAAATAACGCTGTGAACACGATCAGCAGCCTTAAACGGCGTAGGGTGTGAAATTGTCTTGCCCCCTTCACCAATCCCGCTATCATCAACTCTCTGACCTTGCTTTTTTGGGTCTTGATCAGATAAAACAGAAGAAACACAATGATAGCAAACAAGCTCCCGATTAATAAATACTTTTTGATTGAGGCATGAAACTGCTCCCACTCTGGTCCGAGTAGCTTTCCAAGGGAAATAAACGTGCCTGCCCACAGAAAAGCACCGCAATACGCATAGATGGCATACAGTCTATAAGGGATTCGCGTGATGCCTGCAGCATAGCCGGCAATATGGCGCACGCCTGGTAGAAAATAAGCAATGAGCAATAATTTATTACCGTAATGCTTAAACCAGCGTGATGTTTTTTCCAGCCTGTCCTTTCCAAAATGAATTCGTTCTCCATATTTTTGCACTGTAGCGGGGCCAAGTGTGTATCCGATCCAATACGAAATGCTCACTCCCGCACAGCTTCCCAATCCAGCCGCTAATATGCTTAACATCCAGTTTAACTTCCCTTGAAACACAAGAACACCGGCATAGCCCATCAGAAATTCCCCCGGCCCGGGTACAGCAATAAGCTCTAACATCAAGGCAATGAACAAGACGATATATCCATACTGTTCGAGCAAACTCGTTAAAACATGCATGAGACTCTCCTTGAATTTTTTATTTTCTTATTATTCCCTATCCGCTTTTTTTATAATCAGCACACCACGCTCTCAAACGGAGACAAAAGGGCTGTTTCCTTCCTATACTCGTCCCTTCAGACAGACATTCTTTTTTGACATAAACTGCCTATGAAAGAGAAGGCAAAACAGGATGAAATGCGAAGAAACAAAAGATACGTGCAGGGAGTTTGCTAAATTGTTGGGCGGTCCCAGAGTCAGATGTTTATTCGGTTCAACATTTCATATTAAGAGAGTGCCTGCCTCATCTCCTTTGTTCATGCTCCAATTTTTCTCGTTTGAGGTCGCCCACGACAGAGTATTTAACTTAGGAGAAGCAGTTCGCAATCGGAACATCACCGATACAGCATCGCATAACTATTGGTGATCGAAGAGCCGCGGACAATGGTTATGCACCTTGAGTCAACGAAGGGTGATCCTATTATATTTGCCAGAAAAGCAGTTGCCGCATTCAGCGTATTTAAAGCACAGCTAGGAAAGTTTTTAAAGAAAGCTCTTCTTGAGCAATTTTTTATAAATCAATTAAAACAGCCGTCTTTAAAATATTTTTGCCAATAAGTTTATGCTGATTGACTCTAGCAGTAATACATATAAAAAATAGAATACGATGAAAGGAGACTTGATAGTATGATTGATTATCCTATTAATATAAACAACATTTCCGGGAACGGCGTAGTAAACGTAGGCGGCGCATTTATGATCAGGCCATTAACTTTGTCCAAATCGGTGTATGGTTCCGGAGGTTTAAACACAGGAATTGTCTTTGAAAATAACTTTATAAGCAAGGCTAAAATGATTAATCATCAATTTACGGATCAGAACGTGACCAAAACATTTTAGTCTATTCATTACAGGAGAGACCACTTAAGATGTCACCCTACTTACCACTAACTAAACGACTGGTTTGCCAACCGCCATCCATACTCGGGCGGTTTTTTTATTGAACATTTTTGCTAAATAAAAAAGGCCCCCCGATACGAGGAAGCCTTCTGCCTGCCTATTAGCCTTCTACACGAACTTCTTTCATGACGTCACCGTTAGACATATTTTTTGCGAACTCTAATCCGCTTGTTACTTTACCGAACACAGTGTGAACACCGTTCAAATGTGGCTGCGGCTCATGGACTATGAAAAATTGGCTGCCGCCTGTGTCTTTTCCAGCATGTGCCATCGAAAGAGAACCCGCTTCATGTGTATGAGGGTTTCCTTCTGTTTCACATTTGATTGTGTATCCCGGACCGCCTGTGCCAGTTCCATGCGGGCATCCGCCTTGGCTGACGAAGCCTGGAATCACTCGGTGGAATGTAAGGCCGTTATAAAAGCCTTCGTTCGCAAGCTTTTCAAAGTTTGCGACAGTACCCGGTGCAGCTTCAGGGTAAAGTTCAAATTCAATTTTGTTGCCGTCTTCTAATAAAAAGTAACCTGTTTTCAATTGTATGCCTACTTTCTTTATTTTAATTTTCAAAGGAGATTATGTATGATAGGTTATAGCCTGCCTCTCCTTGTCGCGGCTATTATACCACACCTTTCAGGGGAAAACGAATCTCCCGGCTTTACAAAAAATAAAAATGAAACCCGGATCACTTTATCTCCGTCTAACCTAACGGAGCTGTATTTCCATCACGATTCAGGTCCTCGCAAAGCAGCTCTATCCAGCTGCTTGTGAAATTGAAGGAGGTCAAACTGCTTTGAAAAAAATATGGATTGGAATGCTGGCAGCGGCCGTTTTGCTGCTGACGGTTCCGAAAGTCAGTCTCGCGGATGCCGCAGTTGGAGATGTCATTGTAACACTTGGTGCAGATTTATCAGAATCTGATAAACAAAAAGTGCTTGATGAAATGAATGTCCCTGACAATGCAACAACGGTAACTGTGACCAATAAGGAAGAACATGAATATTTAGGAAAATATATATCGAACGCTCAAATCGGATCAAGAGCGATTTCTTCATCGTCGATAACGATTGCCAAAAAAGGCTCCGGACTGAATGTTGAGACACATAATATCAGCGGCATTACAGATGAAATGTACCTGAATGCGCTGATGACAGCCGGTGTTAAAGATGCGAAGGTGTATGTTACAGCACCGTTTGAGGTCTCCGGGACTGCTGCTTTAACCGGATTGATTAAGGCGTATGAGGTTTCGTCTGACGAAGCAATCTCGGAAGATGTGAAGCAAGTAGCCAACCAAGAGCTTGTCACGACATCAGAGCTTGGGGACAAAATCGGTAACGAAAATGCGGCAGCTCTCATTGCAAAAATCAAAGAAAAATTTGCTAAAAACGGAGTGCCTGACAATAAGGCTGACATTGAAAAACAAGTGGACGATGCAGCTTCTGATCTAAACGTTACACTTACAGACAGCCAAAAAGATCAGCTTGTCTCCCTATTCAATAAGATGAAAAACGCTCACATTGACTGGGGACAGGTCAGCGACCAGCTTGATAAAGCGAAAGATAAGATTACGAAATTCATAGAATCCGATGATGGCAAAAACTTCATCCAAAAAGTGATTGATTTCTTCGTATCCATCTGGAACGCGATCGTTTCTATATTTAAATAAGAAAAAGCGCCGAGAAATCGGCGCTTTCTTTATTGCTTTACACCCGTTTTAAAAGGCAGATCAAGTTTTACAATATCTTCGTATGTTTCTCGCTTTACGACTAAGTGATCCTCGCCATTTTCTACAAATACAACGGCAGGTCTCGGGATTCGATTGTAATTGTTGGCCATGCTGTATCCGTATGCGCCTGTACAAAAAACGGCAAGAAGATCACCTTCTTTTACTTCCGGCAGGTCAATATCCCAAATCAGCATATCACCGCTTTCACAGCATTTTCCGGCAATCGATACCGTATTATCATGCGCTTCTCCGATACGATTGGCTGTTGCAGCTTCATATTTAGCCTGATAAAGCGCGGGACGAATATTATCATTCATGCCTCCGTCTACAGCCACATATTGGCGGACACCCGGCACCTCTTTTTGAGAGCCGACCGTATAAAGAGTTGTGCCTGCGTCTCCCACGAGAGAACGGCCCGGTTCGATCCAAATTTCCGGAATGGCAAAACCGTAACGGGCAGCATTTTCTTTCACAGCTTCAATAATTTTTTCAACGTATTCAGTAGCATGAAGCGGTTCATCATCTTCCGTATAACGGATGCCGAACCCCCCTCCAAGATTCAATACCTTGGATACAAACGAGTATGACGCTCTCCACTCGTCCAGTTTTTTGAAGATTTTTTCCGCCGCTAACACGAATCCGGCCGTATCAAAAATTTGCGAGCCAATATGGCAATGGACACCGAGCAGCTGAATATGCTCTGATTGTAATACTTGCTCAATCGCCCGTTCAGTTTGTCCGTTATGAAGGTCGAAACCAAACTTTGAATCTTCCTGACCGGTTGTAATGTAGTCATGCGTATGCGCTTCTACCCCTGGTGTGATCCGAAGAAGAACATCAATAGAGTGTCCCGTTTCTTTGCATAAGTTTTCCAACAGGGAAATTTCATAGAAATTATCCACCACAATGCAGCCGATGCGGTGCTCAAGCGCCATGCGCAGTTCTTCCCTGCTCTTGTTATTCCCATGAAAGTGAATGCGTTCTGCCGGAAAGCCTGCCGCAACAGCTGTATAAAGCTCTCCCCCTGACACAACATCTAAAGAAAGCCCCTCCTCCTCAGCAAGCTGAATCATCGCGACTGATGAGAATGCTTTGCTCGCATATGCCACCTGTGCTCTCAGGCCTGCAGTCATAAATGCCTGCTTAAAGCTTTTAGCACGCTCACGTATTAAAGCTACATCATATACGTAAAGAGGTGTGCCATATTTTTCCGCTAAATAGAGAGCATCCACACCTCCGATTTCTAAATGCCCATGTTGATTTTGCCTGCTTGTGCCATGTAAGAACAATGTCATTCCCTCTTTCTCCGCTTATGGATGAAAGGACAGTTTTAGAGACTGTCCTTTCATAATTAAGACATACATTATCATACTCTTCAGTCAGTTTCAATGCGATTATGAATTGGTAGGCTGTCTTAAGCGATTTCTAGGGTGAACGATACTAGGCCTTACTTTTGCGCCAGGCTTCGCTGTGCGGACCAGCACCTGCCACAGCGCCTTGCCGTTAAAGGGAATCATCGGCCATAAGTACGGTGTACGGAGGGATTTGATGCTTGCCATGGCGATAATCAGCAATGTTAATCCGATTACGAGCCCTTTTATATGAAATAAGGCAACAAGTACCATAATAGCAAGACGGCCCATCTTGTTAGCCAAGCTTAATTCATAACTAGGCGTCGTAAAGGTTCCAATTGCTGCAAGTGAGACGTACAAAATCACCTCTGGCGAAAACAGGCCGACTTGAATGGCGATCTGGCCGATCAGAACAGCGGCAATGAGTCCCATTGCTGTCGATAAAGCGGTCGGTGTGTGAATGGCCGCCATTCTGAGAAACTCAATCCCTAAGTCAGCTAAGAAAATCTGCAGAATGATCGGGATATGTGTATCTTTATTTAAACCGATAAATTTCATATTCTCGGGCAGCAGGTCCGGTTGAAGAACAAATAGAAACCAGATCGGGAGAAGTAAAGTGGAAGCAATGATGCCGAAAAATCTTACCCATCTTAAAAAAGTGCCGACTGAAGGCGCCTGTCTGTATTCCTCGGCATGCTGAACATGGTGAAACAAAGTCGTCGGGGTGATAATCACACTTGGCGATGTATCAACCATAATAATGACATGGCCTTCAAGCACATGATTAGCAGCCACATCCGGCCTTTCTGTATAGCGGACGAGAGGATACGGGTTGTAGCCTTGTTTAATGATAAATTCTTCGACTGTTTTGTCAGCCATTGTTAATCCATCGACATCAATGGCAGCGATTTCTTTTTCCACGATGTCAACCAGATCCGGATCTGCAATATCTTCTATATAACAAATACTCAGATCCGTTTTTGACCGCTCGCCTACCTTTGTCATCTTGACGCGAAGTCGTTCGTCTCTGATCCGCCTTCTGAGAAGAGCCGTATTGACGACGATATTTTCAACAAAACCGTCTCTGGCCCCTCTGACCACCTTTTCTGTATCGGGTTCTTCCGGATTTCTGCCCGGATAGCTTCTGACATCAATAATAAATGCGAAGCCTGCGCCTTCAACAATGACCGCGACCAGCCCAGACAGAACTTGGTCAGTCGTTTCATCCAAGGTTTTTACTTTTTCGACCTGGGCGTTTAACAGCCTGTTTTCGACGATATCGACCAGTTCATCAGGATCTTCTTTCCGATTGTTAATGGCCACAAGCTCTCTCATTAAATGAATGATATAGGCCGTATCGCATAATCCATTTAAGTAGTAAAGCTGAATTTCTTGGTCTAAAATGGTGAGCTTTCGAACCCCTACATCATAGCTTGTCCCCATCCCGACGCGATTTTTGAAGTACGCTTCATTTTTAGCTGGATTCCGATAAACCCGAATTTTTTCTTCCTTGTGATCCGGCATGATATCCGCTCCTTTCTAAAATAAACTCGACCGCTTTCATCGTGATCGGCGATCCTTTTGAAATATCGTCTTTTCTGCCCATTTTGCCGATATCCCCGATGCCGACAATAAGCGGGAGATCAAGTTTATCAAGGCAATAGACTGTATCTCCGCTCATTCTGTGTTCATCAAATTCTCTTTCACCGACTTTATCCACGCCGTATTCAGTTATGTCTCCATTGCGGTCAATGCTTACGTCAACTCTGGTCCATTCAGCCTGATGGGTTTTTGACGCAACTGCAATCACTCCGAGCACTTCAATTGACGGATGGGTGGCGACATAGATCAAAGCGGTTTCTCCCGGACCTTCTCCTTGCAGGCCGGAGTCGTCAAACATGACAAATACAGGATCATACGGAGTTGAGGTGATCAGCTTGACAAGCTCCGTGCCGCTGCGGATGGAAGGATTTCCTTTTGATTGTGAAATACATCGCCCGCCCACCTTGCTTGCGGCGTATTCAATTGTTTTAGCGGCGTACACATCCCCGTCTGTTACCAGTATGACCTTGCGTTTTGTCGTCATGTCGGCATTATCCTTTCGGTTTGAAAATAACAGCTACGATAAAAGCGAAGAGAATGGCTGCTGAAATACCTGCGGAGGTCAGCTCAAAAATCCCCATGCCGATTCCGATAAATCCGTGTATGTGAGCCTGGTGCATGGCACCGTGGAGAAGGCTATGGCCGAAGCTGACGATCGGAACGGTGGCTCCTCCTCCGGCAAATTCAATAAATTTATCGTAAATGCCAAATCCATCTAAGATCGCGCCAATCACTACAAAGGTTGTCATGACGTGGGCTGGCGTCAACTTAAAAATGTCCAAAAGCAGCTGGCCGACAATACAAATGGCCCCGCCGCATACAAAAGCCAAAAGGTAGTCCATGTTAAGATGCACCTCCTGCACGCTCAAATACAACCCCATGGGCGATGGTTGGGATGGTTTCTTTTTGCTGGATCATCGTCGGGCTTAACAGCGCCCCGGTTGCCACGACAAATACACGGTTTAAGTTCCCTTCTCTCAGCTGCTTAAAAATGTGAGAGTAGGTGACAACCGCTGAACAAGCGCAGCCGCTCCCTCCGGCAAAGACCTGCTGATCCGGAGTGTAAATCAGAAGACCGCAATCATCATGCTTTGTGCCGACCGGATAGCCATCTTCCTTTAAGATATCTTTTACGATGGGAGAGCCGACGCCTGACAGGTCACCTGTCAGGATAAGATCATAGTCATCCGCTGTCCGGTTGAGATCTTTAAAATGCTGTTTAATCGTATCAGCTGCAGCCGGAGCCATGGCCGATCCCATATCAAACGGATCTGTTATCCCCAAGTCAGAAACCTTTCCGACTGTCGCGCTTGTGATTTGGATATCACCCGGTGTCTGACTGATGACAACTGCACCGCTTCCGGTTACAGTAGAGGTGGCAGTGTCCGGTTTTTGGCCTCCATATTCTGTGGGATAGCGAAACTGCCTTTCCGCTGTGGCATTATGACTGCTGGTAGCAGCGAGGGCCCTTTTGGCAAACCCGCCGTCAACCAAGGCCGATGCGACAGCCACTGTTTCCATTGATGTTGAACAGGCGCCAAACATACAAAGAAACGGAATTTTCAAGTGTCTTGCCACATAATTGGCGGTCACGTTTTGATTCAGCAAGTCACCTGCCAGCAATAGATCAATATCATCTTTTGTCAGATTATTTTTTTGAAGCGCTGACGTAATCGCATCTTCCATCAGCTGGCGTTCAGCCATTTCCCAGCTTTTTTGATTACAGTGCATATCGTCGTAGGTTTTATCATATAAAGACCCGAGCGGTCCGTCTTTTTCCTTTGGACCCGCTGCCGTTCCCGCTGAGTTGACAAATAAGGGATGTTCAAACACCCAGGTTTGCTTTCCTGTTAATTTCATTTTCTTCTCCTCCTATGACATCAGTTTCTCAAAAGCAAACCGTATCATTCCGACAATATACGCGGCCACAACACCGAAAACAATGACATTCCCCGCCAGTTTAAACATGTTTGTCGCTACTCCGAGCACTAACCCTTCGCTTTTATATTCAAGAGCAGCACTGGCCATACTGTTGGCAAAACCTGTGACCGGTACGGCTGAACCGGCTCCTGCAAACTGTCCGATTCTGTCATAGATGCCGAATCCGGTAAGCAAAGCTGAAATTAATATCAATGTTGCCGCAGTCGGATTTCCCGCTGTTTTTTCATTAAAATTAAAGAAATGGATATAAAAATTTTGCAGACCTTGCCCGATCGCGCAGATCAGACCGCCTACCAGAAAAGCTTTTACACAGTTCCAGACGTAAGGCGGCTTAGGCTGATATGTTTTCACTTTTGATTTGTAGTTTTCTTTTATGTTTGTCATCTTAAAAGCCTCCCTATGAATGATCAATAAAATACAGCCAGTGAAATAAAGATCCCGCGATTTTCCCAATCACGATGGCCATCAACAGAATAATAATTTTACTTCTGAGCCCGATTCGTTTTGCTAAAATCGGCAGCACATTCAAAACCTCTGTAAGAGCGGCCGCAAGCATCCCGACAAACAAACCTGCCAACAGCCCGACCGGCACGGCAATCCATTTTGTCAAAAAAAGATGGTGCATATGGAGCGTCTCCCATCCCCCGCAAACCGCGCCTAGTATAACAGCCGCTTCATAAGCCTGAACAAATCTCATCGTTTTGGTGAGCTGCATCAGCCGCGGAATGATTCCCATTACGGTTAAAAAAGCAACGAAGCCCGCCCCCACCGTGATGCCTCCGCCGAGCCCGACAAAAATAATGAACAATACACTAACGATCATGCAGGTCCTTTAATGTTTCTCGATTCTCATGCATGGCCACATATTGATCGAGATCGAGCTGATAGTTAAACATCTCGACCTCCAGCGGGCTGGGCTCTTCATTAAGACGTTTTTTAAATATGTGGTTAAAAAACACGATCATTCCCAGTCCCAAACCGATGCTGTATGGGATTTGGAGCAAATATGGATAGTCATTCTTCTCTCCGGTTATGATTTCATACAGTGCGATATGAACATCTCTCATGCTTACATCTTCATGAAAGTTCATGATAGCCAGACACGATCCGATAAACAAAAGCAGCCAAACACCGACAAACAGAACTGTTGATAATTGCCGTTTCCGGTACTGAATTTCAACAATGGTTTCTGCTCCGCCTACCGTTTGAACATCAAGTGTCGGATCCTGTAAATGAATGGCTTTGAGGACTTGTATGATATCCAAAATTACGATATTTTTATCTTTTTCGCTCACCTGGTAAAGCGGCATAGCTGAAAGTTTGTTTTTCAGCTGAAGCTGTCCTTCAATTTGTGCGGCATCTCCAACTGTGATGATATCCCCCGGATGAGCCAGCACCCGGTGGCGAAGTCGGATAAATATACGTCGTTCCATCATTGATCACCATCTTTCGGTGGTTATATATGTAGTATGTGGTTCGATGTTGTTCTCATTCATCCGCTTGAAAAGACCATAAATTACCACGCTTTCACGCACAAAAAAAGCCAGCCTGCATCGCAGACTAGCTATCCGTATGATCCATTTGAACCTTGATCTGTTTTAATATTTTCTTTTCAAGCCTCGAAACCTGAACTTGAGAGATCCCAAGCCGCTCAGCCACCTCGGACTGCGTCTGGTCTTTATAATACCTGAGATAGACGATTAGTTTTTCTCTTTCCTCCAAATCGCTGATCGCTTCTTTCAGCGCAATCTTGTCAAACCATTTTTCTTCCGAGTTGTCAGCAATTTGATCAAGAAGGGTAATCGGATCTCCGTCATTCTCATAAACAGTTTCGTGAATCGATGACGGAGCCCTTACCGCCTCTTGGGCGAGTACGACATCTTCTGCCTCAATCTCCAAATGGTCGGCGATCTCCTGCACCGTCGGCACTCTGCCCAGTGTTTTTGAAAGTTCATCCTTCGCGCGACGGATTTTGTTTCCGAGCTCTTTTAATGACCTTGACACCTTTACGGTCCCGTCATCTCGGATAAAACGCTGGATTTCACCGATAATCATCGGCACTGCATACGTTGAAAAGCGCACATCATAGGATAAATCAAATTTGTCAACAGATTTTAACAGCCCGATGCAGCCGATCTGGAAGAGATCGTCAGGCTCGTATCCTCTGTTTAAAAACCGCTGTACGACAGACCAAACAAGACGCATGTTTTTTTCTATGAGGAGGTCTCTTGCCTGCTGGTCGCCATTTTGGCTTTGTTTGATTAATTCCTTTACTTCATGATCCTTCAGCTGAGCGTTCTTGCCGTTTTTCTTAACCTCCACATCCATAACAAATCTCCTTAATTACAAAGCGCTTTGCTTTTTGATAAGTGCTTTGTTAAGCGAATCGTCGTTCCCATCTCAGGCGATGAGTCGATGCTGACATCATCCATGAAATTCTCCATAATGGTAAAGCCCATTCCAGAGCGCTCAAGCTCAGGCTTCGTCGTGAATAAGGGCTGACGGGCTTCTTCGAGATCTGTAATGCCCCTGCCTTCATCACGAATGGTCATATATACGACATGATCTTCCAGCGTCACTGAAATGTAAACCTTTCCGTCGCAGTTCTCTTCATATCCGTGGATAATAGCATTCGTGACAGCCTCTGACACAACTGTCTTGATTTCGGTCAGTTCATCCATTGTCGGGTCCAGCTGAGCTATAAATGAAGCAACTGTCACACGGGCAAATGATTCATTTTGGCTGAGGGCAGAAAATTCAAGGTGCATTTCGTTTTTCATGATGCCACCCCCAGTGTCAGCAGCGCCTGCTGCTCAGATTGTTCAAATCGGATGATTTTAAACAGACCCGACATATCAAACAGCCGCTTCACCGCAGGAGAGATGGCGCAAACGACCATTTCCCCGCCAATTTGCTTAATTTGCTTGTATCTTCCTAAAATAACGCCAAGCCCCGAGCTGTCCATAAAGGAAAGGTCCTCCAAGTTCAGCACGATATGGCGGATATCATCCTTTTCTAATGATTGGGTCACGTTTTGCTTCAGGGTTTCTGCCGTATGGTGATCGAGTTCGCCTGTTAATCGAATACAAAGCACAGATTCTTTGACATGCATGTCAATTCCAAGGCTCATGCTCATTCCTCCTTGATATGATCGGATAATGAGTGTTTCGATTTCGACGGAATGAATTCCTTCACCGTGACAAAACTAGTGGGCATTCGGCATAATTACTTAAATTTTGTCCAGTCTCCCATCGTCCGCTTCAAGAATGTGATAAACCCGGCTTTCTTCATATCATCTTTCGCAGCAACAGGACTTTCAGCGAGTACTTCTCCGTCCTTTTTTAAAATGAGCGTGCCAAGCTCTTGGCCTTTTTGAATCGGAGCGCTTACATTGTCTTTCATTTTAATTTCTTTTTTCACATTGTTCATATCCTCGCCTTTTTTCGTCAAGATTGAAATCGGCTCAGATGTAGTGAGTTCAACAAATTTTTGTTTGCCTTTTTTGACCTTTATTTTTGCTACTATTTCATTTCGTTTATATAAAGGATGCGTTTCATATTGACTAAAGGCGAAATCAAGCATCTTTGTCACTTGTGCATTTCGTTCTTTAGGCGTGCTCGCTCCGAATACAACCGCAATGGCCCGCATGTTTCCTTTTTTAGCCGAAGCTGTCAGACAATATTTCGCTTCACCTGTATAGCCTGTTTTTACACCGTCTACGCCAGGATAAAACTTGATCAGCCGATTCGTATTCACCAGCCAAAACTTTTTATCTGTATTTTCACGAAGATAATCTTCATATGTGCCGGTAAACTTCGTGATTGATTCGTACTTCAATAATTCCTTAGCCATGATAGCCATGTCATATGCAGAACTGTAATGCCCTTCCTCAGTCAGTCCGGTCGGATTTTTGAAGGATGTGTTTTTCAAACCCAGCTCTTTTGCTTTTTTGTTCATTTTCTTCACAAATTCTTCTTCAGAGCCGGAAATGAATTCAGCCATCGCTACGGAAGCATCATTTCCCGATGCGATTGCGATGCCTTTCAGCATTTCTTTTACAGTCATTTCCTCTCCGGGCTCAAGGAAAATCTGTGAGCCGCCCATTGAAGCAGCATGCTCGCTTGTACGAACCTTATCACTCATTTTGATTTTGCCTTCATCTAAAGCTTCCATAATTAAAAGCATCGTCATGATTTTCGTCATGCTTGCAGGCGCCAGTCTCTCATTGCTGTTTTTGTTGTAAAGCACTTTTCCTGTGTCACGTTCTATCAGCACCGCAGACTTCGCTTCATGAGCAAGCTCCGATGTACGTTTTCCGTCTTGTTTTGCAAATGCAGACGGTGCAAATGTAAGCAGCATGATACCAATCAACAAAGTGGATAAAAGACGTTTCATCTCAAAAGCCCTCCATTTCATAATCTTTTTTATTTTTTCCAAGCGAGATGGTTTTATACGCCACTGATGGAAAATGTTTCGTATCTTTTTTGGGCATAAAAAAGACAGCTGCGTCATATCAGACACAGCTGTCTTTTGATCTTGCATTCATTCAATTTTTATTCGTACTGAGCGACGACCGCTTTAACAAGCTGCAAGAATCCTGCTTTTACCTTTTCGGTCACTTCCATTACTTCATCATGACTTAGAGGCTGATCCAGAATTCCGGCTGCCGCGTTAGAGATGCAGGAAATGCCAAGGACCCGCATTCCCGCATGATTCGCTACAATGACTTCCGGTACAGTAGACATGCCGACTGCGTCAGAGCCCATCGTTCTTAAGAAACGGACTTCAGCCGGTGTTTCGTAAGAAGGCCCTGTCACAGCGGTATACACGCCTTTTTGAATTGGAATGTTAAGGTCTTTCGCAACCTTTTCAGCCAGGCTGGAAAGGTCTTTGTCATAGGCTTGAGACATATCTGGAAATCTGGCGCCAAACTTGGCTTCGTTTGGCCCGATTAAAGGGTTAGTTCCCATAAAGTTGATATGATCGGTAATGATCATTAAGTCACCCGCACGGAATTCAGTATTGACACCGCCAGCGGCATTTGTGACGATCAACGCTTCCACGCCAAGCGCTTTCATCACGCGTACAGGGAAAGTGACCTTCTCCATTGAATAGCCTTCATAAAAATGAAAACGGCCCTGCATCGCAATAACGGAAACTCCTTCAAGTGTGCCAAGCACAAGCTGTCCCGCATGGCCTTCAACAGTAGATACGGGGAATTCAGGTATGTCTTCATATTTCAGCTTTACCGGATTCTCGATTTCGTCCGCCAAAATGCCAAGACCTGAGCCTAAAATAAGGCCGATCTTCGGAGATTCCGGCAGGTTTTGCTTAATAAAAGCGGCTGCGCGTTCGATTCTGTCTTTCAAGAAACAGTCCCCCTATTGTAATAAAGATAAAAAGCTTTTCCCGTATTTCGGTTGATTCGTCTGGAAATTATCAGCGATTGTTGCGCCGATATCGGCAAATGTATCTGCAAGCGGCAGCATTTGCGCTTTCTTATGTTTTTTGCTGTAAGCGAGGATCGGCACGTACTCGCGTGTATGGTCGGTTCCATGATGAATCGGATCATTGCCGTGGTCGGCTGTAATGAGTAACAGATCGTCTTCTTTCATTTTCTCAAATACTTCCGGAAGCCGCGCATCGAATTCTTCAAGCGCGCGTCCGTAGCCTTCCGGGTCACGGCGGTGTCCGAATAAAGCGTCAAAATCAACAAGGTTCGCAAAGCTCAAACCCGTAAAGTCTTCACCCAGCGTATCAATCACCTTGTCCATTCCGTCCATATTGGAAACCGTCCTCCGTGAAGAAGTAATGCCTTCTCCGTCGTAAATATCAGAGATCTTACCGATTGAGATCACATCTAAGCCGCTGTCTTTCAATTCATTCATGACAGTTCGGTCAAACGGCTTCAGCGCATAATCATGGCGGTTTGGCGTCCGTTTGAATTGTCCCGGCTCTCCGACGAACGGCCGTGCGATAATGCGGCCAACCATATATTTCGGATCAAGCGTCAGCTCTCTCGCCGTTTCACAAATACGGTACAGCTCCTCAAGCGGCACAACCTCTTCGTGAGCGGCAATTTGCAGCACAGAGTCAGCAGATGTGTATACAATTAAAGCTCCCGTCTCCATGTGCTCTTGGCCAAGCTCGTCCAAGATCGCTGTGCCGGAAGCCGGCTTGTTTCCGATAATTTTGCGTCCGGATCTCTTTTCCAGTTCCTGAAGCAATTCATCAGGAAAACCCTCTGGAAACACTTTAAACGGTTTATCAATGTATAAGCCCATGATTTCCCAATGGCCGGTCATTGTATCTTTGCCGTTTGACGCCTCTTGCATTTTCCCATAATATGCAAGCGGTTGTTCCGTTTTTTCTACACCTTTAATATCCTCGATGAGACCAAGGCCGAGTTTTGCCATATTCGGCATATGTAATCCATTCATATGCTCGGCTATATGTCCGAGCGTATTAGCGCCTTCGTCATTAAAGTCAGCGGCATCCGGCGCTTCGCCGATTCCGACTGAATCCATTACAATTAAAAACACACGATTATATTTGTATGCAGGCATCTTGAAAGCCTCCTTTTTTTCTATACGTCTATTGTATCGCTAAGAGGTCTGACAACTCAAGTATAAATCGTTTTCATTCCCGTTGACAATGCATTTGGAAATAATGAGAAACTTCATTATTTTCTGCCTTTCTAAACAAAAAAGCCGCACCCCCTGCGGCTAGGCCCGCGGATGAAACTGCTTGTACACATCCTTCAGCCTTGTTTTCGTCACATGCGTATAGATTTGCGTTGTGGATATATCCGCATGACCGAGCATTTCCTGCACCGCTCTTAAATCCGCCCCATTCTCAAGCAGATGAGTTGCAAAGGAATGCCTGAGCGTATGCGGGGTCAGCTCTTTTTTGATCCCGGCTTCCAGCGCAATTTTCTTCAGGTTCTTCCAAAAACCCTGACGGCTGATCTGTTTGCCGTGATGATTTAAAAAGAGAGCGTCAGACACATTATTCTTCAGCAGTTTCCCCCTGGCTTTTGTGATATATTCTTCAATGGCGGAAGCGGCGGCTTCACCGATTGGCACAATCCGTTCTTTTCTTCCTTTCCCGAAGCAGCGGACAAAACCCATGGACAAATGAACATCAGCTGTTGTCAATTCAATCATTTCACTGACTCGTATGCCTGTCGCATAAAGCAGCTCCAGCATCGCTTTATCCCGATAGCCAAAAGGGCTTGTCAGTTTAGGCGTGTCCAATAATCGCTCGACCTCATTGAGTGCGAGCACCTTCGGAAGCGCCCGTTCAGTTTTTTGTGTTTCGATATGAACAGAAGGGTCCTTGTCCGTTATTTTTTCCCTGAGGAGAAATTGGTGAAAAGAGCGAATGGATGCCAAATGCCGCGCTGATGTTTTGCCGGATTTCCCAGAGTCCTTCAAGTGCTTTAAATATTGGATTATATGTATGCGAGTTACGTGATTCCAATTCGTAACGTGAAGGGTTTCTGTTAAATAGAGAGAATAGCTTTTCAAGTCACGTTCATAGGATACCACCGTGTTTTGGGAAAGCCCTCTCTCTACAACAACGTAGTGGATGAAATCCTTTATTTGATCTTTCACTCTTGATCTACTCCCCGTTTTGGTAAAAAAAGATTAACCGGTCGAACCATCCGCCTTTTTCATTCTGGTCCATTTCAACAACTTTTACAGCGGAGCCTTCCGGTTTATCGTACCGATGATAGTTTTCATACTCTTGATTCACCCATATCATAGCATAATAGAACAAAGCGGTAAAACCGGTAAACAGGATGAAAACTTTCAATGCATCAAGAGCTGTTTTTAGGAATCTTCCCATGTCCTAATCGATCCTTTCCCTATGGTTCCAGTTATTTAAACCATATGCCAAATCAGAAAGGTTTTATACATAGAAACAGCAAAAAACCCTTTCCCCATGAGAAAAGGTTCGCGCTCGGCACCGTCTATTCAGTTTCTTTTCCGTTACAGCGGTGGCAAATGCCGTGAAATGTCAATCTATGATCTTTAATCTTAAATTTCCAATCACGTTCAATGATTTCTTCCACGTCTTCAAGCAAATCTTCTTCAATTTCATCAACGGCTCCGCACTCCATGCACACCAAGTGGTGATGAAAGTGAGCTGCGCCCTCTTTCCGAAGGTCGTAACGGGACACGCCGTCTCCAAAGTTAATTTTATCAACGACTTTTAATTCAGTTAATAATTCAAGCGTACGGTATACTGTAGCGAGACCGATCTCAGGAGATTTCTCTTTTACGAGGAGGTATACATCTTCTGCGCTTAAATGGTCTTCTTCGTTTTCAAGCAGCACTCTTACTGTCGCTTCACGCTGAGGCGTAAGTTTGTAGCTGGATGAGTGCAGCTGTTTCTTAATTCGATCGATACGGTTTTCCATGTCTTTCCCTCCTACGCCGCATTCCATGACTCATTATAACAAAATACGCGCATAGTTCCAACTATAATTATTATAAACTGATAAATAAAACGATTTCCTTTTAATAATGATTTTAAAAAAGTCTCGATGTAAGCTTTTCCATTAAAGCCGGAGATAAATATGCTTCAAAAAGAGAGGAGATCAGCGCTAAAAACAGGATGACCAGAAGCACGAAAGCATACCGCCCGAACCACTGAATCGGCGCGTCATGCAGGCTGCGTTTCACGAACAGCTGCCTGATTAGTTTTAAAGAAAATGCGATCGCACACGTACCCATAATGAGATATGCCGGAATCAGCAGCACATTTTGCGGCAAAACGGAGACAAAGGATAAGAAAAAACCGCTGATGCCCATCTGATTGACAAGGAACCCGACAGTAAAGCCGACGACGATGCCTTTCAGAAAGATCATGATAAAAATAATCGGCATCCCGATGACGGAAATGCCCAATATCCACATCAGCCCTAAATATTTTGCGTTATGGAAGATGCTTTGCCCAAACATATCAGATGCACTTGCTTGTTTTCCATCCGAAAGCTGTCCGAAAAATCGGCTTAAGTAGTAATATAAATCTTCTTTCTGGCTGATGGTCATGCTGTTGACAATAATCGCCCCAAAGATGACACCCATGAAAAACAGCACTGAGACAAATATATAAAGAGAGAGATGATCTTTGACATGTCCGAGAAACATGTCCTTATAAGAGATTTTTCGCATACCGTTTCCTCCCGCACGATCTAGTGATTTGATTTAATAGATTGTATGAAAGAAACGGAAAAACATGCCCTTTTTCAAAAAGAAACGATAGAGAAAGATACTAGGCGGCTTTTGCGGGCACAAAAAAATCCTTATCATCAAATGCCGTATGATCATAAGGATTCTTACCATTTCTTTTATTCAAAATCTCTTTTTTGCTTTTTGTCTTTCTTTCATGTGTGCTGAAAGATGGTGAACTTCCTCTTGATAATAAAACGTCACGCCCGCCGTTTCTCAACAGATGTTCCCGCTTCTTTTTCGCTCGGCTCTTCGCCATGCTGATCACTCCCTTTAATGATTCACAGCCATTATAGCAAAAATCATCATACGATGAGAAAAAACAGCACCTGTTTATGTCAGGTGCTGTTTTTACGCAGATTTATTTCACTGGATTAAGAGCCGCGTGCTCGACCGCAGCTGCTACCTCATGATGAACTTTCGAATCAAGCGGCTGAGGAACTACATCGCCTTGTTTTGTACAGGCTGCGATAGCCTCAGCTGCTGCGACAAGCATATCATGATTGATCTCCTTGCTTTTTGCGTTGAGCGCTCCTCTGAAAATACCCGGGAAGCCAAGCACATTATTAACAGAACGTCCGTCAGCTGCATATGCTGCGCCGGCCTGCAGCGCAGCCTCCGGCTCGATTTCAGGCTTCGGATTCGATAAAGCCAAAATCACATGGCCGGAACGTACAAACGCCGGTTTAATTAAACCTGGAACGCCCGTTGTGGCAATGACAATGTCACAAGATTCCATGAGCTCCTCGATGCTGGCTACTGCCTGTCCGCCGTATTGTTCAAGACGGTCCATGGCTGCCTCTGATTTGTCTGTTCCGTACACAGCTTTCACACCGTAGGCCATAAACATCCGGCAAATAGCAACACCTGCTGCGCCCAAACCGATTTGCCCCACTTTCGCTTCCTTCAGATCAACCCCCGCACTCTTGCATGCCGAGATCGCAGCTGCCAGCGTCACAACAGCAGTACCATGCTGATCATCGTGCATAACAGGGATGTTCAGCTCCTCTTTTAGGCGGTCTTCGATTTCGAAGCAATGCGGCGAGCCGATATCTTCAAGCAGGATGCCGTTAAAACCCGGAGAAATATGCTTTACCGTTTTGATGATTTCTTCAGGATCACTCGTATCAAGCAATATCGGAATGCCGCTGATACCCGCCAGCTGATCAAACAGAGCAGCCTTTCCTTCCATGACAGGCATGCCTGCCACGGAGCCGATATTCCCAAGACCGAGAATTGCCGTTCCATCCGTTACAATCGCAACAGAATTGCTGATCGTTGTATAAATAGACGCTTTTTCTGGTTCTTTTTCGATCAGCCTGCATACGTCTGCAACACCTGGTGTATAGACACGCCCAAGCTCTGCAAGCGAGTGGATCGGCATTTTGCTTTTCATTTGGATTTTTCCGCCTTCATGTGCGGACAGGACTTCATCGGATACGGTGTGAAGCCTGATCCCTTCTCCAAGATCCTGTACGGCCGTGATCACTTCCTGAAGCTGTTCTTCATTCTCCACTTGAACGGTAATATTCCGCATTGTGTAATTGGGGCCGACTTTTACCGTCTCCACTTCACCAATATCCCCGCCCAGAAGACCGATTGCCGTAGCAACCCTTCCAAGATTTCCGGGAACCGACGGCGTTTCGATCATCAGTGTCCGAATCATGTGTTTCGCTATCATTCAGTGACCCTCCCCTATTAGCCTAGTTTTTCGGCTTTGACTGTATTGTTTTTCGTGTACCATATACACTTTCCTGTATAACCATAGATAATGGCAAGACCTATTGCAACAAAACTAAGCCACATAAACGGCAAATAAGAGAAGGTAGAAACCCCGAGGATTCCCGCCATGTAAATCCCGTTATCAGACCAAGGAACCATACCTGAAGTTAATGTTCCCCCGACCTCCGAGTTACGTGATAGCACTCTTCGGTCCAGATGCAGGCGATCATAGCTGTCTTCCATAATTTTCGGAGTCAAAATAAGAGATACATACATCGCGCAGCCGAAGATGTTTGCTAAAAACGCTACAATCAGCGTAGATAAAGTGACATTGCCGGCAGATGTTAATTTCTTTTCAAATAGTGAGACGATGACTTTCAGCACGCCGAGTTTCTCAAGCAAACCGCCAAAACCAAGACCAAAGATAATCACGACAAGGGAACTGAGCATTCCGACAATCCCGCCGCGGTTTAACAGGCCATTCAAAAATTCAACATCTGTTTTAATAGAAAATCCATTGTACGCTGTAGCAATCGCATCCGCAATATTCATGCCTTGGAAAACAGCAGCCCAGATTGCGCCGAGTAAAGCACCGATCACGATAACCGGCATAGACGGCTTTCTCATCGCCAATAAGACAATGACCACTACAGCCGGGATCAGCATCCAAATATGGATGTCAAACGTATTTTGCAAAGAAGATTTTAAGAATTCAACTTTATCAAGATCAATATTTTTTCCGCCATACATAAAGCCGGTAATAGTAAATAAAATGGCCGTAATCACATATGCAGGTATTGATAAATAAAGCATTGCTCTCACGTGGTCTAATACATCGACTTTGGATAGTGAGGAAGCCAGAACTGTACTGTCAGACAAAGGAGAAAGCTTGTCCCCGAAATAAGCGCCTGAAAGAATAGCTCCTGCTACGAGAGGAAGCGGGATACCTAAACCTTCTCCAATTGCGATCATGGCGATGCCGGCAGTTCCGACTGTTCCCCATGACGTTCCTGTTGCCACAGACATAATAGAACAAATAATCAATGTTGCCAGTAAAAAGATACTAGGGTGAATAAATTCTAATCCGTAATAAATCAGTGTCGGCACAACGCCTCCGGCGATCCATGTCCCAATGAGCGCCCCGACTGAAACGAGAATCAGAACGGCTTCAAGCCCATTTGATATTCCATACAGAATCGCATTTTGCATATCTTTATAAGAATAACCGAGTCTGATTCCGAGAATCATAGCAATAAACCAGGAAATGAAGAGCGCAAGCTGTATCGGCAAGTCTAAAAAGACTGTAAACGACATGACAAGTGCTAAAAATGATCCTAGTACAATAATAATTTCGAATAGTGTTGGCAATCTTACATCCTTCAAAAGAAGTCCCCCTTCATGTAAAAAGCTAAAACGCTTTCAATAAATAGTGCAACACGTATACTATACTTTCTCATCCCTATGTTGTAAACAGCTTATTCACCCGACTATTCGGAGATGAATAAGCTGTATTTTTGTTCAAATTTTATTTTTCTAATAGTTCTTTCCCAGCAATCCCAGGTTTTGTCATTTCAAATGGATTCAAAATAATATCCAACTCTTCTTCTGTCAGCACATCATGCTGCAGGCAAAGATCACGGACTGATTGGCCTGTCATAATCGCTTCCCGGGCGATTCGTGCAGCCGCTTCATATCCAAGATGCGGATTGACAGCGGTAATTACGCCTGCGCTTTTTTCCACGTATTGCTTCAAGCGTTTTTCGTTGGCTTCAATGCCTTTAAGGCAATTGTCAGTGAACGAACGGAAGCCATTGTTCATGATGCTGATGG
This sequence comes from Bacillus tequilensis KCTC 13622, assembly GCF_000507145.1. Classification (GTDB taxonomy): domain Bacteria; phylum Bacillota; class Bacilli; order Bacillales; family Bacillaceae; genus Bacillus; species Bacillus tequilensis. The sequence goes on along the minus strand of NZ_AYTO01000034.1, from coordinate 435,440 downwards.
ATTGAAGCAAGTTGAAAACAAGCACTGGCTCCATAACGTTCAATTCAAGCTGGCCGGCTTCTGAAGCAAGACAGATTGTATTGTCGTTTCCAATAACCTGGAACGCAATTTGGTTGATCAGCTCCGCCATAACCGGATTGACTTTCCCCGGCATAATGGATGATCCCGGCTGGCGGGCAGGCAGAGATATTTCCGCAAGTCCGGCGCGCGGGCCTGATGCCATTAAACGGAGATCGTTGGCGATCTTCGACATGTTCATCATGCAGACTTTTAATGCTGCTGATACCTCTGTATAGGCATCTGTGTTTTGTGTGGCATCAACAAGATGATCTGCGCCGACAAGCGGAAGACCGCTAATATCTGCAAGGTGCTTTACAACCTGTTTGATATATTCAGGATCTGCGTTTAGGCCTGTACCGACAGCGGTTGCGCCCATATTGACTTCATACAGGTGCTGGCGTGATTGTTTGATCCGTTTGATATCACGCTCAAGAACACGGCTGTACGCTTCGAACTCCTGGCCGAGACGAATCGGAACAGCGTCTTGAAGGTGTGTCCGTCCCATTTTGATAACTGAATCAAATTCCTGTGCTTTTTGTTGGAACACACTATGCATGTCTTCCATTGTCTTCAGCAGTTTTTCCAAAAGATTCAATGTGGAAATATGAATCGCAGTCGGGAACACATCGTTTGTCGACTGTGACATATTCACATGTGTGTTTGGACTTAAATGGATGTAATCTCCCTTTTTATGACCCATGATTTCAAGCGCCCGGTTTCCGATAACCTCATTCGCATTCATGTTCATAGAAGTTCCGGCACCGCCCTGAATCGGATCGACGATAAACTGATCATGCCATTTGCCTTCCAAAATCTCGTCAGCGGCTTGTACGATAGCTTGGCCAATTCCTTCATACAGCCGTTTCACGTCCATGTTGGCAAGAGCCGCAGCTTTTTTTACAATCGCCAGCGCGTTAATCATTTCTTCATGGATCTTGTATCCCGTAATTGGAAAGTTTTCAGAAGCACGGAGCGTCTGAATTCCGTAATAAACATCTGCTTCAATTTGTTTTTCTCCGAGGAAGTCTTTTTCCACGCGGTATTCTTTTTGGCCGTTTAACATAATCATTAACCTACTTTCTCTTTGTTGGTCATCGTTTCTGATATTTTAAAGGACAACGTCATCAGCGATCGGTGTTTCCATAATTCTCTTGACGACAGGAAGATCCGAAGACTGGCCGAGTGCCCACATCAATTTTGGCACAATCGCTTCTGTGTTCATATTTCTGGATCGGATAATTAAATCTTGGTTGACTCTGCGGCCGACCTCGTAAATGCTCATGTCTTCCCCTTCTTCCAGACATTGAGTTGTGATCACGACGACAATGCCGCTTTCGATCAGCTCATTCACTTTTGTCAAAATGTCTCTGCCTTCAAATGGCACGCCTCCGCTGCCATAACTCTCGATGACAACTCCTTTGTACATGCTTTTGAGGGCATCAAGCATTTCGGGCTTTAAGCCCGGATGCAGCTTCAGCAGACATACATCTGTGCATAGTGAAGTGTCAACTGTGAAGGTGTCGTTCTCAGGTTCCGTTACTTGTTTGTTGTATTCGATCCCGTCTTCATTGATAAAAGCGATATATGGGTAATTGATGCTTTCAAATGCGTCATAGCTTTTCGTTCTTAATTTGATCGCACGCGTTCCTTGAATAACTCTGCCGTCAAACACGACGTATACTCCGCCTACCCCTTCACATGCAAAGCGAATTGCGTCTGTAATATTTTTTTTGGCATCCGTTTTTTGGAACGTGATCGGAATCTGCGAGCCGGTGATGACAATCGGCTTTTTAGCATGCTGCAGCATATACGATAGTGCGGCAGATGTATAGGCCATTGTATCCGTACCGTGTGTAATAACAAAACCGTCATAGGCATCATAATTTTCCTTAACGGCTTCCGCTATTTCCACCCAGTATTCAGGCTGCATATTGGTGCTGTCTATATTCATAAGCGACTGAGTTTCCATCGTGTAATCGTTATCAAGTTTTGATACGTAACTTAATAATTCATCAGCTTTAACTCCGGGAGCCAGCCCATTTTCCCCTTCAACTGAAGCAATCGTTCCCCCAGTTGTCAACATCAATAATTTTTTCATACCATGCACCTCTTCACTGTATCTAAAGATGGGTTGCGAGAAGGTATTCGCTTTTCGCATACTTTTAATGCAATTATAGACACGGAAAATAAAATACGCAAGAGATTATTATTCAATTCGCGTACACTTCCTAATACCTATATGATATAATCAGCTCAAGGTGAAAAAGGAGCGGAAGTTCATGAATCTAGATCGTTTAACTGAATTGAGAAAAAAGAAAAATTGGTCGCTTCAATATACAGCAGACCTTCTGGGTATCGCAAAAAGCACATATGCCGGCTACGAGTCTGGCTACCGCCGGCCTTCACTTGAAGCGCTGGCCATGCTGGCAGACCTCTTTGACACAACCTGCGATGAACTTTTGGGCCGCGAAAAACCAAAACAGACTGCCCCTCAGACCATTGAATTGACCACGTGGAGCAGCCTTGACTTTCACATTTCTGTTGATGACAAGCCGCTGAATGAAGATGAAATCATCCAGCTGATCACCTTTATCCGGACAAAAAGAAAAGTACAGGAGGAACTGAGTTAATCTTTAACTCACGGTTTCACTTTTCCGTAGGTTCCCCCTCCTCCGGCTTTCACTTTTAGCTTTCCGGATCTCGCTTTTACAATAAGCCCCGCTGTTTTCGTCGGAACAACGCGAGCCAAATCTTCTTCTGCAGCCTCATGAAGAACAGCCATTTCTGTTCCGAAGGCTTTTTTTAGTTTGTCCAGTGTTTTCGGACCGACACCCGGAACAAATTGCAGCGGGATCTGATGAACATACCGCGGACGCGAGACGCGAACTTCAGCCTGATCACTCAATTCACGCAATCTTTCGCTGACTCCCTTTGTAAATCTGGTGTTTCCGCAATTCGCGCACGTCGTTTCCCCGTTCACAGCAGGTTCTCCGCACGCTTCACAGGCCGTCTGATAATATTTCCCCAATAACGGATCCAAGCCGTAATTTGCGGCAATTGTCCTTTTACCCTGTCCCCTTAATGCAAGAGCAAATTCGGTAAAATCAGCTGACTGTACATATAGTTCATTATATTCTCTGCCGATTTTCCCTAACGAATGCGCATCAGAATTTGTTAAAAAAGGATACTGATTCAATTCAGATACGTGTGAAGCCATGTCTGTATCACAGCTTAATCCAAGTTCCACCGCATCTATCATAGAGGGATCAAAAACCTCGGTTAAGCTGTTTTTAACCCCTTTTCCATATAAGCTTTTATGGGGTGTAAAGATATGGGCAGGAATAAACAGCCCGCCCATTTCTTTCACTTTTTTTTGCAGGTTCAAGCCCGTTTCATATATCCGCTGCGAGCTTAAATGAATATTTTTCAGCCGTGCTGACAGCCAGTTAGAAAACCGCTTCATATCTGCCAGCGTCCGCATAAACACGAGCACATGAATCGGCCCGCTGCAGGCTTCATCATAAATCTCAAGCTCGCTTCCCAATAAAAGCGTCGTGCTGCGGTAGCGAATCCCCCCGCCGTCAAGCTCGTGATATTTCCCAGATGAAATGCCTTCCTCAAGCTCTAAAATGACTTCCGGCGAATGACAGTCGATAATGCCAAGAAGTTCAATTCCTTTATGTTCACTGGCTTCAACCAAAATTCGGTCCAGCGTTAATGTTTTGGCGCCTGTGATTTTGACAGCCCTTCCTGTAAAGGTCCGGCCGATATGAATGTGCAAATCCGCGTAAATCTTTTTCATTTTTGTGCTTGGAGCGTTTCTTTCAGCTGAAGATACTGAATCGCATAGGCTGTTTTAGCATCATAGACTTCGCGCGATTCAACCAGCTTCAGCGCATCTTCAAGCGTCACCTCCATCACTTCAACAAACTCGTCCTCATCAAGCTCTCGTTTTTCTTCGAGTACAGCCAGCTCTTCAGCCAGAAATAGGTGAACAATTTCATCTGCAAAGCCTGGCGATGTATAAAACGCCGTGATTTTTGTCAGTTTTTTCGCTGTATAACCGGTTTCCTCTTCAAGCTCCCGAAGCGCCGTGTACTCCGGCTCCTCACCTTTTTCCAGCTTTCCGGCCGGGATTTCAACGATCGTCCGCTCAAGCGGCTTACGGAATTGTTTCACCAAGATGATTTTCCCTTCATCTGTAACAGCTAATATAGCTACAGCTCCAGGGTGCTTCACAATTTCACGTTTACTTGTTTTTCCGTTTGGCAGTTCAACGTCCTCTACATATAGATCAATGACTTTTCCTGAAAAGATCTGTTCTTTGGTAATTGTTTTTTCTTCTAATGACTTCATTTCTTCATCTCCCGTTCTGTCTCTATATGATGCCCCATACATTTTATCATACTAGAGAAAAGGGGGGCTTTTTCGTGAAAGTACACCGCATGCCAAAAGGTGTTGTCTTAGTCGGAAAAGCATGGGAGATTCGGGCGAAACTAAGGGAATACGGCCGCACATTCCAATATGTGAAAGATTGGATCTCTGAGCCGTAAAAGTTGAAACTTTAGCTCCTTTATATTACGGTCAATACAAATCCTAAAAAAAGGAGTGTGCACATGAGAAAGCGCAAACTGGGTACATCTGATTTAGAAATAAGCGAAGTCGGACTCGGCTGTATGTCTCTTGGGACAGAAAAAAACAAAGCATTGTCCATTCTGGATGAAGCGATCGAGCTTGGCATCAACTATTTGGACACAGCGGATTTGTACGACCGCGGACGAAACGAAGAAATCGTCGGTGATGCGATTCAAAACCGACGCCAAGACATTATTTTAGCAACGAAAGCGGGAAACCGCTGGAATGAGGAAACCGAGGGCTGGTATTGGGACCCTTCAAAAGCGTACATAAAAGAAGCCGTAAAAAAGAGCCTTGCGCGTCTGAAAACAGATTATATCGATCTCTATCAGCTTCACGGCGGCACGATAGAGGACAACATTGAGGAAACGATCGAAGCGTTTGAAGAATTAAAACAAGAAGGTGTCATCCGTTACTATGGCATTTCTTCCATCCGCCCGAATGTGATCAAAGAGTATGTGAAAAAATCAAATATCGTCAGTATTATGATGCAATTCAGCTTGTTTGACCGACGCCCTGAGGAATGGCTTCCGCTCTTAGAAGAACATCAAATCAGCGTCGTCGCCAGAGGACCTGTTGCCAAAGGGCTATTAACTGAAAAACTGCTTGATCAAGCGGCAGACAGCATCAAACAAAACGGGTACTTGTCCTATTCGTTCGAGGAGTTGGCAAATGCCCGCACGTCGATAGAGAATGTTGCGCCCGATCTTTCCATGACTGAAAAATCGCTGCAATATCTGTTAGCCCAGCCCGCTGTCGCCTCTGTGATTACAGGCGCCAGTAAAATGGAGCAGTTACGGGAAAATGTTGAGGCTGCAAACGCGCGGCGTTTACAAGAAGAAGAAATCAAAGCGCTCCAATCTTATACGAAACAAGACATTTACGAGGCTCACCGCTCATAACAGAAAAACCAGCCCCTTTTTGGGTGCTGGTTTATTTATATTTGTGCCAATCCATTTGGCTTTCATTAAAGAGTTCTTCAAAGCTTTTGTTTTTTTCGATCTCTTTTTTCTTTCTGATCTGTTCCGCCTTTTCTCTTTCCTGCCTCTTTTCATCCTCTTCCTTCAACTGACTCTTCATCTCCAGAAGCTTTGCTTTGATGTCGGATTGAAGGTCATCTTTTAACTGATGTTTATCAGCTGATTTTTGTTTTTTCATTTAGGCTTCCCCCATGTTTGTTTTGAAGCCAGTTTATCACGGAGCATGCAGACTGAACAAGCGGACTCGCTTGTGTGAACTTTTTCGGCCAGCGAGCAGGGTTTGATATAATGATATCTATATTTAGTTGAAAGGTGCTGTGACTTTTGAAGAAAATCCTTTTGGCCATTGGCGCTTTCTTAGCTGCTGCAACCGCAATCGGAATGGTTTTTTCAAATATCATTATGTTCATCAAGAAAAAAACGGATGAAGATATTATAAAAAGAGAGACAGACGACGGGCATGATGTGTTTGAATCATTTGAACGAATGGAAAAAACCGCTTTTGTCGTTCCATCCGCTTACGGCTATGATATAAAAGGCTACTATGTCGCGCCGCACGACACATCAAACACCATGATCATCTGCCATGGAGTGACGATGAATGTCCTGAATTCTCTTAAATATATGCATTTATTTCTCGATCTCGGCTGGAATGTGCTTGTTTACGACCACCGCCGGCACGGACAAAGCGGCGGTAAGACAACTAGCTACGGGTTTTATGAAAAAGATGATCTGAACGAGGTTGTCAGCTGGGTCAAGAACAAAACAGGCCATCGCGGATTGATCGGCATTCACGGAGAATCAATGGGTGCTGCGACTGCCCTGCTCTACGCTGGCGAACACTGTGATGATGGCGCTGATTTTTATATTGCCGATTGCCCGTTCGCTCGTTTTGATGAACAGCTTGCCTATCGGCTGAAAGTGGAATACAGGCTCCCGTCTTGGCCGCTGCTTCCCATCACCGACTTCTTTTTGAAGCGGCGGGACGGCTACCGTGCGCGCGAAGTATCTCCGCTTGCTGTTATTGATAAAATCGAAAATCCGGTCCTCTTTATTCACAGCAAGGATGATGATTACATTCCGGTTTCTTCAACCGAGCGGCTTTATGAAAAGAAACCCGGACCGAAGGCGCTGTACATTGCTGAAAACGGAGAACATGCCATGTCGTATACAAAAAATCGCGACACATATCGAAGAACAGTGAAGGAGTTTTTAGATAAAATAAGGGATTCAACAGAATAAAAAAGCGAAAGGCCTCTTCGGCTCTTTCGCTTTTCCATTTTATAAAACGTCGGTAATGCCATCCATATTTTCTCTGATCCATTCAATCGCAAGATCTATCGTTGTAAACTCCTGCGTTTCGAATGTCATTTCATCCTGCAATAGCCAAACGTCTTTCTTGACGGATTCTGCTCCCCCAATTGACCAGTGGAGCAAGGTATAGGGATGGTTTTGATTCAAGAAGGATACCCACGTTTTATTCTGTGCTGTGTTCTTTATTGACTTCAGCTTTTGTTCCACGTTCGTGTCTCCCTACTTTACTAATATGCTCATTCTGGGACTGAGCATTTCAGCCGGGCTTTTCAGCGCCAGCGTTTTGGCTTTTTCATTGTAATCGATCGTCATTTGATCGTCAAAAAACACTTTTTGCGACGATTGGATATACAGCGGGACGCCGTTCGTTTCCAGCTGCTCACACTGTCCCGTTAACTCTTCTGCCAGCCAGATTGTCGGTACACCGCTTACCGCGCAGCCGCATCCTTCTGAATCGTAACGCAGCTGGGCTTTTTTTCCCGGGTTGGCGTCAAACGCCTGCTGCAGTGCCTGTTTTGCTGCATCTGTCACATGGATGTTCATAAGGTGAGACCCCCGTTTTCATCATTTTCGCTATTGTAGCATACAACGCTTCCATTCGCATTGTTTCTGCCTTCTTCCCACCGCTTCGCATCTTCTTCTGCAGTCTTGATCCACTCATCTTTCCCTTGTATGTACTGATTGATGCTGTCCGGATACCGTGCCGCCAGCCGTTTTTTAAGAATGGCGTATTCCTCCGCTGTTTTTGGATGGGCTCTGAGATAATCTCTGAATAACAGGTGCCTTTCAATAGCAGGGTCCCCTTTTTCGTACATATGGACATGATGGGTGCGCTTATTTCCGCCCTTTTGGAAGTAACGCCTGCCCGCTATGCCGTTTTCTCCTTTCGGTGTATAGCCGATTGCCTTCATTTCTGCATCATACCGGTTCACAGCTTCAATGCTTCTGACTTCAATCAGAATATCAATGATTGGCTTTGCCGCCATGTTCGGTATCGATGTGCTTCCGATATGATGAACTGCGATGATCTCCGGTCCGAACACAAGCTTCAGCCGTTCTTTTTCTTTCTCGAAAAGGTTCGCCCATTTTTCGTTGTAGTGAACGACTTTCACGTTTCGTTTCGGATATAAATGAAAGACCGACAGCAATAGATCCTCCTCTGCTTTGACGGTTTTTGTCTTTTGAAACCCCGCCTGTGTATAGAGCGATACGGCAGGTGTATTTTTCTCAGCTGTGACGGCTTCGAATTTCTCAGCGTCTTCGTTCTGCTCAATGACGAATTGCAGAAGTGCTCGTCCAATCCCTTTTCTGAAACCGTCGGGGTGCACAACAAGCCTGCAAATGGTGAGTTGATGCATGTTTTTCTCATAGGAAATGACACCGATCAATTTGCCGTCTTTCCGATATCCCGCAAACTGTTCAAGAGATGCTTGAATATCCCTCGCCTTCTCTTGTAAGGCTGGAATGCCGTCAAAACCGATAAGCTCTGCTTCTTTTGTGTAGGCAGGCTGCTGTACGGCAATAATCTCACGCGCTGTGATGTCCTCCTTATGCTGAAGACATTCAATCATTTCCTTCTCCTGAAAACAGCCGCTGCTTCTCGACGTTTGCGATGCGGATTGCATACGACTCATACCAAACGCTTTTTCCTTTTTCTTTTGCCGCTTGATGTTCAGTGTGATGCTTCCAGTTGTTAATGGCGTCCATACTGTCCCAATAGGAAACTGTTATGCTTCTTCCATCCGCTGCACGAACGCTTTCGACGCCTAAAAATCCCGGCTGATCCGCCGCAAGCGATACCATCCGCTTTGCTGTCTCTCCATAACCTGTGTCATTTTCGCTTTTGACAGATGAAAAAATAACTGCATAGTAAGGAGGCTCAGGTGTTTTTGAAAAAAAATCCATCATATTTCCCCCTCATATGTTTTTGACAAACAGTACCCTGTCTTGGCCCGGGCCATCGTAGTTTGCGAATACTGAGATGCCGTTTATCGTTTTGTTGCCCTTTTCAATGTTAAAACCCAATTTGGTGTGATACGCGATTGATACCTTATTCATCGGTGAAGTGACGCACTTGACCCGGGTGCAGCCTCTTTGCTTTACTTTTTCAATAAAGACATCATATAATTGTTTTCCAATTTGCATTTTTCTGAAATCCGGATGCACACCGGAAAAATGAATGTATGCCGTTTCAGGGTCTGATTGCGATTGAAATCCGATTAAAAATCCGGTCATACTGTTATATTCAGATGTAATAAAGCTTGTGTCCTGAAAGTGCTCAAAAAATAGTCTCGGCAATTTTTCTTTCATCTGCCTGCCGCCCCACCATTCATTCAATACAGACGTTACCATTTCATAATCTGAAGACGTGATTGTTCGAATATCCATTACGCTTTGATCTCCCTCCGTCTGGCAAAACGAATGTCAGCTCTTTTTTCTCACAATATAAAAATTATATTTTGCCCGGCTGGAATTGTAAATGCCTTCTTTCCTTTATCATACATCTGCAGATTTGTTTATTTTTACACATATTTCTCCCTCCTGTGCAGGAGGGAGAGACTTTACAGCACAATATCAAGCACCTGATCAAGCTTCAGTTTATAAAGCCGATCTTCGTCTCCTTTTATCCATACTGTTTTTTCAAACTCTTCATACCGGCAGATTTTCCCGGTGCAGCGGACAATTTCACCGTCCTGAAAGCAGCTGACAGTGATATTCTGAGCGAACTCCATCGCGGCACAAAGCGTTTGATTCATTTCCTCCAGCTTATCAGGATCAAGAATCGACTTTTGCAGCTTCTGTTTATGTCGCTTTCTCTCAAGCAGGCTTTGCTTATGTTCCGGCAGAAACATCCTGCTCCCTTCCCACAGCAGGTTGCCTCTTTTTAAATGGTCGTTCATTTATAGTGCCCTCCTATTTTAGCCGCACGTTCAAATGCCTGGCCTGCCGCTGTCAGTGATGCCGCTCTGACGATTGCTGTGTCGCCGAATCGGTTTTTAATGCCGTCCATCACATAGCCGAGGCTCATTTTTTTTGCATAATCCTGAAATAAATTAAGCTGCCATACGTCATCAGATGAGAGCTGAGACAGATTGACTCCGAGGCGGCGGACAGGCTTCCCGTCCCAAAATCTAAGAAACAGCCCGCATACAGCCTCATATACGTCCTGTGTTGAATTCGTCGGCTCCGCCAGCTTCACTTGCCGGTTGAAGCCCGTCGGCCAGTCAAAATCAGCCCCCCGGCAGCTCACGGACACCGTCTGTCCCATTACTCCGGCGTTTCGGCTTCGCCTGCACACTTCTTCACTCAGCTCCAGCAGCACGACTTTGATTTCTTTGTCAAAGTGTTCATAGTCTCTCGGGAGAGTCATTCCATGGCCGATCGCTTTTTGTCCGTCCAGAGATGAAGTTGACACAGGGGAATAGTCGATCCCGTTCGCCGTCATCCACAGCACGTGGCCGTTAATGCCCCATTTCTTTTTTAAAAGATCAAGCGGAAAATCCGCAAGCCCGCCAATCGTGCTGATGCCCATTCGGGTTAAATGATGCTTCATGCGGCTCCCGACGCCAAACATGCTGCCCACCGGAAGCGGCCACATATCGGTTTTTATATTTTCTTTCGTTAAGGTAAAAATACCGTTCTTATTCTTTTTGGCAAAATTGTCGCACGCGATTTTGGCTAGCGCTTTATTAGGACCGATTCCGACCCGCGCATAAATGCCGATCTCCCGCATGATTCTGCCCTGAATGCTTTTTGCGATCTCTTCCGGCGTCCCAAACAGCTTCTGGCTGCCTGTAATGTCCATGAACTGTTCATCGATGGAATACGGTTCTACAAGGTCCGTATATTCCTCTAAAATGGCCGTGATTTGCAGTGATACATCAATATACCGCTGCATGCGGGGCCGGAGCACAACAGCTTCAGGGCACTTTTCTTGCGCCTCCCACAGCCGAGAGGCATTCGTGACGCCCTTTTGTTTCGCCAGCGGGCAGGCAGCCAATACGACTCCGCCCCTTTTTTCAGGATCACCCGAAACAATGACGGGCCTATTTTTCAAATGTGGATTTTCCGCTTTCTCTACAGATGCATAAAACGATTGCATGTCAACGAGAAAAATCACTTTTTCTTTCATCATACACACCTCTAAAAAAGAACTTATGTTCGTTTTTCTATTATATGCGAAAGTATGTTCGTTTTATACTGGTAAATGATTCTTGTCTGACAGAAAATATGATCCTAGGGTTTGAGAGAAGAGAAACATTTAGTAGAATAAAAGTGAAGCATAAAGATAGGAGAGTCATGATGGAGAAATTTGTCGAAAAAATGCTGGGACAGGCCCTGCGCCAATATGGGAGAAATGTTGCCATAGATCCGTTAAGTCCGTATGAAAAACAAAGCCTGATAGCCGCCTTAAAAGAAAGACAGAATGAAGAACCCGATGAAGATCTGTATGCGCATATAGAAGATATCATTTATGACTATGTCACAAACCAAGGACTGTTCTCTTAAAAGCAGGCACACCGCATAGCGCCCCGAATCTGACTGTCAGTTTTTCAGCAGCTGATGCGGCTTGCCTTTGAAAAACACCGCCGGGATCACAAATAACAGTTTCAGGCGGCCTACGGCAGAAAATCTTGCCGAGAAAACAAAGCTGGATGTGTTCACGCTATAGATTCATACGGCTTGCCAATGTCCCTGCGGAGAATGCTCCCTCAAAACGTTTGGAAAGCCCCGGCCTCTCCTTCTGTCACGCGGCTCTAGTCGGTTCGCGCGCGTAAATCTTGATTTCAGGTCTGTCATCACTGAGCATTACCGAAACCCAATCCGTATCCTGACGTGTTACACCGACTGACTTTCATGCATCAAAAGACATTCGTATCCTTCCATACTCTGACTAGTTGCTTGAAAATGCCCGGCATTCAGCATCAATTCATATTGTGTTTCCACACATAGATAAGAGTCGAACGTATCGGCACTCTCCCTTCGAATGCTTTAAACGATGTCACCCCATCCTCCACACACGGTTTATTCCAATCCATACATCAGACATGTTTTATAGTAAATGTCAATGACAAAATATTTTGAATTCCCATTGGATAAGGAAATAATTTCATATATGATAGAAAATGATCTTACATATAGGAGAGAATCAGATTCATGAAGAAATGGAAAGATATCCACCCCATCAGCTGGACAATTATAATCGGTACTATTTTCGGCAGAATGGCCACATCGATGAGTATCCCATTTTTAGCGATTTATTTAACAGCCGTCCAAGGCGCATCAGCATCCTACGCAGGGCTGGTCATCGCCGCAAGCTCGTCAGTCGGCATTCTTGCAAGCTTTTACGGCGGATATATCTCGGACAAATTCGGCAGAAAAAACATGATGCTTGTGTCCATTTTCGGCTGGATGCTGGTATTTGCAGGATTTGCGGCGGCCTCTCATTTGTGGATGTTTTTTGTGGTCAACGCATTAAACGGCCTTTGCAAATCATTGTTTGAGCCCGCTTCAAAGGCGCTGCTGTCTGATATGACAGAAGAAAAAACGAGACTGCTCGTATTTAATTTGCGCTACGCAGCCATTAATATCGGCGTTGTCTTCGGACCGGTGCTCGGCCTGTATTTTGGCTCGTCGCAATCGACCGCACCCTTTTTGGTTCCTGCCATTATTTACGGGCTATACGGCCTAGTGCTCGTCGCCCAATTTAAAAAGCATCCATCTTCATCAGGCTCAGGCCAATCCCGAAATATGAGCGTGCGGGAAGCGTTTATGGTGACGCAAAAGGATCATCTTTTTACAATTGCTCTGGTCGGCATCGCGCTATGCACCTTCGGCTACTCACAATTCAGTTCGACATTCCCGCAGTATATGGCGCAGAACCCCTTGATCAGCAATGGAACGAAGCTGTATGGGTTGATGCTGACATTAAACGCAATCGTTGTGCTGGCCACGCAATTTCCCATCGTTCATTTCGCAAAACGGTTTTCGCCGCTTTGCTCCCTAATGCTCGGCAATGTGATGGTGAGTATCAGCATGGCCATTTTCACCATATCACACGGTGTTTCATCGCTTGTGATGATTGTGGTCACATTCACAATCGGCGAAGTGCTTTTATTCTCAATGATGGATTTGTTTGTAGACCAGATTGCAAAACCGGGTTTAAAAGGCACTTATTTCGGGGCAATCGGGTTTTCACAGCTCGGAAACGTCATCGGCCCCTGGGTCGGCGGCATATGTATAGACCTGTTTGGCGCAGGCCGGCCGATTTTTATTTTTTCTGTCCTGAGCGGCATGACCCTGCTCGGCCTGCCATTTTTAGCGTTCGCCTATCGGCAGATGAAAACGGAAATGACAAAACACCGGTCCGCTCTGGAAAAATCGCTTTAACCAAAAAACGGGAGAGAACCAATCTCTCCCGTTAAAAATGAGGTGATGAATATGATGTATCGTGTTCGCCGCTGTTACCTTTGCAGCTGTGACAAGCTTCAAGTACGCGGAGAACCGAAAAGCGAAGCTGGCAAAAATCATGATCAATCGCTTGGGGCAACGAGCTCTACCTTTATCCGATCCGGATCCTCACAATAGACCGCATAATGCCCGCCTCCTCCGGCAAAAGGGTGCCTGTCTCGGTACAACACACAATAGCCTTTTGCCATCAATTTTTCGGTCATCAGGTCAACTTGAAGCTTGGATTCAGCGTGAAATGCGAGATGGTTCAGCCCGACACGGCATCTGTGGTATTCCGGTTCTAGAAATCGCTCTTTCGCCTGTACAATCACAAGGTAAAAACGGTCTTTCTTCCAGCTGATGCCTGAGTCCCATTTTTGATATTCTTTATAGCCAAGTTCTTTTAAGAACCAGCCCCAAAATCGTCGAGACACTTCCAAATCAGAGACATACAGTTCGATATGATGCACGATATCACACTCTCCTTACCAGCACTTCTTCAACCTTATGCCCCTCTCCCTTACGCAAAATGAGATCCGACCTGAATTTAGTCGGCAGGATATTTTCATATAAGTTCGGCCGGTTGACACTCTCCCAAATCGAGGCTGCCATTTCATCAGCCTCCTGATCAGACAAGTCTTTAAATTTATGAAAATAAGAATCGGGATTTTGAAAAGCTGTTTCCCGGAGCAGACGAAAACGCTCTAAATACCAAGTGAAAATCCGGCTTTCCTCCGCATCCACATAAATCGAAAAATCAAAGAAATCGGAAACAAAAATGCGCGGATTTTCCCGGTCATCCTCCAAAGTGGGCGACTGAAGAACATTAATGCCTTCAATAATCACAATATCCGCCTGTTCTACAACCTCGAACACACCTTCCTCACGGTCATAGGTAAGATGAGAATACACCGGGGCCTTTACGCTGGCTTTACCTGATTTTAAGTCATTCAAAAATTCGAGCAACGCCTTTACGTCATAGCTCTCGGGAAACCCTTTTCTAGACAGCATATTTTTCTTTTTCAGCTCGGCTGTAGGAAATAAAAAACCATCTGTCGTGATAAGGCTCACTTTAGGGCGGTCCGGCAAACGCGAAAGCAGCTTCTGCAAGATCCGCGCCGTCGTGCTTTTTCCGACGGCCACACTTCCGGCGATCCCGATAATAAACGGAATTTTGGCTGAATGAGGATGCTTCAAAAACACATTCACATGCTTATTGCGTTCAGCGGCAGACTTGACATGCAAATGAAGTAAGCGAACAAGCGGGATATAAATCGTCTCCACTTCCTCGACAGAAAGATAATCATTCAGCCCTTCCACAGCTTTTGCTTCTTCTTCAGAAACTGCAATCGACAAATGTCCCCCAAAACCAGACCAAGACTCACGATTGTGCTGTGTATATAAAGTATGTAAATTAAGCTCTTTATTTTTCACTGTTTACACCTGACTCTCTGTAGGTTAAAACCCTTACAAAGATTGTAACGGAAAACCCTTTCACTGTCTGCTTATTTTTTTATTTCGTTTTCCAGCAAATCCGCGCCGATTCGGTGATACGCGGCCATTTCTTCTGGCGGAACCATGCTTCCTCCCGTTCCCCAGACGACATGTATGGCATGTTCCATGTGATGTTTCCGAATGCAGCGCCTTCCCTCTTCTGTCGAAAAAAGCTGAACGGGTCCGAACATGCCCGCAAGAGCAGAGGGCTCTAAATATTGATTTTCAGATACAGCCAGCATATGAAGCAAGGTATAAAGCGTATCGTCCTCTACCGTATAACAGCCGCTCAGAAGAGGTTCAATGAGCTTGCCGACAAATCCTGACGGCCTCCCGACTGCAAGCCCGTCAGCAGCCGTCCGATTATCAAGGCCGATATCCTGGACAGAAATCTGCTCGTGAAGGCCGGAATAAAGCCCCAGCAGCATACACGGTGAATGAGTCGGCTCTGCAAAAAACACATGAACATGGTCTCCATATAAAAGCTTCAGCCCAAATGCCACACCGCCCGGTCCTCCGCCGACACCGCACGGCAGATAGACAAACAGCGGCGTCTCAAGACTAGGTTGTATATTCATACAGTCAAGCTGCGTTTTTAATCGGCTGGCTGCCACAGCATATCCTAAAAACAGCTGGCGGGAATGTTCATCATCAATGAAATAACAGAATGGATTTTGTTCCGCCTGCCGTCTGCCTTCTTTCACCGCTTCACTGTAATCCGATTCATACTCCATGACAGTGACACCCTTTTGGCGAAGGAGATCCTTTTTCCACTGCTTAGCGTCAGCAGACATATGCACTGTCACGCGAAATCCGAGTGCGGCGCCGATCATGCCGATGCTTAACCCCAAGTTTCCAGTCGAACCGACAGCGATCGAATAGCGAGAGAAAAACGCGGCAAACCGCTCTTCCTGTAAAATGCGGTAATCATCAGTTTCCTGAAGCATTCCTTCCTGAAGCGCCAGCATTTCTGCATGCTTTAATACTTCATAAATCCCGCCCCGCGCTTTAATCGAGCCTGAAATCGGAAGCTCGTGGTCGCACTTTAAAAGCCATTTTCCCGGCAATCGCTGCTGATATGCCGCTTCCAGCTTTTCCTTCATATACTGCATTTCTAAAAGCGGAGACTCAATCATTCCTTTGGCATCTTTCGTCTCAGGAAACACCTCGGCAATGTAAGGAGCAAACCGCCGCAGCCTTTTTTCCGCCTCAGCTATCTCCCGTTCCCACTCATCCGCATGGAATAACGGTCCCTCTTTCTTCCCAGGGTTTGCCCAGAAAACAGGCTCTGCGTCAATCAATTTCTGAATGAACGGATCTTTGAGCAGAGCATGAAGGGCTTCTTGATTGATCGACATCTTAATGATTTCTCCCTTTCTCTATCAAACTGCCTGTGAGCATGCCAACAAGCCATCACGTCGCAGGCAGTTCCAGCGTTATTTTTTCATAAATACGCGTCCTGCCAGCTTTTCAACGAGAGCAGGGAACAGCTGATACAGCTTGGTGCCGGCATTCATTAAGCGCGGAAGGTTGATTTCCCGTTTGTTGGTGAAAATTGCAGCTGTAATGTGAGCTGCCACGTCATCGGGATCAAGCATCCAGCGGCTGATATTATCGACGTAGTCCCCGCCTTTATCAGCAATGGAAAAAAAGTCCGTCTGAATCGGTCCCGGATTGACTGTTGTCACATAAATGCCTGTTCCCGAAAGCTCCATCCGCAAAGCGTTTGAGTAGCCGAGCACGGCATGTTTTGTCGCGGAATAAAGGCTCGACTTCGGTGTTGCAATTTTCCCTGCTTGAGAAGCGATATTGATGATATGGCCCCTTTTTTTCTCAAGCATTTGCGGAAGCACAGCTTTTGTACAGGCGATCAGGCCGAAGACATTCACATCAAACATCGCTTTCATGTCATCCAGTGTCGAGTCTAAAACCGTTTCAAATATACCGAAGCCCGCATTGTTGATCAGCACATCAACCGGTCCGATCTGATCGCGGACAAAAGCAACCTCCTCTAGACGTCCAACATCCAGCGGGAAAATCTCACACTGTCCGCTCCATTCCTCGGTTATTTTCCTTTTGATTTCTGCCAAACGGTCCTCACGTCTTGCTGACAGCAGGACATGGGCTCCTTCAGCCGCGCATAAGTATGCGATTCTTTCACCGAGCCCTCCGGAAGCACCGGTTATCCAAATTCGCTTTCCCGCTAATTGTTTCACCCATTTCACCTCTTCATTGTTTTAAAGTATGCAGTATTTCCTTCCTGATATGATGTGATGGCTCCTTCACTCTCCAGCACATCAAGATGCCCCGCCGTTTCTGACATCGTTAAAAATAATTCCTTTTCATACACAGCTGGAAAAAGCTGCTGGCAGACTTGAAAAGCAGTCATCGGCTTTTCTTCCAGCATGCGCCGCACATCCTCCGTCCTGTTTCTCTGCTTGTCAACCCGCTTCTCAATCAGCTCCTGTACGCTGGTGATGATCTCACCGTGACCCGGAAACACAATTGCCGGATCAAGTTCAGACAGTCTTTTCAATGACCGCTGATAATCCACTAAAGGCCTTGACCTTATGTCTCCTGTTTTCGGCGCTTCCAGAATCGGATTAGATGAGCTGTTGGCAAGCAGAAGATCGCCGCCAAGCATTCGCCCGCTTTTTTCATGGAAAAGCACGATATGCGATTCGGCATGCCCGGGCATCTCCAAAACAGACCAGCCCTGAAGCCCATCAATGCTCATGCCTTCTCTGACTGTTTTCGTCAAGGATCTTGTACACGAAAATGCGTACGCAGACCGAATGAGCTTTTCCTCCTTACCCGCATCAAAAGGAACGCCTAATTCGGGCAGCAGTTTTTGAAAAAAACGTTTTTGCCAATCCATAAAAGCTTGGTTTCGGCTGATATAAGGTTCGTTGAACGGATGTCCAATCACTTCGATTTCATCAGAAAAGACATCAAGCAAGCCTGCATGATCAGCGTGATGGTGAGTCAGTACAACCTGCTCGATATCTGACAATTCCACATCTACAGCGGCAAGCTGCTCTTGAAGGGCTTTGACAGCCTCCTTTGTATTCGGCCCGGCATCGATCAATGTCAGCGCCTCGCCTTTTACTAGATAAACGAGAACATCACCGACCGCAAATGGGGTCGGGACGCGGATCGCAATTACATCTGCAGTTGTCATCCTTTCGCTCCTTGTCTTCATTCATTATTCATATTTTAGCTTTTTCTCAGTCTTGTGTCATTATTGCTGAATGAGAACGGCCCTTTTTAAAAAAGCTATTGACATTAGCTTGTCCGCCATTGCATAATGAACAACAAACTAAAACGAGAACAATTGGAACGCTATGACGAGGAATAGGATACGAGGCAATGGCCAAAGAGAGCGATATCCCCGGCTGAAAGGTATGGCGGCCCGCTTGTTTGTGAACCTGCCTTCAAGTCGCGGTTAGGAAAACCTAAACGTTTCCCGCGTTAAGGGATTTGACTGAGCACAATCTGTGTTAATAAGGGTGGTACCGCGAACCTTTTCGTCCTTTACGAGATGAAAGGGTTTTTTGTTGTTCTGATAAAGGAGGATATCAATGAAAAAAATAGGATTTGTCGGCGCCGGGTCCATGGCAGAAGCAATGATTAACGGTTTTTTGCAAAGCGGCATTACAAAGCCGGAACATATCTATATCACAAACCGCTCAAATGACGAGCGTCTGCTTGAATTAAAGGGAACGTACGGCGTGCGTCCATGCAGAGATAAACATGAGTTTTTCTCTCAAACCGACATTATTATTCTCGCTTTTAAGCCTAAGGACGCGGCGGAAAGCATTGACAGCATCCGTCCGTATATCAAGAACCAGCTTGTGATTTCAGTGCTTGCAGGTCTTACCATTGAAACAATTCAGCATTATTTTGGCAAAAAGCTCGCGGTTATTCGCGTCATGCCTAATACATCAGCAGCGATCAGAAAATCAGCAACCGGTTTTTCCGTAAGCACGGAAGCAAGCCAGGATGATATTCTCGACGCAACAGCTTTATTGGAAACAATCGGTGATGCCACACTGGTTGAGGAACGACAGCTTGATGCAGTCACGGCGATCGCCGGAAGCGGTCCAGCCTACGTGTACCGTTATATTGAGGCAATGGAAAAAGCGGCGCAAAAAGTAGGTTTGGATCAGGAAACGGCAAAAGCACTCATTTTGCAGACAATGGCAGGGGCAACAGATATGCTCCTTCAAAGCGGCAAACAGCCCGCACAGCTTCGCAAGGAAATCACGAGTCCGGGGGGCACCACAGAGGCAGGCCTTCGGGCTTTACAGGACTCCCGCTTTGAAGAAGCGATTATTCACTGTATTGAAGAAACCGCTAAACGGAGCGCGGAAATCAAAGAGCAGTTTGCCGGAGCGGCATTAGAGAGGCGTTAGACAGAAGGCACAGGGTCTTCTGTCTTTTCTTTTTCCTACAACAGCTGATCCGCTGTTTCTGATTGTTTGAATAGCGCAGAGATCGTAAATGAAAGCAGGTCGGGAAGCACTTCAAAGGAATAAGGCACATACAGTCTTTCCGTCCATTTGTGCGGGTCTTTTCCAGCCGGACCTACATTTAAAACCGGGACATATAAAGTCTGGCCTTTGCCGCTTGGCAGTGAATATCCTCTGTTAAAGAGCGGCATATTGCTTGTGTACGCGTCGACCTCCTGCTTTTCCAGCTGAAGATAGCTTAAGTCTGAAAGTCCAGGGAAGTACTGAACCTCCCGCAGCGCAATGCCATATCTGTCAGCCGCATAATGCATAAGCTGCTCAGCTGTATTTCTAATCAATTGATCCTCCTTTGAAGAAACGGCCGGATAAAACGGCGGGCTGTAAAAAAGAACAATGAGCGGCGCATCCTCCTTACAAAGCGAAGCAAGCTCAGACACCATTTTGGTCGAAAAATCCCTGTCTCCAAGATCTCCCCTGTCGGCAAAGGCATCATTCATAACCCGCTCTGTTTCCGAGTTTCCAGCGCGCTTTTTCGCACGCGCGATCAGCTCAGCAAATGTCAAAACAGTGACGGAGCGCTCTATCGGCGTAAATGCCTCAAATTGCTGAAAATCCTGTGTTTTCTTCCGAATGTTCGCAATGATTTCCTCGGCCGCCTGTTCTGCGGTTTTCAGCAGCATCTGATGCAGCTCACTGGCCGAGCGTTTCATGGACAACATATTAAATAACGTGACAGCTGTATGCGGTGTCTGAACCGAATACAACTCTTTCAAGTCCTTTTGCATCAAGTTTACCGGCGGCGGAGTGACTTCACCATCAACCTTTTCGCAATAAGCCGCATTCAGTTCAAGCAAGCGGTTAATCTCAGATACCATTAAATTTGCGTTGATGCCCGAAAACGGCTCTCCGACATGGGTTTCAATCCCCTTGCAGAAAAATCCGGCTAGCACCTTGCCAATGCTTCCCGAATAAAAATATTGCTGCTGGTCGCCGGGAAATTTTTCAAACATCGGTTCAGCATTTAAGCAAGCGGTTAATGTAATATCATGCGTTTTCTCCATCTCCTTCAATACAGGGACAGCTTCAATCATGCCTCTGGAATTTACCTCCTCATCAGGAACCGTAACCAGCAGCAAATTGCCCTCAAATTCGCCGTTCATCGCCCGCTCAAGCATCGACAGCTGAACCGCAAGCCCCGCTTTCATATCCATCGTTCCTCTCCCGAACAGCCAGTCTCCGCTTTCAGCGTCTCTTTTCACCTGTTCCGGAAGCAGCTCTTTTTTCTCTAAAAAAGAGCTCAAAAGCTCAGCAGGCTTACAAGCCATATGTTTGAATTCACCGTAATCCTCTATATCCACGACATCAAAATGACTCAGCAAAAGCACTGTTTTTTTGACATTCTTCTTTTTAACAAGAGCCGTAAGAAAGAATCTGCCATCGTCCATCGGATGAAGTATTACATCATCAGGATGTTTTTGAAAATAAGGCTTATCCTTCAAAATGAAATAAAGATATTCTGCAAGGGCAAGCTCGCCCTTCGAGCCTGTGATGCTTTCGTATTGCACAAGAGAAGTTAAAAGAGTCAGTAATTCGTCCTTCGTCTGCCAATTCATCGATCTCCGCCCCTCCTATGTATAAAAACGCTTCTCATCTGAAAAATAAGATGATTCCCCGTCTATTATACAGAAAAGTTTGACAAAAATAGATCGTTTGAGCAGTTTATATGACGGGAAGGAAATAACTTGATATAATCAACCTCTAAAAACCTTACGGGAGGCGAAAGAAATGGCCAGAAAATTATTCACGCCAATTACAATCAAAGATATGACGTTAAAAAACCGCATTGTCATGTCGCCGATGTGCATGTACTCTTCTCATGAAAAGGACGGAAAATTGACACCGTTCCACATGGCGCATTACATATCGCGCGCAATCGGCCAGGTCGGACTGATTATTGTGGAGGCATCAGCGGTTCACCCTCAAGGACGAATCACTGACCAAGACTTAGGGATTTGGAGCGACGAGCATATTGAAGGCTTTGCGAAACTGACTGAGCAGGTCAAAGAACAAGGTTCAAAAATCGGCATTCAGCTTGCCCATGCCGGACGTAAAGCCGAGCTTGAAGGAGATATTTTCGCTCCATCGGCGATTGCGTTTGACGAACAATCAGCAACGCCTGTGGAAATGTCAGCAGAAAAAGTAAAAGAAACGATCCAGGAGTTCAAACAAGCGGCCCTGCGCGCAAAAGAAGCCGGCTTTGATATGATTGAAATTCACGCGGCGCACGGATATTTAATTCACGAATTTTTATCTCCGCTTTCCAACCACCGCACAGATGAATACGGCGGCTCACCAGAAAACCGCTATCGTTTCTTAAGAGAGATTATTGATGAAGTTAAACAGGTGTGGGACGGCCCTCTATTTGTTCGAGTATCTGCTTCTGACTATACAGACAAAGGCTTAGACATCGCCGACCACATCGGTTTTGCAAAATGGATGAAGGAGCAGGGTGTTGATTTAATTGACTGCAGTTCAGGCGCTCTTGTTCATGCGGACATTAACGTGTTTCCTGGCTATCAGGTCAGCTTTGCTGAAAAAATCCGAGAACAGGCTGAATTGGCAACTGGCGCTGTCGGCATGATTACAGACGGTTCAATGGCTGAAGAAATTCTGCAAAACGAACGTGCCGATCTGATCTTCATCGGCAGAGAGCTTTTACGGGATCCATTCTTTGCAAGAACTGCTGCGAAACAGCTGAATACAGAGATTCCGGCCCCTGTTCAATACGAAAGAGGCTGGTAAGCCAAAAAAGAGATATCCCCAACCGGATATCTCTTTTTTGAATTTTAGAGAAACGATCTGCGCAGGTTCTCCGTCTCCCTAGTAGAACCAATTAGAGGAGATGACTCCAATGAACTCAGCTTGGATGGAAAAGACATATACGATTGACGGGTGTGCGTTTCATACGCAACACCGGAAAGGATCAAATGGTGTAACGATTGTCTTTGAGGCCGGCTACGGTACTTCTTCTGAAACGTGGAGACCATTAATGGCGGACATTGATGATGAATTTGGCATCTTTACATATGATCGCGCAGGAATAGGGAAAAGCGGACAAAGCAGCGCTAAACGAACAGCTGAACAACAGGTGAAGGAACTGGAGTGTCTGCTTAAAGCAGCAGATGTAAAACCTCCTTATCTGGCTGTTTCACATTCATACGGAGCTGTGATCACCGGTTTATGGGCCTGCAAAAACAGGTGTGATATTATCGGCATGGTCCTCCTTGACCCAGCTTTGGGAGATTGCGCAAACTTCTCCTTTATTCCTGAAGAAATGCACAAAGCATACACAAGAAAGAAGATGCTTGAGGGCACACATGCGGAGTTTTCAAAAAGCCTGCAGGTTCTCAAACAGCGGCAAGTCCATTTAGGAAACATGCCTCTCCTTGTGTTGTCATCAGGTGAACGAACTGAAAAATTCGCTGCTGAACAGGAGTGGCAAAACCTGCACAGCAGCATATTGTCTCTCTCTAACCAAAGCGGCTGGATTCAAGCTAAAAACAGCTCGCATAACATCCATCATGATGAACCACACATCGTTCATTTGGCTATTTATGATGTATGGTGCGCAGCGTGCCAGCAGGCCGCTCCTCTTTATCAGGCAGTGAATTAACATAAAAAGACCGGGTGTACATCGCCCGGTCTCCTTTTATGTTATTTTGTTTCGCGATGAAGGGTATATTTCTTTAAGCGCGGTGAATATTTTTTCAGCTCTAAACGGTCTGGATTGGTGCGTTTGTTTTTTGTTGTGATGTAATTTCGGTCTCCCGTTTCAGTACAAGCTAAAGTAACATTAACTCTCATCATGAACATCCTCTCACAAAGCGTAATAATTACGTTTTATTATACAACGTCAACACAAATTGTCAAATAAGAGCTTTTCCTTCAGCTTCGCGGGACGTTTACCTCTAAGAAATCATAAGCCGCCACGCAGTTTGGGAAAACCTCAGCTGCTTCTTTTTGAAGCTCCAAAGAGGCATCCCCCTGATATCTGGCGCTGATATGGGTTAAAATAAGCTGCTTCGCCCCGGCTTCCTTCGCTGTTACAGCCGCCTGTTCTGTTGTACTGTGAAAATAAGCATAAGCAAGTTTCCGATCTTCCTTAGCAAAGGTCGCTTCATGAACAAGCACATCACAATCTCTCGCAAGCTCTTTTAGTTTGTCACTTACTCTCGTATCTCCGGAAAACACTACAGCCCTTCCCTTTTTAGGAGGCTCCAGAAAATCATTCCCATTGATGATGCGCCCGTCTTCAAGCGTTACCGTTCCGCCTTTTTTGATTCTTTGGTACACAGGCCCGGGCGGGATGTTCATTTCTTTCAATAACTCCGCCTTTAAGGAGCCTTGTACGTCTTTTTCCTGCACACGATACCCGAACGCTTCTACTCCATGAATAACAGATGCTGCTGTGACCATAAACTGATCGTCTTCAAACACGATGCCTTCTTCGATTTCCTTGATCACAAGCGGATATGTCAAATGGGTTTTCGTGACAGCAAGGCTTGTTTCAATAAACGCCTTAATCCCTTTAGGGCCGTACACTGTCAGCTCGTCCTCTCCGCCTTGAAAAGAACGGCTCCCCAGAAGTCCCGGAAGCCCGTATACATGATCGCCGTGCATGTGGGTAATGAAGATTTTTTCAATTTTACGAGGTTTAATCGTTGTATGTAAAATTTGATGCTGTGTGGCTTCCCCGCAGTCAAACAGCCATACCGAACGCCTTTCTTCAAGCAATTTTAATGCCACCGACGTTACATTTCTCGCCTTAGCGGGAATGCCGGCTCCCGTCCCTAAAAAAAGTAATTCCACGTTTCCTTCCTCCTACTAGAACTAGTTACCTACAAGAATACAGGATCATGCGCAAAATGTGAATCTTACCCTTGAAAGGAACAATCCTTTTGTTCTAGAAACATTTTTACGTCGTTCAGCAAAAAATGGGCTGAAATGTTTGCTTTCGTCGAATTTTAGATTTAAAATGAAGGAAATATACGGGGTGTACTAAAATAAAGCTTCGAATAAAGTGAGGTACTTTTAGTGAAAACAAGCCAACAGCCAAAAGCAGTAATTGTCATATTCGGTGCAACTGGAGATTTAGCAAAACGAAAACTGTATCCGTCTATCCACCGTTTATACCAAAACGGACAAATCGGAGAAGAGTTTGCAGTCGTAGGAGTTGGAAGAAGACCTTGGTCTAATGAGGAACTTCGCCAAACCGTTAAAACATCCATCTCCTCATCTGCAGATAAACATATAGATGATTTCACGTCCCATTTTTACTATCACCCGTTTGACGTGACAAACCCAAGCTCTTATCAAGAGCTTAACGTATTGCTTAATCAGCTGGAAGATACATATCAAATTCCAAACAATAGAATGTTCTACCTGGCAATGGCTCCTGAATTCTTCGGGACAATTGCAAAAACACTAAAATCAGAAGGTGTTACAGCAACAACAGGCTGGTCGCGCCTTGTCATTGAAAAGCCGTTTGGCCATGACCTGCCAAGCGCACAGGCATTGAACAAGGAGATCCGCCAAGCGTTTACAGAAGACCAAATTTACAGAATCGACCATTATCTAGGCAAACAAATGGTTCAAAACATTGAAGTGATTCGATTTGCCAATGCGATTTTCGAACCGCTTTGGACAAACCGCTACATCTCAAACATTCAAATTACATCAAGCGAATCACTTGGCGTCGAGGACCGTGCGAGATATTATGAAAAATCAGGCGCCCTGCGCGACATGGTGCAAAACCACATGATGCAGATGGTTGCCCTGCTTGCAATGGAGCCGCCGATCAAATTAAGCACAGAAGAAATTCGCAGCGAAAAAGTGAAGGTTCTGAGAGCGCTGCGCCCTATTGAAAAACACGAAGTGGATGAGTATTTTGTTCGCGGGCAATATCAAGCCGGTGAAATTGACGGTTTGCCGGTTCCTGCTTATACGGACGAGGACAATGTAGATCCTGACTCCAATACAGAGACCTTTGTTTCAGGAAAGCTTTTGATCGATAACTTCAGATGGGCTGGTGTTCCATTCTATATCCGCACCGGAAAACGAATGAAAGAAAAGTCCACAAAAATCGTCGTCCAATTTAAGGACATTCCGATGAACCTGTACTACGGCAATGAAAATAACATGAATCCGAACTTGCTCGTCATCCATATTCAGCCTGACGAAGGCATTACACTTTACTTAAATGCCAAAAAGCTTGGCGGAGCAGCACACGCGCAGCCAATCAAACTGGATTACTGCAGCAATTGCAATGACGAGATGAATACACCTGAAGCATATGAAAAATTAATTCACGATTGTCTACTTGGCGATGCAACAAACTTTGCACACTGGGATGAGGTTGCCCTTTCTTGGAGCTTTGTCGACTCCATCTCTGAATCATGGGCAGCAAACAAAACCTTATCTCCTAACTATGAATCAGGCTCTATGGGACCGAAAGCATCTGATGATCTTTTGGCAAAAGACGGCTTGCACTGGTGGAATATATAAGACGGAAGCGGGAAATGCTCATGAGCATTTCCCGCTTTTTTCATAGGAACATTTAAAAACAAAATCCCCGACGCCCTAAGGCTTCGGGGATTTCTATTCATTACTTCATCCATTCAGTATGGAAGATGCCTTCTTTATCAGTACGCTCATAAGTATGGGCGCCAAAATAGTCACGCTGCGCTTGAATTAAATTTGCTGGAAGCACGGCTGTGCGGTAGCTGTCATAGTAAGCCAATGCGCTTGAGAACGACGGCACCGGCACACCTTGCGCTACTGCAAGTGAAATCACTTGGCGAAGCGCTCCTTGATAGCTTTCTACAATATTTTTGAAGTAGCTGTCAAGAAGAAGATTATCAAGCTCAGGTTCGCGATCGTAAGCTTCTTTAATCTTTTGAAGGAACGCCGCACGGATGATACAGCCGCCGCGGAAGATCATAGCGATTTCGCCATATTTCAGATCCCAGTTATATTCTTCAGAAGCAGCTTTCATTTGGGCAAATCCTTGCGCGTAAGAACAGATTTTACTCATGAACAGCGCTTTTCTGACTGCCTCAATCAGCTCTTCTTTATTTTCTGTAACAGGCTTCACTTCCGGTCCTGAAAGAAGGCCGCTCGCTTTCACACGCTCTTCCTTCATAGCTGAGATAAAGCGCGCGAAAACCGACTCTGTAATAATTGGCAGCGGAACACCTAAATCAAGCGCGCTTTGGCTTGTCCATTTTCCTGTTCCTTTTTGTCCTGCTTTGTCAAGAATCACATCAACAAGCGGTTTGCCTGTCTCTTCGTCTTTTTTCGTGAAGATATCCGCCGTAATCTCAATCAGATAGCTGTCAAGCTCGCCTTTATTCCATTCAGCGAAGACTTCATGAAGCTCATCAGCTGAAAGCCCTAACACTTGTTTCAAAATGAAGTAAGATTCAGAAATCAGCTGCATGTCTCCGTATTCAATGCCGTTGTGGACCATTTTTACATAATGGCCTGCACCGTCTGGACCGATATATGTCGTACAAGGTTCTCCGTCAACTTTTGCAGAAATCGCTTCAAGAATCGGCTTCACAAGCTCATGTGCTTCTTTTTGTCCGCCAGGCATGATAGAAGGCCCTTTAAGCGCTCCTTCTTCTCCGCCGGAAACGCCTGTACCAATAAAATGAATGCCGCTTTCAGCGAGTTCTTTGTTACGGCGCTGTGTATCTTTATAGTATGTATTTCCGCCGTCAATTAAAATATCATCCTTCTCTAGATGAGGAAGAAGAGATTGAATTGTCGCATCTGTTGCAGTTCCCGCTTTAACCATTAATAAGATTTTGCGCGGTGTTTCCAAGGATTGGACAAACTCTTCAATGCTGTATGTGCCAACAACATTTTTTCCTTTTGCCTCCTGCAAAAACTCCTCAGTCTTACTGCTTGATCTGTTGTAAACAGAAACAGAAAATCCCCGGCTTTCGATATTTAAAGCCAGATTTTTACCCATGACCGCAAGCCCGATAACGCCGATTTGTTGTTTTGACATATTCTAACGTCCCTTCTGAAAACGTTTCATCATTTTAAAATTTAAATTAAAATAAAATGATATTTATAATAAAGAAATTACCATACTTTGACCCTTTTTTTCAAGCGATTCAGCTTTTCTTTTCATCCTGAAAGAAATCTTTGTTAAAGCTTGTTCCTTTCGTTTTGCTTTCCTCTTTTTTGATCCTTGCCCCTTTTCTGATCAGCTTGGAGCCGTATTTTTCATTCAGCTTTTCCATCATCTGCTGAATGGGCTCATCCTTCGCATCTTCATTAAAGCTGAACAAATCGAGCTGCTTATAGGCCTGCTCTTTTTCTACTAAATCCGTTCCGGTAATGCCGAGCAGCCTGACGGGATTTTTATTCCAATGCTTAAAAAAGAGATTCTCCGCTTCATTCATAATGTCATTTTTTTGATCGATCGGATTTTTCAGCGTTATACTTCTTGTGATGGTTTTCCAATCTGCATATCTAATCATGATAAAAAGCTTCGAAGCCATGACTTCCTTGCGCTGTAAGCGGTCGCTAACGGAAGCGGCAAGCTTTCTGAAAACGCCTAGCAGCTCTTCTTCATCACTGGAATCATGCGAAAGTGTCGATGAGTTGCCGACGCTTTTAAATTCGTAAATGCGCTCAGGATCAACCGGCGCATGGTGGATGCCGTTTGCTTTATTTTTAAGGCGCGGACCGTTGATGCCAAGCAGGCGTTTCAGCGAGTTCTCATCAGCGGCCGCTAACTCTCCAATCGTATGAATACCGAGTCCCTTCAGCTTTTCCGCTGTCTTTTTGCCAACTCCGTGCATCTCTCCCACCGGAAGCGGCCAAAGGATATCAGGCACCTGTCTCTTTCTTAAAACTGTGATGCCAAGCGGCTTTTTCATGTCAGACGCCATCTTAGCGAGAAATTTATTCGGCGCGATCCCTATGCTTGACGGAAGCAGCAGCTCTTTTTGCAGCCTGCTTTGGATTTCTTTTGCCGTCTCCAACGCGCGGCTGCTGTATGGTGTATCAGTCATGTCCATATAGCCTTCGTCGATGGAGACAGGCTCAACCAGCTCAGTGTATTCACGGAGGATGTTAAACATCGCTCTTGAAGAGCTTCTATAGCGGTCAAAGTTCGGCGGAAGAACAATAAGCTCCGGACAATTGCGTTTCGCTTCCCAAACCGGCATCGTTGTTTTCACGCCGCGCGCTCTCGCTTCGTAGCTGCATGTCACCACGATTCCCTTGCGCTCCTTTACGTTTCCCGCTACTGCGACCGGCTTCCCCCGGAGAGCCGGATCATATGCCATTTCCACCGATGCGTAGAAGCTATTCATATCAATATGGAAAATAATTCGGCCCTTTCCCGGCATAAATAAATCTCCTTTTCGTTCATTAGACAACGGCTTGTACATATAGTAAAATGAAGGTATTGAATGGATGTGATTACAATGTTTGTGGAATCGATAAATGACGTTTTATTCTTAGTCGATTTTTTCACAATTATTCTTCCTGCTCTGACGGCAATCGGGATTGCATTCCTCTTACGCGAGTGCCGTGCCGGCGAGCAATGGAAATCTAAACGAACTGATGAACATCAGACGGTCTTTCATATTAACCGAACAGACTTTCTTATTATTATATATCATCGCATTACAACTTGGATACGTAAAGTCTTCCGCATGAATTCACCTGTGAACGATGATGAAGACGCCAGTCCTC
This sequence comes from Bacillus tequilensis KCTC 13622, assembly GCF_000507145.1. GTDB lineage: Bacteria > Bacillota > Bacilli > Bacillales > Bacillaceae > Bacillus > Bacillus tequilensis. The sequence continues at coordinate 406,258 of NZ_AYTO01000034.1, read as the reverse complement.
TTCTTTTATAAACCGCATTTATAAAAAGGAGGAGAACAAATTGATAAAAACATATCAAAAACTTTTGGCTATGGGTGTCTTTTTCATCGTATTATGCTCGGGTAATGCTGCGTTTGCGGCGACAAATCAGGTGGGAGGCCTCAGCAACGTTGGTTTTTTCCACGACTATTTAATCGAACCGTTTTCTGCTCTGCTTAAGGGGGTTGCCGGGTTCTTTCACGGAGAATACGGACTCTCTATTATTCTCGTCACTATTATTGTGCGTGTGGTTGTACTGCCTTTGTTTGTCAATCAGTTTAAAAAACAGCGCATGTTCCAAGAGAAAATGGCCGTTATTAAACCTCAGGTTGACAGCATTCAGGCCAAGTTGAAAAAGACGAAGGACCCTGAAAAGCAAAAAGAACTGCAAATGGAAATGATGAAGCTGTATCAGGAGCACAACATTAATCCGCTTGCCATGGGATGTCTCCCAATGCTGATTCAGTTTCCTATTGTGATTGGGTTTTATTATGCGATTCGCTCCACACCCGAAATTGCGTCACACTCGTTTCTATGGTTCAGTTTAGGACAATCTGACATTCTCGTGTCTCTTAGTGCGGGTGCAATGTACTTTATTCAAGCCTATGTCGCTCAAAAACTGAGCGCGAAATATTCCGCTGTCCCGCAAAACCCTGCGGCACAGCAATCTGCAAAACTAATGGTGTTCATCTTCCCTGTGATGATGACGATTTTCTCGCTTAATGTTCCCGCAGCGCTTCCGCTGTACTGGTTCACAAGCGGACTGTTTCTGACAGTGCAAAATGTTGTCCTGCAGCTGACCCACCATAAAAGTAAAAAAGACGCCGCTCTTACTGAGCCGGTGAAATAATGAAACACCCCCGATGAAAAGCCGGGGGTGTTTTTTTGTTTCATCGCACCCTTTTCTGTCGCGGCTAAAAGACGTATCGTTTTAAAAAGAAGAAAATAGGGAATACCTTTATTCACATCCAACTGAAAGGAAGATATACGTGACGGAAAGCTTTCAGCAAAAAAATATTTCTGTGCCTGAGGGAATCTGGATCATGAGACAAACATGGAACGATGTCTTATTTGCCCACTGGCCTGTTGATGTTTCGATCCTTCGGGCTATGATTCCGCCGGTTTTAGAATTAGATACATATAACGGACAAGCTTGGATAAGCATGCTTCCCTTTATGCTCACAAACCTGAGAGCGCGTTATCTTCCTGCCATTCCCGGTGCGCGTACGTTTCCCGAGCTTAACCTCCGCACCTATGTCACGTATAAAGGCAAGCCCGGCATTTATTTTTTCAGTTTAGATGCTGATCATCGGCTGGCGGTTCTGGGCGCTCGTACGTTCTTTCATTTACCTTATTTTTACGCGGATATGAAAGCTGACAAAAACGGTGATGGCATTGACTATGTCAGCAAGCGGAGAGACGGCGGAGAAGCAGCTTTCTGCGCCGCGTACCGGCCTGTTTCTGCTCCTTTTACAGCAGAACAGGATTCGCTCGATTATTGGCTGACGGAACGATACAGACTCTACACCACTTACCGCAGCAAGCTCTTTTACGAAGACATTCATCATCATCCTTGGCTGCTGCAGCATGCCGAAGCGGAAATTTCAGTCAATACGGTGACAGATGCTCACGGCATTACGTTGCCAGAGGCAGACCCCTTGCTTCATTTCGCTAAAAAACAGGACGTGTTATTTTGGCCGCTTAGACAACGGCACTGAATGCAAGAAAAAACCCGATGCGCGCGAGCGCACTCGGGTTTTCCTTTTTTATTTTGCCGCCTCTTCAATAATGGCGACAACCATTTCTGCCGTTTTAACGAGTTCCTCGACAGGCATTTTTTCATTCTTTGTATGAATTTGCTCGTAACCAACAGCAAGGTTAACCGTCGGGATGCCATGACCTGCAATCACGTTCGCGTCGCTTCCTCCGCCGCTTGTTTGCAGTTCGCTCGGACGGCCGATTTTAGCAGCCGCTTTTTTCGCGATTTCAACAACTTGGTCGCCGTCCTGATATTTGAAGCCCGGGTACATGACTTCAATTTCGACTTCTGCGCGTCCGCCCATCTCGGCAGCGGCCTCTTCAAAAGCAGCTTTCATTTTTTGGGTCTGAGCTTCCATTTTCTCAGGAACTAAAGAACGAGCTTCAGCAAGAATATGGACTTCGTCACACACAATGTTTGTTTGTGTGCCGCCTTCGAACCGGCCGATATTTGCTGTTGTTTCTTCATCGATGCGGCCCAATGGCATTTTTGAAATTGCTTTGCTAGCGATTGTAATGGCTGAAATGCCTTTTTCAGGTTCAACCCCGGCGTGTGCGGTTTTCCCGAAAATTGCCGCTCTTACTTTCGCCTGTGTCGGTGCGGCTACAATGATATTTCCGACTTTTCCGTCTGAATCAAGGGCATAGCCGTAGGATGCAGTAATCAGAGAACGGTCAAGCGCCTTTGCTCCGATCAGACCTGATTCTTCCCCTACTGTGATGATGAATTCAATGGTGCCGTGTGCAATGTTTTCTTCTTTCAGCACTTTAATCGCTTCAAACATTGCAGCCAGTCCCGCTTTATCATCAGCGCCTAAAATCGTCGTGCCGTCTGTTTTGACATAACCTTCCTCAACAACCGGTTTTACGCCGTTTCCGGGTACAACTGTGTCCATGTGAGATGTAAAATAGATCGTATCTGTTTGTGCTGTCCCTTTTAATGTACAGATCAGGTTACCGGCTCCGTGGCCAGTGATATCCATTGTATCGTCTTCTTTTACGTCCACACCTAAATCAGAAAATTTTTGTTTCAGCACTTTGCAGATTTCTGCTTCGTGTTTTGTTTCTGAGTCAATTTGGACAAGTTCTAAAAATTCTTCCAGCAGGCGTTTTTCATTCACCATTTGTAAGTCCCTCCATATTAAAGCGGTATGTTACCGTGCTTTTTTTTCGGTCTCTCTTCTGTCTTATGTGCAAGCATGTGGAAAGCTTGAATCAGTCTTTTCCTTGATTCTTCCGGCAAAATGATGTCATCGACCATTCCGCAGGCCGCCGCTTTGTATGGGCCGGCGTTTTGCTTTTTGTATTCAGCTGATTTTTCGCGCTTTGTCTTTTGCGGGTCTGCCGAAGCTTTTATTTCCTTTTCATACAAAATAGATGCCGCGCCTTCTGAACCCATCACTGCGATTTCAGCATTCGGCCACGCAAACACAAAATCCGCTCCGATTGCTTTGCTGTTCATAGCGACATAGGCGCCGCCGTACGCTTTTCTGATAATGAGCGTGACTTTTGGGACGGTCGCTTCTGCATAGGCGAACAATAATTTTGCTCCGTGCCTGATAATTCCGTTATGCTCCTGCTGTACACCGGGCAGAAATCCCGGAACATCCTCGACAGTCAGCAGCGGTATATCAAAGGCGTCGCAAAAACGGATGAATCTTGCCGCTTTATCAGCAGCGTCAATCGTCAGGCTGCCCGCCAGATGCTTCGGCTGGCTCGCAATAATGCCGATCGTTTTTTCACCCAGCTTGGCAAATCCGATGACAATGTTTTTCGCAAAAAACGGCTGAATCTCAAAAAAAGACTGCGGATCAGCCAGCTCCTTAATCACCGTCCGAACATCATACGGCTTTGTTGTGTCAGCGGGCACGAGACGGTTGAATAACGGTCTGGAGGCCTCTTTCTCTGGCTTTGGCGCTGTTTTCCGGCCATTCAGCGGCAAATAAGACAGCAGTTTTCTCACCCCTGTCAGAACCTCCTTCTCCGTATGTCCGGAAAAGTGGGCGTTTCCGCTGACGGCATTATGTATTCCCGCTCCGCCTAAGCTCTCCGCATCAACCTGTTCTCCTGTCACTTTTTCAATCACTTTCGGCCCTGTAATAAACATTCGGCCGGTCTGCTCAGCCATAAAAATAAAATCTGTGAGTGCCGGAGAATATACAGCGCCTCCAGCACACGGTCCTAAAATAACCGAGATCTGCGGAATGACTCCGGAATATAAGACGTTTCGGTAAAATATGTGACCGTATCCATCTAATGATACCACACCCTCTTGAATTCTCGCACCACCTGAGTCATTCAGTCCGATAATCGGCGCCTTATTTTTTGCCGCCAGATCCATCAGAGCGCAGATTTTCTTGGCATGGGTTTCGCCAAGCGCTCCGCCGAACACTGTGAAGTCTTGCGCAAATACATAAACTGGGCGGCCGTCAATTGTACCGTATCCTGTCACGACTCCATCCCCTAATATGCGCTGCTCTCTTGTTAACACTTGACTTTCCATGAAGGGATGCAACTCGATAAAGCTGTCCTGATCCAGAAGAAATGCAATCCTTTCCCGAGCAGCAAGCTTTCCTTTTTGCCGCTGCTGGGCCATCTTTTCCTGTCCTCCGCCTTCTTCTGCCTGCCTGCGTTTCGTGTATAAATGATCAATATGCTCATTCATGTTCATTGTGCTGGTCTCCTTTCGGTTCACAAAGCTCTACAAGAACGCCGTTTGTTTCCCGCGGAGAAAGAAAAGCGATCTTTTTCCCGTTTGCTCCCTGCCTCGGATACCGGTCGACCAATTGAACTTTCCGGTCAGACAATGCTTGAAGCTGTTCAGATAGGCCGTTGCACAAAAACGCAATATGATGCAGCCCCTGCCCTTTCCTCTCTAAAAATAAACAGACGGGGCTGTCAGCTGTCAGCGGCTCTATCAGCTCCAGTTTGACTCTTCCTGCTTGAAAAAAAGCGACATTCACCTTTTGCTCTTCCACCGTTTCTTGATGAAGAAATGTAAGCCCCAGTATATTCTCATAAAAGTTTCTTGCTTCCTCTATCGAAAAAACAGCTATCCCAATATGGTCAAGCCTGTTCATTTTCATCCCTGCTTTCCAAATAGATATCGCTTGTCCGCCCATTCAAAACACGCTAAAATATAAACAGATTGTCTAAGGAGTGAAATCATGTCTCAAAAACTGATGAAAAGCGTTTTGATCGTGATTTTGGGAGTTTTTATTCTTTCAACTGTACTCTCAGGAATCGTTATGTTTTTCTAACGATAAAAAAGCAGGCGGGCCTTATTGAATAGGAACATCCTGCTTTTTTATCAAAGCTTTATGCTCGATAGCAACCTCTTCAAAAGAGCGGGAGTCGTCCGTAATCAGCACTCTCGTCCCCACCGGAAGCATTTGAAACAGATGAACGACATCATCATTATGCATACGGACACAGCCGTTAGACACAAATTTCCCTATTGATTCTTCCCGGTTCGTCCCATGAATTCCGTAAATCCGGCCGTCTGTTCCTTTCGCGTCAAAGCCGATCCATCTTGCCCCAAGCGGGTTGTCAGGAGCTCCCCCTTCAATATTTTTCTTTCTGTAGTAAGGATTCGCCGCTTTTACCGTTACCGAAAATTCTCCTTCAGGGGTCAGATCGCCTGTTTTTCCGGTCGCCACGCTATACACGCCTTCTACTTTATTGTCGAGGATGACAGCCAGTTCGTTTGTTCTCTTGTTGACAATGACATACGGATCGCCCGGAAGCGGGTTTTCGCCAAGCGGCCAAATCGGTGAAATCATCATCATAAAAATCGAATATAAGAAAAAACGCATGAGCTCCTCCTTTTTCATTAGGTTGACCAATGAAGGAGGAGCTCATGCGAATCATGCGAGTGATTTTTGTGCTTTTATTCCTTTGAAATAACTTTTGATGACTAGATATTGTTCCATTTCCCCGAGAAGATGGAAGAGAGCGGCTCGTGCTTCAAATTCTTCTCTAGTCGCCGGAAGCGGCATCTCTTCAAATTCTTTTCTCATGTCAGCAAGTCTTTTCAAAAATTTGTACGCCGTGTTTCCCGGGTGTATCGCTTCCCGCAAATCGTGAATAAATTCAGCGATCATTTTCCCCTGATCTACCGTAATCGAGATCGAAGTCACTTTAGGAAGAAGGCGTTCGATAATTTCAAATTGCTTTTCTCTCATTTTAAAATAATGATAATGCTGGTTTTCGTAGCGCAGAATGTGGTTTTGCACATCTCGGTATGCCAGGTTTTTCGCCTCCGAAATGAGCCGGTGCGTTTCCGGAATTTCTTTTCCGCTCCAATCTTGCTCACCAGTTAACAAATACCGCTCTATTTCTGCGAAAATGACAGCGAAGTTATCCTCTATTTTTTTTCGATAGGCAATCAGCTTCCGGTCCAGGCTCGGCATATACAAGTTCATCAATAGAGCGACACCGATGCCAACCGTAATCAGCTGAAATTCATTCCAAATGAACGCAGGCGTAATGCCGCCGGACATGTATAAATGAAGGATAATAACGGAACTGGTGACAATTCCCTCGTTAATTTTTAACAGGACCGTTATCGGAATGAATATCAAGAGAAGGGCTCCGATCACAAACGGATGATAGCCAATCAGCTCGAAAAAGAGATAAGAAAAAACAATTGCCAGACAGCATGCCGCAAAGCGGGCCCATGACGCCTGAAGCGACCGTTTTTGTGTGATTTGAATGCACAAAATGGTGATGATTCCTGCTGAAGCGAAGTTTTGCAAATGCAATAGCTGGCTTAGATAAATAGCCAAAGCCGTTCCAAGCGCTGTCTTTATTGTGCGGTAACCAATTTTAAACATGTCGGACTCCATTTCTATTTGTTTCTTCAATAAAAAAGAAGAAGCCATCAGCCTTCTTCTTTTTTCTATATTCTATAATATTTTCTCTAAAAAGTCCTGCGCTCTTTTGGATTTTGGCGCAAGAAAAAATTCTTTCGGATTGCCGTCCTCGACAATCGTTCCTTGATCCATAAACAGCACTCGGTCTGCCACTTCTTTTGCGAAGCCCATTTCATGCGTGACAATCACCATAGTCATGCCGGTTTCGACCAGCTCTTTCATCACCTGGAGCACTTCTTTGACCATCTCCGGATCAAGTGCAGAGGTCGGCTCGTCAAACAGCATGATGTCCGGATTCATCGCAAGAGCCCGGGCGATGGCGACACGCTGTTTTTGCCCGCCTGATAAACGGTTTGGATAGTCATTTCTCTTTTCGAACAAACCGACTTTGCGGAGCAGCTCTTCGGCTTTTTCCTGTGCAGTCTGTTTTGGCTCCTTTTTGACATTGACAGGCGCGTACATGATGTTTTCGAGAACCGTTTTGTGCGGAAAAAGATGAAAATGCTGAAAAACCATTCCGATGTTTTCCCGGACTTTTAATGTGTTGGTTTTCGGCTTCGTGATCTCCTTATCTTTGATTGTAATGGTTCCGCCGTTAGGCTTTTCCAACAGGTTTAAACAGCGAAGAAATGTTGATTTGCCTGAGCCAGAGGGACCGATTACGGCAACAACTTCACCTTCAGCGATCGTTGTTGATATATGTTTTAATACTTCGTGTTTCCCAAATGATTTTGACAGCTTTTCAACCTTAATCATTGGATTTCAGCTTCCTTTCTACAGCCTTGCCGATAAACGTTAAAATCAGGACAAGCACATAATAAATCAATCCGGCGATAATGAGCGGCTCAAGGTAATTATAAGTGGCTGCGCCAGCTTGATATGCGCGTCTCATAACATCACCAAGCCCGATGACAGTGACGATCGCCGATTCTTTTGTTAACGTAATTAATTCATTCACAATTGCAGGTGATATATTTTTGAAGGCCTGCGGCAAAAGCAGATCCTTCATCATTTTGCCGTATGGGACACCCAGTGCGACAGCCGCCTCTTTTTGCCCTTTATCAATGGCATTGATTCCGGCTCTGATAATTTCCGATACATAAGCGGCGGAATTCAATGACAGTGCAACAACCGCAGCCCAAAACTGGTCAATTTGAAAGCCGAGCAGCTGAGGAAGCCCGAAATAGACAATCATAAGCTGCAGCACTAAAGGTGTACCGCGGAACACTGATGTATAAAAATCAGCGATCCAGATCAGCGGACGAAACGTGCTGATCTTGCATAAGCTTAGCACAATACCCAATATAAGTCCGATAATGGCTGATACAATGACAATTTTCAACGTAATTGCCAAGCCTTCTAATATAAAAGGAATTTGGGGGATCGTTGCTGTAAAATCCAAATTCATAGTCTTTGTCTCCTTTTCTTACAGGAAAAAAGATTTTCCTATTCAATAAAAAGGCTCAACGAAAAAAGTTGAGCCGCTTTTTTTACTTCTCGCCAGTGAACCATTTCTTCTTCAATTTCTCAAGCTCTCCGTTCTCTTTCATTTCCTTGAGTGCTTTATTGAATTTGTCTGTCAGTTGACTATCTTTTCTGAAAGCAATCGCTGAGCCGGCTTCCTCCGCTTTCGCATCAGGAATTACAAACCCTTGCAGGTCGTCATTTGATTTGAAATACCCTTCTGCTACCATGTCTTCGATAATCGCGGCATCAAAGCGGTCTGATTTGATTTCCTGTACCAGATCGGAAATTCTGTTGCGGTCTTCTGTTTTAAAACCATATTCCGCAGAAAGCTGTTTCCCCTTCTCTTCCTGAATAGAACCCAGCTGAACGCCGACTGTTTTTCCTTTCAGGTCTTTCAGAGATGAAATGCCGCTGTCTTTTTTGCTGACAATCATATGGTTCGCTGTGTAATACACATCGGAAAAATCAACTTGTTTTTTACGATCAGGCGTCGGTGTCATTCCTGACAGAACCAGATCCACCTGTTTTGATTTCAGCGCTGTGATTAAGCTGTTGAAGTCCATATCCTGAACTTCAATTTCATACCCAGTCTTCTTCGCAAGCGCTTTTGCCAAATCCACATCAAAGCCGACAATATTATCGCCTTCTTTATATTCAAACGGTTTGTAATCCGCCGAAGTGCCCATTATAATTTTTTTCTTGCCTTCACCTGAACCAGAGTTGCTTGACCCGCAAGCGGATAGTGCTAAAGTGATGCAGGCAGCCACAAGTAATAAGAGCCATTTTTTCATGATCCATTTCCCCCATATTCATTACGTTTAGTGTGTTTGAATATTTATTCGTTAATTTGTATTTTAAACAGTTTCTTATTTTTATGCAATACTATTTTTAAAAATTATCTTCAAGCTTATTTTTCTAGTGCTCTCTTTTTTGATCATACGAGATAAAAATAGATTCATTGTACAATAAAATTGTATAATCTCTTAATATTTATTCATGTTCATCTGGAATTTTATGCATAAAAAAACCCGGGTGCCTAAAAGGCTCCGGGTTTTTCGTCTTATACTTCTTCACAATATTCTTCAAAGGCTTCTTGCAGCTTTGCCACAACCGCCATCGGTTCATGGCCTTCAATTTCATGGCGCTCTACCATTTTCATGATTTTTCCGTCTTTCAAAATCGCAAAGGACGGAGAAGATGGCGGGTAACCTTCAAAATAGTCACGCGCTCGCGCTGTCGCTTCTTTATCCTGTCCGGCAAAAACGGTAACGAGCTGATCAGGTCTTTTATCATAGTGAACCGAATGGTATGCTGCAGGTCTCGCAATTCCTCCGGCGCATCCGCAAACAGAGTTTACCATGACTAACGTCGTGCCTTTTTTCGCAAGTGCCTCATCCACCTCTTCAGCTGTTTTCAGCTCAGTGTATCCGGCAGCTGTAATTTCTTGTCTCGCCTGGCGGACAATATCATTCATAAATAAATTAAAGTCCATATTCAATGAAGACCTCTCCTTTTTCATCATCTGTTCCTATGATAGCAAGGAAACGCCCATATCGGCAAATGACATTGCTTGGCCGTGCACTTTTTTCGCTTTCCGTTTACTGCTGAGAGAAAAAGGGGATGATATTACCAGATGTAAAAATAAAGGAGCAGTTTTTATGAGCCACCGGAAAGCATTACTGATTCATAACGGAAATGCCGGCAACAAAAATATAGAAAAAGCATTAGGGACTGTGGTGCCGGTATTATCACAATCTTTAGATGAGGTGATCATTAAACAGACAAAGCAAGAAGACGACGCCTATCATTTTTGCCAATCCATTGATGATACTGTCGGCACCGTCTTTATTCTCGGCGGCGACGGCACGGTCCATCAATGCATAAACGGCATCAGTGCTTTAGAAAAAAGGCCAGCAGTCGGGATTTTGCCAGGCGGCACTTGCAATGACTTTTCGAGAGTGCTCGGCATCCCTCAAAACCTCGCAAAAGCGGCAGAAGCACTTGTGTCAGGAAAAAAAACACGCATAGACGTATGTCAGATGAATGACCGCTACTTTTTAAATTTCTGGGGGATCGGCTTGATTACAGAAACGTCAAATCAAATTAACGAAACGGAAAAAGCATTATTGGGAAAAATCAGCTATTTTACTAGTGCTTTACGAAGCGTCTCATCTGCTGCATCATTTCCAATGACATTAACAATTGACGGAGAAGAAATTAAAGAAGAAGCCGTTATGCTGCTCGTTATGAACGGCCAATACATTGGAACGAATCGAATTCCTCTGCCTGATGCCAGTATAGAAGACGGCTTACTCGATATCCTCATCTGCCGCAACACCAGCCTGACTGCATTGCGGGAGCTGATGAGCATGGAACAGGGCACAATTGACCGTTTTTCCGGAGAGCTGTCTTATATTCAGGCCTCCCGTATCGAAATTGAAACAGATACGGTCAAAAAGGCTGATATGGATGGAGAAGTTTATACACATACGCCCGCGGTGATTCAAGTCCTGCCGCAGCACATCGACATGCTTGTTCCTGCAAATGAATAACTGTCTTGCGCGCTTAGAAAGATTTTGCAAATCCGTTGACTCTCCCCTAAGAGGAGGCTTTACAGTATAAGGGATACACTTTAAAAAAGGGGAAGTCACATGGAGAAACAAAATATCACCTTAACCATATTATTGATCAATTTATTTATTGCTTTTTTGGGGATCGGACTTGTCATTCCGGTAACACCTACCATTATGAATGAATTGCATTTATCGGGTACCGCGGTGGGCTATATGGTCGCCTGCTTCGCTGTTACACAGCTCATTGTTTCACCAATAGCCGGCCGATGGGTTGACCGCTTTGGACGTAAAATCATGATCGTGATCGGCCTGTTTTTCTTTAGTGTTTCGGAGTTATTATTCGGCATCGGAAAAACAGTTGAGATGCTGTTTATATCCCGTATGCTCGGCGGTATCAGCGCGGCCTTCATTATGCCCGGGGTCACGGCTTTTATCGCAGATATCACGACCATTAAAACACGGCCGAAAGCGCTCGGATATATGTCAGCAGCCATTTCAACAGGCTTTATTATCGGCCCCGGGATCGGGGGATTTTTGGCGGAAATCCATTCCCGCCTCCCCTTTTTCTTTGCGGCGGCCTTTGCATTGCTGGCAGCCATTTTATCAATCTTCACGCTGCGCGAGCCGGAGCGAAATCCAGAGAATCAGGAACTAACGGGGCAGAAAACAGGCTTTAAACGGATTTTTGCCCCTATGTATTTCATTGCTTTTCTTATTATCCTGATTTCGTCTTTCGGTTTAGCGTCATTTGAATCGTTATTCGCGTTATTCGTTGACCATAAATTCGGATTTACGGCAAGCGACATCGCCATTATGATTACAGGCGGAGCGATTGTTGGCGCCATTACACAAGTCGTCTTATTCGATCGCTTTACAAGATGGTTTGGCGAAATTCATTTAATTCGGTACAGCTTACTTCTCTCGACGAGTCTGGTATTCTTGATGACAATCGTGAATTCTTATGCTGCGATTCTGCTAGTTACAGTCACCGTGTTTGTCGGATTTGATCTCATGCGTCCTGCGGTAACGACTTATCTGTCAAAGATTGCGGGAAATGAACAGGGGTTTGCCGGCGGTATGAATTCAATGTTTACAAGCATCGGCAATGTATTCGGGCCTATTATCGGCGGAATGATGTTCGATATTGATGTAAACTATCCATTCTACTTTGCAACAGTTTCTTTAGCCATAGGCATTGCGCTGACCATTGCTTGGAAAGCGCCTGCACATGCAAAAGCCAGCACATGATAAAAGCGTATTCTTTGTATACTGCAAAGAATGCGCTTCTTTATTATACTGATATAGAAGGAGTGATGGCATGGAGGAATCTTATTATTCAATTGGAGAAGTTTCAAAACTGGCAAACGTGTCAATTAAGGCGCTCCGTTACTATGATAAAATTGATTTATTTAAACCGGCCTACGTCGATCCGGATACCAGCTATCGCTATTATACTGATTCTCAGCTCATTCATCTGGATTTGATCAAATCATTGAAATACATCGGCACACCTTTAGAAGAGATGAAAAAGGCACAGGACTTAGAAATGGAAGAACTGTTTGCTTTTTATTCGGAGCAGGAGAAGCAAATCAGGGAGAAATTAGACTTTTTATCAGCATTGGAGCAAACCATCGCAATGGTAAAAAAGCGAATGAAACGGCAGATGGAATTTCCCGCGCTCGGCGAGGTGTTTCTTTTAGATGAAGAAGAAACACGCATCATTCAAACAGAGGCAGATGGAATCGGGCCTGAAAATGTGCTCAACGCCTCCTATAGCAAATTGAAAAAATTTATTGAATCAGCAGATGGATTTACAAACAACAGCTACGGCGCCACTTTCTCGTTTCAGCCGTACACCAGCATTGATGAAATGAAGTACCGGCATATCTTCACGCCTGTATTAACGAATAAACAAATTTCTGCGATTACGCCGGATATGGAAATCACAACAATTCCTAAGGGCAGGTATGTTTGTATCGCATATAACTTTTCACCTGAGCATTATTTTCTCAACTTACAGAAGCTTATCAAGTATGTCACTGACCGCCAATTGACTGTTGTCAGTGATGTCTACGAGTTAATCATACCGATTCATTACTCACCGAAAAAACAAGAAGAATATCGGGTTGAAATGAAAATCCGAATTGCTGAATAACCTCTATAGAAAAAGAGCATTTTTTGAATGTATGTTTCAAAAAATGCTCTTTCTGCTATTTAGTAAACTGACGTTTTCTCGTCAATCGATTCTAAAATTTGTTTTACCCGTCCCAAGAATCGACCGCACACAAGGCCGTCCAGCACTCTGTGATCCAAGGACAGGCACAGATTGACCATGTCTCTGACAGCAATCATGCCATGCTCCATGACTACCGGGCGTTTGACGATAGATTCCACCTGAAGGATGGCAGCCTGAGGGTAGTTGATAATGCCCATCGACTGAACAGATCCGAACGAACCTGTGTTGTTGACGGTAAACGTCCCTCCCTGCATGTCGTCTGCTGAAAGTTTTCCTTCTCTTACTTTTTTGGCGAGATCCGTAATTTCTCTCGCAATGCCTTTAATTGTTTTTTCATCAGCGTTTTTAATCACAGGAACAAATAAAGAATCCTCTGTGGCAACCGCGATTGAAATATTGATATCCTTTTTCTGAATGATTTTGTCGCCCGCCCACATGCTATTCATTTGCGGGAATTCTTTTAACGCCTGAGCGACTGCTTTTACAAAAAAGGCGAAGAACGTTAAATTAAATCCTTCTGTCTTTTTGAAGGAATCTTTTATACTGTTGCGATATGCCACCATGTTTGTGACATCAACTTCCATCATCGTCCAAGCATGCGGAATTTCTGTTTTGCTCCGTTTCATATTAGAAGCAATCGCTTTTCTTACAGCTGTAACTGGGATTTCTTGATCTCCGGCGGCAGACGCAGGATATGAAATTTCTTCCTTCGGCTCCGGTTTTGGTCCAGCTTCTGATGCGGGAGCTGCTGTCTTCGGCTCCTCAGCACGTTCTTGCACGCCGCCTGTTTCAATGACTTGTTGAATATCTTTTCGCGTAATGCGGCCGCCGGCACCTGTTCCTGTCACTTGATCAAGATCAATGCCATGCTCTCCGGCCAAACGAAGTACAGCCGGCGAGTAGCGCTTTTTATTGGGCTGATCGTTTGCTTCGGCGCTGCTTTCTGCGACAGGCGTCTCAGCTGCTGATGCCACTGGCTGCTCCTGTTTTTGTTCGGCCGGATCTGCGCCTTCTATTTCGATTTTACAAATCACTTCCCCGACTTCCAGAGTCTGGCCTTCTTCGCCAACAAGCTCTGTAATCGTCCCGCTAAAAGAAGACGGAACCTCTGCATTTACCTTATCCGTCATGACTTCCGCGATCGGATCGTATTTGTTCACTTTATCACCTGGGGCGACAAGCCATTTGCTGATCGTCCCCTCTGTCACGCTTTCTCCAAGCTGCGGCATCGTCATTTGTTCAATTGCCATGATTGTATCCTCCTTACGTCTTTAAAACTCCGCTAATTCTCTCATCGCCGCTTCCACTTTATCAGGGTTGAGCATAAAGTATTTTTCCATTGTCGGCGCATAAGGCATAGCCGGAACATCAGGACCTGCAAGCCGTTTGATCGGCGCGTCTAAGTCGAACAGACAATGCTCGGATATAATCGCGGCCACCTCACTCATGATGCTGCCTTCTTTTGTATCTTCTGTGACCAAAAGGACTTTACCTGTTTTGGATGCGGCTTCGATGATGGCTTCTTTATCAAGCGGATAGACTGTTCTTAAATCAACTACATGCACTGAAATGCCATCTTTTTCGAGACGTTCTGCAGCCTGTAGTGCGAAGTGGACACACAGGCCATAAGTGATCACCGTGATGTCGTCGCCTTCCCGTTTTACATCAGCCTTGCCGATCGGCAGGACATAGTCATCTGCCGGAACCTCTCCTTTTATGAGACGGTACGCGCGTTTATGCTCAAAAAACAGCACCGGATCTTCATCACGAACCGCGGCTTTTAAGAGTCCTTTCGCGTCATACGGCGTTGAAGGCATGACAATTTTCAGTCCGGGCTGATTGGCGAAAATCGCTTCGACTGATTGAGAATGATAAAGTGCCCCGTGCACGCCTCCGCCGTATGGCGCTCTGACGACAATTGGGCAGCTCCAGTCATTGTTGCTTCGGTAACGGACTTTAGCAGCCTCGGAGATAATTTGGTTGACCGCCGGCATAATAAAATCGGCAAACTGCATTTCGGCAATCGGCCTCATGCCGTACATAGCCGCTCCGATACCGACTCCGGCGATCGCTGATTCAGCAAGCGGCGTATCCATCACGCGCTCTTCTCCGAACTGTTCATAAAGTCCGGCTGTGGCTTTAAACACACCGCCTTTTCTTCCTACATCTTCCCCAAGGACGAAAACGCGAGGGTCTCGTTCCATTTCTTCTTTCATCGCCAAATTGATTGCATCAATATATGACATTACTGACATTTGTTCTTCCTCCCTACTTCGCATACACATAATCAAGCGCTGACTCAGGAGCTGCATAAGGAGCGTTCTCCGCTTCATCTGTCGCTTCATTGATGATTGCCATGATTTCATCCAGCATGGTTTGTTCTGTCTCATCAGACAGCAGGCCTATTTCTTTTATGTAAGCTTGATAAGTAAGCAGAGGGTCACTTTTTTTAGCTTCCTCTACTTCTTCACGGCCTCTGTAGCTGCTGTCATCGTCATCACTGGAATGCGGTGTAAGGCGGTAAGAAATGGTTTCAATTAATGTCGGGCCCTCTCCTCTGCGCGCCCGTTCACGCGCTTCTTTGACCGCTTGATAAACTTCCAGCGGGTCGTTTCCATTCACGGTTACGCCAGGCATCCCATAGCCTACAGCACGGTCGGAAATGTTCTCACATGCGACTTGCTTATCGTATGGGACTGAGATTGCGTACTTATTGTTTTCACACATGAAAATAACCGGCAGCTTATGGACAGCGGCAAAGTTTGCCCCTTCATGGAAATCGCCTTGGTTCGAAGAGCCCTCACCAAACGTAACAAAGGCTGCGATATCCTTTTTCTCCATCCGTCCCGCCAGTGCAATGCCGACTGCGTGCGGCACTTGCGTTGTAACCGGAGATGATCCTGTCACGATGCGGTTTTCCTTTTGCCCGAAATGCCCCGGCATTTGACGGCCTCCTGAGTTCGGATCTGCCGCTTTAGCAAACCCGGACATCATTAGGTCCTTTGCCGACATGCCAAACGCCAGCACAACGCCCATGTCTCTATAATACGGCAGTACATAATCCATCTCGCGGTCAAGAGCGAAAGCAGCTCCTACCTGTGCAGCTTCCTGTCCTTGACAAGAGATCACGAACGGGATTTTGCCAGAGCGGTTTAACAGCCACATTCTTTCATCGATTTTTCTTGCTAACAGCATGGTTCTATACATATCAACGGCTTCCTGATCCGTCAGCCCTAGTGCTTGATGTCGGTTTGTACTCATTCAAGCCCCTCCTTTATGCTTTTAAAAATGAATGGCTTTGCCGTCTGCGGCAAGCGCTGCTTCTCCAATTGCTTCAGAAAGCGTTGGATGCGGATGAATCGTTTGTCCAATCTCCCATGGCGTCGCGTCCAGCACTTTGGCAAGCCCCGCTTCTGAAATCATGTCAGTGACATGCGGGCCGATCATATGCACGCCAAGGATATCATCGGTATCACAATCAGCCACAATTTTTACAAATCCGTCGCTTTCTCCGTATACAAGCGCTTTTCCAATGGCCATAAATGGGAATTTGCCGATCTTGACATTATGTCCGTTCGCCTTTGCCTCTTCTTCGGTTAAGCCGACACTGGCAGCTTCAGGGCTTGAGTAGATGCACTTCGGTACAAGTGCTGACTCAAGCGGGTGCGGATTGAGGCCCGCAAAGTGCTCGACGGCAATGATTCCTTCATGTGATGCAACGTGTGCTAACTGAAGGCCCCCGATCACGTCTCCGATTGCGTAAATATGAGATTCCTTCGTTTGGCAGCTTTCATTAACTGAAATGACGCCATTTTCAGTGACAATATCGGTGTTTTCGATGCCGATGCCTTCGATATTTGCCTGTCTGCCGATGGAAACGAGCATTTTTTCTGCGGAGTAGGTAACCGTTTCTCCAGCTTTTTCAGCCTGTATGCTAATGTCATCCGGCGTTTTTGTCATTGTGTCAGGCAGCACTTTTGCCCCTGTGACGAACTGAATGCCTTTTTTCTTCAGAAGACTTTCCATTTCTTTTGAAATGTCTTGATCTTCAGTCGGCAATATGCGGTCCGCGTATTCAATAACCGTAACCTTCACGCCAAAATCATGAAGCATAGACGCCCACTCAATCCCAATAACGCCTCCTCCGACGATGATGATCGATTTAGGGAGCTTCTCCATTTGGAGAGCCTCATCCGAAGTCATGACATGCTCGCCGTCCGCTTCAAGGCCCGGAAGCATTTTCGGTCTTGATCCTGTTGCAATGATGACTTGTTTCGGGATCAGCATATCATTTTCTTCGCCATTTCCCCGTTCTACAGAAATCGTTCCCGGCAGCGGAGAGAAGATTGACGGACCGAGGATACGCCCATATCCGTTATACACGTCGATTTTTCCTTTTTTCATTAAATGACTCACGCCGGCCGCAAGCTTATCAACAACAGCTTGCTTACGCTGCTGGACTTTTTCAAAGTTGAGGGATACGCCAGCCGTTTCCACTCCGAATTGATCAGCTTCACGGGCTGTCCGATATACCTCTGCGCTTCTAAGCAGCGCTTTACTCGGGATACAGCCTTTATGCAGACATGTTCCTCCGAGATTTTCCTTTTCTACAACGGCTGTTTTTAAGCCGAGCTGAGCGGCTCTGATGGCCGCGACATAACCGCCGGTACCACCGCCCAATATGACTACATCATACTCAGTTGCCATGGTGACTCACTCCTCGTCTGTCTATTCAATACGATATTGTTTAGATTGCTCTTCGCCCAGCAATACCCTGAGTGCCCCTTGCGCCAGAGACTGCAATTCATTTTCTCCCGGATAGACGAAAACATCTGAAATCCAATCTATGTATGATCTGATACTGGAAACAAAGCTTTTGCCGTACGCAAGGCCTCCCGTCAGCACAATCGCTTCCACTTCACCTTTTAAAACAGCACTGGCTGCCCCAATTTCCTTCGCTACCTGATATGCCATGGCATCAAAAATGAAGCGTGCTTTTTCATCGCCTCTCTGAATCATTTGTGCCACTTTTTCTGCCTCATTCGTACCGAGATAGCCGAAAAGCCCGCCAGTGCCAACCAATTTTTTCATCATTTCTTCTTTTGCATACTGTCCTGAAAAACATAAATTGATAAGGTCGCCCGCAGGCACTGTTCCTGCACGTTCAGGACTGAATGGCCCCTCTCCGTGAAGGCCGTTGTTGACATCGACCACTCGCCCATGGTCATGGACGCCAATTGTAATACCGCCGCCCATATGGGTAACAATCAATTTTGTATTCTCATACCGTTTGCCAAGAGAGGCTGCCGCCTTACGGGCGACAGCTTTTTGGTTTAACGCATGGAAAATGCTTTTCCGTTCAATCTCAGGCATGCCTGAGATTTTTGCGAGCTCTGACATTTCATCTACGACAACAGGATCGACGATATATGAAGGGATGTTCAGGCCGTCAGCGATTTCCCGCGCGATAATGCCGCCGAGATTAGAAGCATGCTGGCCGGCATAGCCGCTTTTCAAGTCCTCAATCATGTCATCATTCACTTCGTAAGTTCCGCCTTCAATCGGCCGGATAAGGCCGCCTCTGGCACAGACTGCATCAAACTTTGAGATATTGATTCCTTGTTCATGAAGCGTTTCAAGAATTTGGTATTTTCGAAACTCATACTGATCAATAATATGGTCAAATCGCTGCAGCTCTTCAATGTCGTGTCTCAATGTTTTTTCAAAAATGCTACGTTCGTTATGAAAAACACCAATTTTCGTTGAAGTTGAGCCTGGATTAATTGTGAGAATGCGCTTTTCCTCATGTAGCACTTCCATAACCCCCAGTTCAATTTCTTAACGTCTGCTTAATACACTGTGGCCGTTTTGCAAAAACTGGCTTCTTGAGCGACGCATGCGTTCAATCCGTTCCTCTGCCAAGCGGTCAGCCGCTAAATACGTCGGAATGCCGTCACGCTGAGAAATATCAAGCACTCGCTCAATATTGCCGTAAATGCCTTCAACTTTCTTCAATGCGCGTTCTGCATTATAGCCGTTTAGCTCATCTGCCACGTTAATGACGCCGCCCGCGTTAATGACATAATCCGGTGCGTACACGATGCCCATTTCGTGAATTTGATCGCCATGGCGTGTTTCTTTTAATTGATTGTTTGCCGCACCCGCGATGACTTTTGCCTTCAGCTGTCTAATGGTGTCATCGTTGATTGTCGCACCAAGCGCGCACGGCGCATAAATATCGCAGTCTTGTGTATAAATCTCTTCCGGATCGACGGCACGGGCGCCAAAATCTTCAACTGCACGCTGTACGGATTGTTTGTTGATATCCGTAACGATTAAATTCGCCCCTTCTTCATGCAGGTGGCGGCATAGGTTGTAGGCCACGTTCCCCACCCCTTGCACAGCGATGGTTTTTCCTTCAAGAGAGTCGGTTCCGAAAGCGGCTTTAGCTGCTGCCTTCATTCCTCTGTACACTCCATACGCCGTAACCGGGGATGGATTTCCGGAAGACCCGAAGGCAGGTGAAATCCCTGTGACATAGTCTGTTTCATCATGAATGATGTCCATATCCTCAACCGTTGTGCCCACATCTTCAGCTGTAATGTACCTGCCGTTCAGTCCTTGAATAAAACGGCCAAACGCGCGGAACATTTCTTCATTTTTATCTTTGCGCGGATCGCCGATAATGACTGTTTTTCCGCCGCCAAGGTTTAAGCCTGCCGCCGCGTTTTTATAGGTCATGCCTTTTGCCAGCCTGAGCGCATCTTCAATTGCCGCTTCTTCATTTTCATATGTCCACATTCTTGTTCCGCCAAGCGCAGGACCTAGTGTTGTATCATGAATCGCGATAATCGCTTTTAAGCCTGATTGTTCATCTTGGCAGAATACCAATTGTTCGTAATCATATTTCTCCATATATTTAAAAAGTTCCATGTTTGTTCCTCCTAGTGTGTGTATTCTTCAGATGCGCATATCGCCAGCGCAATCGAATACAGTTTATTTTCAGCGGAGTCCGCTCTGCTCGTTAAGGCAATCGGCGCTTTAGCTCCTGAAATCACTGCCGCCACACTGGCCTTCGCAAAATAAATCAGTGATTTATATAAAATATTGCCGGCTTCAATTGTTGGGACGAGAAGGATATCAGCGCTGCCCGCTACGTCTCCTGAAATGTTTTTCTGGGCTGCGGCAATTTGTGATACTGCGTTATCCAAAGCAAGCGGGCCATCAACAATACAGCCTTTGATCTGGCCTCTTTTGCACATTTGAACAAGAGCGGCTGCATTCATTGTCGCTTCCATTTTCGGGTTCACCGTTTCGACCGCTGCCAGAGCAGCTGCTTTTGGCATATTGTTCCCTACCGCACGGGCCACATAAACGGCATTTTGCAAAATGTGCCGAAGCTCTTCCAGCGAAGGGGCAATATTCATTGCCGAATCTGTCACAAGCATCAATCTGTCAAAATCCGGTATATCAAACACAGCCACGTGGGAAAGGATATTGGATGACCGAAGGCCCTCCTGTCTGTTCAATACCGCTTTAAGCAAAACAGAAGTCGGTACATTTCCTTTCATTAAAACGTCCGCTGTTTTGTGATGGACAGCATGAACGGCTAATTTTGCCGATTCCTCAGGTGTGTTGGCATGAACGATTTCCACTTGATGGCCTTGCATGGATGCTGTCAGCTCGTTCAGCTTTTTGCTGTCCCCCGTTAACAAAAAACGGGCGGATAGGTGCTCGGCTGCCAGCTTTACAGCCCGGATCACTTCCTCATCCTCAGCATGGGCAACCGCAATGGTCTTGTTTTTGTACATCGACGCTTTGCCGATCAAATCTTTCAGCTTCATCTGTTACCACCTTTCTTATTTCGACTCCGCCTTTTATTATGCAAGTTCCATGCCAGCTCCCCGCTGCGCTGTCATACCTGATGTATTGAAGACTCGTGCAGATGCTTGCGTTTATTCTGCAAATTATTGCATGCCTTCATTTGCAAGGCCGTATTTATCCATTTTGTAATATAAGTTCCGAATGCTGACACCGAGAGCTTTCGCTGTTTTTGTCCTGTTAAAATGATGCTTTTCGAGCGTTTGCTGGATCAAATGCGCTTCAAATTTTTCTACTGCAACAGACAGCTTTTCACCTTCAATATCCGGAAAATCAAAGCCTGTCCCCTGTTCTGTGACGCTTTCTGTTTGCTTAAGTTCGAATACAGGCAAGTGATCTTTTTCAATCCATTCCATATGCGGATTCAGAAAAATCATGGCTCGTCCAAGGACATTTTCCAGTTCGCGGACATTGCCGGGCCAGTGGTAAGCGGATAAGGCACGCAGGGCTTGCTTTGTAAGCCCCTTTACATTCCTGCCATAATCCCTGTTAATCTTTTGAATAAGCCTGACGCTGAGTGCCTCAATGTCCTCCAGCCGCTGCCGCAAAGGCGGGATCGAGATCGGATAGCGATTAATCCGGTAATACAGGTCCTCGCGAAACATTCCATCCGCCATCGCTTTTTCAATATTTACATTTGTAGCAGCAATCACTCTGACGTTGACAGGGATTGCTTTCGCGCCGCCCACTCTGACGATTTCCTTCTCTTGAAGGACGCGGAGCAATTTCGCCTGCATATTTTGTGTCAGCTCGCCGATCTCATCTAAGAAAATACTGCCATTATTCGCTTCCTCGAATAAGCCTTTTTTGCCGCCGCGTTTCGCTCCCGAAAATGCTCCATCCTCGTAGCCGAACAATTCTGATTCGAGCAGGTTTTCAGAAAGGGCTGCACAATTCACGCGAATAAATTTATTGTATTTCCGATCGCTTTCGTTATGGATGGCATGGGCGAACAGTTCTTTTCCCGTTCCTGATTCTCCGCGCAGCAAAATGGTTGCCGGCGTTTTCGCCCCGAGCTTTGCCTGCTCAAGCGCCACCAGCATTTGCTCGCTTTTGCCGATAATGTCGTCAAAAGTGTATTTTGCTTCTAACGTGCGAATGATTTGTCTGGCGCGGTCCAGCTCAGCTGTCAGCATTTTAATTTCGGACACATCGTGAATCACACCGACGCTGCCCTTCAAAATCCCGTCCACAATCACCGGCGCTACATTGACGATGACCTCTTTTTTATTCGGGCCGACCTTCATTCTGACACCGCGGACAGGGCGTCTTGTTTCCAGCACCTTTAAATGCATGCTTTCGCCTTCAGAAATATCGGTGCTTGCTGGCTTGCCGATGACTTCTTTTTCAGAAAGCCCCGTCATTTTCGTATACGCTTTATTGATCAAGAGGCCGATGCCGTTTTCATCAACGACAGAAATCGCTTCATCGGAGGATTGAATAATCGCCTCAAGCATCGTACGGACCTGCTTTAAGTTGGTCACTTCCTCTGCCAGTTCGACCGCGTCTGTGATATCTTTAAATACACAAAGCGCCCCGAGCAGGCGTCCGCCTTCATCAATAATCGGCAGCCTTGTCGTTACAATTTGCAAATGATCGTCTAAAAGCTGCTTCTGGTTATATTCAGGCACTCTTGTTTTTAAAATCCGCGGCATCTCCGTGCTCGGAATGACTTCTTTTATCGGTTTCCCGATCACTTCCTCACGCTTTTTCCCGACTATTTTTTCAGCCATATGGTTAAAAAGAATGATTTCTTCATTGATATCAATAAAAATCATCCCGTCATGGGTGGAGTTAAAAATTCTGTCGTGTTTGTATGTTTGCTCTTTCAGCATTTGAATCAGGTGCTGCTTTTCTTCCATCAACTGAAAAACGATGTACGCCATTTTTCCCGGCATGACAATGGTCTCTTCATGCTTTTCCTGCAGGAGTTCGTCAAACACCGCTTGATCGCCGGCCGTATGAATGACGATATCCGGTTTTTGCTGTATGTAAGGTCTCCAATCAGATGAAACGGCAATCCCATACTGTTTTGCTTCTTTCAATCCCGGCGCCTCGGGGTCTTTGTCAATAACGGCAATGATCTCTATGATGGCTGTTTTGATCAGCATATGTAATAACGCCGTTCCCCTTTTACCGGCACCTACAATCAGTACCTTTTGCATCCCGTTACCCCTTTATATGAAAAAATTTGCACACCTATTTATTCCGTTGCAATAATTTGCACAACCCTATGTTACCACGTTTTCTTCTCTTGACAAAATATTTTTTCCACTGGACAATAAAGGAAATATAAAGATAAAGGGGTTTTCTGAGGATGAGCCGACTTCTTGCGCTTTTGATATTAGTCCTCCCCGGCGCCATTTCCGCCTTAGGCATTAAGCTGATGAGGGATTCGCTTTTCGGCCATACAATAAAGCCGTTTGCAGCTCTTTGGCTCCAAGCTTTGTCAGGATTCATCTTTTTTGCGTTCGGCCTTTATGTGCTGGCCGGGTTCATTTTATACAGAGACAGAAAACGCAATCAAGTCAGCCCGCGATTCAGAAAACGATAGCAGCAAAAAAGCCGGAGTGTTCTCCGGCTTTTTTGCTCGAAACTATTCATCAGGCAAAACGGTCTTGGCGATCGCTTTATCTAACGCTTCATAGTCATAATAGGAAATCGTATCGTACAGTTCTTTTCGTGTCTGCATATCGTGAAGGCCTTCTTTTTGTGAGCCGCTCTCCTTCATCAAACGAAACATCCGCTCATAAGCTTTTGCCGCCGCCCGAAGCGACGTGACAGGATAAATCACCATCTGAAACCCCATATCTTCGAATTCTTCGGCGCGATAATACGGCGTTTGCCCAAACTCGGTCATATTCGCAAGGAGCGGAACGGAGATGCGCTCGGCAAACTGGCGGAATTCGTTCTCCGCCTGAAGCGCTTCAGGGAAAATCGCGTCCGCTCCAGCCTCCATATAAGCCTCTGACCGTTTCATCGCGGCATCAAGCCCTTCCTGCGCCCTGGCATCTGTACGGGCAACAACGATAAGGGAGGGTGCCGCTTGCTTGATCGCTTTTATTTTTTGCGCCATTTCCTTTGTCGGAACGAGCTGTTTGCCATTTAAATGCCCGCATTTTTTCGGGAGCTGCTGGTCTTCTATTTGAACGGCGGCAATCCTCGCTTCAAACATCTCACGGGCGGTTCGGGCGGCATTTAACACACCGCCAAATCCCGTATCGATATCAACAAGCAGAGGGAGATCAGCTGCACGTACAAGATCTTTGGCTCGCTCAGCCATCTCTGCCGACGTGATGATTCCTAAATCAGGAAGCCCCCTGCTGGCTGTATATGCCGCACCAGACAAATACATAGCAGAAAAACCGGCCTCCTTCGCAAGCAAGGCGGCCATCCCGTCATGGGCACCGGGGATTTGAAGAATGTCCGGCGCTGACATTAGCTTGCGGAAGCGCCCGGCAAGCTCCTCTTGTGACGATTGCTTATTGACGATCCACGACATGACGCAAACCTCCTTTTTTATACGCAGAACATATCTACAAATTCATTGACGCGCATCGTTTGTAATGTCTCATAGCTGGTACAGCGCTCATAAATGTGTTTGTGCTGTTTATCAGCAAAATGGGCTTTGAGATTGGCAGAAAACTTTTCCAGCAGTTTCGGCACCGCCTCGTCTCTTCGAAAACGATGGCCTAGCGGAAATTCACATTCCACCATTTCCGTGCTTGTTCCATCTTTAAAATGAACCTGTACGGCATTTGAAATCGAACGCTTATCGGGTTTCAAATAATCCTCGGTATATGTTTTATTTTCAGTCACTTCCATTTTATTACGAAGTTGATCGATTCTCGGATCACTTGCCGTCTCAGCCTCATAATGCTGCGCGGTGATATCACCAAGCAGCAAACCGATCGCTGTGATGTATTGGAGGCAGTGGTCACGGTCCGCCGGATTGTGAAGCGGTCCTTTTTTATCAATGATTCGGATAGCGGATTCGTGTGTTCTGATCACAATACGGTTAATCTCATCAACCCGGTCCTTTACCTGCGGATGAAGTATGACAGCGCACTCGGCTGCTGTCTGAGCATGAAATTCCGCAGGATATGACACTTTAAACAGCACATTTTCCATAACATAAGCATCGAGCGGACGGGCGAGTTTGATCTCTTGTTTATTGAATAAAACATCTTGGAAGCCCCACCCCGGTGCGCTCAAAGCAGTCGGATAACCCATTTCTCCTTTTAACGCCATCAGCGCCAAATGAACGCCTCTGCTCGTTGCGTCCCCTGCCGCCCACGATTTGCGCGAGCCTGTATTCGGTGAATGTCTGTATGTCCTCAAGGCTGCGTTATCAATCCATGCGTTCGAAAGTGCATTTTTGATTTCTTCTCTCCCGCCGCCTAATAGCTTTGCTGCAACAGCGGTTGTCGCAACTTTGACAAACAGCACATGATCAAGGCCAACTCGGTTTAAGCTGTTTTCTAACGCGAGCACACCTTGAATTTCGTGTGCTTTGATCATCATTTCAAGTACGTCGCGTACCGTTAAAGACTCTTTTCCT
Organism: Bacillus tequilensis KCTC 13622; assembly: GCF_000507145.1. Taxonomy (GTDB): domain Bacteria; phylum Bacillota; class Bacilli; order Bacillales; family Bacillaceae; genus Bacillus; species Bacillus tequilensis. Next base: position 380,890 of record NZ_AYTO01000034.1, on the reverse strand, counting down.
TCAGACAGCCTTACTCTCGATACATAATCAGCAACAGCAAGGATTCCTCCCAGATTATCAGACGGATGCCCCCACTCCGCCGCCAGCCACGTATCGTTGTAATCGAGCCAGCGGATCATGCAGCCGATATTAAATGCAGCCCTTACCGGATCGAGAACATATGACGTTCCCGGCACTTTGCTTCCATTCGGCACAATTGTTCCGGGAACAATCGGGCCGAGCAGCTTTGAGCATTCAGGATAACGGAGCGCCAAAATCCCGCAGCCCAGCGTATCCAGCAGCACATGCCCGGCTGTTGTAAACGCCTCAGAACTTGTAATCTCTTTCTCTAGCACATAGTCAGTGATTTCTTCAATGACGTGATCCGTTTTTAGCATTCTACCAGTTCCTTTCATCATTTAAGATTTCGCCTGTTGACGCGGGCCCAAATAGCTGACACGAGGGCGAAAGAGACGGTTATTGGCATGCTGTTCAATGACATGGGCGCATAAACCGGCCGTTCTCGCGCTGAAAAAGACAGGCGTATACAAAGGAATCGGTATGCCGAGCATCCAATACACCGGTGCAGCGTAGTAATCTAAATTCGGATAAAGCCCTTTTTCTTTCTCTATCAGCCGCTCGCCTGCCTCACACATCTCGTATAAACGATGGTCACCGGCTTTGTCGCATAATTGCTGGAGTGCCTCTTTCATCATGAGTGCTCTCGGGTCCATTTTTTTCATATACACTCTGTGGCCGAATCCCATAATTTTTTCTTTTCTTTTCAGTTTTGTTTGCAGAAGCTGTTCAAAATCGGACGTTGTTTCCGCATCCAAAAGCATATACATCACAGCTTCGTTTGCTCCACCGTGAAGGTTTCCTTTCAGGGAGGCGACAGCCCCTGTCAAAGCGCCATAAAGATCCGAATGTGTAGAAGCGATGACCCTTGCCGCAAAGGTTGAATTCGGCATCTCATGCTCACTGTACAGGACGAGCGACCGGTCAAAGATTCGTTCTTCCAGTGAGGACGGCAATTTCCCTGTCATCATGTATAGAAAATTCGCACTGTAGGATAGGGTTTGCTGCGGAAGAATCGGCTCTTTTTTATTGATGATTCTGTAGCTGGCAGCAGTGAGGGCAGGCATTTTCCCGAGAAGCTGATAAGCGCGTTCTTTGTTTGCGGAAGGAGACCGATCATCAATTTGCCGATCATAGCCGGCAAGTGCCGACAGGCCGGTACGCAGGCTATCCATCGGATGCGTGTGCACAGGGAGCAGCTCAAGCAGTCGGAGAATATCAGCCGGCAGATTTGATGCGCTGTTTATGCTTCTTTCCAGCGTTTTCGTTTCACTTTCTGCGGGAAGCCGGCCCTCCAGCAATAAATGGACAAGCTCCAGGTAGCTTTTTGTTTTAGAAAGTTCCATCAAGTCATAGCCTCTTATCAAAATCTGGCTGGACTGCGTGTCAAGATAAGAAATGTGCGTTTCTGCCGCAATGACACCGTCCAATCCCGGAGAATATCGCTGTTTCTCCTCCATATCCTCAACCCCCGTTTTGCGTTTTTTGTCAATCAGGTTCCATCAAGCAGATGCTTGGAAATAATCAGTCTTTGAATCTCATTCGTCCCTTCATAGATTTGCGTTACCTTTGCGTCGCGAAGCAGCCGCTCAACCGGATAATCCTTCATATAGCCATATCCGCCGAAAATTTGGACGGCGTCTAACGCCGCTTTCACTGCTGTGTCTGAAGCAAATTGTTTAGCCATTGACGCTTCTTTTCCGCAGGCCAGCCCGCGGTTATGAAGGTCTGCGGCGTTGTAAACCAGATGCCTTGCCGCCTCAGCCCTAGTCGCCATATCAGCCAGCTTAAAAGATATGCCTTGATTGGCTGCGATTGGCCTTCCAAATTGCACTCGCTGCTTCGCATAATTTACGGCATGATCAAGAGCCGCTTCTGTAATTCCGAGCGCCTGTGCCGCAATGCCGATGCGGCCGACATTTAAATTCGCCATGGCAATGTGAAAGCCATCACCTTCTTTGCCAAGCAAATTCTCTTCAGGCACTTCTGCGTTATCAAACATCAGTTCCGTCGTATTAGAGCCATAAAGCCCCAGCTTTCTTTCTTTTTTTCCAACGGTAAAGCCGGGTGTGTTTTTTTCAACAATAAAAGCCGAAATCCCGTGCCTGCCTTGATCTTGAGCCGTTAAAGCAAACGTGATATAGATATCGGCTGCTCCGCCGTTAGTAATGAATATTTTCGATCCGTTTAATAAGTATTTGCCGTTCTTTTTGATTGCCGTTGTGCGGAGGCTTCCAGCATCCGATCCTGAATGAGGCTCCGTCAGCGCAAATGCACCCACATGTTCTCCTGACGCGAGATTTGGTATATATTTCATTTTTTGTTCTTCGTTTCCGAAATACAGAATCGGATTTGTGCCGACCGAGGTATGAACGGAAAGAATGACGCCGACAGCCGCGCTGATTTTGGAAATCTCATGAATCGCCAAAATATAAGAAACAACATCCGCCCCAGCGCCGCCGTATCGTTCCGGCACCGGTATCCCCATCAGGCCGTGCTTACCCATTTTTTCGATCAGCTGAAACGGAAATTCGTCCGTTGTCTCCATAATTTCCGCAGCGGGAGCAATTTCTTTTCGGGCAAAATCACGCACCATTTTTCGCATCATGACTTGCTCTTGGGTTACATACAACTCGGCCACCCCCGGATGGAATTGACTTTCAGGAAGTCCTCTCCTCATATTGATAAAAGCCGCGCCCGCTCTTTTTGCCAAGCCAGCCCGCTTTGACGTATTTGCGGAGCAGCGGGCAAGGACGGTACTTGGAATCACCTAGGCCGGAATGAAGAACTTCCATAATCGACAAACACGTATCCAGCCCGATAAAATCCGCTAAAGTAAGCGGGCCCATCGGATGGTTCATGCCCAGCTTCATCACCTCGTCTATCGCCTCAGGCTTTGCCACCCCCTCATACACACAATAGATGGCTTCATTAATCATCGGAAGAAGCACTCGGTTGGAAACAAACCCCGGAAAATCATTGACTTCTACCGCTGTTTTTTCCATTTTTTCCGCTAATCCCTTAACATCTGAAGCCGTTTCTTCTGACGTAGCCAAGCCGCGAATCAATTCAACCAGCTTCATCACGGGAACGGGATTCATAAAATGCATGCCGATGACTCGATCAGGCCGGTTTGTCACCGCAGCAATTTCTGTAATAGGCAAGGAGGACGTATTGCTGGCCAAAATCGTATGTGGCGGGCAAATGCGATCCAGTGTTTTAAACAGCTCGGTTTTAGCCGCCATATTTTCTGCGATAGCTTCTATCACAATGTCCGCATGCTTCGCCTCTTCAAGCGTTTGAGAAATCGAAATACGGCTGATTACACCCTTCACTTCCGCTTCAGTCTTTCTTCCTTTCTCGGCATCACGGGTTAACTGTTTCTTCAGCCGCTTTACCCCTGCCTCCGCAGCCTCAGAATTTACGTCATACAACCGCACATAAAAGCCCGCGCTGGCAGCTGTTTGCGCGATTCCGCTTCCCATCTGGCCTGCGCCAGCTACCATCATTTGTTTGATTTTCATTCAAATCCCCTTTTTCATCATGTTTTAATGAACCTGCACCAAGACGGCGTCTCCCTGAGCCGCACCGCTGCAAATGGCGGCAACACCCAGTCCCCCTCCCCGACGCTTTAATTCGTAAACGAGCGTCATGAGAATTCTCGCCCCGCTTGCGCCGATCGGGTGGCCAAGCGCGATCGCCCCGCCGTTTACATTTACTTTTTCCAGGTCGAAACCGACAATTTTTTCGCATGTCAAAACAACAGAAGCAAACGCTTCATTTACTTCAAACAAGTCAATATCATGGACGGCTAACCCATTGTTTTTCAAGAGTTGGTTCATTGCGAATCCCGGGGCTGCCGCCAGTTCGTGCGCGGGCAATCCCGTCGTTGAAAAATCAAGAATTGTAGCCAGAGGCCGTTTGTCAAGCTCAGCAGCTTTGTCCTCAGACATCAGCACGAACGCGCCGGCTCCGTCATTGACCCCGGGAGCATTGCCGGCTGTGATAGAACCGTCACTTGTATAAATCGGAGAAAGTGTCGCAAGCTGATCCATACTTGTGTCACGGCGGATCGCTTCATCCATTTCTGCCGTGTTTGGTTTTCCTTTTCGGTCGATCCAGCTGACGGGAACAATTTCATCCTGAAACTTCCCTTCATCAGCTGCCTTAGCTGCCCGCACATGACTTCTTAGCGCCCATTCATCCTGCTCCCGGCGTGAAATTCCATATTCCCGGGCTGCTGTATTTCCGTGAACAGCCATATGCACCTCATCAAACGCGCACGTTAATCCGTCATATACCATTAAGTCCCTAAGCTCACCGTCCCCCATCCGCGCTCCCCAGCGCCCGGCGGGAACGGCATACGGAATATTGCTCATGCTTTCCATTCCTCCGGCGACAAGAATGTCCGCATCTTGCGCCCGGATCATTTGATCACATAATGTGACGGCGCGCAGTCCGGATGCGCAGACTTTATTCAGCGTTTCTGACGGCACACCCCACGGCATTCCAGCCAGACGGGCAGCCTGTCGGGAAGGGATCTGTCCTGAACCTGCTTGAACAACCATGCCCATGACAGTTCCTTCCACCTCATTTCCAGATACTCCGGCCCGATGTAACGCCTCCTTCATCGCAATGCCCCCAAGCTCGACAGCTTTCACCTCTTTCAATGCTCCGCCGAATTTGCCAAATGGCGTTCTTGCGGCACTTACAATGACTGTTTTTCTCATGTTTTCACCTCATTCAGAAAATAGACAGCGCTTACAATTTCTAGTTGTCTTCTATGAATGTATGCTTTGAAGCGGGCATGAATGAATGAAAAAAGAAGGCTGAGCGAACAGCCTTCCTCTGAAACAACTATTCATTTTTCAGCATGGCCACAGCCTTTGCAGGAAAATCGGTGAAAATGCCGTCTGCCCCCGCTTCGATGAGGCGTTTCATATCTTCCGGCCGATTGACCGTATACGGTCTGACCTTGATCGAACTGTTCCTCATTTTCTTCAGTACATCATCAGCTGCAGCCGGACTGTTCAGTCTCGGGTGATAGCCGGAAGCCGGAATTGATGTGATATACCGATCAGCCTGATAAAGCACATCTGAAGTTAATGCCGCCCTTTCGATATGAGGAGCAAGCCGGGCACATAGCGCCAAGCTTTCATGATTAAACGTAGATAGGATGACCCTTTCCTCTAAATGGAACCGCTTCACTTCCTCAAGTACTTTTTCCTCCATTCCCTCATAGCGGATCACGCTGTTTTTTAATTCAATGTTGAGGAGAAAATGCTTTTTCTCTGCCCAAAAGAGCACGTCTTCAAGCAGCGGCACTTTGGTATCACTGTACGTATGGTGGTGGTTTGCGGCCGCATTCGCCGTTTTTATCACATCATACGCTGTATCCTTTACGAATCCTTTGAGTGATGTCGTCCGATCGAGCCTTTCATCATGGATCACAACAATTCGTCCGTCTTTTGCCAGCTGTACATCAAACTCTATTCCGTCCGCCCCTGCTTCAATTCCTTTTTCAAATGCAAGCATTGTATTTTCGGGATATTGACCTGATGCCCCTCGATGGGCAAAAATCTTTGTCATCGTTTCACCTCAAGCCCTACAGTTTTCTCTATTATACTGATTTCGGCGTTTCCACTCTAGGATTAAGGCTGTAACAATCTTCTAATCGTAATAAGAATCAATGCCATTGACAATCGCATCCGCTGCCTTTTGCTGGTAACCTTCGTTTCCGAGCTTGTCCGCATCAGAGCTGTTTGTGATAAATCCAAGCTCCGCGAGAACACTCGGCATTTGAGAATATGTAATGACGTAAAAGCCTGATTCTTTTACGCCTCTGTCTCTCGTCTGTAAGGATGAGACGAGCTGCGACTGAATATTGGCTGCCAGACGCCGGCTGCTTTCCGCTTCATAGTCAGACTGAAAATATGTTTCTGTTCCAGACGCTGAAGCAACCCCTGAATTCACATGAATGCTGACAAAAAGATCGGCCTGATTGGCACTTGCTTTTGCCACTCTGTCCTCCAAGGTCAGAAAATGATCGTCAGACCTGGACGCAACAGGATTAGCCCCCTCCGCTTTCAGCTTGTCCGTCACCTGCTCGGAAACAGCTAAATTTATATCCTTTTCAAAGAGCCCGTTCCCGACTGCTCCGCTGTCTTCCCCGCCGTGTCCGGCATCAATGTAAACTGTTTTCCCTTTTATCGGCTCCGCCGCTTGAGCACAAGGCGCGAGCGTCAGAGCCAATCCGCATATCGCCAAACTCCTCCATAACATTCTCAACTTTCTCCCCCCGGTCTTTTTATGATGCATTCCTCTGCAGCTGAATATCTTCCAGCTGTAAGGTTCCATTATCCTTTTTGATATATTTCACCTGGACATTTGTGTGACCTGGCAGTGATTCACATTCATCACGCTTATTTTTCGGAACTTGAATCATAGTTTCTTCTCCATTCAGAGAAACAGCGATCGTATGAGGATCAGCAGAGCCAATGTATTTTCCCTCTTCGGTAAACCTCGGGGCTGAGTCATCCGCACTTGCAACACTGCACCCTGAGAGAAGGAGCACAGTAAACAGCAAAAGAACCGTTTGTTTCACATGATCACCTCTTCCTGATGTTTGGCTTTTATCTTTGACCAGAATGGCAGATTTGTAAAGCAGGTGTGGAAGCCCGCACTGCGGTTCCACATTTTTCAAAGGGGCTATACGACCTGATCATTTCCTGTTGTTAGAAAGAAAGCAATCGTATTTGTCTATGAGGATCGCTCTAATTGAGGCGCATATTTGAAAAAATTAACGGAAAGAAGCAACTTTTTATTCATTTTAAAAAATGTGAGGAATATGCGAGCAAATCGTTTGACGGCTGAATCAGCGAGGCGTAACCTTTTAAAGGATATTCACTTTACAGAAAGAAGTTACAGCCATGAAAAAATTCGTTCTGCTGCTCGCTGCAGCGGTCATCACTTGCACCATTGGCCACCAAATCAGCGGCGGCTACAAAGCTCCTGAAAAAGAGCGAAGAAAACATCACTCTGTACTCAAGATATTCAGCCGGTGAAGCAGATCATTTGCATTAATTTTTACATATAGGCTAGAATATGTGCGAATCTAACGAAAGAAGATGATGAAATGAACCCTAAGTATAAACCGCTCTTTGAACCGTTTACGTTTAAAAGCGGCGTTACAATCGACAACCGGATCACAGTAGCACCCATGACTCATTATTCATCTAATGATGACGGCTCGATATCTGATGCAGAGCTTGACTATATCATTCCCCGCTCAAAAGAGATGGGAATGGTGATTACAGCATGCGCAAATGTCACACCTGACGGAAAAGCTTTTCCCGGACAGCCGGCCATCCATGATGATTCCAACATTTCAGGTTTGAAAAAATTAGCACAAGCCATTCAGGCACAAGGCGCTAAAGCAGTTGTGCAAATTCATCACGGCGGCATTGAATGCCCGCCTGAGCTCGTCCCACAACAAGATGTTGTAGCACCAAGTGACGTGTTTGATAACGGCAAGAAAATCGCCCGCGCCTTAACAGAAGAGGAAACGGAAAACATTGTAAAGGCATTTGGAGAAGCAACAAGACGCGCTATTGAAGCCGGCTTTGACGGTGTTGAAATTCACGGTGCAAACGGCTATTTGATTCAGCAGTTTTATTCTCCGAAAACCAATCAACGCACAGATCGCTGGGGAGGAAGCGACGAAAAACGATTAGCCTTCCCGCTTGCTATTGTCGATGAAGTCAAAAAAGCCATTGCAGAACATGCGAAGGGTGCATTCTTAGTCGGCTACCGTCTGTCTCCTGAAGAACCTGAGACACCAGGATTGACAATGACTGAAACCTTTACGCTTGTTGACGCTTTAGGGGATAAAGAATTGGATTACCTTCATATCTCACTGATGGATGTGAACTCAAAAGCGCGCCGCGGCGCAGATCCAACTCGCACACGCATGGATTTATTGAAAGAACGTGTCGGAAACAAAGTGCCGCTGATCGCTGTCGGTTCCATTCATTCTGCAGATGACGCACTGGCTGTGATCGAAAACGGCATTCCGCTAGTCGCTATGGGACGCGAAATTTTAGTTGACCCTGACTGGGCTGTAAAAGTAAAAGATGGCCGGGAAAAACAAATCGAAACAGTGATCAAAGGCACAGATAAAGAAAAATATCACTTGCCTGAACCGCTGTGGCAAGCGATTGTAAACACGTCTGGCTGGGTGCCTTATAAAGACTAATATATAAAGACTGCCGAAACGGATTCGGCAGTCTTTTTTCCCTTTATATAAATAGTTTATGTACACATCTAAACAATAAAAGTATGAGTTCCCCACCCGCTTCGAAAAGAAAGTCTAGGAAAAGCCCATCACGCTTTCTTGTTTTTTTCTTTTTCATTCATACGTCTCCTTTAAATAAAATACACCTTACTTACGATTTTAGAGGAGGAAGGTTTCAATTTGATTCTGATTGTTTGGTTTTGATTCTCCAAGCAGCGAGGACACATGAAACCATGACCGTAAATGAGATAAAGTCGATAAACATGCCGAGTATTCGTGATTCTGTCATGATGTTCGAATTGACGCAAAGCGCAAGAATAAATAGTGCAATCACCAATCCATACTTTTCAAACACAAGCATCGCTCCTTACGGAAAATAAATTTTTCATTCCACACCTATCATAACAAATGTCCGCAAAAACAAAACGCCTCCTATTTATCAGTGCAAACCAATAAATAAAAGACGTTTGATTTAATTATCACTTCATATGTTCACGCTTAAGAAGCCTTATGCTCTAATCTCAGCTTATCCGCAACCATCGCAATAAACTCGCTGTTGGTCGGCTTAGCTTTTGTCATGCTGACGGTATAACCGAACAGTGAGGAGATGGAATCAATGTTTCCTCTGCTCCATGCCACTTCAATCGCATGGCGAATCGCTCTTTCTACACGGCTTGCAGTTGTGTTGAATTTTTTGGCAATGTCTGGATAGAGGACTTTTGTAATGCTGCCGAGCAATTCGATGTCATTGTATACCATTGAGATTGCTTCGCGTAAATAGAGATAACCTTTAATATGTGCTGGGACTCCGATTTCATGGATAATGCTTGTGATGCTCGCATCGAGATTTTTCTTCTTTGGTTCAGGCTGGCTGCTGCGTATAATGCTGCTTTGGGATGATGGCGCACGATGCGTCACACTGCTGGCATTTCCGCTGACCTGGCGGATATGTCCGACAAGGTTTTCCATATCAAACGGTTTGAGAATAAAGTAGGACGCGCCTAAATCGACGGCCTTTTTCGTGACATCTTCCTGCCCAAAGGCTGTCAGCATAATGACATTCGGCTGTTTCTTAAGATCTGATTCCCTTAGCCTCTCTAAAACCGCAAGTCCGTCTAAATGCGGCATAATAATATCTAATACGAGCACATCGGGATCTTTTTCTTTAAACAACGACAGGCACTCCTGTCCGTTATAGGCAACACCGATCACTTCCATGTCTTCCTGTCCTTCTATATATTCACTCAACAGGCTTACCAGCTCTCGATTATCATCAGCAACACAAACTTTAATTTTCTCCACGTTTCTTCCTCCCCAAATGTAGTTAACAGGATTCACCCTTGCTACATGTTTACATTCGACAAAACCGCTATATACCCTCTAAAAAAAATCATTATCACCAATATTAGTGGCATATCTTTGTTATTCTATGTTTTTCTCTGTTTTTCGACTAAAAATGAAATTTGACAAACAAGGAAACGTGAATTTGTCGAAAAATCTTCTTTTGTATATTTTACCGTATGTATTCTGAGAAGTGAAGAGGGATCAAAACAAAAAAACTGCCGGAAATTCCGGCAGTCAGCTTGCTTTTTCTTTTCCGTAAATATCGATTCCCGCTTCTGACAGCATCCATTCAATATGAACGCCATAGCCGCTTGTCGGATCATTTACAAATACATGGGTGACAGCGCCGATCACTTTTCCATTTTGAATGATCGGACTTCCGCTCATTCCCTGTACGATCCCGCCTGTTTCTTTCAACAGCCTTGGATCAGTTATTTTTAAAACCATTCCTTTTGTCGCAGGGAATTTTTGCGGCGTTGTGCTGACGATTTCTATATCAAATTTTTCTACCTTGTCGTCATCAATGACCGTTAAAATTTCAGCAGGCCCTTTTTTGACTTCAGTAGAAAACGCAACCGGCAATGCTCGATCTGAAATGTTGTTTTGAATCGGCTGATGCAGTGTGCCGAAAATGCCAAATGGGCTGTTTCTGTTTATATCGCCGATCGTTTTGCGTTCTGAGGAAAATCGCGCCAGTTTTTCTCCCGGATTTCCGCCTGTCCCTTTTTCAATGGATGTTACAGTGGATTTAACGATTTCTCCATTCTCCACTACGATTGGTTTCTTTGTGTCCATATCGGAAATCACGTGGCCAAGTGCTCCGTATTTTTTTGTTTTTGGTTCATAAAAGGTCATGGTGCCGATGCCAGCGGCAGAATCCCTGATGTATAAACCAATTCTGTACTTGCCTTCAGCTTCATCTTTTTCCGGAATGAGCTTTGTTTTGATTTTCTGTTTCTCACGTTTAATCAGCAAGTCTAACGATTCCCCAGTTTTACCGGCTTTCTGGATAAATGGGGCAACATCATTCATTTTTTCAATTTTCTGTCCATTCATCTCGATAATGATGTCGCCTGCTTGAATACCGGCCGTTTCGCCCGGAGATTTCTTACCTTCACTTGTATTGATTTGGTGAAATCCGACGACGAGAACACCGACGGAATGAAGTTTTACACCGATTGATTGTCCGCCGGGTATGACCTTTAAATCAGGAAGAACTTGCACTTTTGTTTTTTTAATGGGAAATCCGGCTAAATCATATACTAATTCAGACTTCCCTGATTTTTTGCCTGTCACCTTGATTTCATGCGGGTCTTTCTTAACTGTAAACGCTTCTGACGATTCTTGTGCATGAGCGTCTACTGATAAACCCGTTTCAATCGCTTGTGTTTGCGTTTCAAATACTCTCATTTGCGTTGGAATCAGTAAATACTCTTTTAGCGGTTTGCATAAACCTACACTTAATAACGAAACAAGGAGAATTAAACCTACTGCTTTTCTGATGTTATCGGGCATTCACTACTTCACTCTCCTCGCTCCTATCCCACACCTTCTTTGACTTGCTGCTACATCATTTAATTTTGCCTTCCGACGGCTTATTTATAACTGTCATATAAAGAAAAACATTGGATATACTGATGAACGAATGGATGTGTGCGAAAAAAATAAGCTGCGCTTCTCGCGCAGCTTACCCTGTTGTTTTGACTTGATCCGCTTGTTTTAAAAGTTCTTTCGCATGGCGTTTTGTTAAGTCTGTCACTTCGACTCCGGCAATCATGCGCCCGATTTCCGCCACCTTTTCCTGGTGAGAAAGCGGCTTGACACGGGTCGTCGTTCTGCCGTCTTTTAATTCCTTCGCAATATAAAGATGCGTATCTGCCATGGCCGCTACCTGAGGCAAATGTGTAATACACAGCACTTGTGATCCTATTGACACTTTGTGGATCTTCTCAGCGATTGCCTGTGCGACTCTGCCGCTTACACCGGTATCGACTTCATCAAAAATAATCGATGTCACGTCCTGCTGAGAAGAAAAAATGCTTTTTATGGCAAGCATGACCCGTGACAGCTCTCCGCCGGAAGCAACTTTCGAAAGAGATTTCAATGGTTCGCCTGTATTGGTTGAAATTAAAAACTTCACCAAATCAATCCCTTGTTCAGACAGCTGAACAGGCTGGCCGTTTACAACCGGCGCCTCCTCATTGTGAGACGCTGTTCTGACCTTAAACTCCGTATCAAACGTTGATTTTTCCATGTACAGGCTTTTTAATTCCCGATGAATTTCATCAGCCAGTTTTTTTGCCCATGCTTTCCGAATTTGCGAAACATTTGCCGCTTCCACTGCAACATCTTTGCCGACTGAGTCAAGCTCCATCTTCAAAGTTTGAAGATGGCTGTCCCTGTTTTCTATTTGGTCAATCTCTTCTTCAATCTTAGAAGCATATTCTAAAATGTCCTCAACAGTTGCACCGTATTTTCGCTTCAGCTGTTTCATCTCATTGAGACGAGCTTCAATATAGTTCAGCCTATCCGGATCATATTCAAGCTCATCCAGCATATTTCTCATCTGAAATGTAGCGTCTTCCAGAAGATAGTAAGAATTCGAAACACTTTCGGACAGTTTTTTAAGCGGTTCATTAATATCCGATATATCTTCAAGCTGCGCTGATGCCATTCCGACCCAATCCAGTCCGCCCTGCTCACTGCGCAGCGCGTTATATGCATTTTGCAGCGATTCATAGATCTTCTCAAAGTTTGAAATTTGCTGGCGTTCTTCTTGGAGCTGTTCATCTTCATTAAGCTCAAGCTTTGCCGATTCAATTTCTTCCAGCTGAAATTGAATCAGATCCAGTCGATGGGCCATTTCCTGTTCGCTTTCAGAAAGCTGCTTTAGCTTTTTAAGGAGCTTCATATACCGCTGATACCCTTCCTGATACGCTTGGAGTGCGCTTTCCACTTCGATTCCGGCAAACTTGTCCAAAAGCTGGAGATGATTTTCGTCCTCCATTAACAGCTGGTTATCGTGCTGCCCGTGAATATCTAATAAAAGCCTTCCGATCTCTCTTAGCGAGGCAATCGTGACAAGCTTGCCATTCACACGGCAAACACTTTTTCCGCTCGTGCTGATATCCCTTCTCATGACAATCATTTCGTCTGAAACGTCGATTCCCTGCTCAGCGCATACACCAAAAACGGGATGGCCGCTCTCCAATAGAAACAGCCCTTCAAGCTCGGCTTTTGCCTCTCCATATCTGACAAATTCAGATGATCCGCGGCCGCCGACTAAAAGAGAAATGGCGTCTATGATAATGGATTTGCCGGCTCCGGTTTCTCCTGTTAATACCGTAAGCCCTCGTTCAAAAGAAACCGTCAGTTCCTCAATAATGGCAAAGTTTTTAATCGATAGTTCAGCTAACAAACAGCATTACACCTCTTATCTTTGTTAGATTTCTCTTACAGCAGCTCAAGCAGCCTGTTTTTTACGCCGTCTGTATCTTCAGGAGTCCGGCAAATAATTAAAATCGTGTCATCTCCGCAAATGGTCCCCATTATTTCATCCCAGTCCAGGTTATCCATCAGCGCCCCGATTGCCTGAGCGTTGCCTGGCATCGTTTTCAGCACAATCATATGGCTTGCTGAGTCTATTTTCACAAATGCGTCCATCAATGCCCGCTTCAGCTTGGACAGCGGGTTGAAACGCTGGTCTGCCGGAAGACTGTATTTGTATGAGCCGTTATTCGTAGGCACTTTCACAAGGTGAAGTTCTTTAATATCACGTGAAACCGTGGCTTGTGTTACTTTGTATCCATCCTGCTTCAGCATGTCGACCAATTCATCCTGCGTTTCGATTTCATTGCTTGTAATGATCTCTCTGATTTTAATATGCCTCTGGCCTTTGTTCATGTAAGCACCTCTATTTCCAGCTTATCTGTTCTTTTATGTTATATGATTCTCTGCAAATTGTACATGAATGCAGAAAAAAGGAATAATAGCGCCCTATTATTCCGGTACATCTGCTTTTTTTTCTTTTAACGTCTTATGCGCCTCTTCAACAACGCGATTGATCTCTTCTTCCGACAGCTCCTGTCCTTCCTGTCCTTCTCCCGGCCAATGCAAATGAAGGAGGAATTCGATATTTCCGTCTCCTCCCGTAATCGGTGAAAATGACAGGCCTTGGCAGATATAGCCTTCAGCCGCAGAAAAACTGATCATTCGCTTCAGAACATCAGCATGCACTTTAGGGTCTCTGACAATCCCTTTTTTGCCGACTGATTCCCGTCCCGCTTCAAACTGCGGCTTAACAAGAGCCATGCAGTCGCTGTCCGGTACAAGCAATGTTTTGAGAACGGGCAGGATGAGCCGCAGTGAAATAAAGGACACATCAATTGTGGCAAACTCCGGCATGCCCTTAGTAAAGTCTGCCGGTGTTGCATAACGGAAGTTCGTCCGTTCCATCACGACGACCCGTTCATCCTGTCTGAGCTTCCATGCAAGCTGATTGTAGCCTACATCTACTGCATATGACTGTTTCGCTCCATTTTGCAGGGCGCAGTCCGTAAAACCGCCAGTGGAAGAGCCAATATCAATCATGATTTTGTCCTTCACAGAGACGGGAAACTCCTTCAGCGCTTTTTCAAGCTTCAAACCGCCTCTGCTTACATATTTCAGCGGGTTTCCTTTAACCGTTAAAGGAAGGTCGCGGTCAATCTTTTCCCCAGGCTTGTCCAAGCGGTTTTCGTTTGAATAGACGATCCCCGCCATAACGGCTCTCTTGGCTTTTTCCCGCGTCTCGGCCAGCCCTCTTTCTACTAGTAATACATCTAATCGTTCTTTCTTTGACGTCATGATCCAATTCCTTTGTGTGTCTTCGGCGGCATCATTAATCTAATGCGGTTTGCCGTCTGCTGTTTTGTCAGTCCAATTTCTTCAAGTAGCGCCGTTACACTTCCGTGTTCGATAAATCGATCGGGAATGCCCATTCTATCGATTGGTGTATGATATTCACCTTGATCATGAGCAAATTCTAAAATCGAGCTTCCGAAACCGCCTTCTAAGACCGCTTCTTCAATCGTTAAAATCGGCAAGCCTTCTTTTAGGATACTCTTCATCATCTTTTCATCAATCGGCTTAATAAAACGCGCATTCACAACGCGCACGGAGAGGCCTTCTTTTTGCAGCTCTTCAGCAGCTTCAAGCGCCATTTCGATCGTTGTTCCAAATGTTAAGATGACAGCATCGTTTCCCGGGCGCAGCACTTCCCACGTCCCAAGCGGAATCGTTTTGAGCTGTTCATCCATTTTTACGCCGAGTCCGTTTCCCCGCGGAAAACGCATCGCAATCGGGCCTTCGTCATAGCTGAGTGCGGTATGAACCATATGCTGTCCTTCGTTTTCATCTTTCGGCATCATTAAGACCATGTTTGGAATGTGGCGCATAAACGCAATATCAAACACGCCTTGATGTGTCTCTCCGTCCGCGCCTACGAGTCCTGCACGGTCTATTCCAATAAACACATTGGCATTTTGGCGGCAGATGTCGTGAAGCACTTGGTCATACGCTCTTTGCAGGAAGGTTGAATAAATCGCCAAAAATGGTTTCATTCCCTGCATTGCCATAGCTGCTGCCATCGTTGCGGCATGCTGTTCTGCGATTCCTACGTCGAACATGCGATCAGGGAATTCCTTCGCGAAGCCTTCAAGCTTTGAGCCGACAGGCATAGCCGGCGTAATGGCTACAATCCGTCCGTCCTCGCGTGCCATTCGCTGCACAGTGCCGCTGACAAGGCCGCTCCATGATGGAGCTGCGGCTTTCGGCTTTACAAAGTCACCGGTATTAATTTTATAAGGGCCGGTCCCGTGCCATGTACCGATCGTATCGGTTTCAGCCGGTTTGTACCCCTTCCCTTTTTTCGTGATGACATGCAGGAGAACAGGGCCCTTCGTTTTTTTGGCGTATTGAAGATTTTCAATCAGCTCATGGTAAGAATGTCCGTCCACCGGGCCTAAATACGTAAAACCAAGCTCCTCAAAAAACATTCCGGATACGAGCATGTATTTCAGGCTGTCTTTGACACGTTCCGCCGTGGCGGCAAGTTTGCCTCCAACTGCCGGAATCTTTTTAAACAAATATTCGAGCTCATCTTTCACCCACTGGTATTTTCCGGCAGTGCGCAGCCGCCCAAGCATAGAATGAATGGCGCCCACATTCGGTGCAATACTCATTTCATTGTCATTTAGAATGACAATCATGTCTTTTTTCTCGTCGCCGATATGATTCAGGGCTTCAAGCGCCATTCCGCCGGTCAGCGCGCCGTCCCCAATGATCGGAATAATAAATTCATCCGTTCCCTTAATATCACGAGCTGCTGCCATTCCCATCGCGCCTGAAAGAGAAGTTGAGCTGTGTCCGGTTTCCCACACATCATGCTCGCTTTCACTCCGCTTTGGAAATCCGCAAAGCCCTTTGTACTGGCGAAGCGTCGCAAATTCTTTTCCGCGTCCTGTCAGCAGCTTATGGACATACGATTGATGGCCTACATCCCATAAAAATTTGTCTTTCGGGCTGTTAAATTCCTTATGCAATGCAACAGTAAGCTCAACGACACCTAAGTTTGGACCGATGTGGCCGCCGGAAGCAGATAAAGTTGTAATTAAAAATTGACGGATTTCATCACTTAATTTTTCTAATTCATCAATGGACATGTTTTTTAAAAACGACGGGTCCTGTATTGATAAAAGATCCAAAGCGGATCAACTCACTTTCAGCATGAATTTCTGCAATGATACATGTCTTCCGTATGCCGAGCTGCCAATGGCCAATCTCAGACATAAAAAAAGACAAACGCACTTTTCCTTTTCACTTTTCATATAAACTGCTTACATTTTACCATATCTCGTGCAGCCGCTTCAAATTAGGATCGTTTTAATGATCTCTTGCCGCAATTAAATCACAAAGCTCATATAAAAGGTCTTTTTGAAGAGAGAGCCCGCCGATCAAACGCTTCGCCTCTTTTATATGAACATCCAATTTATGTTTGGCCCCTTCCAGTGACAGGAGTGACGGGTACGTCGATTTGTCGTTTGTTGTATCCGAGCCGACTCGCTTGCCGATTTTCTCTTCACTGCCTTCTAGATCTAAAATGTCGTCTCTGATTTGAAAGCCAATTCCAATGTGGCTGCTGAAGGTACGCAGCGTTTCGATGTCTTCCTCAGGCGCATCCGCCAAAATAGCACCGGCGATTATGCAAAAACCAAGGAGTTTGGCCGTTTTCCGCTCATGAATGGATTCGAGTTCCTCAAGCGTAACTTGACGGTTTTCCGCTTCCATATCAGCTACTTGTCCCCCGACCATGCCTTCAGTGCCTGCCGCTGAAATCAGTTCATTCACAAGCCGAAGGCGCTTCTCTGCTGACACCTCGTCTGACACGTGGGAGGTGATCAGCTTAAAGCTTTCTGTTAGAAGCCCGTCACCCGCTAATACCGCTGTCGCTTCACCAAACACTTTATGGTTTGTCGGCTTCCCGCGGCGCAAATCGTCATCATCCATACAAGGAAGATCATCATGAATTAACGAATACGTATGAATCATTTCAACGGCACATCCGACCGGTATACCGTCTTTTTCACCTTTACCATATGCGTTTAAAACGGCCAGTACAATGAGAGGACGCAGCCGCTTTCCTCCAGCCTCAAGGGAATAGAGCATAGATTTTTTTAATGAGTCCGGCATATCAAGCTTTTCTGTATAGACATAAAGCTGTTTTTCAATCGTTTCTTTCCGCTCCGCCAGAAAGCTCGTTAAATTATTTGTCACCTTCGTCTTCCTCCTGAACACTAAAAGGTGCCAGTTCGCCGTCTTCTTTCAAAATGAAGTCCATTTGTTTTTCAACTTTTTGCAGCTTTTCGTGACACATTTTTGAAAGAGCCATTCCTTCCTGAAAATAGTTAATTGCTTGCTCTAAAGGCACATCGCCCTCTTCAAGCTTTGACACAATGCTCTCAAGCCCTTTCATCGCCTCTTCAAATGTCATGTTTTCATTTTTTTTCACGTCTGTCATTTTTCTTCCCCTCTCTTTTCTAATACTTCGCAGGTCACAACGCCATCCTTCAGCTTGACCTCAAGCTGGTCCTTCTCTTCTATCTGACTGACACTTTTAATGAGTTCGTCTTCTTTATAAGCCAAGCTGTATCCTCTTTCCATCACTTGAAGAGGACTTAACGCATTCAGCTTGCCAAGAACGGATTGAAATTGGGAGTGCAGCTGCTTCATTTGGATGGACATATTTTTTTTCAGCTGGTTTGTTTGTTCTTCGTAGCGTGTTTTTGCTTGCTTCAGCTGTTCATGAGGATGAAGGGCCTCTAATCTGTATGTTTCACGCTCAAGCTGTCTGTTTTTTCGATCTAAAAGAGCGGTAAGCTGTGCCTGAAACTGCTGATAAGCAAGATCAAACTGCTGCTCTTTTTGTGCGTACAACCGTTTTGGAAAACGAAAGGCATACGAGGATTGCAGCGATTGAATCCGTTCTTTTTTCTGGCCAAGGTGCTGCTGCATCGCTCTTGTCATTCTGACTTCCGCTGTTTTTGTCCGTTCGATTAAATCAGTGGTATGCGGTACAGCAATCTCAGCTGCTCCTGTCGGTGTTGCGGCTCTGATATCAGCGACAAAATCACTGATCGTAAAGTCCGTTTCGTGCCCGACCGCCGATATAATCGGAATGCCGGATGCAAAGATCGCGCGTGCTACAATTTCTTCATTAAACGCCCACAGTTCTTCTATCGAACCGCCGCCTCTCCCGACAATTAATACATCGCAAATCTGTTTTTCATTTGCCTCTTCTATGCGCTTTACGATAGATCTGCTCGCATTTTCGCCTTGTACGAGCGCTGGAAGAACAATGACTTTTACAAGGGGATATCTTCTTTTTAGAGTTGTAATGACGTCTCTGACAGCGGCACCCGTCGGAGATGTCACAACCCCGATTGTGGCTGGAAATGCGGGGATTTGTTTTTTGTAACGGTCGTCAAATAAACCTTCTCCGGCAAGCTTCTTTTTTAGCTCTTCATACGCTAAATAAAGCGCTCCGACCCCGTCAGGCTGCATTTCTTTGGCATATAGCTGATAGTTTCCGCTCGGTTCATATACAGAAATTCCGCCTCTGACCAGCACCTTCATGCCGTTTTCAGGCTTAAAAGGCAGACGCTCGCTTTGCCTCGCGAACATCACCGACTGCATTCTGGCGTTTTCGTCTTTCAATGTGAAATAAATGTGGCCTCTTGTGTGTATTTTGACATTCGATAATTCGCCTTTAATCCAAATATTTTCAAGGTGAGGATCTACATCGAATTTTCGTTTTATATACTTTGTCAGCGCTGAGACAGTAACATACGCTGTTTCGCCCATGTCTCAAACTCCTCTCATAAGCATTCCTGCACCATAACTAAAGAAAACCCGCTCTGGCATAGGAGCCTGAAGAAGCGGGTATCGTGCTCATATTCACGGCTGGTAAACATTTCGCCTGTGAATATCTCCAATAATCTATGATAACGTACGTTTCGCAGATTTAACAGTATTATGCGCAAGCATCGTGATGGTCATCGGACCTACTCCGCCCGGAACCGGCGTGATGAAGGATGCCTTTTCCTTCGCCCCTTCAAATTCAACGTCTCCGCAAAGCTTTCCGCTTTCCAGACGATTCACACCGACGTCAATGACAACAGCGCCCTCTTTGATCTGGTCTGCGCTGATGAAATTGGCTCTGCCGACTGCCACCACCAGGATGTCCGCTTTTTTCGTATGTTCTGTCATATTTTCTGTTCTTGAATGACAGTAAGTAACCGTCGCGTTTTCATTTAATAAAAGCTGGCCGACAGGTTTGCCGACAATATTGCTTCGGCCGACTACAACAACTTCTTTACCGGAAAGGTCAATATTGGTTTTCTTCAAAAGCTCAACAATTCCGTGAGGCGTACAAGGAAGAAACGTATCTTCGCCAAGCAGCATTTTCCCTACGTTTAATGGATGAAAACCGTCTACATCTTTATCAGGAGAGATACGTTCAATCACCGCTTTTTCAGAAATGTGGTCTGGAAGCGGAAGTTGAACGAGAATGCCGTGAAACTCAGGATCTTGATTGTACTGATCGATAATGGAAAGCAGTTCAGCTTCTGTGAGGCTGCTGTCAAATTGATCGAGCTTGAAATTCATTCCCATCGTTTCAGCCGCTTTTTTCTTTCCTCGCACGTAAGAGTGAGAAGCAGGATCATCTCCAATCAAAATAACCGCAAGCCCTGGAGTGACGCCTTGCTTTTTAAGCTCTTCTACCTCTTTTGCCAATTGTTCGCGTTTTTCTCTAGCCGTTTCTTTTCCGTCGATGATTGTTGCAGTCATTTTCTTTCCTCCTATGATTGTTCAATATCAGATTTAATGTTAGAAAGAACCCCGTTTACAAACTTTGTCGCTTTGTCATCACCAAACCGTTTTGCCAGCTCAATTGCTTCGTTCATAGAGACATTCACCGGAATGTCTTCAGCATATGCCATTTCGTATGCTGCCAAACGTAAAATCGCGCGGTCAACATTGGCAATCCGATCAAGCTTCCAATTCACAAGATGCTTGGAGATCATTTCATCCAGCTGGACTTGGTGTTCCAATACCCCGTGTACAAGCTGTTCAAAGAAAGGATCTGTTTTTTCTTCATCCAGTGCGTGTTCGATGGCTTCATTCACTGCAATATCGCTGACATCAATTTGAAATAGTGCCTGCAAAGCTTTTTCTCTTGCTGTTCTTCTTTTCATTTTCTTTCTCCTTTGATCCTCTTTATCCGCTTGTCGTTAAGCCACAAAGAGATCATAACATATTTTTTTCGCATCCGCATATTGAAATCAAGGTTTTCCGCCCTATTACCGAATATTTTCAAACACCTTAATATGATCATTCGGATTTCACGATCATGAAGAAACTCGGCTGCCTTGAGCCGGCTTTCTTCATGCTTTGAAATAAAGGGTAACGTGTAAAAAAACCAAAGGGCCGCCCTCCCCTTGGTTTCGTGTTAAGCCATTTACATTTCTTCGTCGATTTGGACTTCCTGGGCTTTTGTGTCAAATTGAATGCCGACGATGTGAATATTGATTTCATTAATCGCAAGAGACGTCATATTTAATAAGGTTTGACGAATGTTTTCCTGAACGGACGCTGCAACTTTCGGAATGGAAACACCGAATGACACGACACAGTAAACATCGATCGTAATTCCGTCATCCGCCAGGTCGACTTTGACACCTTTGCCATGATTCACTTTACCGAAGCGTTCGACGACGCCTGTCGCAAAGTTTCCTCGCATTTCGGCAACACCGTCAACTTCAGAGGCTGCAATGCCGGAAATAACTTCAATGACTTCCGGTGCAATCTCAACCTTACCCAAATGCGTATCTTCTTGATCCATTTTAAGCAAGCTATTGTCTTTCATTCAATTCACCTCCATAAAAATTATGAGCCCATTACATCATATGTTTCTAAAAATTTCGTATTAAACTCTCCGCTCACAAATGTTTCGTGTTCAAGCAGTTTTAAGTGGAACGGGATTGTCGTCTCAACGCCTTCGATGACGAATTCGCTTAACGCGCGCTTCATGCGGGAAATCGCTTCATCCCTCGTTTTTCCGTATGTGATTACTTTTGCAATCATGCTGTCGTAATACGGTGGAATGGAATAGCCCGGGTACACAGCTGAATCAATACGGACGCCAAGACCGCCAGGAGGCAGGTACATTTTAATTTCACCAGGTGACGGCATAAAATTTTTACTTGGATTTTCTGCGTTAATTCGGCATTCGATAGCCCAGCCTTCAAATTCAACATCTTCTTGCTTGAGGCTCAGTTCCATTCCCGATGCCACTTTGATTTGTTCCTTAATCAAATCAGTTCCCGTTACCATTTCTGTGACTGGGTGCTCTACCTGGATTCTCGTGTTCATTTCCATGAAGTAATAGCGCTGTTCATTGTAGTCATAAATAAATTCAACTGTTCCAGCACCTGTATAGCCAACCGCTTTTGCAGCCTTTACCGCTGCATCTCCCATCTGCTCCCGGATTTCTGAATCAAGGGCAGGAGATGGCGATTCTTCCAAAAGCTTTTGCAGGCGTCTTTGAATCGAGCAGTCGCGTTCCCCTAAATGAATGGTATTTCCGTAGTTATCGGCAAGCACCTGGATCTCAACATGGCGAAAATCTTCTATGTATTTTTCGATGTATACACCTGGATTGCCGAATGCTGTTGCGGCTTCCTGCTGTGTAATCTTAATGCCGTTAATCAGTTCCTCTTCAGTGCGGGCAACCCTGATCCCTTTTCCGCCTCCGCCTGCAGTGGCTTTTATAATAACAGGATACCCAATTTCATTAGCAAGCGAAACCGCTTCTTCCACATTTTCTATAATTCCTTGTGATCCCGGCACGATTGGCACGCCAGCCTGCTTCATCGTTTCCCGCGCAACATCTTTTGTTCCCATTTTTGAAATGGCGTCAGCACTCGGGCCGACAAATATGACGTTAACTTCTTCACATAATTCAGCGAAATCGGCATTTTCAGCTAAAAATCCATATCCCGGATGAATAGCGTCCGTGCCTGTCAGTTTCGCAACACTCACAATATTAGTAACGTTTAAATAGCTGTCTTTTGATGCTTTCGGTCCAATACAAAAAGCTTCATCGGCCATTTGAACATGAAGGGCATCTTTATCAGCTTCTGAATAAACAGCGACAGTCTCAATTCCGAGCTCTTTGCAGGCTCTGATGATTCTGACAGCAATTTCTCCTCGGTTGGCGATCAATAGCTTTTTAATCATGTTAAGTCTCCTTACTCTGCTTTCACAAGAAATAGAGGTTGTCCGTATTCAACCAGCTGGCCGTTTTCTGCTAATACTTCAACAATTTCACCTTTTACTTCGGCTTCGATTTCGTTGAAAAGCTTCATCGCTTCTACAATGCAGACAACTGTGTTTTCATTTACTTTTGAACCGGCTGTTACATACGGGCCTGCTTCCGGTGATGAAGATGCATAAAACGTCCCTACCATTGGTGAAGTGATTTTATGCAAATTCTCATCTTGCTTCGGTGCTTCTTGAGCAGGTGCCGGCGCTGCTTGCTGCTGAACCGCCTGCGGAGCCTGTGCCTGTACAGGTGCAGCAGGTGCCTGCTGCATGACTTGAACAGTTCCTGCTTCATGTTTTTTCAGTTTTAAGGATACACCTTCATTTTCATATACGAATTCGTCAATTGTAGACTCATCAATTGCTTTTATCAGCTCGTGGATTTCTTTCATATTTAACATTCAATCGCACTCCTATGTATGAAATTTCTTTTTTATAGGTTACTACTAAAAGTACATACTATGTTTATCTTACAGGAGCGGACTTTTGAATTCAACTCTAATATCATTGTCACGCCAAAAGCCCGCTGCTTAAGCGGGCGTGTTTTTCTCTTATTTACTTAGACGGCTCAAATGTAACAGCGACGTCTTTCATTGTTTTAATTTCTTTTGCCACAAGGTCTATAATGGCTGTCGCTTTCGATTTGGAGTGTTTGTCTGATTTGACTGTAATGTTGATTTTATCTCCTTCAGCATTAACAAGCGCGTCTTCGTAGCCTTGTGTTTTAATAAGGGTTTCAAGCTGTTTTTCTGTTCCTTCCACTTCACTGAGAGCCGTCATTTTATCATATGCTGCGCTCTTTTCTTTTGCTGTTGCGTCATCGCTTGACACAATGGCGTTCAGCTCTTCTCTTTCTTTGCTTCTGGCATCTTCTAAATCAAGGCGGTATGTCGTAAACAGATCATCGTCGGCTGTTTCTGTTACAACAGTTCCTTTTTCATTGGCTTCAGCGGAGGTTTCCTTATCTGCTGATGAATCTTTCGTGCCCTTTGTTCCATCTTCTTTTCCTTTTTCAGTTTCTGTACCGCTTTTTTCCTTCGTGTCTTGTTTAACAGGCGCTTTTTCAGTTGCGACCTCTCCTGAGTCAGATGCGCTTTTTTCACTTTGCATTTGCACGGTATTTTTGCTTTCCGGCGACATGATATAGTAGACGCTTAACACCACGACAAGACTGAGCATTGTTAATAGCCAAACGGTTTGTTTTTTGAGCATTTATGAATCCTCCTTTATTTTTTTAGGGGCAACCGCAACCCGGTGGCTTGGAACATCCAGGACCCGTGTCACCGCTTCAATAATGGTTTGTTTTATTTGAACGTTGTCCACTCCTTGAGCAACAACGAGTACACCGCGTATATCAGGCTTTTTCGTTTGGACGACGACGGGTGTTTCTTTATCGCCATTTTTGATCATGACAATTTCCTCTTCTGATGTCTGGTCAGTCACACTTCTTGTTCCGCCTTCTTTGTCTGTTTCTTCAGTGGTTGTATTTTTGTTTGATTTGTTTTTTTCGTATACTTTCAGCGACGTTGCGTCAACATTCACGACAACCGAGACATCCTCTACACCTATGATGGTTTCAAGAATTTCCTTCAGCTGATTTTCGTATTCTTTTTCATAGTCATCGATCGAGTCTTTAGGTTTATCAGATTTAGAGGCTTTAAACACTTCGGCTGTTTTCTCTTTGCCGTCTGCGGCATCTTGTGATGATACGGCCGTTATCGTTTTGGCGCTTTCTGTTTTCTCAGGTGAAGAAAACAGCTGGCTGACAAGCATAAAGGAAACTCCGAGAACAAAAACGAACAGAAAGTAATGATATTTGGTCAGCTTCGGCTTTTCACCGTCCTTCGTTTGCCCCGGGAGAAACTGCTTTTTCAAAACATTCCATAATCCGTTTTTATTCATTGCCGACACTCTCCCCGCCTTCCATATGAACCGTAATTTTCTCACTTCCGATTTCCCAAATGTCCGCAAGCTGTGACTGGATTTGTCTGGCTTCTTTTTGTTCTGCTGCTTCTTTCGTTACGTATGCGTGATCTGTATCAATGTTGACCGGCGCGACCGTTTGGACTGTTTTTTCAGAAGACGGGGCCATGTACACGCTGATTGTTTTAATATCCTCTTCTGAATCTACCTTTTCTCCCGCCATCAGTTTGATGCGGCCTACTTTGTATTCATCATGACTGAATCTCTCCTCCGCTTTCTGTTTTAATTGGACAGCCATTTCTTCTAAAATATATGCGCGCTGGGAAGCTTGTATTTCTATTTTTTTTGAATTGACTTGATTTTTTATATCGGCAGACTCTGACTGCCCGTTTTTTGTGAGGTATTCAAAGATGACTTCGGGGTCTGTATTGAAAAGCTTAAAAATCGGAGTGAGCATGACGACAATCAAGAGCAGGCTGACTACCATTTTTGCGTACTTTTGCATGCTGGAGCTCGGCAGCAGCATGTCGATCACAATTGCAAATAGGATAAACAACACGATGGTGGTAAGCCATTCAGTTAAAAAACTCATCTGCCAGCCTCCTTTATTTCATCATCATCGTGAGGTTTCCGGCTGTGATTATGACGGTAAGGCTTAAAAAAAACATGAGAGACACAATGGCGAGAGCGGCAAAAATATAAATCACGCTTTTGCTGATAACATCCAGGCAGGTAATGACGGGCCCGCCACCAAGCGGCTGAAGAATTGCGGCTGCCAGCTTATAAATAAAAGCGAGGGAGAGCACTTTGATTGCCGGAAAAGCCGCAATACAGATCAAAATCGCGACACCGAGAATTCCTACTGTATTTTTCAGCAATAAGGAAGCGCTGATCACTGTATCTGTCGCATCTGTAAACATTCGGCCAAGCACAGGAATAAAGTTTCCGGTTATGAATTTAGCCGTCCTGAGCGTAATGCCGTCTGTCACTGCAGCTGAAGCCCCTTGAACAGAAATGACGCCGAGAAAGATGGTGAGAAAGACGGCCAGTGCTCCGATGGCGATATTTCTGAGCAGGTTGGCCAGCTGCGTGACTTTATATTGCTCGGTCATTGTGCTGACGATGCTTAAAATCGCTGATAAGAAAATCAACGGCATGACAATATTCTGAATCAAGAGACCGCTCGTATTCATCAGAAAGAGGATAACAGGATGAAAGAAGGCAGCAGATACAGCTCCGCCTGAGGAAGCCAAAAGCGCCAAGAGGAGCGGAATGAGCGCCAGTATAAAGCTGGTCATCGTCTGAATGGCCTCTGTTGCATAATTGATTGCCACATGAAAACTGTTCAGCGCAAGGATAATCAGCACCATATACACAATTGAGTAGGCGACCTTGCTGACGGTGCTTTGTTGAAACGCATTTTGCAGAAGCTGCAGGATGACGCAAAAAATCGTGAGCAAAATCAATGTGCCCAGCAGCTTACCATTGGCCAGCACTTCATGGAACAAATAAGAAAAGAGAGCTTTCAGCCATTCTTGCGGTGAAAATGATTTATCGCCATTGATAAACTCAATTAAGCTGCCTTTTTGGCTTTCCGGCAGCAGTCCGCCGTACTCTGTCATAATATCATTCCAAAATTCACCGATCTTATCTGTTTCAAGCGAGGCCGCTGTCCTTTCCGCTAATTGCTCAGCCGTTTCAGCATGGTTTTCCGTTTGTTCGGCGTCTCCGGCTGCTTGTACAATGTCAGCTCGTCCCGCTATGAGCAGCACGACCAGAAGAAAAGCCCATTGAAAACGCTTCAATCTACCGCCTCCTTTCGGTTATGACATAGAAGGTATAAGTCCGAGAATTGTTTCGATAATGACTGTTAAAATCGGCACAGCCATCACGAGAATTAAAATTTTCCCCGCCAATTCTATTTTCGAAGCGATGGCCCCTTGTCCGGCGTCTTTGGTGAGCTGGGCCCCGAATTCAGCAATATAGGCGATTCCGATAATTTTTAAAATCGTCTCAACATAAACCATGTTGACATTTGCATTCATCGCGATTTTTTCTATCATTCGAATAATGTCATAGATTTGGTCTACCAAATAAAGAAAAATGGCACAGCCGGCAAACACGACGATTAAAAACGCAAAGGTCGGCTTTTGTTCTTTGACAATTAAAGAAAGGAAGGTGGCAATCAGCCCTAAACCTACAATTTGAACAATGTCAATCTGCAAGCCCCCCTATCCTTGAAATAAAAACACAGCTTTGATCTTTTTAAAAAGGTCATCTACAATCGTGGCAACCATAAATAAAATATAGATAAAACCCAACAGCGTCACCCACTGGGCGTATTCTTTTTTGCCCATTTGATCCAAAATCGTGTGTAAAAATGCCACTACGATCCCCACTCCGGCGATTTGAAATATGACATTCACGTCTACTCCCATTTTATTTTTGCTCCCCTCACGTTTACATCAATAGAAGAATGAGTAACAAGCCTGCTAAAAAGCCTAAACTTTTTATCATCTTTTCATTTTTTGCTTGTGCCTGTTCAGCATCCGCTTCCGAGGCTTCCAAATGTGTCAGCGCCAGCTTGATATGCTTTTGCTGCGAGATTCGATCATGAATACCGAGCGTCTCGCCAAACTGCTTCAGCACTTCGTATTCGTTTTTTTTCAGAGACATGGCATTCCACACCTGTTTTAAGCTTTGCTCCCACGCTGTTTTCGCGGAATCGCTTCCCTTGTCCAGCTGATCACTGAACGTAATAAAAAGAGCCGAAACAGGCTGTGCAAGCTGCTTGGCAATCTGCTGTGAAGCAATATGCAGCGGTGTATGGCCATACATGATTTCAGCCTCAAGGGATTGGAGCGCCGCACGCAGCTGACGGATTTGCCGCGGCCGTTCCGTATAAATCTTCGCCATCTCAAAACCTGTCCATGTTGTCGCTACTACAATGAATACAGCGCCCAGCAGCTTCAGCATGTCTTCACATCCATCGTCCCAGACAGCACATGTCCATCTTTGTCATACATGCGGCTTACTGTGCCCGGCCCCTTTGCTCTCGATAATTCCAAATAGCGGTCAAAGGCTCTTTCTTCCCACAAACGCTTCAATGAAGGCCGCTTCATCAGGTCGGATAAGCTCCAGCCATGCGCCGATACGATTACTGAAACACCTGCATGGAGCGCCTCAAGAAGGGCATCTGTATCTTCCATACGCCCGATTTCATCGACAATGATCACCTCGGGACTCATCGAACGAATCATCATCATCAGCCCCTCAGCCTTCGGACAGGCGTCTAATACGTCAACCCTCCGTCCAAATTGATGCTGCGGAATGCCGCGCAGGCATCCGGCAATTTCTGACCTTTCGTCGACGATTCCTGTTTTCACGGGCAACATGCCGTCTTTACCGGTGCTCGAGAGTCTCGCAAGATCCCGGAGAAGTGTTGTTTTACCGGTTTGCGGCGGTCCGATAATCAGCGTATTTCGCCAGCTGTTTTGATATAAGTATGGAAGCAGCGGTTCCGCAATCCCCAGCTTTTGCCGGGCAATTCGTATATTAAAAGATGTGATGTCACGGAGGCCTTTCACACCTCCGTTTTCCGTAATGACTCTGCCTGCCAGTCCGACTCTGTGGCCGCCTCTGATCGTGACATATCCTTTCTTCAGCTCTTCCTCGAGCGTATACATACTATAATTGCTGAGCCGGCTGAGGATCAGATGGGCATCCTCGACCGTGCCCGCATAGGACAAAAAAACAGGTTGTCCTTTTCGAGTCAATTCAACAGGGCGGTTGACGCGAATTCTGACTTCTTCGATTTCCAGCCATTGATGTTCCGGTATTTCAGAAAGGGCGTTTTTCATGGATTCAGGGAGAACCTCAGCGATTTCATTCAACAGAGCCTCCTCCTTTCTACCGATCGGCTTCTTTAAAATGTATGATGTGAGGCAGACTTTATGACAAGCTCTCTTTATTTATGAACACCCGCTAAAATCAAAACAACACCCGTAAAAATCAGAATCAGCTTTGCATACGACAACTGCCCGGCAATTTGGTAGATTCCGACAGTCATGGTGATGATAAATATCAGCGGACCGACAATAGCAAGAATGCTGTTTACCACAACCGCCTTCCGAACATCGTTTGTCACAAGCATGATAATCGCTGCCGTCAGCTCAATCATAGAGGATAAAACGCGCAAGCCGGCCATCGTTAAAACCGTAGAATTGATGTTTCCAAGCAAAAATTTCATGACACTCTCCCAACCTCCCATTTTTTTATATGATATGCTCTAGCTTCCGGAAGTAGTCTTGTCATTTTCGTATAAAAGAAAGATTCTGTTTTTGGGCACAAAAAAAAGCCTGCTCCCATTTGGGAACAGACTTCTTTTTTCTTTCTATGCTCTTGAAACGTAAGAACCGTCTGATGTATTGACAACAAGTGTGTCGCCTTCGTTCACAAAGAACGGCACGTTGACAACAAGGCCGGTTTCCGTTTTCGCAGGTTTTGTACCGCCTGATGCCGTATCACCTTTAATACCGGGTTCGGTTTCAACAACTTTCAGCTCAACTGTGTTTGGAAGTTCGATACCGAGCGTTTCATCTTGGTACATCATGATATGCACAGACATGTTTTCAAGCAGGTATTTTAATTCCTCTTCGATTTGAGCCGCGCCCAGTTCAAGCTGCTCATAAGAAGAGGTATCCATAAATACGTGCTGATCTCCGTTTGCATAAAGGTATTGCATTGTTTTTGTTTCGATTTGCGCTTTCGCTACTTTTTCACCAGCGCGGAAGGTTTTTTCTTGAATTGCACCAGTGCGCAGGTTGCGAAGTTTAGAGCGGACAAACGCCGCGCCCTTACCAGGTTTTACGTGCTGGAAGTCAACGACGCGCCAAATGCCGCCGTCTACTTCGATAGTTAATCCTGTACGGAAATCGTTAACTGAAATCATGTTTAATGTCCTCCTATATTCCAATCACAAAATAATAAGTTCTTTTGGGGAATGGGTGATTGTCCGGTTGCCGTTTTCTGTAATGACGATGTCATCTTCTATGCGGACACCGCCTGTTTCTGGTATGTAAATGCCCGGCTCCACTGTGACCACCATGCCCGGTTCAAGGATAGCTGAAGATCTGACGGACAATCCCGGCGATTCATGAACTTCCATGCCGAGCCCGTGCCCTGTTGAATGGCCGAAATACTCACCGTAGCCTTTTGCAGCAATGTGATCCCTAGTGAGGGCGTCAGCCTCTTTTCCTGTCATTCCCGGCTTGATATGTGCGACGCCGAGTGCCTGAGCATCAAATACGACCTGATACATCTCCTTCAACTGATCACTAGGCTGACCTACAGCGACCGTACGGGTAATATCAGAACAATATCCTTTATAATAAGCGCCAAAATCAAGCGTAACGAGGTCTCCGCTTTCAATCAGTTTGTCGCTGGCCACACCGTGCGGAAGGCTTGACCGAAGGCCTGAGGCGACAATCATATCAAAAGAAGAGCTGTCTGCCCCCTGACTTCTCATATAAAACTCCAGCTCATTGGCAACAGCGATTTCAGAAATGCCGGGTTTCATAAACGTCAAGATATGTCTAAAGGCATCATCTGCAATCTTCGCAGCTTCCTCTAATATCTTAATCTCTTCACTAGACTTAATCAAGCGCAACTTTTCTACGGATTCAGCCACAGGCACTAATTCAGCCTCACTGATAACCGCGCTGTATGAGGCGTATGTGCCGTATGTCATACTGTTCTGCTCAAAGCCGAGGCGCTTGATCCCGAACACTTCAATTGTGTCGGCCGTAGTCTGGATCAAGCTGCCGCCATGCTCAATGATCTCAAAGCCCTTTACCTGAACCTTCGCCTGCTCTGTATACCGAAAATCCGTAATAAACGCTGCCCTGTCACCTGAAATAACAGCCAAGCCCGCCGAACCAGTGAATCCAGTCATATAGCGTACATTTGTGCTGCTTGTAATCAGCATACCGTCAATACCCAGCTGTCCAAACAGGTTTCTTAATTTCTCTAGCTTCATCTTTATTCTCCCCCTTGCTGGCTTAATAAGTAGCGAACAGCAAGCTTGTAGCCTTCAGCTCCAAGACCGACAATCTGCCCTTTCGCAACCGGAGCGATGACCGACTGATGCCTGAATTCCTCCCTGGCGTATAAGTTTGATAAATGCACCTCAACCACGGGAAGACTGATGCTTGAAACAGCATCTCTGATCGCGTAGCTGTAATGGCTCAGAGCGCCAGGGTTCAGAACAATCCCGTCGTATTGCTCCTCAGCCTCATGTATCGCATCTATCAAATCGCCTTCATGGTTTGACTGGAAGAAAGTAAGCTGGATATGTAAGGCTTCAGCAAAATGAAAAAGATCTGTTTCGATATCGGTCAGTGTCCCGCGGCCGAATACCTCCGGCTCACGCTTTCCCAGCCGATTGACATTCGGTCCATTCAAAATCAAAAAATGAGGCACATGAATCTCTCCTTTTCGCGAGGGTTTCTCATGTAAAAAATGTTCACTTCTCGTGAACATTTTATCATACTGGAAAAGGATAATACACTATTCTCTATACGTTCCCAGCGCACGTGCCAGCTTTTCCGAATTCAGCTCGTTGTATTCAAAAGAAATGGAATAACCAACAAACAGCCCGTAAAGCAAATAGATGCAAATGGTCGTAATAATGGTATCTGATTTCAGTTCGGTCACCGCGCGCACATTAGGAAAAATCGGATTAAAAACAAAAAACACGAGCAGCCAAAGCAGCAAGCCGTATAAAATACCAGGCCACATTGTTTTTAACCGTTTCAATAGAAGAAAATAAAGAAACGCTGCACCAATCGAAATCACTCCGATCAAAATAATGCTGATTATGGTTCCCAGTCCATGTTTTTTCCACTCTCCGAGAACAAACGGCTGCAAAATCATATTCGGGCTGATTTCAGAAAAATGAAACAGATATGCGATATAAGCAATGAAACTCCATAATACACCTCCGCAAAAACCCGTTGCAGCCACCCTGCCGGCCATTGAAACAGGCGGCCCTTGCTTCTCATTCAATTCTTCATTTTGTTCTGTATCTTTTTCGCTTGTCATCTCGGCACCTCCAGTTAAAGTGTGCCCAAAAAATGAAATGTCAATAAAAAAGCTCACACTTTTTGACATCTGTGAGTAAAATTTGAAAATAACGGGTATAATGCATGTAGAAAAAGCAAGGCTATGGCAATTTTTCAACCTGTCAATCTAGAGGTTTAGCACTGTTTCCTGTACAATAGAGTGAAAGGAAATGGTTAGCAATCCTAAAGAAATAGGCAGGTTGATAATATGTCAAAACATAAAATTCCGCCCGCTTACGGCGGGCAGGCAGTTGTGGAAGGCGTTATGTTTGGCGGAAAGCATCATTACGTTACGGCTATTAGAAGAACGGATGGAAGCATTGACTTCTTTAAGCTTTCCCGCAAACACAATCCGAAACTGAACATCGTGAAAAAGATACCGTTTTTACGGGGGATCGCGGCCATTATTGAAGCGAGCGCAAACGGCACAAAGCATTTGAATTTTTCAAGCGAACGCTACGGACTCGATCCATCTGAGGACGGGACACTTGAGCAGGAAGAAAAAAAATCCTCCGGGCTGTCTATGTATCTCAGCCTTGCGGTAATCGGCGTCTTATCATTTTTGTTCAGTAAATTCGTATTTACATTGGTTCCCGTTTTCTTAGCTGAACTGACAAGGCCGATTTTTTCATCAGACACAGCGCAAATCGCGGTTGAAAGCCTGTTTAAGTTGATTTTGCTGCTCGGCTACATTTACTTTCTGTCCATGACACCGCTCATTAAAAGAGTGTTTCAATATCATGGAGCCGAACATAAAGTCATAAACTGTTATGAACAGAATTTGCCAATTACAGTGGGGAATGTTCAAAACCAATCCCGGCTTCATTACCGCTGCGGATCAAGCTTTATCTTATTTACGATTATTGTCGGCATGTTTGTCTATTTGCTTGTTCCGACAGATCCGCTTTGGCTGCGTGTTATAGATCGTGTTGCACTGATACCGGTCGTACTCGGCATATCATTTGAAGTTCTGCAGCTGACAAACAAAGTTCGTGATATTCCCGGACTGAAATTTCTTGGCTACCCCGGTCTCTGGCTTCAGCTGTTAACAACAAAAGAACCTAAGGATGACCAGGTTGAAGTTGCCATCGAAAGCTTTAACGAGCTTCTCAGACTGGAAGACATATCTGAGCAAAATCAGAAGCCTTCTCACAACGTCATCTAGTATCCGTTGCCCTGCTATTACTTTCGGAGGTGGACAGTTATGAATCATCGTGTACAACCTATTATTGCTGTATTGATTGCGCTGGGAGCGTTCGGGTTCCTCTATGTGCTGGTAACCAATCCCGGAGAATTGGCAAAAATGGCGGTAACCGTCATCGTGGCAGGCATCATTATTTATTTTATTATGAAATATGTAATGAATCGAAATGCGGGCAGCGAAGGGGCAGCCTTCAAAAAAGCGGCGAAACAATCGCGGCGCCGAATGAAAGAACAAAAAGCAAAGCACCGTGCCGGACATAAGGGGCGTGTCAGCCACCTGCGAAGCGTTCCGAGCGCCAGCAAGCCTAAACCGATGATTCTCAAGAAGAAAAGCCAGACTCAGCTGACTGTTATAGAAGGGAAAAAGAATAAAAAGAAAAACAGAGCGCTTTTTTAATAGGTCCACTGTTTTAAAAATAGCTCTGTCCGTCTTTTACCTAGCTCAATCAGGGCTAGCTTTTTTTGTTGTGTTAAATGAAATTCCGTCGCCATTACGTCATCAACAGGGAGAAAAATGATGTTTTGTTCATAGCGTGACGCAATATGCCTTGCGTCATGTGCATCCTTCATCGTTTCAAACAGGGCGCCAAACAGCTCGAAAGCGTTGCGGATATTTTTTTTCGGGCGCTCTCTTTCCCGCGGCGCAAGCGTTACACCGATTACAGGCCGCTTTCTTTCCTTTGAAAACAGCCAGATTGGAAAATTGCTTAACACGCCTCCGTCAACAACCGTAGCGGTGCCTGTTGCCGTTTTTAACTTGATCGGTTCGAAGAAATACGGAATGCTGCAGCTCATTCTGACCGCTCTGGCAACCGGGAACATATCAGGATTTAACCCGTAACGGACTAAATCGTCCGGCAAAACAATCATGGTGCCGTTTGTCAAATCAGAAGCGATAAGGCGCAGGGACCCTTTTGGCAAATCACCAAAAACCCTTATGCCTTTCGCTCTTAACAGATCAGCAATCCACTTTTCCATCGTGTCGCCTTTGTATAAGCCGAGACGCCAGTAGATGGACACCCACTGGAGCATTTTTAAGGGGAGACATGAGTATCTCTGGTCCAGCAATTTCTCTCCTTCCACTTCTTCAATCAAAGCGCGGATTTCCTTACTGGTGTAACCTGACGCAATGAAAGCGGCGATAATGGCGCCCGCGCTTGTACCCGCAATCCTTTTAAAGCGAAATCCTTTTTCCTCAAGCGCTTCATAAGCGCCTGCGAGCGCAATGCCTTTTACTCCGCCGCCGGAAAACACGCCGTCAATATACATCTCATTCCCTCCCCCTCCATCCGATCGTGTACTATCATTTTAAGAAAATACGCGAAGAAATAGACCAACGAATGACATGCGGCGCACGCATCAAAAAAGACGGCCTCCTTTGAGACCGTCTTTTTACTGATTATGATGTTCTGTTTTCTTTTGGATTGATTTCAGATCTTTTTTACGAGCATCATCTTCTTCAAAATATTGCACAAGATCTCCGATGCGATCAATGCTGTTCCAGCTTAAATGATGTTCGATTCCTTCGACATCGTTATATATTTTCTCTTCATCAACACCAATGATTCTTAAAAACTGCTCAAGCAATTCATGTCTGTATACCAGCCGTTTGCCTATTTTTTTCCCTTTAGACGTTAACACGAGACCGCGATATTTTTCATAAATTAAATATTCGTCTTTATCTAGTTTTTGAACCATTTTTGTTACAGAGGAGGGATGGACTGCCAATGCTTCTGCGATATCAGAAACCCGTGCATATCCTTTTTCTTCAATCAGTATATAAATCTGTTCAATATAATCTTCCATACTTGGTGTTGTCATCGAAACCCTCCCAAAAAGCACCTTAACTTTATAAACCATTACAAGTTTACACTAATGAACTTGAAAAAACAAGGATGCCCGGCAGGCCAAAAGCCCTGTTTACCGCTTATAATTCCATTCATCTGAGGCGTATTTTGTTTCTGCCAAATGATGAACAAAATCAAGTTCCTCCCCAGATAGCTCGTACGGCTCCAACAGAATGTTAAGTCCTGTTTCAAACCCTTCTTTAAATGCTTTACGGGCCTCATCCATCGTTACCCGCTTTTCAGTGAGTTCATTAATGGCAACCGCTTTATTTTTGAAATTGCGCTGCATGCGTTCTCTGACTCTTTCACTCGGATACAAGAACAGATCGAACAGCTTATCCTCATCCAAATCAAGCAGAATGGAGCCGTGCTGGAGAATCACGCCTTTTTGTCTCGTTTGCGCGCTACCTGCTACCTTGCGTCCCTCGACCACCAGCTCATACCACGAAGGCGCGTCAAAACAAACAGATGACCGCGGATTTTTTAAGCTTTCTTTTTCTTTTTCAGTTCTCGGGATGGCAAAGTAAGCGTCCAGGCCGAGATTTCTAAAGCCTTGGAGTATGCCTTCTGAAATGACCCGGTATGCCTCAGTAACAGTCGCCGGCATTTCGGGATGCTCTTCTGAAACAATCACGCTGTATGTCAATTCCTGATCATGCAGCACACCTCTTCCGCCGGTCGGGCGTCTGACAAATCCGAGATTATACTTATGTACTGCTTCAAAATTGATTTCCTTTTTAATATTTTGAAAATACCCTACAGAAAGTGTCGCCGGATTCCAGCCGTAAAAACGGATAACCGGAGGAATTTTCTTTTCGCTATGCCAATATAAAAGCGCTTCATCAAGCGCCATATTGAATGCCGGACTTGCGTTGCCTGAGTCTATAAACCGCCAAGTTTCTTTTTCCATTTTGAGACCTTCCTTACCGTTTTAATAGAATCAGTTTATCAAACTGCCGGGAAAATGAAAAATATTTTCGTTCCATTATGGATGACAATCACGCCGTGCTTTACTATAATAGTATTTGTCGAAAACGGCTCTATGGCCTTGTTTTAAGAAGCAAGGTTTTGATTTTATATGCTAAAGGAGTAGAATCACATTGTCTAATATGATCGTTTTAATTATTTTTGCTGCGTTTCTCGTCTATATGATTGCTTCATATGTGTATCAGCAGCGAATTATGAAAACACTTACGGAAGAAGAATTCCGCGCGGGTTACCGAAAAGCACAGCTCATTGATGTTCGTGAACCGAACGAGTTTGAGGGCGGACACATTTTAGGTGCACGCAACATTCCGCTTTCCCAGCTGAAACAGAGAAAAAACGAAATCCGTCCGGACAAGCCTGTCTACCTGTACTGCCAAAACAGTGTCCGTAGCGGACGCGCGGCACAAACCCTGCGCAAAAACGGCTGCACTGAGATTTACAACTTAAAAGGCGGCTTTAAAAAGTGGGGCGGAAAGATTAAAGCGAAGAACTAAATAAAAACAGCTGTCTAACAGACAGCTGTTTTTATTTAACTCTTTTCCGCTTCGTATCTAAGCACCGGCTGCCTCGCCGCTCTTGTTTCATCCATTCTTTTTACAATCGTCGTATGAGGCGCCTCTTGGACAAGCTCCGGATTTTCCTCCGCTTCCCTTGCGATTTGAATCATAGCCTCGATAAACGCATCCAGTGTTTCCTTTGATTCCGTCTCGGTCGGCTCAATCATGATACATTCTTCAACATTAAGAGGGAAGTAAATCGTCGGCGGATGATAGCCGAAGTCAAGCAGCCGTTTTGCTATATCAAGCGTACGCACCCCCAGCTTTTTCTGCCGCTTCCCTGACAAAACAAATTCATGCTTGCAATGGCGATCAAATGGAAGATCGTAATAAGGCGCAAGCTTTCTCATCATATAGTTAGCGTTTAACACTGCGTTCTCAGTAACAGCCTTTAACCCGTCAGGCCCCATGGAGCGAATGTACGTATACGCTCTGACATTGATGCCGAAGTTGCCGTAATACGGCTTCACGCGGCCGATCGCATGAGGGCGGTCATGATCAAACGTGAAGCGGTCTTCTTTTTTGATTAAAACTGGTTTTGGCAAGTAAGGAATCAGGTCTTTTTTTACACCGACAGGACCTGAACCCGGGCCACCGCCTCCATGAGGTCCGGTGAATGTTTTATGCAAGTTGAGATGCACCACGTCAAACCCCATATCCCCCGGTCTCGCTTTACTTAAAACGGCATTTAAATTCGCACCGTCATAGTACAGTTTTCCGCCCGCTTGGTGAACAATGTCCGCCATCTCGGTGATCTGTTCCTCAAACAAGCCGAGCGTGTTCGGATTCGTCAGCATAAGAGCCGCAGTTTCTTCATTCACCGCTCTTTTTAAATCCTCCAGATCGACAAGCCCATTTCCATTTGATTTCACCGTTATGGTTTCAAAGCCTGCTACTGTCGCTGAAGCAGGATTCGTCCCGTGCGCAGAATCAGGAACGATGACCTTCGTCCGCTTAAAATCGCCGCGCCCTTCATGATAGGCCCGGATCATCATCAGCCCCGTCCATTCACCGTGCGCTCCGGCAGCGGGCTGAAGCGTGACTTCATCCATACCCGTAATTTCCTCAAGGTGCCTGCTTAAATCATATAAAAGCTCTAAAGCACCCTGCACCGTGTCCTCGTCCTGTAAAGGATGTATCGCAGCAAATCCAGGAATGCGCGCAATTTTTTCATTTATTTTCGGATTGTATTTCATCGTGCAGGAACCGAGCGGGTAAAATCCGGAATCCACCCCGTGATTACGTTTGGAAAGCGCTGTAAAATGGCGCATGATATCCAGCTCGGACACCTCCGGCAGTTCTGCGTCCTCGTCACGGATATAGGTGTCTGACAGGAGGTCCTCCAATTTGATTTCTGGTACATCGAGCTCCGGCAGACTGTAGCCGATACGGCCTTCTCTGGAAAGTTCAAATATAAGTGCCTGATCCTGATTACTCATGGCGATCCCCCAATTCCTGAATGAGTGCGTCAATTTCTTCTTTTGTTCTCAGCTCCGTGACAGCAATCAGCATATGACAGTCCAGCTCCGGATACGTCAGCCCAAGATCATATCCGCCGATGATGCCTTTTGCCAGCAAACGGTGGTTCACAGCTTTCACCGGTTCATTCAGTTTGATGACAAATTCATTAAACATCGCACCGTCAAATATCACGGTAAGGCCTGCTTTTTTTGCTTCTTCCTTTGCGTAGCTGGCTTTTAGAAGGTTTTGGCGGGCGATGTCTTTTACCCCGTTTTTCCCGAGAGCAGTCATGGACACAGAAGCTGCCAACGCATTTAAAGCTTGGTTCGAGCAGATGTTTGATGTTGCTTTATCCCGGCGGATATGCTGCTCCCTAGCTTGTAAAGTAAGCACAAAGCCTCTTTTCCCATTTTCGTCTACCGTTTGTCCAACGAGGCGGCCAGGCACCTTTCTCATTAATTTTTTGGTGACGGCAAAAAATCCGCAATGCGGGCCGCCGTAAGCTGAAGGAATACCGAAAGGCTGCGCATCACCGACGACGATATCAGCCTGAAACTTGCCCGGCGGCGTGAGAAGGCCTAGCGCAAGCGGGTTGGATGACACAATAAACATGGATTTCCCTTGGTGAGCGATAGGTTCAATATCCTTTAACGGCTCGATCCGGCCAAAAAAATTCGGGTACTGAACGATCACTGCGGCTGTATCCTCGCAAACATTTTGGCGCAAAGCATCAAGATCAGTAACGCCATCTGGAGCGGGAATTTCAACGACTTCAATATACTGACCTTTTGCGTATGTTTTCAGCACTTCTCTCGATTCAGGATGCACAGTTTTTGACACAACAATTTTTTTCTTTTTCGTGTGACCTGAAGCAAGCATTGCCGCTTCCGCCAAGGCTGTACCGCCATCATACATAGAGGAGTTGGCGATATCCATTCCTGTCAGTTCACAGATCATCGTTTGGAATTCAAAAATGGCCTGAAGCTCCCCTTGTGAAATTTCCGGCTGATAAGGCGTATACGCGGTATAAAACTCAGAGCGTGAAATGACATGATCCACAATGACAGGCTGATAATGGTCATATACACCCGCTCCTAAAAAAGATGCGTGTTGCACGGTATCACGATTTTTAGAGGCCAGCTTTGTCAGTTCTTTTGTTAATTCTGTTTCTGATTTCGCTTTTTTGATTTGATACTCTTTTTTATATCTGACGTTTTCCGGTATATCAGCAAATAATTCATCAATGCCGCTTACGCCGATAGCAGCGAGCATTTCCTGTTTATCCTTTTCTGTTGCGGGCAAATAACGGTGCTTCATGTGTTGACTCCTCTCCCCAAGAAAAAATATTAGCGTTTATAAAATGGTGTTTTGACAACCTTTGCTTTTACTAATTTTGTACGAATCTCCACCTCTACAACTGTCCCGATTTCACTCGCTTCCGCAGCAACTAGGGCAAGGCCGACGTTTTTCCCTAATGTCGGTGACTGCGTGCCTGTTGTCACCTTTCCGACGGAATCACCATTATGGAACACTTCATACCCGTGCCGCGGTATTCCTTTTTCAATCATTTCAAGGCCGACAAGCTTCCGCTTCGCCCCGTTTTCTTTCTGTTCACTCAATACTGACTTACCGAAAAAGTCAGACTCTTTTTTGTGCTTTACGGCAAAGCCTATACCTGCTTCAATCGGTGTAATATCCCGTGTCAGCTCCTGGCCGTAGAGCGGGAGCTTCGCTTCAAACCGGAGCGTATCACGTGCGCCGAGTCCGCATGGAATCAGTCCGTAGTCCTCACCCGCATCAATGATTTGCTTCCACAAATGCATTGCATCATGAGCACGGCAGTAAATTTCAAACCCGTCCTCACCCGTATAGCCGGTGCGCGAAATGAGTGCTTTGCAGCCGCTGATATCAGCATCATCAATAAACGAAAACGGCTTTAAAGCAGACACCTCTGATGCTGTCAGTTTTTTTAAAATTGTTTCTGCTTTCGGCCCTTGAACAGCCAAGAGCGCAATTTGATCTGACTGATTATCAATCTGCACATCACCTGTTGCATGTTCTTTCATCCATGCCAGGTCTTTATCTATATTAGAAGCATTAATGACAAGCAGATAGCGGTTCTCTCCTTTTTGATAGACAAGTAAATCATCGACGGTTCCGCCATCCGGATAGCACATCGCCGTATATAACGCACGGCCCGGCGTTAATGCGGAAATGTCATTTGTCAGCAGCTTTTGCAAAAATGACAGACTGTCGTTTCCGGACACTTCGATTTCTCCCATATGAGAAACATCAAACAGTCCGGCCGCAGTCCGGACATACTCGTGTTCCTTTTTTATAGAAGAAAATTGAACAGGAAGCTCCCAGCCTCCGAAATCAATTGTTTTCCCTCCATATTCTTTATACAGTTCAAATAACGGCGTTCTTTTCAGCATCAAATTCCTCCCCTTTTTCAACGGTGCAGCTAAAAAACGATACAAAAAAGGACAGAGAAACACCTCATATAAAATGAAGGCTCTCTGTCCTGGCACCTGAAAGTTTACTTTGCATATGCAAAGACGTCCCCTTTGGTGGCTTGCGCATTCACGCAAACACTCTCCAGAGTTGCGTCGAGCAAGAGTTCTTTTGCCTGAGAGATTCACTCCGCAGTTTGCTCCTTCGGCGCCTGTATCCCGAGTTTTTCGGTCAGGTCTCTCCCCTTGCTGTCATCCGCTCATATTTTCATGCTGTTATGGACATACTATAGCAATATCTTACATCAAATACATACTCATATCCTACCATCATCATGATATGCTGGGCAACAGCAATTTGGGCAGATTTTCTATATTGTTCATTTTAAGAATCGAAGAATAAGAAAGGCGGTTTCAAAGCAATGGACACAGAAATGATCTACGATGCAAAATGGCCTGAAGAATTCGCCGAAAAACTAAAAAATGATGGACCGTGGGCGAACTGGGAACTGTACAAGCTTTCTGCGGAAATCCAGAAAACATTAGCCATTCCTGAATTTGAAGGCTTACGGGCCCCTTTATACCTGCCTTCCTTTACACCGCTCCCCCACCAGCTTGAGGTGGCGCAAAAAGTGGTTGAAAAAATGAACGGGAAAGCAATTTTAGCAGATGAGGTGGGTCTCGGGAAAACTGTTGAAGCCGGCCTGATTCTAAAAGAATACATGATTCGCGGTTTAGCAAAAAAAATATTGATCCTTGTGCCTGCTTCCCTTGTCTCACAGTGGGTCAAAGAGCTTCAGGAAAAATTTTTGATCCCGGCTGTTGAACAAAAGAAAAGCTATGTGTGGGAGCAATGCGATATTGTCGTCTCATCAATCGACACCGCAAAGCGTTCGCCCCACCGTGAAATCGTCCTGTCAATCCCATACGATCTCGTCATTATTGATGAGGCGCACAAACTGAAAAACAGCAAAACGAAGAACTATGAATTCGTCCAGAATCTCGTAAAAAAATATTGCCTGCTTCTTACCGCGACGCCGATCCAAAATCGTATCGAAGAAATTTTCAATTTAGTGTCCTTATTAAAGCCGGGCCATTTAGGCAGCCAGAATCACTTTCAGGAAGAGTTCGCCAAGAAGAAATCCAGTTTAGAAGCGCATGAGCATTTAAAAGATCTTGTGAATAAGGTGATGATCCGCAACAGGCGGCATGACACCGGACTGAATTGGAAACAGCGTCATGTTGAAACAGTGCCAATCGAATTTTCTCCAACGGAGCAGGCGCTTTACGATGAGATTTCCAGTCTGAAGGAAGCCAGCAACAAGCCGGCCAGCATGTTCTCGATTATGACCTTGCAAAGGGAGTGCTGTTCGAGCAGAGAAGCAGTCTATATGACGCTGAAAAAAATGCTCGATCAAAAAGACAAACAAGCACCAGCCATTGATGAGCACACCATATCGATTTTAATAGATCGCATCAATCAAGTGACACAAAACTCTAAAGCGCTTCAAGTGGTTGACCTGATCAAAAAGATAGACGATAAGGTCATCATTTTCACAGAATACCGGGCAACCCAGATTTACCTGCAATGGTTTCTACAGCAAAACGGCATCAGTTCTGTGCCGTTCAGAGGCGGATTTAAACGCGGGAAAAAAGACTGGATGAAGGATCTTTTCCGCGGGAAAATCCAAGTTCTGATTGCAACTGAAGCCGGCGGTGAAGGAATCAACCTGCAATTTTGCAATCACATGATCAACTATGACCTACCATGGAATCCGATGCGTCTGGAGCAGAGAATCGGAAGAATCCAC
Organism: Bacillus tequilensis KCTC 13622; assembly: GCF_000507145.1. Taxonomy (GTDB): domain Bacteria; phylum Bacillota; class Bacilli; order Bacillales; family Bacillaceae; genus Bacillus; species Bacillus tequilensis. The sequence continues at coordinate 338,912 of NZ_AYTO01000034.1, read as the reverse complement.
AGGCTCGGGCAGGAGCGTGACGTGCACATTTATAACATGGCGACAAAACATACGGTGGAGGAGCATATTTTAAAGCTGTTATATGAGAAAATTCATTTGTTTGAAAAAGTGGTCGGTGAACTTGATGATATTTTAACGAAAATTCAAGTGAACAATTTTGAAGAGCACCTGCACGACATTTTGTACCATTCAGCAACTGAAGAAGAAATGAAAATAAAAATGGATAACTTAACCTCATTTTTATCTTATAAAGAACATCAGCCTGCTGAAAAAAGAGGATCTTAGCCTGTGAGGAGGTTTTACGAGTGAGACAGCAAGAGGTTCACGATTTTCTGCTGCGTTTTTTCCAAGCAAACAGCTGCCAAATCATCGATCAAAGCTTAGGCTATATGACAGTACAGCTTACAGTTGAAATGGACAAACAAATCATGAACCGCCCTTTCTACTGGCACTGGCGCGAGAAGACTGGCGGCGATCCGAATCCGATGAAAATCACTTTTATTACAGATAAAGAAAACACACCAAAAGACCTAGACGGAGAATTTATTTATTTTGGGGCGCCCCGTCTCTTTCAAATATTTAAAGCAGTTAAACAAAATGGGAGATTTACCAGAATGTATGAGAAAATTGAATCAGTCGGAGCTAAAGTCCCACTTCAGCCTTGGCTTGGTATAAACGTCACGATTTCATACCAGTCCGACATGAAAAAGGATAAGCTATTGTCACTAGGTCTTCACCTAGTCTCTGGAACCATCATTGAAGACTTTCAAAGCAAGCTGACACAGCTTTCACTCACGTCTCAAATATGTGATTATTGCTTCACCATATCACCTATGATCAAACCAGAAAGCGGCCTTAAACGGATGGAAAATTATATTGCCAAATCCGCCATGCAGGAGCCGTCAGACTGGGCAGAGCAGGCGGTAACCAGGTGGAAAAACGATATGATATTGCTTGACAAGTTTTATGAGCATATAGAAGAAAAACCAGAAGAGTATCATCTGGAAAAACAGGCGCTGAAAGCCTTGTATCAACCAAAGATATCAGTTGGAATTGAAAATGGCGGATTATTTTATTTGCAAAGTAATATGTCAGGCTAACTTTTTTTACCATTCGACATCATTCTCGTTTTTTTTGAAAAAATGCGTTTATAATAAAGATATATTGGAAAAAAATTCTGGCAATTTAATGGGAAATGACTTCCAGAGACCAATGAAGGCATACAATGAGGCATGGCCGGACTGGCTGAAATACATAAACAAGTATTTTAGGAGGAGAAACTGCATGAAAAATGCAAAACAAGAGCACTTCGAATTAGATCAAGAATGGGTTGAATTAATGCTGAAAGCCAAAGAGGCAAATATCAGCCCTGAAGAAATACGAAAATATTTACTTTTAAACAAAAAGTCTTCTCATCCTGGTCCGGCAGCTAGAAGTCATACCGTAAATCCTTTCTGAATGTGCTATAATATCACAAGGAAGGTGATGACATTGATTGGCCAGCGTATTAAACAATACCGTAAAGAAAAAGGCTACTCACTATCAGAACTAGCCGAAAAGGCTGGGGTAGCGAAGTCTTATTTAAGCTCAATAGAACGAAATCTACAAACGAACCCCTCCATTCAATTTCTCGAAAAAGTCTCCGCTGTTCTGGACGTCTCGGTTCATACTTTGCTCGATGAGAAACATGAAACCGAATACGATGGTCAATTAGATAGTGAATGGGAGAAATTGGTTCGGGATGCAATGACATCCGGGGTATCGAAAAAACAATTTCGTGAATTTTTAGATTATCAAAAATGGAAAAAATCCCAAAAAGAGGAGTAGTGCCTGAGCAGAGGCGCTAACTCCTCTTTTGTCAATAAACACAGAAACAGCCCGGTATATGATATACCGGGCCGTCTCTTTTTTAATGCTGCTATTAATTTTTATCCTCACTGTGCGCCTTTTCATTTTCCTTCACGTAACCGTCTTTATCCGTATGTTCCTTTTTAATTGTCAAACCATTCCATTGTGTCGCTTCAAACGAGAAGTGAAGCTGAATAGAGTTGCCCTGGTATTTATTTTGAACCATTAGCCCTTTTTCATCTTTTGTTTTGTCATCTTTAAATTTGATCTCCATTTTAACCTGATCGAAATCAGTCGGTGTTTTTGGAACACCATCGTATTCAGGAGCGGTTTTACCGTCAATTGTTGCTACATTGACTTTACCGCTTGCATGTAAGAACTTAGGATCAATTTGTTTTTTGATTTTTTCAGCAGCCGCTGTATCATTCTTGGCGGACATCAAATACAAGTCTTTTAGATTGGCATCATCTAAAATAATATTTTTCGGGTATCCATTTCCGCCCTCTTTTCCAACTGTCAATAAGGTCACTTCAAACTGGCTGAGAAAATCTTCTGCAGATGTATTGCTGCCCCCGTTTGCTTTAAATTCACCATAATTCAGTGCCATTAACACCTCTTTGATCGCAAGAGAGCCGTTATTTTCAAATTGGAAGTCCTTTGTCAATTTGTCTCCCGGCTTAAGATTTGACAGGTTAACATTCGCTGAATTTTCTTTAGCAGATAAATCAAGCGTACCTGATGCAAAAGCAGCATCCGTTGATTTAATGTCGTTAAATGCTGCCCAAGTTCCTCCTCCAACTAAAGCCAATCCTAGCGCCGCAGAAGCTACTCCTAAACTTAATTTCTTTTTCATACTCATGGCAAACTCCCCTTTTATTAAAATGATATTATATCGAAACCTGTTGCCAGGTTTACAACTGATGTTAAGTAGACATCGTGCTGTCCTTTGTATCTGTTTCCAAGGCTTTTGTCTTTCTTTCAATTTCTCTAATCGTGCTTGTGATCGTCACAAAAGCGTACACCAGCAGCATCACGCCGGGGACTATCAATAAAACAGCAGTCCCGATCGGCTGACTGGCAAAATGAAGCATGTAACCCGCATACGGAAGCTGAAAACCTGTATATTGCGCGTGGACATTTTCGTCTGATACAAGCTCTGAATCAGCTGCCGCGTTATTGTCCCCTTTTGTTTTAAATAACAAATGGTCTCCTTGCTTCGTCACGTCAACTATTCTGTGGGTGACCGCTGTATTTGCATCCTGCATAAATGTAATAACGTCACCCTTTTGGAGATCCTTCACATCAGTGATTTCTTTAACCAATATTAAGGCCCCTGTGTTGAACTCCGGCTCCATCGAACCTGACAGAACTGATTTCATCGTGTATCCAAACACTGCGGGCTCCCCCCCGGATGAACGTGTTGAAATCACGACAAGTGTCAGCACAATAATGAGAGTAAAGATGATCACGTAGAGAATATTACTGATCAGCTTCATTGCTTTTTTCATCTTCTTCACCACTTTCTTTCTGAACTGATTTGGCTTCTTTTTCATCTGTTACTGCTTCTTGAGAGGTATCTTCTTTATTTGGTTTTTCTTGTCTATCTTTTTGTGCTGTTTCCTTCTTCTTTTTGACGGCAGCCTTCGTATCTTTTTTCGGGACTGTCGGTTTTTCATCGCACTTTGCAATCGTCATAGGCTCCGACCACTCGAAATTACTGCCGTCTGCTGGGTAGCCGGCCGGTTTATATACTTTAAATGCATAAATGCCAGGTTTCATTTTTTTCTTCGTCTCAATTTTATAAAGTGAATCGCCAATTTGATTGGAAACAAATCCTTTTTCGATTACGTTCCCATCCTTTAACGGTTTGCGGGCATTCTTCAGCTTATGAAGATCCCACTTCCACTTTGATTTGCTAAGTTTCTCACCTGTATTTTCGAGCTCAGCAAATAAAGCGATAGGTGAGCATACAGTGCCTTTCGTATCCGTTTGATCTGATAGGTGCAAATCACTTTGATCCCAGCGTTTATCATAATGGCAGCTTTTATCTGTATGCTGAAAGTCTGTACACGTTTGAAACGAGACGTCAAATGTTTCAATATCATGAAAAGCGGCGTTTGTATCATCGGAAAATTGTAAGCATATCGCAGCAGTCAGACTGAAAATGACTGAAAGCTGAAACATAAGCAGAACTTTCTGTTTCGTTTTTGCCTGTTGCTGATTGCGAAACAATCGAAACATATCTTACCCCCTGTAAAACACTGTCACTGGATATGACAATCGTTCTCTTTAAAGAACCTAGCAACTAGAGTATAATCAACGATTAATCGATTGAAAACCACCAAAATCGTTCATTTTGTTCGTTAAAAAGAATATTTCCGCCATATTACAAAGTCTTGCTCCATATTGCTCACCTTTTTATTTTTTGAAATTTTTGGAACTACAAACGGAAAACGAAATGCATATCGATTTTTGATTTGGTAATCATAAACAAAGAAAGGGTGACAGCATGATGATCAAACAATGTGTGATTTGTCTTTCTCTTCTCGTTTTCGGCACCGCTGCCGCTCACGCAGAAGAAACACCGCTTGTAACCGCCCGCCACATGTCCAAATGGGAAGCTCTTGCAGTAAAAGAAGCAAAAAAAAGGTACCCGCTCGCACAGGTACTGTTCAAACAAAAGGTATGGGACCGCAAAAGAAAAGATGAAGCCGTGAAGCAATATCACTTAACGCTGAGGGAAGGATCAAAGGAATTCGGCGTTTTTGTGACAATTTCATTCGATCCCTACAGCCAAAAAGTTAATAAAATTGCCATATTAGAAGAATATCAATAAGGTCCTCCATTGTTGAAGGACCTTACTCGTTATATTCGCTATTATTTTTTCCGCTTCAGCCATAGCTTGAAACCATAGGGCAAAATACCGAACCAGTGCTGTGAAACAGGCGTTTTTATTTCTTTCCGAACCTCTTTTCGTTCTTTCCGCTCATCCCTCGGGGTATCTATATATTTGACAAATTGCTGAGTCATATATTTGACATAATCATTCGTTTTCACGTGATCACCTCATCATTCAATTATTATAAAGTGTCGGCTCACATGACTTTTTTTATACTCTTTTCTCTGCTTTATTCTGTCCAGTTCAGCAGTTTTTTCTGCTTTTGATCAAACACGATCTGTGCAGTTCTTTCTGTTCCAGACTCCGTCAACGCTCTTAGGCTGATTTCTTTTTGCTCTTTTTTGGTCGTATCGTGAATACGATAAGATACCTGCCCATATGTAAACTGCTGTGAACCCTGTTGCCCTTTCCTCTGTTCAAGAACATGCCGAATTGACAGAAGAGCGCCATTTTGAAGCAAATTCTCTCCTGTGTAAAATTCTTTTGTTTCCTTTTCAAACAAGCAGCGTGAAACATATTGAGCAGCAGTAAAGTTCACAACGAGCAATACAAGTGCGGAGACAAACAGAACAGCTGGATAAATAAACCCATTCGTGCGGTACATTTATCCTCCTCCTAAATACGGGTAAACCGGAAAAGCAGTTTGATACATTTTTTCGTTCTCACTCTTAATGTTGAGCAAAACAACCCCATTTTCAATATCAGCTCTCATGGCTGTAATATGATCTAGAATCGGAACATGCCCTTTACCATCTACCCTTTTTCTTATCATGGAATGATAGGTTTCAAAACGGATATCTTGGCCGGACAGATTGGTGCAGATCAGCACGCTCCCATGCTCGGATGTCTTAACAGCGTGTGACTGCTTGCACTCATTCATCATCTGTTCCATCGATATCATCCATTCTTGCTGTGTGAAACCGTCATGTTCCTGCTGTCGTGACAAAAACAGCTGAAAGATAGCAGCTAACGAACCTGATATGAGCAAAAAGACGGAAAGTGAAAACAAGACGTTAAGAAGCGTATAGCCAGTCTGTCCGCAGAATGCTGCGGCAAAATGGTTTTTCTTTATAAACTGATGCTGAGATGCACACGTTTTGATACTCCCCCTCCTCCTCCCACTTCATTTCATAATTAATATTGTTTTTTGTAACCGTTTTTGGCGCAGTGTCTTTACCAGTCATCATATATTTGCTAATGCTTTCATTCAGCATCTGGTAGCCGATTTCACGAGATCCTGCCATTTTTTCATCGGCTATCAGCTTGTTCCATAAAGGAACGACTGTCAGCAGCAGAAACAGCCACAGGCTTAGTGCAGATATTGTTTCAATTGTAGAAAAGCCTTTATTTTCTCTCCACATTGACTCTCCCGCTCCCTAAATAAACTGTTATGTCATAGTCAGTATGTCCTTTTACTCTTACTTTTCCGCCTGAATTCGGGTGACCTTTCTCATTAAATTCCAAACGGTCTTTTAATGTCTGTGGTTCTATAGAAAGTCCCAATGCATACGGCCGTTCAATTACCGTATCACCCATGACTAATTGATAATTGTTTCTCTGAAAGAGAATGTTTGTTCTTTGATGAGTGGACATTGCAGTCTGCTGCGCAAGCATAATGTCGTTTTTTAGCTGCCATGCAGCCTGACGAACAGAAGTATTAGCATAAACAGGAGGAAGTGTGGTAAACACGGCAATCAAGAGGATAGAGGCGAGACTTAACACAAGCAAGCTTTCTAAAAGAGTAAATCCCTTCTCCTCGTTTAATTTAATGTTCAACCTTAACTTCTCCGCCACTGATGATAATGCGCTTCCCGTTTGGACAAACTGCATCCTTTTTCACATAACCCTCTGACTGCAAATCAGCCAGGCTCGGTGTTCGCCCTTCATGATCGAGCTCAAATGCGGTCATTTGGGCCTTAATCATGTTTTGCAGGCCTTCACAGCCCTTTTTCTGAATGGTTTGGTTATGTTTTGTGACGTTCGGTATCGTAATTAAAAGCAATATCGAAATAATAAAGAGCACAATCAGCATTTCAACAAGTGTAAATCCTTTTTCGTTCATCAGCCTCTTCCTTTCACATTTGATTCATCATCTGATACATGGGCAAAAGCATAGATAAATACACAATGACGATCATTGCTGCAACAAACCCATAAATGATCGGCTGCAGGATGCCTGTCCATTTTTGCACCTTGTGCTCCATCCGCTGCAATATGAACTGGCTGTATGTGAACAGCTCCCGATCAAGACGGCCGTTCAGCTGTCCGTGAGATATGACTTTTGAAAAATCAGTTTCATAAAAAGGACTTTTACAAATAGCGGCTTCAATTGATTCACCAGCTTTCAGCCGTTCAATCACCTGTTCGGCCTCGCTGCGGTAGAAAGGGAGGAACGTTTGATGTTTAAATGCGTTAAGGCTGTCATAAATGGAGAGACCTGATTGTAAAAGGCTGCTTAGCTGCAAAGAAAAAAAGTAGCTGTTAAACAGCCTGATCAGTTGTCCAATCAAAGGTAACCTGATACAAATAAGCATTTGCCGGGCAGGTGATTTTTTCTTAAACACAAGCCAATAATAAAGCCCGATACCTGCTGCAAAAAGAACCAGCAAAATGATCACAAGATCAAAATGCTGAAAAAAAGCAAAAAGCATGTCAGTTGAATGTGAGGTTTCCATATTCATCGATTGATAAATACCGGAAAACTGAGGAATGATGATCGACTGTAATATATAAAACATGACAGCAACAGTAAAGATGAGGAAAAGCGGATACCGCAACACCCTTTTCATCTGATCCGCCTGTGCCATTTTTCGTTCTAGCAGCTCTCCGCTCTGGATCATGGAAGCAGGCAGTTCTCCATGTGTTTCAGCAAAATAACAAATACCTACGGCTTCCTTATGAAATGACAAGCTCTGTAATACTTGATAAAACGGAGCCCCTTCCCTCAAACGTGTGACCGCGTCAGCCAAGGCATCAGCCTGCCTCTTATTCATCTGGAGTTCCATCAGATGCAATCCATCCAGAAGTGTATATCCGCCCGCCGTCATTTCACCGAGCCGCTTTAATAACTGTGCTTGATCCTTTAACGTCCAAGTTTTTCTAATCTGTTTCATGATAAACCCACCGGTCATAGTTGTTGGTCGTCAAGTAGCCAAGCGCAATTCCTTTTCGGATAATTTGACGGAGTGTTTGATATTGGTAATTTGCATGATTTCCTTTTGCCTCCTGAATGCATTGCTGAAGATTTTTTCCGTAAAGGAGCTCATAAACACTTGCTCTCCTGGTGTTCCGTGACTGGCGGCAATACACCGATGAACAACCGTTTTCACAAAACGGACAAGCTAAATCAACTAAACGCTGAGCAGCTATTGCAATGAGAGTCTGTTCGATTTCATTCATATTGATGCCGAATTCAAGCAGCCTGTAAATCGCGCCCTTCGCATCTCTCGTATGAAGGCTCGTCAGCACCAGATGCCCCGTCATCGCTGCCCGCACAGCAATTTTAGCGGTTTCCGCGTCTCTGATCTCACCTAAAATAATCATATCCGGGTCATGGCGCAAAATCGCTCTCAGCCCTGCGGAATAGGTCACGCCTGCTTTTTCATTCACCTGTACTTGAAGAACATCCTCGTCCCTTGTTTCAACAGGGTCCTCCAGTGTGACAATATTTCGATTAAAGTGTTTTTTTGCATATTGAACGAGAGCATATAATGTGGTGGTCTTGCCCGAACCAGTCGGCCCGGTAAAAATGAGCATGCCGTGGGAATGTTTTAAGAAAGAGAGTAAGGTGGCTCCTGTCTTTGGAAATAGTGACAGTCTGTCTATTGAAGGGATATTGTATTGAGGCATCACTCTGATTACGAGACTTTCTTCATTAATTGTGGGGAGCGTTGACATTCTTAAATGAACATGTCCCTCTTCAAGCTTTAGCGTAAGGGAGCCATTTTGCGGTTTTCGTCTTTCTCCTATGTCCATTGCTGAGAGGAATTTAAAATGGGAAATCAGTCTTGCACACTCTTCTTTTTTCATGTTCCTTTTTTTCAGCAAGGCATGATCCACTCGAAAATGAATGATAGCGTCACGCTCCCTCGGCACAATATGAATATCAGAAGCCTTCGTTATATATGCCTCTTCAATCAAGGTTCTGCTTATCTTTTCTATTGAATCCAAATTGATTCCCCTCCTTTCAATTCGTATTGTAGAAAAAGAAGAACCCATAATCAAACTGGGAAAAAGTGATTTCCTGAAGGTGTTATATGACGAAAAATCATTTTCTGATGGAAGAAAAGATGGTTTTTAGCTACATGACCTGCTTGATTTCATTATTTTCTCCAAAAAGCAGGCATGATCATCATCACGCCTGCTTCACTTCATCTTTTATTATGCTGATTTGAAATTTCGCTTAATGCTTCTCCGTTTTTTTGATCAGTATCTTTCTTAACGGAAAGATCGCCTAATGCAACAATGCCTGCAATTCGTTCGTTTTCAAGAATCGGGTAAACCGCGGATTTGGGTGTTATTCCATAATATGGATACGATATCACCCCTCATGATGTCACTTGCTTTGCATTCATCTAATTTTCAGCTAAGCATCTCGTCACAGTATCCCGGTCAGAAACAATCCTTTGAAGTGTCCCATGAATAGAACCGATATTGCAGTTGAAGCGGTTGGTTTACAGCATTCTACCCACTCCTCCTTTACCGGGTTCGATTTATTTTTTATTCACTGCACAAAAAATCAAATACTCTACAGTATCCGCCTTTTACGAGATTTCTTTTTCTCCTTCCGTTCCTGCAGCATATCTCCCGTCCAGCCTTTCTTCTTCAAATATAGGTAGATGAGAACCGTAGACGTGATAATCAATAAGAGAGAAAAGAGATATCCGTATTTCCAATTTAGCTCAGGCATCACTGAAAAGTTCATCCCCCAGAGAGCGCCCAGTGCTGTAATCGGCGTAAAAAGCGTTGTGAAAATGGTCAGTGCTTTTACAATTTCATTTCCCCTGTGAGAGGTAATGACTTCCTCTGAATGCAGCAGATTGTTAAGCTCTCCTTCAAATTCACTGATGTATGTAAATCCCCTGTCGATTTTCAGGCGGGTTCGCTGATAGTCCTTTTTTTCTTCATTTTCCGGCAAAAAGGTTTCTTTCAACGCCATTTCAATTTTTTTAGCGCTTAGGATTAAGTTTTTCCAGATCATCAGCTCATGGCGCAGAAGATGAACGCGGTTTAAAATGCTTTTGCTATTGTCGTCTTTGATTTGCCATCTTAGCTTTCTCAGCTTTACTTCAAATTCATCAACACCGATTAGGTACGCATTCATTAACTCCCCGAGAAGAATCAAAAATCCCTCTATCGCATTGTCGGCTCTTTCCATTTGCTGAACAACTTGTTTTCCCTTGATCCCCTTCAAAATCGAAAAATCAAAGTTAATGGTAAAGAAATATTGTCTGGTAATATAAAAGTGAAAAACGGTATGGTCTTTTTCCTCACCAAGCCCCTGATCATATACAATCGAGCCAAATACCGCTTCATTATCCGTTTCAGTCGTGTCTACTCGCAAAAAATTAATATGATGATTATTTTCAAACCACTTTTCACATTGAGGCCAGTGAGAAAAATGGATCAGATCTCTTGCCTTATTTCTTTCCTGCGGGCCCATTTGGTACCAAAACCAATCCTTTCCCGTATGTGCCTTCATAACAAGCTCCTCCAAACTTTTGTTCTTTATTCTTTAATTGCCCAAGAAAAGCATTACTAAACCAATCAGCCTCTTTAACACATGTTTTGTGAGCAGTTTGCGGTGGTATGGAATGTAGAAAGACATCGGAAAAGGGAGGTGCATGCCTTCCTTGGAGAAGGCAGTTATTTTGGAATTTATCAATTTACTAGCAGTCGCTATTCTCATTTTGTTAACAGGATTTTTTGTTGCCGTAGAATTTTCGATCGTAAAAGTCCGGCGATCGAGAATTGATCAGCTTGTTGCTAAAGGCAAGAAAGGCGCTAAAGCAGCAAAGCATGTCATCACTCACCTTGATGAATATTTATCAGCTTGCCAGCTGGGCATCACAGTCGCAGCTTTAGGACTGGGCTGGCTTGGGGAACCGACTGTGCAAACCATGCTTCGGCCGCTTTTTCATAAAGCAGGGTTAAATGAGTCGCTTACTCATCTTCTTTCACTTGTCATCGCCTTTTTAGCGGTGACGTATTTAAATGTTGTCATCGGAGAGCTGGCGCCAAAGAGCTTCGCCATTCAAAAAGCTGAAAGCATTACCTTGCTATTCGCCAAACCGCTTATTTGGTTTTATAAGATCATGTTTCCATTCATTTGGCTGCTGAACCACTCTGCCCGGTTGATAACAGGGGCGTTTGGACTGAAGCCTGCATCAGAGCACGAACTGGCGTATACGGAGGAAGAGCTGCGGGTTCTTTTGGCTGAAAGCTATAAAAGCGGTGAAATCAGAAAAAGTGAATTGAAATATATGAATAATATCTTCACGTTTGACAAACGGATGGCAAAGGAAATCATGGTGCCGCGAAATGAGATGGTCAGTTTGTCACTTGATGAAGATTCCATTCCTCATCTGAAGGAAACAGTGAAGCAAACAAAATATACACGGTACCCAGTCGTTAAAGAGGATAAAGATAACGTCATCGGTGTAATCAATATGAAAGAAGTGCTGTTTTCCATGCTGACGAAAGATTTTTCACTCAAAAAACAGCAAATCGAACCTTTCATTCAACCTGTTATCCACGTGATTGAGACGATTCCTGTTTATAAATTACTGGTGAAAATGCAAAAGGAACGCACTCATATGGCCATCCTCATTGATGAATATGGCGGGACTTCCGGTTTGGTCACTGTCGAGGATATTATCGAAGAAATTGTTGGAGAAATCCGCGATGAATTTGATGCGGATGAAGTGCCTCCTATTCGCGAGCTTGGAAAGGATCACTACTTATTAAACGCAAAATTATTAATCAGCGATGTAAACAACCTGCTTGGAACAGATTTATCAGATACAGAAGTGGATACCTTGGGCGGCTGGTTTCTGACACAAAACATAGACGCCGAGCCTGAAAGTATCATTGACTATGACGGCTACTCTTTTAAGGTAAAAGATATCGACAGCCACCACATTTCATTTATAGAAGTTAAAAAAGCTGAATAGCCTGAAGGTGGCTGTTCAGCTTCTTTATTACAAGATAAATGAACGCCATCAACGCTCTTCTATCTTAAATCCTTTATTGGCCAAGGCTTTAGCGAGACTTTGCTCGGTTTTCACATTCGAAAAATCCAGACCAAGCTTCACCACAGTTTGGGCAATTTCCGGCCTGATTCCTGAAATAATCGTCTCAATGCCAAGCAGTTTGGTGCTGTCAATCACTTTAAAAATTTGATAGGCCACCATTGTATCGACGATGGGTACGCCTGAAATATCTAAAAACAAATACGAGAGCTTTAACGCCGAACATTGTTGCAGCACCGATTCCAAAATCGTTCTCGCTCTGTACGTATCAATTTCACCGACAAGCGGAAGGATCCCTACCCCCTCAGTTATCGGAATAATCGGCGCACTCAATTCATTAATCATTTCTTTTTGCGCGTTTAATTGGATCATGGTGACCTGGTGATACTCTTCAGTAAACACTTCGATGATCTCATCAATGGTTTGGTTCAACATCCTGCTCCACTCATACATATTCCGAATGCTGTTCTCCTGAGAAGACGCTTCGCTGAATTTCAAAATCCATTCAAACATGATCTGCCTGAACGCGTTAAACTGACCGACACTTTCTGTTACAGTCACTTCATGAACGGCACGGTCTCTGGCGCATTGAAGAGACCATCGATTGAGCTCATCCTTTACGCCTTCTGCCTTTCTAAGGGATTTCGCCACGATGGTCACTAATGCTTCATGCTGGTCTTTTAACTTTTTTTCTAATTTTTGCTGATCTTTAGCGGAATGCAGCCGGCTTCCTTTTGCCGTGCAAGCTTCCAGCCATTGTTTTATAATATCTTCTTTATGCTCTGTTATATGCTGATCAAGAGCCATCATCTTAATGAGCTCCCTCCTGTCTTTTGAAAATATATTTTCATATGTGTATAACGCGTCTGCCTCAGCACATACTATGTTTACATCATTGGGCTATAGCCAAGCGGTAAGGCAATGGACTTTGACTCCGTGATCGTTGGTTCGAATCCAGCTAGCCCAGTTTCTGAACAGGTGAAAAACCGAAGATAAGCTGATTCGTCTAAATCAGCGGATCTTCGGTTTTTCATCATGCAGATTGATGAACCGTTTTCTTTTTTGATAATTTCAACAGTTCTCCCGGATTATAACCAATCACCAGTTTTTTGTTGTCCACAAGAATCGGCCGTCTCAAAAGCTTCGGCTTATCAACTAAAAGTTCCAGCACCTCATTTACCGTCATCTCTTCAATGTTTAAGTTCAAATTTTTGAATGTCTGGCTTCTTGTTGCTAAAATTTCATCGATTCCCTCTGTCGTTAACGATAAAATGTACTTTAATTCTTCTACAGTGGGAGTTTCTCTGAATAAGTGCCGTTCATTAAATTCAATTTGATGCGCCTTTAGCCAATGTTTTGTTTTCCGGCATGACGTACAGCTTGGATATGAGTAAAAAATGATTTGTTCCATTCGTTTTTTTCCTCCTCAGTTAACCATCTCTTTGTAGAATAACTACCCGGATCATTTTTCATTTAAACCATTTAGGAAAAGTTTTTTTGAGTTATTTTAAAAAAATCATTCATATAATAGAAATATAAATTCCATTTGTATATAAGTAATGAAAATGTTTACATTTTTAGATGCGATCTATTATAATAAACATCAGAGGGACTCTCGGGAGGGGATAAAAATGAATCGCATGTTCCGGGTGTTAGGATTTTGGACAGGAATTTTTGCAGTCATGTTTTATTTGGGTGATATGAAAGATGCTTCCCTTTTATTTTTTGGTCAGACGATCTTATTTGTATTCCTATCGTATTTGAACTTAACTGAACGCATGTATATTTATATTTTTGGCGCCTATTTAACGATCTTCTTCGCCGGCTTTACATATTACTCGATTTTTATTATGGTGCCCGGCGGCGGAGGGCATTAAATGCAAAAAGAGACAAACCTTATCGGTTTGTCTCTTTTTTTACAGTGAAAACCCATTTAAAAACGGATTTTGATCCTGCTCTGTCCGCACGTCTGTTTCAGGGCCATGACCGCTTAACACCAGCGTGTCCTCCGGCAGCGTAAGCAGTTTTTCATGAATGGACGTCAGCAGCGTCTCTTGATCACCGCCTATTAAATCTGTACGCCCTATGCCGCCTTGAAACAGGACATCTCCAGAGATCACCAAGTCTGCATCCTTCACATAGTAAGAAACACTGCCTGGCGAATGTCCCGGCGTAAATAATGTTTTCAAATGAAACGGCCCGATATTCAGTTCACCGTCTCCTTCAATCAGATGGTCTGCGGGCTTAGCTGTGACTTCTATCCCCCGCAGCATGCCGGAGCCGTTTAAAGAGGCGTCCGTAAGCCAATTCTTTTCATTCTGATGCAGGTAAACAGGGATATTCCATTTTTCTCTCACTTCGTCTAATGCCCCAATATGGTCAAAATGGGCATGTGTAAGTAAAATGGCTAAAGGCGTCAGCCCTTTTTCTTTTATGTATTGATTGATTTTATTTCCTTCACCGCCCGGATCAAAAATCAGGCATTGATCATCACTGATGAGAAAATATGCGTTCGCTTGAATCGGCCCTACCGGCATTCGTCTCCATTTCACTTTTATCACCTTTTTCTTTTTTATCCTCCTATTATGAAGGTTTTTGAAAAAAGATTCAATCAATCGCAATGAAAACGCTATCGACAAACCTATAAAAAACAGGTAGAATAAAACTGGAAAGAATTGCAGGTTTTTCAATGTAAAAGGGGGCTGCGTAATGTTACTTGTCGTGATTTTCGGCCTTGTCGCTCTTTTCGCTTTATGGGGAGTCTTGCGTTCTGTGAAGAATAGAAATATACTTGGATTTTTATTGGCCGGAGCCACTTTATTTGTCTTTGGCTGGTTTACCGTGATGACGGTGATAAACAGCGGCTATCCAACCGCACATTAAAACCTGTATCCGATCGGATACAGGTTTATTTTATTGCTGTAAATGTTTATTGACACTTTCTATTTTGCTTTTAAGCGTTGTTTTTTTGTCACGCCTGTCATCGATGCGGATGTTAGTTGCCACTCTGTGCAGCCCTTGTTGAAACGGCGCTTCGTGAATAGCCTGAATGACTGTGAAAAGGTCACTCAGTTCTCCCTCGATCAGCGTATTCATAGGTGTCAGCTGATATTTGATTTTCCCTTCAGCTTTATACCCTTCTAAAATCTTTTGCACATCGGCCACATAAGCACTGACACTAGGTGTTTCCGTACCGATTGGGATAATGGTTACATCTGCGATAGCCATCGTTATTCCATCTCCTTGTGATCAATGATGAGTTGCTTCGTTTCATGTGATTTCAATAACATAATCTGCTCAAAATGAAAGCCGTATAATGCATATTTCCCGTTCGGAGATATTTGAATCGGCTCCATTTCCGGCAAAGAGAAAAGATCTTTAGCCTTCCCCGTTGCCACATTGACAGCTGCGAGCTTATACGCATCGCCGCTTTCCTTAAACGTATAAAACAGGCCTTCTCCTTCATCATAGTCATACTCCATCGGAGCCAAACTAGTATATTTCGTTTGGAGCGGCCATTCCACTGTAACTGGATATTTTGTTTGCGGTGTTTTAAACTGATACATCCCTTTTTCTTCGGAATCTGATTTGACAGTAAAACTCATTTGATGGAAAGAATCCAAGAAAAGAACGTCATCCTCAAGCTTCTGTTCCGTTTTCGTTTCTGTATCAAACGTATATAAAGAGCCTGACTTGTCATCTCTTCCCTCTTTTACATAATCAAATGTGTTTTTCGATGTCCAATGAATAAACGGAACCTGTACCGGACTTAGGTTAGACTCGTCTTTTTTAGCATTCACCTGATATGTATGGAAGTCCCAGTTTTCAGAGAATACCGTAACCATCATTTGATAAGGGTCATATTGATTCCAAGCAGCCTCCAGCTCATACGTTTCATAATCTTTTTGGTAGAGCAGCTCTCCCTTTGCATTAAGCAAAACCACTGCAGTCTTATGGCTGTGTGTGATTTGCAGCAGAATCATCTGCTTCCTTGGATTGATTTGAACATCAACGATCTGGCCATTTGTTTGATAGAGCTTTTTCGCTTTCCCGGTAAAGATGCGGTACGTATAAAGCTCCGTTTTCGTTGGATCAGACGCGGTATATAAAATGGTGCTGTCATTAAGCCATCCTTCCGCTCCGTCCGCTTTTTCCGCGGAAAGCGGTATGATATCTTTTTCCTCATCTTTTGCCGCTGATGCTTGTTGCTGCTGATGAGATGGTTCGCATGCCGACAAACTAAACAGCAACGCTGACAGCAGAATGAAACAAACTGATCTCATCAGCCTTCCCCCCGATCATCTTTTATTGTCTCATATTTACTTCGGCAGAAAAAAGAAAAAGTTTCAGTTACTCATGAAAAAATAACGCTCTCCACAAAATGCCGTTTGTCGCGTTATAAATATGTGAAAACTGCTGAAACGGCAAAGGATTTTGCCCCTTTCCAAGTTCCACCGTATACCCTTCTTTAAAATAATGGTGAATAAACCAATCGCGAAATCCAGCATAGCTGTCTATATCCCTTATTCCTTTATAAATGTTCCCGCTTACCTTCTCAAAATCCTCTATGACAGCAGCAGATTCTTCAGGCTCAAGTCCTTTATAGCCCCAATAAATTTCTTCTCCCTGAGTATGGAGAGCCAGCAGTCTGTCAGGCGGATTCTCCATTATCAGCCGGTACATCGCAATGGATTCCGGCTCCGTAAGCGGAGAAATTCCCGGAAAATCACGGTAGCTCGGCTCTGTCGGTTTGCGGTATTTTTCAATTTCCCATAGCGACGGAAATTGTTTATTTAAATCGACCCCGTTTATATTCGCCTTCCATTCATTATAATTCGGACGATGGCCATTTAGCCTTTCGAGCTCATCCTTCCTGGCCCCCATACTTTCTGCTCCGTTTAAGACAAGATCAACGCCATCCGGATTAACAAGAGGCACAAGAGACAAGGAAGTGCTGCTGAACAGCTTCATGGGAGAAAAGCCGAAAAAAGAAGAGCCGCAGCATAATGACATACAGTATTCCTTAAACCATTTCAGCAGAACGGACGTTGTAATCCACTCATTCGCATGAAATGAGGCGTTCATATGGACCTTTTTTGCGGCATGCTCCCCGCCAGTCTTCAGCTCCCAGATTGGCCTGCCGAGTACAGAACGGCCGATTTCCCGGCATGAAACAAACGGAAACACATCAATGATCTTTTTTATCTCCTTTTCAACAGCTGAATGATCATAGATTTTTTCTTGCTTCACCCAGCTATCAGAAAGGTCCAGCTGCCAAGGCTGCAAAAAGCTCTTTATGTCCTCAATGGTTTGCAGCTCCTTGTCGTTCTGCTCTTCTATAATGTAACCAGGACAATACAATTGATCTTTCTGTGCAAAGCGATTTGCAATGTTAAGCAATTCCTCGTCTATCTCCAGCTCTCTCGCCACTTTGGCTAAATTGTGCTTGATCTCAGGTTTCACCGTAATAAACGCCATCATTATCCCCCTTTTTTGTTACTATATGACAGCGTGTTTAAAAAAAGAAAGCCTCCCGCTCACTTTGATGCGGGAGACATTGTGGTTATGATGCCTGATCTAGCATTTGTTTTTCTTTTCGTTTCGGCGTATTGTCCAGCCGTTTCTGATCATAAAAGCGTAACAAATCCCCATAAATGATTTCATCGGAAAGTGATAGCTCCTGTTTCGCTTTATCGGCAAAGGCATCACATTGTTTTGCCTCTTTTAGCGGCTTTCCGGTCTCTTTGTCATAACAAGCACCATCTGTGTAAACGACCTGATCCGTAATAAAGCTCCCGTCCCGAAGCACCGTAAAGTCCAGTTTTTCATCTGAAAGCAGGTCATTGCCGAATTGAATGTGATCTTTCGTGTCAATTCCTAAAAGATTCATCAGCGTCGGCCTGATATCAATCTGTCCGCCTACTGTTTCAATGGTTTGCGGCTTTTTATCGGTCATCCCGGGAATATGAATGACAAGCGGCACTTTTTGGAGCTGCACTTCTTCAAACGGTGTAATCTCTTTCCCTAAAAATTGCCCCATCGCTTCATTGTGGTTTTCCGATATTCCGTAATGATCACCGTACAATACGATGATAGAGTTGTCGTATAGCCCGTCTTCCTTCAGCTTTTCGATAAACCGTTTCAGCGCCTCATCCTGATAGCGCACTGTCGGGAAATATTTATTTAGCGTCTGGCTGCTTGAATCATATTCATCAATCAAATGATCCTCTTCATCAAGATCAAACGGGAAGTGGTTCGTCAGTGTGATCAGCCGCGAGTAAAACGGCTGAGGCAGATTTTTCATCAGCTCTGAAGACTGCTCAAAAAATTCTTTATCCTTAAGCCCCCAGCCGACTGAATTTTTGTCGGTTACGTCATACGACTGAATATCAAAAAACGAATCATATCCAAACGAGTCGTACATTAAGTCACGATTCCAAAAGCTTTTATTATTAGCATGAAGCACCGCAGAGTAATAACCGTTTTTTTTCAATATCTCAGGTGCAGCCATATATCGATTTCCTGCATTTGTAAAAAATACAGCGCCTCGTCCAAGCGGATACAATGAATTGTCCACGATAAATTCAGAATCCGATGTTTTCCCCTGGCCGGTTTGGTGGTAAACATTAGTAAAGTTATAGCTCTGTTTAATAAAGTCATTCAGAAAAGGCGTGATCTCTTCTCCATTCACCTTTTCATTGATCACAAAGCTTTGCGTCGACTCTAAGGATACAAGAATGACGTTTCTTCCTTTTGCAGCGCCGAACAAGCTTTTGTTGCCATCTTTCGCATTAGCGGTTACGTAGTTTTCAATTTCCGTGAGGCTGTTGCTGTCAGCCAACGCCCTTTGTGCGGACTGCTTTGACTGAAGAACACCGTCGTAAATATGAAAATTAAACAGGCTGATGTTTTTAACAAGCATTTCCCTGTCAAATGAGCGTGTCAACAGCTGAGGTCTTTCCGCTTCAGACAGCCCCAGATTGAAGAAATAAACAGACGCAACGAATAGAAAATATGCGGCCCGTTCATTTTTCGTGGAGGGAATGTCCGATTGAAAAGCTTTCTGCCGGATGTGAAGCCATATTAAAACAGCGATATCTACAGCCAATAGGAGGTCTGTCGGCTCAAGAAGTGTTCCGATGCTGCTTCCGAGATCACCCATATTGCTCGTTTGAAAAAGGACAGGGATGGTTAAGAAATCATTGTAAAAACGGTAAAAAACCATATTAGCCAGCAATACAAACGTAACAAGACAGCTCATCGCGATCATGTAGCGATTTCTGTTTTTGCCTTTTAAAAAAAGGCCAAAGCCAAAGATGAGCAGCAAAAAGCTCAATGGGTTGATAAACAGAATAAATTCCTGCGTTAGATTGTCGATTTTAATATGAAAACTGGTTTTGTAAACAGCATACGTTTTCAGCCACATCAATAAAATGGCAATCAGCATAAATGAAATCTTCGAAAAAAACGTTTTTCGCATTTCAACCTCCTATGCAGCACGCTCAAAAAATCAGTCTATTCCCAACATTCTCATTAACACATCAAATTAAATCTTAACCTGAGCACAACAAAAAATCAATTTCATTTACACAATTTTAACAATTTTGGTGTTTCAGCCATTCATTTTTAGCGATCCAAGCGCCTCCGATAACACCGGCATCATTACCAAGTGCTGCGATTGAAATATCAGCTGCTTGGGCTGCCCGCGGAAACGCGCATTTGCGGAATGTTTTTTCGACTTTTGATCTCAGCAGTTCTCCGGCTCTCGAAACACCGCCGCCAAGAACGATTTTTGACGGATTAAGCGAGCTTGCCAAATTTCCTAGCACCAAACCAAGGTGCTTGGCTACATAATCAACCACCTCAAGGGCAATTTCATCATTTTCACCCGCCGCTTCAAACACATCCCGCGCTGACAATTGTTCAGTTGCTTTTAAACGTGTCGTCTTTTTAGCATTTGCTATTTTTTCTTTTGCAATTCTTACAATTCCGGTTGCTGACGCAATCGTTTCGATACAGCCTGTTTTACCGCAATTGCAAGACGCCCCGCCTTCAGGAATGCTGCAAATATGGCCGATTTCTCCGCCGGCGCCGTTGATGCCATGGACAATTTCACCATTTGCAATAATGCCGCCGCCAACTCCAGTGCCAAGTGTCACGAGAATGACGTCTTTTGCACCGTCACCTGCTCCCTTCCACATTTCTCCGAGCGCTGCTATATTCGCGTCGTTTTCGATAACAGTCGGAATGCCTGTTTCTGTCTCCAGATGATTTTTCAATGCATAGTTTTCCCATCCCAGATTTACCGTTTCATAAACGACTCCTGCCGCCATATCTACAGGGCCTGGTGCGCCCATTCCGATGTATTTGAGGATATGCTTCGGTTTTTGCAGCTCATCCAGTTTGCTGTCGATTGTTTTTGCGATTGTAACTGTAATGGTGTCACCGGTTTTATCAGTCGGGACTTCCCACTTATGCTGAATTTCACCATATTGATTAATAAAAGCGAGTTTAATCGTCGTTCCTCCCAGGTCAATGCCTGCAAACCATATTTCGTCCATTTTTATCACCTTAACCTTTACATCTATCTCTTTCGTTTTTTTGTTTGTTCCAATTCTTTCCGAAGGACAGCCACGGCTTTGGCCCACTGCTCCTTCTCAATCATGTGGTTCATGTATAATTCCTTTAATTCATCTAGCATAAACTCAATCTCAAGCTCTCTGTCTCCAAAGTAAACGATGTGGCCAAATGTTTTTAACAGCTGCTGCACATCATAAAATGTATTCATTTTCTTCACCATTCTTGATTTTAACTATCTTAAGCGTATTCATATGGAAGCGGCCAGTCAAGTAGAAACCCCTGACAAACAGCAAAGCCTCCCTCTTAGGCATTTCCGTTTATGATTCTTTACTGTGTTCAATTTGCTGCTGCAGCTCTTTGTAGTGCTGCTCCTTCGGCTTTACGTTCAGAGCCGATTTGATCGCCTTTTCAGCTTGACCCAGCTCATTTTTTTCAGCATACAACGAGGCTAAATAATAATATGAGGCGTGGTCTTTAGGGTCTTTTTTCACTGCTCTTTCCAAAAGAGAAATCGCTTGGTCATATTCGCCGATTTGAATATCTGAAACAGCCAGAATTTTCAACAGATCGACTGAAGCATCTTTTTGCTCCGCTTCTCCATTCAGCAATTCCGTTACTTTTTCATACTTTCCTTCCTGATAAAGCTCGCTTGCCTGCTGAATCAGCGCTGACTCCTGATGAGAAGGCGAATGCAATCCGTAATATAAAAAAACGACCGTCAAAGCGATCAGCAAAACCGCTGACAGCACTCTTTTTCCAAAGGCTCCGGCTTTTGGCAATCCAAGTGCGGCTGCTGCGAAAAAGCCGCCAATCAAGCCGCCGATATGTCCCGAATTATCAATATTCGAAACTGCAAAACCAAAGCCCAGGTTAATGATAATAATGACAATAATATTGGTGCCAATTGTTCTTAAAAACATTTTCCGATTTGACAAAGCGACATACAGCAATGCGCCTAAGCATCCAAATATGGCTCCCGAAGCTCCTGCTGAAGGATACGGGCTGAACACAAAGCTTGCGATCGAACCCGTAATGCCAGCCGCCAGATAAATCAGCAGAAACCTGCCCGATCCGTACAACCGCTCAACGGCTGTACCGACCGACCATAAAGCCAGTGTGTTAAACGCTAAATGCGCAATGCCGATATGAAGCACGATCGGAGTCAGAAGCCGCCACCATTCTCCTGCTGCAATGAGGCTGTTTTCCTTCGCTCCAAAGGCGACCAGCGTCTCCGTATTTGTGCTGCCTCCGTTTCGTTCAAGCAAGAAAAACATCAAGATCTGAAGCGCAATGAATACATATGTAAAGATCGGTTTTCCATTTTGAAAAAACGCCGCTTCCTTTTTTCTCTGTTCCTCTTGTCTCAGCACGAGCGACAGGAAGCGTTCTCTCGCCATTTGCGCGTCTTCAAACGAATCGCGGGCATCTGCACGATATGATGGAAAAACAGCTTGAAGGTCATCACGAAGCATTGTCCCCCTCACAATCGCCGGTTCAACTGACACAGTTCCGTTCTCAAAAGGCTTTTCGGCAATCTCTTCCCAGTCATCGACAGGGGCTTCTTGTGAAAAACATACATTCAGCAGCTTCATCTTCCGTCTGCCAAGTTGCTTTCTGACTTGCTCTACCCGTTCAGCCTGCTCTTCGATATCTCTTGCCATTTCTTGACGGAAATCAAGGTCATGCTTAAAAAGGCGAACCAGATCATGAGAGGACTTGTCCGGTGCTTCCATCCATATTTCATCAGACTCACCGGCTTGTATGACGCCATACCCGCTATTCACTAGGTGAGCCGCGATGTTCCAGTATGTATACTCCAGCAAATACATGTTTACCGCTCCAATGGTTTTTTCTCATTATAACAGCTGGCGCTAAAAAACACCTACTAAAAGCAAAAAATCCCGTTTGACGGGATTTTAGAAAGCTTGCTGTATAAACTTATTGCGGATAAACGGAATTCTTAAAAAGAGATGAATAAAAGACCGTCTGATTCCCGGCTGGCTGAGTACAGTATTCATAAGCCGGTAGCGGTTTTGATAAAACATGACGGCAGAAACGGCGAAAATGGCATAAATCATAAATTTTTTCATCATATCCCTCCTGTCAATAGGATTTGTTATTCTTTCTTATTTATTCTTGAATAAGGAGCAGGAAAGTTATGAAAAACAAGAAATCATTTGATTCTCTGTTATCAGCTTATGTACCGGGATGTCATGGGGCCGGCGGGGAAGATGTGCAAACAGCTGACACTCCAAAAGCAATGAGACTGTCTTCCCTTTATACCCGCATAAATAACGGTCATAATATCCGCCGCCAAAGCCGATCCTAAACCCGGCAGTATCAAAACAAACGCCCGGAACAATGACCAGGTCAATTTGTGAGGGCTTTACTTCTTTTGTTTTTTCAATCACCGGCTCAAGAAGTCCGGCGTAAACGATTTCAAGCTGATCATCGGTCTGATATGTGCGAAATTGCATATTCTTCGTTTCCGGGTCGCATTTTGGAATGCAAACTTGTTTCCCTTCTTCCCAAGCCTGCTCAATTATGGGACGAGTCGGTATTTCCAGACCTCTGGAAATGGTGACGGCAATGGTGCTGGCATTTTGCCACTCAGGAATGGAAAATAAATCCTGGTATATTCGTGCGGTTTTTTGAAGAAGCTCTTCATTTGATACAGCAGATAGTGCCTCTATCGTTTTTTTTCTTACTTGTGATTTCATCTCTCATCCCCCCTTGGAATAGAAAAAAGCCAGAACCTTTTTCAAAGCTCTGGCTTCTTTCTCACACCTCAAACAGCTGGGCTGTTATTTTGTTTCACGGTGTAACGTAGATTTTTTATCACGTGGGCAATATTTTTTAAATTCAACGCGGTCTGGATTGTTGCGTTTGTTCTTTTTAGAAATATAGTTACGCTCACCACATTCAGTGCAAGCCAAAGTAATATTAACGCGCATTATTTTCCCTCCAAACTAAAATCATTTACTTATTCAGACTTATATATAATACCACTATAATCGACGGAATGCTAGGCTGTTTTTCAATGAATTGCTGAATTATTGAGGATTCTCCTATAAAGCTGCAAATATGATCCTGTAATGACCCGGGGATTGTGGAGTTTGATTACTTGTTGTCTGCCGGCTTCTTTTATGCGGCGGGCCTTTTCCCGGTCTTTCAATACCCTGTCCAGCAGATCAGCCGCTTCCTGCTCGCGAGTAAAATCAACGGTAATTGCCGTTTTGTCATGAACGGCGTAGTCACAAAAACCGCCCGACTGAGAAACGGCAGTCAGCACACCTTGTTCCATGCTTTCCTGCGCGGCAAGCCCAAACGGCTCATAAAAACTAGGGAAAACTGACATTTCACACTGAGACAGCAACGCTCTGATATCCCTTCTATGCAGAAACGGCAGGAAGATAACACGTTCCTTCAAGTTCAATGCCGCAGATAATTTCTCATAGGAGGATAGAGACGGCCCTTCCCCAGCCAGCACCAAATGCAGGTCAGGCTGACGCCGCCTCAAAACAGCAAACACCTTTAACAGCTGGGAAAACCCTTTTTCCGGAACAAACCTTCCAAACGAAAATAAGAACCTTCTATTCATGCTCCGTGGCAGTTCCCCCTTTTCTTCCTCCATAGATGCAGGACTCGGGATAACAGTTATTTTTTTATGTGCTGCCTGATCAAAAGCCTGTTTCATAAATGTGCTTAACACGATCAGTTCATCAGCAGATTCTATAAGGAGCCGTTCAGTCTGCTGTCTGTATGGATGCGGTGCTTCTCGGCACGCCTTCTTCCTTTCACTTTCAAGACCGTGGATTGTCGCAGCAAGCGGAAGGCCAAACTGTTCTTTCAAATAATGAGCAGCAGGGGCTGTCATGTCGTCATGGGCATGAATCAAATCGAAACGTTCCTTGCAGGATAAGACGTGCTGAACCAATGTAAAGTTGGCATCAGCTATGAAATCTTCAAACTGCGCATATGAAACCAGCCTCCTGCTTGGCGTAAAAACGGTAACATTGATATACGGCTTTACATAAGAAATGAGACGGTTTAAATGGACACCAAGCCCGCTTTTCGGCTCATGAGGATGTTCGAGGGACAGCATGAGAATATTCACCGTTCTTTTTCCCCTCTCTCATAACAGGTGTAGGCTGAAAATTGCTTCTCCCACTTGGTGTTTGCGTCCTCATTCTGAAAGCAGTGTATATCACTAATCCCGTTTCCAGCCAGATAAATGCCCTTTGTATCGGTGAGCTTGAGAGAGACATTCATTGCATTTACCATTCTGTATTCAGCCCGGTATACTGCATCACCAGCCGCCTGGCTCATCGTCCATTCCCCTTTATCATACGTTGTGCGTTTTGTCCTGACGGCTTCGATGCCTTGTCTTTTGATGACAACGCGCAATTCTTTTATCATGTCCTGCGGTTTTTCGAAAAGCATAGCTTCAGCAAGCCGCATTGTTTCTTCTGAAATTTCCCAGCGTACGGTCAAGGTGTGAGCGTTTTGAATGATCATGTCGAATGTGTCCCTAAAAAAAGAAAGCCTATGCCGTATATTATAGAGAAATGGGTATTTATCCATGGACTTCTAACACTCTCCTTTCCTATCGTTCACTCAGTGTTCCTATTAAACCATTACATAGAGAGGAAGCAAAGAAAGATTTCTCGACAAAATCTCGTTTTTTTCGCGAATTCCTTTAGAATCCATTGGTTTTATGGTATAAAAAAGAAGGATAAAAAAAGAATAGAAGGTGATGAAACGTGGAAATTGCTATTATTGCGTTGTTTATCGTCAGTATAGCGCTAATTGCATTCTCATATTCTCAAAGAGATCCGATGAAAGATGTAGAACAGGAACTCGAAACCCTGCAGCTTTCTGCGATGCAGGAAATTTACAAGCTCAAAAAGAAAATGACAGTGCTTGAGGAAGAATTATTGGAAACCAACCTTGTCATCCGCAAATCAAAGCATAGCGATATCAATCAAAAGGTCGCTAAACAAATACTTTCTAAATATAACAACGGCATGTCCGCTGAAGCGATTGCTAAAGCTGAACATGTATCAGTGGAAGACGTAAATACGATTATCAAAGATAACGAGAAGGTGCTCGTATGACAAAACGGGGCATTCAAGCATTTGCCGGCGGCATCATTTTAGCGACTGCCGTCCTTGCAGCTGTGTTTTATCTGACAGATGAAGATCAGGCCGCTGCTGTAAAAGAAAATAAAACAGTAACCGAACAAGACGTGAACAATTACCTTGATTCTAAAAAAATGGTTTCTGTGAACCGTGATGAATATCAAAAACTTCTCGATTCAAAAGAGAAATCACTGACCAATGACAGCAGCTCAGACGCGAAAACAGACAAAGTAAAAACGTACAAGCTCAAAATTAAAGACGGCATGAGCACTGCAGATGTATCAGCTATTCTTGAAAAAGAAGGCATCATCTCCTCTGCCCAAGACTTTAATGACTATGTCATTGATGCCGGCTATCACAAAGAAATCCGCGCCGGCGAGTTTAAAGTGAAATCAGATATGAGTTTCAAAAAGATCGTAAAAACGTTAACACGATAAAAAACAGGCTGATTGTCAGCCTGTTTTTTTTACCCAAACTTTCCGGTAATATAATCGAGAGTTCTTTGATCCTGCGGGGTAGAGAACATTTTATTGGTATTTCCGGATTCTACAAGCTCGCCCATGTAGAAAAAGGCGGTTTGATCAGAGACCCTTGCTGCCTGCTGCATGTTGTGCGTGACGATGACAATGGTATATTTATTTTTCAGCTCAAGAATGAGCTCTTCAATTTTCCTCGTTGAGATTGGGTCCAGTGCAGATGTCGGTTCATCCATCAGCAAAATATCAGGATTTGTCGCAAGTGCTCTTGCAATACAAAGACGCTGCTGCTGGCCCCCTGATAACGAGAGTGCAGATGAATGCAGACGATCCTTCACCTCATCCCATAACGCCACGTCTTTTAATGACTTTTCCACAATATCTTGAAGCTTCTTTTTATTTTTGGTGCCGTGGACTCTCGGACCGTAAGCGACATTATCAAAGATAGATTGCGGAAACGGATTCCCTTTTTGGAATACCATACCGATATTTTTTCGCAAATCGACGATATCCACTTTATCCTTTAAAATATTGCAGCCATTATAGTTCAGCTCACCTGCAAGCTTTACATTCGGCGTCATTTGAATCATTAAATTTAAGGTTTTGATGAATGTCGATTTCCCGCATCCTGATGGCCCGATGATCGCCGTGACCTCATGTTCATGAATGCTCAAGTTGATATTTTTCAACGCATGGTGCTGTCCATACCATAAGTTCATTCCATTGACTTGATAGACTTCGTGTTTCATTACAGCCTCAGTAGCAATACTCATTGCCGCCCTCCTATCCGAATTTCCCGTTAATATAATCCTCTGTCTTTTGCTGTTTCGGACTGGTGAAAATCTGTTCAGTCTGTCCGTATTCTACAAGTTGGCCATTTAAAAAGAATGCCGTCCGGTCAGAAACCCGTAGTGCCTGCTGCATATTGTGCGTGACAATAATAATCGAATATTCCCTTTTCAGTTCTGTCATTAATTCTTCTATTTTTGCATTTGAAATCGGATCTAGAGCTGAAGCTGGTTCATCCAGCAAAAGAACGGCGGGCTTCATCGCAAGCGTTCTCGCGATGCATAGACGCTGCTGCTGGCCCCCTGATAACGAGAGTGCAGATGAATGTAAACGATCCTTCACCTCATCCCAGAGCGCCGCTTTTCTTAAGCTTTCTTCCACAATCTCATCTAAAACAGCTTTATTCCGCTCTCCCGCATATTTTAATGCATGTGTGATATTCGCATAGATTGATTTCGGAAAAGGATTCGGTTTTTGAAAAACCATTCCGATTTCTCTTCTCAGGCTGACCACGTTAATATTTCCGCCCAGTATATTTAATCCTTCATAAAGGATTTTACCTTCCGCTCTTGCAGAAGGAATTAAGTCATTCATTCGGTTAATATTTCTCAAAAAAGTAGACTTTCCGCAGCCTGAGGGCCCAATCAAAGCGGTCACCGCATTCTTTTCAATCTCCATATTCACGTGGTGAACCGCTTGTTTATTCCCATAAAAAATAGACAAATCTTCCACTTGGAGCACGTGGTGCTGCTTCGGTATGAAAACAGCATGCTCAGGCTTTTCTTTTACCATTTGTTCAGACATGTTTTTCGCCTCTTTCTGTTCTAATTTGCCGTAAGCTTTTTGTAGATCATCGTGCCGAGCCATCTCGCTGCGAGATTAAACACAAGAACAGAAATCACCAGCACCGCAGAACCTCCGTTGGCGATCGCCTCAGCATCCGGAATCATTCCTTGCGTATTTACGTTCCAAATATGGACCGCCAGTGTTTCAGCGGGTCTGAAAATATTAAGCGGCGATGTTTCAGAAAACGGGTTCCACTCTGTAAAATGAAGACGCGGCGTTGTCAGACCGGCAGTAAATAATAAAGCCGCCGCTTCCCCGAACACCCTTCCTGACGCTAAAATGGCTCCTGTGATGATAGAAGGGATCGCACTTGGAATTAAAACCGTTTTGACGGTATGCCATCGTGATACACCTAAAGCGAGAGAAGCCTCTTTCAGATCTTTAGGGACTGAACGGATCGCGTCTTCTGTGACACGCACCATGACAGGAAGGTTAAACACAGTCAAAGCAAGCGCTCCGCCTATGATCGTATACCCCCAGCCTGTTAAGTTAACAAACATCAATAATCCGAACATCCCAATGACAATAGACGGAAGAGATGAAAGCACCTCTATACATGTTCTGATAAAATCAGTCACTTTGTTATCAGGCGCGTACTCGGCCATGAACACTCCGCCGCCCACACCGAGCGGGATTGTAATCAGCATCGTAATAAACAAAATGTAAAAGGAGTTAAACAGCTGGTCGCGTATTCCTCCTCCAGCTGCAATGGCGCTCGATTTTGTCGTAATAAAATCAAAGCTGAGCTGAGAAACACCGTTTATCATAATATAAGAAAACAAGCCTACGAGAATTGCAGCGATGATGCCTGCGCACAAACCAAACATTCCAGTCGCCAATTTATCTGTTAGTTTGCGGTTCATTACACTTTCCTCCTAGATGACAAGTAGCGAATAAGCAGGATGAACAAGAATGACATAAGCAGAAGCACAAGCCCCATTGACCACAGCGTATTGTTTTCAACGCTGCCGTATGTCGTGTGGCCCATATTCAGCGTGATGATCGTTGTCAGTGTTCCAGCAGTGTCAAACAGGCTTTCCGGCAATACTCTTGTATTTCCAATGACCATCTGAACAGCCAAAGCTTCACCAAATGCCCGTGCCATGCCAAGCACAACAGCCGTCATTAATGTTGGAAAAGCGGCAGGCACAAGTACTTTTCTGATCGTCTGCCATCTTGTCGCACCTAACGCGTAAGAACCTTCTCTTAAGCTCTTTGGGAGAGAAGCCATTGCATCGGCAGAGATCGATGTGATGGTCGGCAGAATCATGACGGAAAGGACAATCGTTCCCGCCAATAAACTGTGCCCTGTTCCGCTCGATTTGAACTGGGCAATAAACGGCACCAATACTGTAAGACCTATGAATCCATAAACAACAGATGGAATGCCGACTAAAAGCTCAATTACCGGCTGCAGCACTTTCTTTCCCCAATTCGGCGCAATTTCTGTCATAAAAATCGCACCTGCAATGCCAAGCGGCGCAGCAATGAGAGCAGAAAGAATCGTTACTGCAAATGATCCAAAAATAAATGGCAGCACGCCATATTTCGGATCAGCATCTGTAGGATTCCAATGTAGACTCGTTAAGAATTCAATTGGGCTTACACCATTTACAAGAAAAGATTGCAGCCCCTTAACGCCGAGGAAAATGGTAATCGCAACAGATGCCGCAATCATAATCAACGCACAAGCTGTCACTATCATCCTTCCCCGGACTTCATCCAATTGCCGATTTTGCCTTGAGCTGATTAAACGCTCGCTCACAGACATATTTTCTCTATTGTTTATCATTGATTTTACACTCCTATGAATGTGTTAAGAGGAGAAACGGCTGTCCCCGCACTCCTCTTTTTATTTAGATCAGCTTTGCTTCCCTTTAGCATCGCGTGTCACTTTCATATCAGTAACCGGAATATAGCCTTGGTCTGTCACAATGCTTTCTTGAATGTCTTTACTCTTTAGGTAATCAAGAAATTTTTCAGCTAGGTCTGTCGCTTCACCTTTTGTGTAAGAATGCTGATAAGCCCAGATCGGATACTCGCCAGTTGCAACATTTTTTGCTTCAGGTTTTACGCCGTCAATAGATAGAGCAGTAACTTTGTTATCTGTTAAATATGAGAATGCAAGATATCCAATCGCTCCTGGAGTATCAGCAATGATTTTTTTCACAGTGTTAGAAGAATCTTCAGTAATGCCTTCAGCAGGTTCTTCTCCGTCAAGCGCATATTTCACAAATGTGGCACGTGTGCCAGAAGAATCAGGACGGTTTACAAGCGTAATCTTTTGGTCTTTGCCGCCAAGCTCTTTCCAGTTTTTGATTTTGCCAGTGAAGATTTTTTTCAATTCATCTTTTGAAATATCCTTTACACCGGCATCAGGGTTTACAGCTGCCGCCATACCAACCACTGCGACTTGATGATCGACAAGCGCTTTTGCATCAATACCTTCTTTTTCTTCAGCAAAAACGTCTGAATTCCCGATCTGAACAGCTCCTTCAGACACTTGAGAAAGCCCTGTTCCAGAGCCGCCGGCCTGTACCTGTATATCAGCATCAGGGTTTTCTTCCATAAATTTTTCTGCGGCCGCGAGTACTAATGGCTGCATAGCCGATGAACCAGAAATGGTTAAAGAACCTGATGCCTTTTCTTCTCCTTTTGCAGAATCGCTATTCGATTTTTCTTTTTCTCCTGCATTTCCGCATGCAGCTGCAATCATCATAAAAGCAGCCGTCAGAAGCATAAGCATCCATTTGTTTTTTTTCATTTCCTGAATTCCCCCTGCGTATAATGTGTAATTTGTCCTACACGTATAGCGTAAAGGTTCTATGTAAAAAGGGTTTGAACCGAATGTTAAGGTTTTGTAAATCAGTGCGTTTTTTTGTATAAAAAAAACGCCCACATCATGTGAGCGTTTC
Organism: Bacillus tequilensis KCTC 13622; assembly: GCF_000507145.1. Taxonomy (GTDB): domain Bacteria; phylum Bacillota; class Bacilli; order Bacillales; family Bacillaceae; genus Bacillus; species Bacillus tequilensis. The sequence continues at coordinate 308,168 of NZ_AYTO01000034.1, read as the reverse complement.
TTTTTAGTGATCAGAAGACGTTGTGTTTTCTGCTTTTTCTTCAATTTTGTTTTTATTTTTTTGCTGGGTATCTTCTTTGTCCTGCTTCGATTTCAGCTCAAAATATTTATCCAATACTTCTCTGCCGATTTCGTTAGTAATGGAGTATCTATCATTATAATCAATGTAAGTCCATGGAACTACGACAGAAATAGCGACCTCAGGATTATCAGCAGGTGCATAAGCGACAAGTGTCGTATTATAAGTGCTTGTGCCTGCTTTTGATTTATCCGGTCCGTCATAGAATGATTGGGCTGTGCCTGTTTTTGCAGCTGGTTTATAGGATGCTGAAGCCAATTGGGTTGCAGCAGTCCCTTTAGTGGCAACCCGTCTAAATCCAGCTTGGACTTCTTCAATATAGCTACTCTTCATATCAACTTTATTCAACACTTCAGGCTGAACAGATTCAACGACAGCTCCGATTCCTTTTTTCGCATCTGACTGTCTGACTTCTTTTACAAGCTGAGGCTTCAAGCGATAGCCTCCGTTTGCAATCGTTGAGACGTATTGCGCCAGTTCCAGCGGTGTATACGTATCGTACTGGCCGATCGCATAGTCAAGCAAGAATCCCGTCAGTCTGTTTGTTCCTTTATAGCCTGTCATTTCATTCGGAAGATCAATTCCGGTTTTAACTCCCAATCCAAATTGGCTGAAGTAATTACGGAATGTATCAAAGGCCGCTGTATCAATCGGTAAAGCTTGATGCGGTTTATATTCACCTTTTCCGAGCGCGATTGCAGTTTTAAACATAAAGACGTTAGAAGACTGCTCTAAGGCTCTTTGAATATTTACTGCTCCTAAGTTCTTCCATGACTTTTTACCATTTTTATCCTGGCTACCAATATACAATGGTTCATCCTGAAACACTGTATTTAGGTTAATGGCTCCTGTTTGAAGACCTGTCAAGACAGTTGCACCTTTTACAGCTGATCCCATCGCGTAGGATGAAGTCATGGCTCCTAACGCATAATCATCAAACTTATAGGCTCCATTTTCTCGTTTAATCTGCTTACCCGCCATTGTCAGTACTTCACCGTTTCTTGGATCCATCATGACAACGAATGCACGGTCTAACAATTCAGTGCTCGGTTTTGCTTTAGCAGCTTTAAGTTTCTTTTCAATAATTTTTTCCACTGATTTTTGTAAATCAATATCAATCGTAAGGACGAGATCTTTACCGGGTTTGCCTTCAGATACGGTTTTCGTTCCTGTCACATTGCCTTTTGAATCTGTGATATTTTCCACTTTTGCTTTCTGGCCCTGCAGCAGGCTTTCGTATTGGTATTCCAGATAACTTTTTCCGACCCTGTCATTTCGGCTGTAGCCAAGCGACAGATAATGGTCGAGCAAGTTGGACGGCAAGCCTTCATCAGAGCTGGAAACACTTCCAAGCACTGAGCGGAGAAGATTCTTATACGGGTATTGACGTTCCCAGTCTGACGTGACATCAACACCCGGCAGATCGTCTAAATGTTCACTCACCACTGCCATTTCCTTCGCTGATACATCTTCATTTTTGATATATTGAGGGGTCAACGCATATCCTGAGTCCATCTGTCTTTTGATGGCGAGGATCTGCATGTCTTTATCCGTCAGCTCATTCAGCTGCTTATCAGTTATCCGCTTCAGCTGGAGCTGATATAAATCGTCATCAGATAGTTTTTTGTCTTTTACCTTCTGTCTTTCTTCAGAGGTAATCAAATTTTTGGCTTCTTTCGGCCTGGTCAACATCCAATAATCCTTTTTATCCCGTTCTGTTACTTTTTTTGTATCGACTTTAATCATATCAGACAGCTTTTTTGCGATCTTTAAGCGCTGGTCTTGCGTGGTCGATTTAGATCTGGTGTATGTGATGGCATTTAAGGCCTTATTTGTCACAATAGCATTAAAGTTTCGATCATAAATTTTCCCGCGCGGTACCGCCGAGCTGACTTCACTTTGTTCCTGCTTATTGGCTTGATTTTTGTAATCATCGCCTTGCACGATCTGCTTGATGCCCAGTTCCACAATGATCCAAGTAAATATAACAAAGGCCGCCAAAAATAAAATATTCAGCCGGATCGGAAGCGACTTCTTTTTCTCTTTATGATTTTGTTTTTTTGGTTTATTTCTCCTCATAACATCACCTTTTCTATTTACAGAAAGAAAAGACACTCAAGTAAGAGTGCCATTTTTCATTTTAAAGGTTTTTTCGACTTTTTTCTACAGATAACCCCTTTTTGACAAAAAATTATCTTTCTCCTTTTAAAAGATTCGGTTCAGTTACCCGTTTCTGGCCGTCTTCTTCCATGGTCTCATTTTCCTCTTCTTTCTCCTTAAAACGGATATCCTTGACAAAGTAATAAATCAGCGGATGTCCTATGCCCAATATCGCAAGTGACAAAGGGATTCCCACATCCTCTTTAAGAAGAACCACGATTAGGAGAAAGAATAATATGGAGACAATTCTGCCGGCGTTTAAAAACAGTTCCCTCAGCACGATATATTCAATTCTTGCTTTTCTGGCGTGCCTCGCCCGGCCGATCACATCATAAGTCAGGGACACATATGGCACGAGCAGCAGAGGATAACCAATGGCAATAAAAACGCCGTACGTCAATAATGTTGTAAAGCTCATATGAAACAAAATTAAAAACAGCGCGCCATACAGAATAAGTCCGCCCAGCAGAATTGATTTTTTTCTCGCCTTTTTCTTAATCAGCCTGGATGCAAAGTAGTAGGCAAAGAAGGAAACAGCTGAGTTGACAAGACCGAATGTTCCGAGGGCCAGTTCGCTGTTTGTCTCAATAAATACAAATACACTGATTAAAAAGACAAAAATCCCTTCTCTCAAACCCTGAAAAAAATGCGCATTCGTAATTCTCCGCCAATTCATATTGCTATGGCGCTCTCCAAATACTTTGCTCAGCATAAAACGTCCCTTCGATTCTCTCCGTTTTAAGAAAAAGCTCATCACGACAGCCAGGGCAAATAAACTGAGGGAGAGACTGAAAATCACTGTATAACCCGTATTATTTTCAAGCCTTGAGATCACAAATCCCGCTACAATCGGGCCGATCATTCCTGCAGAGGAAGACAGAATGCCCATAAATCCATTGAAAAAGTCTCGCGTATCCGGCTCTGTTATTTCAAAGGTCAGCACGTTAAACGCAAGCCAATAAAAACCATAGCCCACTCCGAGCACCGCGCCGATCAGCACGAGCCGGCTGGCCGCCGTTTCTCCGGCTAAAAGCACACTTAAATAAAAGGCAGCTAAAAAAATGACACCGAATCTTAAAATGAACACCCTGTCTATTTTTTTGGCTAACCGTCCAGCCAAATAAAAGGTTATCGGCTGCATTGTCACAATGGATAAATTATATATCGCCAAATCAATAAATTTCCCTGACTGCTTCCAAAGATACACATTAACAAATGTATTGGACAGTGCAATTCCCAGCGAGTAAAGCCCGCCAATGGTCAGCAGAAAGAGTAATCCTTTGTTCACTTCTACATCGCCAATCACTTTTTTTAGTTTGCTCATTATTGACTCCCCTTTACTATCCCTTAGTCTGTCTCACTCAAACCGAGATATGTAAAAAGAAGACATAAAAAAACAAGGCCCTGATTGAGGGCCTTGCTTTAGTCATTATTTTGCTTCGCTGTATAGGCGAGCCACTTCATCCCAGTTCACAACATTCCAGAAAGCTGAAATGTAATCAGGACGGCGGTTTTGATAGTTAAGGTAGTAAGCATGCTCCCAAACGTCAAGACCTAAGATAGGCGTTTTGCCTTCAGAAAGCGGAGAATCTTGGTTTGGCGTGCTTGTGATTTCAAGTTTGCCGTTGTTTACAACAAGCCATGCCCAGCCAGAACCGAAGCGTCCAGCTGCTGCAGCTGCGAACTGCTCTTTGAATTTGTCAAAGCTACCAAATACACTGTTGATCTCATCAGCAAGCGCGCCAGTTGGCTCACCGCCGCCGTTTGGAGATAAAAGCGTCCAGAATAATGAGTGGTTTGCGTGTCCGCCGCCGTTGTTGCGAACTGCAGTGCGGATGTTTTCAGGAACAGAATCAAGATCTGCAACAAGCTCTTCAACTGATTTGTTTGCAAGGGCAGTGTTTCCTTCAACCGCTTTGTTTAAATTTGTCACGTATGTGTTATGGTGTTTCGTATGGTGAATAGTCATAGTTTCCTTATCAATATGCGGTTCTAAAGCATCGTACGCATAAGGTAGTTCTGGAAGTTTGTAAGACATGATAAATTCCTCCTTAGTATATATATGTACTGAAATGCCGCTTCACAGCGAGCCTTTCTTCATTCAATGTAACAAAAGAACGCTTTGTAATCAATGAAAAAGCTCACATGTTGGCCATTTCAGCAAACATATTTCACTTTAACCGATAATCCGCCCCATTAAACCTGCCTCCCTCAATTCTTATAGGACCGTCCATAAAAAATATCCGATCATCAAAAGCTGTATGATACCCTTTGCGATAACCCCTGTCAAAAAACCAATGAGTGAGCCGAGACCGATTTTAAACGCTGACTTTACGTCCTTTTGATGGACGATAAGTTCTGCACAAACAGCCCCGATAAACGGACCTAATATGATCCCTGCGACCGGAATGACGAAAGGCCCGATTAATAAACCGATCGTGCTTCCCCATATGGCGGCTTTGCTTCCGCCGAATCTTTTTACTCCAAGCAAATTAGACACGTAATCCGCGGCGAATAATACTGCGGCAAAAACGGCTTCAACGAGCCAGAACATATAAGAATACGGACTGAACGAAAACAAGAATCCGTACAAGATAAAGCCGGCAACAATAAATACGACACTCGGAATAATTGGGTACACCAGCCCGACAAAAGCGATGATAAATACCGCCGCAATCAACAGCCAATACAACAAATCCATAGCATCCATCCTCCCTTTCTTCATCTATCTTCTTCATGTCTTCCTTGTATTCACACGTAGGCAACGATACAATAAGCAACATATATTAAGTATAGCTAGGAAGTGAAGATAGTGAATGTATTTCAGCTTTTCATCAAAAGTACATACTCTCCCCGTGATATTGCAAAAACAAGATTTCAAGGAATCGGGAAAGCGATTCTTTATGTATTTTTGCTCTCTGTCCTTTTTGCAATCCCTACCGCTTATTATGTAAGCGCAGGGACCGTAAATTCTATCAACGGTTTTAAAACCGTTGTAAACAAAGATTTCCCTGATTTCACAATTTCAAACGGCAAACTTCAAACGGATGAAAAAAAAGCCACAGAATCACAGGCAAATGGTTTCGTGATCGTGTTTGATCCGACAGACGCCTACGGCACCGAACAAATTGAAGCGAAGCAAAACGCGATCGGCATCCTTCAGGATAAATTTGTGTTGGCCATTGACGGACAAGCCCAAGAAATGCCTTACTCCATGATGCCGTCAGATTTGGCAAAAAAAGACGTTATTGCGGGTTTAAACCAAAATCAAACGATGATCGTAACGGTTCTTTCCATTCTCATTTTTCTCGTAACAGCCGCGGGAAAATTTATTGAAGTATCATTCTTGGCGCTAATCGGAGTAATCATTAAGAATTCACAGAAAAAGCATCTGTCCTATCACCAGCTCTGGAGGCTTTCTGCCTATTCCGTCACCTTATCGACTGTATTCTTTACGATCATGCGTGCGTTAGAAGTGACAGTTCCAAGTGAATTTTTGCTGAACTGGTTTGTCAACTTTGTCATTCTATTCCTTGTTTTAAAAGAGATTCCGTCAAAAAAAGCTGCTGTATAATCCGAGACTGCATTCGCAGTCTCTTTTCTTTTGTCATGAATCCAAATGGACAAGCATACGATAGTATAAAATTTCGTATGCGGGAGGAAAAGCGATGAAGCGTCTCACTTTAGTATGCAGCATTGTTTTTATTCTTTTTATTCTTTTTTATGACCTTAAAATTGGAACGATACCTTTTCAGGACCTCCCTGTCTATGAAGCATCAGCAAAAACAGCTGCACAGGAACCTGCGTTTAAAACGGTGAAGGTAAAGCCGGGTGATACGGTTATGTCGATTGTCGGATCAGCAGGTTCACCGGACGACATTGTAAAGGATTTTGAAACGCTGAATCCGAATGTGAAAGCCAACGCCATTCAAGCTGGAACAGCGTACAAATTCCCAGTCTACCCTAATTAGCGTTAATTTCTTGTCAGTTCGGCGAAGACACTGTTACAATGTAATTTGTAAAATAAATTCACTTAAACCATACTAGAATTGTTATATCTAGAAGCGGCAACTACAATTAAGGAGCGATTGCAAGTGAGTGAAATCACACATCGTACAAAAACGCGTCCCGTCAAAGTGGGACCTTTAACAATAGGCGGCAACAATGAAGTTGTCATCCAAAGCATGACAACAACAAAAACACATGATGTAGAAGCTACGGTTGCGGAAATTAACCGTTTGGCTGAAGCCGGATGCCAAATCGTCCGGGTGGCATGTCCGGATGAACGGGCGGCAAACGCCATTGCCGATATTAAAAAACGGATTTCCATTCCGCTCGTTGTTGACATACATTTCGATTATAAGCTTGCGTTAAAAGCTATTGAAGGCGGCGCAGATAAAATCCGAATCAACCCAGGCAACATCGGCCGCCGCGAAAAAGTCGAAGCGGTCGTTAAAGCGGCGAAAGAAAAAGGGATTCCGATCAGAATCGGTGTCAACGCCGGTTCACTCGAAAAACGGATTTTAGAAAAATACGGTTATCCGACTGCTGACGGAATGGTAGAAAGCGCACTTCATCACATTAAAATTCTTGAGGATCTCGATTTTCACGATATTATTGTCAGCATGAAGGCATCTGACGTTAACCTTGCGATCGAGGCTTATGAAAAAGCGGCGAAAGCATTTGACTACCCGCTTCACCTCGGGATCACCGAATCAGGAACGCTGTTTGCCGGCACAGTAAAGAGCGCGGCTGGACTCGGCGCGATTTTAAGCAAAGGCATCGGTAACACCATGCGTATTTCATTAAGTGCAGATCCTGTGGAAGAGGTAAAAGTAGCGAGGGAGCTTCTAAAATCTTTCGGCTTAGCCTCCAATGCTGCCACGCTCATCTCATGTCCGACTTGCGGCCGTATTGAGATTGATTTGATCAGCATTGCCAATGAAGTGGAAGAATATATTTCTAAAATAAAAGCGCCGATTAAAGTCGCTGTTCTCGGCTGTGCAGTAAACGGACCCGGAGAAGCGAGAGAAGCTGATATCGGAATTGCCGGAGCGCGCGGTGAAGGATTGTTATTCCGGAAAGGGAAGATTGTCCGTAAGGTTCCAGAGGAAACAATGGTAGAGGAACTTAAGAAAGAAATTGACATTCTTGCTGAGGAACACTATGCAAAGCTTGAAGCTGAAAAAGCAAAATTAAAAGAAGAGACACAAAAAGCTTGACGGGAACCCGTCAAGCTTTTTGCGTTAGAAAAATGGAATAATAAATATTCCAAGCACTAATGAGACGACACCGATGCCCATCGCCCAAGCGCCAAGGCCTTGGGCGCCTCTTCTTCTTGCGATATAGCCGACAATAATACCGGCAGCTCCCAATAAAACAGGCAGTACAAACAATGAAATAATGGACAAGGCTAAACCGATATATCCTATTCCCCGTCCTTCATTGACATTGCCGCCGCTGCGACCTTTATCTCGGTCATTGCTGCGGTCAGCAGCTCGGTAAGGCTCAGCGATTTCAGCAGCTGTTTCCTCAAAAAAACCATCATTGTCGCGGGTAATATTCGTTCCCTCAGAACCATGGTCAACATAGTAGCTGTTGTTATTCCGATTTTCGTAATCGTTTGCCACCTTCAATTCCCCCTTCTGTTTTTATTAAAGGAGCTTTTATAGTTTGATCTATTTTGCCTGATTCATGTTTGCTAAACTTTTCTGTTAATGTTAATTGTTTATGTTACACTTGAAGGGATGAAACTGAAGGAGTGTGGGCATGTTACGCTTAGGAATAGATATTGACGGCACAATTACGGCTCAGGATACATTCGTCCCTTATTTGAACCGCTCGTTTAATCTTTCCATTTCATTAAATGATATGACGGATTATGATTTAACAAAGCTGTTACATATTACACAGGAAGAATTTTGGGATTGGATGAATCAACATGAAGCAATCATATATAAGGAAGCATTGCTTGCGCAGCATGCAAAACAGTCACTTGACCTCCTCAAAGAGGAGCACAAGCTTATTTATATTACAGCGAGACGGACTCATTTAACAGACATTACTTATGAATGGTTTGACAGACAAAACATTCATTACGACCACATCGAACTCGTTGGCGGTCATCATAAAGTTGAAGCAGTCAGAAATCATAACATCGACTTGTTTTTTGAAGATCATCACGGAAACGCCATGATGATTGCCAAAGAAGCCGGCATACCGGTGATTTTGTTCAATTCTCCTTATAATCAGCTCCCGATTGATTCAAACATCACCAGAGTAAACAACTGGCTGGAAGCCGTTCAATGGATAAACAAAAACAAACATTATTTTATACGTGTCAATAACTGAAAAAGGAGCCCACTTTAAAACTGGGCCCCTTTTTTCTTTTATATACGCAATTCATTATGCAGTAGTGTTTTCAAGGGTTTCCGCTGTACAGTCAGGACATGTGCCGTAAATCTCAAATTTATGCCCGCTGACCTCATAGCCATCTAAATCATCACAAAGCTTGTCCATCGGGCATGATTCAATTTCCTTTGTTTTGCCGCAGGCAAGACAAATAAAGTGATGGTGATGATGGGTAAATGAACACTTAAATCGGAAGAGCTTTTCACCGGACAGCTCGGTTGTTTCCAAAATACCAAGTTCTTCATATAAAGAAAGGTTTCTGTAGATTGTATCAAAGCTTAAGCCGGGATAATCATCATTTAATGCAGACAGTACGTTTTTAGCAGTAAGATATTTGTCTGAATCAGCAAAAAGCTGCAGCATATCCTCCCGTTTGTTTGTATATTTATATCCGTTTTCTTTCAGCAGGTTCAGCGCTTCTTGTACGTTCATGAAGGGTCCCCCTTTTCACTTTGCTTAAGAACGTATGACATGTATGAAAAAGAAAATGGCAGCTGTCTGACCAGCAAGCCATTTTCTTTACTGCAGATAAAATTATACCCATAAAGTGAATAAAAGTAAATGAAAGCCTAATGGATTGCGTTTTTGAATTTCCCGCCCCGTGTCTCATGGGTATTCATAATCGTAATGAATGCATTAATATCAACTTCAAACACGATTGATTTAAGCTTGGTCACTTCGAGCCTTGTGACAACGGCGTAAATCACGTCCTTCTCCTCGTCCGTATATCCGCCTTTCCCTTTCAGCTTTGTTGTTCCCCGTCCAAGACGGTGCAAAATCGCGTCGGATATCTCATCATACTGATCCGACACAATAATGACAGCTTTTGTTTCATCAAGCCCCTGGATCACGGCATCAATGGTTTTCATTGCAATATAATAAGTCATGAAAGAGTACATCGCTTGCTCGGGTCCAAAGACAAAACCGGCCCAAATGAAAATGAATACATTGATGATCATCACAAACTCACCTACTGAAAATGGCAGCTTTTTTGTCAGTAAAATACCGAGAATTTCTGTGCCATCCATTGAACCTCCGTTTCGAATCACGAGCCCGACTCCAAAGCCAAGTAAAAGACCTCCGAACACAGTGGCCAAAATGGGCTGGGTTGTAATGGCATCTACATTGTGCAGCGAGGATTCAATAACAGCAAGCCCGACAATCCCAATCATTGTAGAGACAAGGAAAGTCTTACCGATATATTTATATCCGAAGATCATAAAAGGAATATTTAAAACGACAACGAAAAAAGCGAAATTCAGAAAGGGGTTTGATATAAAGAGGTGGTCTAAAATAAGCGATACACCGATAATCCCGCCGTCAATAAAATCGTTGGGGATTAAAAACAATTCGATACTTACAGCCGCAGATGCAGCTCCTGCCAAAATCATGACTACCCTGAAAATAAAGTGGAAAAATGTTTCTCTCTTATGTTGTTTTGTTGGGGTCATAAAATCTCCTTTCCTGCAATAACTATTTTTAATACATTATAAATCTATTTTACCATTAAACACTGACACATTTTACTGAGTTGCCATACATTAAGTCTGGAGGTGGAACGAGCGATGATTTTATTTCAAAGAATTATTTTACAGCGGCTAAATCAGGCTACTGCTGACGACCTGCTGAAGTACTCAAAACAATACGGAATCAGTTTGACAAGAACGCAAGCCACAGAAGTAGCAAAACTGTTATACGGGAAAAACGTGAATATCTTTAATGATAGTGAACGAATGCGGCTGCTGAAACAAGTAGAGGCGATCACATCAAAACAAACAGCTCAAACCGTTAATGAACTATTCAAACAATTTACAAGCTAAAAAAACGGGGGATCTATCCCCCCATTTTTTTATTGCTGTAAAATTTTTTCGAGCAATGTGTCATCAAATTGTTTTTCTTTCAGCATGTCAATTTCAAAACGGTATGGCGGCTTTTTGTTCTTTTTATCCTCACCTACATACGGCGTCTCAAGGATTTTCGGGATGTCTTTTAACTGCTCATGGTGAACGACATATTGCAGTGCGTCAAAGCCGATTTCGCCAAAGCCGATGTTTTCATGGCGGTCTTTTCTTGCGCCTTTGACATTTTTGCTGTCATTAATATGAAGCACTTTAATACGGTCAATGCCGACGGTTTTATCGAACTCATTCAGCACTCCGTCAAAGTCTTCGACAATGTTATATCCGGCATCATGTGTATGGCATGTGTCAAAACACACTGAGAGATGCTCATTGTGTGTAACGCCTTCGATAATCTGGGCCAGCTCCTCAAAGCTTCTGCCGCATTCTGATCCTTTTCCTGCCATTGTCTCTAATGCAATCTGGACATTTTGGTTTGGATCAATTACTTCATTTAAGCCTTCAATAATTTTCTTGATGCATGCTTCAGCTCCCGCTCCTACATGAGCGCCCGGGTGAAGAACAATTTGCTTCGCTCCGATGGCCGCTGTCCGCTCAATTTCAGAACGAAGAAAATCGACACCAAGCTCAAAAGTGGACGGATTTGTCGTATTGCCAATATTAATAATATAAGGCGCGTGTACAATAATCTCGTCAATGCCGTTTTCTTGCATGTGTGCCCGGCCAGCTTCTATATTCAAATCTTCAATTTTCTTTCGGCGCGTATTTTGCGGTGCGCCTGTATAGATCATAAACGTGTTCGCTCCATAAGAGACTGCTTCCTGGCTTGCAGCCAGAAGCATATGTTTTCCGCTCATAGAGACGTGTGAGCCTATTCTCAGCAACAGGTTCCCCTACTTTCTTTTCTTAGATTGGTTTCTTCTCTGTTTTTTCTTGATTTTCTCCATCTCGTAGCTCATTTTCTTTTTATAGCCAGGCTTTACCTTCTTCGGCTTTTTCACGAGACGATGTGCAATTTCATCCGCTTCGTTTGGCGTTTTTTTACGCTTTTTGCGGCGCTGGCGGTCATCGCCTTTTTTCCACTCGCCCTTTTCAAGCTCCAAGTAATCAAATTCGATGCCCATTTTCTCAAGTCTGGCTAATGCATCCTCATCAGAAAGCCCGTAAATGGTCATCGCTTGCCCTGATGAGCCGGCGCGAGCCGTTCTGCCCACACGGTGAACATAAAAATCGAGATCATCCGGCAGCTCATAGTTGATCACATGGCTGATACCTTTAATGTCAATCCCTCTTGCGGCAAGGTCAGTTGCAATGATATAAGTAAATTCCAAATCATTGATCTGCTTCATGACTTTTTTCCGTTCACGAGGCGTTAAACCGCCGTGCAGCAGCCCGATTTTCATACCTTTTTCAGTCAGATATTGAGCGATATGATCAGCAGTGTTTTTCGTATTGGCAAACACAATGCCCAGGTATGGATTCAGGTGAGACATAATGTCAAAAAGGAGCTTGTCCTTATCACGATGTTTTGAAGGAATGAGGATATGCTCAATCTTCGCAGCAGTCACCTGTTTTGGCTCAACGTGAGCGTATTTCGGATTTTCCATATATTTCTTCAAAAATGGTTTCAGCTTTTCCGGAATGGTCGCAGAGAATACCAGCATCTGCAAATCCTCAGGCATACGGGAACCAATGTAATCTACATCTGCAATAAATCCCATGTCCAGCATTAAATCAGCTTCATCAATGACGAGAGCTCCCGCTTTATGAACACTTAACGCCTGTTCTTTGATTAAATCGGCAATCCGTCCGGGCGTACCGACAACAAGATGAGGCTGTGTTTTCAGTTTATCAATCGATTTTTGTTTATCTGTGCCTCCGATAAAACATTTCGAGCGAATCTGACTGCCTTCTTCACCCTGGGTGATTTTAAGCGCTTCCTGATGAATCTGGTTAGCAAGCTCTCTTGTCGGAGCCGTAATGACAACCTGAACGACATCCTTAGCAGGATCGATTTTGTTTAATAAAGGCAGTAAATAAGCGTGCGTCTTTCCTGTACCCGTCTGAGACTGGCCGATGACGCTTTCTTTTTTTAGCACTGCAGGAATCAGCCTTTTCTGAATATCAGTCGGTTCGTAAAAACCAAGGCGGTGTACTGCATCTATAATAAATGGTTTCAATTCATAAAGTTCAAATTTTGTTTCTTTCATTTTTCCCAGCTCCTTAAAGCGGCACATTCTGTGTCCATCATCACATTATACCCGATTTTGCTTAAAAACACCACGTTTGGAAGGCGTTTGTTTATTCAGTTTTGTAAAGCAAATACCACAGCCCATGCATATTCTAATAGCAGAGAGAGCTGAAAGGAGGTACAAGTATGTTTTCACCGCAGCAGCCAATGAGAAATTTCCCACGGCCCGGACCGCCCCGCCCCATGCCAAATCAGCGAATGATGGGTAGAGGACTTCCTACTATGCGAGGACCTTCATTTGGAGCACAGCAGCAAGGTTTTCAGCAAGCCAGACAATTTCTTCCTCAGGCAAATGCCGCAGCAAGAAATGGCGCAGGCGGAGGCTTAAAAGGAATGCTGTCAAAGTTCTTGCCCGGCGGAGGAGGCGCTGGGGGCGCCGGCTTTCCTGGAGCAGGTGCCTCAGCGAGCGGAGGTGCAGGCCTGCAAGGGATTCAAAATATCGCCAATCCTGCATCTTTATCAAGTATGCTCGGGAATGTGCAAAAAGTGCTCGGCATGGCGCAGCAAGTCACCCCTATGATCCAGCAGTACGGCCCATTAGTCCGCAATCTGCCGTCATTAATGAAGCTGTACAGCCAATTAAGTAAAAGTGATGATACAGAGACAGAGAGCAATGAGGAAAGTGAAAAAGAAACAGATTCAGAAGAATCAACAGAAAAAGAGAAAGAGGGTGAGGATGAAACAAAAACCTCAGATGGAAACAAAAAATCAAAAGCAAAAAGTTCTTCTCTGCCAAAGAAATCAAAAACACCTGACAATAAAGAACAAGAACCAAAAACATCTGCCCCGAAGAAAAATGAAGCTGCTTCTCCTGCTCCGAAAAGAACATCAGGCAGTTCAAAACCAAGATTATATATTTAACATTCTTTGATATCTGAAGTGAGATTGGCTATAATGAAATCAGAAGAATGCAAGAATAAAGCCGTTTGATTACGGCTTTTTATATTGCCTTTACTCACTTCAGTATTGGAGGACAACCGAAAATGGACGTAATTAAAATTTCGCCGCGCGGCTATTGCTATGGCGTTGTTGATGCTATGGTCATTGCCAAAAACGCAGCACTAGATAAAAGCTTGCCAAGGCCCATCTATATACTCGGGATGATTGTTCATAATAAACACGTTACTGATGCCTTTGAAGAGGAAGGGATTTTCACATTGGACGGTGCTAACCGTCTGGACATCCTAAAGCAGGTTGACAAAGGAACCGTCATTTACACTGCGCACGGTGTTTCTCCCGAAGTCAGAAGAATCGCCGAAGAAAAAGGATTAGTCGCAATTGATGCGACATGTCCGGATGTGACGAAAACTCACAATTTAATTCTGGAGATGAAAGAAAAAGGATATCACGTAATCTATATCGGCAAAAAAGGGCATCCAGAGCCTGAAGGAGCCGTTGGCGTAGCGCCGGAGATCGTTCACTTAGTTGAAAAAGAAGAAGATGTGAAAAACCTGAATATCCAAGCAGAGAAGTTAATCGTGACGAATCAAACAACAATGTCTCAATGGGATGTTCACGACATCATGGAGCTTGTTAAAGAAAAATATCCCCATGTCGAATATCACCAAGAGATTTGCCTCGCTACTCAAGTGCGGCAGGAAGCTGTATCAGAGCAGGCGAAAAAAGCGGACTTAACAATCGTTGTCGGCGACCCGAAAAGCAACAATTCTAATAGGCTTGCTCAAGTATCAGAGGAAATAGCCGGCACAAAAGCATACCGGATCGGCGACTTAAGCGAATTAAAGCTCGAATGGCTAAAAGGCGTGAATACCGTTGCGGTTACAGCGGGGGCTTCAACACCAACGCCCATCACAAAAGAAGTCATTCGCTTTTTGGAGCAGTACGAACATGAAGATCCGTCAACTTGGACAACTGAACACAATGTACCGCTCAAAAAAATACTTCCGAAAGTAAAAGCAAAAAACTGAGGCTGCAAAAGCCTCAGTTTTTTTATAGAAACATAAATGGATTAGTATCTGTTTCAGAAACAAAGATATTTACATCAAGCTTTTTATCGTTGCACATTGATGTCAGTTTTCTCGTGACGCCTTCTTTCATGATTTTTTCCGCATAATGGCCCGGGTCAACCACATTCAGGCCAAGCATCATTGCATCATGGGCCACATGGAAGTATAAATCTCCTGTGACGTAAACATCAGCGCCCTTTCGTTTCGCCTGATGAATATACTTGTTTCCGTCTCCGCCAAGAACAGCTACCTTTTTCACCATACTGTCAGCATCGCCCACTACTCTGACACCATTGACGTCAAGCTTGTCTTTCACAAATAAAGCAAACTCCTTGAGCGTCATCTCATTTTTAAGGGTTCCCACACGGCCAAGTCCTTTTTCGGCGGGAGACTGCTCGACAGGATAGATATCATAAGCGACTTCTTCATATGGATGGCTTTTTATCATTGCTTTTATTACAGCTTTTTCGATGCTTTTAGGAAACACAGTCTCAAGTCTTACTTCATGAACAAGCTCAAGCTCCCCTACTTCACCGATAAACGGCTTGGCGCAGTCCAATGGCTTAAAGCTGCCGATTCCCTCAAACGAAAACGCACAATGGCTGTATTCGCCGATATGACCGGCTCCGGCATTTCCGAGCGCTCCCCTGACCTGCTCTTCATATTCCTTCGGTACGTATACGGCCAGCTTTTTTAGAGGATCAGTATAAGTAGGCGCCAGCACATCCGTCTCACTCAGCTCTAATGCTTCAGCAAGCAAATCATTCACGCCGCCGTCCGCAACGTCTAAATTAGTATGAGCTGCATAAACAGCGATATCATGCTTCAAACACTTTTCAATGAGCCTTCCGGCAGGCTGGTCTGTTGCAATATGCTTTAGCGGCCTGAAAATCGGAGGGTGGTGTGCAATGATCAAATCAACCTCTTTTTCAATCGCTTCATCAATAACACTCTCCAACACATCAAGTGTAACCATCACATTTTTAATCGGTTTGTTTAAGGTGCCGATTTGCAGGCCGATTTTATCACCTTCAACCGCATAGGCTTTCGGGGAAAATTGTTCAAACAGCTGGATAATCTGCTGCCCATTTACGCTTTTAGCCATGATCAATAACCTCCTTTAGCAGCTCCATTCGATCGGCGAGCTCCGTTAATTTCTGTTTATTTTGCTCTGTACTCGCAGCTTGGCTGATCTGTTCATAAATGTTTTGTGTATGCTGAAGCTCTTGTGTCCATTTTTTCAAGAAGACAGCATTCTTTTCTCTTGCTAAGAAAGGGCCGACGAGCATTCCGGCTGCTACCGAAATATCCGCATAAGCCGCGTCTCTGTCTCCCGCTTCGGCGACAAGCACCTCATAGCACTTTCCGTCTTCCTCAAGGATTACCTCATCAATCAGTGCATACCCTTCTTTATAAAGCCACTCCCTGATATGAACAGCATGAATATTCGGCTGCAAAATAAGCCGTTCCTTCCCTGTTAATTTGTCTTTACCCGCTTCTAAAATGTGAGCAATCAAAGACCCGCCCATTCCTGCAATCGTAACGGCATCGGCTTCACCTTTTTTAATCACTTCGAGGCCGTCCCCCTGCCTTACGGAAATATGTGTGCTCAAGCCGGATTTTTCAACCTGCCGCTTAGCAGACAACAACGGCCCGTCTGTTATTTCTCCGGCAATTGCCCCGCTTGCTTTATGATTCAGCACCGCATAGCAAGGAAGGTAAGCGTGGTCAGACCCGATATCAGCCATCACCGCCCCCTTCGGTATGTACTCCGCTACTGTTTGCAACCGTTTAGATAATTTTAATTCATTCACTTGTCATCACAACTTTTCTCAATCATTTTTTCCTTTTCTATCATATAAAAAATCAGCCAGGAATCCAAGCTGAGCGAATGATTTTCAGATACTTTATTTTGATAAATGCTCTCATACGGTAAACAAAAATAAAAGGCTGTCGAGATCATCTCGGCGGCCTGAGAACGTACAATATAAGGAGAAAGATAATCTTTTATTTTATTTTTGATACCCACTCTGCCATATCATCCAGCTTATCGGCTGGAACAAGACCGGAAGGCATTCCATTACCGCCTTTTTCAATTTTTGTTTTAATTTCAGCGACATCTTTCTTATCCCCTACACCTTTTAAGCTCGGACCCGAAACACCTTCATAATTTTCACCGTGGCATGTGATGCAGTTTGCCTTGTATATATCCTCTGGTGAAGCGTTTGCATCTTTCTTTTCAGCAGATTTGCTTTCTCCGCCGCTTGCAATCTCTCGAGAGTCATCAAGCCCCTTTACTGAAAAAAAGAAAGTCAGACCAATTCCTAAAACAGCGATCAGTAAAAATGGAATAAGCGGGTTCCATTTCATTTCCCTTCCCCCTTTTTGATCCTTCCCCCTATGTAAACACTTCTAATTCTAACTTATTTTAACAAAAAGTAAATGGATTGCTGTACAAAAGTTTTTTATTCACACTTTATACAAAATTGAATAGAAACATGCCTATTTCTCTAATATCCTTTTTATACTATTGTATATTGTATTGTATACGCTTACAATAGAAAATATGGAAACAGATTTTGAAATTTTTTACCACAATGTTCATTTGCAAATGACATCATTTTTCAGTAAAATAAAGGCATATTATCCATATCTCTTTTTTTAAAAAAAGAAGAACGGATCTGCACGACCCGTTCCATCTTATTCGAGGAAATCTTTCAAACGTTTACTTCTGCTAGGATGTCTTAGTTTCCGCAACGCTTTGGCTTCGATTTGTCGAATACGCTCTCTCGTTACTCCAAATACCTTGCCGACCTCTTCTAAAGTTCTTGTACGGCCGTCATCAAGACCGAATCGAAGACGCAATACATTTTCTTCACGATCAGTTAACGTATCAAGTACATCTTCCAGCTGCTCTTTCAATAGCTCATATGCGGCGTGGTCTGAAGGTGAAGTAGCTTCTTGGTCTTCAATGAAATCACCAAGATGCGAGTCATCCTCTTCACCGATCGGCGTTTCCAGAGATACCGGCTCTTGGGCAATCTTCAAGATTTCACGCACTTTTTCAGGTGTTAAATCCATATCTTCCGCAATTTCCTCAGGTGTTGGTTCTCTGCCTAAATCTTGAAGTAGCTGACGTTGTACACGGATTAATTTATTAATGGTTTCAACCATATGAACGGGAATCCGGATCGTTCTCGCCTGATCGGCAATAGCACGAGTAATCGCCTGTCTAATCCACCACGTAGCATACGTACTGAATTTATAACCTTTACGGTAATCAAATTTTTCAACGGCTTTCATCAGACCCATGTTTCCTTCCTGGATCAGGTCAAGGAACAGCATTCCGCGTCCGACATACCGTTTTGCGATACTGACAACAAGCCGCAGGTTCGCTTCAGCCAATCTGCGTTTAGATTCTTCGTCACCTTCCTCAATCTTTTGAGCGTAGGCGATTTCTTCTTTTGCAGAAAGAAGGTTAACCCGGCCGATTTCCTTTAGATACATACGAACTGGGTCATTGATTTTGACGCCAGGCGGTACACTTAGGTCATTAAGGTCAAATTCTTCTTCGGCTTTGGCAAGCTGCTGAATATTAGGATCTTCTGTTTCTTCATTCTCACTAATTAATTCAACACCTTGTTCACCTAAAAATTCATAATACTCATCCATTTGGTCTGATTCAATTTCAAAGCTGGACATACGCTCGGCAATTTCTTCATATGTCAGAACACCACGTTTTTTACCAGACTCTGTTAATTGCTCTTTTACTTGGTCAAATGTTAATTCTGTCTCGTGGGTTTGTTTATCAGCCATTATGGATCCCTCCTTCCAAAGCTTGCAACGAATTCTATAAGCGGTATGATTCTTATTCGGTCCATTCAGGCGTTTTCTTTGTGAGTTGCCTTTAACAATGTGCGAATAATGATATGACAATTCATGATGAGGTCAAGCGATCTATTTGCTCCTCCGCAAGGAATCATTGCCAATACATGCTCCTCATCAATTTTGCGGTTATTTTAAAGATCGGTTCAATGTAACGATTTCTTGAGCCAAAGATGCAGCTCTCAAAAAATCTTTTTGCCTTTCGGCTTCGGCTCTCTCCGCCTCTTTTTCTTTTATCATTGACCAATTTCTTTGATTCAACACTTTTTTTACATAATCTGATAATTCGGCTTCGCTGAGCTCTTGATTAACCTGAAGCATTAAAATATCAGACAAGAGCTGACTTATATGATCATCCGTCACCCTAGCCATCAGATGCTGAGGCGTAAGCTCGGCTCCCTCCTCATAAAAAGCGTAAAGATAGGCGGCTAATGCTCGGTGCTCATCAATATTAAATTGAAAGCCTACCCGGTCAATCACTTTTTTGATGACGCTTCGATCTCGAAGCATGTGGGCGAGTAACAGCCTTTCTGCATTTTCATACGCCGGACGCAGACGCTTTTGCCTTGCTTTTGTCGTCAGATGCGCTCGCCGCGTTTTCGTTTCACCGCTATTGTCAGCAGGCTTGTTTTGCTTGCTGAAAACAGACAGTTGCTCGGTTAAAGACTCCTGTGAAAGCGAAAACTCCGAAGCAAGCTGTTTCACATAAACTTCCTGCTCAAGAGACCCTGAAAGCGCGCTGATTTCTCTCAGTACGTCTTTAATATATGCTAAGCGATCTCCTTCGTCGGACAGGTTCTTTCCTTTTCGGAAATATTGCATTTTGAAGGCCATCACGGTGACACTGGCGTCGATAATGTCGTTTTTAAATTTTTCCCCGCCGAACCTTTTGATGTAATCGTCAGGATCTAATCCGTCAGGAATCATTGCAACTCTGACTTTGCAGCCTTTATTTTGCAGAAGCTCAGAAGCTTTTAAAGTGGCTTCATAACCGGCTTTATCAGAATCATAGCAAAGAATGATTTCTTCGACATTTCTTCTCAGTATCTTGACATGGTCATCTGTCAAAGAGGTTCCCATCGTGGCTATGCTTTCTTTTACACCCGAGCTGACAGCCGATATGACATCGGCAAACCCTTCAAACAAGACTGCTCTTTCCTGCTTTCTGATATGAAGGCGGGCCTTGTAAAAGTTGTAAAGCAGTTTGCTTTTATGAAAAAGCGGCGTTTCAGGACTGTTCATATATTTAGGCTGCTGGCTGCCAAGAGCCCTGCCTGAGAAAGCGACAACCGCTCCGTGATGATCATGGATCGGAAACATGACGCGGTTTCTGAAACGGTCAAAATATCCGCTCCCGTCTTCGCGCCTGATCAGGAGACCCGCTTTCTCCATTTGCGCCTCACTAAAGCCCCGCTTCCCGAGAAATTTCGTGATGAAGTCCCAAGAATCAAGAGCATAGCCGATCTGAAATTCATCAATAAGCTCTTTCGTAAAGCCCCTGGAAAGCAGATAGTCCAGCGCTTCTTGACCTTCTTTTGTATTTATTAACAAATGATGGTAAAATTTCTTCAAGAGCTCATGGGCCTCAGCCATTTTTTGGTCTGCAGAAGATTCTGGCCGGGCTCCGGAATGGACTGTTATATCATCCGGAAAATCAATTTGGTATTTGTCTGCAAGGTGAGAAACCGACTCGGCAAATGAATAGCCTTCCATCTGCCTTAAAAAAGAGAAAACATTGCCGCCCGCTCCGCAGCCAAAGCAATGAAATATCTGTTTGTCGGGCGATACGGAAAACGAAGGTGTGCTTTCTCCATGAAAAGGGCAGAGTCCAAAGTAGTTTCGGCCTTGCTTCTTTAATTGAACATAATCACCTATGACTTCAACGATATCTGCCGACTTTTGCACCTGATCCACAATTTCATCTGGTATGCGATTTCCCATCTTATAACACTCCGTCGTACATTATTCGATGTATTAGTGCAAAATCCCTTCATCGTTCGACAGGATTTTTTGCAGCAGTGTAATAAATCGTTCTCGATCTTCTTTATTTAATTTTTTAGGCCCTTTGGCGTATATGCCTTTTCTCCTTTGTTTGCCGGAAAAATGACGGCTCTCAAGCGCAAAATCAATCGTGTCTTCTTTGTAAAGACGCCCTCTTTCCGACATGACGGAGACATTTCTGTTCAACAGCAGGGATGCTAATCCGATGTCCTGCGTCACAACAATATCTCCCGTTTTCACATGATTTGCGATATATAAATCAGCAGCTTCTTTATGAGGATCAACATACTTCCATTTTTCTTCCTTACTTCTGGAAAGCTGAAAATGTTCAAATGAAGCGACAAAAAGAACTTGAACTTCATATTCGGATGCTGTTTGTAAAATTTCATCTTTTACCGGACAAGCATCAGCATCGACAAAAATCGTCTTTTTTTGTTCGTTAAGAAGAGTAATTCTCCATCCCTCCATTAAACTCCTGCATAAAAGCAAGCAAAATCGCACATCCATTATCATTACGGGTCTATATGGATTTGTCGAAAAATTTCCGGGAGAAATTCTTGACATCTTACCCATAATAGTTTATTCGTATCACACGAACCTTAAACCTAAAATTAATCATTTTATCACAATTTTTTATTATAATACAAACTTCATAAAGATGCTATTGTTTTTCATTATTCCCTTTTGGCATAGCCAAAAACCCAGGATAGAGCGTCCTGAGTTACATGTTCTTTGTTTTAAGATGATGGATAATATTCGCTGTTTCTTCAACCGCTTTATTTGAAACATCAACAACCTGGCACCCGATCCGATCCACAATTTTTTCGAAATATTCCAGTTCCTCTTTAATTCTGTTGATATTTGCATAGATCGCTTTGTCATTAAGCCCAAGTGACTTTAACCGTTCTTTTCTGATATGATTCAGTTTATCGGGACTGATCTTCAAGCCTATGCATTTTTTCGGGTCAACGTTGAAGAGTTCTTCCGGCGGGTCAACCTCAGGTACAATCGGAACATTGGCAACCTTTAGGCGCTTGTGGGCGAGATATTGAGACAGCGGTGTTTTAGACGTTCTCGATACGCCGATCAAAACGATATCAGCTTTTAAAATTCCTCTCGGGTCACGTCCATCATCGTATTTTACCGCAAACTCGATGGCCTCCACTTTTTTGAAATAGTCTTCATCAAGCTGGCGCACCCGCCCCGGTTCGTATTTCGCTGTTAAACCGTAGGCTGTTTCCATTTTGTCAATTAACGGGCCGATAATATCATAATATAAAACATTCGCTTTATCCGCTTCGGCAATCAAATATTCCCTGATTTCCGGCACCACGAGTGTAAAACAAATAATGCCGCCGTCTGCCTTCGCAAGTGAAATCACTTCATTGATCGTGCCTATGTCTTCAACATAAGGTATTCTTCTTACATGTGTATCGTCCGCTGATCCGTTAAATTGGCTGAGCGCTGCTTTTACGACCAATTCAGCCGTTTCCCCGACGGAATCCGATACAACATAGATGATGCGGTTATTCATATTATCCCCCCGTTAGTTTGCGATCTTATAGGATTTCATTTTCAGATAAACTGACAAGTATTTTTGTCATATTTGTTTTTGTCACTCTGCCGATTACTTCAAAGCCTTTATCGGTATCTTTGATGACAGGCAGTGCATCAATTTGTTTTTCTATCAAGTGCTTTGCAATGTCCATCACATAATCCTCGCGTCTGCACACCGTAATGTTCGGCATCCTTGTCATGATGATATGAACAGGGACTGATGTAAGCTCCTGCTGGCCAATGCTCGCTCTGAGCAAGTCTTTTCGTGAAAGCACCCCGACCAAAACTGCATCGCGGTCCACCACAAACAGAGTACCCACATCTTCTAAAAACATGGTGCAAATCGCATCATACACAGAAACGTTTTCGTGAATGACTACGGGGATAGATTGAAAGTCTTTCACCTGAAGCTTTTTAAGTTTATCTGCTAAAAGCTGGGTTCCGGTTTTCCCGGTGTAGAAATAACCGACTCTCGGGCGCGCCTCCAGGAATCCAGACATGGTGAGTATGGCTAAATCCGGACGCAACGTTGCTCTGGTTAGGTTCAGCTTTTCTGCAATATGCTCCCCTGTAATCGGCCCGTTTTCTTTTACAATCTGCAAAATATGTTCTTGCCGTTTATTTAGTTCGATCGTACTCACCACCTTTTCACTTCATATCTATGTAAAGAAATAATAATCCATATTATATCGTAAATATCTTGTCATCAAACAAAAAAACTTATAAATAGGGAAAAGACGATTACCGATCACACAGCAACCGCCTTTTCTCTCTTCATTTTACAATAAGGGCATTCATATTCGCAAAGGACTTGATCTCATCCGCCAAGCTTACCATTTGCGCCAAACGGTTTGCCTTTAATGTCTCATTATCTGCTATAACCATTGTATGATCGAAGTAAGCATCAATTGGTTCTTTCAAGGCTGCAAGTGAAGCAAGCGCCGCCTCGTAATCTTTTTTGCTGAAGTTGTCCTGCAGATTTTGCTTCGCTGTTTTGTAGGCATCAAACAGTTTTGCTTCATATTCATTTTCAAACAAATCAGGCTGAATATCTCCGCGGACTCCCTTTTTGCTGATAGAGATCACTCGGCCCAAAGCCTCCGCTGTTTCCTTAAAGCCTGGCGCACCAAGCTTGTGTTCCAGCACTTGTGCTTTGTGCAGTGCTGAATATGGCTCAAGCTCAGAGCTTTCCAGCACGGCGTCAATGACATCATGTCTAAGCTGCTCAGCATTCAAGACATATTTCAGGCGCTGAGTGAAGAAATCAAGCAGTTCATTTTCTTTTTCTGTTTGTACAAAAGTAAGCAGCTCATCAAACGAAATTCCCCAGTTTCGGTCAAGAAGAATCGCAACAATACCGCTCGCTTGGCGGCGCAGCCCGTAAGGATCCTGAGAACCTGTCGGAATAATGCCGATAGAGAAGAATGACGCGATGGTGTCAAGCTTATCCGCCATTGCTACAACAGCTCCGGTGAAAGTAGAAGGTGTTTCTCCGCCCGCTGATCTAGGCATATAGTGTTCGTTGACTGCCGCAGCCACAGCTTCATCTTCGCCAAGCATTCTCGCATACTTTTCGCCCATAATTCCTTGAAGCTCAGGGAATTCGTATATCATATGCGTGACGAGGTCGAATTTAGAAATTTCAGCAGCCCGTTTCACATGTTTTATTGTATCTTCATCAGCCTGGAGACGGACGGCAAGCTTCTCTGCAATTGAAGTGACTCTTCTCACCTTATCAGCAAGAGAACCAAGCTCTTCATGGAAAACAATGTTTTCAAGCTTCTTCACGTTTGCATCAATGTTTAGCTTCTGATCTTCCTTGTAGAAGAATGATGCATCAGATAAACGCGCGCGCAGCACTTTTTCATTGCCTCGGGCCACATTTTCGATCGCGTGGCTGTTGCCGTTTCGAACTGTGATAAAGTGAGGCAGTAATTCACCGTTCTTGTCTTTGACAGGGAAGTAGCGCTGATGCTCTTTCATTGTCGTGACAAGCACTTCCTCAGGAATTGACAGAAACTCAGATTCAAATGAACCGTAAAGAGCTGTTGGGTATTCGACTAAATGATTTACTTCATCAAGAAGGTCTTTATCAACCGGAATGCTCCAATTGTTCTCTGCAGCCATCGCTTCCAGCTGAGATTGAATCATTTGTTTCCGGGCGTCTGGATCAGCAATAACACGCTGTTCCTTCAGCTGCTCTTCATAAGCTGAAGGTGATTCAATTGACACTTCATGTCCAAGGAAACGGTGTCCCTGTGTTGTCCGTCCAGACTCAACGTTTGTGATCGAAAATGGGATGACATCCTGTCCAAATAAAGCAACAATCCATTTGATCGGCCGGATATAACGCAAATCTTCATTTCCCCAGCGCATGTTTTTCGGGAAATGCAAGCTCGTAACTAAACTGCCCAGTTCCGGCAGAAGAGACTTTGTTTCTTGACCGGCTTGGAATTTTTGCACGAATACATACTCTATGCCTTTTACTTCTTTGATGTACAGGTCTTTTACGTCTGCGCCTTGGCCTTTTGAAAAGCCGATTGCCGCTTTTGTCCAGTTACCGTCTGCATCAAGGGCAATTTTTTTCGCTGGCCCTTTTGCTTCTTCTTTTATATCATCCTGCTTTTCTGCTACATCTTTCACGAAAACAGCAAGACGTCTAGGTGTATTGAAGAGCTTCACTTCACCGTGGGTGATATTTTTTTCTTTAAGCCAGCCTGTCAGCTTCTCGCCAAGCTGAATCATGCTTTCATTCAAAAAGCGCGCCGGCATTTCCTCTAATCCAATCTCTAAAAGTAAATCCTGTTTACTCATGAGAAGAACCCTCCCCTTTAAGCATTGGGAACCCTAGTTTTTCTCGTTCCTCGTAGTAGGTTTTTGCTACTTTTCTCGCTAAATTCCGCACTCTCGCAATATATCCTGTCCGCTCAGTAACAGAGATCGCACCTTTGGCATCAAGCAAGTTGAAGGTATGCGAGCATTTCAGCACATAATCATATGCTGGATGAACAAGTCCGTTGTCCATTTGATTGATCGCTTCTTTTTCATACGTGCTGAACAATTGGAACAGCATATCGACATTTGATGTTTCAAACGTATAAACGGAATGCTCATATTCCGCCATCATGAATAAATCTTTCACTGTAAATCCTGACGTCCATTCCAAATCAAAAACATTCTCTTTATCCTGGATATAAGACGCAAGACGTTCAATTCCGTACGTAATTTCTACTGAAACCGGTTTACACTCAAGTCCTCCGACCTGCTGAAAATACGTAAATTGTGTAATCTCCATTCCGTCAAGCCATACTTCCCAGCCGAGACCTGCACAGCCTAAAGACGGATTCTCCCAGTTGTCTTCAACAAAGCGGATATCATGCTCAAGCGGATCAATTCCCAGTGCGCGCAAGGAATCTAAATACAGCTCTTGAATGTTATCCGGAGACGGTTTGATAATCACCTGAAACTGATGATGCTGATACAGTCTGTTTGGATTCTCCCCGTATCGTCCGTCGGCAGGACGTCTGGAAGGCTCCACGTAAGCCACTTTCCACGGTTCAGGCCCAATACTGCGCAAAAATGTATACGGGCTCATCGTGCCGGCTCCTTTTTCTACATCGTAAGCCTGCATCAGCACACAGCCCTGACTGGACCAATGCTTTTGCAAGGTTAGAATCATGTCTTGAATATTCATTTCAAGCACCTCCACTTTTCTTTCATAAGATGACTGCGGCGGCAACCAAAAAACTCCCGTCTCTATGCTTGCCTGCCGCAAACATAGGGACGAGAGTTCTCCCGCGGTTCCACCCTAGTTGCTGAGAACAAAATCCCAGCCTCTTTTTTAAAAATTGCTCAAGAATGCCTTTCGTTGCGTGCTCATCCTTAGCTTACACCGCCCTAAGGTCGCTTTCATGAGGTAAACGCAAGTACTTCTTTCTCTCACTGCAACATATTTTATAATAAATGATCATATAAAAAGATGGACCAGATGTCAACTTTTGTTTTCACCTAAAAGATGCTTCATGCTTTCCATTTGATCTAAAAAGCGCTTTGATTTTAAATATAACCCTGAATATTCATCATAATATAAATCAATCACTTGCTTTAATTCAGCTTTTGTTTCCTGTTTTAAGGACACATTGCCCAGCCTCGAAAGATCGAAGTAATAAAACAGCCTCAACAGCCTTGCCGTTTGCGGCTTAATCGGGACCCTGTAAGGATCTTTTTCAAAACAGCGATGGCAAATAAAACCGTTATCGCGAACAGAGAAATGAAAGGTCCCGTCCTGGCTTTTACAATGCACGCAGTGATTCAGCTCAGGATACAGCCCCATGACACCCAGCATTTTCATTTGAGCAATGAATAAGATGACATCCGGATCTGTTCCTTCATTCAGCTGTTTAAACGACTCTAAAATAAATTCAAATAAAAAAGGGTTTGGCTTCTTTTCTTCTGTGCCTTTATCGACTAGCTCAGCAATATAGGCAGCATATGCTGTTAAAAACAAATCTTCCCTGATGCCTCTCATGCTGAGGATCATTTCACCCTGCTGAAGCGTTCCGAGACCCGTTGTTTTTTGCATTAAGAATGAACCATACAAAAAGGGCTGGCTGACTGCTGATAAACGGCTGTTCGGTTTTTTGGCGCCTCGTGCCATCACACCTATTTTTCCGTGTTCTCTTGTCAGTAAAGTAACGATTTTATTCGTCTCTCCGTAATCATTTGTGCGAAGAACGATTCCTTCACATTTTGTCAGCATTTCCGCACCTTCCTAAAGCAGGAGCGGCCAAGAGGTCTATAAAATTGGATAATCAAATCGGGCTAGCTCATCCTCTAGTTCTTCGGGTCTTTCCATGTTCTCTTTTTCCAGTTCTTTAAAAAGAAGATACGTATCAACATTTCCTGTTTGAGAAAATACGTTCCAGGTAAAATTCAACACAAGAAACCCACCTTTCTGTAGTTAAACTAGCTTACCTAAACTCCAAATTCTTACCTTTATCTTGACCAGATGTCCTCCATTTCATGTTAAACAAAATTTGCTAATGTATCCCTAGTCCTGTGAGATCATGACACAGCAAGAAATTAATATTCATCCTCTTTAAAGCCAAAATCGCGAAGCTGGGACATTTTATTACGCCAGTCTTTCTGCACTTTGACCCACAATTCAAGGTAGACACGGGAGCCTAACAGCGCTTCAATATCCGCTCTCGCCCTTTTTCCGACCTCTTTCAGCAGGCTTCCTTTTTTCCCAATCACAATGCCTTTCTGGGAATCCCGTTCGACCACAATCGTTGCCGCTACGTGCACGGAACCGTTGTCCTGCCCTTTGATGGACTCTATGGCCACCGCAATACTGTGCGGAATTTCTTCTCTCGTCAGATGCAGCACCTTTTCCCTGATTAGTTCAGAAATGATAAACCGTTCCGGGTGGTCTGTCACCTGGTCACTTGGATAGAATTGCGGTCCTTCAGGCAAATACGCTTCTATCTGCGTAAGCAATGTTTCGATATTATTTCCTTCTAGAGCAGAAATCGGAACAATTTCCTTAAAAGGATAACGTTTGCGATATTCGTCAATTAACAGAAGCAATTGATCAGGATGAATTTTGTCAATTTTGTTTACGATTAAAAATACAGGCGTAGACATGTTCTGCAATTTTTCAATGATGAATTCGTCGCCTTTCCCGTACCCTTCCTCGGCATTGATCATAAACAAAACCAAATCAACTTCTTTTAATGTATTTTGCGCCACTTTCATCATAAAGTCCCCAAGCTTATGCTTAGGTTTGTGAATCCCTGGTGTGTCAATAAAAATCGTTTGTGATGTGCCTGTCGTCAAAACTCCTTGCACCTTGTTTCTCGTCGTTTGGGGCTTATCGCTCATAATCGCGATTTTTTGTCCAACGACTCTGTTCAAAAATGTAGATTTTCCTACGTTTGGTCTTCCAATAATAGATACAAATCCCGATTTAAAACTTTCGTTCGTCATGTAAATCCTCCGATGAAAATGCGCCTGGCAATAATTCTTCCACAGTCATTTCTTTTATTTGTCCTTGTAAATTGGTCAGTATGACAATAACGTCCTTTGTGCAAAGCTCAGAAATCACCTGACGGCAGGCTCCGCATGGAGATACCGGTCCAGGGGTGTCAGCCGCAACGGCCAGCATCTGAAACTCTGTATCCCCCTCAGAAACAGCTTTAAATAAAGCGGTACGCTCAGCGCAATTGCACATGCTGTATGCCGCGTTCTCAATATTGCAGCCTCTGTACACTTTTCCATCCTTGGTAAGAAGAGCGGCTCCTACTTGGAACTTGGAATAGGGCGCATATGCCATATCTCGCGCTTTTAAAGCTTCTGTTATTAACTCTTGTCTGTTCATGTGTACATTCCTCTCTTACCTCTAATGGTACCGCTATCACTTTATATTTTACATAATCGCACGCTTTTTTTCACGCCCATTTCTAAAAATGTAAAATAAATGTAAGAATTTTCAGCTATTACAGCTTTGGCAAAAAAATTAGTAAACCAATGATACACGAAATCACGGCAAAAACGCAAACAGCCCCGGCGGCAGCGTCCTTAGCCGCTTTAGCGAGAGGGTGATGTTTGTCTGTTATTAAATCAACCGTATGTTCCACGGCTGTATTTAAAAGCTCTAGCGAAAACATTCCTCCGATTAAAAGAAAAATAATCGCCCACTCAATCGGACTGAGCCCCACGAGGAAGCCGCAAATGAGAACTGCGCAGGCGGCAGCGGCATGAAATTGGAAATTCCGCTCCGTCCGCGCTGTTTCCCAGATGCCCCGGCCTGCATGGACGAAGCTTTTGAAGAATCGTCTCAGCTCATTTCTATGATCTCTTGAGTCCATAGGCGTCCAGCAAATCCTTTTGCTTAGTAAACATCTCCTCTTCTTCCTCTTTCGTCATATGGTCATATCCTAAAAGGTGCAGGAATCCGTGCACGGCAAGAAATCCGAGTTCTCTTTTAAAAGAATGATTATATTCCTCTGCCTGCTCTCTCGTGCGATCTGCACTGATGATAATATCACCTAAAACAGGCGGTATTTCAGCGCCCACGATCTCGACCTCGCCTTCTCCCTCTTCTTCAAGAGCAAATGAGATGACATCTGTCGGCGTATCCTTTCCGCGATATTCTTTATTAATCTGTTGTATATCTTCATTGGTAACGATCGTGACAGAAACTTCAGCCTGATCCTGAACGCCTTCACGCTCAGCGGCAAATTGAAGCAGATTTTCTACTTCTTTAAGCATCTCTTCTGAGACACTCCCCGTTTCATCAACGATATCAATCAGTAAACTCATCTATTTCACCTTCTTAGTAGCCTCCGGATATTCGATCCGGGAGTGGAAAATTCCTTTTAATGTGGCACAAAGCGTTTTTGCGATGGTATCCAACTCTTTAAATGTCAAATCGCATTCACTGAATTGTCCGTCCTGCAGCTTATCGGAAATAATCCCCCGGACAAGCTTTTCAATTCGTTCAGGGTTTGGATTGTGCATTGATCTGACAGCCGCTTCAACACTGTCTGCCACAGATATAATCGCTGCTTCCTTTGACTGCGGCTTCGGTCCCGGATAACGGAACTCTTCTTCTGTAATCTGGTCGCCTTTTTCCTTCGCTTTATAATAAAAGAACTTCAAAAGCGAGGTTCCGTGATGCTGCTCAGCAATGTCGATAAGCTCTTTCGGAAATTTATAGCTTCTCAGCATGTTCGCACCATCAGTCGTATGCGAGATAATAATATTTTTACTCAGCTGAGGAGACAGCTTGTCATGCGGATTGTCAATATTCATTTGGTTTTCAATAAAATATTGCGGACGCTTTGTTTTTCCAAGATCGTGATAATACGCGCCGACTCTCGCAAGCAAACCATTAGCCCCAACTGCCTCACAGGCTGCCTCTGACAAATTGGCGACCATTACACTGTGATGATATGTACCTGGTGTTTCTGTCAGTATTTTGCGCAGCAGCGGATGGTTAGGATTAGACAGCTCGATCAGCCTCATAGTGGATAAAATGCCAAAGCCAGTTTCAAAAAACGGCATCAAGCCGATGATCAGTACAGATGAAGCAAACCCTGACACTACGCCCATCAGCATTAGCGTTCCAATTTCAAGACCCGACAGCGCGGTGTTTTGGATCAATAATAAGGAAAGAACGACAACCATATTAATAAATGCCACGAAAAGCCCGGTCTGCAAAATCTTTGATCTGGCATTGTGTTTTCCTAAAAATAAAACACCCGAAATCCCGCTGATCAAATAATAAATCCCAATGACATAATTGAATGTACCTGTCACACCCTGATTAAACATCATACTTCCGCAAATCGCAAGAATGATACTTCCCAAAATGGCGATGCGTTCATTCATCAGCAGCTTGATTAAAATCGCACCGGCCGCAATAGGAACGAGATAACCAATATTATTATATTCCATCTTTTGAAATAAACTGACGACCTCCATGATCACAAGCAAAAGCGTTGTGATAATAGAGAACAGCAGGATGGATCGGTTTTTAAATTTCAGATTTTGTTTCTGTTTTTCAAAATAATACACAAGGGTTGCAATGAAAAGTCCGATCATGATCAAAAGGCCGCTGATCGGCTTAAAGAGATTAGAGTTATTTAATAACCCAGTCAGTTCAAGTTTTCTGTACACTTCCCGATCAATGAGGTCATTTTCTTCCACAAGCACCTGCCCCTGCTTGATCTGAACCTGCTGGACATTGTCTGACGCTTCCTGCCGCTTTGCCTCTGTCGCTTTTGGATCAAAAACGTAATTCGGAATAATAGCAAAACGCCCGATTTCTATTGCAGCTCCTAAGTATTTAGACGGGATAGAGTTGCTCTTTAGCTCTTTTTCTACTTTATCCTTCGCGTCCAATAGTTTATCCGACGGGATTTCACTGCTCATCACCGTATTCACTGCCGTTATGACTGTATCTCTGACGAAAGAAAAGTCTTCACGGTCCGCTTTCAGCAATGTCTTGATGGAATCCTCTGAAATCGAATCATTCACATCTGAAGTCAATTTGTCCTTTACAGACTTAACCATTGATTTTTCGGATGGTGATTTGCCGCCTTCTTCCGCTGATTTTTTCACTTCGCTGATACTGTCGAATATAGATGACACAAGGTCAATCCGATTGTCTGTATATTCTTTTTTCAATGTATATTGATCTTCAACCGCGTCCTCAGCGGCTTGCTTTTTTTCCTCTGTCGCTTTTTGGTCTTCCACGGTTGCCGGAGCATAAATGGTCTTGTCGCTGACTGAAAATAGGTCTAAATCAAGTGTTTCCGGCTTAACATGTACAAAGAGCAAAGCAAACATAATGGCAGCCAGCAGAAGATACAGCAGGACATTCATGGAGCGGGCGTTTTTAAAGCTGCTCCTTTTGTTTGGTCTGCTTTCGGTCTTCCCCTTTTTTTTCAACACAAGAACCTCCTCTTGAAACATCAAGCCCATAAGCAATCATAAAAATGACCCGATAACGCGCGATCGGGTCATTAAGCATTAATTTTGCTTATCGTATGCTTCAATAATTTTCGCAACAAGCGGATGTCTGACCACGTCTGTCTGGTCTAACTCAATCATAGAAATGCCGTCTATTCCTTTCAGCATCTCCTTCGCTACTGCAAGTCCCGATTTGACGCCTTTCGGCAGATCAATTTGGCTAACGTCACCTGTAATGATCATTTTAGAGCCAAAACCCAGTCTCGTCAAAAACATTTTCATTTGAGCAGGCGTGGTATTCTGTGCTTCATCCAGTATAACATAAGCATCATCAAGCGTCCGTCCCCTCATATACGCAAGGGGAGCAATTTCAATGATGCCTCTTTCCATCAGACGTTCTGTATGATCTGCTCCAAGCACATCATGAAGGGCGTCATACAGCGGGCGCAAATAAGGATCTACTTTTTCTTTGAGATCACCTGGCAGAAAACCAAGGCTTTCACCGGCTTCCACGGCAGGTCTTGTTAAAATGATTTTTTTGATATGTCCGTTTTTTAACGCATGGACTGCTTTTACGACAGCCAGGTACGTTTTCCCGGTTCCCGCCGGGCCGATTCCGAATACAAGGTCATTCCGCTTCATAGCAGCCACGTATTCTCGCTGTCCCATCGTTTTTACACGGATTGATTTGCCTTTTGCGTTCTTTGTGATTTCTTCTTCATACATGCTTTCAAAGTATTCAAGTTCATTCTTCTTTGCCATTTTGATGGCGTAAATCACATCACGTTCAGAGATCTCTATCCCCTTGCGAATTAAAGCGAGGAGCGATCCCAGCAGCTTGTCTGCCATCTGAAACGATTCTTCATCGCCTGAAACATAAATCGTTTCGCCGCGCGTAATGATATTTACATTCAGATCTTTCTCCATCAATTTCAAAAAAGAATCTTGGTTCCCGAACAATGAAAGCGCCTCGTCCGGACTTTTCAGTTTTTGATTCATCGCAAGTAAATGTTCTGTCATTCTTCAGTCTCCCTGACAATAGGTGTGGTTTGAACGATATCTTCTATAACTTGGTAGAGAATAATCAACTTTACTTTACCATTCCTAACAGTCTGGTGCAAAACTTTTTCACTTTTCACCTCGCCGTTTTCGCCTATTTTATCCTCTACATCCTGTTTACCCATTTTAATGCCTTCTTGAACCGCTTCTTCTTTCGTATATTTTCGCAAAGCCTCTTCACTTTCTCTCGTTTGCTCTTTGATATAGGATACAGGGAGCTTAAATCCGAGAAAATTCAGCGAATGCTTTTCTTGTTCTGTTTTTGGGTGCTTTAATTCCTCTTTTTTAAACGTCATCCCCCAGATAGGGATTGCCCAAGAGCCAAAAGAAAGCTTGTGCTTTGTCCTTACTTTGCCCGTATAAACGTTAAATAATGTTTCAAGCGGGACGGTTACTTCGGATCTGTACCAGGTTTCTCCGTAAATGTCTGCTTTTGAGGCGACTTCCTGCTGATGATCTTCGCTGCCGATCAGCCCCGAAACAAGCAGCTGCCCCTTTTCCACATGATCGTGGATTTGTGCCATCGGCTGCCCTTTTTGGACAAACATTCTTGTAATGGTCGCTTTCTTTTTGGCGACAATATTGCGCGGACTGGCATACTTTTCTTTTTCGGGCTCATTTTTTTCCACGACTTTCATGTGAATGGTCGTCCCCTTCAGATCAACTCCGACCCAAGTGATATTGTCTATTCCATTGGTTAACGATTTTTGTATTTTTTCTGGCGACAGCATTAAAAACTGCAGACGCCCCTTTTTAACGCCGATTTCTTTAAGATGCTGCATCATTTGATGTTCCGTTTCAGGCTTAGCGCCTGTCACATCAATTTTCCACACCATATTGGAAAGCAAAAACAAAAGGATAAAAAACATCGCAAAACCGATCGAAAACCCTATATTCAGCTTTGATTTGAGCAAAAGGAAAGGGAATCCCTTCCGGTTAATAAATCGGGCTTTACATTTAAATTTTCTTCTCACCCGCCGAAAGGCATGTACATCCTGAAGCTGTATATATAACAATACGGCTTCTTTCTTTTTTTCGACATGAAAGACCGGAATTCCCTGTCTGATGCATTCATTTAGAAGCCGTTCAATTCCTCTTCCCGTCAATTCAAGCTGGACCTTACCCGAAAAAAAAGACAGCCATTTATTTTTCACAACATTTCCCCCTCGGCTTTATGACTCAACATATCGAACGACATCAATCGTACCCTCCAAAAGAATTTCTTCGGGTAGAATCGCCTTGATGACAAAGTTTTTTCCTGATATGATGCACTGGCCCTGCTTCAGCATCAGCCTCACTTCATTCTCACTAAAAAGCAAAAGGCCTCTGTGGTTTTCTATGTAGATATGAAGTCTGCCAACCATTGTAATCCGCGGCAGATCCATCATAACGTCCGGGGGAATTTCCAATGCTCTTGTCAGCCAAGCTTTCACTCGATTCTTTCTTTGCCCCATACAAAAAGAACCCCCTTTCATCTCATATGTATGATTTGAAAGGAGGTTCTAACACTTTAATTTTTGCGGGCCGAGCGCAATGTATGGTGAGGTTTTTTTGCCCTTGGAGGTCCAAATACCTCTCCTAAGACGATCCCCTGCACCACGGTGTCTTTATTCACCTGGAGCATTTTTTGTTTTGTGTATACTGCTTTTTGTTTAGCGGCAGTAAGGTCACGTTCCAGCCCTTTCAGGTTTCTTTCTGTTTCTCTGCGTCTTTCTTCGGCTTCTCGGCTTACCTGTTCCATGCGGTTAGGAATAGGTATAGGAGCTTCTTCTGTTGACTGCTTCTTTGGAGGAGAAGCCGTTTTCACCTGCTGAGGCTTATTTCTGTTTTGGCTGTGCTTCTTTTCTTCTTTGCTTTTTTTTCCAAAAATCGCAGAAATAATTCCGATAATCGCTGCAATGATAAGCGGATTGGTCAGTATATCTTCCATCAGCGTTCTCCCTTCTTAGAGAGATTATGATTTGCGGTCTTCATCAGACGAATCTTTCGTCAGCTTGCCGAATGAATCACGCATTTCTGTGTCAGCATCGATGTTTTTGATATTCATGTAATCCATGACGCCAATATTTCCTTCACGCAAAGCTTCCGCCATCGCAAGCGGCACTTCCGCTTCGGCCTCTACCACTTTCGCGCGCATTTCTTCTACGCGGGCGCGCATTTCCTGTTCTTGGGCAACAGCCATCGCACGGCGTTCTTCCGCTTTTGCCTGCGCGATGTTTTTATCAGCCTCGGCCTGATCAGTTTGTAAAATCGCACCGATATTTTTACCGATGTCAACATCAGCAATATCAATCGAGAGAATTTCAAATGCCGTTCCTGAGTCCAATCCTTTTCCAAGTACCGTCTGAGAAATCATGTCGGGGTTTTCAAGCACTTTTTTGTGATTTTCGGATGAACCGATTGTGGAGACGATCCCTTCACCGACACGGGCAACAATAGTTTCTTCCCCCGCTCCCCCGACGAGACGTTCGATATTCGCTCTTACTGTGATTCTCGCTTTCGCTTTCACTTCAATCCCGTCCATCGCCACACCGGCAATGAACGGTGTTTCAATGACCTTAGGATTAACGCTCATTTGAACAGCTTCCAATACATCCCGGCCGGCAAGATCAATGGCGGCACAGCGTTCAAATGTGAGTTCAATGTTCGCACGCTGGGCGGCGATAAGCGCATTGACAACTCTGTCAACATTACCTCCAGCCAGATAGTGACTTTCAAGCTGGTTTGTTCCAACATTAAGTCCCGCTTTATGCGCTTTAATCAGCGGGTTAACAACCCGATTCGGTATGACTCGGCGAAGCCTCATTCCCACTAGAGTGAAAATGCTGATTTTTACTCCTGCCGCTAAAGCTGAAATCCAAAGCATCACAGGCACAAATGTAAAAAATACAGCCAAGACAATGATCGCGACTGCGACAATCGCAAAAATCATAAGTGTTGACGGATCCATATAACTTCTCCTCGTTTCTATTTAAATTTCTCTCACAACTATGCGTGAGCCTTCTACCTTAATCACTTTTACTTTCTTATCTTTTTCAGTAAATGATCCCTCTGAAACTACGTCAAGACGTTCATCATCAATAATGACGGTGCCGGCAGGACGCAGCGGTGTAAAGGTGACACCTACTTTACCCATTAGGTCCGTGCGTGTTTGATTTGATACGTAACCGCTTTCCGTATTTGTAGAATCATTTAATATCAATTTCTTAAAGAATTTCATACGCTTTCCCAACACCCTTGTCAGTAAAATAAAAGCTGTAATCGAAACAGCTGAGGCGATCAAGAGAGAAACCGCCATGACAGTGAAGCTCCCCGCGGCTAAAAACAGGCTCGCAATAATCGCTCCCAAACCAAGCAATCCAATGATTCCTCCGGGAAGGAAAATCTCAAGCAGGATGAGGATCACCCCTGCTATAAAGAGGAGAACCGTCTCGTATCCGGCAAGACCTGCTGCGAGATGCCCGTAAAAAAACAGCAGCAAAGCGATGAATCCAACCGTTCCAGGAATGCCGACGCCCGGGGAAAAGAGCTCTACCGTCAGACCTAAAAAAGCGATGGTCAGCAAAATAGGAACAATAATCGGGTTTGTCAGCCATCTCGCTGTCTTTTCTGCAAAGCTTTCCTTTGCATAGCTGATATGCGCTTTTTCAAACCCAAGCTTCTTTACGAGCGCAGATAAATTGTCAGCAGTGCCTTCTGAATAGCCTACATCAATCGCCTTATCAGCGTTAAGTGTCAGCAGATCTCCCTTCGGTGCGCCGACTTCCTTGGCATCTATAGTCGGGTCAGCCATTGCGAGCGCATATTTTGGATCGCGGTTATTTTTCACTGCTGCATCTTCCATTTCTGCCAGCCAAAGTGATTCAGCTTTTTGGTCAGCGGCGTTGCCTTTGCCGTCAATAATCGCGGCCGCTCCCATTTTTCCGCCGGGCGCCATATAAATGTGATCAGCTTGCAGGGCGATATATGCACCAGCTGACAACGCGCGTTTGTTTACATACGCAGTTACTGGGATCTCGCTTTCAGTTATCGTATCCGCGATATCAATAGCTGATTTGACCAAGCCTCCCGGCGTATTGATATCAAGAATAATATGATCTGCATGCTCTTTCTTTGCATCTTGTAACGAACGGGACAAAAATGAGACAAGGCCCTGTTCGACATTTTTTTCAACCGGGATCACATAAACCGTTTGTTTTTCTGCTTTTGCATTCAGCTGTACGCCTAATAAAGATAATAAAAATATGCTCAACAGAGCAGCACGGAATCCTTTGATGTGAAGCAAGGGCGGTGTATCCCTCCTTCCTTTTAAAATCATTGCCTTCTCTTCATACGTAACAAATGTATCAAAGGTTTCATTTTTTTATGTATAAAAAAAGACATCTCTCTTAGAAAGATGTCCTTTTCTTTGCCATTTAAGACAGTTGACTGCTCACAAGCTTATTAATTAAACTTCCGTCAGCTTTACCTTTTACTTTAGGCATAATTGCCCCCATCACTTTGCCCATGTCCGCTTTTGAGCTCGCACCGACCTCCGCGATGGTTTCATTTACGATTGTACGCAGCTCTTCTTCTGACAGCTGCTCAGGTAAATAAACTTCTAAAATGTCCAGCTCTTTTTGAACTTTATCTACTAAATCTAAACGATTAGCGTTTGAAAATTCCTGGAGGGAGTCTTTACGTTGCTTAAGTTCACGAGAAAGGACAGTGAGTTCCTCATCCTCGGTCAAACTGTCTTTCTTAAGCTTAATTGCTTCATTTTGAAGTGAAGCCTTAACCATTCGAACGACAGTCAGTTTGTCTTTCTCACGGTTTTTCATATACAGCTTCATATCCTGGTTGAGACGCTCAAGAAGACTCATAAATCCACCCTCTTTTAGAATTTGCGTTTTCTAGCAGCTTCAGACTTTTTCTTGCGCTTTACGCTAGGTTTTTCATAAAATTCACGCTTTCTTGCTTCTTGCAAAGTACCTGTCTTTGATACACTGCGTTTGAAGCGACGAAGAGCATCTTCAAGCGATTCGTTTTTTCTAACGACCGTTTTTGACATTCTCTTTCCCTCCCTCCGAATACACCAATCGACTACCTTTAAGTTACACATATAAACATGTACTTTGACATTATAATATAAGCCATGAGTCAGGTCAACTAAGTGAGTTCACTTTTCCGTCATGAGTGTGACTGCCTGTCTATATAATGATGGAAAGGGGTTGGTGAATTAAATGTTAATTCTGATCAGTTTTACTGCTCTTATATTATTCTTTCTCGCTGGCATGAACTTGCTTCGAAAAGGCTTAATTTCCATGGCTTACTCAAAAATTGAAGACCGTTTGCTTTTGTTTACGGACCATCCGTTAAAAGCGTTTCTTGTCAGCATTATATTTACGGGAATTCTTCAAAGCAGTTCAGCCTTTATGGTCATTGTCATCGGCTTTGTAAGTGCGGGCGTCCTTTCTTTTAAACGGACGATACCGATGATTTTGGGAACTAACGTCGGGTCTACTTTTACTACTGAATTTATTGCCATCAAAATGGATGTTCTGATTTGGATTCTTTTGATAGGCGGGGCATTGTTTTTTTTGACGGGCAGATATCCTTTCAAACAGCTGGGAACAAGCTTTCTCGGTCTCGGCATCATCTTTTTTTGCATCAGCGGATTCAGCCATCTTGCAGGGCCGCTGACAAAGCTGAAAACGGGAGCAGAGGTTCTATACCACGTGAACGATTCAAACTGGTCCGCTTTGCTCATCGGTATGGTGTTAACGGCCATCATTCACTCAAGCTCTGTTTGTATCGGCATTTTGATGAGCTTTATGAATGAAGGCATGATCGGATTGACACAGGCGATGAGCGTTGTACTCGGGTCAAATATCGGGACATGCGTGACAGCTGTCATGGCAGCTGTATCCGGCGGATATGCGGCGAAGCAGACAGCGTATGCCCATGTGGTATTCAACGTACTGGGGGTAGCTATTGTATTACCTTTTCTGACGGCAGCCACAGGTTTTGTAGAACAGCTGTCAGCTGATCCCGCACAAAGGATCGCGCATTTCAGCCTTTTATTTAATGTGGTGACAGCCTTTTTATTTCTTCCGCTTACAAACTTGTTTTACCGCTTCATTCACTTCCTTATCCCAGCTAAATAAAAAACCGGTACATGTCATGTAAATGCACCGGTTTTTAGGTTAAGAAGACAAACGCATATGTTCCGTTATTTCGTCCTCAACAACACGGACAAATTGGCCTTCATTGTAAGGATAGCCTGCTTTTAGAATTTTGACTTTCACGATTTTGCCGATCATATCTTCCGTTCCTTTGAAAACAACCTTCATATAGTTGTCTGTGTAACCGACAAACATGTTCTCTTCTTCTGTTTCCTTAAACGCTTCTTCAGGAATGATTTCAAGCACTTCATTTTCATACTGAGATGCGTATTCCTTCGCAAGCTGGTCAGAAAGAGCAATCAGGCGATGCACACGTTCATTTTTGACGTTTTCATCCACTTGATCTTCCATTCGCGCAGCCGGCGTTCCTGTACGTTTGCTGTAAGGGAAAACATGCAGTTCAGAGAATTGATGTTCTTTAATAAAGTTATAGGTTTCCATAAATTCCTCTTCTGTTTCGCCAGGGAACCCTACAATGACATCAGAAGTAACAGCTAAGCCCGGCAGTGCTTTTTTCAGTTTGTTTAAACGGTCAGCAAAAAACTCCATCGTATATTTACGTCTCATCCGTTTAAGCACTGTGTTAGATCCCGATTGGATAGGAATATGCAAATGGTTCACAATCTTATCTGAGCGGTCTAAAACCTCGATCACTTCGTCTGTGATTTGGCTGGCTTCGATTGAAGAAATTCTGATCCGTTTCACGCCTTCAACACGTGTGTCTAATTCGCTCAAAAGCTTAGCGAAGTTGTAATCTTTCATATCTTCGCCGTAGCCGCCTGTATGAATACCAGTCAAAACAATTTCTTTATATCCGGCATCGACAAGCTGCTGCGCTTGTTTAATGACTTCTTCAGGGTCGCGTGAGCGGAGTAGGCCGCGCGCCCACGGAATGATACAGAATGTGCAGAAATTATTGCAGCCTTCCTGTATTTTCAATGACGCTCTTGTCCGGTCCGTGAATGCAGGTACATCGAGCTCCTCATACACTCTTGCTTTCATGATATTGCCGACGCCGTTAATCGGCTGGCGTTCTTCACGGTATTGATCGATATAGCCGAGCATTTTTTCCCGGTCCTGCGTTCCGACTACAATATCGACACCAGGGATCGCCATAATCTCAGCAGGCGAGGTTTGCGCATAGCAGCCTGTGACACAGATGACACCGTCAGGATTTTGACGAATGGCGCGTCTGATCACTTGGCGGCTTTTTTTATCTCCCGTGTTTGTTACCGTACATGTATTAATGACATATACATCAGCGGTTTGTTCAAAATCTCTTCTTTCATAGCCCGCTTCTTTGAAAAGCTGCCAGATTGCTTCTGTTTCATAGTGGTTGACTTTACAGCCAAGCGTATGGAAAGCAACAGTTGCCATTATTGATCACCTCTTAATAACTCTGTTTGATAAGAAATCGCACTCAACGCGTATAGCGGAGCGGTTTCTGTCCTTAAAATTCTCGGTCCGAGGCCGCTCAGCACACCGTTTTTCTCTGTGAGCCGTTCAGCCTCCGCTTCTGTTAAACCGCCTTCGGGACCAAATACGATCAAAAGAGATGATCCTTTCGGAAGGCTGCTTATAGCCGCACTGAATGCGCTTATTTCCCCTTGCTTTGATGACTCCTCGTATGCAACGACACATTTATCGAAGTCCTGCATCCTTTGAAGAAGCTGCTGAAAAGAAAGGACATCCATTACTTCCGGCACTTCGTTACGGTAAGATTGTTCAGCCGCTTCCTTCGCAATCTTCGTCCATCTTTCCCGCTTTTTCTTTGCCTTTTTGTCATCCAGCTTGACAACAGAACGGGTGGCTTGAAAAGGAATAAAGGCATAAGCTCCGAGCTCAGTCCCCTTTTGGATAATCCATTCAAGCTTATCTCCTTTCGGGAGGCCGCTCGCAATATAAACCTTTATCGGAAGCTCTCTGTTTTCATTCGTCCATTCTACCACAAGGCAGGACACATTATCTTTGGAAACAGATTGAAGTTCACATTTTGCCTCGAAGCCGTCCTGAGAGCAGCAGATAATCTGATCTCCCTCATTCATTCTCATCACGTTCACGATATGATGAACATCTTCACCGGTAATCGAAAAAGCCGGCGCTTCCTCCATTTGCAGCTTCGTGAGCTCGATAAAATATCGTTGCATACGCTGTGACACCTACTAACTGTTATTTTTTCGCAATAATGCTGACCCAATCTTCCATTGAAAGGATTTCTACAATGGTGAAGCCAGCTTGTTCAAGTGCTTCTTTTACTTCTTGTTTTTTATGACCGATGATTCCTGACGTAATAAAGTGGCCGCCTTTTTTTAACAGACTGAACGCTTGTGAAGTAAAGCGAAGAATGACTTCAGCCAAAATGTTGGCAACGATCACATCGTGTTCCCCTTCAATTCCGTCTAACAAATTGTTTTGCTTTACTTGAGCAATATCGCTCACTTTGTTCAGCTTGAGATTGAGGCGTGCACTTTCTACAGCCACGGGATCAAGATCGTAGGCGTGAACCGATTCAGCCTCAAGCATTGCAGCCGCAATACTTAAAATTCCGGAACCTGTACCGACATCAATCACCTTATCACCTTTTTGCACAAAGCGTTCAAGCGCCTGAATGCAGAGTACGGTTGTCGGGTGTGTGCCTGTGCCGAATGCCATTCCCGGATCCATTTCAATAATCAGTTCATCAGTATTGACCGGCGTATATTCCTCCCACGTCGGCACAATTGTAAACTTTTCAGAAATTTTCACAGGATGATAATACTTTTTCCAGGCAGTCGCCCACTCTTCTTCGTTCACTTCAGAAATCGTGATGTGATTTCTGCCCAAATCAATATTGTAAAGAAGCAGATTATTAATCGTTTCTTTAATGCCATCCACCGTTTCGCCAAGAAAACTGTTAACCGGCAGATATGCTTTGACAATGACACCCTCATCTGGATAATCATTGGGGTCGAGCTGGTAGATTTCCCCGTACACATTCTCACGTTCTTTAATTAAATCAAGCGGGTCCTCTATCACAACCCCACTTGCACCAGCTTCATGCAATATATTTGAGATAGGTTCGACCGCTTCATGTGTTGTGTGAATGCTTAATTCGGACCATTTCAAAACTACCAACTCCTCATCCAATAATTAATCGCCTTTAAACGCGCGTTTTACCTTGTCAAAGAAACTCATTTCCTGTTCGTCAGGCAGGTTTCCGCTGACCTCAGCGAATTCGCGTATAATGTCTTTTTGTTTATCTGTCAGGTTTGTCGGCGTGACGACACGGACCACAATATGCTGGTCACCCTGTCCATAGCCTCTGACATTTTGAACACCTTTGCCTCTTAATCTAAATTTTGTTCCTGTTTGTGTGCCTGCTGGAATTTTCAATTTCACTTTTCCATGCAGCGTCGGAACTTCCACTTCATCTCCAAGAGCTGCCTGAACAAACGTTAACGGCATTTCACAGTAAATATCATCGCCGTCACGCTCGAAGAACTCATGGGCACGCACATGGAACACGACAAATAAATCCCCGGCAGGGCCGCCGTTTACTCCTGGTTCACCCTGACCCGCGAGACGAAGCTGCTGCCCGTCATCTACACCGGCTGGAATGGTCACGTTGATTTTTTTGCGTTTTTTGATTTTTCCTTTGCCGCCGCAATCCGCACACTTGTCTTTAATGATTTTGCCTGTACCTTCACAGTGGTGGCAGACCCGTCTGTTCACAACTTTTCCAAACGGCGTATTTTGCTCCACGTTTAGCTGGCCGGAACCTCCGCAGTGGGAGCACGTTTCAGGGGTTGTGCCAGGTTTCGCACCTGAGCCTTTACATGTATCGCACGTTTCCTCGCGCGGAATTTCGATGGTTGTTTCCTTACCGAAAGCGGCATCCTCAAACGACAAAGTCATCGTATACTGCAAATCGGCGCCTTGGCGCGGGGCGTTTGGATCTCTTCGTCTTGTGCCTCCGCCGAAAATACTTGAGAAAATATCATCGAAACCAAAACCGCCGAAATCGCCGCCGCCAAAACCTCCGCCGCCGAATCCCTGATTAGGATCAGTGTGCCCAAATTGGTCGTAATGCGCACGTTTTTGGTCGTCTGACAGCGTTTCGTACGCTTCTTTTACCTCTTTAAATTTTTCATCTGATCCCGCTTCTTTGTTAATATCAGGATGATACTTTTTTGACAGCTTCCGATAAGCTTTTTTAATTTCATCCTTTGAAGCGCTCTTACTTACTCCCAGCACTTCATAGTAATCACGCTTACTCATCTCGCTTCACTCTCCCGAATTTCTCACATAAATTAGATTGTATCATTTTGAATTATGATTTTTCAATTCCTTTTATCCCGGGCAAGAAAAAAAGTCAAAGCCAAGAGATGCCTGACTTTGACTTTCTAATCATTGAATCAGATTATGAAATGTGTTCTTTTCGGTCAGCCCCGGAAGCGGGACTGACTCTGAGAAGAACTTATTTTTTGTTTTGGTCGTCGTTAACTTCTTCGTATTCAGCGTCGACAACGTTGTCATCAGCTTTGCCTTCAGCGTCCGCTCCGCCTTGTGCTTGCTGTGCTTTAGCAGCTTCTTCATAAAGCTTCATAGAAAGTTCTTGAACGATTGTTTGAAGCTCATCTTTTTTCGCTTTGATTTCTTCAAATTCGTTTTTCTCAATCGCTGCTTTTAAAGCGTCTTTGGCATCGTTGGCTTTTTTCACTTGTTCTTCGTCCACTTTGCCTTCAAGATCTTTTAATGTTTTCTCAGTTTGGAAAACAAGCTGATCTGCTTCGTTGCGGACTTCGATTTCTTCTTTTTTCTTCGCATCAGCGTCAGCATTTTCTTCCGCTTCTTTTACCATGCGTTCGATCTCATCATCTGAAAGACCTGAAGAAGATTTAATTGTAATGTTTTGTTCTTTTCCTGTGCCTAAATCTTTTGCTCTTACGTTTACGATACCGTTTTTGTCAATATCGAAAGAAACTTCGATTTGAGGCACGCCGCGCGGTGCTGGCGGGATATCAGTAAGCTGGAAGCGGCCAAGTGTTTTGTTGTCGGCAGACATTGGGCGCTCACCTTGAAGAACATGGATATCAACAGCTGTTTGGTTATCAGCAGCAGTTGAGAACACTTGTGATTTGCTTGTTGGGATCGTCGTGTTGCGGTCGATCAGTTTTGTGAACACGCCGCCCATCGTTTCGATACCAAGAGAAAGCGGTGTAACGTCAAGGAGAACTACGTCTTTTACGTCACCAGTGATAACGCCGCCCTGAATCGCAGCACCAAGCGCTACAACTTCATCTGGGTTTACGCCTTTATGCGCTTCTTTTCCAGTTT
This sequence comes from Bacillus tequilensis KCTC 13622, assembly GCF_000507145.1. Taxonomy (GTDB): domain Bacteria; phylum Bacillota; class Bacilli; order Bacillales; family Bacillaceae; genus Bacillus; species Bacillus tequilensis. Next base: position 263,983 of record NZ_AYTO01000034.1, on the reverse strand, counting down.
CTTTTTTGATTGCTTCTTGTACAGCAGGGATACGAGTTGATCCGCCGACAAGGATGACTTTGTCGATTTCGCTTGCAGAAAGTCCTGCATCTTGAAGCGCTTGACGGACTGGACCCATTGTGCGCTCTACTAAATGAGAAGAAAGCTCTTCGAATTTAGCACGAGTTAATGTAAGTTCAAGGTGAAGCGGTCCTGCTTCTCCAGCTGTGATGAACGGTAAAGATATTTGCGTAGAAGATACGCCGGAAAGATCTTTTTTCGCTTTTTCAGCTGCGTCTTTCAAACGCTGCAGCGCCATTTTGTCTTTTGACAGATCAATGCCGTTTTCTTTTTTGAATTCAGACACAAGGTGATCGATGATCACTTGGTCAAAGTCGTCCCCGCCCAAACGGTTATCACCGGCAGTTGAACGAACTTCGAATACACCGTCGCCAAGCTCTAGGATTGAAACGTCGAATGTACCGCCGCCAAGGTCGTATACGAGGATCGTTTGATCTTCATCTGTTTTATCAAGCCCGTAAGCAAGCGCTGCTGCAGTCGGTTCGTTGATGATACGTTCTACTTCAAGACCTGCAATTTTACCAGCGTCTTTTGTCGCTTGACGCTCAGCATCGTTAAAATATGCAGGAACTGTGATAACTGCTTTTGATACTGTTTCGCCAAGATAGCTTTCAGCGTATGATTTAAGGTGTTGAAGGATGATAGCAGACACTTCTTGAGGAGTGTAATCTTTTCCTTCAATTTCAACTTTATAATCAGTACCCATATGGCGTTTAACTGACATGATTGTGTTTGGGTTTGTGATAGATTGGCGTTTAGCCACTTCCCCTACTTGGCGTTCGCCGTTTTTAAATGCAACAACTGATGGTGTTGTGCGGTTTCCTTCAGCATTGGCAATAACTTTAGGCTCTCCGCCTTCAAGCACTGCCACACATGAGTTTGTTGTTCCTAAGTCGATTCCGATAACTTTACTCACTTGAATAACCTCCTGCTATGTAATTATTGATTCACTTTGACCATGGAAGGGCGAATGACGCGATCCTTCAGCTTGTAGCCTTTTTGCATTTCTTCAACAACAATGTTGGAGCCGTAGTTTTCATCTTCAGCCTGCATAACGGCTTGGTGAAGATTAGGATCAAATTCCTGCCCTACAGCTTCGATGGCTTCCACGCCTTCTTTTTTCAAGGCTTCTACGAGCTGACGGTGGACCATTTCCATTCCCTGGAGCAAACTTTTCGTCTGTTCATTGTCGGCTTCAACTTGAAGCGCTCTTTCAAAGCTGTCCAAAGCCGGCAGCAAATCAGCCACGATATTTTGAGAACGGTATTTTTGGGACGCTTCCATCTCTAAGCGGCTGCGTCGTTTATAGTTTTCAAAGTCTGCTTGAACACGCAAAAGTTTGTTTTCTTTTTCCTCAAGCAAACCTTGCAATTCGTTAATTTGGTTTTGAAGAAGTTCGCTTTCATTTGTTTCTTCCTGCTGATCTTCAGCAACAGCTTGTTCTTCAATGACTTCTTGCTCTTCTGTTTCATTTTGTTCAACGGTTTGTTTTTCTTCTGACATTGTGTTCACCTCCCTCAAAGTGTAGAGAGAAGGGCGCGGGCCCTTCGATAAAATTTGCCAAAATTCCCTTACTCATCATACAAATTTGTTAATGCTTTTGACAAGTCTGAAGTCACATGCTGAAGCAGGCTGACAACCCTGGAATAATTCATGCGGGTCGGGCCGATGATTGCAATTGAGCCGATCTGTTTCTGATCAACAGTATATGAAGCCGTAATCAGACTGCAGTTTTCCATCTCTTCATAGTCGTTTTCTTTTCCGATTTTAATCGAGATTCCCGCGTGCGGGGATTGAACGAGCTTTAGTACATCCTGTTCTTTTTCGATTAATGAGAGCAGCGACCGAACTCTGGTGATATCATGAAACTCCGGCTGGTTCAGCATGTTGATTTTCCCGCCGAAAAACAACTTTTCGACGTGACTTGTGGAATGAAAGGTTGAACGCAGCGCGTCAAGAATATTGTCATAGTTTTTAATGTGCTGTCTTAGGTACAAGACGACTTCTTTAAATATGCGCTCATTCAGTTCATCCATTGGAACACCGGTTAAACGGTCGTTCAATATATTAACCAGTTTTTCAATATCAGACAGATCCATTTTGGCTGGGAAATTAATCGTTTTGTTTTCCACATGCCCCGTATTGGTAACGAGAATCGCTACCGCCATATCGGGCTGAATCGGTATGATTTGAATCTGTTTAAGGTAATTCTCACTCAGCTTCGGTCCAAGGACGATGGATGTATAATTCGTCAGATCGGACAATATTTGCGCTGATTTTTGAACTGTCTTCTCCAGCTCGAAAATTTTCTCTTTGAAGATCGAGTGGATTTGGTCCAGATCGCTTTTTGTCAGTTTGACGGGTGACAGCAAATGGTCAACATAGTACCGGTACCCTTTTTCTGACGGAACGCGCCCTGAGGATGAATGGGTTTTTTCAATGAAGCCCAGTTCCTCCAAGTCAGCCATCTCGTTTCTTATTGTTGCAGAGCTAAATGTGATTTCATCTTTTTTCGAAAGAGTTCTTGATCCTACAGGCTGCGCCGATTTAATAAAATCGTTGATTATAACCTGAAGGATCAGCAGCTGACGATTTGTTAACATCATCATCACCTCTGTTAGCACTCTCGATAAGTGAGTGCTAATTCTATAACAAAAGTATCAAACCACAAGAAAAATGTCAATTATAACTCACCCAAAAAAGCGCCAAAAACTTCATTACCTAATAATTTCCCCTGATGAGTCAAACAAACGGCAGACTCGGAGTTGTGAATCAGCCCTTTTTCAGCGAGGTCTTTTAATATGCTTGGAAAAAGTTCATTCAGTGAACGGCCGTATTTTAGTGCAAATCGTTTTTTGCTGACACCGGCTGTTTTTCTCAAACCTAAAAACATTTCTTCTTCGATTTGTTCTTCTGTTGTCACTTCATGTGTATCTCTGTACGGAAAGCCTTTTTCAGCTATCAGATCAATGTAATGTTTGACAGGTCCGACGTTTACTGTCCGTGTGCCGCTGATATATCCGTGAGCCCCTGCTCCGAAGCCGAAATATTCCTCGTTGCTCCAATACGTCAAATTGTGCTTTGATTCCATACCTGCCTTGGCAAAGTTGCTGATTTCATATTGATGAATGTTGTGAGCTTCCATGCGGCTCATCACCATTTCATACATTTCGGCTTCCTGCTCTTGCGGCGGCAGATGGAGCCTGCCTTTTTGCATCAGATTATAAAATACTGTTTTCGGTTCGACAATGAGGGAGTATATGGAATAATGCTCGGCATCCAGCGATAAAGCAGTGTTTAAGGAATGATCCAAATGCTTGAGGGTTTGTCCCGGAAGACCGAACATTAAATCAAGACTGATATTGTCAAACCCGATTTCCCGCGCTCTTTCAAATGAGGCAAATACATCCTTTTGTTTGTGCACTCGGCCGATTTTTTCTAACAGATCGTCTTCGAACGTTTGGACACCGAAGCTAAGGCGATTGACGCCTGCTTCTTTTAAAATGTTTAATTTCCCAGCGGATAAGTCGTCCGGATTCGCTTCAACCGCAAATTCCGATAAAGCGCTTGAAGGCTTCAGCACTCGGATGATCATGTCCATCAGCTTTTTGAGCTGTTCCTCAGACAGAGAGGTTGGCGTGCCTCCTCCGATAAAGATCGTTTTGAGGTCAGGCTGCCCTGTTTTCGATACGGTATTTATCATTTCCTGTTCGAGCGCATTTAAATACTCGTCAACAGGCTGGCTTTGAATAAAATATTTATTGAAATCGCAGTAGTGGCAAATATGCTCACAGAATGGGATATGGATATAAGCTGATTTCAACGAATGCACCTTCTTTACAGAAAGAAGCCGCAGTACAAGACTGCGGCGGCTTCTATTATTTTTTCGGACTGTCGTCCATTTTCAGGACTGCCATAAATGCTTCTTGCGGCACTTCAACTGAGCCGACCTGCTTCATTCGGCGCTTTCCTTCTTTTTGTTTTTCAAGAAGTTTCCGTTTACGCGAGATGTCCCCTCCGTAACATTTAGCCAATACGTTTTTACGCATTGCTTTTATGGTAGAGCGGGCCACGATTTTCTGACCGATCGCCGCTTGAATCGGTACTTCAAAGTGCTGACGCGGAATAAGCTCTTTCAGCTTCTCAACGATCACTTTTCCTCGTTCATACGCGTAATCCCGGTGCACGATAAAGGATAGAGCATCGATTTTTTCTCCGTTCAGCATAATGTCCATTTTGACAAGCTGAGACGGTTTGTAGCCGATCAGTTCATAGTCAAAGGACGCGTAGCCTTTTGTGCTTGATTTAAGCTGGTCAAAAAACTCATACACGATCTCCGCCAACGGCATATCATAGACAATGCTGACACGGTTTGCGTCTAAATATTGCATATCAATGAAGTTGCCGCGTTTGCCCTGGCAAAGCTCCATTACAGCGCCGACGTAATCATTCGGCACCATCATCGTCGCTTTTACGTACGGCTCCTCAATCCGTTCGATCTTTTGAGGGTCAGGCATGTTGGACGGGTTGTCGACAACGGCCTTTTCGCCGTCTGTCATATACACGTCATAAATAACGCTTGGCGCTGTCGTAATCAGGTCGATGTTGAACTCACGCTCAATCCGCTCCTGAATAATCTCCATGTGGAGCATACCTAAAAATCCGCAGCGAAAGCCGAACCCAAGCGCCTGTGACGTTTCCGCTTCATATTGAAGAGCAGAATCATTCAGCTCAAGTTTCTCAAGGGCTTCCCTTAAATCATTATATTTTGCTGTATCAATTGGATACAAGCCGCAGTACACCATCGGGTTGAGCTTGCGGTATCCCGGCAGCGCTTCGTCTGCAGGATTGGCAGCGCCCGTGATCGTATCGCCGACTCGGGTGTCACCGACATTTTTGATTGAGGCAGTCAGGAAGCCTACATCACCGACCGTCAGTTCATTTGTCGGAGTCGCTTTCGGCGTGAATACCCCGACCTCTGTTACTTCGAATTCTTTGCCGGTTGCCATCATTTTGATTTTTTGCCCCGGCTTTACCGTTCCTTCAACGACTCTGATATACGCCACGACACCGCGATAGGCATCATAAAGCGAGTCGAAAATCAGCGCTTTGAGCGGCGCCTCCGGATCTCCGGTCGGAGCGGGCACCTTTTCTACGATTTGTTCTAAAATCTCCTCGATCCCAATACCGGCTTTTGCTGAAGCAAGCACGGCTTCTGATGCGTCAAGGCCGATAACGTCTTCTACCTCCTGGCGCACGCGTTCCGGTTCGGCACTCGGGAGATCGATTTTGTTAATGACCGGCAGAATTTCAAGGTCATTGTCAAGCGCTAAGTAAACGTTGGCAAGCGTCTGCGCTTCAATTCCCTGTGCCGCGTCCACGACAAGAATCGCTCCTTCGCAGGCAGCAAGGCTTCGGGATACTTCATACGTGAAGTCGACATGTCCCGGCGTGTCGATCAGGTGAAAAATATATTCCTCTCCGTCTTTTGCTTTATATGTAAGCTGAACAGAGTTTAATTTAATGGTTATGCCCCGCTCACGTTCAAGATCCATAGAATCGAGCAATTGTTCTTTCATTTCTCGTTGAGTGATTGCCGACGTTTTTTCTAAAATACGATCCGCTAAGGTCGATTTTCCGTGGTCAATATGGGCAATGATAGAGAAATTTCGTATTCTCGACTGCCTCTCTAAACGCTTTTCTTTATCTGTCACAATCTATCACTCCTACTATTAAACGCAAAATACACTAGCTTAGATTATATCAATAGGATTGTAAAGATTCAATGTAAAACAAGAAAGAGAAAAGTTCCCCGTCAATCTTGGGCTGCTTTTCTCTTTTACGCACCTATTGATTCAAATCCCGTATCCATTCATACATCGACTGGGCTGTGCTGGTTACAGAGTCAGAAAGCGCTTTTCCGGCTTTAGAGAACACATTGAACGTTTCCACCTGTTCCAGCTCTTTTTGTTTTTCTTCTACATTTTTTGCCGTGACTGTTTCTCCTAAAATCGAGGCTTCTTTTTCATTATTTTTTCCGTCTGTAAGCGTAAACGCTCCCTTAAGTGAAGGGTCATGATAGCCTTTCATACTGAGCATCCCGTTATTTGCCTGCTGCATGCCGAGCAGGACGCCGAAAAACATAATCGTGACAATCAGCAGGCATTTGCCAAAGTAAGCAATCAAATCAACCACCTATTTCTTATTGTTTTTTCGTCTCGCCGTTGTCCGCGTTGACCTTTTCAGCATCCCAGTACATTTCGCTGAACACGTCTGCAGCCGCGTCAGCCGCACGCTGAAGTTCTTCGAGATTATTATCTACTCCGCCAAATTCGAGCAAAAGCGCTCTGTCGGTTAAATCCTGATTGTAAACACCATTATCGCCTGATGAGCCTTTTGAAAAGACACCTGTGCTGAGACCGGGGTATTTTTTCTCCATCAGCTTATGAAGCTCGCTCGCAATTTTATAGTTTTCCTCGAAATTTTGGCTTTTTTTGCCGACGACAAAGGCTACCCGGGCATAGCTTTTCCCCTTAATCGTTGTTGTCGTATCTTTCTTTCGCCGTGAATCTCTGTGGATATCAATGATATATTGCAGATTTTTGTTTGAGGCGAGCGCATCTTTGACGACCGGCCTTGATTCATCGTAGGATCTCGCATAGTTTAAGCCTTTTTTGTTCAATTTTCCCTGTATATCGGATTTGTTCACTGTGGCTCCGATGCCTTGGGATTCAAGCGCTTTTCCGAACATATCTCCTACGAGCGTGACGTTGGCTTTAGAGTGGCGCGCCATATCAGGGTCAGTCTCGCCTTTTAATAAAGGGAGATATGATTCCGTATTGTGTGTGTGATAGACAAAAACAACCTTTTTATCACCGGTTGTTTGTTTCGGCGGATCTTTTTTCGCATAGTCTGATTGTGTTTGCTGCTTTTTAATCTCTGCCACATTCGCTTCCCTTTCTTCTTCCATCACTTTAGACGGCGGTGGAGATTCTGCAGGCATATTCGTATAGTCCGTGCCACGTCCAGCTAACAGAATCTCGGTATCAAACTGCGCAAATCCCGGCAGCTCCCGGCCGAGAAAGCTCCGCGGATCTTCGAGGTTAATGCTTGTCGCGAGCTTCAGCGAAAGGCGCGAAAGATGAAATGAGCTGTCAGTTTGAGAAAGATCAGAAGCGAAATAATGGTTTTCCATCCGCAGCAAGTGTGCAAACACGTCACCCGGCAATTCTTCAGCAATCCCGTAAAAAGAGTCGGACGACGGCCTGAGTTCCGGCCGGAGAGACGTCAGCACACCGGATAGAACAAAAATCACGATAAGGCTTGCGACAAACAGAAAGATGGCTTTTACAGCTTTCCCGCCATTTATCGTAACAACAATTTGTCTGTTTCTGCGTTTGTTTCTCATTGAATCCCTCCAGCGCTTGTCTAGTAATTACTCTATGAACAAGCTAGAGGAAGTAGAACTGTTTAGTGATTGTAGGAGCCTTTGTTTTCTTGTGACACTTTTTCATGGAGCGCTGTGTTTAATCCATTCGCCAGCACATTTGCCATATCATCGATAAAAGAGTCCACTTCCTTTGGCGTCACCATTAAGTTATGACCCAAAGGTGAAAGCACCTCGTGAATGAGCTGCCGTTTCTCATCTTCTTGAAGGGTTCCGACAATACCGAGGAACGATTGGCGCTCCTTTTGATCTGGAAGATCTTCTTCAGTGAGCACTTTCTTTTTCCCAAACGTCATACCAGCCGGAACAAGTGATCTTGACGGCCTGTTATCTTTCATTTCTCTGCCAAAATGTTTTAATATGTAGTCTACCGTATCGCTGGCAATTGTCACAGCATCAACAACTGTCGGAACTCCGATTGCGATTACAGGGACGCCGAGTGTGTCTTTGCTTAAATCTTTTCGTTTGTTTCCCACTCCTGATCCCGGGTGAATGCCTGTATCAGATATTTGAATGGTTGTGTTGACCCTTTCCACCGCCCGCGCCGCCAATGCATCAATGGCAATGACAAAATCAGGCTTCGATTGCTCAATCACGCCTTTAATAATGTCGCTTGTTTCGATTCCTGTAATCCCCATCACACCAGGTGCAAACGCACTGACAGGCCTGTACCCCTCCTGCACGTTTTCCGGCTGCAGCTTAAATAAGTGCCTTGTGACCAACAGATTTTCTACAGCCATCGGTCCCAGCGCATCAGGTGTCACGTTCCAGTTGCCAAGTCCGACGATCAGACAGCTCGCATCTTTTGAGATCTTAAGGCTTTCAAGAAAAGCCGAGAATTCCTCCGCAAACACAGCAGATACCTTTTCCTGCATTTCCGAATCATTTTCTCTGATCCCTTGCGCCTCAAGAGTTAAATAGCGTCCTTCTTTTTTTCCCGAGAGTTCCGCGCCTTCCTTTGTAATATCAACGGTGCGGATTTTAATGCCGCCGCGATCACGCTCTTTTTCAATAAATCCTTTAATATCTTTTGTCGGCACAGCCTGCTGATTGGCCATTGCTTCCTTTGTTTCCACTGCCAAATCGGTACGTATCAAATACTGATTCACATCCAGCTCACTCTTTTTCATACAGGGGCCTCCTTCACATTAAGTACCTATATTGTTGCCATTTGCTGAATAAATCATGCTAAAAAGTAATCCTTCAATGAAAAATACTTTACATTTATATTGCAATCTAAAGATGTGTTTGATAGAATACAATTTGTTCTATTGTGAAGAAGATTTAACCTTAAGACACTGTGCTACAGGTTGTATCTTAGGAGGTGAAACACATGCCAAACATCAAATCAGCGATTAAACGTACAAAAACAAACAACGAACGCCGCGTTCATAACGCGACAATCAAATCTGCTATGCGTACTGCAATCAAACAAGTTGAAGCTTCTGTTGCTAACAACGAAGCTGACAAAGCGAAAACTGCTCTTACTGAAGCAGCTAAACGTATTGATAAAGCAGTGAAAACAGGTCTTGTACACAAAAATACCGCAGCTCGATACAAATCAAGACTAGCGAAAAAAGTGAACGGACTTTCTGCATAATATAAAAACGATCCTCAATAATGGGGATCGTTTTTTTCATTTCTTTTTAACAGCTGCAAAAGAAACAGTTCGAGCAGGAGCTGCTTGTCCTTTTTTCCGGTCTTCATCTCATAATCCATAACGGCAAGCTGTTCAATAATTGACCGGAGCTCAGCCTCTGAAAAAAGCCTTGCTTGATCCATCGCCAGCTTTACCCGAAATGGGTGTACTTTTAAATTAGAAGCAATTTGCTTTTGCCCGTATCCTTGTTCTGCGAAGTACTTTGTCTGCAGAATCAGCCGGAACTGGTTCGAAATAAGCGCCATAATTTTGATCGGTTCTTCATTTTGTTTGAGCAAATCATAAAAAATTTGCAGACTCTCCGTCCGTTTCCGGTTGACGATTTTATTGATCAGCTCAAAAATATTTTGTTCAAGACTTCTCGCAACAAGCATTTTTACATCATCCAGCGTAATTTCTTCACGGTCTCCAATAAACGTACAGAGCTTTTGAATTTCCTGAAAAATTGATGACAGATGGCCGTTCACAAGCAGAACCAAATGTTCCGCCGCTTCAGTCCCGATTGTTTTCTGCTCGGATTTTGCCAGATTGACTGTAAAATCTGTCGTCTCCTTTGCGTTTAACTCCTTCGCCTCCATCATAAACGCGTGCTTCTTTAACGCTTTCGTCAGCTTTTTCCGCTCATCCAGCTTTTCATACGGGGCAAGCAGGACAAAGACTGTGTAAGGCGCAGGCGATTGTATGTATGACTCAAGCGCACTGACGTTGTGCTCAACTTTTTCTTTTTTCTTTTCACCTGTTAAAAAATATGGATTTTTCACGATGACAAGACGGCGCTCCCCCATAAACGGAAACGTTTCCGCATCTTCAATCGCTTGATCCAGCGGGTCCTCTTCAAGATCAAAAACGGATAGGTTGAAATCCTTTGTCTCCTGATCAATGACCGTCTGCCTAATCCTGCTGACGGTTTCTTGGAGCAGATACGTCTCTTTTCCGTATAAACAATAAACCGGATGGACATCTCCTTTTTTTAGGCTTTTCCACACATCAAATACCATTATTGTACGACTTCCTCTCTTTCAACATCCCCTTCTATCCTAAATTGAGTTTGCAAAATAGTAAAGAGGAAGCCTGACTGCTGCTTCCCCATTTATATTAAACGCCAATTCGCAAGCCCCCGGGACAGCTTGTAAAAAGGCGATAATCACCAGAACAGAAAACGTTACCTTAGCTTCTAGATTTTTCAAAACGATTCGATTATACTTAAATCAGTCAGGAGGGATAAGGTTGAATGATTTTGAAAAAAACGTTCAAAGCAAACGAAATGATGCTGTAGATTCAGCTGTTGGTTTTGTTGTGTCCTTCGGATTTTTCGCCTTCTTGTTTGTCATGGCAACAGTTATTCACCTAGTTGGTTCCTAACAGCGACTGCCCGGGCTGCTGATTTCTCGGCAGTCTTTTTTTAGTTCGTCTCTGTTATATCTGATGTATCATATGGGGGATAGACAGAAAAGGTTCCAACTCTGTTTTTATATCTATATTGGAGCGTTCCGCTTTGATCCGTGCGCAGCACGCGGATGGAATGTCTCTGTAATATTTGCAGAACTTCTTGATGGGGGTGATGGTACCGATTGTTTTCTCCCGCTGAGATAACGGCCGTTTTTGGCCGGAGCTGTTTGATGAACTCTTCACCGGTAGAGCCTTTGCTTCCATGGTGACCCACCTTTAACACGTCTGCTGTTATATTCGGAAACACGTTCATTACCTCCTGCTCTCCTTCCTTCTCAAGATCACCCGTCAATATCCAGCTCATATCGCCCGTTTTCATCCACAAAACGAGAGAAGAATTATTTTTGTTTTCCGGATCAGGTGTGTCCGGTGAAAGCACTTGAAACTGCAAATTCTTTATTTGCAATACATCGCCTCTTATCACCTCTTCAATTGGCACGCCCTCTTCTCTGGCTGCCCGCAGCACTTTCTCGTCTTTTGGTTCAGAAACGAACCCTTTCGGAATCACGAGGCGCTTCACTTTATGATGCCTCAGCAGAGTCTCTGCCTCTCCAATGTGGTCTTGGTCAGCATGCGTCAAAATCAAAGCATCAAGCTGTTTGATTCCCTTAGCAGTTAAAAACGGAATCAGCACCTTTTCCCCCAGTGAAAACGGATGTTGTTTTTCGCGCCAAGGCTCTGACGAGTAAGACAAAGTGCCGCCAGTATCAATTAAGACGTGCCCTTGCTGATGCGGAGCACCTACATACATGCTGTCCCCCTGCCCAATATCAATCATATCGACTTCCCCTTCGGAACTAAGCCGCGGATAAACAAAGAGAAGACAAAGCGCCGCGAAGCACATACCGCCAGTTACCATCAGGTGCGTGAAGGAGCGTTTTTCAATCGCCATAAGCAATAGGATCATTGTGACTGTGAATAAAAAGAGCAGAGCGGGTTCGGGACGTGCAAGAATAACTGTAAATACATCAATCTCCGCAATTTTTGTAATCAGTCTGTTGGTCAAGCTCATCAAAAAATCAAACCAGCTGAAGAACAATCGGCCAGCCGAAGCGGATAGGAGTAATAGAAAAACACCAGATACAGCCCCCGGCAAAATAACACATGTATAAAATGGAACCATCAACAAGTTCATCGGTATGCTGATTATAGAAAACTGCTGGAAATGATATAGAAGAATAGGAAGTGAGCCCAATTGAGCGATCAGAGATACCATTGACAGCTGACCCAGGGAGGTTTTGAGCTGGAGAAAAAGAGAAGAAGAAAGAATTAAAGAGAAACTGACGGCGAATGACAGCTGGAAACCGGCTTCAAAGAGATGGTAAGGATTGAAGAGCAATAGAACAAGGTATGAAAGACAGATTGCACCAGCTGAATGCACCCGCCATTTAACGAGACTTCCCGCTAAATAAACACCCGACATCAGAGCGGCGCGAAGCACTGAAGGAGCTGCGCCTGTCAGCATCACATAAAGCGGCAGAAATAACAGCAGCAAGATTGACGCCTTTTCTCTTGTGATGCCTAGACGGATCATGATATAAAACATCCCGGCTGTCAAAATGCCGACATGAAGTCCCGAAATCGCCAAGAGATGGACGACACCAAGCTTTTGATAAGCATTAAGCACATCGTCCTCAACATAAAATCTGTCGCCCACTGTAAGAGCCTGTACGATCCCTGCCGAGTCGGGGGGCAGCGATTCATTTGTGAATGATACGATGTATTTTCTCAAACTGAGCAGCCTATATTTGAAATTTACAGGTCCGCTGCAGTTATGGACAGATGTGACAGAATAGTTCCAGTGAATATGCTGCCTGTACAGATAGTCGTGATAATCAAATATGCCAGGCACAGTTGCGTGTTTAGGCACTTCCAATGCACCAGTTAATTCACATGTCATTCCTGGTTCTATGTATGACAGCTGATCTTTTTCATCAGCAGACTGAATGCGATACGAAGCAGCCCATTTTTCGCCATCAGGCGTCTTAACAACCATAGACATACGGTCGCCATCGATTTTAGGAATACTATCAATCACTGCCTTGAAATGATAGGTGCCCTGCTGATATGAAGAGGCATTCCGAGAATCTGTGAGCGTATACAGTGCAAAAAACAATAGAAAAGAGAAGAAACAAACAAAAATGAGAAAAGCGTGTCTCGTTTTGATGAAAATGATGAGGAGAAAGAGGAAGAAAAGAATAACAGCGGAGAAATAAACGGCGGCAGAAATTCCAGCCGTTGCTGAAGCTGCCGCCAGAGGCAATAACAAACGCGAATTACGCATTCTCACACGTAGCTCGTGAATAGTGTATTCGCTTGTTCATGTATTTTCTTCAAATCTTCCTCTGCCAGACCGGCATCCGCCAGTTTTTCTAAAAGGCCTGCTACAAATGAAAGCTTTTCCCTGTTTTTCAGATCAACGATCATTTCATCGAGTTCAACCTGTTCAACGGTAACACCCGCCTGTTCAAATAATTCCTGTGCATACGGATTTGTTTTATAGTCCTCAGCATAATAAACTGTTTTGATACCCGCTTGAATAATAGATTTGCAGCATTGAATGCAAGGATAATGCGTCACATAAATCTCCGCTCCATCAGTCGGCACCCCGAACTTAGAGCATTGAAGAATCGCATTCATTTCAGCGTGAATCGTTCTTGCGCAATGATCATCTATTAGTAAGCATCCTTCGTCTGCACAATGTACGCCGCCCGCGATTGACCCGTTATAGCCTCCTGCAATCATGCGTTTATCTCTGACTATAGTAGCGCCGACAGATAGTCTAGGACAGGTGCTGCGCAGCGCCAGTAAATGGCTTTGAGCCATAAAATATTGATTCCATGAAATTCGTTCCACGTGTGTTCCCTCCAAATGTTGTGTTGCCTGACCTTTAGTTTACCTATCATGATGCATGACCGTCAAATCACTTTACTGTAATGGAAGACTTTATTTTCTCAAACGACTTTTCGCCTATTCCTGAAACCTTCATAATATCTTCTATTGTCTGGAAACGCCCGTTTTCTTCCCGATAGGCAACAATAGCTTCAGCTTTGGATGGCCCGACCCCTGAGATATCTTGTAATTCCTCTATAGTTGCTGTATTGATATTGACCAGCGCTCCCTCCCCTCCACCGCTTTTGACAGCAACCCCGGCTCCTTGCTGCGCCGCTTTCTCCTCTCCCTTTTTCGGAATATACACAACTGTCCCGTCCTGCAGCAGCTCTGCCAAATTCACTTGCAGTTCGTCTGCTTGTTCACTTGTCCCTCCTGCTTTCTCAATTGCCTGAGATACTCTGTCCCCTGTTCGCATTTCATAAACACCGGGACGCTGAACAGCACCTTTGATGTCAATCACAATTGTTTCCTTTGACTCGTCTTTGGCCGCCTCCTGCTTTACGTCTGGATTTGCTGTTTCAGTTGATACAGCGTGTTCCACCAACTCTTTGTTTTTTCCGATGGCATAGAAGAAAATAATCGTTATGACAACAGCCGCAGAAGCAGTTAAAATAATTACTGTCTTATGCTGATTCAACCAATTCATCGCGCATATTCCCCGCTTTCGTCATATTTTATTTCTATCTCACATATGGTTTAGAGGATAATAGCTCAAAGGAGGGGAAACCATTGAAGATAGGCTTTATCGGCACAGGAAATATGGGTACGATCCTTATAGAAGCATTTATCGAATCACAAGCAGCCGATCCCTCAAATATGACAATCACAAACCGCACAATTGAAAAAGCGTTACAGATAAAAAACCGCTATAACAGCATAAACGTAACAGAAAGTCTGGAAAAGCTTGTTTCTGAAAACGAGATGATTTTCATTTGTGTTAAGCCGCTCGATATATATCCTTTACTGGCAAGAGCGTTGCCTCATTTACGAAAGGATCATATTCTCATTTCTATTACAAGCCCGGTTCAAACCGAACAGCTCGAAGAGTATGTGCCGTGTCAAGTGGCGCGAGTGATCCCAAGTATTACGAACAGGGCGCTGGCAGGCGTTTCTCTCGTCACATTCGGTGCAAGCTGCGGAGAAGCTGCAAAAGCAAAAATCAATGAGCTGATGGGGCATATCTCTCACCCTCTGCAAATTGAAAGTGACATCACGAGGGTCGCATCAGATATCGTAAGCTGCGGTCCCGCGTTTATGAGCTATTTGATTCAGCGGTTCATAGATGCAGCTGTTTCAGAAACATCAGTGTCTAAACAGGATGCTATCGTGATGTGTAAGGAGATGCTTGTCGGAATGGGGAAACTGCTAGAAACCGAATTGTATACCCTGCCCGCGTTACAGGAAAAGGTTTGCGTTAAAGGCGGTGTGACAGGAGAAGGCATTAAAGCATTGGAAAGCGGTGTACAGGATATGTTTCACCGGGTTTTTCAAAATACGCATATGAAATATGAAGAGGATATTTCCGCAGTGAAGAAGCAGTTTCATGTGTAGATGAGTATGCCATACTTTTATCTGTCCTGCAAAAGCATAAAAAAACATTTTAAAAAACCATCGTTTTAGGAAACGATGGTTTTTGACTTCTGCGCCTTGAAAAATAGGCGTTCTGATTGACCTGATGGCTCTGAATCCGTAAAATCAGCTGTCACATGGTGCAGCTGAAAGCCGCAGCTCTTCAGCATTTCTTCGTATTCATCCACAGGGAACGTTCTTTGCTCGTGGGTTTCATCAAAGCGGTCATACGCTTCTCCGTTCCACACAAAAAAGGACATATCATGAATGACAGAAAGCTCTTCACTTCCGGCAAAGCTCTGCCAAATATAGCTGATATCTTCGTCCTGGTCAGCAAATGTGCTATCCGGAAAGACTTCGGCCATTTTATAAGATGAATGAACATCAAACAGCAAAATGCCTTCAGGCTTCAACACCCGAAATACACTTTTAAAGGTTTCGATCACATCATTTTTCGTTTTTACATAATTTAATGAGTCACAGCATATCGCAACAGCGTCAAACTGGCCGTCAAAGCCGCTAAGTTCCCGCATATCCTGCTGAAGAAAAAGAATCGGCTGGTTACTTGAGACCTTTTGCTGTGCATAAGAAAGCATTTCCTCACTGAGATCGATGCCCGTAACCTCGAAGCCTTTTTCGGCAAGGCGGATTGAGATTTCACCCGTGCCGCATGCCAGATCGAGGATACGGCCTTTTTCCGGGAGAGATTCTTCAATCCACTTTGTCCATTGATCGTAAGGCGCGTGTGACATTAACTCGTCATACACGCTTGCAAAGCCTTGGTAAATCATTGGTTCATTCCAAGCTCAAGATCTGCGAGCGGAGCGTCTCCCCACAGCTTTTCAAGGTTGTAGTAGCTTCTTTCGTCCTTGTGGAAGACATGCGCAATCACATCACCAAGGTCAACGAGCACCCATCTCGCTTCATCGAAGCCTTCCATCTTTTTCACTTCAATGCCGTTTTCTTCAGCCTGATCCTTGATTTCCCGTGCAATCGCCTGCACTTGTTTATCTGAATTCCCGTGGCAGATCAGAAAATAATCAGCAACCAGAGAAATACCTTCCATATCCAGTGCTAAAATATCTTCTGCCCGTTTATCATCGCAAGCTGCAGCCGCGATCTTTAAAATGGACTTTTGGTTCATTCACAAATTCCTCCTGTTCAGTTGCCAGACACAAGCCAGTTATACGTTAAAAATGTGTCTGGGAAAACCGGTTGATTTTTTTTCATAAGAAAAACCATTGTATTTTTGATGGATTGAATCAGCGCTTGATTCAAATCTGTCTCAGCAAGCTCACGCACCTCATCGACACCGGGGAATGCCCGGTTGGGCTCAATGTAATCGGCAACGTAAATCACTTTTTCTAAAAGTGTCATACCAGGCCGTCCAGAGGTATGGTACCTGATAGCGTCAAGAATGTCTTCATCTTGGACCCCCGCTTCCCTTTGGACCAAATAAGCGCCGACTGGAGCGTGCCACAGCTCCGGATTATGATCCAATAAATGCGAAGGCATTTTTTCGCGTGCGATAATTTGTTTCATTTCTTCTTTTGGGCGGAATTTGGCGTAATCATGAAAGATTGCCGCTGTTTCCGCTTTTTTAGAGTCGGCTCCAAAACGCTCCGCAAGTTCGATCGCCGTGTTCATCACGCCAATCGTGTGGATATACCGGTGTTCGGTCAATTGCTGCTTAACGCAGGCAAGTGCCTCCTCACGATTCATATAAACCATTCTCCTCTACATACTTCTTCACTTTATCAGGGATTAAGTAGTCAGTGGGCTTCTTGCTTTTAAATCGTTCCCTTATCATAGTTGATGATACCTCAAATTCCGGAACGTCTGCAAAGAGAAGCGGATAAGGGGTTTCAACATGAAAACCGGGGCGCTTTACACCAATAAATTGAATGAGATTCATCAGCTCGTCCAGCTTATACCATTTCGGCAAATATTCAATCATATCAGCACCGATAATAAAGAACAGCTGATCATTCGGATAACGCTGCTTCAGTAAAGAAACAGTATCAAAGGTATATGAAGGCCCTTCTCTTTCCATCTCAGCCAACTCTAGCTTAAAGGAGGGATTAGACTGAATGGCAAGCTTCAGCATTTCTATACGATGAAAGCTGTCCGTATAGTCTTCGTCCTGTTTATGCGGCGGAATTTGATTGGGCATAAACCAAATTTCATCAAGCCCCGCCTGATACAGCACCTCATTCGCCATTAAGAGGTGACCGTTATGAGGAGGATCAAACGTTCCTCCAAAAATTCCGATTTTCTTCATTTCAACCACCTTTAAGGAAGCTCGATTTGTTTATTTTCCTTTGATTCCTTATATAACACAATCGTATTGCCGATAGTCTGCACCAATTGAGCGCGGCTTCCTTTTACTAGAGCTTCCGCAACATCGTTTTTATCCTCTTCGCAATTCTGAAGCACGCTGACTTTAATCAGCTCTCTAGCTTCAAGCGCCTCAGCAATTTGCTTAATCATGTTGTCGTTTACTCCGCCTTTTCCTACTTGAAAAATCGGTGTTAAATGATGCGCCTTTGAACGCAAAAAACGTTTTTGTTTACCAGTTAACATTCTGTTCCTCCTAATTTTCCTATTACAATTGATCTCATTTTTTCAATATCGGGCTCTTGTCCAGTCCACAATTGGAAGGACAATGCTGCCTGTTCAACAAACATGCCCACTCCATCGAGTGTTTTCAGGCCTTTTTGGTTTGCTTCTTTTAACAGAGCCGTCTGAATTGGATTATACACGATATCGCATACGACGGCACTGCGGGCTGCGCGCTGTAATGAAAGCGGTGCGTCGTCCACGTTCGGATGCATGCCTACAGACGTTGTATGGATAATAACATCATAACGCTCAAGCCGCTCTTCCGCTTCTTTTATGCTTAACACTTCTTTATTGTGAAATGAGGGAGTGAATTCTGTAAGCTGTTTGGCTTTTTCCAGCGTCCGGTTGCAAATGTCAAACTTTTTCGGAGTGTGACGGGCAATTGTTGTGAAAATGGCTCTTGCTGCTCCGCCTGCGCCGATCATTAAAAAAGACAGTTCAGGGATGGGCTTGTCCAATACCTTCATTAATGACTTCACAAAGCCTTCCCCGTCGGTATTGTATCCGACAAGCTTGTCCCCCTCTCTTCTGACCGTGTTTACGGCACCGATCACTTTTGCGCTCTCATCAATATGATCCAGGTAATCCATAATGGAAACCTTATGCGGCACCGTCACATTGATTCCTTGTATGCCAAGTGCTTTTATTCCTTTTACCGCATCTTCCAGATCACCCTCTTCTATTTTGAAGGCGTGGTAATGTCCGTCCAAACCGAGGTCTTTCAATGATGCGTTATGAATATTAGGTGACATAGAATGGCCAATCGGATTGCCGATAACCCCGTACAGCTTTTTCATACCCCTCTCCCCTTTTCATTAAATTAGTGAGCGCCGAACAAATACGTGAACGCCTTTTGGCGCGTAAGCCGTTACTTTTTTATCGGTGTCATGCACTGTTACCCAGCCTAATCCAGAGAAAACGATATCTGTCTTTTTATCTTTGATCGTAAACGTATGGGCAACCAACTCCGGAAACTCATCCATTTCGTCTTTTCCCGGAGGTGTGAGCAATTCCCCTGCATGCTTTTCATAAAGCGCGTCTGCATTTTCCAGCTTTGTTCTATGAATCATCAGCTCATTCGGCATATAGCAAATAAAAGGAGCTCTATCCCCTGATACATAATCAAACCTTGCAAGTCCGCCGAAATATAGTGTTTGCTGATCGTTAAGCTGGAATGTGCGCGGCTTCAGCTCCTTTTTAGGCGAAAGTATTTTTAAGTCCTTTTTATTAACATAATGCGCCATTTGATGATGATTGATAATACCCGGTGTGTCATAAAGCGCTGAGCCATCGTCAAGCGGAATTTCAATCGCGTCAAGGGTTGTGCCTGGAAATTGGGATGTCGTAATAATATCTTCTTCACCTGACACTTCTTTAATAATCCGGTTAATAAAGGTTGACTTCCCTACATTGGTACAACCGACAACATAGACGTCTTTGCCGTTGCGATAATGCTCAATCGCATCAATCACTTCTTTGATCCCCTGACCGCGGCCGGCACTGACCAAAAATACGTCAACCGGTTTTAAGCCAAGCTCCTTCGCTTCACGCTTCATCCATTGGATCAGACGCTCTCTTTTGAGTGACTTAGGCAAAATATCGGCTTTATTGCCAACCAATAGAATAGGGTTTCCTCCTACCAAACGCTGCAGCCCATTGATCCAGCTGCCGTTAAAATCAAAAATATCAACAATTTTAACAACGAGAGAATCCGTCTCCCCAATACCGTGCAGGATGTTTAAAAAATCATCATCCGTTAAGGAAACGTCTTGTATTTCATTATAGTTTTTCAGTCTGAAGCAGCGCTGGCAAATCACATTTTCTTTCGTAAGCGATGCAGGCGGCGCGTATCCCAGACCTGTTTTGTCTTCGGTTTGGATGGCAACTCCGCATCCGATACAAACAACCTTTTCCATTTCTTACTCCTCCCACTGAATGTGCCCTTTTCGTTTAAGAGCACTCAGTATTCTGCGTTCGACCTGGCGGTTAAAACGCGTAATGAATCCGTCAGAGGAAGCGACAGGCACCACCAAAATTGTATGGTAGCCGTTTCGGTTTCCTCCGAGCACGTCGGTCAGCAGCTGGTCTCCAATGACAACGCAGTCCTCTTTTTTCAGCTCCATATTGCGCACCGCTCTGTTAAAGGCTTTGCCCATCGGTTTTCTCGCTTTATAGATGAATGGGATTCCGAGCGGTTCTGAGAAAAGTTTTACTCTTCTTTCATTATTATTAGAGACAATCGTCACTTTAATGCCGTGCTCCTTCATTTCTTCAAACCACTCGATCAAACGCGGCGTCGCGTTCGGTCTGTCCCACTCAACAAGCGTATTATCCAGGTCAGTAATAATTCCTTTTACATTTCGTTCTTTTAATTTCTCAGGTGTAATATGAAAAATATTTTTTACAAATTCGTCAGGTAAAAAAAACTTTTTTAACAAAACCCGCACCCTTCCCTTTTCTTTCTCTTTCAAATGATTGTCGAAAAAAATCGAACTTGCGATTAAAGAAAAACTGAGCAAAAAAATTTCGACAAAAATTGGGTTTCTTCACCAGGTGTGGATAAAATTACACACACTATCCACTCTTATTACATCACTCTTTAGACAAATTATAAACATGATACTCACAAGTTATCCACTTTTTGGTGTGGATAACAGAACGATTGTTCTTATATGGAATTCATGGTAGATTAAAGATAACTTCAGCCTCAGATAAACGCAACTTACCAATGTATGCATAAAAGTCATGAATGATTCCAACTTTTAAGGAGGTGCCTCTCCCATTAATTGGGTTCCTAGCATGAGAAAACTGTCTGATGAATTACTCATAGAATCTTATTTCAAAGCCACCGAAATGAATTTAAACCGCGACTTTATCGAATTAATTGAAAACGAAATAAAAAGAAGATCGCTCGGACATATTATTTCCGTATCTTCTTAATAGGAATTTGTCTATTTTTTCCGGGCGTATTTTCCTTTTTTTACTCAGATGACTGATATTATATCACTTCGGTTACGGGCTTTACTACTGTTTTCAGCAAAAAACACCCCTAAAAAGAGGTGTTTTAAAGGGCTGGTTACTATGCTAACCAATATATGCCGCCCACAACCAGGAGAACAACAACTAAAACAACGATAAAAGCGTATCCATATGCTCTGCCAACTCCATATGGCCAGCTGCCGAAAGGGTACGAATAGGAATAACCGCTGCACATGGTGAAGCGCCTCCTTATATAAGGTTTTATACAGCCTATGTAGAAGAAATAAAACGGTTTAGGCCTTTGTCCGCCTCAGCGCTTCAGAACCTGCCCATCTTGTATCGCTTCATATACGATCCTTGCTCCTTTAGGTGTCATATGATTGCCTGAAGGATCTATCAGACCGGATTGAATTAGCGCTTCATCAGTTGCTTTTCCCCCGTCTGCTTCTATAAAATGCTTCCAGTTATCTACAAGAGGGACATCAAGCCGCTTCGACACATCTCTTGTAATATCGTTATATGAGTTGTGCCATTTCCTCGCCCCGCCTTTCGGTTCAAAGGCAGCTGCTTTATATCTGGAATAGTAAAACAAATGGTGCTTCCCGTTTCCTTCAATAATTGGGATACACGTCATTAAAATTGGCTTGATCCCGTATTTTCTGCTTTCTTTAATAAAATAAACCAGATTTTCTCTAAAACGCTGCTTCGACACTCTCGGTTTCCCCTCAGTCAGGATTGCGGCGTCATTGGTGCCAAACATAATAAACAAATGCTTCGGTTTTTGATCCAGCACATCTGTCTGAAACCGCAGACGTGCATCCTCTGTCGTCTGTCCGCCGATCCCCGCATTGAGTATTTCAAGCTTTCCGCGTTCAGCTGTTTTTAATATATTAACCCACTGCTGTGATTTTGGATAATCGCGATAATCCCAATTAGAGCCTCGCGTATTGCTGTCACCAAATGCTACAACATCTTCGTATCCCCTTCCCTCGCATCCTGCTGTAACGAACAGCAGAAGGAAGAGAATGAAAACATGCTTCATCTTTACACCCCCAAAAGCCTCACCTTAATGTTATACCTCTGGTTTCCTTCATTCAACGAAGAGTTTTTTCATTTGCCGCTGTTTTTTCCTAAAGTTAACGTGTCCCTCTCAGTCAAAATCATTCTGCTATTCTTTCGGCATATCAGGTGATTTTTTTAAAATTCCCTTCTTCTCAATTGAAAAAACCCGCAAACCAATGTGAAAGAGTATAACCTGAATCCGACTGGAAACAGGTTATCCCTTCCCCAAATATTCACCTTAAACTTTGATTTAAGCTTGGCCTTTGTTTTGGGTTCGCAGATCCTGTCTCGAGTTAATCCGCGAATGAGCTGAAAACGCTTGACGGTATTCGCCGTTTTCGGTCCGTAAACTCCGTCTATTCCATGATTTTCAGCTCCCCAATCAGGGTGAAAATAAAGCGCAGCTGCAGGACTTTTGTGCCCTTTCGATAAGGCAGAGTAAGTTTGATAATCCTTGACTATTAAGGGCTATTTTACAAGATATAAAAGAATTGTGTCTCCAGCCCAAATACGATTTTCAGTTGAAGCGCTGAAATAACAGCAGTTATACTAACTCTAGATGACGGAGGTTTTGGCTCCTGACATCACCTAAGTTGGGAGTGACCATAGAAGTGTTAAAAAAGATACTAGGTATCGCCGTGATCATTACGATCATTGCGGTTGGTTTTTTTCAGAAAGAAGCTTGGCTTGATGCGATCAAAGCAGGAGGGATGCTTTCTGTTTTATTCAGTATGCTGCTGATTGCCGCGGATGTCTTTTTCCCCATTGTGCCGTTTGCTTTGGTTGCCGCTTTAAATGGCGCTGTGTTCGGAATGGCAAATGGAATTTGGATTACACTGACCGGCTCAATGCTTGGTACAATGATGCTTTTTTTTCTTGCCAGGTACAGTTTTAGAAATTGGACCAGAAAAAAAGTTGAGGCCTATCCTGCCATTCAAAGCTACGAGGCTTCCTTCCATAAAAATGATTTTGCCGCAGTTTTATTAGGACGGCTCATTCCGGTCATTCCTTCTCTTGTAATGAATGTGATATGCGGACTGAGTCAGGTTCGCTGGCATGTTTTTTTCCTCGCGTCTTTCATAGGAAAAATCCCTAATATTGTCGTTGTCACGATTGCGGGTGCCAATTTTGCCAGCAATAAATTACTGTCTTTCAGCATTTACGGAGCCTATATTCTGATCATTATGCTGATCATTTACAAAAAGTTCCCACATCTGCTGAAAATGCAAAAAAAGTAAGGAGGCGATTCGCCCCTTACTTTTTTTCTGTCGCATGGCCTCCACATTCATTTTGAAGCACAGCGACAGCCTTTCCTGTAAACGTACCGTCTATTAAAGAGCGGTATGGCGATCACGGGAGTTGCCGTCTGCAGATCGAGCGCTGTTTCCTCCGTCCATTTCCCTTCATCTGAGGAATGCCTTTGCTCTGATCCAGTTTCACACCTTTAGAGAAAGCGCCCCATAAGCCAAGAGCGAATGGCAGAGCCATGATTCCACAGTCTCGCAACCTTTTCGTCGTCAAAATCAAATTGGCTGTTTTCAAGCATTCTCCCATCATCGATTCTGAGAATCTTTTTATAAAACCATTAACTTATCCTTGATTCTCCAACTTATTAAGCTAAAATATGGGAAGAGAAATAGAATATTTCAGTAAAAGAAGGTGACATGTTGCACGATCAATCTCACACTACCATTGGAGTTACGAAAACCGCTGTATATTTTTTATACGCCATACTTGCAATCATTGGACTTACAATCGGATATTTTATCCCTCAGTTTGCGAAATGGGCGTTATCTCTTCCATGGATACCTTTTGAAGGACTGCTCCGGCTGGTCACCTCTTTTCACGGATCACCAGCTGCATTTATCACTGCGCTGCTCGGCATGTCTGCGGGGTTATGGTTCGCCCATACTGTTATGGCAATGCTGCTGTCTGTAAAAATTACAGATGACACAGTCGAATTAATTAAAGGAAAGAACGTGCAAACGATTCGTTCCGCCGACATTGCTCTTGTGTTTATCGATCACAAACGGCTTGTCCTCTTGGGAACAGCCGGATATGAATTGGTACGGGAAGAAATTGATGAAAAACCTGGAAAAGTCGAGAAAGCCTTTAGACAGCATCATTACGAATGGGCAGCAGATGGTGATCCGTTTAAAGATCAATTTCGCAGGTGGATACCTGATGCACCAGACCTCTCGCCGGGCGCCCATGCGTTGTTGAAAGCTCGTCACAAAGCGCTGAAAGGCGAGGAAACAGACGATGTGGAAGAATTCCGTCTCGAACTTGCACAGCTGGGCATCGTTGTCCGAGACGAAGGAACACGCCAGTATTGGCGAAAAGCAGCAACCTATCAGCCGAACATTCAGCACCGCGAAGGATCATAGCAACAGAGGCTCAAGAAAGAGCCTCTTCTTATTACTGCACAATAAACAGCACTCTGGTGCCATCAGGATAACCGCTCATTTGATTCCCTACCCACGATCCGGCCCCGCGATTGTCTGAAGGCGTCACATATCGGACGTCAGCCCCTGCCCCGCCTTCCTCACAAACCGCCATCGGCCACTCATCCCGATCAAAACCCGGCTTCGTCGGAATGCCTTTTAATGATTCCTCCCGCCTTTTGTCCGCCCCGTCCCTGTCAATGGTGCAAATGTCAGAATGCCCATCTGCAATCGCATCTCTAATATGATCTCCCGTTTCCGGATAACGAGCCAGCGGAAAATACAGCACTTTGTCATACAAAGAAGCCGCTTTGATCGGCTGCGGTGTCACTAAACAAAGCAACACTGCCGCAGCAAGAAACAGGCCTGCCAGCCATTTTTTCATTCCCATCCCCCCATATATTTGTTCATTTCAATGTATGGGGGGATGGCAAAGATTATTTTTAAAATTTGAAGCTGGCCTGCCGCCACAAAAGCCAAACTCCCCTGCGAGAAATTTCCCGGTACAGACACAGACAGCCTCCCGCTCACATACATTTACATATAGGCTTTTGCCTACATACTTTTGTGGAGGTGACGATGGTGACAGGTGTTTTCGCAGCGCTCGGCTTTGTTGTTAAAGAGCTTGTCTTTTTAGTATCTTACGTGAAAAACAATGCCTTTCCACAACCGCTTTCAAGCAGCGAGGAAAAAAAATACTTAGAGCTAATGGCTAAAGGGGATGAACATGCCAGAAACATGCTGATTGAGCATAATCTTCGCTTGGTCGCCCATATTGTGAAAAAGTTCGAAAATACAGGTGAAGATGCAGAGGACTTAATCTCCATCGGAACAATCGGGCTGATCAAAGGAATTGAAAGCTATTCCGCCGGAAAAGGGACAAAGCTGGCGACGTATGCCGCGCGGTGTATTGAAAATGAGATTGTAATGACAAAAGGGGGGTGCATACTCCTCTTTAATACGTTTACATATATTCGGTGATCTCTTCTCCTCTCGTGGTTTATTATTGAAACGGAAACAAAAATCGATTACACTATTGCTGATGCACCAACAGGTGGGAGGACTCGCCATGAATAAAAAAGAACTGCTCCTAATGAATTTCAGGGATTTGTTCAACAAGATGGCTTGGCTTAATAAGCCAAAGATGGAAGCCTGTCTTAAAGGGTATAAGCCTTCTGAAGTACATTGTGTAGAATCCATTGAACACGGAAATACTAATGTGACAAAACTAGCTGAGGCCCTTTATATGACGAGGGGCGCCATAAGTAAAATGACTAAAAAGCTCATAGAAAAAGGCTTAATTGAAAGCTACCAGAAGCCAGATAACAAGAAAGAAATTCATTTTAGGCTTACCGAGCAAGGGAAAGAAATTTATAAAATCCATGATGAACTTCACAAAGAGTTTCTAGAGCGCGATAAGGCAGTATTTGAACAGGTAACCGAGGAACAATTTAACTTTATGATTAGCTTTGCAGAAAAGTATAATAAACATTTGGATGCAGAAATCAAAAAACATGGTGTTGATATTAAGTCGGAATAAATTCAAATAATGAAAATGCAACCACAGGCAGCCAACTTTATGGAGTTTCGGCTGCCTTTTTATTATCGTTATTTTGTTGACTCGGAAACAAAATCGTGTTATTTTTTGTTGAAAAGGAAACAAAAACACACCCTTTGAGAGGAGAATAATATGTTAAAAGACAAAGTAAAGGAGCCAGGATTACCAAAAGAAATTCTCATGGCTGCCTGGGCTATTGCACTTGGAGCAATTGCCCCAATGCTTGACTCAACTATGGTGAACATTGCCATCGACAAATTAAATCAGGATTTCAGTACGACGTTGGATACTATTCAATGGTCCATTACAGGTTATGTTTTAGCTCTTGCTATTGCAGTTCCGGTATCCGGATGGCTTATGAACAAATTTAACGGAAAGAAAATCTTAATCGGAGCAGTCATCGCCTTTGGTGTAATTTCCGTTTTCACTGGAATTAGTTGGGATATTTCCAGCTTTATCTTATTCCGTTTGCTTCAAGGATTTAGCGCTGGGATTATTACTCCGCTTATGTCAACACTCTTGGTTAAAACAGCAGGTACAGAGAATATAGGGAAAGTTATGGCTATCGTAAGCACACCTATGATTTTGGGACCAATCTTAGGACCTGTAATCGGAGGCTTCATCGTTCAAGCTGCATCATGGCATTGGATTTTCTTCATCAACGTGTTCATCGTTATGATTGCTGCACCACTGATGATGAAAACTCTCCCAAACTTTGAGCCATTCAACAAAGATAGCAAACTTGATATTTTTGGAATTATCGATTTATCCTTAATGAGTGCAGCATTGATATACGGAATTACGAAAGCAGCGGACCATGCATCATTTAACAATAGCGAAACCATCCTATGGGCGGGCATCGGCCTCGCTTTAGCTGTAATTTACATCGTATATAATCGAATCAGAAAAAATCAAACCGTACTCCCTTTACATTTGTTTGCACACAAGAACTTCTTAGCATCCAGCATCGGGTTATTATTAGCGAATATTGCCGTCATGGGACCCATGTTAATACTTCCATTGTTCTTTCAAAACTTCCGTCATTTTACGGCAATCGAAGCTGCGCTTGCATTAATCCCTCAAGGAGTTGGGATGCTCGTTACTCGGCCAATGATCGGAAAAATGATTGATAAGATTGGTGCAAAATACGTGGTTATGGTCAGTCTTGTTCTGTCGCTTATCGGATCTATTCCGCTTATCTTTGTCACCGATAAAACAAGTATGATTTGGATTTCTATCATATTATTCATCCGCGGGACCAGCTTTGGAGGGATTATGCTTCCGTTGACAAGTGATGCTTATACAGGACTTGACAGCAAACAACTTCCAGAAGCAGGTGTCGGTATTAATATTATTGAAAACCTTGGTTCAAGCTTTGGTACAGCTGTTATCGCAACTGTGGTCGCAACTGTCATGCAGGGATTGCAACCAACGATTGCCAATGGTTTAAAAGGTTACCATGCCGGATTCTTAGTATCAACCATTGTCCTTGCGGTACTCTTCATCCCAAGTCTATTTCTCACACATAAAAAGCATGCACAGTAAAGAATCTGCACTTGAATACTCGACTGCCGAATAATTTGTTTGGATAACTTGTGATACATGTGGTGTGCACCATTTTCATAAGCCCATTTAGAAAGGCAATTATAATTTGATGGGCTATCTGTTTTCTTCGATGTCTAGGATCTACTACAGAGGTTGTAATTACAAAAAGAGGGCAATACCCTCTTTAATACGTTTCAATATGTGCGGTGTCAGTATCCACAACGGTAACTTCTTTCACGATAAAATTAACAATTGTTTTTTTATCTTCAAGAGTTAAGTTATCTGCACCGATTGATTGAAAATAGTCGATCGCTATCTTTAGAGCATTTTCACTTGAGCTTGTATCATCCAGGACTTTCATTTTTGATTGAATTTCGTTACACTTTTCAATAAGCTGGTTTTGCTTTTTTTGCAGCTCAATAATTTGTGCTTTTATTTCATCTATGTCTAAATCATCGTCATCGCTTAGGCTGATTAGCGTTAAAAGACGCTTGCGGCCTTTTTTTGTTTTCTCTATCTCTTTTTGAATAAGTTCTAATTCTTCAGACAGGTGATTTGATTGCTCAATCTCTTTAAAAGAAGCATACTTTTGAGGATTTGTGATGAATTTAAAAATTTCACCCCATACATGACGGTTTAGCTTATTCTCAGACATTTCTTTTCCGCAGCCGCGGTCCTTTGCGCCAGAATAATTTTTCCGGCAAGTATACACATAGTAGTCTTTACCATGTGATTTTCTTTTCTTACCTGTCATGGTATTTCCGCATTTCCCGCATCTAACCAAACCCGATAACAAATAATTGTGGGGACTGATACTCAAGTGCTTTCTTTTACTTTGACCTAAGAGTTCTTGAGCATAATCCCATTGTTCAGCTGGAACAATTGCTGGAATTGCCACAGTGATTTGCTCCTCTTCAGGCCTTATTTTAATAATAGATTTGTTCCCTGCCTGTTTTGACACATAGGAACCCTCAGTGTCATATTTATACTGTCTATGTTCACCTTTATAAGAAGAGTTCATTAATATCTGTCGAACAACCTGCCTGTGCCATACTTTGGCGCCTTTTTTTGTTTTAACCCCCATCTGAGTTAAATGCAGAGCAATACCATTTACTCTGCCGAAAAAAGGGCTTTTATGATCGGTGAAATAGTTGAAAATCATCCGAATGATTTTTGCTTCCTCTTCAAATATTTCAAGAGTTCTTTTCTCTTTAACAAATTTATAGCCATATAGTTTAGAATCTTTAATGATCATGCCTTTTTTCATTTTTTGAAGTCGGCCGCTTGATGTCCGTTCTTTGATTTTGGCTTTTTCAAATTCTGAGATTGCCCCGCGCATAGCGAAAAACAATTGTCCTTCTGGAGAATTGGCGTACTCTCCATTAACAAAAATCAAGGGTATATTTCGCTTTCGGAGTTCATCATCAATGATAAGCTGATTCATTAATTTCCGAGAAAGACGGTCCGGATCGTAACAAATGACTTGACTTATAAGTCCTTTGCTTGCATCCTCCCTCAAGCGATTCAAAGCCGGACGTTCTAAAAGCTCTCCAGAAATTCCTTCATCGGCATACTTCAGCACATCCTTAGTCCCTGCTTTCTTTATGCAAGCCTCGATCTGGCTGTCGATGCTCGATCCCTTGATCGCTTGTTCCTCGGTCGATACCCTTACATATATTGCTATCACCCTGGATCTCCTTCCTATAAAGTTTTATTAAATAATGATAGCAATCGTTCATGCATTTATCAGTTTGCGGTCCCTCGATGATTATTACCTTCATAAAATGCATCACCCCTTGGGTAATGCTATGTAATAACTGTTTGTCCTAATGAGGTGATTTTCAGTATGAAAACAAATAAAAAACCGATGGATTGAACCATCGATCTGTTTTCTATATCACTAGTCGCTCAATATAGTAAATCTATCTCATTGGTTATGAAAGCTTATTTTCATTACACACATGGTGAAAAAAAAACAATAAACGTCCATCCTAACTTTTTCATCTTATTTATTAAGAATTTTAACCTCTTCCTTGTAAAATAAAGAAGCGATTTTCATTTCAGACAGGTAATGCTATGGCATCGGGACATGTCTGTTAAAGTAGCCAAAAAATACATTCAGATATCCACTTTGATCCACTACAGATTTCTGAACTGACATTAAACAGCTAGACTTATAAATACCGATAATCAATTTTTTTATTCTGTTCCAATTCCCCGGCCGCGTATCGGCACTAATTTATTAATGTTCAACAACAGAATTTCGTCTATTGGCAATAAAGAATCCACAAATCATTGCAAGAATGGCCATCGCCCACCAGAACGTTGAGATCGCCTGATCATGATCGATGATAATCAAACGAATGACAGCTGTGATGCCAATATAAATGAAGTAGCGAAGCGGGAAATGAAAGTCTGATTTGAAGTATTTGATAATCAAAGCAATGAACTCAAAGTACATGAAGAATATAAGCAGTTCTCCAAGCATCTCATAATAGCTGTCCACTTTGTTGAACAGTGACTTGTATACAAATTGCACAATGTACCATGTCTCGCTGATCAGAAGTGCGCTTAAGGCTATCGCCAGGAAGAACAGACAGACATTGAGAAGCGCTTGTAACAGGTAAGGCACCTTTTTGAATTTGTTGGAAAATCTCATCATGTTGTCTCCTATTTAAATATATTCGTGGTTTTTATTCTCAGCCTACATCTTGGTGTTCCAAAACCGTAGCACAATGTAGTACTTAGAATTCTTTTGTATACTGTGAAACTGCCCCTGCATGCGGGACATCATTCGCGCAATGCTTCTTTCACCGAGGCCGTTGCTTTCCGGTGTTATATCCGCAAGTTTAATCGTATTGCTAACATGGATCTCAAATATCTCTTGATCCGATACAAACGTGATGCTGATTTCTTCTTCCGGATCTGCGTATTTACATAAGTTTGACATCACATTATCAAATACACGACCAAGCTCCTCCAAATTCACGTTAATATAGGTTTCCGGCAGCTCGCCTGAAATATGGACCCGGAAATGCTCCTGATGAAGGATAGCAATCTGATCTGATATTAGATCGTAGATCACTTCTTTCACTGCAACGGTCTCCAGATCGGCCTCATATTCCCTGTCCAGCAGGAAATACGCAAACAGATTGTCGGACAAGCTTTTTAATTGCAATGCTTTACCATAAGCATTGGCTACATACCGATCTTTACTGGTACCCGCTTCGCCTCCCTCTTTTTTGGCAAACTCCAGATTCATGATCAGCGACGTCAGCGGTGTACGCATATCGTGCGACATTTCGGTAACCAGGCTGCGGCTCTCAGCTTGCAATTCCTCGATCGCTTTAAGTTTGTCCAGGAAAGCTTTCCGCAGATCCTCAATGCTCTTTGCAATCATCGCTAATTCATCATGCCCTTTTATCGTCATCTCGTAGTCCAGTTCGCCCCCTTCAAGAATATGAATCTCTTGGTGAATCGTTTTAAGGTAGCGAAGACTTTGGCGAATGCCAAAGAGAACAATGATTAAAAAGATGAGGGTTGCCCCGAGCAAATCCAATGTAAAGGCCAGATTATAATATCGGGAAGAGTAGAAACCGTCGATAATGACTCGTCCTTCACCATCTCTAAACTTGACAGGATGTGAATGATTTTGAGCGTACTGCGTCAGCTTTTCCTTTCCATAATCCGATTCGGAATAAATGGAATCATATTGCAGCTCCTGATCCTTGAATATGGTGAGGTTAATGTAATTTTCTTTTTTGACCCACTGGCCAAACGCTTTTCTATCTGATGTAGACAACTCATTTTCTGAAACGTACTTGCTGAATTTTTGAATGTATCTTGCTGATTCCTCGTGATAATACTCATCCGAACTCAGATATCCCTCGATCAGATCATCTGTGATCTTTTGCAACGTCAGAAAGATCACACCACTCACAATCGAAGCAACCATGATCAGCAAAGCCAGTTTTTTGGTTAGCGTAAATTTACGATGCGCCAAATCGATATCCTCTTCCCCATTCAGTTCTTATATAAACCGGACGTGCCGGATCATCCTCAATTTTGGAGCGCAGCTTCCGAATATGCACCATCACCGTATTATTGGAACAGTAAAAGTAAGGCTGTCCCCACACACTCTCATATATATTTTGAGCAGAAAATATTTTGTTGCGTTTGCTCATCAGAAGTTTCAGGATACGATATTCCAGATCTGACAACTTGATTTGCTGCTCCTCTTTCCAGACCTCATTAAATTCTTCGCTCACTCTTAGTTTGCCCCCGATAAGAAATGTTTCTTCCTGCTCCTTCTTTTCCTGATAGATCGTATATCTGCGTAATTGAGCAATCACTCTAGCATGAAGTTCCTCTTCCGAGAATGGTTTAGTCATATAATCATCGCCGCCGACGAGTAACCCCTCAGTTTTATCGAGTGTACTCGATCTGGCCGTCAGAAACAGAATCGGGACGTTAGAGGATTTCCTGATGTGCTGACATGTTTCAATTCCCGAAATGCCTGGCATCATAATATCCAAAATAACCAAATCAAGCGAGTCATTCACAAGTTGCAATGCTCGCTTTCCATCCTTGGCTCTTAGCACCTCGTAGCCTGCACGCATAAGGGATTCCTTCAAAAGATCGCCAATATCCTGATCATCCTCTACGACTAATATTCGATGGGTCATGTCTCTCTCACCTCATGATTCTTGATGTTATTTCTCGTGTGTCCTTACTATATATCGATCATAGTTAAGTACGTTATAAGATACTACGTAAATCTTAACAATTTATGAAAGCTGATGTCCGCCACAAACTTGTCACCTTTTCTAAAAAAATGATGACTCTTCATAAATTGTTAAGATTCGGTCTTTATATTTATCCATTGTAAGGCTCAGGTTTTTCAGATCCGAACCACACATTGCGATGATAAATGGAAAAGGAGCGTTGATATGACTGTACAAAAAGAAGGATACGGGCAACCGGTGAGTCTGCAGGAACGGGTTCATTTTCTGGACATCGTACGCGGATTTGCCTTGCTGGGCATTATGATTGTCAACTATTTTCTGATCGTAGATTCAGTAAAGGGATTCGAAATGACTTCCGGTGACGTACTGCACAATCTGGTTTCCTGGTTTGCCGAAGGGAAATTCGTTACGTTATTCTCCTTCCTTTTCGGGGTTG
The DNA here is from genome assembly GCF_000507145.1 of Bacillus tequilensis KCTC 13622. Classification (GTDB taxonomy): domain Bacteria; phylum Bacillota; class Bacilli; order Bacillales; family Bacillaceae; genus Bacillus; species Bacillus tequilensis. The sequence goes on along the minus strand of NZ_AYTO01000034.1, from coordinate 231,512 downwards.
GGTTTATGATCTTTATGGATCGAGCCGCGCAGAAGGTAGATAGTCCCAACAAGCTGTTTGCCCGTAGGTTATCTATCCTGTTGATATTTGGCATTTTGCACATCACTTTTGTTTGGGTCGGTGACATATTAACCTTTTACGCCATAAGCGGCTTCCTGTTACTCGCCTTCTATAAACGCACAGCCAAAACGGTGCTTAGATGGATTATTGCACTTATCGTGTTTCAATTCCTGACTCCAGTTTTCACAATGTTGTACAATGTCATCAATCCTGCAGGGCAAAAAAACCCGAATTTTTCAGAGTTTACTTTGTTTAGCCACAGCAGCCTTACCTACATAGAATCCATCAGCGCTCGGTGGACCGATATGGCCACAATGGCTGCTAGCTCTTTCCATATGATCTATTCCATGTTTCTCATGTTTCTGCTGGGCGTGTACTTTGTTAAGATGGAATTTTTCAAAGATATGGAAGCGAAAAAGCCTATATGGAAACGTATCTGGATCATTAGCACAATCGCTTTTCTAATAACACAAAGCAGTATATTGCTAGACATGTTTAATTTTTCGGACACTTCCTCTGTCTTGGGTCAAAATGGCGGCTTAACCGGAAGTATGTTTTATATGAGCACTTTTGCAATGCTGTTTCTGTACATTCCTCAGCTACGAGGCCCTATGATGATATTCACTAAAGTCGGACGGATGTCATTGACCTGTTATCTGCTTCACTCTATCATTGGAACAGTTTTGTTCCTCAGGTACGGATTCGGGCTTGCGGATCATATTCAATCCGTCGGCACGTTCATGTTCAGTCTGGCCGTGTACTTCGTGCTTATGAGCTTTAGTACATTGTGGTTGAAACAGTTTAAGTACGGTCCGATGGAATTGATATGGCGCAAGCTGACGTACGGCAAAGTAAACGGGAGTCCCAAAGCAACTCCGCTGCATTCGGAAAAATCAATTCAGAAATAACCCCTTTTCCCAGATTGCACGGACTTCCAATTAGTTGTTGACGGAAGTGGGTATTAAACTTTTATATTATTTAGTGCTTCTTTGGGCTAACTCTGACAGAAAATTCACCAGAGCTTTACTCAATATGCATAACTCGTGATCGAATCTAAAATGAATCTTTTGCACATGCCTATAGTCAAGGGCAACACATTCGACTATTTTATGCGATTTGCGATAGGAAAAATTTGAGAAGAATGACTAATCCCTTGCAGCAAGTATTTTAACGCCAAATTTACTGCGGAAGAAAAAGCGACGGAATCACTTTTTGTGAAAAGGGCTCGTAGAACAGCTGGAATGTTTTACTGAACGACTGGACTCGATATGTCAGCAAATGAAGGAGTGAGCAATCATGAAAACAAAAAAGGAACCAAAAGTTATTCTGGAACTAGCAAAGGAGCCTGATCTGCCAGAATTCAAAAAAAAATTACAAGAAGCATTTGCGATCGCCGTGATTGAAACGTTCGGTGATTGCGAAGATGGACCGATTCCATCGGACAATGAGGTTCAGGAGTCTTTCAATGCTCCCGGAGCAGTGGTATATCAAATTCTTCAGGATGGTAAGAAGGTCGGCGGTGCAGTAGTACGTATCAACAGCCAAACCCATCATAATTCGCTAGACTTATTCTATATATCTCCAGAATATCACAGCCAAGGGATTGGTCTTTCTGCTTGGAAAGCCATTGAAGCACAGTATCCGGATACTGTGCTTTGGGAAACCGTAACACCTTATTTCGAAAAGCGAAATATCAACTTCTATGTGAATAAGTGTGGATTCCATATCGTAGAGTTCTACAATGAACATCACTCTGATCCGCATATGCATCGCAATGAACGTGAAGATGACAAGCCCCTGCCGGATGATGATGACTTTTTCAGATTTGTAAAGATGATGAAAAAAAAGGACTAAACATATGAAATTGGCGATTCACGCATTTTACTGTTGCACCTTACTGTGAAAATCCTCAATTACTTATAGTATGATACTATTCATAAACATTCTGAAAATGTTTTCATCATAAAAGGTGCAACATGATATGCGTAGCGCGAACAGCAGTAGGTCTATCCTTACCAAAAATAGTGTATATACTAAAAAGCAAATATCGAAATCTAAATTGTTTATCAGTTTGTCCGCCGTTTTAATTGGACTTGCCTTTTTCGGATCTATGTCTAATGGCAAAATGAAGGAAGCATCCCGGAATGTAACCATCGCGCCTACTCATGAATTCCTTGTTTGATTTGATAAACAACATTAGTTCTCATTCCCTTTAGCCGTTGCATAACGGCTTTTTCTTATTTCTACCTACATACAATGGTAATGAATATTGCACTATTATCTCCTCTGCCCTAGCAAATAATAAAGGACAGAGCGCCCTCTGTCCTTTATTCATAAATATAAGGATACATGAGTGATGACTTCACGATACAAACAAAAGTTACAGATCGAATTTCATAGCACTTATTGATTTTACAATTTGAGGATCTCGGTGCGATCCGAAAAGACTTTCTCCTTTATCAAGAGTGGAAATTTGTTCGATATCCTCTAAGCTCAACTCAAAATCGAAAATGTCAAAGTTTTCGACAATCCGTTCTTTGCGCACCGATTTTGGAATTGTAACGACTTCACGCTGAACAAGCCAACGCAGCACGACCTGGGCGACAGATTTATTGTATTTTTCCGCAATGGAAGTCAATACTTCGTTGCTGAACATGTTATTGCGTCCTTCAGCGAACGGTGCCCACGACTCGTGTTGTACTCCCTGCTCCTTCATAAAAGCAGCACTTTCTTTTTGCTGGTAGAATGGATGTGTTTCGACTTGATTGACGGCTGGCACGATTTCATTATGCAGGATGAGATCCATTAGACGGTCGGGGTGGAAGTTGCTGACTCCGATTGCCCTGATTTTGCCTTCGCGGTACAGGTCCTCCATCGCACGCCAAGCACCGTAGTAATCGCCGTATGGTTGGTGAATAAGGTATAAATCAAGATAATCCAGCTGTAGCTTACTCAATGATTTGGAAAATGCTATTTTGGCGCTTTCATAGCCGGCATCCTGAATCCAGAGCTTGGTCGTAATGAATAGCTCCTCACGCGGCACGCCGCTCCGCTTGATTGCACGTCCAACCGCTTCCTCGTTTAGGTAACCGGAAGCGGTGTCAATCAGGCGATAACCGGCCATCAGTGCTTCATATACAGCGTTTTCACATTCTTGAGCATCGGGGACTTGGTATACACCGAAGCCGATAATTGGCATTTTCACTCCATTGTTTAAAGTTACGGTTTGCATTGTAATTCCTCCTATTGTTCAAATGTAGAACGACAAACGGCACGCATCCCGAAAATCGGGCACTGCAGAATAAATTCCGCTACGGCTGGTTTGCGTTATAATAAGCTTATTACCTTCGTGTAACACGAAGGCAAGCACTTTTTCCAAAAAATTTCTAAAGGAGGATTACACATGCATACAGTCAAAGAAGCAGCGATGATAACCGGACTCACCGAGCATGCGGTGCGCTTTTACACGGATAAAGGCCTGGTGCCGAGCGTACAGCGCAATAAAAACAATATTCGTTTGTTCGACGAAGAATCAATCAACTGGCTGTTTGGCGTCAAATGCCTCAGGCAATCCGGGATGCCGATTGAAGTCATTAAAACGTACGTGAATCTCTGTCTTGAAGGAGATTCGACCATTCCACAACGGTACACACTCATGATGGAGCATAAAGAAGATGCGCTCGCCCAGCTCGAAGAAGCCAAACAGCACATTGCCCATTTGGAACAAAAAACCGCCCTATATCAGGCCATTATGGAGCACCGCTCACCTGATACAACTAATCCCGCCAACTGGGAAAAAATACAGCATATGCATAGTGACGTATTTTACTCACCCACTGTCCGGTAGATGTGAGAGATATTCATGAGCCCATCAATCGCTTTTAAACTTCTAAATTGGAATCCATATTGAATATGCTAAGTTTGATGACATGTTATGAGCGATTAAATTTGTTTATATACGGCGATAGGGCTGCAAGTCCTTAAGGTTACTTTCTATTAAATATAAATTGATAGAAGCCGCATCTGTATGCGGCTTCTTGATCTGGACTGCATATTATATAAATTCAGATTCTCTTTACGATTTTTCCTTGAGGGCTTTCCGAGCATCTTTCTATACTCTCTATTAAAATAAGAAGGACTTTCATGGCCAACTTGAAAGGCAACGTCAGCAACCCTCATATCTTTTCCGATAATCAACCTCCTTGCTTCATGAAGACGTACAGCTCTTTGGTATTGGATCGGAGTTTATGGTTGTCACTTGTTTAAAATGATGATACAAAGCTGTTGGGCTAGGGTTTACTTTTTTAGCTAGTCCGTATAACTTTATTTCGCGAGAAAAATTTTTTCTTAAATAATCCAGAGCATCAGCCACTTCAGATAATTTACTCCCCTTGGCAGCAACTGAGTTAGGTGGGGCCGAGAAATTGAACTCGGACTTTTAGATTAGAGATTTATGTTAGTGGAATACCCTGTGTTTCGATTAATTAGGAGAGCGGTATGATGACTGCTGCGAGTATGGCGAAGAAGAGCACCACTCATTACCTCCCTTTTGGGTTTTGATCGATTATAGCATATGCAAATGGTAAAACGGATTCACAGGCCCCCCTCCTTATTCCTTTTTATGTATTATTTTGATATTTTCAAAAGTATTTGAACCGCAAAAAAAACCGCAAACTTTTTCGTCTGTACCCTTGGATATGATTAATCAAGATAATTTTAAGTTCGTTTCTTCTTTCTTCCATGGTAATATTTTGTTATATGATTAAATTGAAAGGATATGACCATGAAAGTATTTGAAGCCAAAACCTTGCTCTCCGAGGCTGAAAAGCGAACAAAGGAATACAAAGATTTAAAAAGTAAAATGGTCAAATTAAAGAAAGCGTTCAAAGCTGTTGCAGATTTAGATGATAGCGAGTTTTCAGGTAAAGGCGCCAATAACATCAAATCATTTTATGAAGATCAAGCTGGCATTGCTGACCAATGGATTGATTTAATTGAGATGAAAATTTCTTTCTTAACGAGTATTCCTGGTTTCTTAGAAGACGCCAACTTATCAGATGCCTACATAGAAGAAACCTTTTTAGCGCATGAGCTTGCTAACGCCTACACCAAATCAAAATCCATCATGTCTGAACAGAAAAAAGCCATGAAAGATATATTAAATGATATCAACGATATACTGCCTTTGGATCTGTTTTCAACAGAAACTTTTAAAGATGAACTTTCGTCTGCCGAAAAGAAACGAAAAGAAGCCATTGAGGAAATGGATGAAGTTGACGAAAACTTAACATCAGAATACGGACTATCAGAAGCAAATGAACAAATGATTCAAGCTGATTATCAAGCTTTAATGAATGCGACAGCAAAAGGCAAAAGCGCCTCTCCTATTCACTATAATGCGAAGGCTTATAGAGACAGTGATATTCACAAGATGACTGAGGATGTTAAGAAACAATCAACAGACTACATCTCTTTTAAGGACCAACAGGCGGAACAAAGAAAAATTGCAAAAGAACAAGAAGAACTGGCGAACAGACCATGGTATGAAAAGTCTTGGGATGCTGTTTGTAATTTTACAGGAGAGGTCTCTGGATATTATGATTATAAAAGAGCCGCTGATGGGGTTGATCCTGTTACCGGAGAAAAGCTAGCTGCTGGACAACGGGTCGCTGCCGGTGCAATGGCTGCGGCAGGATACATCCCTATCGTAGGATGGGCAGGTAAATTAGCTAAAGGTGGAAAAGCTGTTTATTCAACAAGTAAAGCATTGTATAGAGCAGACAAAGCTCTCGATGTATACAAAACACCTAAGACATTCCAGGCTCTTCAAAACTCCAGCAAAGGACTTTATGGACTTGCTTCTGCAAATGGTTTTAGTGAGGCTATAACAGGACGTGACATGCTCGGAAATAAAGTTTCTGAAGAACAAAGACAAAATAGTATTAATTTAGCCTTGTCTGCTTTTGTTCCGTTTGGAGTCCATGGGGTAAGTGGGAAACTAAATGCGAAGTCTAAATCCACCAGCGGCATTGCAAGTGGCTCAAATAAAAATTATCATGAATCCAGAAGTGCTAGTCTAAGAGAAATCAAACGACAGTTAAATATCCCCAGAACGCAACAACCCGCTAGTCAAAAAATGGTTCCTCTAACGGACAGCAACGGTAATAGGATACTTAATGAGAAAAAACAACCTGTGATGACTCGAGAATTAACCTACGAAATTAATGGCAAAAAAATTGTAATACAAGATCACTCACATGGCCATGATTTTGGTGAGGGCGGCATTGGAAATCAACCTTCCCATCACAATGTTAGACCTGAAAACAATACACGAAATGGTAAAGTAGATGGTATGGAAGACCATTACTACTTTGATAGAAGAAACAGAAAATAATTGAAATAAGGAGCATTAAAATGATTAATGAAGAAAAATTCATGAATCCTCAAGCCATTATCAATATATTTGGGAGTATGCCCAATTTTACTGACGCGGAATTAATGAATGTTGAATTAAATAGAGATGGCCCCTGCTTATTTGTGCGTCTTATGACAAAAGAAGTTGTTGAGAATAAACCTAAACGCTGGGGAAAGTGGGATGTTGTTTATGTAGAAATGTCTTTTATAGGCGTTCAGGATTTACTGATAAAAAATCTCGGAACAAATAATATTGTTGATCAATTTGAAATTAGTGAACTTAATGGTAATGGCTCATTAAAAATAAAGTGCAATAACCAAATGCAACTCGAATGTCTTTTTGATTGGGCCAGAATCGAAAACATCACTCCAGGTTTATTAGGGATCTCTTAACTGGACAATATGACAGAGTGGAGATTTGCCGAAAAACCTATTGGGGAAACAACTGTTAAAAAAATCGAAAAGGCATTAGATATTAAGTTCCCTAGCGATTACGTTACAACTATATTAAACAACAATGGGGCGCGCCCAAGTAAAAAGATATTTGACTTTAAAAATACAAAAGGTTCTGTTTTTAATCGATTACATGGTCTAACTGAGGATAGTTCAAGTTTTACTTTAGAGGTATTAGAAGATTATCAGGATGGAAGAATGCTTCCTGGGATAGTTCCTTTTGCTTGTGATCCTTTCGGTAACGAAATCTGCTTCGATTATCGTCTGAATATAGAGAATCCGTCCGTAGTTTTCTGGGATCACGAGATTGCATATGAAGATCCTGATAAAGCTTTGCGTCATATATGTGATTCATTTACAGAGTTGGTTAATAAACTATACGAGGAATAAACGAATAAAGCCTTTCCCCTTCTTTTTGAGGAGAAAGGCTCTTTAATACGTTCTCCGATATTAAAAGGTGGAAAGCCCTTCTCGTTACGGGAGAGCTGTAAATAATTAATTAATTCGGAGTGAAAATGAAATGGATAATAAAAATAAAGAATTAATTAATTATTTCTTTAAGGTTATGGGTGATGAACGATTTATACGAATTTTAGAGAATTTTTCCAACGGAGAAGGTTATGGTATAGAGAATGTCTGGTGTATATTTGCTGATGACTACGAAGAGTGGGAAGAAGATTACTTTGGAGATGAGGGTATAGCTTTTTATTTCGATTACCCAGCAGTTGAAGAAAATGTAGAAGTCATATTAGATTACGAAAATTTCTATAAATATTTAAATGAAATTGTTAGTCAATATGTAGAACGACACCCAGAAAATAAATCAAAAGTAGAAAAATACATGGGAACCATTAAAGAGAAATATAATATTAAGCTATAAGGAAAAGCTCAAATTTCTTTATTGAACATTGTTATGTTATTTGTTTTGAAGCCCCCTGAAATTACTAAGGGGCGTTGTTTTATTTCAATAAGGCTCCGCTTCAGCAAATGGTAAGGGCATAACTGGACACGATATGTTCGGGAATAAAGTCTTCAAAGAAAGGGAAGAACAGAGCCTCAATCGCGAAAAATGTTGGTTCCTTTTGGAGTTCGCAGAATTAACAAAAAGCTTAACTCCAGGTCAGGTTTTCAAGTTAACGAATCCTAAACTAATAACAAGATTCCAGAGCTTTATCAATCTGAATTACTTAATGTCCTAAAGGGTTATACTTGGGTGATTAGGAGAGATTGTCAAATGGGCGTTACACAAGAAAATAAAGTAATTGCTAGAACAGTTTTAGGAGCTTTTGGAGCAAACCGAAAGTAACGAAATATTGGGATGATAACGAGAATAGCAGCATAGATATTTTATCGGTTAGTGACCAGCCTCAGGAAGGTATCACGTCATATTCAACTCTAGGCTTGTCGTATCATTCTATTAATTAAGAGGCGAATGGCACTCCGTTACGGATAGAAATCGTAGCTGCAATGGAGTCAACTTCAGACATATATGCTAATGTTTTATCAACTTGTGCCTTTAATATAATCAACTCAAATTTCTCTTGTGCACTAGGTGTTATTTTTAAAGATGCGATTAGTCTGTATGATCAGGAAACTGATATGAAACATGTTATGTTCGTTCCCCCATTTCTGTGGGAGGAAGATTTAGAGCTATTTGAATTTAGTAACAAAAATGTTACTTGGCTAATGGCTTTACCTATCCGAAGGAGAATTGCAAGTAGCTGAAAAACACGGCCCAGATTATTTACAAGACATTCTAGAATCCAAGCAGATTGATATCTTTGATATAAAGAGAGTATCTGTTGTTTAATGACTTTATATAGAAGAGTGACTTTATAAGCCCTCCTCAATGAGGAGGGCTTATGTTATTATATGAAAATAACTAAACTTGTTCATTACATAATAAATATAGATGACGATTTTTTCACTTCAATCATACTTCAGTTTCACTTTAATTTTTGAATCGTAAAATGTTATTATGGGTACCTACTTTTGTCTAAATAAACATCATTAATGAAAATAGGGTACCTCAGCAGCATTCTTGAACCCAAGTAATGCCGCTAAGGTACTCTTTTCAAATTCACAAAAAAGTCTACTCTACTATTATTTTAAACTCATCTTCTAATTCCTTTTGAGCCCTTTGTAAAACTTCTAAAGTATTATCAGCGTATGAACCTAAAAACTTTTTACTAGACTCAAAATTTCTCCAAACTAAAGTTTGCGGCAACTCTATCCACCCTGTAAGGCAATCCCATAAAGCGTCTAAATTTTCCCCATAGTAGTCTGGTAAGTCTAATTTATCTTTTAATACATCATGTAATCCTTCTTTATTTTCAAAGTCTTTTCCATCTACAACTATTTTTTTCATTAAAATTATGTCCTCCATTATTTTATCTTAACAAACGTTTTATAATGATCTGTTGTTTTATATATTAATCCATCATTCGAATAGAGTAATCTGTCATTCCCTCTGTAACCTGTGGTATAGTTTATATCAGCTTCGCGCCACACTCTATTTTTAGCTTCAGGAAGACGTTTGTCTCTGTTTCTGTATATCTCTCCCCCGACACTTTTACCCGGTGCTACTTTTACCTTTTTTGCTTTCCCATCCTAATTTTTTTGCTTCTCCTTTAGTTATGTAATTATCTGGCAACGGGCCATGTTTTGCCACAAAATCGGAAACTTCAGTAAAGCTATTAAGTACTTTTTGCCTTAACGCTGTTGTCTACATATTTTGCCCTCTTGTTAGTTTTTGATACAGTTCCTGCTAAGCACCTTCTAAAATCTCGGGTGATTTCTGCCGCCGATTTCTGTGATATCAAAGTAGTTAACCACCCTGAGTTATCAGAGATATACCGTTGAGTATTACCGTCATAACCCATATAAAGATACATCTCTATACCTTGTTAAAACTTTACAAGACAAACTGAATCGACTATAGTCTAATTAGACCAAATATTGATGTAAAGAAGTGAAAAATCAGATGATAAAGTCTTTTTTGATGTTGGGGCAGTCGAATATGGCGGGCCGTGGATTTTTGAATGAAGTAGATCCTATCTATAACGAAAAAATAAAAATGCTGCGCAATGGACAGTGGCAGATGATGACAGAGCCGATTAATTACGACCGTCCGGTTTCCGGCGTTGGCCTGGCGGCATCTTTTGCAGATGCATGGTCGAAAGCTCATCCCGATGAAGAAATTGGCTTGATCCCTTGTGCGGAAGGTGGCAGTTCATTGAATGACTGGCATCCGGAAGGCATCCTTTTTCAGCATGCTTTGTCCGAATCCCGCTTCGCCCTCCGATCCAGTCAAATTTGCGGAATCCTTTGGCACCAGGGTGAGAGTGATAGTTATCGTTCGCTGCATGAAACTTATTACGAGAAATTAACCCTTATCATCGAGACGCTAAGAAACGAGTTGAAACTTGATGAGGTACCGTTGATGATTGGAGGGCTTGGTGACTTCCTTGGGAAGACTGGTTTTGGACAGCATGCGACCGAATTTCGACAGGTTAATGAACAATTGCTGCGTTTCGCTAATGAACAACCGAATTGTTATTTTGTTACTGCAACGGGTTTGACTGCGAATCCTGATGGCATTCATTTAGACGCAGCTTCACAACGCAAATTCGGTTACCGCTATTTCGAGGCTTTTTCGAAAAAGTGCCATATCCTGAAACCTATTTCGGGAGAGGAGCAATCACTGAAAGTGAAGGGTGGCTATTCTAAAACAGAACAGATTTACCTTCATAGTATGGATTTGGCTTCGGGCAAAATCACGTACGCGGAATTTGAGGCGCGGATGGCGAAGGTGATGAAACCATAATTCCCTTACTTATCCTTGGCCTGCTCATCCAAAACCCCGGCGCTCACGGCTATGAACTTCTGGCCTTAATGGAAAAACGTCATTATAAATACATTGTTAACTTCACGAAAGGTTCATTTTATTACAATCTGCAGCAACTTGAAGAAAAGTGTTTTATCGAACAGATTCATCAGAAACCCTCAACCAGCGGGCGTGAAATCCGTAACTTTAACGTCACAGAATCGGGAAGGGCAGAATTCGAGAAATTAATGATCAAATACGGTACCAAATCGGAATATGTGAACCTGCAATTTTATGGGGCGTTACTCTTTGCCGATGAATTCGACAAAAATAAATTACTGGATCTGATCCAATCACAAATCGATCAGACTAAAACTCGAATCGAGCTCCTTGATGAATACCTGTCCATCACTCAAGAAATTCCCGGCACAATCAATTACTTTCGCCGTATGAACGAAAATTCCCGTTCACATCACTTGGTTAATTTAGAATGGTTCGAAAAATTGAAAGCAGAAATAGAATGAACGATTGCATAATAAAAAAATGCATGTTAAATAAGAATATTAGTTATCTACATATAAAACCTGTGTCGCAGATATTTAGTAACATCATTGATACAGGTTTTATACTCCTTCTTTCATTAATCAGTAATAGGGTTGTCAACACTTGCCCCCCCCCAACAAGCAAGCTCCGTTTAACAATCCGTTTCATTGGGGATACAAAGGGATACACCTATTATGAAGAAAACCGGTCAGTATGAAATGGGAAGGAGGGATTTTCTTGTTAAAAACCTTGCAAGGTATAAGTGAAAAAAATAAACAATACAATTATCGTTACGACAATCATTGTTTCTTTAATATAATTTTTATCATCTTCATGCTCTTGTTTCTTTTTTTTAAGTTCTTCTCTATATTTTCTTTGAACTCCTTTCATCTTATCATTCATTTTCATGATTAAACTCCTTTAAGTCCATTTATTTCCCTTGCCCCTCTTACTTGCAATTTTAATAATTTACAAGTAATTACACCAAAAAATAGGATCCGCAATGGCTTTTCCACTCAATGGTACCAGCTAAGCGCTAGCTGGACAGGTTTAAGGGTGTATTTAATCGTTGGTGTTCGGTTTCTTGCAACTGAACCAAAACTTCCTTACGAACAACAAAGTCTACTATGTTGTGGGGAAGCCACCAAAAATAAATCACTGCAGTAAGCAAACTGATAGCGGTATAAAAAACATGCTCAGCTTAAATGCCATTACTGGAACTGTCCTTGAGTTTTGAATTTCCTTTCTTATACAGTCCGTTAGTTTAATTAGAATTCAGATAATCCAAGACACGGTCAACTCTTTCGCTGACTGAGCAATCGCCTTCAATTTTTAACACTGGACAAGATAAATCTGCCATCCAATGTTCGTGTAATGCTTTACTTCTAACTTCCATTCCAGCAGTGTCATATAAAGAAGCCCACTCTAAAAATGCTTTTGATTGTTCATATTTACTGCCGCCGGCTAACACTTCATTTCCATAACGCTTAAATTCCCTATGCCTTAATCTCTCAAGCCGTATATCTTGTGGAATCCATAAGAAGACGACAAGGTCAAAATAACTTTTTAGATCATCACCCCAGCGGCACACTGCGCCAGAAAGAATCCATTTCTCATTTATTGTTAAGTCTTTTTCAAGCAACTTTCTTCTTTCAGGAATTTCTCTTTTTTTAGTGAATTTATCTTTCCAATAGTAATCATCAGTATCAAGATGCGTATGAGGCAAACGCTTTGATAATGCAACACCCAAGGTGGAAGTTCCGACACCAGAGGCTCCCAATATGTGAATATTTCTTTTCATAGTTCCCCCTCCTTATTAAGCAAACAAACTCCCTATTTGTTGCATAAGGTATTTCCTATTATTTTGACATAAATCCCTAAAGACCTTTACTTTTCTAGAGAAATCCAGATGTGTGTTAAAATCATAATACTTAGATATTTAAACCTGTTAAAGCTTCGCACTTAAGCACAGCGGAATTTATAACATATGCTTTGAACATGGTATGCACTTTTGCATTCCCACTTTCATGTTGCGTAATATTAATCTTTCGTACATACAATCACCTGCAATTGAAAATACAGCCATTTGCTAAGAAACGTTTGAGCATTTATTACAGGAAGCTGACTCAACATTTATCAGTGACGTGAAATCTGCGCCCCCCCCCTTTTGTAATGAATAATGAAATTCTCATGCATTTGCGTGCATTGAAAAAAACAAAAAAAGACGTCTCCCTTCATGATCCGATCGGGCAGGATAAGGAAGGGAATGAAATAAGCCTGATTGACGTTTTAAAATCAGAAAATGAAGACGTGATTGATACGATCCAGCTCAATATGGAGCTTGAAAAAGTGAAGCAATACATTGACATTTTGGATGATCGTGAGAAGGAAGTCATTGTCGGGCGGTTTGGGCTTGATTTGAAGAAGGAAAAAACGCAGCGTGAAATTGCCAAAGAACTCGGTATCTCGCGAAGCTATGTATCACGGATTGAAAAGCGGGCGCTGATGAAAATGTTTCATGAGTTTTATCGGGCGGAGAAGGAGAAGCGGAAGAAGGCGAAGGGGAAATAACTTAGCAAAGGCCGGATCGGACATTCCGGCTTTTCTCTATTTTCACTAAAGTTTCTTTTAGATGAAAGAGTTATGAAAATCAGTTTTTACATACTAATAAGCTCTATTGAATATCATTATAACGACAGCTGGAAGCATAACGAGTGTTGCCGCTGACACACTCGCAGGAAATGCAACAAGACAGTTTTACAGATTGAACGATTGTTCAATCATAGGGAATGTGTAACATTCTATCATCCGAAAAATTGGGCACATCGTTATAATGGCGAATATCTAATATTATCATGTTAATCATCTCTATTTCTTCTTTGTGAATCCCCTGTTACAGGATAATAACGTCTGTACATGGTAATGACAATAAGAAAAATAAGCAGGAATGTAATAATAACAAAATAACTAATTCTATCCACACCACCTATTAACGCTTTGTTATTCACAAAATAACTATATACCCTTAGGGGTATATAGTTAAACAAAAATGAATGTCTTTGAGCTGTTAGATTAATTACCATTTCTGACGATTGTACATACCAAAATAACTCAGAAGCCGATTGTACCGGGCTGCTCATTCACTCAGAAACTTGCTCTGCTAGTGGTTCACGCACCACTCTCGATCCTCTACTGGCAGAAACATAGTGATCCTGCTTCTTCCCATGCGTCACTCCAGATTGCTCAAAATTCCGCAGAATCTTCACGCTCACCTTCCGCAGCCGCTGCATCTGCTTTGGTCACATGCACCGTACCAAATGGATGGTTGGGAGGAGCATAAATGGAGTATAGTTTTAATGGCGTATTACCTGTATTTATCACATTGTGCCAAGTGCCAGCAGGTACAACAATGGCATAATCATCGTAGACATTTCTTTGAAAATTTAAATTATCTTTGCTCTTTCCCATTTTAACGATTCCTCGACCCTGCTCAATCCGTAAGAACTGATCGACGTTAGGATGGATTTCCAAGCCAATATCTTCTCCAATACCGATACTCATCAACGTAATTTGAAAATGTTTTCCTGTCCATAAAGCCGTACGGAATGTATTGTTTTGTTTTGTGGCTTTATTGATATTAACAACAAATGGTTTTGGTCCATAATCCTTTAAGAGAGGGTTTCTATCTTCGTATGAAGAGCGCAACTCATCACATCTGTTTGCAGGATCCATCTCATTTGGAGCAGTCCAATAAACAGATCTTCCATCATTATACATCGGTACAGTCACATAATAATAACATTGAGGCGAAAAAGGTATATAGTACATGTTTTTGATCCCCACAATTATAAATTTTTGTGATAGTATCCTATGCACTTATTAAAAGAGTGTGCGAAATCAGGAAAATTTATATTGAACATAAAAATGGACGTGCTTAAAAGAATGTAAAACAATCATTTAAAAAGAGCTGCTTTGTAAGTTCCTTTATGAATTCTCATAAAACCTATATTCATAACTCCTGCTATATTTGCACTAGATGCTTCTATAATTTCTACTTCTATGTAACGTTTTGTTCGATCACCGTTTGACTCACGAATGAACAATTTATCGCCGACCCTATAATCGTTTTTTGCAAGTTGAATTTCACGGACCTTTGTTAACAGGTCATCCAATACATCGGATGACACTTTTATATGATGAATGATCAAAATTCTTCGCTCCTAAATGGCTCTTAAACATTTACATAGCATAACAAACGAGGTTAGTCATTCTTTATTTTCACCTATATGTGCTAATACAAACAACGATAAAGTCCACATAACATTTTTCTGTTTGTCTGAATTTCAGCTTTGCAAAAGTCCTCAGATAATTTTCTTAGCTTTTTTGATTGAACGAGTATTAAAAGGTTATTCGGCCACACCGAAAATGTAAATTGCAGTGCAGTATTGTCTGTTTCTCTGCTTTAAAAAAACATTTCTTTTGACTCAATTGTCAAATGTGCACCAATCCAATAAAAACCCTCCATTTTAGAGGGTTTAATCAACTTTCATGTTTGATTCCGGTCAGATAGTTGATGATATGCTTCCCAGTGTTCTTTAGTAAATGGAGTAACCAAACCTAAACTTAAAGTCACTGCAGTAAGAATTATGATTACGCCTTTTTTCAAATTCATTCAAGCATTCCCCCTGAATTGTTTTTTCCTTTCATGCATTTTTTGATAAACACAGAGGAGAGCAATACACCTTTAGCTGTCATAGTCTAGTCAAACACCGTTTATCAAGGCCTAAGTTTTAAAAATATAAAAGAGCACATTTTTACATGAATAATGGCTTTTCATTTCTTCAATTGAAGTATCGGGTTGTTTCCCCATTTAATACAGTTTTCCCGTAACAGGCGTGTTACGGGCTAATGAGTTCCTTTCGCTGCATGTAAAACAGATTTAACCGCTTCTTCAATCTCCCTATAACCGGTACATCTGCAAATATTGGACTCCAGCCAATCTTTAATCGTTTCATCACTAGCATTCGGCTCAGTATTGACTAAAGCATGGCAATTCATGAGAAAACCTGATGTGCAATAACCGCATTGAAACGCAAATTTTTCAATAAAAGCCTTTTGAATCGGCGTATTGATAAGGCCTTCAATTGTCGTAATGTCCTTTCCTTCCCCTTCTGCCGCAAGCATTAAGCAAGATTTCATCGGTATCCCGTCCGTTAATACCGTACAGGCGCCGCAATCCCCATTTAAGCAGCCTGGCTTTGAACCAGTTAATCCAAGGCGAAGACGAAGAGCATATAACAAAGTATCTGCCGGTCTGACAGAAATCTGTCTTTCCTCGCCATTTACTTTCAACGTAATAGAATCAGACATTGGAACCTCCTTCTAATTCTTGTAAGGCATCTAAGATTGTATGCTGCAAGACAAATATCCGATATTCACTTGATCCTTCTGAATCATCAAGAACGGGTTTGGGTACATACTGCAAAGACCTGCGCACTCTATCTTCTAATGAATAGCTTTTATCGTTAAGCACAGCCTCCATTTCAGCAGAACGAAAAGGAAATGGACAGACACCGCTGAAGGCCATTCTAATCTCATCATCTTTTTTTAGTGCACAAACTGTCACCAATGGATACCCGACATTCCACTGTTGTCTTCTTTTGATACTGACAAATGGCAGGTCCGCATATGTTCGGTCTATAAGGATATGGAATAAAAAATCCCCTTTTTGTAATTGTAGTTCCTTGTTAAATACTTTATTAATAGGATGGTAACGAAGCCCTGCTCTCCCTGCAACCCCTACTAAACCATCGGAAATTAACAACGGCAAAACGGCCTCACGGTAATAGATGTTCCCGCAAATATTTCCCCCCAGGCTGATTTTGTTTCGAGCCGTCCGATCCGCAATTTCACTTACTGTTTGACTTAATAACGGAAACGGATTTTCTTCCTCCACTTTCGTTAATGACACACCTGCTCCGATCACTAGGTAGTTTTCATCAAAACGGATGGCATGAAATTCTGGAAGAGCGTTCATATCTATAACTGCATCCGTATAGATGAGGTTCAACCTTCCTAACGTTATAATTTCTGTACCGCCGGAATAATACAATGGTGTTTTCTTTCCAGCCGCAAGAGAGTGAAATAGATTGATTGTTTCTTGAATTGTTTTCGGTTTAAAATAGTCAAAATCAAATGGTATCATCTTTCCACCCCTCTTGCGCCCTCCATAATTGTTCAGGAATAAGAGGAAGATGATTCAATTGGACACCTAACGCGGCAGAAAGGCCATTTCCTAGAGCTGCAGGCATCCCCAACAAGCCATGTTCCCCGCCGCCGCGTGCCCCATAAGGCGCAATCATATGCGGGGTTTCAACAAATTCAATGATATATTCAGGCTGCTCTCCATAGCGAAGGGGTCTGTATGTTCTAAGCTGAGGATTTAATACTCTTCCATATGGATCGAATACAAAGGTTTCTCTTCCTCCAAATGCAATTCCCATACTCATCGCCCCCATCACTTGACCCCTTGCCGCTTTTTCATTCAAGACGGTTCCTATATCCACAACAGAATAGGCTTTTGTAATTCGATACGTATAATCCCGTTTATCTAACTCCACTTCAATTCCCTGAGCACCTACAGCCCACTCGGGTCCCGGCTTTCCTTTTCCTGTTTCCCGGTCTAAATGAGTCATCCGGGTTAATGTGTAATTGCCGCTTGCAATGATTTGGCCGCCAATGGTATTTCCATTTGGAAACGTATATCCGTAAGCAATGTCTTTTATTTCAACATGTACATTTGGATGATCTAAAAAATACACCTTTCCATCAGCCACTTCTAATTCCTCGACAGGAACTCTTAACACACATGATGCTACGTCCTTAAGCTTTCGAATGGCTTCATCCGCTGCATGTAATACAGCTCTTCCTCCCATTAGCGTTCCTCTGCTGCCTACCGTTTTCCAGTGCTCAGGTGTTGTTTGTGTATCTACAAGCATTTTCACGTGAATTTTATTGATATCCATTTTCATTCGTTCCGCTAAGATTTGGGCTAACACTGTTTTTGTCCCTGTTCCAATTTCCACTACCCCTGACATTAAATTAATGCTTCCATCAGGATTAAAGGTTAAAATCACCCCAGATGTTGCATTTGTATCAAATGTCGACGTTTTCCAAATACAGCTCATTCCCTTTGCCCGTACCTTCCGATCATCAATTTCAATTCTCTGTCCCTCGTCCCAATTCATTAATTCCTTCAATCGTTCAATGCATTTTGGTACATTTCCGACCGTGCTTGAATTGAGAAGAACTTGAGTGGGTGTCGTATCACCAGGACGAATGGCATTTTTATATCTGAGTTCTAACGGGTCCATGTCTAGCTTTTCCGCCAATACATCCATCGTTCGCTCAAAGGCAAATAACACTTCAGCATGACTGTAGCCTCTAAATGCGCTGGGATATGGATGATTCGTATACATACAATATGAATCACACGATATATGATCGATTGCGTATGGACCCGTACAATCAACCGCTCCAGCCCGGCTGATGTCAACGCCTTTATCAGAATATGCTCCGCCATCAAATAAAAACTGAATGTCCGCCGCCTTTAAGATTCCATCCTTTGTTGCCCCTAATTTGACAATGGCGTCCAATCCTATATGAACAGGAGATGTGATCATATCCTCTTCTCTCGAATTAAATAATTTGACGGGCCGGCCACCAACTGCTTTTGATGCCAAATATGCAATAATCTCTAACTGAACGGCTGCTTTTCCCCCGTATGCTCCACCTACTAAAGGCGTTTTGACGATAACCTTTCCGGGTTCAATTCCAAAATACCACTGCATTAATTTTTTAATGGCAAAAGGAGCTTGAGAGGATGTGGTAATGATAATCTCCTCATCCGCCCGAATTTCAACAATCGAGCATCTTGTTTCCATGGCGGCGTGATCAGAAGGATGAAAAGAAATTTGAAACTCTGCTGTCACATCACTTTCCCTAAACCCGTCTTCAATATTTCCTTTTCTGATTTTATCCAGGTTTGCGATATTTGTCTTCGGAACGGGATACACACCTTCCTTCTTCTCATAGCGGTCCACATGTTCATGGACGAGGGGAGCATTCTTTTGGAAGGCCTCACGTGGGGAATTGACGACGGGAAGAGGTTCATAGGACACTTTGATGGCATCCACTGCCTTTTTAGCTATGATTGGATTTTCCGCAACAACAACAGCAACCGGCTCCCCGTGGTACCTGACCCTTTTATAAGCAATCGGCGGCCTGTCTTTAATTTCTTCACCTGCAAGCGGAAAAGGTTCATCGCCCAATATCGCTTTCACTCCGGGAATCTTCCAAGCTTCTGAAAAATCAATAGACACAATATCGGCATGAGCATATGGGCTGATCAGCATTTTTGCGTGTAATGTGCCTGTTTCATGTAAATCATCAGTATATTTCGCCTTACCCGTCACTTTTTCAAGTGCCTCTTTCCGAATCACACTTTTCCCGATATACTCCAACTCATTCACTCCCCGAATTTATTCAGCAGGAAAGTATAATCTTCAACCGTGTCTACGTCATAAAAAAGCGAAGGGTCTTGAAAGTCGATTAATTTTCCCCTATTTATCATCCTTTCACGGATGACATGCCGAGCGCCTTGATCTCCCTTTAATTGATGCAATGCTGGAAAATATTGATTTGAGAATAATATAGGGGGCATAGGAAGATGTTGATTTTCGGCAGCTATAAATGAATAGCGGCGCTCTCTTTGATAGGAATCAATTAACGTATTGATGATATCTGCGGTGACAAACGGCTGATCTGCAAGGAGAATGATAACGGCATCAGCCTCATACTCTACAACTCTTTTTACCCCGCATTGTATAGAGTGGCCCAGGCCCTTACCCGCTTGCTCACATTCTGCCTGGCTCCACTTATTTGAGATAGGAGGTAAAAAGAAAAAATCCGAAAGCCAATGAAGTGAATCTCCCTTTCTCGTTATAACAAAAATATGATCTACTTCAGATAACAGGGCATGTTTAAGCGCCATACTTCCGAGGGAGACGCCATTGAGAAATAAACTGCGCTTATCCGTCCCCATACGTCTGCTTGTACCCGCTGCCAGGTATATGGCCGCTGTTTTCATGAAGCAGACCTTTGTTTTCGCATTTTTTTAATCATCTCGCCAACAATACTTACAGCAATTTCCTCAGGCCCTTGTGCCCCGATGGGAAGCCCAATGGGGGAATGAATATCCGCAGGGATCTCAGCTCCGCCTAATAGCCGCTCGGTGCGCCTTCTGGGGCCTAATACACCTTTATAAAACACATTCTCGTTTTTAAATGTATGTAAAATGATCTGATCTTTTTGAAAGCTGTGCGTCATAATGACTACAAAATCCCTTTTGGTCATGCTCAGGCCTTCCATGACTTCTTCCGGTGCTCCTATTATCAATTGGCCGGCTTCAGGAAAATGGCCGTGATGACATAAAGCGGGACGCCAGTCAATCACCGTCACATGAAAGCCCGCACGAGCTGCCAACGAAACTAGCGGCTTCGCATCTTCTCCTGCTCCGAAGACGTATAGACAAGGTTTTGGGACCATCTGCTGGATAAAAAATAAATCAGATGTATGTTCAACTCGTTTGATTCCCTTTTCCGTCTGTCTCAGTTTTTGAATACACCCTTGTTCCATAACACCCATGCTTCCAAACACTCTGCCGTCTTCAGCTATATACAGATCTTCCTTCGGTTCTAACGTTTCAGTGAATCGTTTCACTCGGGTCACAGACTTTTTTTCATCTAAGCATGTCTTGGCTGTCATCAGATTTCGTTCCAATTCCCCTTTTACAGGCTCAAGTAACACCGTCAAAACACCATTACAGCCAACGCCCTGCCCCCAGGATAAATCGTCCTCCTCACTCATATCAAAGCGGACAATCAACGGCTCTCCCGCAGCCCAGACCTGCTCTGCCCTTTCAGCAAGATCTTCTTCCAGACAACCGGCGGATAACATTCCGACTCTTGTTTTGTCCCCTAAAATTAACATGGAGGCCCCTTCTTTCTTATAAGCGGACCCCTCTACTTTAATTATGGTCGCCAGCACCTTAACATCCTTGCAATTAGAGATTGCATCCAAAATTCTGTGCATATCATCCATTTGATTTCCCCGCTTTTACCAAGTTATATCTACATCTGTATATCCATATTCTTTTTTCAGGGAAATATTATAAATTTCTCAGCAATTTCATTGTTTCTAAAAAAAAAGAGTCTTTATAGACCTTATGACTAGGCGGTGGATATAACAGCATGTTTGAACGGAGAGATGCCAATAACATGTTCTGTTCCTTCTGTTTCCTATTGTTTATTTCACCTTGTTCTATCCCTTTAAAATCTTCAAAACATTCACTTAAAACTTTTAAATTACTGCTCAACTCCAGTTTGTCACTTGAAGATAGAACCCCTTCTTTTTCCCAATCTTTTAACGTTTTCACTATATTGGATACATACTCATATCCTGCATTCATCTTTTGCATCTCTATTTGATATCTTGAAAGGATGATTTTATGCTTTTTACTGACTGGGTTGAATTTTAAGCTCTTTGAGGCCGTTTGTAATATTTCTTTTGCCGTATGCAACTCCTGCAGGAGATTGTTCGTTTTATACTCCATTATGCTCCCTTTTCCTTGTCCCCACTCTAATTGAATCCATTTGGAAAGTTCTAAAAGCATGTCAGAAAGCTGTTGGGCTAATGTTTGAAAAGATTCCGCTGCCTTTTTTGTAAAGTCTGGCGGAAAAAGCAGCATATGAACCAGAATAGCGATGATTACTCCAATAAACGTATCGACTATCCGATCAAGTGCATAATCTTTAGAGTTTCTTTCAAACGTAAATACTAATAAAATGGTGAGGGCTACCTGATGTAAAACAGTTTCATCTAATCTTAACCACTTTGCAATGTAAGTCCCGCCTAATATTAATAGACCCAACATCCAACCGTTGATATGTAAATGACTAACGAGATAGGCTGTTAAAAGGATTCCAACTGCAGTTCCCGCAATACGATGAAGAGAAAATCGAATCGACTGATCTATAGTGGTTTGCAAACATAAAATAACGGATAGAGGCGCTAAATACGGGTGGTTAGAACCCACTAGTTTTGCCGCTTCCCAAGAAACAGCAGATGCAATCGCCATTTTCCAAATCAAGGACGTTTTGTTTTCAATTTTTTTCTTTTTCTTCATCATATTACGCCTCCTTTCAGAAAACCTTTTTCATTAGGTTTCTGTTACTCAAAGGATTTTATACATATAAAAAACTATACATTTAACACGAGAAGTACGGCAGAAGGCTGCAGCTTCTTATGAATACAAAAGAGATACAGCAGCGATACTTTTGCAGCTTTATACCATAGCAAAACTTATAAGCACAAAAAATAGAGCAGTAAACATGTGAGTTACTGCTCTATTTTGCTTAGTTTTTTCAGTCATTTGTTTTACAAATTTCCTACACCTTATGACTTTTATTCAAAATGATAAACTTTTGATCGGATTGTTTAAGATTTACCCTATTGAAATTCCTGCTTGACCACTCCAATTCCTATAGGGTCATACATATTAAGTCCCGGTATTTTGAGACAGGCTAAAACTGAACCTCTTCAGATAAAAAAATTTAATGATGATGGTGGTCATGCGGCTTCTTCATTTTGGCCTGACAAAGGATCTTATTGTCGTGATTATGCGCTGCTGTTTCCATTTGAATAGTTACATGTGTAATGCCTTTATGCTCAAGTTCATGTTCAATTTCCCGTAAAATATTTTCACTTTCAGAAACGGTCAGTTGATCGTCAACAACAGCGTGGCAAGAAAGAGCATTTAATCCGCTTGTGATAGACCATATGTGTAAATCATGAATGTTTTGAATTCCCTCTGTCTCTTTAATTGTATGAATGATGTCAGTGACATCGATATGTTCCGGAGTTCCTTCCATTAAAACGTGAATGGCATCTTTAGTCACATGGTAACCGCTTCTTAAAACAAGAATAGCCACAATGATACTAGCCAATGGATCTGCCCAGCCCCACCCAAAGAAGATGATAAGCACAGCAGCTAAAATGGCGCCTACAGAGCCAAGCATATCGCTTAGCACATGTAAATAAGCTCCTCTTATGTTCAAATTATTCTCTGTGTCTCCGCCTCTCATCATAATCCATGCAACCAATACATTCACAACTAACCCGATAATACTAATCGTAAGCATGCCAGTTGTAGCAACTTCCGGCGGATGAGAGAAACGTTCAATTGCTTCATAAATGATGTAAAGAGAAATAAGAATTAATGCAACCCCGTTTATCACCGCAGCGAGAACCTCAAATCGTTTATAGCCGAATGTATGATTGTGACTTGCCTTTTTTTCAGCCACTCTAAAAGCAAGCAAGGCAACGATTAATGAGATTGAATCGCTTAGCATATGGCCTGAATCCGATAAGAGCGCCAGACTATTTGTTAAAAATCCGCCTACAGCTTCTATTATCATATAACCTGTAATGATGATAAAAGAGAATAATAAAACTTTTTTATTGGATCCTTCAGTATGATTGTGCCCCATAAAGATCTCCTCCTTAACTAAAGCTTCTTGATTTTATCTGTTTATTATTTTTTATCTTTTATTGGGCTTTCTAAACTCACATAAACAACACGATACATGATTACATATTCATATATGAATATATATCCTTTCCTGAAATGTCAAAATATTTTTTTATGAAAGTTCTCCCTGCAAGGTTCTTTTGCATTCAAATAATTCAATACATTTGCGACTTGATTACAACCTCGCGACGACTACCTGATAACAGAAAAAGAGGAGCAAGCACATGGTTTACTCCTCTAACTTCGTTTCGTTACCCTTTGCAGTTAATCAAGCTTCCTAATACGAGGCCAAAAAGTTATTGCGGTCTCACCGAAAATTTTAATTGCGGTGCCGTATTGCCTTTTTCTGCAAACGAAAACTTGTTAATATTTACATTATTAGTAGAGTTAAGGGGAGGGTGAATATCTTGATATCAATTACATCTGCTGAAGTGGGGATGAAGATTAACGAATGGCACAGGCATATTCAAAAGTTCAACGTAACTGATGCTGAAATGCTAAAGGCAGAAATAGAACGTGACATAGAGGTGATGGAAGAAGATCAAGATCTGCTTATTTATTATCAATTGATGGCCTTTCGCCATAAAATCATGCTGGAATACACGTTGCCATCTGATGAAAACCGAATGGAACTTTCAGAATATTTAAAGAAAATCGAAGGCTATAAGAAGAAGCTAGACAATATGCGCGCGTATTATTATAACTTCTTCCGCGGGATGTATGAGTTCAGAAATGGCAAATATACAAAGGCCATTACATATTACAAAAAAGCTGAACGCAAAATTCCTGCGATCTCCGACAAGATTGAAAAGGCTGAGTTTTATTTTAAACTGTCTGAAGTCTATTATCATATGAAGATGACACATATCTCGATGCATTACGCCGAGCTTTCATACAATATCTATAAGAAACATGAACTTTACCTTATCCGGCGTATACAGTGCCATTTTGTCATCGCCGGCAACTACGATGACCTTGAAAATCATGAAAAAGCTCTTCCCCACCTTCAAGAAGCTTTACAGGGTGCCGAGCTGCTTAAGAGTAAAAATACTCACATCTATGCCACTGCATTTTTCAATCTCGGCAACTGCTATCACAAAATGGACAGCTTAAATAAGGCTGCACGTTATATTGAGCAAGCCTTGATTCAATACAGAAAGATAAACTCTGACGTACTTCCGCAGGCCTATCATGATTTAGCGTTGATTTATTTTAAACAAGGCAAAAAAGAATTGGCATTGGATTGCTTCCACAAGGGAATCAGAAGTGCTGCAGCCTTTAAAGACGAACTTTTTATGAACTTATTTGAAGCATTAGACGTTCTTTATTTAAGAAATGGCGATACACCTAAACTCCTCAATATTTTTTCTCGATTAGAGAATGGCAAAGGATACCCTTATCTGGAAGAGATGGCATTGTTAGGAGGCAATCTTTTCGATTATAATGGAAAAATAGAGGATAGTATCATCTGTTTCAAGAAGATGGTATATGCTCAAAAGCAAATATCGAAAGGGGAATGCATGTATGAAATCTAAATTGTTTATCAGTTTATCCGCCGTTTTAATTGGACTTGCCTTTTTCGGATCTATGTCAAATGGCGAAATGAAAGAAGCATCCCGAAATGTAACTCTAGCACCTGCTCATGAATTCCTTGTTTGATTCGATAAACGACGTTAGCTTTAATTCCCTTTAGCCGTTCCTTAACTTCTTTTTCTAATTTCAGACCTCAAGAATCGCTCTATACCCTAAACGAGTCATTTCCGCCATTTAACCCACATAACAGTTCGTTTCCGTCATATTTTGTTATGACGGAAACGCAGCAGCAAAGCGAAGGAATACAAAGATGTAAAAAGTAACCTGGTCAAAATAAAGGGAGTCACAGCATGTTGAATTCTGACTGGAGCTGCACCGCCTTTATTTCCTATTGCATTTTTGTTCCCTTTTGGAGCGCCTGGATGAAAGGAGCGCTCCTTTTCATTTTTCTTCCCACTTACCGTTTGCTTTCCATTTACGGATAGTGCTGCAGATTACGTTTAATTGTGCCTTTACACTGATCCACCTCTAGATCTCATCATTGAGTTTCTGTTTGTTTTACTAGTTTTTGTTGATGTGCCCAGTCGCGCTATTAGACAAAATATTCATTTCTTTTTTTATAGCCTTAAATCTATGTCGAAAATTATGCTTTGGCATACCTTATACTATCTCCACTAAAGGAGGTGACGTTATGGGATTCTATGGTGGCTATTCTGGTGGATACTCTGGCGGCGGATATTCAGGCGGCAGCAGCTTCGTATTGATCGTAGTGTTATTCATCCTGTTGATTATTGTTGGTGCTACATTCCTTTACTAATCTCAGAGTTAATCTAAAGCCTTTTGAATCACCTTCCTGTAATGCTACAAACGCCATAAGAAGTTTTTATGGCGTTTTACTATGTTTCATTAATCAGGACAAAGTTTCTAAATCAGAGTTAATAAATAAAAGAGAGGAGCATTTAGCTCCTCTCTTTTATTTTTTACTCATCTATCATTTCTATTAAGGATGTCCTTTCTCTATTTCATTTATTGTATAGAAACTTTTTTGTTCTCCCTCTTTGGAATTTCAAGGAGTGGAGAACTTACCTGTATTGATTACCAGCTACACTTATGATCATCCCAGGAATCATGGTATTTGTCAGGAAAGGAAGAACTGCGACTGGCGGTTCTTTAAGTGTATATTCCTCTTTTAAATCAAACTGCTACATTCTTATTGAACAGTACCATAATCAAAATCAATATCTTTTTTGTTTAAATCCCCCTTGAAATTTTCAGCATAAGTCATGGTTAAATGTACGCTTTTATCTATCCACCAAGTTCCATCATCCGTATTCGTATCCCAAATAACATCTATATCTCTGCTGAAATTCTCAAAAAACACCAAATTTCCGACAGCTACTGTTTTTCCGTTGATCTTGTAATATATTAAAACAATTTTCTTATCGAATATCCCTGTCCCGTGCTTTACGATTGTGAAACTATAAGGCTTATTAGGACATTGCTCTTCAAGTATAACTTCAGGATGTAAAAATAAAACATAACAGATGAATAATATTGGCACAATCATTACCCTTTTTAATAAGTTTTTATTGATATTAAACCCCTCCAACAAGAAACTCCGTTCAACAATCCATTTCATTTGGATATCCCTGCATCTTATGGACGTTTTCCTATAAAAAAAGTTGTGTCTTCTCTATCCATTTTTTAGATTGTCGTCTTTAAGGAGGTTTTTCATCTGTATAGGATTGGATTGAAAACTTATATTAGGCTTTCGTTTAAACCTGCTACAAGCTTCGCGGCGCCAAGACAATGGGATGATTTCGCTCATGAATTTTGCCATATAGACATGAAGTCGAATTATTTGACATAACACTTTTGCATCTCGACTTTCATGTTGCTTCATATTAAGCTTCCGTACATACAATCATATGCCATCAAAATGCGGCATGGCTATTTTTTGAATTCCCTTCGTTCATTAGGAAACGTGTGGCCATAGATGCCTCTTCATAGAAACTCTGAAAAGAAAAAACAAAGAGAATACAAACTATCGTTTTGTATCTTCTTTGTTAGTTCGAATTCCTTTTAAAGTAAATCAAAGAAGTCGTAATCGCTTGCGTTTGATTACGGGGCTTCCAACCCAAACTTTCCCCATTCCTCTTTTGCCGGCCCATAAATGCCCGGAACAGTTAAACCCGCTTGTCTCATAAGAACAGTCATTTGTCCCCGATGATGAGCTTGATGCTGAATTAAAAACATCAAAAGTGAACCATTTGGCAATTGTTGACCAATAAAGTTGATACGTTCTTGAAGGGTATGGTCAGTCCATTGTTTTTTTAATGCCTGTACAAATGCCTCACTGGCTTCATGATAGCTGTCAGCTATAAACTGAGCTGAAGAAGGAACAGGATAATCCTCAGCAGGAGCTTGAAACGTTAAGTCTGTGTTTGAGGTAATGATGTGAATAGCCGCAACAGTATGCCAAGCAATACGGCCTAAAGTCCAATGCTGTGAAGTGATTTCTTGTGTAAGCGATTCATCAGTTAGACTATTTAGCAGTTTCTGTGTGGCATCAGCTTCGAACTCCCAAGATTGGAAAAAGTGGTCTAAGGTTTGAAACACAAAAATCCTCCTTATAAAAATTTAGTGGATTTATGAATCTATCATTCAATTATAGTTCCCCATTCTGTTAAAAAGAACAAAATATTAGGCGAAAAATAGAACAAGGAACAGGACTCTCGACATGTTTATAAAGGGCACGAATTTGTGACATAGTGTCATTACCGCCCTCCAGCATGCTTTTAAACCCGCGGGTGTATATGATCAAATAAGGAGAGTGCAGAATGAGTATTGAAATAGAAGCAGTTACTGAGAATAACGGTGCTGCACCTCTATATTGAAAAGGATGTTTAGAAGATACAGCAGAATGTGATCTTATCACGAACATAGATCCTTTGCGTCTTATCATTGCAAAGCCCTTCTTTCGGATTTTAATGCGTTCTCTTTTACATCTTTAGACAAAATATTCATTTTTTCATAATTAAACATAAATCCATGTCGAAATTTATTGTTTGGCATATCTTATACTATCTCCAAGAAAAAGAGGTGATAACATGACAAATGGTTACAACAGCTCCTTCGTGTTAGTTGTAGTGTTATTCATCCTGTTAATCATTGTTGGTGCTTCATTCCTTTACTAGTCTTTAGGTATTTCCATCCAAAGCCGCCTTTTTTAAATTTCACCTCCTTGTCCGGTAAACGCCATAAGAAGTTTTTATGGCGTTTTTTTTATGTCATTCATGATATGCTGGCATAGTTTCTAAACGAGGGAAATATCCGCCGGCCCTTTGAAGTGTTGGTTATTTACGCATGAGCGAGTGCCCCTGCACCGAAAGTTTCGCTCCCTGTAAGGTCTTACATTCGATAGAATATGCCTCACCACTTGTGACCAAACTAGTGTGGTGGATTCATTGTATTTCGTTACATATGAAATTCCTGTAATGATAGTGTTTGTAAGGAAAAGGAGTCACTTTAATGTTTCATAAATTCTTTTCGTATACTTAGTAATGCCTTCATCGTAATCCGGATACTGATATCCAAGACTTTCTGATACAGCTTTTGAATATTTTCTAAATAATGCATAGCAATTGAATAAAGACTTCCACATTTCTTGATACCCATTCACAGAATATGTAGCCATTAGCTCTTCCCATTCTTTATTTGAAAGGTAACGATTCATAAATTTATAGTTCTTCCCCATACTACATGTATATCCTTGCTGCGACGCGATATGCCAAGCCACCATTCTCAATACATTAGGACGGACAATTTCATTTACATGGTCAATCGCAAAAAGGAT
This sequence comes from Bacillus tequilensis KCTC 13622, assembly GCF_000507145.1. Lineage (GTDB taxonomy): Bacteria > Bacillota > Bacilli > Bacillales > Bacillaceae > Bacillus > Bacillus tequilensis. Next base: position 202,679 of record NZ_AYTO01000034.1, on the reverse strand, counting down.
TTCTTTTCTTGCTAATCCTTTTACTACGTAAGTCGAAACCATCCAGAACTCATTACAGCAATCATCAAATTCCCTTGCCGTCGGCTTTTTGATCCAATATTGACGATCATTTGGAATCACTTTATGTTTGATGAAAGTATCCTTATCAAGCAAGACCTCAACCAAACCATCACTCTCAGCAAAATAAGCTTCTGCTTCATGAATTGGAATAAGGGTGAGATCTAATTTGTTGCCATCCTCAAAAAGAATGATGTATGAAAACCAATTACCTAATTCGGGAGGAAAAAGCTCCATATCTTCGGGTTTTTGCATCATAATGCGAGTGCCAAAGAATTCAAGCCACCGATCATTTCCTTTAAAAGATTCCATATCAGTGACAAAATATGAAATGTCATAATCTTGGAAGGGGTCAGGGGGAATATTTTTGTTTGTACGTGATCCTTCCAAAGTGACCAATCGGATTCTTTCGTCATTCAAAGCAAAGTCTAAAAATATATCCATCATTTCCTGTTCGCTTCGCATCATGTCTCCTCCGTTTTGATCTTTTCTTCTTGCGGTCTAAATGATTGTCTCTTTACAAAATAGTGATAGCCCCTGTAATGATTGCTAACAACGTAATAACTATTGATGTAATGACAGCCGACTTAACGGCAAACCTTTGAAAGGATCCTAAGTCAATTTTCAGCATGCTTACTAACAGCAGTGTTGACGCAACCAATGGACTCATCAGATGAACAGGCTGCCCCATTATAGATGCCCTTGCAATTTCCACTGGTTCTATCCCGTATGCTGAGGCAGCTTCTGCAAAGATAGGCACCATTCCAAAGTAATATGCATCATTTGATAATACAAAAGTAAACGGAATACTGGTGAGTGCCACAATAACGGGGAATAACTCACCCATTGATGAGGGGATGATAGATACTAATGATCCTGCTATGGCATCCACCATCTTTGTCCCGGATAATATGCCGGCAAAAACTCCGGCTGAGAATACCAATAATACTACAGTAATTGCATTAGCAGAATGCTCGGCGATTCGCTCCTTCTGCATGTTTACATTAGGATAATTTATAGTAAGGGCAAGAACAAAACCAATTAAAAATAAAACGGATGGATGCTTAGTTCCAAGCACAATAAACACCATGATACTTATTACGAGGAATAAATTAAGATATATGAAGCGCGGCCTTTTCAATTGCTCGCTATCCAAGGCAGCAGCCATATAAGATTGAGAGCTGTCCTCTGTTATTTTTCCATGCTCTAATTTCACTATGCCTATTCGATTCCTTTCTTTCCTACCCATTAAAAAGGCCAGAAAGATAACACATGCAATTCCCCCAAGCATGGTCGGAAGTAATGGCACAAAGAAATCTGAAGGATCCAAACCTAGCACTGAAATAGCTCTTGTAGCTGGTCCGCCCCATGGAGTCATTCCGCTAATGATACTCAACGATAGCATGGCTAATGTCGCCATAACCATAGGATTCATACCAATTCTTTTATATAAAGGCAACATTGCTGAGACTGTTATCATATAGGTAGTTGTACCGTCTCCATCTAAAGCGATAAGCATTGCCAAGACGGCAGAACCTATCGCTATTTTTACAGGATCGCCCTTTACTATCGATAAGATTTTTTCTATTAGTGGGTCAAATAAACCTGTATCTATTAAAATTCCGAAAAAAAGAATGGCAAACAATAGCAATGCCGCTGAACTTGCAACTGTTTGTATTCCATCTAAAATCATGTCACCTATATCCTTACCAAAACCTCCAATAAGAGCAAAAACAATAGGCGTGATGGTCAAGGCAACAATAGGCGAGACTTTCTTTGTCATTATTAATATTGTAAAAACTGTTACCATCGAAAAACCTAAAATAGTAAGCATATTACACCTCCGCGAATGCGCTTTCAAATGAATTTTGATTAGCATATCCTATACGGTGTAATAAGTTAAATAAATATTTTTTTACTGTGTTGCAAAAAAAATTCTATCATCATATTAAATAGTTACGATTTGTTCATCCTTTAAGAACTCAATGAATGCTTTAACGATTTTGATTCCCAATGATTTTTGATCGTACATTAGCCAAGTATCTCTCATTAGCGGCTTACCCTTAGCATTATATAGGTCCATTGTGTACAAATGATCAGATTCCCGCAGGCAAATTTCTGGTGCTATGGCGTAGCCAAGGTCATGCTTTACCATCTCTTTGCAAGTCTCTTGTCGATCCACTTCCATTGCAATAATGGGGGCTTGTTTTAGATTCGTATGCATCCAATCATCAATAATCGTTTTTAAAGAAGCATCCGTTTTATATTTGATAAAAGGCAAAAAAGGAAGTTGATCTATCGTTATTGGCTGTTTTGAGATAATATGTATTTTTTCCCGTGTCAGCCGCTCCTTCTCTCCTTTCCAGCGATGGCTTCCTCTCAGTATACCGACTTGTACAATGCCAGCATCTAATAATTTCATGACATCTGTGCTCCAGCCTGTTTGCACACTATATTGGACATTTGGATACATAATGGAAAATTCCCTTAGTAACTTAGGGAGCTTATATTGAGCGAAATTGCTTGAAACCCCCAGCCTTAGATGTCCTTGCACCTCTTTGCTTAAATTCGAGATATTATCCTTGGTATCTTGGAGTTCCTGTAACATTCTTTTTGCATAAGTAACTAAGTGTTCTCCTTCCGCAGTAAAGGTAATTCCTTTATGCCTTTTGGTGAATAATTTAATGTTGAAAATCTCTTCAATCTTATTCAATCGATACGTTATGGAAGGTTGTGACGTAAATAATCGTTCTGCTGTTTTTGTTACATTTTGTTCTTCGTGAAGAATTTTCAATAAAACCCAATCTTTTTCATCCATTTTTATCTTCCTTTCCATCTCTTCTTCACAATTATAAAAGTTTTTATATTGAATATTAAGAAAATTTATATTTTATTTTCGTCTTTTTACCTTCTACACTAAAAAACATAAAATACAACCTTTAAGATGAGGATGATGACGATGGTTAAGACGAATGTAACAATCATGAGAGGCGGAACAAGCAAGGGCGTTTTTTTCCATGAATCAGCCATGCCACACAATAAAAACGAGTGGGAGCCCTTTTTGCTTGATGTCATGGGAAGTCCTGATAAAAGACAAATAGATGGATTGGGCGGCGGTAATTCCCTGACTAGTAAAGTGGCAATAGTAAAGAAAGCAGATCCTTCGGATATTGATGTTTACTACACTTTCGGTCAAGTCAGCATTTCGGAAGAAAAAGTGGACTTTAAGGGTAACTGCGGAAATATCTCCGCCGCCGTCGGTCCATTTGCTATAGAAGAAGGACTTGTAAAAGCGACTGAACCAATGACTGCGGTAAGGATACTGAATACCAATACGAATAAAATGATCATTGCAGAAGTGGAGGTGGAAGACGGTCAGGTCAAGTATGACGGAGACGTTACGATATCCGGAGTGCCTGGATCTGGATCTCCAATCTATTTAAACTTTCATGATGCTGCTGGTTCGGTTACCGGTCAATTATTGCCTACTGGAAATCGTTCGGAGTTTTTAGATACAAGTCAAGGCCCAATAGAGGTGTCTATTATTGACTACGCAAATCCATTAGTTTTTGTGGAAGCAAGCAGTATCGGCCTGAATGGAACGGAACTTGCAGAAGAATTTACTGATCTGCAGCTGGCTCAATTTGAAGAATTAAGATCCATTGCTGCAGAGAAATGCGGCTTCGCCAGCCGATTTTCTGCTACGAAGTTATCACCAGCTGTCCCTAAACTAGCTATAGTATCAAAACCAGAGAAATATAAGGATAGTACAGGTGTATGGCATTCAAACGTTGAGATGGACTTACACATCAGGATGATGTCCATGCAAAAGCCTCATCAAGCACTGGCTGTCACTGGGGCGATATGTACGACGACAGCCCTTTCATTGGAAGGTACAATCCCTGCAAGACTAGCAAAAATCCATTCTGCAAAGGTTCGGCTAGCTCATTCTTCTGGTATCATCGAAACAATGTTGGAGCCATCTGGGATAAAGATCGTCCGTACCGCACGGCGTATTATGGACGGAGCAGTTTATACACATCGCAACTACCAAATGATGTGAAGGGGAAATCTGCAATAAGCCGCCCTTTACATCATCCAGCTTCTTTCCTATCCGGTCTGCTTCAAACATGTTGAGGTTTGGAGCGGCAGTCTTCCCAAAAACCGAATCGGACATTACACCTCAAGATCTTTTAAGGTATCTGCGCATGACCTAATCATGATAGAGAAAATGGAATACTTTTTTACCGCGAAAAAAATAAGATACCAGCATCTTTGGTATCTTTTAGATTAGTTCATCTGCAGCGGTTTCTTTTCACTCCCCGCTTATTTGATTACGAAGTTACCGTATTCGTTTGAACGAACATGAATCGGTCCGTTTAGATGATAGTTGTTCTCCTTGGCGATAGAGCGAAGCACGTCCACTCGCGCAACAGATTCTCTCCACTCATCACGAGTATCAGGATCTGCCGGATTCATCAGGTCGTCATATCGCACATCTAAGAATTTATTTAACCATTTCTTCTCATCAATTCCGTCTTTAGGTGAGCCGCCCGCTTTTTTGTTCGTGCGTTTAATCAAGGCATAAAAGGAGTCCGGGTCATCGCCATCGCCATGCTGAATCACTGTATCGTACATCACGGCTCTTGCCAGTGCCGTTTTCAGTCCCGCGTTATCTGATCGTTTCATGGCAGGCTGATAGTACAAGCTGTCATTTACTTTGTCTTGGGCAGCGCGGAAGTCCTTATCGTTACCCAGCGACTTCCAGACAGAAGCGAACCCCTTGAGATTGCTGATGTCATCGCTTTCTTCCTTGGCCAGACGGCGCAATTCAGGCAAGTACTTTTTCAGTTTGTTATTCGGTACCGCCTTTGTGTATACTTCCACAACTTCCAACGCATCTCCGGTAGCCGTAGTAAAGCCTGCCCGGCCGCATGTGTAGCCTCTTCCATCATCCAATGGCTCCACATACCCGTATTGAATCTCCGTCGTGCCGTTTTCAAAGATACTTGTCAGCTGTTCCGCCCGGCGCTTTTGATCCTTACTCAGTCCCGCCGCAAAAACTGTTTCGCTCATCATCAGGGTAAAAAACATGGTGAAAACAAGGGATAAAATCGCTGCCTTCTTCCAGAAATCCGCTTTTTTCTTCAAACTGATTTTCATTTTATAACCCCCTTCTACATATTGTAATGATAGACTCAGTATACATAAAGGGGCTGCGATATTGTTGAAAATACATTGTTTTGTCAAAATTTTTGAATCTAAAGTAATAATAAAAAGATTGCGGATTGAAACTGACCCTTGTTAAAAGACAGGCCGTCTGGTTTTAGTTTTTGAAAGACTACGATTGCAAATCATCCTCCCATAAGCGAGTTCCATCGCTTTCTTTCCATAGACGGTACACTTGAGTTTGTTTTAATAGTTATACATTTCTCTGATTACACAATTAGACAAAATATTCATTTTTTCTTAATTAGACTTAACTCCATGTCGAAAATTATTGTTTTGCATATCTTATACTATCTCCAAAGGAAGAGGTGATAACATGTCAAATGGTTACAACAGCTCCTTCGTGTTAGTGGTGGTGCTATTCATCTTGTTAATCATTGTTGGTGCTTCATTCCTTTATTAGTCTTGAGATGTTTCTAATCTACTAAAGGAGGCAGCTATATGGGAAACTCAAATAATTATGGCAGCACCTTCGCTTTAATCGTAGTACTATTCATTCTGTTAATCATTGTTGGTGCTTCATTCCTTTATTAGTCTTGAAGCTTTTCAATCCAAAGCGAGCAAATACCTCCTGTACGGAAGACGCCATAAGAAGTTTTTATGGCGTTTTGCTATGTCATTAACTTATTATGCCGCACAGTATCTAATCAGCGGTAAAAATAAAGAGAGGATCATTTTACATCCTCCTATTTTTTATTTTCTTTTAAGCTGCTATCACATTCCAGGTTCATTGGTAAAATTTTTAAAGCAACCTGCAGGAGCCCTTAGTTTTAGATCTTATTTTTAACAACAAGGTTTTTCACAATACTTATGGTGCTTGATGACAAGATCGTAACTTGAGTAACGATGCGGAAAATATTGAAGATATCCGAACGTCCTCCAAAATGATATTTCCACATTGTAACCTTTTAAAAATGGATTATTCCTTCCATAGGCTGAGCCGCTTTTCTGTTAAACGAATGAAAAACGAGCTCTTTAAGCAAATATTTTGAAGACCGTGCCACCTTCCTGCTATTCTATGGATAGATAGTGATTAGGAGGGTTTTTATGAGCAAAAAAATTGCAGTTCTCGTTACAGACCAATTCGAAGATATCGAATATACAAGTCCGGTAAAAGCATACGAAGAAGCTGGCTATAGTGTCACAACTATCGATTTGGAAGCTGGCAAAGAAGTAACCGGTAAGCATGGTGAGAAAATAAAGATCGACAAAGCCATCTCTGATGTGGAGGCAAGTGAATTTGATGCCCTTTTAATTCCTGGGGGATTCTCTCCTGATTTGCTTCGCGCCGATGACCGTCCGGGTGAATTCGCGAAAGCATTTGTTGAAAACAATAAACCTGTTTTCGCAATTTGCCACGGCCCGCAAGTGCTGATTGATACGGATCTTCTCAAAGGCAAAGATATCACAGGTTACCGCAGCATCCGCAAAGATTTAATCAATGCCGGCGCTAACTACAAAGATGCAGAAGTAGTCGTCAGCCACAACATTGTCACAAGCCGAACACCTGATGATTTGGAAGCATTTAACCGCGAATCATTGAATTTATTGAAATAACGAGAAGGCACAGACTGTTTTGGTCTGTGCCTTTGTTCATGTTAAGACTCCCTGTTTACATTCTGAAAGACAGCGGTCGCGTCCCACACGTTCAAACCAAATTGCCCTTCTGAGAATGTGGAATCATTCGCATCGATCACAAGACGATCATCTAAATAGATTTTAAAGCGATTGCCCTTGGCCTCAGTTTTCAGATGATACTTTTTGTTCACGTCTATCGGCGTCTTGTATTCGGCAATGACAGAAGCAGCACCGTTCTCAAATTTAAAGAATTTCACTAAGTCATGCTTCGCATCGACGTTGGCAAGATAAGCATTTTTTGCGTCTTTGTCAGAGCGGAATATAAGCGCCCCCGCCCCCCTTCCGTTTCCATCCTTAATGGTCATATCAGATTCATAGGTGAAGTCTGATCCGGATGCTGATGACAAGATAAAGGAATCGCCGTCCGATCTCCCTTGTTTTCCTTCAATTGTGTCGGCCCACGTGCCATTAACAACCGTCCACTCACCTAAATTAGAAATGAAAGGTGATGTTCCCCATACCTTTTTTAAAGGGTATATAGCTAAAGATTTTACCTTTACACTGCCCTTCGCCGCATATAATTCAAGACCTTTGCTTGATCGATCCGGGAGAACGATATCGGTTATGACCTTCTGTCCGTCATTCCCAAATACTTCAACCGAAGAGCGGTCGACAAAAATACGCATCTGTAACTTTCCATTTACCGGCTTCAGCGGAGCTGTCTGTTTTCCGGTGTTGAAGGTCGGATTAAAGGTGACGTTCCCCGACTCGCTCCGGTCAACGAACAGTTTGGCATTCTTTCGATCATAGCCGACTTTCGTAAATTGGCCTCCTCCTGTTTGAACCTTAAAACCAAATTCGGCAGCTGATCCTGGGGTCACTTGAAATTCTGCTTGTAATTCATATGCATCTCCAGATAAGCCCGTCAACACATTTTGACTTGCGTGCGATACGGTTTGATTCTTCCATTTTTTAGAGGTGCCGCGAATGGCTTGCAGCTCTTTTACCGGAGTTTGGACGACCCTAACTCCTTCGGTAAGCGTTTTCAATTTTATCTCTCTTGGAATGGACGCTGCGCTTCTCCATGGGGATGTAGGGACATCATTTGCATATTGCCAATTGCTCATCCACCCTAACCACAGCCGCCGGCCGTCTGAGGATGGGATATCAGACCAGGATACAGCGGCATAAAAGTCTCTGCCGTAATCCGTCCAGAGAACTTTGTTTGACGGATTTTCATTTTTAAAATGTGTTCCATCAAAGTCCCCCACAAAATATTGCATGCCTGACCCTCCCGAAACCGCTCCGTTTCCGACACTGACCTGCATCACCCATTTTTTCTGATTCGGATTGCCGTCTACCGGGAGCTCAAACAAGTCCGGACACTCCCATACTCCCCCATGACTCCCTTGCCCCTGTCCAAACTCACTTGCATACGTCCACTGCTTCAGGTTTTTGGATGTATAAATAAGGATTCGGTCACCGGCCGCAAGCAGCATCACCCACTTATTTTCTTTTTCATACCAAAATACTTTTGGATCTCGAAAATCTTTTTCTCCCGGATTCGGAATGACAGGATTGCCAGCGTATTTCGTCCACGTTCTCCCTTTGTCATTGCTATAGGCAATACTCTGCACTTGATGACCTTCACGATCCTGTGTATAAATGGCCACAAGCGGCTTCTCTTCGCCTGTTTGAAAACCGCTTGTGTTATATTTGTCTACAACTGCGCTTCCAGAAAAGATTGTGCCTTTGTCATCCGGTTCCAGCGCAACAGGAAGGTGCTTCCACGTCACCAAATCTTTGCTCACGGCATGCCCCCAATGCATGGGGCCCCACTGAAGCCCATATGGATGGTATTGATAGAACAAGTGATATTCTCCAGCATAATACACCATCCCGTTTGGATCATTCATCCAGTTAGCCTCCGGCGTGAAATGATATTGAGGACGGTAATCCTCATCATAATAGCCTGAATCTGCCGCCTTTACCGGGAATGCCATCGTGAACAGCAGGGTGAACATGATGCTGACTTGAGAAAGTCTCTTTTTCATTTGTTTCTTCGCTCCTCTCTTTATGTTCGAACACTCCAAGAGAGACTGCTGCACAAGTTGGAACCGTTTCTGGCCATTCTCCTTTGTTTTGCTGTTACCGAATGATTGATATATGAAAAAATGCTGCAGCTTCCCTCTTTTTTTCTTTACATCACACAGCTTATGCTAAGAAACCAGCCCAATACCCAAGAATCCCGATGATAAAGATGCCGCAGATAATGAGAAGAGGATTCACCCCTTTGCGCAGCATCCAAGCCACCAATAACGTTAACCCTAGAGGCAGTGCACCCGGCATGATGCTGTCTAACACATTTTGTACGGTTTGAACATCCACTTTTCCGCTCTCATCCTTAATTCTGGACACAACGATTGGAATGTTGATAGTGGTCCATTTGGAAACGAGGGCTCCCATTACAAATAACCCGAGAATCGAAGCGCCCTCTGTAAGCTTTTGAATGCGATTCCCCGCTAAATCCTGCAGAATTTCCATACCTTTCACATAGCCGTACTTTAATCCGTAATATTTTGTACTTAATCTTATGGCGTTCAGTAAGAAAAAGAATAACAAAGGGCCGGCAATGTTACCTCCTAAAGCGAGTGAGGCCCCTAGCGCAGCTAAGACCGGGCGAACCGTCCCCCAGAAAATCGGATCGCCTACACCCGCTATCGGGCCCATCAAACCGATTTTCATCCCGCTTATCGCTTTTCCATCAATTCCTTTATTGTTCGCCATTTCTTCTTCCATGGCAGCTGTCACGCCAAATATAGGCGCTGTCAGCCACGGGTGTGTATTAAACCATTCCAAATGCCGCTGCAATGCTTCATTTCTTTTCGCTCCGGGACCGTACAATTTTTTGATTGCCGGGATCATGACATAGCAATATCCCATGGCCTGCACACGTTCGAAGTTAAAGGAGCCGAGCAAAAAATTTGAACGAATAAACATGCTGAAAATTTCTTTTTTCGTTAATCGTTTTTCTTTTTCCATCTTTTCATCCCCCCTCATTGTTTAGGCATCAAGGTCATCATCATCGTCATCATAAACAGCGACACTGCCGCTGTCTGATGCGGCGGCGACTGCTCCGTGAGCGGTATGTTTTTGCATCACCTGCTGGTATAAAAGCGCCAGACAGAGACCAAGTGCTCCAAATCCGACTAAGTTGAAATCGGTAAACGCCGCTAATAAAAATCCAATATAGAAAAATGGCTTTAAATAAGGGATATTCATCATATTGATCACCATGGCATACCCGACAACAACGATAATGCCTCCTCCTATTTGCAGTCCTTTTGTAATGACATCAGGAATATTGCCCAAGAACGCCTGAACAGCGCTGACACTGATCAATGCGACAATCAATGTCGGAATCATGACGCGCAGGGCTTGAAACACCATCGCAGTAATATGCATAATTTCAATTCCTTTTATATTCCCTTCTTTTGCATATCGATCTGCCCGGTGAATGAAAAAGACAGTGATCGTCCGCACAAAAATCGTCAGCGCCTGGCCCGCAGCTGCCAAAGCAACAGCAACGGCAATGCCCTCGCCAATTCCCTGATCAGCGGTAATGACTAAAATGGTTGAGATGACAGAGGCAATCGCTGTATCAGGCGCCATCGCAAGGCCGACGTTCATCCAGCCCAGCGCCATCAGTTCCAGTGTGCCTCCGAGAATAATTCCCGTTTTTAAATCTCCCAGCACCAAGCCAACTAGCGTGCAGGCTACAAGCGGCCGGTGTGTCTGCCCTTCATCCAATACACTTGCAATGCCGGTGATTGCTGCAATGATTAACAACAAAATAATTTGTATTGAAGACATATTCTCATCCCCTTGATTATTTTGTTACATTCCGTAAAATCTGTGCAAAGTCTTCGCTGGCATCTGAAGGCAGCTGCCTCAATTCCAGTTTGACACCCAGGCCGCTTAATGTTTCAAACGCCTTTATATCTTCCTCTGTGACGCTGACTGACTTTGTGATTTGCCTGCGTTGATTTTCAAAACGCATTCCTCCGACGTTTACTGTTTTGATCGGCACGCCTGCTTCTATAAGAGATACAATATCCGACGGATTTTCAAACAAGAGCATTGCCGTTACTCCTTCATAACGCGGACTATGAAACGCTTTTGCCATTTTAGAAACCGAGACGGCACTCGCCTTTACATTTGAAGGCGCAACAGAAAGGATCAGTGCTTTTCTCATTTCGTCCTGTGCAATATCGTCGGAGACAACGATGATTCGGTCTGCCGCATGGACTTTAATCCATCTTGTCAGGATCTGGCCGTGAATAAAGCGGTCATCAATTCTTGCTAACACAATGTTCATTACAATTCATCCTCTCTTGTTTCTTGATTGGCTGTTTTTACTTTTTCTAAATGTTCACTGCACACTTGAAAGCTTTGCTGGCTCATTGTTTTTAAGTTGTTCAATAAATCTTTCAGTGTCACATGTTCTCTCAGGCTTAATACCTCCAGCAGAATCGGCAGGTTGACGCCGGCTGCCATATCCATTCTTTCACTCTCGGCAATGAAAGAAGCGGCCGCATTGTATGGGGTTCCTCCAAAAATATCAACTAAAAAAAGCACTTCATTTTCTTTCGGAATGTCTTTGAGCGCCTGATGATATTTTTCTTGCAGCGTTTGAATGCCTTCCCCTTTCAAAAACGGCACTGCAATCAGGCTATTTTCTTCACCGAATATCATCCTCGAAGACTCTTTTAATGCTACGGGAAAATCTCCATGACCGCTGATAATAACTGAAATCATATTCATTGCTCCTTTCTTTGTTTTGTACATCCATATATCATGCAAGAATCGTGCCAACATAGTTGTGTTAAGCGCTTTCATTTGTATTTCAGCAAATGACAGTTTGTTGTTGAAACACTTGAAACAAAAAAAATAAACCTGTATTAAAATGGGTTTCTATTTAATACAGGTTCATATAAAAAAATCAGTTTTAAAACAGCTGGCCATACATTTCTTCAGCGAATATGGCGGCTATAAATAATTTTTCATCATCACTTATGCGAAGTCCAAGCTTTTCTTCATATGGGGCTAATGTCCGACTTGCCACTTTCATCATTTCATACAGCTGATCATTGATTTCTTCTTCCTCTGTGAAAGCAATCGGATTCTGCTTAATCACTCTTTCAAAGGCGAACGCCGTATGCATAATGACTTTGATCAAAACAGCATTATTGAAAATGACTCCGAGCTCATCCTGAACGGCTTGCAGCCATTCTAATAACATGGCGATCATATGGTGGGGATTTAAGAAGACAAGGTACTTTTTCAAGCTGTCCTCACAAAGCTCCCTGACAATAATATTGGCTTCGTTTAACCCTTTGCTCAACGGAATGCTGCCCTTTGTAATCGCCTGTTGAATCAGCCTCTCCCCCTCCCCTTCAATTAATACTTCTAAAGATACATGCGGAGCATTGATTTTAGGGTTTTTCGTTCCGACTGTCGCAAGGATCTCGTATTCTTTTTCGATTTCTTTTATGCTGTTTGCTAATTTAAGAGATGAAACGGTCAAGATGTGAATCGGAGTATCTGAAGCCTTGTTTACGATCGTTGTCAGGATGTCTTCCAGCTTTTTGGCCGTTCCGCCGCCTGTCGTGCAGATGGAGACCAATGCCTTCTTTTTACCGGATGCAGCTGGCTGCCGCTCCCATAACTCAATAAAATCCTTCGTGACCGATTGATAAATCGCATGCAAATTCAAATTCAAATAGTTCACCTTTCTGACAGCATCAAGCACCATTGAGGTTGTAACATTGCTGATGGTTTTGATGGGGATGCCTGTCTTTTCCTCCAGTTTGCTTTCAAGCATCGCAAGTGACCCCATGTCTACCAGCATTAAAACACCTTCGCCTTCATGAACCTGCTTCATTTTTTCAGCTAGGCATTCTGTGATTTCTGAAGGTGAAACCGTAAGCGGCATATCAACTGCCGCAATCGGAGTGCTCCCTAGCAGCTCTGTTGCGACTTCAACCATTGAACTCGCTGTGCTGTTTCCATGCGCAGCCACAATAATACCGACTCTTTTGTTCTCCCTTAACGATTTGATGGAATGAATCAGCATCGTTAAGTAGATGACCTCTATTTCCGGGATGGCTGCTTTAAAATGTTCTTGAATTTTATCTTTAAAAATCATCGCCACCCGATATTCATTTACATGAGTCTCACGGATTTCATCAGTTTCCTGTGTATTTAATACATCAATTTGCTTTCCGCGCTTTAAAAACGCGTCAATATGCATGCTTAAGAAATAAATAAATTTACGGTCAAACGTGCAATCAAGCTCATGTTCAGCTATTTCTTTTAACTGTTTTGTCAATTGAATCACGTCGTCTTCAACGAATGTCAGCAGGCTGTCCTTTTGAAACGCCCGGTGATGAAAAAAACTTCTGACATGCAAATGGACATCAGTCAGGATGTATTGATTAATATCCTTTTTGGTTAATCCTTCTTTCTTGAGGGTTTTCACTTTTTCCTCGATCAAGTGATATAAGTTAAACGAGAGGTCTTCGTCAATTTTTGTCGTTTCATCTTCTACAATCGGAGATATGATCGTTGTAATATTGACATATTCAGAAATGGCTTTGCTTCTTTGCATGTTTTTACTGCTGGACATCCATTCTTGCTTGATTTCATCCGGAAGATCCCGAACAGTCAGTTCAATCATCTCACTTCGATCGAGATTATGTAAAAACCCGTGTGCGCAGACTAACTGGACATTTGATTTCAGCTGTCCGACATTTCCGAATTTGGCGGAATGAATAAGCGCATTATAGACATCGATGTGCACACTCAGGTTTTTCTTAATTCGCTCTGCTTCTTTCCCTAATAAAAACGTCGTCAGATCCACTCTTTCTTTTAGCGATCGTTCTTCAAGCGAAGGGATATGAATGGTCATTGGAATCCTTCGCAAAAATGTTTTTAATAGTGCAGAGCTTGGATTTTCCGTAGTGGCGCAAATAAACAATACGTTCGATGTGCGTCTATGTTCAGATTCGCCAAGCCTGTTATAAGAGCCGCTGTCAATAAAATAAAACAGCATTTCCTGTCCCTCTGGAGGGAGACGATGGATTTCATCCATAAAAAGAATGCCCCCATCGGCCTGTTCGACTAACCCCGCCTTATCTTCGCCGGCACCTGTAAACGAACCTTTTTTGTGTCCGAATAATTGAGAAAGCAATAATTGAGGATTGTTGTAGTAATCTGCACAGTTAAATGTAATAAACGGTGCGCCGGCCTTCAAAATGTCAGAGTATATGGCAAACTGGTAAATCCGGTTCGCGAAAAGGGATTTACCAGAACCCGTCGGCCCTAAAAGGAGCATATGCAGGCCATTCGGCGGATAAAAGACAGCTGCTTTCGCCTGGGAGATTGCTTTCTTCAAACTGCCTTTTGCCCCAATCATAAGCTCTAGAGGATTCGTGGAAATCGATTGATGACTCTGTTTTTCATCCCCGGAAAACGGCTTCAGGTCTTTCACTTCCATCATCTCTGTATCCCATTTCCTGTTGCATAATCTTTCCGCTATTTCGACCGGGATATATCGCACTGGAAACGTTTTGATTTTTATGACTCTCTTAGACCGAACAAGATTATTTAATTCAAAACTGACATTGGACCGCTCCATTTTCAGCTGCTCAGCAATTTCCTTTGCTGAGTTTCCCTGTACTTTTAACAGATGATCTAAGCTGGAGTCACGAAAATTATGTATGAGCTGATGGTATATTTTGTCTATCCTTTTCACATCTATCATCCTTTGTCCTTATTAGATAAGCCCTTAACAAGAATATTCCGAAACTTTATGGCGGACAGCATGGTTTTATCTATTGATACTGCCAAAAAGGTCTCTATAGCAGATTGACAACGTTGCCTCTTATGCTTAATTGTATATTATTCCGAATCATTTACGTCTTATATTAGTATTTTAGATTCGAAGTCTTCAAGGCCGGTCCCCTTCCAAAGTAATAATCAGTAAACAGTTTATCATTCTTAAGGAATGGAATGATGGCAAAATCATGAATGCCCAAAAATGAATCATAAAGATCAGGACCATTTACCCAAAAGCGTTCCCACAGCATCTGAAAATAAAGAAATGGCGGACATCTATGTGTCCGCCATTTCATGATAAAAAATCAGGATGCAGCATCTGCTTGATTTTTTTCTTTTCTTGATGCAGCACTTCTTCATTTTTACAATACATCTGCAAAGTCAATGAATCTGTAAACATAAAAACTTTATCTCCATCAGCAAAGAATAAATAACGATGATTTCTTGCGGCCATCCTGCCCAGAATTGAAAAATCTCCGATATGATCGATTTGATACCCCCTGCTGGTCTCAATCAAAGCGGGCCCATGAACATACAAATCGTTGTTTATTAGAAAAGCCTTATACGCTTTATAAGCGTGAGCAAACTCATCATACATTATATCGTCCAGGTCACATTCTCCTTCCCAGTCATTACTTAAAAATGGCGTAACTACCGTTTGGCCGAAAGTCGATAGATAAGGAGATATCCATGAAAAAAATAAATCCTCCATTTGGACCCACTGTTTTTTCGAGATTTTTATGTTCGAATACGGATTTTCGACTGATTCAAAACCGAATGATTGATAAAAACCTTTTATCTCAAGCATATTCTCCGGAAGCCCTATCATCATGAGATGCTTATTATTCTCATGGTCCTCCCAATCAAAAAACTGATATTCTGGTAAGATGGTGAATAGCTGTGCTGTTTGTAATTTCATTCTATGCCCTGCCTCGTGTCATACATTTCACCTGTATCCTATAATAAGCATACGGTCATCATATATCCTAGCAAACCAACAAAGACATCGTCAAAACAGCCTTTTAGATCATTGTCATCTTTTCATCAAAATCTGAACCCCTTTAAGTTTAGTAATAAACTTAAAAATATTTTTAAAATTTAAAATGTAAACAATCTATTCTTTTAAATGTTATAATATCCGATAAAAAACTTTAATTCTTGGGGGAAAAGAAAATTGACAGGCAATTCTAATGAAGACAATTTGGAACAACAGCAAAAATTGTCTAGAGGCCTTAAAAACAGGCATATACAACTAATGGCGATTGGGGGTGCAATCGGAACAGGCTTATTCTTGGGTTCAGGAAAATCCATCCACTTTGCGGGGCCATCCATTTTATTTGCTTACTTGATCACTGGAGTCTTTTGCTTTTTCATTATGCGTTCACTCGGAGAATTGCTCCTATCAAATTCGGGCTATCACTCTTTCGTTGATTTTGTGAGGGACTATTTAGGCAATATGGCAGCGTTTATTACTGGCTGGACCTACTGGTTCTGCTGGATTTCTCTCGCAATGGCTGATTTAACGGCGGTCGGGATTTATACGCAATATTGGCTTCCCGATGTGCCTCAATGGCTGCCGGGTCTTCTTGCGCTTATCATCCTGCTGATCATGAATCTTGCCACGGTTAAACTGTTCGGGGAATTAGAATTCTGGTTTGCATTAATCAAAATCATTGCCATACTGGCTCTTATCGTAACTGGTATTGTCTTGATTGCGAAAGGATTTTCCGCGGCTTCCGGCTCAGCCAGCCTCACAAATCTTTGGAGCCACGGCGGCATGTTTCCAAATGGATGGCATGGGTTTATCCTTTCATTTCAAATGGTTGTCTTCGCTTTTGTGGGAATTGAACTTGTTGGACTGACAGCAGGTGAAACAGATAATCCCCAGAAAGTGATCCCTAAAGCTATCAATCAAATTCCTGTCCGGATTTTACTTTTTTATGTCGGCGCACTTTTTGTAATCATGTGTATCTATCCTTGGAATGTTTTGAATCCAAATGAAAGCCCATTTGTTCAAGTCTTTTCTGCAGTAGGCATCGTTGCCGCTGCCAGTATGATCAATTTTGTTGTACTAACCTCAGCGGCATCAGCGGCTAACAGCGCTTTATTCAGCACAAGCCGAATGGTCTATTCTCTTGCAAAGGATCATCACGCACCTGGATTATTGAAGAAGCTGACTTCCTCTAAAGTGCCAAGTAATGCGCTGTTTTTTTCAACCATCGCCATTCTGATTGGCGTTAGTCTGAATTATGTGATGCCGGAGCAAGTCTTTACACTGATTACAAGTGTTTCTACAATATGCTTCATTTTTATTTGGGGCATTACGTTGATTTGCCATTTGAAATATCGAAAAACAAGGCCGCAAGCAGCGAAGAAAAGCAAATTTAAAATGCCTTTTTACCCATTATCCAACTACTTAACTCTCGCCTTTCTCGTGTTTATTCTTGTCATATTGGCATTGGCGAATGATACGCGTGTTGCTTTGTTTGTCACTCCAGTCTGGTTTATTTTATTGATGATGATGTATAAGCTACTGACCATGAGAGGACAAAAATAACAAAAAGACAAGGGCTCACTCCCTTGTCTTTTTTTGTCACCACACACTGATAAAATGACACTGCCGAAACGAAAAGAAGACGGGGATTAATTCAAGCCCGTTTTAATGCCAAAACCAACTAATATCATTCCGGTTACTTTTTGAAAAGCTTTTTGGAATTTCGAGTTTTTCATCCATTTTTTTGCAAAATCAATTATATAAACGAGAAAAAGGAACCACAGCACCGCTAATAAAGTTAAGATGGAAGCCAAAATGATGAGCTGCTGGTTTATATTTTCGTTCAGATTGATAAATTGGGGCATGATTGTCACATAAACCAAAACAGTTTTAGGATTGAGAATGTTACTAAGTGACCCTTGCATAAAGGACGTTTTATAATAACGTTTCGGAGACTTTTCCGCGGTTGCTGCTTGGGATTGCATGTCATCGATAGAGAACATATTTTTGGCAAAAAAACTTTTGATTCCTAAATAAATCAAATATGCCGCTCCCAAATATTTGATTGTAGTGAAAAGCAACACCGACTTTGCAATAACAACTGATAAACCTAAAATGGCAATAACCGTCCAAAAGGAAAGCCCTGTTGCCAATCCGAGAATGTTATAACGGCCAGCCTTCGCGCCATATCTAAGGGTATTTTTCATAACAAGCATCGTATCTGCACCCGGTATAATGACCATCATGGCAGCGATTGGTATGTATGCGAGTAAGCTGTGCATTTCTTCTCCTCCTTCATATAGTGACTACAATAGTAACTACTTATAAAATTGTATCAATGCGTTTGGAATAAATCAATATGGTTTGTTAAAATAGCGATTACAAAGACAGCGACTGTTTTTATATTGGAGGATGTATGAAGGAAAACATGTTAGATATTTTAAAAAACCTTAATTTTACAGAATATGAATCAAAAGCTTATTTGGCCTTATTGCAAGAATCACCTTTAACTGGCTATGCCGTCGCCAAAAAATCCGGAGTGCCCCGCTCTAAAATTTATGAAGTATTGGAAAGTCTTGTTCTAAGAGGAGATGTTTTTGTAAGTCACGGAAATACGCCTCAGTATGTCCCTGTCCCCGCTAAGGAACTGATTAAAAACCGCCGGCTCAAAGCGGAAGAGCATTTTGATCAGGCTGAGAAATACTTTGAAAAATTCGAGCATACTGCAAATGACCGGGAAAATATCTGGAATATCACCGGACGCAGTGACATTCTAGAAAAGGTGAAGGCTTGTATCTTATCCGCCAAAAAAAGAATTCTTTTAGAAATATGGAAAGAAGATTATGAAGAGATAGAATCAGAGCTGAGACAGGCGGCAAATCAAGGTGTAATCGTCACCATTATTGCATACGGCGACATCATATCTGATTTTGCGGCTGTTTACCTTCATGATATGAGCAGTGAAATTACAGAGGAGTATGACGGGCGGTGGCTTGTCTATAGCGGAGATGATTCAGAAGTAGTAGCGGGTATTGTCTCTCTTGGCAGCGACAGCCGTGCTGCATGGACAATGCATGTAGGTTTGGTCATGCCTATTACTGAAGTCATTATTCATGATCTGTACCTTATGGAAATTCTGAAAAAGCATAGAGGGCTTTTAGAAGAAAGCTTTGGAGAAAATCTCATCAAGTTGCGCCGCAAATTTTCTATCCACTCTGATTTCAAAAAACATTATTTGGAATAGAGCGATGGTGTTTCAAGCCATCATTTAACCAAAGTCATAGGGCTTGCCTGAGAAAACTATGTTTTTTCGGCAAGCTTTTTTTGCCCCTTTTTTACAGATTGATCAGTCTATTACGCAGCTGTAAGACATTTGTTTATCCTGCATTCTGTCTGCATTGAACCGACAAACGATTTCATCTGATTTCAATTATATAAAGGGTAGCCTTCGCGGTCAGTTGGTGAGTACGCAGGGTTTCTGCTCGAGTTTTAATGCCTGCTAGAAAAGAAATAAAGGTGATTTCCTTTCATCTGTTATGTTTACCTAGAATTTATAGCAGGGGTAAGGAATGATTGATTGAATGAAGGAATAATAATTGCACCTCACGCAAAAAACGAGATCAAAAACAAACTCGATCGATACGAGCTAAAAAAAAAACGATATAAGGTTCTTTATACAGTAAACATGTTATCATTGGAGCTTTGTTTCTCGTCGGGGTTTTATAACCGATTAATATCGGCAGGGATATGGCTGTTTGTGATCGAAAGCATCATGCTGTTAATCAGCCCACGATTTGGCTGATTCATGACTTCCATTATCGAAAACATGTAGAAAGTCAATTGAAACATCAATCACCAAGAGGTGGGCGGTTTTAAGGAATAGTGGAAAACAAAATATCCGAATTGAAAATAAGTCTTTAGAACTATAAAATTTCTAAAAAACAAGGAAAAAACCTAAACTTTTGTCCCTATATGTCGATATTAACAGTAAGGCCGGCGCGATACTCCCTATAACATCCTTTTCAGTAGATTTCATTATCGTGCCGGTTTTCACACATACAAAAACATCCCGCCAATCTGATGGCGGGATTTTGTTTTTTACATACCTGTCCAAACGTCTTTTACATAACGTTTCTGGGATTGCAGCCTCTGCAGCCATTCGGCTGATTCTTCCTGGCTTGCTCCTTTTTCAGCTTCATATGCCAGTTGCAGCGTATTCTCTACATCAGGAGCCATTTGCGATCCATCACCGCAGACATAAATGTGAGCCCCTTTTTCAATGAGCGATATCAATTTCTGCGTATCTTGTTTGAGCAGGTGCTGTACATATTCTTTTGGTTTGTTTTCAACGCGTGAGTAGCATCGGCGGATTGTAACCAAGCCATCCCGTTCCGCTTGATCCAGCTCTTCTCTGTAAAGGTCGTCATGGTCTGGGCAGCGGCAGCCGAAGTATAAAAGTGCTTCACCAAGCGTGCTTCCTTCCTTCTTCAAAACAGATCTTGCCTGAATAAAGCCTCTGAATGGCGCAATTCCTGTACCCGGCCCGACCATAATCATAGGCGTTTGAGGGTCATCTGGCATCTTGAATCCGGATTGCGGCGTTCTGATAAAGCAGGCTGCTGCATCACCTGTACCCAGCTCTGCTAAATAATTAGAGGCGACGCCCCGGTATTCGCCTCGCCCGCTCCATGCTGAGGCTTTCACAACGCCTACCGTCATGCTCACGATATTGGCATGGATCTTCGGTGAGCTTGAAATGGAATAATATCTTGGTTTAAGTGATGGCAAGAGCTCTAAAAACCGCTCAAACGGCATTTCGCAGGCAGGGTAATCCTCTAAAAGATCAAGCATGGTGAGACGTTTTGCCAATACCTGCTCTTTATAAATCCCATCATTTGACACAAGCTGTTCCAGCTCTTTTTTATGCGGCGGGCAAACTGTATAAGAAGCCAGTTCCCGAAGCTGAAGCCTTGAAGCCGGTTCCTGCAGCTCCACGTAAGACGACAACAAATCTGCCACTTTAATGGGCCGATCCATCGGAAGATGAGCCATATGAAGGCTTCCGCTTATTTTTATCACATGACTAGACTGCAGACCGAATCGGCTGAGGACCCGCTGAACAAGCTTTTGGCTGTTTTTTGGCAATATCCCGATATGATCGCCTTCTTTATATGTTTTGCCATCAGGAAGCTGCAATTCAATATGGCGGGTGGAACGCGGACTGTCAGCCGTCTGAAGCTCCCGGTTCTCTAAAACATTCCCTTCAAACGCGCCATAGGCTTTGGCAAGCGGTGTTTCCGTCGCTTCATTAAGAAAAGTAATTGATAATGAAGGCCTGTCTTCTTTCTGAGATACTTCGTTTATATCAAATGCCTCCATCGTTTCCTTCCAGAAGCGCTTTTCCCACGATTCGCGATGGCTTTCAAAATCATCAGCCGCATCGCCTTCCCCAATCGCTGTTAAACGTGATGCTCCCTTTGCTTTCATCATGTCATCTATGAGGCGGGGAATCCGCTGATACGTGCCGGCCCAGCTCCGGTTTCCGCAGCCGAATACCGCATATGTGACGCCTTGCAATCGTCCTTCCTCAAGCTCATCCAGCCACTCTACAAAGCCGGCCGCATTATCAGGCGGCGCCCCATTATAAGAAGCGGTAACGATGACGACTGCGCCTTGTTCAGGAAGCTTGCCGACATAATCATCAAGCGGGGCTGTTTCGGCTGTAAAGCCCATCTGGCGGCCGTTGGCAGCCAGTTCACCGGCGATTCCTTCTGCTGTTCCTAGGTTTGAACCGTAAAGAACGAGTAAAGGTGTGTCGTGCTTAGGTTTTGTTTCTGGCTTTATTTCTGTTTTGATGTCAGCCTGTTCTTTTCTCTGTATATTGATTGCCGCTGTTTTCCGCGGTTTCACCGTAATTTTAAATTCATCAGGCTTGATCGTTAATGCCTCTTTGATTTTCAGTTCGTATCCAGTATGGTTCATCAAATCAAAATGCTTCAATACAAGACCGAGGACCATCGTCGCTTCTTGGAGAGCAAACTGCATGCCGATACAAGCGCGCTGCCCGTTTCCAAACGGCTTATACGCATGGTGAGGAATACGCGAAGGGTCTTCAAACCGTTCCGGGCGAAAATCTTCCGCATCCTCCCCCCATGCGTTTTGATCTCGGTGCAGCTTTGGAATCAAAACGGTGACAGGCTGCCCTTTGCTGATCGGATATTCCCCGCCTAAAACAGTATCTTCCTTAGCATAGAGAGAAAAGGCCGGAGCTGTTGGATACAGCCTGATCGTTTCATTTAAAACCATTCGAATGTATTTCAACTGCTGGATTTGTTTATATTCCGGCGTGTCATCCGTTAGCACACGATCGGCTTCCTCCTGAGCTTTTTTCAGTTTTTCGGGATGTGTAAGCAGACAGTAGATCGCAAATGAAAGCAAACCGCTTGTTGTTTCATGCCCTGCAATTAAAAACGTAATGATTTGGTATCTGATGTTTTCATCATCCAGCGTTTCACCCGTTACTGGATCTTTTGCATAAAGCATCAGTGATAAAAGATCCTTAATGTTTTCATCCGGATTCGCTTTTCGCTCCGCAATCATTCTATCGACAAGGGCGTTCATGACCTCTATATCCTTTTGGAATTGCAGCTTCGTTTTCACCATCATCTTATCTTGCAGGCCCAATCTTTTCGATTGATTCATTGCCTCTTTTAAAGCACGAAGCATGCTGGTGATAAACGGATGCTGAGAATCACGATAAAAGCTGTTGAAGCGATAATTAAACCCGCATAGCCCGATCGTATCAAGCGTCAGACGGGTCATGTCATCCGCTACGTCTATTTCCTCATTGGGATTAAGCCGGCTCCATTTTTGAATCAGCTGGGTCGCGATATCCAGCATCATAGAATGATAGCCTTTCATCGCTTTTTGGCTGAAGCTCGGCAGCAAAATGCGGTGGGCTTTTTGCCAATTTGGTTCGTGGGTCCAGCTTGTAAATAAGCCGTCTCCTCCAAACTCGCGCACCTTTAACAAGCCCTTGCCAAGGTTTTTGTCAAAGCGGCTTTCATCACACACCTCCGCCACAAGATCGTGGCTGGATACAAAAACACTGGATACGCCTGGAAAATCAAACCGGAAAATCGGCCCCAATTCATCAGCGATCCGCCATAAGGATTGCGAAAGCTGCTCTTTTTCCAGATGCGGAAGATTTTTTAAAGGTCCGTATGTTTTGGGCTGTGGTAATGCGCTTGCCTGTTTCATTAACATCTTCCTTTCCTATTTTTGTGAAGTAAATGAATGAAGCTTAATGGCGTCCCAGCAGCATTGTTCCAATTCGGTCATTAGATCCATGTCCATCTGTATATCGCCCGTTTGAACAAGCTGATATATTTTGAGAAACGCCCCTAACACAATCGCTATTAACACATTAGAGGGCAGGCTGCGAATCACGCCTTCCGCTTTTCCCTTGTTAAAATAGTCATCAAGCATGTGCATCAGATTTTCAATCATTTTTCTGCTTGTGTCATTTAAATAATGAGCGTCTTTCTTCATTTCAAGAAAAAAAAGCGCATAGTCGCTCTCATTCGTAAATTGAACGAGACAGCAAAATACGTGGTGAAAGCCTTCTCTGACAGGCAATTCCGAAAAATCTTGCTTTAGCTTTTCCGTAAAGCGCTGGATGCTTTCTTGAAACAATACGTTGACAAGTGTTTCTTTGCTGTCAAAATAGCGGTAGATCGTTCCAGTCCCCACACGGGCTCGTTCAGCTATCATTGGGATAGTGGTAGCGTCAAATCCCCTTTCCGTAAATAGTGAGACCGACGCTTTCATAATCATGTCGTATTTACTGCTGGATGCGGATAACATGTAATGTTACAACCTCCGATTTCTTGCGGAATGAATATTCATTCCGCTCGTTCATCATGTCTGTCTAATCGTCCGCTATCACCTCTTTGCCCGTTCTTATGTTATCAGTTTATATGAAAAAAACTTTTTTTAATATAAAGAATATGCAAAAAATAAAAAATTAAGAAAATATACCCAAATCCCAAAAGGAGGCGATCTGGATATATTTCCCGAGAAATGATTTTATTTAACGGCCACAACACAAAGACAAGTATCACGTCTGACGACAGAAAGATCCCTGAAATGCTGGTCTTTCAGCAATTGAATATACATTTTCTCTTTCTCACCGGTGTTTTCATCAATATTGATATAAAACCGGCCGTCAATTTGAAGCACCCGGTAAATTTCTCTTAAGGCAAGCTTAATATCAGTGCAGCTCTGAACCGTATGTAAAGAAAACACTTTATTAAAGGTACGGTCAGCAAAGGGAATATTCTCTGGATAGCCATGAAAAACTTCCCCTTTCCCCATGTTTTTTCGAGTCGCACGTGATATCTGTCTTACCTTTCGCTTTGAAGGATCAATGCTTTTTAGGCTTCCCTTATCCAGTTTGTCGGTTATGTTCTTAAAGACAGTGCCATTTCCGATTCCAATTTCTAAAATTCTGTCATTTCCTTGTATGTCTATAGAGTCAATCATCATATGCTCAATTGTTTTAGCTTGCTTATATTTCCGAGAAAATAATTTCCAAAAAACCGATCGTTTATAGAGTCTATTTTCTAGCATTTTAAACACCTGCTTTTGGTTTCCTATGTTTATTTATTATATTAAAAAAATAAATATTCCCTTCTTTTCTAAAAGCGAATGAAGGTATCAACTAGACGGCAATGTGTTTAAAAATGTTTCAATAGAACTGAACTTTTTCATTTTTTCGCAAAAAAAAAGCAGAAAACAACATGTTTTCTGCCCTCGTTCTAATACCAATGATAAGGGGATACATACAGCCTTTGCTGCTGCATGGCCATCAGCCTCTGCTGTCGGAATGGGTTTCCATAACCATGTTTGAAGGAATGCGGGATGGACGCATAACCATGGCCTATCGACGGCAGCCTTTTTTGATCATCGTTCATCATGCCATCACCTGCCTTACCGTAACGTTGATTTATCATATGCAGGCCGTCATTTTCTTGACAGCTGTTTCGCTAAACTTGGTCCTTCTCCATCGTATAATGCATCAATAATTCCATTCTAAACATATGCCATCTCCTCCTTCAGTTTTTTTCATTGTTTTTAGCGCCAGTTTGTTAAATAAAGATGCTTTAGCTGAGACTCTTTCAATTCATCATAAATCTGCTCAATCTGCTGTTCTCGTTCGATTTCATCCGGGCTTTTAACCCGTTTGTTAATCGTTAATGTTAAAAAGAATAGGTTTATCGTCATATCGCTCACCCCCTTTCAAAGTCCGCTTCAAGCGAAATAGCCCGCGGCATCATTCTTTCTGCCGCGGGCAAATAAAAACCGCAGACAAAAGAAGACACAAATGTCTCTGCTGCCTGCGGGGAGTTGCGTATGTCCGACTATTCCGAATTTAATGCGTGCGATAAGCATCGGTTAAGGAAGGACACAAACTCTTCCACAGGCTGAATGAATCATGAACTGTTACTTGTGTATCACGTACAGGTTGACGTTGTTGTCTCATTGTCATTTTGTTCAGCCTCCTTTGCTTTTTCTTACTTTGTAAGTATATCCACGAAATTCCATTTTGTAAACATCTTTTTCTAAAAATGGACAGAAATTGTGCGAATCATCGAATGGATTTGCACGTTGGTCATGACACCTGCTTCATTTCTTTTCTGGAGCTGTTTTTCTTATGATATGCGATAAAATAAATAAAACCGACAAACACCGCTCCGCCGATGACATTCCCGATAAAAGCCGGAATGATGTTTCCGATAAACTGCCCCCACGTGAATGAGCCTGCAAAAATCGCAGCGGGAATCACAAACATGTTGGCGACAACGTGCTGAAATCCGATTGCCACAAAAGCCATAATCGGGAACCAAATACCAAGGATTTTTCCCGCTCCGTCTTGAGCGCCGAAAGAAAGCCACACACCAAGACATACAAGCCAGTTACAGCCGATGCCGGAAATGAGAACCTTGCCGAAGCTCATATCAAGCTTTCCTTGCGCAATGGCAATTGTTTTCTCTAAATAAGGGCCTGTTTCAGTCAATCCAACCAAATGCCCGAAAAAGTAAGCAACAAACAATGCGCCGATTAAGTTCATAATCGTGACGATTCCCCAGTTAACCGCTAATTCTTTGACTGATATTTTTCTCGAAAATAAAGCCATCGCAACTGACATCATATTTCCTGTAATCAGTTCAGCGCCAGCAAGAACCACAAGGATCAGACCGACGGGAAATACCGCAGCTCCAATCAAGCTGGACAGGCTTCCCCATTCTTTCGGAAGATCGCCAATGACTCTGATATCAAGCAAGTACCCAAGCGCGATAAATGCGCCTCCTAAAAATCCCAGCACAAGCAGGGACGGCAGCGGGAGCTTTATTTTATTCATCCCTGCTTCAATTGCTGCATCTGCTATTTCATCCGGTTTCCGAAAAGCCATACTAAAACGCCTCCATTATTTCTTCTATTCTCCAGTTACAGCAAAAAGGCAATAAAAAAGGCAGCACTCAAATAGCCTGTGCGATCCAGGCGTTTGAATGCTGCCTAACTTGTATGCATACCCATACAACAATATCAAGCAGAATGTAAGATATTGAAAGAGAATATATACAGTTCGTGCATACATTCCATTGCTTTAAGCCTTCTATAACTGTAGAAACATCATATCAAATGTGACAAAATTGTGTCAATGACAAATATGCTAGCTTTGCAGAGCTTCTTTTTGATCATCTATTTTTTGATCAAAGACAAACACAGATACAGCGATATTTTCCTCAATTTTGATATCAGAAAACAAATGGACAAGCTTAGCCCCGATCAGTTCCTCCATTCCTTCAGGCGTTTGTTTGGAATAAAGATCTTGAATCAGGCTTGTCCGGGCCGCATGCACCATTTCTCTTCCTTCTGGTGTGCGGGCGATAAATTGCTCGCTTGCACTCAAATTTCCATATAGTGTGGAGACAGCCATGTTTTCTACAAATACAGTATGAATCCTTTCAGGTCCTTTTCCGAACAGTTCTTTGCGAAGTTTTCGAATAATATCGTTAAACTCATGAATTTTTTTAGACATGCTGGTTACCCCTTCCGACATTGCCTCATAAGGTTTTTCCCGGTTCCCCTCAGGACATTTCACTTGGTTAAAATTTTCCTGCCATATTGTATTATAATAAATATCACTTTATAATAAAAGCAGTGTTGATGGATTTGTAATAGGTCTTGTTATGAGTCTATCGTTTTATAAAAATCAAGGATTGGTCTGTTAGTAAGACTTGCTAGTGAACTATTCCGCCATGTGTGTTTACACCTTCTCAGAATAAAAGACAGGTGTATCTATACATGGCTTTTTTGACTTCTTGGAAGAAAGATGGAGGGGAATATGAATATGATGGACGTTAAGTCGATCAGTGTCCGTGTAGACGGAACAGAAATCCAAGCACGGGCAGGGGCCACAATTTTAGATATTTTAAATGAAAATGGGATTGATTACCCGCAGATTTGCCACGTCCCAGAGGTTGATCCAATTCAAACTTGTGATACTTGTATTGTAGAAGCGGACGGCAAACTGGTTCGTTCATGTTCTACTGTCGCAGAAAATGGAATGTCAATTGACCTTTCGGGCAACCGGGTAAAAGAAGCGCAAACGGAAGCAATGGACCGCCTTCTTGAAAATCATTTGCTATATTGCACGGTTTGCGATAATAACAACGGGAACTGTACGCTGCATAATACAGCGGAAATGATGGGAATCGAGCATCAAAAATACCCTTATACGCCAAAAGAAGATCCATCTTGCGCGGTTGATATGTCTCACCCGTTTTACCGCTATGATCCAAACCAATGTATTGCCTGCGGCCAGTGTGTTGAGGTATGTCAAAACCTTCAGGTAAATGAAACACTCTCAATTGACTGGGAGCGCGAACGTCCGCGCGTCATTTGGGATGAGGGAGTTTCGATTAATGAGTCTTCTTGTGTCAGCTGCGGCCAATGTGTCACTGTATGCCCATGTAATGCGCTGATGGAAAAATCAATGCTCGGACAGGCTGGCTTTATGACAGGCATCAAAGAAGATGTCATGGAGCCGATGATTGACCTCGTAAAAAACGTTGAACCGGGGTATAGCAGCATTTTTGCCATTTCTGAGGTCGAAGCGGCAATGCGCGAAACAAGAACGAAGAAAACAAAAACGGTATGTACGTTCTGCGGTGTCGGATGCTCTTTTGAAGTATGGACAAAAGGACGGGATATTTTAAAAATCCAGCCTGTTTCTGATGCTCCAGTAAACGCAATTTCCACATGTGTCAAAGGGAAATTCGGATGGGATTTTGTCAATTCTGAAGAGCGGATCACAAAACCTTTAATTCGTAAAAACGGCGCTTTTGTTGAATCTTCTTGGGAAGAAGCCCTTGACCTTGTCGCAAGCAGATTAGGAACGATTAAAGAGCAGCACGGCAATGGCTCTGTCGGATTTATTTCTTCTTCTAAAATTACGAATGAAGAAAACTATGTTATCCAAAAATTAGCGCGGCAGGTATTTGAGACGAATAACGTCGATAACTGCTCACGCTACTGCCAGTCTCCTGCTACAGACGGATTATTCCGCACTGTCGGCATGGGCGGTGACGCAGGCACGATTAAAGATATTGCCAAAGCCGGCCTCGTCATCATCGTCGGCGCCAATCCGGCGGAAGGACATCCAGTGCTTGCAACGCGTGTCAAACGGGCTCACAAGCTCCACGGGCAAAAACTGATTGTGGCCGATCTGCGTAAAAACGAGATGGCTGAGCGGTCTGATTTGTTCATCAGCCCTAAACAAGGCACAGACCAAGTTTGGCTCATGGCTGTAACGAAATATATGATTGACCAAGGCTGGCACGATCAGGCATTTATTGATGAGAACGTGAATTACTTTGAAGATTATAAAGAAACGCTTAAAACGTATACACTTGAATATGCAGAGCGCGTCACAGGCCTTTCAAAAGAAAACATGATTGAAATGGCTGAAATGATTCGTGACGCTGACGGCACTTGTATCCTTTGGGGAATGGGTGTCACACAAAATACAGGCGGTTCTGATACATCAGCAGCGATTTCAAACCTGCTTCTCGCTACAGGCAACTATCGCCGTCCTGGCGCAGGCGCTTATCCTTTGCGCGGTCATAATAACGTCCAAGGCGCTTGTGATATGGGTACACTGCCAGGCTGGCTGCCGGGATATCAGCATATTACGGATGACATGGCCCGTGCAAAATTTGAAGAGGCATATGGTGTCACAATTGACGGTAAGCCTGGTTTAGATAATATTCAAATGCTTCATTCCATTGAAGATGGCAATATGAAAGCAATGTACCTTGTCGGTGAAGATATGGCGCTTGTCG
This sequence comes from Bacillus tequilensis KCTC 13622, assembly GCF_000507145.1. Taxonomy (GTDB): domain Bacteria; phylum Bacillota; class Bacilli; order Bacillales; family Bacillaceae; genus Bacillus; species Bacillus tequilensis. The sequence continues at coordinate 173,513 of NZ_AYTO01000034.1, read as the reverse complement.
ATTCAAACGCAAACCGTGTGCATGATATTTTATCAAGCCTTGATTTCTTTGTCGTTCAGGACATCTTCATGTCAAGAACAGCTCAATATGCCGATGTCATCTTGCCTGCCACTCCTTCTCTTGAGAAGGACGGGACATTTACCAATACAGAACGCCGCGTGCAGCGATTGTATCAGGCGCTTCCAACGCTTGGTGATGCGAAACCGGACTGGTGGATTATTCAAGAGGTGGCGAACCGCTTAGGAGCAAACTGGAATTACAGCCATCCGAGTGACATTTTCTCAGAAATGGCTAGCCTTTCTCCTCTGTTTGGCAAAGCAAGCTATGAGGTGCTTGAAGGCTGGAACAGCTTCCTATGGGGCAGTTTCACAGGTGAAAGCACACCGCTTCTGTATGAAGACGGGTTTAATTTCCCTGACAAAAAAGCCCGCTTTGCCCTTTCTGATTGGACTGAGCCGGCGGCATTTCCGGAAGAATATGACCTTCATATCAATAACGGCCGGATGCTGGAGCATTTCCACGAAGGAAACATGACAAATAAATCAAAAGGCATTCAAGCAAAAGTGCCGAATGTATTTGTTGAAATCTCGCCTGAGCTTGCACAGGAACGAGGTGTTTGTGACGGTTCGCTTGTCCGGCTCGTTTCTCCGTTCGGGGCAGTCAAATTAAACGCGCTGATCACAGACCGTGTACGAAAAAATGAACTCTATCTGCCAATGAACTCTACAGACAAAGAGTCAGCGATTAATTTCCTGACAGGACCTGCGGCTGATAAACGGACGAACACGCCTGCGTATAAACAGACAAAGGTCCGCATGGAGGTGCTTGGAGGCTGTGAAACAACGCCGCTTCCGAAAACAAATCCGCGCAACAAAAAACGGCACCCGCAAAACGGAGTCGAAGCCGAAAGAAAATGGAACCGTCCGGGCTATGTCCATCTGACTGATTAAACGAAAGGAGGAAAACGAATGGCTGCTCCGATTACGACAATCAAAAAAGAAACAAAAACAGCCGAGCAAATGAAGCTTGAAAAAATAGAAGAGCTGAAAGAGCTTCTGGCGGAAAATGAGGATGCCGTCTCTAAAACGATGACGATCATGAATGAACTTAATGAACTTGGAATTTTTGACGCGGCAACAAGCATGCTGAGAGCGAAGGAAGACATCGCTAAGATTGCGCTCGGCCAGGTTTCACGTGAGCCCGTCACCAACCTCATTAACACGATGATGGCCGCCGGAGGCGCATTAACAAAAGCAGATCCTGAGTTTACAGCAAAACTTTTAGAAAGCGTGATGGCTGGAACTGAACAGGCGCAAAGCTTTTTAAAAGAAGACAAGAAAGTCGGGATTTTCGACCTTTTAAAAGCAATGAACGATCCTGATATCAACAGAGCCGTCGGCTTTGGCCTTCAGTTTTTAAAAGGCATGGGAAAAGAATTGCAAGAGAAATAACAAAAAACAGCCATCACTTATATTGTATATGGGTTCAAATAGTTAATTATATTGGCTTTTAAGGCATTTTTTGCTTTTGAATCTCTTGTTTTTTATATTTTTTCACCTGTTTTGGAGTACAATTGGTGAGCATTAAAAAATCCTTCTTTCGTTCAATGGGAACGTTTGAAGGATTTTTTATTTATGCTGCCACTCTATCCGAAGCAATCTTTATAGATTCCCTACATCAAAAACTGAAAAGGACAGAACACTAGTTAACACCGCTACTGCGTAAGTAAAAGGATTACGAAAGTGCAATATTATGATTTAAGTCAGGCAAATAATGAAATACGAAGCCTTTTATCTACTATTCACCACATTCCAATACACTCCCCCTCCTTCCAAGTCCTAAACAGTGGTGAAACCCTGAGAGTTTTTAGCAGGGCTCTTGCTCTGAGATGCGGTATGAGTTCAGAATTCAGATGTCTTCCAGAAACCTAGAGATTATGTGAACTTCATATTGTATACTCCATTGAGTCATCACGTGTATTCTGTCTTAGGTGCAGCTGAGCTTTTAACCTCCGGACAACGACGGACCCCTCATTTCCTTCTTTGGCAGGCTGTATGATTCGTTTCTATTTTATGGTCAAACCTCCTTGCGCTGTAGCAGGCCAACAAAGAGCATCTGATCAACAATCGCGTCATCGGTAGACGTCAGTCATCCTGCAATTAATCCAGCTATTTAAGAGGCAACATTACGCGCTACGCATTTAGCACGGGGAAGTATGGCGGAAGGTTGCACAAGAACCAGGGTCTCCTCATTCATAAGACAAGAGATACATGAACGATACTTTTGCGGCTTTACACAGTAACATAGCCAGACTTATTCAACACAAAAAATAGAGCAGTAACATGTGAGTTACTGCTCAGTTTATTTACCGCTCATTTGTTTTACAATGTATTCAGCATCATTTCCTACACCTTGAAGGAGCGCTGAACCCCGCCTATGCTGCCAAGGCAAACCAATAAAGTACAATCCCTCTACAGCCGAAACACCTCTATGATGTATGATTCGGCCTTCTTTATCAAAAACACCTTCTATTTTCATCCAACAAAGAGGATTCCTAAAACCGGTAGCCCAAATAATATTGTTTACCTCTAATGTAGATGAATCTTCAAAAATGATTTCATTTTGCTTTCCGGATATGACTCTTTTTTTTAAGATGATCTCCTTCTGTTTTATTGCATGTTTTAGTTCACACCCAAAAATAGGATCACCTTTCTTTTGCATGAATTTGCCTAATATTGATGTATTGCTTGCATTTAAGACTCCTAATTTATCAAACCACCAAAAGATGCTTCTTTTTCCAATCACTAAAGGGAAATAAATTAATTGATTACGACAAGCTAAATATGTAACTCTTTCTTTGGATAATTCAACAGCTATCTGAGCACCGCTATTCCCGCCACCAACAACTAGTACATTTCCGGGTATCAGTTGTTTTGGATGCTTATATTGTGAAGAGTGTATTTGATGAATATGAGCGGCTAAATTCTTTGATATAGATGGAATATTAGGGATATGAAAAGGGCCTGTAGCAATTACAAGATTCTTCGCTTGATATTCTTGCTGATTTGTTTTGATTAAGAAATGATTCTTTAATTTTAGGACACTTATCACTTCTGTCCGTAATTGGATTGGAATGTCAAATCTTTCAACATATTTCTTTAGATAAGCAACAATTTCTTCTTTTGAAGGAAATCCATGTTTTTCTCCTTCAAGATGCATTCCAGGCAAAGAGCTATACATTCGAGAAGTAAATAAAACTAATGAGTCATACCGATCTTTCCAGCTTTCCCCCACCTCATCACTTTTATCCAAAATGATAAATTTTTGTTTGGACTGCTTAAGATAATATCCTATTGAAACTCCTGCCTGACCAGCTCCGATTACTATTGTGTCGTACATATTCTCACCCCGCCAATTTTGTTTACACGAGAGATAGTCTAACACTAGCTATAATGCCTTTTCATTTAGAAGGCATAAATCTGTCTAATGATGATGGTGATCATACCGCTTTTCAATTTTGGCCTGGCAAAGGATCGTATTGTCGTGATGATGCGCTGCTGTTTCCATTTGAATGGTTACATGCGTAATGCCTTTATGCTCAAGCTTATGTTCAATTTTGTGTAAAATATTTTCACTTTCTGAAATTGCCAGTTGATCGTCAACAACAGCGTGGCAAGAAAGAGCATTTAATCCGCTTGTGATAGACCATATGTGTAAATCATGAATGTTTTGAATTCCCTCTGTCTCTTTAATTGTATGAATGATGTCAGTGACATCGATATGTTCCGGAGTTCCTTCCATTAAAACGTGAATGGCATCTTTAGTCACATGGTAACCGCTTCTTAAAACAAGAATAGCCACAATGATACTAGCCAATGGATCTGCCCAGCCCCACCCAAAGAAGATGATAAGCACAGCAGCTAAAATGGCGCCTACAGAGCCAAGCATATCGCTTAGCACATGTAAATAAGCTCCTCTTATGTTCAGATTATTCTCTGTGTCTCCGCCTCTCAACATAATCCAAGCGACCAATATATTCACAACTAACCCGATAATACTAATCGTAAGCATGCCGGTTGTTGCTACTTCTGGTGGATGAGAGAAACGTTCGATTGCTTCATAAATGATATAAAGAGAAATAAGAATTAATGCAACCCCGTTTATCACAGCTGCAAGAATCTCAAATCGTTTATAGCCGAATGTATGATTGTGACTTGCCTTTTTTTCAGCCACTCTAAAAGCAAGCAGGGCAACGATTAATGAGATTGAATCGCTTAGCATATGGCCTGCATCTGATAAAAGCGCCAGACTATTTGTTAAAAATCCGCCTATAGCTTCTATTATCATATAACCTGTAATGATGATAAAAGAGATTAATAAAACCTTTTTGTTGGATCCTTCAGTATGATTGTGCCCCATAAAGATCCCCTCCTTAACTAAAGCTTCTTGATACATACGCATTTATTATTTCTTATCTGTTAATAAGCACTCTAACATGATACATACCTACATATGATCATATGCTCATATAATAATATAAAGCATTTTCATTAAAGTGTCAAAATAGTTTTAATATAAAATGTCGAATACCCCTCTGATCATTCCGATATATGCTCATATTTAGCATCACTTGATGCTATCCATAACAATCCTTTTATTAACAGAAAAAAAGAGGAGCAAACATACGGTTTACTCCTCTAACTTCATTTCTTTATCTTTTGTCTGGTATTTTTTGATAAGCCAAGCGATCAGATTCGCCTATTCTTGGCACACCGCCATCTATTGAAGATAGCTGTTTTTTATTCGTCAGCTTCCTCCAAACGCTTCTTGTAAATCAATGAACGATCAGCGCAAAAGAAGGCGCCGGCTAAAAATACGCAATCCGCTAAAAACATCGTCGATTTCTGGCCTAACGTTAAGCCTTGATCGGGGAGAACTGCGCCTATATATAAAAAAGTGCAGACTGCAAGCAATGTAAAAGCAAAATGTTTGTAGTCTTCTTTTAAAGACTTCATTCGATTTTTATTCAAAAGAATCACCTGCCAGATTCATAGGATACGACTATTATAATATAATCTGGCAGCTTACAGAGAAAGTAATTCTATCCATTTGTTATATGCTTTCAAGTGCTTGCCCGATATCTTCCAGCAAATCCTCCGCGTCTTCAATCCCTACAGAAATTCTGATCAGTCCGTCCGTAATACCGAGTTCAAGCCGGCGCTCTCTCGGAATAGAGGCATGTGTCATTCTTGCGGGAACAGAAATTAAGCTTTCCACCGCGCCCAGACTTTCAGCAATGGTAAACAGTTTCAGGCTTCCTAAAAACGCATCAACTCGCTCTTCACTGCCGATATCAAAGGAAATCATGCCGCCGAACCCAGACCCTTGCGTTTTTGCAAGCTCATGTCCGGGATGCTTTGAAGAACCGGGGTAATATAACGTTTGAACAGCAGGATGATTCTCAAGAAAGCTTGCGATTTTCCGCGCATTTTGATCGATCGCTTCCATTCTGAGTCCCAATGTTTTGATTCCTCTCATTAACAGCCAGGAATCTTGAGGACCGAGCACACCGCCAGTAGAATTTTGCACAAAATGCAGTTCTTCCCCAAGCTCTTTCGAAGCTGTCACAACTAAACCGCCGACGACGTCACTGTGCCCGCCAAGATATTTTGTCGCACTGTGTAGCACGATATCAGCGCCTAAAGCAAGCGGCTGCTGAAAATAAGGCGTGTTAAAGGTATTGTCTACGATAAGCAGAACATCCGCTTTTTTTGCGATATCAGCCATGAGCGCCAAGTCGGTGATTTTGAGCAGCGGGTTTGTCGGTGTCTCAATATATATGGCTTTTGTGTTAGGACGAATCGCTTTTTCAACTTCTTCCCTGCTGCTTGTATCGACAAATGTTGATTCAATGCCAAGACGATTGAGTACCTTTGTCATGACGCGGTATGTTCCGCCGTACACATCATCAGTCAGCACGACATGATCTCCGCTGTTAAACAGCATCATCACCGCTGTAATGGCTGCCATTCCTGAGCTGAACGCATTGCCTGCTTCTCCGCCTTCAAGCTCTGTCACAAGTGTTTCGAGAGCGGTTCGGGTCGGATTGGCCGTTCTTGAATATTCATAACCCGTATGCTGTCCTGCTTTCGGCTGCTTGTACGTACTCACTTGATAAATAGGCACGGACACTGCGCCTGTTTTCTCATCACCCGTGATTCCGCCGTGAATCATCAAAGTTTTTTTCTTCATATCAAATGCCTCCTTCGTATATGTGTTTGCTGATATATCGATCACTGCTGTCAGGAAATACTGTGACAATATTTGTGCCTGCGGATGCTTTTTTCGCTTCCTCCAATGCTGCATAAAGCGCTGCACCTGAAGAGCTTCCGATCAGCAGGCCCTCTTTTTCTGCCGCTTCTTTCACAAGCCTGAATGCATTCTCATCTGTTACGGTGTAGATCTCATCAAAATGGCTCTTATTCATATAATCAGGGATAAACTCCATACCGATGCCTTCTGTTTGATGAGCGTGAGGCTCTCCTCCGTTTAAAATGGAGCCCTCCGGTTCGACAATCACCGTTTTAACGGCTGGGTTTTTTTCTTTTAAGAAGGAAGCAGTTCCTGCGAATGTGCCTCCTGACCCTGCCCCTGCGACAAATGTATGAATATTGCCGTCAAGCGCTTCCCAAATTTCGGGTCCAAGCGTCTTATAGTAAGTCGATGGATTTACTCGGTTTTTAAATTGCAAAACGCAATAAGAATTTTCAATTTCCGTCTCCATCTGAATGGCTTTTTGAATGGCTCCCTGCATTCCGTCTTGGCGCGGTGTATGAATGATCGATGCGCCAAGCGCTTGCATAATTTGCTGTTTCTCCATGCTGAAATGTTCAGGGACACAGAAAATCGCTTGTAAGCCATATTTTCTGGCACTCAGCGCGAGACCAATTCCTGTATTGCCTGCCGTAGCTTCGATAATCACGCCGCCGGGCTTCACCTTTCCTGACTCCAGCGCGTCACGGATCAGCATATCTCCCAGTCTGTCTTTGATGCTTCCGCCGGGATTCATCATTTCAAGCTTGGCATACACTGCAACTCCTTCCGGAACATCAAAGTTCTTCAGGCGGAGAAGCGGCGTATTCCCGATCAGCTCGGTAATGTCCGTAATAACAGTCATATATGTCCTCCTCCTTGATAGAGGTTGTTTTTAGGGAAAACGGAGGAGAACTCTCCCCCGTTTAATGAATTCGTTTGATCACTTTTAACACAAGCTCTGTGGAATTGACAGCCGCCTGCTCTAAAAATTGGTCAAATGATACATGTGATTCTTTTCCCGCGATATCAGATAACGCTCTGATGACGACAAACGGCGTCTTAAATTGATGGCACACTTGAGCCACTGCCGCTGCCTCCATTTCAACCGCATACAGATCAGAAAATCTCGCACGCACTTCTTCAACCCGCTTCGGATCGTTCATAAAAGAATCACCTGTGGCGATCGTTCCTTTTGCAACCTGAATGCCGTCAAGTTCAGAAATCGCAGTTTCAGTGATTCTGATCAGCTTTTCGTCTGCGTCATAAGCAGCCGGAAGACCCGGAACCTGGCCGTATTCATAATCAAAGGCAGTTACATCTACATCATGATGGCGAACGTCAGTTGAAATGACGACATCTCCTACATTCAGTGTATGATGAAATCCGCCCGCTGAGCCTGTGTTAATCACATAATCAGGCTTATAGCGGTCAAGCAAAAGCGTTGTGCTGATAGCAGCATTTACTTTTCCAATTCCAGATTTTAAAAGAATTACTTCGGTTCCTTCATATTCACCTGTTGTAAATTCACAGTGTGCGATTGTTTCTGTTTTTGCATTTTCAAGTTTGTTTCTTAGGATGGTGACTTCCTCTTCCATTGCTCCGATGACTGCTAGTTTCATCTATTCACATTCCCTTCACTTTACCGTTTGATCGCCTCCATTATCCACACGAAGTTGTTTTGCTGAGTGAATTGGACTGCAAAACCTTCAGCTGTAAACATCTCTTTCAGCGCATCCAATGTGGAATAATGCTCCGTCTCCAAATCATTTGCCAGCTGATAGAAGCCTTGAGAACGGGCTTTATCAATAGCCTGTTGATACGCTTCTGCATTTTCAAAGACGGTATCGGCAAACACTATTTTATCATGCAAGTGAAGGTATTTGCCATATTGCTTTATGGCAGTCCTTTTTTCATCGTCTGTCAAATGATGAAACGCATAAGAACTGACAATTGTGTCAGCATGAAATGGCGGATCGGGAAATGTCAGGAAGTCTCCGTCAACGAATTCTGCCCTGCCAGAAAGCTTGTCAGAACCCAATTTGCGCATTGCGGGAGACGGTTCGATTCCAAATACAGCTTTGCCCGCCTCCAGCAGCTTCACTGTCAAATTCCCCGTCCCTGGGCCGAATTCTAACACATGCGTTCCAGACCTGCTGACGATGGCATCAAGGATATCATCATAGCCTCTGAACGCTTCTTTATACTGAATATCAAAACCTTGGACTGTTTGATCATAAGTTGCTGCCCAATCTTCAAAGAGAGGGATAAATTCACGTCCCATATTTGTCACACTCCATATTTTATAATTCCCATAAGTATACTATGAATTAATGATGGAACAGTTCCTATCATACCACATCTTCTAAAAAAGCAGGTACTAAAACACTTTGTGTATTTTATGCCATCTATATTGCGCGTTTACCGCAAAAAAGCTTATACTTCATATGACTTGTGAAAGCTGGAGGGCCGAGATATGAATTTTCAATTAGATCTGATAAAAGACAAAGTGGAATTTTTCGAAGCGGCTTCATTGCAGGAGCTTGAAAAGAAAATCAATACACAGATTGAAAACAATAAAGCCATCATGCTCCGGGTGAAATCTGTTTCACACCAAACCGCTGTGGCAGACGGAAGAATATTGTACAGCGCGGTCGTTCATTTCGCAGCTGAAGCCTAAAACAAAAGCAGCCGGGCTCTCATCCGGCTGCTTTTGTTTATTTTAGTTTTTCTACTTTTGTCGGCTTCCAGCCTTTTTTATCAACCCATGTAATGGTTACTTGATATTTATCTCCAGTCGTCTTGTCTAAAATCTTGCCTTTGGCATCCTGAGGGCTGCCGTTATTTCCGAGCCAGAGCACCGTCATGTTATCTTTTGAAACACCAGTCGCATATGACATGGCTTTCAGCATCTCAGCCCAGTCTTGTGAGCTTGAATCATAAGTGGCGGCATGCTCGCCTGTCTGCTCGGTTCCGACTGCTTTCCAGTCAGAATTTTCATACGTTTTTTCCACGTCGCTTGATGAGCCGCCTTCTGTTACTTTTGCGTCTTTAAGCGGATCTTCTGAATTTGAGCTTGAGTCTGAATCATCACTTTTAGAAGAATCATCTTTTTTGGAATCTGAAGACTTCTCAGAATCCTTTTCGCTGTCAGATGAGTCTTTCTTGCTGTCTTTTATATCCTCATCCGATTTCTTTTCCGTCTTTCCTGAAGCCGGAGATTCCTGTTTTTGCGCCGTTTCAGAATCCTTGCTGACATCTTTGCTGGAAGGACTGTTAATGAAGAGATTCGCCGCTACTACGACAATTAGTATGGATACGATTGCGATTAAAATGTTAAGCACTAAATTAGCTTTCCTGCGTTTATCACGGTTTTCATAACGAGATTGATTATTGCTCAATAATTCTGCACTCCTTTATAACTCTTGGCTCAGCATATATTTTACCATGTGCTGAGAAGTTGTTCTATTTCTGATTGCTTTCAATTTCGTGTACGTTTTTAACAATATCATAAAACACCGAATTTGTCAGAGCCTTATCCCCCGGCGTATCCATGTGTAAAACGACAAGAGCGTATTTCGGCTTATCAGCGGGGAAATATCCGGCAAACCATTTTTCATAGAGCGTTTCTTTCTTTTTTGAGAGCTTGCCTGTCTGGGCTGTGCCAGACTTCCCTGCTACAGTATACGGAAGATCTTGAAACCTTCTGCCCGTTCCGGCAGGAGATTCCACCACCCGCCGCAGCATTTTTTGAAGCTGCTGTGCCGTATATTTGTCTATCGTTTCTCCTTTAAGCTTTTGATCTTTAAACGTAACGAGGGTTGTGCCGTTTTTATATTCAATCTGATCAGCGATTCTCACCTGCCGCTTTTCTCCGCCGCGGGCGATTGTCGCCATCATGTTAGCCACCTCGAGCGGCGTTACCTTTACGTTTTTCTGCCCGATCGCTGTTTGTGCAATGGCTTTTTTGACTGATTTGTCTTTTTCATCCCCCCAAATCATGCCGCTTTTTTCGTTATACAACTGGCGGAAATCCGTTTCGTGATATAGTTTTCCTTCCCAGCCTGCCCGATCTGTAAGTCCCAGTTTTTTTGACATATCTTCAATGACTGATCTGTCTTTTTTCATTAATTGTTCTGCAAGACTCGTAAATGTGTAATTGCAGCTTTGGGCAAAACTCTCATCAAATGACAAGGTTCCTTTATCGTCTCCCGGTTCCCCGTACAGGTTTAAATTGCAATTAAAGGTTTGGCTCGGCTTCACCGTATCATTTTCGATTGCAGCTGCGGCAATGACTGTTTTAAAAACAGAACCGGGATAGATTGGCGTCAGCATATAGTTTTGAAGCGTGTTTTGTCGTGAGGCATCGGCATCCGGTTTGCTCACAATTCCCATAATACTGCTGTTTTCAATATCCAGCAGCACGGCTCCTCCTTTTTTCAGCCCCTGCTCATTCAATACCTCCTCCATCGCTTTTTGAATGCTTTGGTCGATCGTTGTTTTGACCTGGAGCGGAAAAAATGTATTGGCTGCAGCTGTATATTTGACGTCCATGCCAAACAAAGGGTTTCCTTTTCCGTCCACATGATATAAAAGCTTTGTGTCCTGTTCCGGAAGCAAAAACTCATCAAATGTCCGTTCTAAACCGGTTGTACCGATTTCTGTTGTAATTGGAAGACTCTCTTTACCAGGATATTTTTTGCGGAGAAGCGCCGGATCTTGATTCGTGCTACCGATTGTATGTGAAGCAAGGCTGGGCTTGTCTTCATTCTCCATATATACGCCGTAAATGCCGGGATATTTCAAAGAATTGATTTTTGTGATGGATTGTTTCGAAAGTGTTTTGATTTTCTTTTGCTGCAAAATGACCGGTTTTTTTGCCTTTGCAAGTGCCTGATGCAGTTCATCTTCAGACATGCCAAGGATGTCCGCAACCTTTTTAATCGGCCAATCCTGCGTCAGCAAAAAAGGGAACAAAACAACGGCAGGCTCGCTTTTGCCGGTGAGGGCCTGCCCGTTTCGATCTAAAAAAGAGCCTCTTCCGTCCGAAATGAGCACTTCCTCCGTTCGCTGGTTTACACTTTCCTGGATCAAATTGATGTTCTTTTTTGAAAAGGATTCTGTGAAAAACAGCTGGATTTCCGCCAGCCGCAGCAGAAGGAGAAAAAACACGATCAAAAAAGTAATGACGGCCAGTTTCATTCGTTTTGATATCTTCATAAAAAAACACCTCACCCACATTGTGGACGAGGTGTTTCTTTACTAAACGGATATTATGAAATTTTCACAATTTTCACGAGCATTTCTCCGCCCGGTGTTTGAACTGTAACTTCATCATCCACTTTTTTGCCCAGCAGGCTTTTGGCGATTGGTGAATCATTTGAGATTTTTCCTTCAAACGGATCAGCTTCAGCGCTGCCAACGATTGTATATGACTCTTCATCACCGTCAGGCAGTTCGACGAAAGTGACGGTTTTACCTAAACCGACAACGTTAGAGCCGCCGTCATCTTCAATGATTTTCGCATTGCGGATCATATTTTCAAGAGTCGTCACACGGCCCTCTACAAATGCCTGCTCTTCTTTCGCTGAATCGTATTCAGAGTTCTCGGAAAGGTCTCCAAAACTTCTCGCAATTTTGATGCGTTCTACTACTTCTTTTCGTTTAACCGTTTTCAAATATTCTAATTCTTGTTCAAGTTTTTGTTTTCCTTCTGCAGTCATAGGAAAAACTTTCTCTTGTGCCATGTCCCTTCACTCCTTCTGGTTGTCCCTCAACATCTTCGATTATGTATGAGAGCATAAACTAAAAAATACAAGAATGAGAACACAGGGCAGTCCTCGTTCTTCTCTCCCATATAGGTACTGTTTATCTTAAACTGATTCTTGTCGTTCTGCAAATATTTCGCGTTTATAAACAGGGAAAGAAGGGAATTTACACATCCCCTTCCTGCCTATACATAATATGGTCAGAGTTATTTATGTCTATGCTATGGTATTACAAAATCGCGTTTTGTTCAAGAATGGTTTGGATTTTTGTGACCATTAGATCAATTGCGACGTGATTCTGTCCGCCTTCCGGGATAATAATATCAGCGTATCGTTTCGTTGGCTCGACAAATTGGTTATGCATCGGGCGGACAACTGACACATATTGTTCAATAACAGAATCAATAGAGCGGCCGCGCTCATTAATATCTCTCATAATCCGTCTGATGATACGCAAGTCAGCGTCTGTATCAACGTAAAGCTTGATATCCATCAGATCACGGAGCCTTTTGTCTTCAAGAACCAGAATGCCCTCAAGGATAATAACATCCTTTGGCTCGACGTGAACCGTTTCCTCTGAACGTGTGTGAAGCTTATAATCGTAAATCGGCTTTTCGATCGGGCGGTAATTCAACAGATCCTGAATATGCTCGATTAAATAGTCATTATCAAACGCAAGCGGATGATCATAGTTTGTGTTCAGCCTTTCTTCAAATGGAAGATGGCTTTGGTCTTTGTAATAAAGGTCTTGCTGGATCATTAAAATCGAGTGTCCTTTAAATTGTTCATAAATGGAGCGTGTCACACTCGTTTTTCCTGAACCGGAACCTCCTGCGATTCCAATGACTACTGGACTCTTACCCATGGGCTGTTACTTCCCCTTTCTCATCATGTTGCTCGGATAAATCTTTTTGTCTAGTTTGAATTTGACAATTTGCAGGGGATGGCGGGCAGCATCTAGCTCATTTCCGTCTTCGTCCCAAATGGTTTCAATCGTGTGTGTAAAGTTTTCGATTTCAGGGCCGAAAAATTCCACTTCGTCGCCTTTTTTGAAGAAATTTCGCTGCTGAAGCGTGACCATCTGTGTGTCTTCATCATAATTCAGCACTAAGCCGACAAAATCAAACGTCGTTTTTTTGGCGTGCTCGCCGAACATTTGCTCTTCATAGCCTGGCGTTCCTTCAAAGAAAGCTGTCGCAGTATCACGGTTGGCGCACTTATCAAGCTCTTCAAGCCATTCTTTTTGGATCACAAAGTTATCGGGATCAGCGCAATACGCGTCAATGACTTTGCGGTATACACTGACAACTGTTGCGATATAGTGAATGGATTTCATGCGTCCTTCAATTTTTAAGCTGTCGATGCCCATTTCGATCATTTTCGGAATGGATTCAATCAACTTCAAATCTTTCGGACTCATTGCAAATGGCGCATCATCTTCACCATACAAAGCAACGGCGTTGGCACCATCTGTTTGATAGAGATCATAATCCCAGCGGCATGACTGGCAGCAGCCGCCGCGGTTGGAATCCCGCGCTGTCATGTGATTGCTCAGCACACAGCGGCCGGAATATGCGATACACATCGCGCCGTGAATAAAGGATTCGATTTCGATATCTACCTTTTCTTTCATTTCTCTGATTTCGAGAGCGCTCGTTTCACGTGCCAGCACGACGCGGTCAAGGCCTTCCTCTTTCCAGAACTGAACAGCCTTCCAGTTTGAAAGAGACTGCTGCGTGCTCAAGTGAACTTCAACGTTCGGCGCCACTCTGCGGCATGTTTCGATAATCAGCGGATCTGCGACAATAATGCCGGCAACGTTGGCGTCTCCAAGCGCTTTTAAATACTCTTCAAGCCCGTCCATGTTTTCATTGTGGGCGAAAATATTCGTCGTTACGTAGATCTTCGCGCCATATTGTTTCGCGAATTCAACGCCTTCTGCAATTTCTTCGATCGTAAAGTTATCGGCATTCGAGCGGAGCCCGTATTCCTGTCCTCCGATAAAGACCGCGTCCGCTCCGTAATGCACAGCAATTTTCAGCTTTTCAAGATTACCCGCAGGTGCGAGAAGCTCAGGCTTTTTCGTAATCACACGCTTACCATTGACGATTTTGGATATCTTATCATTTACGGCAGTCATAGCTTAACCTCCTTTTGATTAATAAACCGTTTCTTTGAAGAAGAATCCGGTATCTATTTTTCTGTTAACTGGCTGGATGCTTTCAATACGTTCAATCCAGTCTTCTTTTTTCGCTTCGTATTCGTCACGGTTTTCCGCACACAGATCAATGGCTTCTCTGTACATTTTGGTGACTTCTATTAAGTATTCAGACGTTTTTAGAACACCGTCAATTTTGAAAGAATCAACGCCGGCATCTATTAATTCTTCGAGCTCGTCAATGATGCACACATCGTTCGGGCTCATGATATGCGTGCCGTTTTCGTCTTCGAAAATCGGATATTTATTATCACGTTCTTTATCATGCAGGAACATATCTGATTCTTTTTTCTTTCCTTCAATATCCATGACTTTGCCCTGGTATTCAAAATAGTTTCCGATCAAAGAACGCTTCGATTGGAACATGCACGTCATTCCATGGACTTGGATTTCAATTTCAACTTCAGCATTTTCTTTGATTTCCACAATGCTGTCCATGTTTAATTCTCTGGCGAGCACTGAACGCGCCGCGCCTTTTCGTCCCCAGTAGTTGCATGTATAGTAGTTGGTGCCTGTCGTTTCTGTGCTCCAATGAAGCTTCAGGTCAGGCGCAGATTCACGGGCAGCCATAAGCACAGCAGGATCGCCGAACACCGCCGCATCAGCACCGGCTTTCGCTAAGAAAGCCAGATATTCGCCAAGCTCACCCACTTTATCGTTATGGAAAATTGCGTTTACAGCAACGTATACTTTTGCTCCTTCTTTATGAGCAATCTCCACAGCTTTTGTTACATCTTCACGAGAAAATTCCCCGGCCAATCTCAAGCCGTATCTCTGTTCCCCAACTAAAAACGCAGTTGCCCCCGCCTGTATCAGCGGCAAAATGTCTGCCACACTCGTCGGCGTCACTAAGAGCTCTGGTTTTTTCATGACGTTCACCTCTTCTTTTTACTAATCGCAAGTCCGTCCCCGACAGGAATAATCGCAGTTTGATAATCCGGATGATTCATCAGCCAATGATTATATTCATCAATTTTTGTGATAAGCCTGCGTCTTCTTTTCGGTTCTATTTTGCTGTAATCCTCTGCCACCAGACCTTTAAACAGCACGTTGTCCGTTAAAATCACCCCGTCTGGTGAAAGCATCGGTTCATATAAATGAAAAAAGTTTTGATACTGGCCTTTTGCAGCGTCAATAAAAATGACATCGTAAGGCGCAGTTACATGAACGGCGTCGCCTAATTCAAGCGCGTCTCCGTAGAAAACATGAATCCGGTCATCAAGCTGAAATTCCTTGATATTGTTTACCGCTTCTTCATGCCGCTTCTCATTGCGTTCAATTGTATATATTTCAGCAGATGGCAGCTCCATCGCCATTCGAATGGCGGAATAACCAATGGCCGTTCCGATTTCAAGTATTTTTTTCGGCTGTTTCACAGACAAAATTTGAAGCAGCACCTCCATGCCCGCTTTTTCCATGATCGGGACATGATGTTCTTCTGCATATGCTTCAAGCTTCTTCACGTTTTCCGGCCGAGGCTTCAATAATGCTTCTATATAGTCATTTATTTGTTCATACCGGTCAGTCACAACAAACAGCCTCCCGTTCTAAAAAGGAGTGCCCCAGTCTTTTACACAGGACACTCTCTGAATGCATCATGATACATCGGTAAACAACCCGATATATTTTATCATAAATCCTTACGGAAAGCGAATAAAAGGAGAGCTTTTTGCTCTCCTTTTATTTCTCACTTTTTGAGGAAATGTATTTTTCTTTTGCTTTATTATGCTCTTTTAGCGTTTTTGTAAATACGACCTCACCATTTGACTTTGCTAAGAAGTACAGATAGTCCGTTTGATCTGGATTCAGCGCCGCTTCCCATGATGACAAGCCGGCGTTGGCAATCGGCCCTGGCGTCAGTCCCGTGTTTTTATACGTATTATACGGCGAATCGAGTTCCAGATCCTTATAAAGAACCCGATCTTTATGCTTGCCGGCCGCATACAGGACGGTCGGATCTGTTTGGAGCGGCATTTTCTTCTTCAGACGGTTATAAAAGACGCTCGCAATTTTATGGCGGTCGGCTTTTTCAGTCGCTTCTTCCTCTATCAAAGAAGCCATCGTCAGCAGCTTATGCACAGAAAGTTTCTTTTTCTTCATTTCTGATTTGTAGGTTTCCACATAAGAATTTGTCTGTTCGATCATTGCCTTGATCATGTCGTCAAGTGACGTGTCCGGATCGTTAAAAGGGTATGTAGCCGGGAATAGGTACCCTTCCAGCGGATGCTTAATGTTCTTATTGAAAACATCGTTTGTCACAGTGTCCGGGAATTCTTTCTTCAGCTGATTGATAAATGTTTTATCGTCCAGCTTCTCTAACACTTGTTTTTTAGAGTATTTTGTTTCATCAGCAATAGCTGCCGCGATTTGGGTCAGCTGAGCTCCCTCAGTCACCGTAATTTGAAAGGCGTAGCTTGTAGCCCCGCTTGTCAGCTTATGAATAATCGCGTCTAAATCCATCCCTTTATTCAGGTGGTAGTATCCCGCCTGAAACCCGGAGGCACCTTTATATTTCACATAATACTGAAATGCCTTCTCGCTTTTTATAACATCGTTTTTCTTTAATATCGATGCGATGGCCGAAACAGACGAGCCGCTCGGAATGTTAATGTTCACTGTCGTTTCACTGTCTTTTTCTACAGGTTCAAGCAATGATTTCCCATATAAAAATGCCCCGCCAATGATGAGAAGCAGCACAATAATGGAAGACAGTACGATTCTTTTTTTATTAAAAAATGATTTTTTTTGCTGATTGATATACATTAGGTCTCCTCCCATCAGCTCTTATACTACATGATTCATTGTATTTCGGCAATTTATTACAAAAAAAGGGCGAAAGAGGCCTTCATACAGCAGAAAAAAAGCCGGAGCATTTTGGCTCCGGCTTTGGTCTTACGCGGTGTTTTATTCTTCGTCTTCGTTCGCTAAAAACGTGTTGAGTGTTTCTTCGATCATGTCCCATTCCTCGTCAGTTTCGATTGGGAACAGCTCACCGTTTTCACCGTCTTCGTTTGG
This sequence comes from Bacillus tequilensis KCTC 13622, assembly GCF_000507145.1. Taxonomy (GTDB): domain Bacteria; phylum Bacillota; class Bacilli; order Bacillales; family Bacillaceae; genus Bacillus; species Bacillus tequilensis. The sequence continues at coordinate 156,200 of NZ_AYTO01000034.1, read as the reverse complement.
CGTGAAGCTGGAAGCAAGAATTTCTACTTCTTCGTCATCTTTTGTTTCGATAGGGTAGTACAGCACATAAGACTTGCCAAACTCTTCGTTTTCAAATGTAAACAGCACTTCACAAAGCTGTTCATTTCCTTGTTCATCAACAATTGTAATATTTTTTTCGCCGTGTTCCATTTTCTTCACCTCTGGCTTTAATTTAAGCTGTCAAGATATCCTTGCAAAATCATAACAGCCGCCATTTTATCAATGACTTTTTTTCGTTTTTGCCTGCTGACATCAGCTGCAATCAGCATTTTTTCAGCCGCCATTGTGGTAAGACGCTCGTCCCACAGCACAACAGGAACATTGTACGTTGTTTCAAGCACTTTAGCAAATATTTGGCTGGCTTCGCCTCTCGGGCCGACTGTTCCGTTCATATTCTTAGGAAAGCCGAGCACGATTTTATCTATAGTATAGTCCTTTATCAGTTCAGATAAACGAGATAAACCATAATCGCCTTCCGCTTCATTTATCTTTATGGTCTCAATGCCTTGAGCAGTCCAGCCCATTTCATCGCTCAGAGCAACACCGAGTGTTTTGGTTCCTAAATCGAGTCCTAATATTCTCATTCTTTACGCCTCTTTATGCTGTTCTAAATAAGACTTCACCAATTCCTCGATTAATTCGTCTCTTTCAAGTTTCCGAATTAAATTGCGAGCGTCACGATGCCTAGGAATATAAGCGGGATCACCTGACAGCAAGTATCCGACAATCTGATTGATTGGATTGTAGCCCTTTTCCTGAAGCGCGTCATATACTGTAATCAGCACCTCATTTACGTTAGTCTCAGCAGAATCATCGGAGAAATTAAATTTCATCGTTTTATCAAACGAGCTCACCGTTTTGCACCTCTTTCCCAAATTCGCAGGCAAAGTTCAGCCTGGGGTCCTAATCTTACCATCATTCTACACTACATGGGCAAATTATAAAACGGATTTCACCCAATCTTCTACAGAAGCCAAAGCTTCTTCCAATTGTTCCGGCTGTTTGCCGCCTGCCTGCGCCATATCCGGACGGCCGCCTCCCCCTCCGCCGCAAACTTCCGCAGCTTGTTTAACCAGCTTGCCGGCATGAAGGCCTTTCTCAATGAGATCCTTCGTTACCCCGGCAGAGATGTTGACTTTATCGTTTTGTACCGCACCCAGTACGATCACCGCAGACCCAAGCTTTGCTTTGAGTTCATCCACCATCGTGCGGAGGTGGTTCATGTCTTTCGCATTTACTTTTTCCGCAAGCACATTCACGCCGTTAACTTCTTTTACTTTCGTGAGGATCGCTCCTGCTTCCACGTTGCCGAGTTTCGCTAGAAGAGATTCATTCTCTCTTTGCGCTTCCTTCAGTTCTGTCTGCAGAGCCGCAACCCGTTTCGGCACTTCTTTGATATTTGTTTTCAGCTCGTCAGCAGCCTGCTTCAATACAGAAATCTGGCTGTTCATTTCGACGTAAGCGCCTTGTCCTGTTACAGCTTCAATCCGTCTCGTTCCCGCTCCGATTCCAGATTCAGAAACGATTTTAAACAGGCCGATTTCCGCTGTATTTCTGACGTGGCAGCCGCCGCACAGCTCTAAGCTGTACTCTCCTACTTGAACGACCCGGACAATATCGCCGTATTTTTCGCCGAACAGAGCCATAGCGCCCATTTCTTTTGCTTCAGCAATCGGTTTTAAATCAATGCTGACCGGAATGCTCGCCCAGATCTTTTCGTTTACGATTCTTTCGATTTGTTCAAGCTCTTCTTTTGTCACTTGGCCAAAATGCGAGAAGTCAAAACGAAGACGGTTTTCAGTCACAAGAGATCCCGCCTGATTGACATGGGTTCCAAGAACGTCTTTCAATGCTTGATGCAGTAAATGTGTTGCCGTATGGTTTTTAATGACGCCGCTTCTCATATGGTCTTCAACTTCAGCGGTCACTTGCAGGCCTTTTTGTACAGTTCCGCTTTCCACAACACCTTCATGAACATGCTGGCCGTTCGGCGCTTTTTGGACATCTTTAATTCTTACCACTGCCTGTTCGCTGCGGAGATAGCCTTTATCACCGATTTGGCCGCCGCTTTCCGCATAGAACGGTGTTTCATCAAGAATGATTTGAACGCTTTCTCCTTCATGAGCCTCTTCGATTAATTGGCCGTCCTGAAGAAGCACAATGACATTGGCATCAGCCTTGGTTTGAGCGTAGCCGACAAATGTGCTTTCGTCGGTCACGTCGCGCAATGCACCGCCCTGCACCTGCATGCTGCCGACATCTTGGCGTGCGTTTCTTGCCCTTTCACGCTGCTGGTTCATTTCTTCTTCAAATCCTTGATGGTCAACCGTCATGTTTTCGTCTTCCGCGTATTCTTCAGTCAGCTCAACCGGGAATCCGTACGTATCGTACAGCTTAAACACATCCGCGCCTGAAATCACGCTGCTGCCCTTGTCTTTTTCTTTTTTGATCATTTCCGACAGGATGGCAAGCCCTTCATTAAGGGTTTCGTGGAAGCGCTCTTCCTCAGTTTTGATCACTTTTGCGATGAAGTCCCCTTTTTCTTTCACTTCAGGATAGAAATCAGCCATGACTTCAGCGACAACCGGCACTAAATCGAACATGAACGGACGGTGGATGTTGATCGTTTTGGCATAACGCACGGCCCGGCGCAACAAGCGTCTTAACACATAGCCGCGGCCTTCGTTTGATGGAAGAGCCCCGTCACTGACGGCAAAAGCAACCGTTCTGATGTGGTCGGCAATCACTTTAAACGCCGTGTCTTTTACATTGTCTTTGCCGTATGATTCACCAGAAATAGATTCTGTAGCTTTGATGATCGGAACAAACAAATCAGTATCAAAGTTTGTCGGAACATTCTGGATGACAGATACCATTCGTTCAAGCCCCATACCCGTATCAATGTTTTTCTTCGGAAGCGGCGTGTAGGTCCCGTCAGGATTATGGTTGAACTCAGAGAACACTAGGTTCCATACTTCCAGGTAACGGTCATTTTCTCCGCCTGGGTAAAGCTCCGGATCGTCCGGATCATTACCGTATGCTTCACCGCGGTCGTAGAAGATCTCCGTGTTCGGTCCGCTCGGCCCTTCACCGATATCCCAGAAGTTCCCTTCCAGACGGATAATTCTTTCTTCAGGAATACCGATTTTTTTCGACCAGAACTCATACGCCTCTTCATCTTCAGGGTGAACCGTAACAGAGAGAAGCTCCTCGTCGAAGCCGATCCACTTGTCACTCGTTAAAAACTCCCAAGCCCATGTAATGGCTTCTTCTTTGAAATAATCGCCGATAGAAAAATTCCCAAGCATTTCAAAGAATGTATGATGGCGCGCGGTTTTACCTACATTTTCTATATCGTTTGTTCTGATCGCTTTTTGAGCGTTTACGATTCTTGGATTTTCCGGAACGACACGGCCGTCAAAATATTTTTTTAGCGTCGCAACACCGCTGTTGATCCAAAGCAGTGAAGGATCCTCATGCGGCACTAGTGACGCGCTTGGCTCAACCGCATGTCCTTTTTCTTTAAAGAAATCCAAAAACATTTGACGCACTTCCGCAGAAGTTAAGTGTTTCATTGTATGTCCTCCTCTATAAAAATCGAAATTCTCTTCAGTGACAGCAAAAAAGCCCTCCCCCTATGCAAACCACACGTTTACACAGGGACGAGAGCTGTCTCGCGGTACCACCCTGATTACGGGCCTTGCTCAGCATTCGCCCGTCACCTTTTACCCTGTAACGCAGGATGTGCGGCAGTGATTAACTGCACTCAGGATTAGCTTCCTCCGATCTTCTGATAAAGCTCCTTTCAGCTTACGGAGCTTCTCTCTTTAACAGGGCTTCGGCGTACTCAGATCCGTCACTAGAGATTCGTATGTATTCTACGAGAAATTATAGACAAGCTGCACGCCAATGTCAATGCTCCGTCCTCATCCGCAAAAAATGGATCATCATCACTTTTAAAACTGCCGTCGCCGGAACAGCCAAAATCATTCCGACGATTCCCGCAAGCTCTCCTCCGGCAAGGAGTGCAAGCATGATGACGACCGGATGCATTTTAAGGCTTCTGCCGACAATGAACGGACTGAGGATATTTCCTTCCATAAACTGCAGAATAAACACTGTGATCACCACAACCAGAACCGCCTTCACTGAGATGGTCATTGCGATTAAAAGTGCAGGAACCGCTCCAATGAAAGGGCCAAAATACGGGATGACATTCGTTACTCCAGAAATAAGGCCTAAGATCAGCGGATACGGAAGCCCGAATATCCAGAAGGTAATGCCCGCGATCACCCCGAGAATCAAGCAGACAAGAAGCTGGCCGCGGATATAATCGCCAAGGGAGTCGTCCACATCCCGCAAAAAGGCGCTGCCCCGCTTTCTCCATGACTTCGGAGTCAAGTACCATACCGTCTTTTTCATTAAGTCAATGTCCTTTACCATATAAAACACGAGAAAAGGAATGGTTGCCGCAATCAAGAAATAATCGAGCACGTTGCGGATTCCGCTGATTGTACCTTCTATCGCCCCCGCAAAAAACGCCTCGGTCTGGCGGATCATGTTATCGATTCGGTGATGCATGCCGTCAGGCCAGTCATCCGTATGGTTATGCACATGAAGAAGGAGCCCGTTATACGTTTCGGCAAACAGAGGTATATTTTCTGATAAATCCGTCAGCTGGACAATTAAAACAGGAACCCCTTTGTACAGCGCCCAGCCAATTCCGCCAAAGAAAATCACATAAATCACCAAGATGCTCAAAGTCCTCGGCAGTCCTTTGTCGTGCAGCCACTCTGTGACCGGAAGCAATAAATAAGAAATAAAAATAGAAATAACCAAGGGAATAAAAATTGTTTTGATGACAAGCCAAAATGGCGACCATAACATATCAAGCATAAAAAAGACGTAAACCGTCAACAGGACCAGCAAACAAATGGCAACCCACAATAAAAGCTGCACCGGTTTTTGAAGCATCTGATTTCACCTCTTCTATATCTTTTGAGGAATGGTGTGAATTATTCTCTTCCTTATAACAAAAAGGATACTCCTCGAAGAGTATCCTTTTTCGCGTTAAAACATTTTCGTTATTCTTCTTCTCATCCGTTTCATGCTTCGATTATTCAGCATGTCGGATTGAGTCGCCATTCGATATACGAGAGCTCCGGCTCCCAATGCCAAAAGAGAAGTCATCGTCCGATTCATCCTGCGCATCTCCTTTCATCATTAAAAATTGATGCTGCGTTCATCCTCAGAAAACAAATCATCCAAGCTGCTTAACGTTCCGTCTTCTTCCACCTGATGAGTTGCAATTTTCCCTTTCGCCACTGTCAGTTCAATAAAACAGCCCCAGCAATAATATTGGTTCACGCCGATTTTCCCGATATCCTTACTTTTGCAGTTCGGGCATATAAGCATATCTCACACCTCTATCCGTTCAGAACGATCTCGTCCTTCCGCACCTCGACAAGCGAATCCGCTCTTTGGATCTGGCGCTTGCTTCCCGCCAGGTCAGAAAAGAAACCGTCCGAGAGTTCATATGCTACAATTATGCCCCTGTCCAAACAAAAGTATACATCTTCCAGCATCCCCAATATATCCCCTTCTTGTGATTTCACAAACTTCATTTTCATCTGCTCATATGTGAAACACGATTTCGGAAGAGGCAGAAGCTGGTCTGAACTGACCGAGGCCAATATGCGGTCATCCAGAATGCAAGAGATATCACACGCCTGTAATAGGGCATGATGATGATGCAAAAAGCGTTTTTGTGCAAGAATAAACCCAAGACAATTTCCCTTCAGAGAAAAACAAATATCAGAAATTGTCCCGAGATAACAAGAAGTTCGTTCTGAGTATACTGGGAATCCTTCTACCTCATGGCATGTTCTCAAAGTGTGATCAACCACCTTTTGTTGAACAGGCTTAGGTTTTGCTTTGCACCTTTGACTCATACGATGAAAAAACTCCCGCTGACACGGGAGTTTTTTACAGCTGTTCTTCTTTCATAAAATCAAATGGCGTGATGCCTTCCATTCCTATATTGGCGTCGTGTACGCTGAACGGAAGCTCTTTTTGCAAAGCCTCGAGCTCGGCATCCATTTCCTCAATCTGTGCAGAAAGCCTGTTTCTCAGGGAAGTCTGTCTGACAGTCGCGTCATTATTTTTCACGCCCCACTCCAACGCCTCCTCTTCTCCGCATAAAATGAGAAATTTCTTCGCTCTTGTAATGGCGGTATAAAGAAGGTTTCTTCTGAGCATTCTATAGTAGCCCTTCACAACAGGCAAAACCACAATCGGAAATTCACTTCCCTGCGATTTATGAATAGAGCAGCAATATGCGTGGGTGAACTGGTTAAAATCTTTTTTCGTAAACGTCATTTCATTGCCGTCAAAAGAAACGACGGCCATATCTTCTTTTTCTGTATTTTCCTTCGCATAAAATATCGACGTAATTTCACCAATATCTCCGTTGAATACATTGTTTTCCGGCTGATTGACAAGCTGCAAAATTTTATCACCGGTTCTGTAGACTACATCCCCGAACTTGATTTCTCTCGGTTTTTCTTTAGGCGGATTTAATATGTCCTGCAGCATCACATTCAGTTCATTGATGCCGGCTTTCCCTCTGTACATGGGAGCGAGAACCTGAATGTCCTTTGCCGTATAGCCTTTTTTTAATGCATTGGCGACAACCTTCTCAACGACCTCTTTTATTTGCGAGCCTCCGCAGCGAATAAAGGAACGGTCTTTCGTCGGTGCAGTCAAATTGTTGGGCAGCAATCCTTCTTTCATCTGGTGGGCAAGCTCAACAATTGATGATCCCTCCGCCTGGCGGTAGATATCTGTCAGTCTCACAGTCGGGATCACCTGTGATGCCAAAAGGTCTCTCAGCACTTGGCCCGGACCGACAGAAGGCAGCTGGTCTTCGTCTCCGACTATGATAATTTGAATATGATCAGGGATCGCTTTAAACAAATGGTTCGCCAGCCATATATCAAGCATGCTGGCTTCATCGATAATTAACAGCTTCCCTTCGATCGGCTGATCCTCTGTATGGGTGAAGCCCTCAGCGCCGTTCCAGCCAAGCAGCCTGTGAATCGTGACTGCCGGGAGACCGGTTGATTCACTCATCCGTTTCGCCGCTCTTCCTGTCGGTGCGGCCAATACAATCGGGAAAGCTTCATCCTTTTTATAAGCTGACGGGTCCAGAGACACACCGTGAAGTTCTCCGTACAGTTCAACAATCCCTCTGATGACCGTCGTTTTTCCTGTTCCTGGGCCTCCCGTTAAAAGAAGCATCGGTGAAGAAAGAGCTTTTTGAATCGCTTCCTTCTGGCTCGGGGCATACTGAACATTCATCCGTTCTTCCAGTTCCCCCAAAGCGAGCAGAAATTCCGATTCCGGAAACTGGTCGTCATATTCGGTTTGGCTTGCGATATGTTTCACACGCTTTGCAACGTTTTGTTCCGCGTAAAACAGCGATGGAAAATAACAGCGGCCATCCTCTATGACAATGTCTTTATTTTCTCCAAGGGCAATTATTGCGTTAGCGGCATCCATTTCTGTGATGCGCTCTCCTTCCCTTGCTGACTGGTTTAACAATGATTGGGTGTCGATAATCAGCTTTTCCGTTTCTATGTACGTATGTCCTTCAGACAAACAAGTCGTTTCAAGCGTGTACAAAATGGCGGCTTTTATCCGCTCTGGATGATTCCCAGAAAGTCCCATTCTGCCGCCAAGCTCATCCGCTTTCCCAAATCCAATGCCTTCTACATCCTTCACAAGCTGATATGGGTTTTCCTGAATCTTTTCAAGCGTTTCGGATTCATAGGCCTGATAGATTTTCATAGACAGCTGCGGGCCGAAGCCAAACTGATTCAAGGAAATCATGATTTGCTCAAGTCCCTGATGCCGCTGCAAGGCGCCGGCTAACGTATCTGCTTTCTTTTTTGAGAGCTTCGGAACATCATAAAGCACTGAAGCATCGGCTAAAATTTTATTAATCGCGCTGTCGCCCAGCTTTTTCACAATTTCTTCGGCTGTTTTTTTGCCGATTCCCTCGAACAAATCACTCGATAAATACTGAATAATGCCTTCCTTAGTCGTCGGTATTTCTTTTTTGAAATGCTCCGCTTGAAATTGGAGCCCGAACTTCGGATGGGTTACGATCTTTCCGTAAAACGTGTACGTCTCCTCTTCTTGAAGCGCAGGGAAGTAGCCCGTCACGGATACGGCTTTATCTTCAATGGCCTCGGAGGTTTCTATGACTTTCACTTTCAGAACCGTATATAAATTGGTGTCATTATGATAAATGACTGTGTTGACTGTCCCTTTTAAATAGGGCTCTTCCTCCATATGAAGCTGATCCGGATGCTGCTGCACGAGCTGTCCCTCCTCCTGTGCTTGTTATGATGGATCGATCAGTTTTTTTGCATGAAGCGCTAGCATATGATCTGGCTGAATATCGATCGCTTTGTCCAGCATTTCCAGCGCTTTTTCTCGATTTTCTTTATAAGCATAAGCAACACCGGCATTATAAAATGCATCAGCATGCCCGGGATCTTGATCTGTTACAGCTGTGAATTGGCTGAGCGCTTCGTCCAGCATGCCCTCGTTCGCTAAGCACATCCCGAATTGAAAGCGCGCTTCCGTATCATTTTCATTCAGTTCTACCGCTCTTTGTAAATAAGGCAGTGCAAGCTTAGGCTGTTCAAGTTTGACAAGCACCGTGCCGAGCATGTAAAACAGGTCGCCGTTTTCCATTCCGGCACGAAGCGCTTTTTCAAACATGTCTTTCGCTTCTTTGTACATTTCTTTTATAACATAGACATTTCCTGCTCCATAATAAGCAGTGGCTGCGCTATCGTCTAATTCAAGCGCTTTATCATAAAACGCAAGCGCACGTTCCAGCTCATTTACCGATGAAAGCAGGTTGGCAAAATTGATATACGGAATCGCGTCTGATTTATTTTCATCAATCGCTTTTGTAAAGGCCTCTGCCGCTTTCTCGTAATCGCCTTCCTGCATCGCCTCAATACCGAGTTGGTTATAATCCACCGATCATCTTCCTTTCATTAAAAAACCCCAACTCATTGTTGAGGTTTTTCATCTTTTATACGTACCACAATTTTGTTCCGTCTTTGTACACATCATCAATTGTTCCGCCGCCAAGGCACTCTTCGCTGTCATAGAAGACAACGGCTTGTCCCGGCGTAACAGCGCGGACTTGTTCGTCAAAGATGACTTCCGCTTCGCCTTCACCCGTCATGCGCACCGTTACTTTATGATCTTCTTGGCGGTAACGGAATTTAGCCGTGCAGGAAATCTCTTCGCCCTTCATGATATCCGGACGAACCCAGCTGATATTCGTTGCTGTAATTTTGTCGGAATAAAGAAGCGGGTTATGGAACCCTTGATCCACGTAGAGAATGTTCTTTTCAAGATCTTTGCCTACCGCAAACCACGGCTCGCCGCTCCCGCCGATGCCAAGGCCGTGCCGCTGTCCGATCGTGTAGTACATCAATCCGTCGTGGCGTCCTTTTACTTCTCCGTCCATCGTCACCATATCGCCCGGCTGTGCAGGGAGATATTGACTGAGGAACGTTTTGAAGTTGCGTTCGCCGATAAAACAAATACCCGTACTGTCTTTTTTCGTCGCTGTGGCAAGTTCTGCTTCTTTGGCAATTTCACGCACACGGCTCTTTTCAAGCTCGCCAATTGGGAACATGACTTTGCTCAGCGTATCTTCTGTCAGCTGATTCAAGAAGTATGTTTGATCCTTGTTTTCATCAATACCGCGCAGCATTCTGACTTTGCCGCCGCTTCTGTCTACTCTCGCATAGTGGCCAGTCGCGATATAGTCGGCGCCAAGTGACAGGGCATGCTCTAAAAATGCCTTGAATTTAATTTCTTTATTGCACAGCACATCCGGGTTTGGTGTTCTGCCTGCTTTATATTCATCAAGGAAGTATTGAAATACCTTCTCATAGTATTGCTTTTCAAAATTAACGGCATAGTACGGAATTCCGATTTGATTGCAAACGCGGATTACATCTTCATAATCCTCTGTCGCTGTGCAAAAACCGTCTTCGTCCGTATCATCCCAGTTTTTCATAAAGATTCCGATTACATCATAGCCCTGTTCTTTTAACAGCAGGGCTGTCACAGAGGAGTCCACTCCGCCGGACATGCCGACGACGACTCTTGTATCCTCCGGCCGTTTTTCCATTTTATTCACTCCAATAGCTAAGCCGCCTTATTGTGTCAGTCGTTTTACAACGTCAGCCACATGTTGGGCAGCGGTTTTCACTTGCTCAGCCGTATTGCCAAGGCCGAAGCTGATCCGAATTGAGGATGTCAGCCGGTCACTCTCGTCTCCAAACATCGCAGTCAGAACATGCGACGGCAGGACTGAGCCGGCCGTGCACGCTGATCCGCTCGAGACAGCGACTCCCGCCATATCAAGATTTACCAGCAGCGCTTCCACTGATACACCGGGGAAATAAAGATTCAGCACATGCGGCAGACTATGCTCTTTGTCACCGTTGAGCTCAAATGCCACACCTGCATGTTCAAGCGTGTCGGCAATGATGGTTTTAAACGATTGATACTTCTCGTTTTTTGCGCCCCGTTCCTCACTGGACAGCTTGATCGCTTCTTTCAGCCCGACGATGCCCGGAACATTTTCTGTTCCGGCACGGCGTTTTCTTTCTTGCTCTCCTCCGAATAAAAGCGGAGAAAGTTTTACATCTTTACTTGCATATAAAAAGCCTGTTCCTTTTGGCCCGTTGAGCTTGTGCCCCGAAACAGACAGAAGGTCAATATGGCTGTTTTTCACATCAATCGGCAAAAGCCCGAATGCCTGAACAGCATCGGTATGGAAGTAAGCCTGATGTTCCTTCAGCAGCTCACCGATTTCATCGATCGGCTGCACGGTTCCGACTTCATTATTTCCATACATCACTGTCACAAGGATTGTATCATCACGCAGTGCATCTTTCACCTGTTTTGCACTGACTCTTCCATTTTGATCAACGTCGAGATACGTTACTTCAAATCCGTCTTCCTCAAGCTTTTCACATGTGTGAAGCACAGCGTGGTGTTCAATTTTTGTCGTGATGATATGTTTGCCCAGCTCTTTTCTTGCAAGTGCGGTCCCCATGATAGCCAAGTTGTCGGCTTCAGTGCCCCCGCTTGTAAAAATGATCTCCTGCTCTGCCGCTCCGATTTCAGCTGCAATCTGCGCTCTTGCTTCGTCCACCCATTTCCGAGATTCTCTTCCAAATGAATGAATGCTGGATGGATTGCCGAAATTGCCGGAGAAATGCGGTATCATTTTTTCCAGCACACGCTCATCCATCGGGGATGTTGCGGCATGATCTAAATAAATCCGTTCCACTATGTTTACACCTCTGATCTAAATATAGAACATATAAGCTTCTTGCTCTCCATCTGTGTAGCTGGCAAGATCCTCTAATGTTGTGCTGTCTAAAACCTCTTTCACAGCATCCCGGATGCGAATCCAGAGCTCACGCTTGGCGGGCTCCTCATCTTCCAGCACTTCAACAGGACTGATCGGTCCTTCAAGCACACGGATAATATCTCCCGCCGTAATGGCATCCGGCTCGCTTCCCAATACATATCCCCCGTATGCGCCTCTGATGCTTTTCACTAAACCGGCATTTCTGAGCGGCGATACCAGCTGCTCTAAATAATGCTCGGACAAATTATTCGTCTGTGCGATGCTTTTTAATGAAGTCGGGCCCTCACCATGCTTTTTTGCAAGCTCGATCATAATGGTAAGCCCGTATCTTCCCTTAGTTGATATTTTCAACATGAACACCTCTGTTATTTCATGATTTTCCACATCTATAATGGTAATTTTCTATATGTTTCGTCCGTTTATAATCTAATAGACCAACTGTTATTATAACATACCTTTAGCGAATTTTCATTGAGGCAGGCGGAAACGGGCCTTTCCTCTTTTCTAATGTCCGATTTTCCGTTACCCTGTAATTAAGTAAGGAGAGATGATGATGAAGCCATTGGCATATCGGATGCGTCCGACAAAAATAGAGGATATTATCGGCCAGCAGCATCTGGTGGCTGAAGATAAAATTATCGGCAGAATGGTTCAGGCAAAACATTTGTCATCCATGATTTTGTACGGGCCGCCCGGAATTGGAAAAACATCAGTCGCAACAGCAATCGCCGGTTCGACAAGTATTGCTTTTCGAAAGCTGAATGCTGTCATTAACAATAAAAAAGATATGGAAATCGTAGCCCAGGAAGCGAAAATGTCGGGTCAGGTGATTTTGATTCTGGATGAAGTTCACAGGCTGGATAAAGGGAAACAAGACTTTCTTTTGCCCTATTTAGAAAACGGGATGATCATTTTGATCGGAGCAACCACGGCTAACCCGTATCATGCCATTAATCCGGCGATCAGAAGCCGGACACAGATCTTTGAGCTTGAGCCGTTAACACCCGAACTGATAAAACAGGCGCTGGAACGGGCGCTTCATGACGAGCATCGGGGCCTTGGCGCGTATTCTGTATCCATTGATGATCAGGCAATGGAGCATTTTGCCCGCGGCTGCGGCGGAGATGTCCGCTCCGCTTTAAACGCGCTTGAACTGGCCGTGTTGTCAACGAAGGAGTCAGCCGGCGGCGTCATTCACATTACATTAGAAACCGCGGAAGAATGTTTGCAGAAAAAGAGCTTTTCTCACGACAAAGATGGTGATGCGCATTATGATGTATTGTCCGCTTTTCAAAAATCGATCCGCGGCTCTGATGCCAACGCCGCTCTTCATTATTTAGCGAGATTAATTGAAGCTGGCGATCTGGAAAGCATCGCAAGAAGACTGCTTGTCATCGCCTATGAAGATATCGGCTTAGCAAGCCCCCAAGCCGGTCCGAGAGTGCTGCACGCTATTCAGACTGCTGAGCGAGTCGGGTTTCCCGAAGCGCGAATCCCGCTGGCCAACGCGGTCATTGAACTCTGCCTCTCGCCGAAATCAAACTCAGCCATTCTGGCAATCGACGAGGCGCTGGCTGATATCAGAGCCGGAAAAATCGGAGATGTGCCGAAGCACTTAAAAGATGCGCATTATAAGGGAGCTCAGGAATTAGGAAGAGGGATCGACTATAAATACCCGCACAATTACGACAACGGCTGGGTCGAACAGCAATATCTCCCTGATCCTCTAAAGAATAAACAATATTACAAGCCGAAACAGACAGGGAAGTTCGAATCCGCCTTAAAACAGGTGTACGACAAATTAATGAAAAGAAAATAAAACAAAAACAGCCTTGATGATAGTCAAGGCTGTCTATGCGCTACTTATCCTTCACGCGTTTGATTTCAATGTCTTTTAAAAGATCCATGACAACATGTCCGCCCATGATCAAACCTGCGACTGATGGCACAAACGCATTAGAGGATGGCGGCATTTTTGCTTTGCGGATTTTCGCCTCGTCATTTCCCACTTCTTTTCTGACATCTTCCCGAATGACAATCGGGCTTTCGTCAGAGAAAATCACTTGAACGCCTTTTTTGATGCCCTCTTTGCGTAATCTCGTACGGACGACCTTCGCAATTGGATCAGTGTGCGTTTTTGAAATATCTGCGATTTGGAAGCGTGTCGGGTCCGTTTTGTTCGCGGCACCCATGCTGGAAATGAGCGGAATATCCCGTTTCAGACATTCTTTCATTAAATGAATTTTATAATGAATCGTGTCTGACGCGTCAATGACATAGTCGAGATTATAGTCAAAAAATTGCTCATACGTTTCTTCCGTATAGAACATTTTTAACGCGATCACTTCACACTCCGGGTTAATGTCTGCGATCCGCGCTTTCATTAAATCAACTTTCGGCTGTCCGACAGTTGAAAGAAGAGCATGAAGCTGACGGTTTACATTTGTAATGTCCACATCATCTTTGTCGACAAGCAAAATGCGGCCGACACCCGACCGTGCGAGTGCTTCTGCCGCGAATGATCCGACTCCGCCGACCCCAAGCACTGCCACCGTGCTGTTTTTCAGCGTTTCAAGGCCTTCTTTTCCGATAGCTAATTCATTGCGTGAAAACTGGTGTAACAAGAACCTCACTCCACATTCGTATTCTGGTTTTCATCTATAAAATGGCTGATTCATGAGCAGCCGTTTTTTCTGCGCACAAAAAATAAAGTCCCAATAGTGCCGTTGCAGCTTTCCTTTGTTTTGAACCCGCTCTCAGCAGGTGGGTGCCCTCTTTTAAATCTTGTAAGTCCTCTTTACCGAATGAAAAGAGGCATGTACGCCATTTAAAAATGCGGGCTCCCAAATCAAAAAAATGTTCGGTCAAAACTAGGTGTACAACTAACACATCAGGACTTTATTTAACTTGTCAAAATCATATCACAGACGATTTTAATTTTCAAGAATCCAACTGCCCAATTAGTTCTTCACTTTTTTCTTGATGGAAAGGTGAAGCTCATCAAGCTGGGCGTCGCTTACTTCGCCCGGCGCTTCTGTCATCAGGCAGCTTGCGCTTGCCGTTTTCGGAAACGCAATTGTATCTCTCAGGTTCGTACGTCCTGCGAGGAGCATAACGAGACGGTCTAAGCCGAGCGCGATTCCGCCGTGCGGAGGAGCGCCATATTCAAATGCTTCCAGCAGGAATCCAAACTGTTCAGCCGCCTCTTCTTTTGAGAAGCCAAGAAGCGCAAACATTTTTTCCTGAATATCCTTTTCGAAAATACGGATAGAACCGCCGCCAAGCTCATAGCCGTTTAAGACAAGATCATAGGCTTGCGCTTTTATGTCCTCAGGCGCTGTTTCAATCAGTTCAAGGTCTTCTCGGACAGGCATTGTGAACGGATGGTGGGCTGCGTAAAAACGTCCTTCCTCCGGATCATGCTCTAAAAGCGGCCAGTCGATGACCCATAAGAAATTGAACAGGTTTTCGTCAATCAGTCCCCGTTCTTTCCCAAGTTTTAAGCGCAGGGCGCCGAGTGATGCGGCTACGATTTCGAATTTATCTGCTCCGAACAGTAGCAAATCACCTTCAGCAGCATCAAGTGCTTCAATCAGCGCAGACTGTTTTTCTGCATCAAAGAATTTGGCGATCGGGCCCTTCACTCCGTCCGCCTCAACTTTCACCCAGGCAAGTCCTTTCGCCCCATAGTTTGCAGCAAAAGTGCCAAGAGCGTCAATGTCTTTTCTGGAGTAATCACCGGCTCCTCCTTTTACATTAATCGCTTTGACAACACCGCCGTTTTCCACAGCTGATGAAAATACTTTAAAGTCGGTATCCTTCACAATGGTAGACACATCTGTCAAAAGCATGTCAAAACGTGTATCAGGTTTATCAGAACCGTATTTGTTCATCGCTTCGTCATATGTCATGCGAGGCAGAGGAAGCTTGAGCTCCACACCTTTTGTATCACGCATAATCTTTGCCATCATGTCCTCAGCCAATGACATAATGTCTTCCTGGCTCATAAAGGACATTTCAATATCGATTTGCGTAAACTCTGGCTGGCGGTCCGCACGCAAGTCTTCATCACGGAAACAGCGGGCGATCTGATAGTAGCGTTCAATGCCGGATACCATCAGAAGCTGTTTAAATAGCTGCGGAGACTGCGGCAGCGCATAAAATTCACCTTCGTGCACACGGCTCGGCACCAAGTAGTCACGTGCGCCCTCAGGTGTGCTTCCTGTTAAAATCGGCGTTTCAATATCAAGAAATCCATTTTCATCTAAAAAGCCGCGAGCCGCTTTCGTCACGTTATGGCGCAGCTGCATCGTTTGATACATAGCCGGTCTGCGCAAATCTAAGTAACGGTATTTTAAACGGACGTCCTCTGATACCTCTTCTGCTTGATCAGAAATCGCAAACGGAGGTGTCTTTGCAGCATTTAATACGGTCACTCCATCGGCGTGAATTTCAATCGCGCCTGTTTTCAAATTCGCATTGACTGTTCCCTCTTCACGCGCCACTACTTTACCTTGAATATCAAGCACGTACTCATTTCTGATGCCTTCAGCAATAGCAAGCGCTTCTTTTGACACATCAGGGTTAAAAACGACTTGAACAATTCCCGTACGGTCACGCAAGTCAATAAAAATCAGTCCGCCGAGGTCCCGTCTTTTTTGGACCCAGCCTTTCAGCGTTACGGATTCACCGATTGCTTTTTCAGTTATTTCGCCGCAATAATATGTTCTTCCAAACAATGCGTTCCACTCCTTATCCCTTTTGGTTTGCCTTCATCACATGTATAAATTCATCAAGTGCCACTTCAATCTGTTCGCCTGTCTTTGCATCCTTAACATTGATTTTATTTTGAGCAAGCTCATCTTCACCCAAAATCGCAATAAATCTCGCTTTCAGGCGGTCAGCCGTCTTAAACTGGCCTTTCATTTTCTTATTTTCATAATCGATTTCACTGGAAATGCCTGCTTCTCTCAGTTTGTACACCAATGAGACAGAATAATCCTTGGCTTTCTCGCCGAGTGTGACAATGTAGCAGTCGATCCCCTGATCAACTGGCAGCTCTCTTTTTTCAGCATCAATTGCGGCAAGCAGGCGTTCAATGCTCATCGCAAATCCGATGCCCGGTGCTTCAGGCCCGCCGATTTGTTCGACAAGTCCGTCGTAGCGTCCGCCTCCGGCAAGTGTCGTAATTGCGCCGAAGCCCTCCGCATTGCTCATGATTTCAAATGCAGTGTGGTTGTAATAATCCAGGCCTCTCACAAGGTTAGGATCAATTTCATACGAAATGCCAAGATCGTTTAAGTATTGCTTTACTTTCTCAAAATAAGCGGCTGATTCTTCATTTAAATATGTCAGAATCGATGGCGCCGATTTCATCAGCTCATGATCCCGGTCTTTTTTGCAGTCCAAGATTCTGAGCGGGTTCGTGTGCAGCCGTGACTGACAGTCTGAACAAAACTCTTCAATGCGAGGCTCAAAATGTTTCACGAGCGCTTCTCTGTAGGTTTTGCGGCTTTCTTGATCACCGAGACTGTTTATGACAAGCTTAACGTTTTCTAAGCCTGCTTTTTCATAAATACTCATCGCAAGCGCCATCACTTCTGCATCGATGGCAGGGTCTTTCGAGCCAATCGCTTCAATTCCAAATTGATAAAACTGGCGGAAGCGGCCCGTCTGCGGACGTTCGTAACGGAACATCGGCCCTACATAATAAAGCTTTGTCGGCTGAACAGGATTTGCGAACAGCTTGTTTTCATTAAAAGCGCGAACCGCCGCGGCTGTTCCCTCCGGACGAAGCGTCAGGCTTCTGCCTTTGCGGTCCTGGAAGGTATACATTTCTTTTTGTACGATATCCGTAGATTCTCCGACGCCTCTGGCAAACAGTTCCGTATGCTCAAAAATCGGCGTGCGGATTTCTTTATATTGATAAGTGCGGCAAGTGTCTCTCATGATTTGTTCAACAAACTGCCAGCGATCTGATTCTCCTGGCAGAATGTCCTGTGTTCCTCTTGGAATGTTATATCCCATATGAAGACCTCCTTATGTCAATTACAATTATCGTTCATGATGAAAATAAAAAAACTCCCGCCCCTACTATAAATTTATAGTAGGGACGAGAGTTATACCCGTGGTGCCACCCTAGTTGGAATATGTTCATATTCCCGCTCGATCCTTTAACGCAGGTTCACGTTCACTGCCTAATGACGGAATTAACGCGTTCAGCAGGAAACCTCCGGAGTGTTGTTTCGCGAAAGACGCAATGGGATCCGCTTTCAGCCTGGGGCGGTTCCTCTCTAGTCATGCAATCTGACCTACTCTTCTCCATTATTGGTTCAAATTTTTCATCATTTGCTATGTACTCAATTTCTATTATAATAATGGGATTGGGGTTCTCTGTCAAGCTTTATTCCGGTTGTTTTTCCTCGTCGCTGCTTCTTTGGACATAAGACCAAATTCAGATGCTGTTTCAGTAAGGTAACCGGTCGTATCGGGATCTGCATGATCGCTGTAATGCAGATTGGCTTCACCGTCGTGAAATGCACGTCCCATTTTTGGATGATATTTCATGATTTGCACACCTTTTTGATTGTATTTACGCCTAGTATAAACAAATCATTTTATTTTTATTTAAAAATCAGAAAGGACTTTACGATATTAAGCAAGAATGCTTTTTTAATGATCATCAGAAAGGAGGACATAATGAGCAAGAAATACTTTGTTCTTATTGTATGTATTATTTTCACCGGGACCCTGTTCCCGACTTTTTCTGCCGTTACAGCCGCACAGGGAGAAGCGGTTATCGCAACAGATGACATGAACGTCAGAAGCGGCCCTGGACTTAGCTACGGCATTACAGCGAAAGTGAAAAAGGGCGAGCATTACCCCATTTTAAAGGAAAATGGAGACTGGGTGCAGATACAGCTTGGCTCCGGAAAAAAGGGTTGGGTGGTCTCCTGGCTTATTACAAAGAAAGACCAAGCCGGCACAAGCTCTTCAAAAGGCAGTGACACTGTTACATCAACAGACCCCGATCTGCGGATGAGAACCGGACCGGGCACTTCATACGAAGTCATCGGCAAATTCCCGCAAGGCAGCCAGGCGTCTGTCCTTGAGAAAAATTCCGGCTGGATCAAGATTTCCTACAAAAATGCCACCGGATGGGTATCGTCTGAATATGTCACGTCAGGCAGCAGCAGATCAGCGTCTGCTAAGAGTGGTCAAACTGAATCTTCCGCTGCTTCAGCAGGCACGGTCGGTGTTTCTTCACTAAATGTAAGAGCCTCCGCCTCACATGACGCCGCAATTATAACGAAACTAAATCGCGGAACGAAAGTGGCAGTTCTAAACGAGAAAAATGGCTGGGCTCACATCGAGGCGAACGGGCACAAAGGCTGGGTTGCAAGTCATTACCTTTTGACTAGTTCTGATCCAGCTGAAGATTCAGCAAATGCCGGCAGTTCATCCTCCGCCAAAAAAGCCTATATCGTATACGGAGGAACGAATATCAGAAGTGATGCGTCAACATCCGCTTCGACTGTTGAGCGTGCTGCAAAAGGCGACTCGTACACCATCACCGGTTCAAAGGGAAGCTGGTATAAAATAAAGCTTCATAACGGGCAAACTGGTTATGTGGCCAATTGGGTGGTCCAAACGTCTAAAAGCGCGGAAGAAGCAGGTGAACCCCCTGTTTCTGGTTCACACTCCGGAAATGGTTCTCTGAACAACAAAACGATTATTGTTGACCCGGGACACGGAGGAAAAGACAGCGGAACGATCGGTTATTCAGGTCAATTCGAGAAAAACTTGACGATCAAAACAGCGAAATTGCTTGCCGGTAAACTCAGATCAGCAGGAGCAGATGTGTATGTGACACGCCAAGATGATACCTTTGTCAGCTTACAGGCACGGGTCTCTACGTCTCACTATCGCAACGCCGACGCTTTTATCAGCATTCACTATGACAGCTATGCCGATACTTCCACAAGAGGCAGCACTGCTTATTACTACAGTCCTGGCAAAGATCAGGAACTGGCATCTGATGTCCACTCTGAAGTGGTAAAGCGTTCTTCTATTCCCGACCGCGGCGTGTTATTCGGAGATTATTATGTGCTCCGTGAAAACAGGCAGCCCGCTATGCTCTATGAGCTGGGTTATGTCAGCCACCCGCAGGAAGAAGCCATTGTACATAGCAATTCATATCAGGAAAAAGTAACAGACGGGATCGAAAGCGGATTAGAGAAGTACTTCAAATAAAAAAAGCTGCCTCTTGGCAGCTTTTTTTATTTGGAATCCATCATAAGCGTGACCGGTCCGGAGTTTGTAAGCTGAACATCCATCATCGCTCCAAACGTTCCGGTCTCCACTTTGATTCCTTTTTCACGAAGCAGATCGTTCCATTTTTCATAAAGGCCTAAAGCTTTATCAGGTTTGGCGGCGTTCATGTAGTTTGGACGGCGCCCTTTTCTCGTATCTCCGTAAAGCGTAAACTGCGAGACAGATAAAATCTCCCCTCCTATATCTAAAAGAGACAGATTCATTTTTCCTTCACTGTCATCGAAAATACGAAGATTGACAATTTTATCAGCTAAATAAGCGGCATCCGCTTCTGTATCCTCGTGAGTGATGCCGACCAGCACCATCATACCTTGTCCAATTTGACCGACGACCTCTTCATCCACAGTAACGCTTGCTTCTGTTACTCGCTGAACAACTAATCTCATTTTTTAACCCCTTTAGTTCATGACGCGGCGCACAGAATAGATATCTCTTATCTGTTTAATGCGCTCGACGACTTTGTGCAAGTGATTGATGTTCTGAATAAAAATTGCCATATGAATGGTTGCCACTTTATTGCGATCCGATTTGCCTGAGACAGATGAAATATTTGTTTTCGTTTCATTCACTGCCTGAAGAACCTCATTTAGCAATCCGCGGCGGTCATAACCAAGAATCTCTATCTCAACGTTGTATTCCTTGCGCTTTTGAACCTGTGACTCGTGTTCCCATTCTACCGGAATCAGCCGCTCCTGAGCTTCGTTCGTTTTGACATTCGGACAGTCTTCACGATGGACGGAAACCCCTCTGCCTTTTGTGATAAATCCGACAATATCGTCACCTGGTACAGGATTGCAGCATTTTGATAAACGGACAAGAAGATTGTCGATTCCTTTGACGCGAACGCCGGCTTCTCGTTTTCTGCCCTGTTGGTATGGCTTAGGCTCAGTGACTTCCTGAACGATCTTTTCCTGTTCTTCCTGATCGCGCTGCTTTCTCTCTTTTTCCGTCAGGCGGTTTGCCACTTGCAAGGCTGTAATGCCATTGTAGCCGACCGCTGCGTACATATCCTCTTCATTTGAGAAATTAAACTTATCCGCAACCTTCTGGATATTCTCCGGCGTTAAGACATCCTTCACTTCAAAATCTAGATTTTTAATTTCTTTTTCAACAAGCTCACGGCCTTTTTCGACGTTTTCTTCGCGCCGCTGTTTCTTAAAGAATTGACGGATCTTATGCTTTGCCTGAGAGGTTTGGGCAAGCTTCACCCAATCCTGGCTTGGACCGTAGGAATGCTTGGAAGTGAGAATTTCAACGATATCACCTGTCCGCAGCTTATGGTCCAGCGTCACCATTTTTCCGTTTACTTTGGCACCGATTGTTTTATTGCCGATTTCAGAGTGAATTCGATAAGAAAAATCAATCGGCACTGAACCGGACGGAAGCTCGATTACATCTCCTTTTGGCGTAAAGACATACACCATGTCGGAAAACAAATCGATTTTGAGCGATTCCATAAACTCTTCTGCATCTGTTGATTCATTTTGGAATTCTAAAATTTCACGGAACCAAGAAAGCTTTTTCTCAAAGGTTGCGGCTTCATTAGCCGCTTTCCCTTCTTTATAAGCCCAATGAGCCGCAACCCCGTATTCCGCAATTTCATGCATTTCAAAGGTGCGGATCTGCACCTCCAGCGGATCGCCTTTAGGCCCGATCACCGTTGTATGCAGCGATTGATACATATTTGGCTTCGGCATTGCGATATAATCTTTAAATCTGCCGGGCATCGGCTTCCAGCATGTGTGAATGATGCCGAGCACCGCGTAGCAGTCTTTTATGCTATTCACAAGAATACGGACAGCCAGTAAATCGTATATTTCATTGAATTGCTTATTTTGCAGCACCATTTTTCGATAAATGCTGTAAATATGTTTCGGACGTCCCGAGAAGTCAGCTTTGATATTCACTTCTTCGACACGTTTCTTCACTTCATTGACAACCTCATCGACATAAAGCTCACGTTCTGCGCGCTTCTTCTTCATAAGGTTGACAATTCTGTAATATTGCTGAGGATTCAAATAACGGAGTGCCGTGTCTTCCAATTCCCACTTAATTTTTGAAATCCCGAGACGATGCGCCAAAGGAGCAAAAATCTCCAGCGTTTCATTGGAAATTCTCCGCTGTTTTTCCTGAGGCAGGTGCTTCAGCGTCCGCATATTGTGAAGACGATCCGCCAGCTTGATCAGTATGACCCGGATATCTTGAGCCATAGCGACAAACATTTTGCGATGATTTTCCGCCTGCTGTTCCTCTTGTGATTTATATTTAATTTTACCGAGCTTTGTTACGCCGTCCACAAGCATTGCCACTTCTTCGGAAAATGCTTCTTTCAGGTCATCGAGCGTCACATTTGTATCTTCCACGACATCGTGCAGAAATCCGCCCGCGATGGTGGAAGGGTCCATTTCAAGATCAACGAGAATCCCCGCAACTTGAATCGGATGAATAATATATGGCTCGCCCGATTTGCGGTATTGCTCGCGATGAGCATCTTCAGCGTACAGATATGCTTTTTCAACAAATGCGATATGCTCATCAGATAGATAACTGCGCGCTTTATCAATAACCTGCTCGGCAGTCAATACTTGTTCGTTCGCCATGGAATCACCTTTTTTAGAATGTAAACTGTATTGTAGTTAATTATCAAGAAAAAAACGAAAGATGTAAAGGGCAGAAGTACAAATAGCCAAATATTATATAAAATAAATGCCAAACAATAGGAAAAAAGCACCCTGACACGGAGTGCTTTTTTCGTTATGCGATTATCCTCAGTATTTCATCAATGTTAGTATGTCATAATCTTCAAGCTTTTCTCTGCCATCAAGGTAAGAAAGCTCGATCAAGAAAGCGATGCCAGCAACAACGCCGCCAAGCTCTTCAACAAGTTTGATTGTGGCTTCAATGGTGCCGCCTGTCGCAAGCAGGTCATCTGTAATAAGCACACGCTGACCCGGTCTAATCGCATCTTTGTGGATCGTTAATACGTCTTTTCCGTATTCCAAGCCGTAGTCCACTTTGATCACTTCACGAGGCAGCTTGCCTTCTTTGCGGACCGGCGCAAAACCTACGCCAAGCGCGTAAGCAACGGGACAGCCGATAATAAAGCCGCGCGCTTCCGGGCCGACGACCAAATCAATTTGCTTTTCTTTCGCATATTCAACGATTTGATCTGTGGCATAACGGTATACCTCGCCTTTATCCATCAGTGTCGTAATATCTTTAAATTGCACGCCCTCTTTCGGGTAATCCGGTACAATTGTTACGTATTGTTTTAAATCCATCTGTTTTATGTCCTCCTCGTACTTTCACAAGCCTCTGAATCTTGTTTCATCAGCTTATTCAGCCATTCCTTCAGCTCCTCAGCAGAAGAATAATTCAGCTTTTGATCCAGTTCCATCAGCTGCTGTTTCGCTTGATATGTTTGTGAGTCTGTTAAGTCGCGTTTCTTTACTCCGCTAACTACAGACAGCACACCATTCTCTATTTTAACAAAACCTAGATCAAAAAACACCTTTGTCATGAAATTGATTGTTTCAACGGACCAGCCTTTATGTCTTGCGAGCTCTGAACCGTGTTTTTTTACGTCAAAAGCGCCTCTTTTCAGCAAGAACGCATAATACCATTTGAAGTGGTCTCTTGCGGGAAATGTTGATAAAAAGTGGTCCTCTTGATTGAGAAAAATGAAATATAACCGCTCAGGCGCTTTTCCTTCCAGCAAACGTGCAAGCATGTCCAACGAAGGCGGCGGATCCAGCAATACAATATAGGCGCCATTAAGGTCTAACGCCTTCGCTTGTTCTTCAGAGCTGATGACGTGCACTTCACGGCGAAGTTCTTCAGCCTGAAGAAGTGTTGTTGAGTCTTCTTTGAAAGAGACTATGGCCCGTTTAGCTGATGGAAGGACGGAAACCGTATCTTCCCACATCCGTTTTCCTCTTAAATCAAACAGCTGCCATTCAGAAACAGCGGCATCCTTAATCATAAGCTGCGGCTTTTTTCGATTGTTCCATTCGTTGATTGACATCTCACCGACTATGGAAATTCTAGAGCCCGGTACGATGCCTTCTTCAAGCTCACCTTTATTAAAACCGACGCAATCAAGCTGAGACGACTCATTTCTGACCGTCATTTTGACATGATTTTTATTAGCGCCGATCTTGCGGACATCTTCCAGCACAGCATTTTCTACGAGAACGTGCGGTTTCGGGTTCAGCATGCCGAATGGAGACAGCATGTTCATCTCTGTGATGCTTTCAACTGTAATATCCTCGACACCGCAGACGAGATCGACTTCCTGTACAGGAATAAAATCCTCTTCCGTAAGCGTGTTTTCAGCTATTTCATTCAGCCTGTTTCGCAAATCCGGCACATCTGCTGCATTCAGCGTCATCCCTGCCGCCATTGGATGGCCGCCGAAATGAGGAAGAATATCTCTGCATTCAGAAAGGCTCTCGAATAAATTAAAGCCCCTGATGCTTCTGGCCGAGCCTTTAGCAATTCCTCTTTCTTCGTCAATGCCAAGCACAATGGCCGGGCGGTAGAAACGGTCGACAAGCTTTGAAGCCACAATTCCAACGACTCCCGGATTCCATCCGGCTTTGGCCACGACGATTGCAGTTTGCTCGAGACCTTGCTGTTCAACCATTTCAATCGCTTCATCCGTCATTTTGCTGACCATCTTTTGGCGCTCTTTGTTCAGCCGGTCAATTTCTGCGGCAAGCTCTTCCGCTTCAAACGAATCCTCCGACATGAGCAAATGAACGGCGGGATCTGCCTGTTCGATTCTTCCGACAGCATTCAGCCTTGGTGCCAGCTGGAACCCAACTGTTTCTTCGTTCGCTTCTCCGATGTCTCCGCCAGACAGCTTCATCAGCTCTTTTAAGCCCAGCCGATTCGTGCGCCGAAGCCTTTCAAGTCCCAGTGTTGCAATTAATCTGTTTTCATCATGCAGCGGGACAAGATCAGCAATCGTGCCGATTGCCGCCAGGTCAAGCAGTTCATCCGGGAGTTCGCCCAATAAAGCGTGAGCAAGCTTAAACGCCACTCCGACCCCGGCCAGCTCCTTAAACGGGTAGGTGCAGCCCGGCTGCTTCGGGTGGACGATCGCGTGGACATCTGGAAGCTCCGGCCCCGGCTCATGGTGATCGGTAATAATGACATCCAGCCCGAGTTCCTTTGCCACCTTTGCTTCATGCACAGCGGCAATTCCTGTATCAACCGTAATAATCAAAGAGAAGCCTCGTTCTTTTATCGAACGAAACGCCTGTTCATTAGGGCCATATCCTTCGTTAAAGCGGTCAGGTATATAAAAATCAACTTGTGCCGACAGCTTTTGCAGCGTGTGCAGCATCACTGACGTACTGGTAACTCCATCGGCGTCATAATCGCCATATATCATAATCTGTTCTTGTTGTGCAATCGCCTGTTTTATTCGCTCTGCCGCTTCTCTCATGCCCTTCATTTCAAAAGGGTCATAAAAATCGGCATCCTTTGTATGCAAAAACAGCTTTGCGCTTTCTGCCGTATCAAAGCCTCTTTTTACAAGCAGGGACGCAACAAGAGGTGTTATATGCAATTGTTCTGTGAGTGATTTGACCTTATCCTGATCTGGTCGCTGGATTTCCCATCGCATTTTTGACGCTAACATAAATTCACCCCTCAACCACCCTATTATACTAGAGCAGACTGAGGGGTTTCAAATATTATTCGAAAACTAGTCTTTTTTCTCAAGTCTGGCTGATGCATCTTGTGTGTCGTTCAGATCAGCAAGCTGAGTATCTTCTTGTTTATGTATTGCCGTTTCGTTTTCTTTCCGCAGCGCTTTTATTTCCCGCTTTAATTTCATCACCTGAAAAATACCGACAGAAAACACAATCAGCGCTCCCATTAAAACCGAGCCTAAAATGACGAGAATAAGCGGCCATTCCGATCTGCCAAACAGGTAATCAACTTCAACCGATCTTACATTAATGACTGCAAAAATAGCGACAATTAAGGTAAAAATAAGTGCGAAAATAATCGTCCATTGTTTATTCATTTTCTATCCCCCAACATTTACTTACCTGAGGTAACTTTCCCTATCAAGACCGGTTTTAAACATTTCCTGACGCTAGGTCAAGCCTCATTTGCGGTTAATTTTTCCCGGATCAGCCTCTTCAGCCTGTTTCTCTCACCGGACATCACAAGGGTATCGCCCTCATCAATGACTGTATCAGATCCCGGAGGTAATTGTTTTTCTTGATTCTTTTTAATGATCGCAATAACAGTCACATGGTATTCCTGCCCTGCATCCAAATCACCTATTGTATGACGAATGGCCGGCGCTCCAATTTCCACTTTGAACCATTCTATCATCAAATCATCAAGGGCTGCCTCGACGCTTTCAAGTGCTTTCGGTTTATATACCATTCCTCCGAGAATTGCAGAAATCTGTCTAGCTTCAGCGTCATCAAACTGCACGGAAGCAACACACTCTTCATGATCGTTTCCGTCAAAAATGTATAGCTCTCTCCGTCCGTCATGATGAATGATAATTGAAATTTTATTGCGGTTTCTAGTCACCATTTCAACTTTTCGCCCTATGCCCGGCAGCTCTGATTCGCGAACCCTCATATATAACCCTCCTACATCTCTGAAAACAGTCACAAACACTTTTACAGCATCTATATGTTTAAATGTAAGCGTATGCCATTATAGCAAATGTCCATTTTAAGTTCAATGAAACTTCAAAAAACAGGCTGCCCCGAAAAGGACAGCCTGATATTTTTTACTGCGCCGAATCTTTTTTCAGTTCTTTTCCTTTCCATGCAAGCCAAATTTGCGCTGCAATGTAGAGAGAGGAATAAACGCCTGTTAACAGCCCGATCAATAAAGCAATGGAGAAGTTGGTAATAGATGATGCTCCAAAGATCAGCAATGTCACAACAACAATTACAACAGTTAATACAGTGTTAATAGATCGTGTAAAGGTTTGCTGCAGGCTCAGGTTTACAATGTGGTTCAGCTCGGCAAATGTTTTCGGCTTGCGCTTTTTCATATGCTCCCGAACCCTGTCAAATGTAACGATAGTATCGTTAATGGAATACCCGATAATTGTCAGAATGGCGGCGATGAAGGTAACATCTACCTCAAGCCTTGTAATGCTGAAAAACGTGACGATGAAGAATGCGTCATAAAGCAGTGAAGCGATTGCGGCAATGGCCATTTTGTATTCGAATCGGATCGAAACGTAAATGATAATGCCAATAGAAGCGATAGCAACTGCATAAAGCGCATTTCTCGCCAGCTCTTTACCGACTGTCGGTGAAACTGTGCTGACATTCGGCTCTGATCCGTATTTGTCTTTGAAATACGTTTTGACTTTTGCAATGGTTTCTTTATCAGGCACCCCGACAAAACGGGCAACACCGACATTGCTCTTTTCGCCTGACAGAACAACGGTATCAGGATCCATGCCCAGAGATTGAAAGTCCTTCTCCACCTGCTCTGTCGTCAGCTTATGGTCGCTTTGCACTTCAATCCGCGCGCCGCTCGCAAAGTCAATGCCAAGGTTCAGCTTGAACACAAGCAGGATAATAATCCCGGCAATCGTGACAGCGCTGGAGAAAATAAAGAAATATTTGCGCTTGCTCGTGAAATCCCATTTTTGGAACGGTGTATGCGGCTCTGTATTTTCGTCCGTATCCTGAATATTCATAATATGTTTCTTATTGACGCCAAACCAGCCTTTTTTCCGATCAAGCCATCTGCTTTCCACTAGGAGAGCGAGAAGAAATCTTGATAAGAAAACGGCAGTGATAAAGCTTGTCAAAATCGACAGAATCAGCATCGTCGCAAACCCTTTAACAGAGCTTGTCCCAAAGATAAAGAGCACAACCGCTGCAATAATTGTTGTAATGTTCGCATCAAAAATCGTCGCAAATGACCGTCTGTTTCCTGAGCGGAAGGCAGAGCGGACAGACTTGCCTAGCTTAAGCTCTTCTTTAATCCGCTCATAGGTGATGATGTTGGCATCAACAGCCATCCCGACCCCTAAAATGAGTGCGGCAATTCCCGGAAGCGTAAGTACAGCATTCATCCAGTCAAAAATCTGAAGTGTAATGTAGATATAAACTGATAGCGTAATCACCGCTATAAATCCCGGCAAACGGTAATAGAAAAGCATAAATAAGAAAATAATTGCGATACCGACAATACCGGCAAACACCGTATCATGAAGCGCCTGCTGGCCAAATTGTGCGCCTACTGATGTTGAATATTTTTCAGTCAGTTTTACAGGAAGCGCGCCGGCGTTTAAGATGCTGGCTAAATCTTTAGCTTTTTGAGCTGTGAAATGTCCTTCAATTTTTACATCAGTTGTATTTAGCTCCTGACTTACATTTGGAGCGGATACAAATTTAGGATGCTCTTTTTGAACTTCTTTCTTAAAGGAATCGCCTTTTTCGTAATCTAGCCAAATGACAAGCTGATTGTTTGGCGCCATCTTCATAACCTTTTTGGTCACTTCACCGAATTTATCAGCGTCTTTCAGTTTGATAGTGACAATCGGTTCGTTTGTTGTGCTGTCATATGTTTGTTTAGCTCCATTTTCAACGAGATCAGCACCGTTCAGCAGTTCCTTATCATTCGCATCTCTGAAAGAAAGCTGCGCTTCAGTCGCCAAGATTTCACGCGCTCTGTTTTGGTTTGTCACCCCAGCGAGCTGAACGCGAATTCGGTTATTCCCTTCAATTTGGATGTTCGGTTCGCTGACACCGAGGACATTGGCCCTGCGGTTCAATGCCTCTACTGTGCTGACCAGAACGTCTTTTGTGATTTTGTCACCTTTTTTTACGGGCTGTACATCATACAGCACCTCAAATCCGCCTTGCAAATCCAATCCTAACGTAATATTGTTCGCAGCAGGCTTCGTCAAGTAGCCCAAGCCCGTGCCGATCAATAATACGAAAAGGAAAAACGCAATCAAGCGTCCTTTTTTCATTATGTATATCCTCCCTTAAACCTGTGCGAATCGATCTGCTATCTCAGCAGTTCTTCCAATGCTTCCTGTCCTTCTTCACTGCCCAGCCAATTAGACGTTTTGAATGACTCAACGGTTGCATAGTTCATAAATTCGCCAATTTTCACTGATAAGATATCGCTCGTCATTTCATAAATGTGCAGTTCCGTTTTCTTTTTCCACTTCTTATCTGTTAAGTATGACCACAAACTTTCGAGTTCAACATCATCATACCCGAGAATCTTAAACTCTTCCAGTTTGCTGTAAAGAAACGGCCTGACGTGGTCTTTATATAGATCCGCGGGATGCTTCTCCACGATTCCACGCTCCTTTTTTATTGTTTTTTAAGAAGACTTGTCATGCTTGGACGACATATACGCATATCTTTATTGTATATGATTACAGGTAGTTTGAGAAGGCAGGGGGTAAAAATGGCGAAACAGACGTTTTTAAAGGGCACTCTTATCCTTATCGCAGCAGGAATGGTGACAAGAATGCTCGGGTTTGTCAACCGGGTGGTTATCGCCCGTTTTATCGGTGAAGAAGGAGTCGGGCTTTTCATGATGGCGGCGCCCACCTTTTTCTTGGCCGCTACATTAACTCAATTCGGTCTGCCGGTCGCGATCAGCAAGCTTGTGGCTGAAGCCAGCGCGCGCGGAGATCATCAAAAAACGAAAAATATTTTAGTTATGTCTCTGACCATCACTGGAGTGCTCAGCCTGATCTTTACACCGCTGTTTCTGTTTTTCGCCCCGGTTATGGCTGAAACGATGCTGACTGATAAGAGAACATTGTATCCGCTTCTGGCCATTACACCGGTTGTGCCGATTATTGCCATATCGAGTGTGCTGAGGGGGTACTTTCAAGGAAAACAGAATATGAACCCGCTTGCTGTATCCCAAGTCCTTGAACAGGTGATCCGCATTTCACTTGTCGCTGTCTGCACAACGATTTTTCTCCCTTATGGAATTGAATATGCCGCAGCAGGAGCAATGCTATCCTCAGTAGCAGGAGAGCTGGCATCACTTCTTTATTTATTCGTTTGCTTTAAATATAAAAAGACCATTAAAATCAGAAAACATTTTTTCCAGTCTATTAAAAACGGAAAACACACCTTTACCCAATTAATGAGCGTCTCCCTTCCAACTACCGGGAGCCGCTTTATCGGCAACCTCTCTTGGTTTTTCGAGCCGATTGTCGTCGCCCAAAGCCTTGCCATCGCAGGAGTGGCGACAGTTGCCGCCACAAAGCAATATGGGGAGCTGACCGGCTTTGCCATGACCCTGCTGACTCTGCCCAGCTTTATTACATATTCTTTGTCGACCGCGCTGGTTCCTGCGATCAGTGAAGGAATGGAGCAGAAAAAATTGCAGGTGGTGGAATACCGCTTGGAACAGGCCATGCGTCTTTGTCTGCTCAGCGGAGGCATTTCAGTTGTCATTTTATTTGTATTTGCGGATGAGCTGATGACGGTGATGTACGGCTCCTCAGGCGCAGCTGTATTTATAAAAGTGATGGCTCCGTTTTTTCTGCTTTATTATTTCCAAGGCCCTCTTCAAGCAGTACTGCAGGCGCTTAATTTAGCAGGAGCGGCGATGATGAACAGCTTAATAGGAGCACTTGTCAAAACAGGTCTTATTTTTGTCCTTGCCACCAGGCCGTCTCTCGGTATCATGGGCGCGGCATTAGCTATTGTGACAGGCATGGTGCTCGTGACGCTGTTGCACGCGGCGACCGTAAGCAAGGTGCTGCCGATCAGCATCAAAATCAAGGAGTACGCGCTCAGCTTCGCCGTTATTGTGATTTCTGGATTTATCAGCTCTGCCATCAAACAATCTGTAAGCTTTGGGTCGTCCGAAGCTGTGAATGTCGCCGGGTGGATCGCAATGAGTGCATTAATCTATATTATCCTCCTGCTCGTTTTCCGTTTAATTAAAAAAGATGAGCTTCGCCGCATTCCTATTATCGGACGGCTGATCATCCGCTAAAGGTTACGTGCGGCGCCCATCTTTTTCGTCAATAAATAACTTTCCGTCAGTAAACGAGCAAAAGGAAATGTTTGAAGGATTGGAATATCCGTGTTTTCGTAGCTTTTCATACAGCCACTGTTTGTCTTTGCCGATTCTGGACAGGTTTTCGGTTTGAATGGATCCGTCTATAATGAGCGGCATTTCGAGCTGCCGATGCTCTCCGCTGTTTTCTTTCTTCACTACAGTCAGCTTGCCTGACGGCTCTAAAATCGCAAATGATACGTCAGCTACTCTGTCGACATTATTTTCCCTGAGCTGGACGATTAAATCATCAAAATTATATCGCTGTGA
This sequence comes from Bacillus tequilensis KCTC 13622, assembly GCF_000507145.1. Classification (GTDB taxonomy): domain Bacteria; phylum Bacillota; class Bacilli; order Bacillales; family Bacillaceae; genus Bacillus; species Bacillus tequilensis. The sequence goes on along the minus strand of NZ_AYTO01000034.1, from coordinate 125,044 downwards.
TTTCATGGCAGCTTCGTCTATTTTTCCATATTTAATAATAATCGTCGGCTTTCCGTCAAGGAGCTGGCGGACTTTTCGGTTCTTTAAGGATAAATAGGCAAACGTCACTTGAATCAGCATTAACACAAGCATTGGCAAAATGGTGTGAAACAGATGGTCCTCTACGTTTTCTATGGCTAAAACGGCAATTTCAGCCATCATGATAAAGACAACGAGGTCTAAAATACTAAGCTCTCCGATTTCCCGTTTACCCATTAAACGAAAAATAACCAGGATGACAAAATACAATACGATTGTGCGAAACGTAATAGTGAGAAGCTCTTCCATGATGCACCTCCGACTCATCATAGGATGCTACAAAACGAACAATTTATGTAAAAACCAATCGTATTTCATAAAGCTTTTACGTCTAATTCATGAGGGGAGGGAATACATTTTTACAAAGACGAGCCATCAGCATATCTGACGGCTTAGAACAGAAGCCTTTTAATACAGGCAGAGAGGAGACATTCATGGAGGAAACAAAACAAGTTGGAAAAGGCATTCTATACGGCTTAATTGCCATTTTCTCAGCCATGCTCTTAACGAGTTTAGCAGTTTCCCTGTTACTGACGGCAACCTCGCTTGAAGAGTCATCATTCAACTGGCTGATCAACGCTATCTCATTTCTTTCTTTATTTATCGGCGGGTTCATTTCGGGCGGGAAAGGGAAGGAAAGGGGCTGGATGATCGGGGCAATGACTGCCTTAAGCTTTTCTATGATTATTTTGTTGTTTCAGTATTTAGGATTCGGAAAGACTTTTACAGCGGAGCAGCTTCTTTTTCATCTTGGATTTTTAGGAGTGTGCATGCTGGGCGGGATTTTTGGCGTAAACATGAGGGGAAACAGGTCTTCCACATAAAAAAAAGAGCGGGATCACCCGCTCTTTTTTGTTTGCTATGTACAGCTCCTGCTGTTATTCAGCAGCAGAAACTTCTCTGATCGCGCGTCGGTCGAATGTAAGACGTGTGTTATCTCCAGTCTTAATGACGACTTTGCTTTCGTCGATAGAGTCAACAGTGCCGTGCAATCCCCCGATTGTCACCACTGAATCGCCTTTTTTCAGTTCCTCCTGCATTTGGCGTACATTCTTTTGCTGCTTTTGCTGAGGACGAATCAGCAAGAAGTAAAGAACCGCAAACATTAAAATAATAGGAACCAATGTACCTAAAGTGCCAGTCATAATTTTCACCCCTTTCTGTAAGCCAGTTTTTCATTTTTATTTTAGAAGCTTTTCGCATTTGGCTTATTGTAGCCGTAACGCTCAAAGAACTCTTCTCGGAAATCACCCAGACGATCCTCGCGAATAGCCTGTCTCACCTGCTCCATTAAGTGTAACAGAAAATGAAGGTTATGGTAAGTTGTTAATCGAAGGCCAAACGTTTCATTGCAGCGGATCAAGTGTCTGATGTACGCGCGAGTGTAGTTTTTACATGTATAGCAATCACACTCTTCGTCAATTGGACGGAAGTCTCTTTCGAATTTCGCATTTTTCATATTGAGACGGCCTTCAGCAGTAAACACTGTGCCGTTTCTTGCAATCCTGGTAGGCAGCACACAGTCAAACATGTCGACCCCGCGGATTGCTCCGTCAATCAGCGCGTCCGGAGAACCGACTCCCATCAGATATCTCGGTTTATCCTTCGGCAAAAGCGGTGTTGTAAACTCAAGCACACGGTTCATGACATCCTTGGGTTCGCCGACAGATAATCCGCCTATAGCATAGCCCGGAAAATCAAGGGAAATCAAGTCCTTCGCGCTTTGTGTGCGCAGATCTTCATATTCTCCGCCTTGTACAATGCCAAACAGCCCTTGCTCATCCTGACGGCTATGGGCATTCAGGCAGCGTTCTGCCCAGCGGCTTGTCCGTTCAACTGACCGTTTCATATAATCGTACTCTGCCGGATACGGCGGACATTCGTCAAACGCCATCATAATGTCAGAGCCGAGTGCGTTTTGGATCTCCATCGCTTTTTCCGGAGATAAAAACAGCTTGTCTCCATTTAAGTGATTGCGGAAATGAACACCCTCCTCCTCTATATTACGAAACTTGCTTAAAGAAAAGACCTGAAAGCCGCCGGAATCGGTTAAAATCGCGCGGTCCCAGTTCATAAATTTATGAAGCCCGCCCGCTTCCTTGACAATATCATGTCCGGGGCGGAGCCATAGGTGATAAGTGTTGCTTAAAATGATGCCCGCATCCATTGCTTTCAGCTCTTCAGGTGACATCGTTTTGACTGTCGCCAGTGTGCCCACAGGCATAAACACCGGCGTTTCAAAGGAGCCATGAGGCGTATGGACTTTTCCCAGACGCGCTCCTGTTTGTTTGCATTCTTTTATAAATTCATAGCGTATTGGTTGTTCAGCCACTTTTGATGAGGCCTCCTGTTCTCAAATTATAAAATCAGCATCGCGTCTCCGAAGCTGAAGAAACGGTATTCCTCTTCCACCGCATGATGATAAGCGCGCAAAACGTTTTCTCTTCCCGCAAGCGCACTGACCAGCATAATCAGCGATGATTTTGGCAAATGGAAGTTTGTAATCATTCCGTCAATGGCTTTAAATTCATAGCCCGGATAAATAAAAATAGATGTCCAGCCGCTTGATGCTTTAAATTGCCCGTCATGTTCCCCGGCAATGGTTTCAAGCGTGCGTGTTGATGTCGTGCCGACAGATATAATCCGTCCGCCATTTTCCCTTATTTTGTTTAAGGCTGCGGCCGTTTCTTCTGACATTTGATAAAACTCCGCATGCATATTGTGCTCTTCCACGTCATCGGCACTCACAGGGCGAAACGTTCCAAGACCTACGTGCAAAGTGATGAACTCAATTTGCACACCTTTGTCTTTCAGTTGCTGCAAGATTTCTTCTGTGAAGTGAAGGCCCGCAGTAGGCGCGGCCGCAGAGCCGATTTCTTTAGAATATACAGTCTGATAACGCTCTCTGTCATCAAGCTGTTCTTTAATATATGGCGGGAGCGGCATTTCTCCAAGGGATTCCAGCACCTCGTAAAAAATACCGTCATACTGGAATTCCATTTTTCTGCCGCCGTGCTCAAGCTCTTCCGTGCAAATTGCCTTCAATCTTCCGTCTCCAAATGTGACAACGGTTCCTTTTTTCACCCGTTTCGCCGGTTTCGCAAGTGTTTCCCAATTGTCACCGGTTTCCTGTTTCAACAAAAGCAGTTCCACTTTCGCCCCGGTATCCTCTTTCGTCCCGAATAACCGCGCAGGCAGCACACGGGTATTGTTTAATACAAGACAATCTCCTTCTTTAAAGAAGCTGATAATGTGTTTAAACGAGCTGTCAGTCAGCTCTCCTGTATGTTTATCAAGCACCATCAGCCTTGAAGCATCACGCTGCTCCAATGGCACTTGTGCAATTAAACGTTCCGGTAGTTCAAAATCAAATAAATCGACTTTCATGATGATTTCACCTTTATCCTAGTCTTTTGTTATTTCATTCTGCCGAAAAGATTAAGCAAAATTGATAATACCACACTTATGATAATACAAGTGACAACCGGGAAGAAAAATGTGACATTTCCTTTTTTTACAAAAATATCTCCCGGCATCTTGCCGACAAAATGCAAAACTGCTCCAATGATAAGCAAAACAGCACCAAGAATCATAATGATCTTAGGGAATTCAGTCATATCGGGGAGCCTCCATTTGGAAATGATGGTAAACGGCCGGTGTCACGATCCTTCCCCGCGGCGTTCTTTGGATAAAACCGATTTGCAGAAGATATGGTTCGTATACGTCCTCAATCGTATGCGGTTCCTCGCCGATCGTGGCTGAAATGGTATCAAGACCAACCGGGCCGCCGTTAAATTTTTCGATCATGCCCATTAGCAGCTTGTGATCAATATGATCCAAACCGAGACGGTCAACTTGAAGCCGCTCCAGCGCATCCTGCGAAATCTCTTCCGTAATCCGGCTGTCACCCAGCACCTGAGCGAAATCACGAACCCTTCTCAGCAGGCGGTTCGCTACGCGGGGCGTCCCTCTCGATCTCCTCGCGATTTCGAGAGCAGACGGCTGATCAATCTCAACCTCGAATACGTCAGCCGTTCTTGTAACAATATCCGCCAGCTCTTCTTGCGTATAGTACTCAAGGCGAGACATTACGCCGAATCTGTCTCTTAGCGGTGCCGTCAAAAGCCCTACCCTCGTTGTGGCACCGACCAGCGTAAAAGGCGGAAGATCGAGCCTGACAGAGCGGGCGGAGGGGCCTTTGCCAATGACAATATCGAGACAAAAGTCTTCCATCGCCGGGTAAAGCACCTCTTCAATCGATCTGTGAAGCCTATGTATTTCATCAATAAATAAAACATCTCCCGGCTCCAGCGCCGTTAATATGGCAGCCAAGTCACCAGGTCGTTCAATCGCAGGTCCTGATGTCGTCCGCAATTCCACTCCCATTTCATTGGCAACGATGGAAGCGAGAGTCGTTTTTCCGAGTCCGGGCGGCCCGTACAGAAGAACATGATCCAGCGTCTCCTGCCTCATTTTTGCCGCATCGATAAACACGCGCAAATTTTCTTTCACCTTATGCTGCCCGATATACTGCGCCAGATTTTGCGGCCTCAGGCTTTGCTCTATCACTGATTCATGGTTGTCTGCTTCACTAGAGACGAGCCGTTCATCCATGAACATCACCTTACTTCAATAGTTTTTGTAATGCTTTTTTTACATATTGGTCCGTTGTCAGCCCAATGTCCTCTTTTAAGTGAGGAAGCACCTTTTTGATTTCTTTTTCAGCATATCCGAGAACCCTGAGGGCCTCCAGTGCTTCTTCGAGAGCCGTTTCCGCTGTTTGCTTTTCAAGCCTTTCTTCATGATTAAACAGATTTTCAATCATTTCAGGCACAACATCGGCAAGCTTTCCTTTTAAATCAAGGATGATCTGGCGAGCGGTTTTCTTTCCTACACCAGGAAACTTGACCAAAAAGGCTTCATCCTCATTTTCAATCGCTTGGATAACCGCTCCCGGATCCCCTGAGCCCAAAATGGCGAGTGCGCCTTTTGGACCGATTCCGGTCACGTTTAACAGCTTTGTAAAGAGCGCTTTCTCCTCTCTTGTTGAAAAGCCGTAGAGCGAAAAAGCATCCTCTCTGATATGATGGTACGTAAAAATCGTTTCTTGGCTTCTCTCCTTATATATAAACGGATTCGGCGTGAAAACCTGATAGCCGATGCCGCCGTTCTCTATCACAATATATTGGGGAGATACATAATCAATCGTCCCTTTAACAAATTCGATCACGCAAATTCACCTCTTTGACTGTTCTTCATTGTACCATAAAAACAGTCAAAGTCTTATAGAAAAGTTAACATACGTTCGCTTCTCTCATTCTTACACGAAAAAAAAGACATGAATACATGTCTTCAATCAGCAGACGTTACCCGCTGTATGTCTTCATATGTTCTATGACATCCTCAAACTCCGCTTTTGTCCGAAATGGAATGCCTTTCAGAAGATTTTTTTGCATATGGCTTTCCAGCCTTTCTAAATCAATTTGAAAAAAAGACTGAATCGGTTCGGAAGCTGACTCAGGCCGGCCATGAAAAGTGGAAATTACTCCATTATCCGATACACCGATATACCCGTTCACCTTGCTGAGCGGAGAAATATCATCCATTTGTTTCCGGAAGAGCACATAGCCCTTTTTTTGTTCAACAAGCGTCCAGCCGGCATAAGCTGCCCAAAAATCATCCATAGAAAGCACTTTTTCATCCTTATGCTCAATGCTGACATCGCCGTCCAAATACACTTTCTCAAGCTGCACATGCACCTGCAGCGGTTCATAGTGCTCCACTTCCGCCCCAAGTGCGCTGGGCGGAGCACCTATTAGACATGCTGCGGCTGAACAAAGAATGCCCAGGAAAAGATACGCCGTGCTAAATCGTTTCACCCTCTACACCTCTTTGCACACGTTTATGACTAGTTTGACCAAAGAGGCTACTGCTTAACCGTTTTCTCGAAATTTGTTTGTATATTTTCCCTGACAAGGCGTTCCTCCATATATACATCGGCGCTTTGCTCTGAAACCGTCAAAAATTGCGTCAGAAAAGCACTGAAAAAATACAATGCTGCAAAAATCCAAATCACACCGCCTGTACCGAGCGGCCCAATGAAAAGACTTACGATGCCCGGCGCAATAAACGCACATAAACCAGATCCAAGGTTCAACACTGACATGGCAGCGCCCTTATTATCAGGGGCAAGCGTTGGCAAAAGCGCGCTTAATGGCACGTAACCGGCCAATGCCGCGCCGTAGCTGCAGGCGATAATCATCAGGACCCAATACTGATGCCCGATCAACTGAGGCGTGTAATAAAGCGCCAGCGTGAAAATGCCGCACCCGACACCGCCAAACCACATCACGGTATTGCGCCAGCCAAGTTTATCTCCGACTGCCCCGAAAATGATATTAAACACGATATTCACAAAAAACAGCGTCCCCCATATTTGCAGCCATTCTGACACAGAATATCCGTAATGCGCTAAATAAGTCGGGAGAAAGATAGCAAACCCAAATTGTCCTATGGCATTAATCGTCTTGACCACTCCGCCGACACCGACTTTAGGGTTTTCAAACATAATTGTAAATGCCTTGGACAGTTCTTTCCATTTTGGCTGATCTTGTTTTTTTACAGGTGTAAATTTATCTTTGTTAATAAATAGAGCGAGGAATCCGCCTGCCGCTACAAACAGTAAAGCGCTCCAAAGTGTATTGATTTCTCCAAATGCCGGGACCGCATAGCTGGAATAGAACGGCCCGAGCACATTAAGGCCGCACGTAAACATAAACCAGAACCAGCCGACGGCTTTTCCGAGAATTTTTTGAGAGGTGCTGTATGACACCCATACGAGAAACGAGTATGCAAACAGCGGATATCCCAAGCCTCTAAGCGCATAGCTGCCTAAAAGAGCCGGATAAGACATATGAGGAATCGCCCAGCCGATAAATGCGGCCGAACCGAGGATGAAGGCAAGTAAGCCGACGGTCATCGTTTTTCTCGGGCCCCATGTTTGAACAAACGTGCCCGAAAGCCAAGCCGAGATGGTGACAGCAATGCCGTACATGGTAAACAATGATGCGGATTGCTGCATGCTGAGACCGTGATCTACGAGAAAAGGAGACAGCCAGCCTTGTTCAAGTCCGTCTCCAACCATAAAGATGACAACGCCAATGTAGCCCCAAACCATGTGAGAAGGAATTCCGATTTTGTTCAACACATTTCCCTTAGCATAAGCTGTATTCATGTTCTCCACCGCCTACTTTTTTTCTAAAGTATCAACGGAGATTCTATACCCAAGCCTAGCGAATTATAATCCTGTTTGGTCAAAAAGCGATTTTTTCAGTATGCTCAATACTGACAGGCATGCCAAAAGCAAGCGACTGCTGCGCCGCTCTGGCGATCCGTTCCGCCTGAATACCGTCATTGCCCGTGCAGGCAGTTTCCTGGTTTGTTGCGATCGCTTCTGCAAAACGAAGAATTTCCTCTTCATACGCATCCTTATAACGTTCAAGGAAGAAGAAATGCGGTTTATCTTTCAGAACAAAATCAGCGGTTGATACTTCGACTGTCGTCGGCCTGCTGTTGTCCGCCGCTGCCGAACCTTTCGTCCCGAAAACCTCGACCCGCTGGTCATATCCGTACACAGCTTGGCGGCTGTTGTCAATGACAGCCATGGCACCGTTTTCAAAAGTCAGTGTAATGACAGCTGTATCAATATCACCCAGTTCCGCAAAAGTAGGATTCACCAGAGCCGCCCCTTTTGCAAACACTTCCTTTACTTCGCTTCCCATAATATACCTGGCCATATCAAAATCATGGATTGACATATCCATAAACAAGCCGCCTGAAGTACGGACATAGTCTATATTTGGGGGTTCTGGGTCCCGTGACGTGATTTTTAATAAATGAGGCGTACCGATTTCACCATTTTCAACCATCGTTTTGATTTTCTTAAAATGCGGATCAAAACGGCGGTTAAATCCGACTTGAAGTGCAACCCCGTGTTTCCGGACGGCCGCAAGCGCTTCTTTTGTTTCGTCCAGAGAGAAACTGACAGGCTTCTCACAAAAAATATGCTTTTTCGCCTCGGCTGCTTCTCTGATCATTTGCGCATGTACGACTGTCGGTGAGCAAATCAAAACAGCGTCAATATCAGGGTCTTGTAATACATCACGATAATCAGAGGTTATGTATTCAACCTGATGACTGTCGGCCCAGCCTTTTATCCGGCCTTCCTGAATATCAGATACCGCTTTTATTTTCATATGAGGAATCCGGCGTATATTTTGAACATGAAGTTTGCCGATGCGCCCTGCACCGATAATCCCTGTCACAATCTGCTTTGTCATGGCTTGTTCCTCCTTGAATATTTACGAAAGCGCTTTATTTAAAATTAATATTATCCCATTTGTAAGCGCTTTTCAAGAATGGAAATGACCGCCCAATGTCTCTTTTATCACAATTAATACTTATAGGTAGCCTTCTTCTTCAAGACTAGCTACACTAGAATTAGGCTCTTTTTCCTGAACAGTTTATGATTTTCCTATAAACAGCTGCATAAAATTGAGCAAAGAAGGTGAATGAAATGCTGACAAAAGCAGAGGCACTGGCCCATTCAGTCATCTACCGCAAGAACAGCAGATTTGATAAAGTCAAAGAAAAATCCGAGGAATTAACACTCATCGGCAAGGGAAGAAGCGCCTATGTGTTTGCCTTAACAGAAGGCGATCGAAAAATGGCGCTGAAAGTATTTTTTCCGGAGTATCAAGCGACAGCTGTCAAAGAAGCCGCGATCTATGAAAAATTAGCCGGGTCCGCATTCTATCCTGACATTTATGAAACTGGTGATTCATATATTCTCATGGAATATATTAAAGGTGAAACCTTTTATAATTGTCTGAAGAAAGGCATTGCGATCAGCGATGACATGATTCAGCAGGTTGAAGGAGCGCTTTCTGATGCCCGTGCGGCCGGCCTGAACCCGTCAGACATTCATTTGCGCAATCTGATTCTGACAGAAACCGGAGCGGTGCGGGTGATTGATGTTGCGAGGTTTGATCAGACAAAAACGTGCACGCAGTGGGATGATTTAAAAGCTGCATATCATGCACTCTACAAAAAACCGATATTCCCCAAAAAGATTCCGGGTTTTTGGCTGGAGATGATCGCATTTTTATATAAAAAAGATTGGTTCCAAAAGCATTTCGCTCAGCGGAAAAGAAAATATTCTTAATTCGAAAAGGCAGCCGCTTCAAGCGGCTGCCTTCGTCCATGTTTTTTTACTTTCTGGCGGCAGAAATCAGTTTCATTTGTTCAGGCGACAGCTTAATTCGATAGCCTCTCACAGTTAAGCAGACCGTTTCAGAGTCCTTTTCGCTGGAATGACAATATATTTTCTCCATTTCTGTCTCCCCTCACCCTTTTTTTATTTCATCATACCAGCATTTTATTGAGGAAATTTTAAGGAAATGTAAAGATAGCATGATCCTGATATATAAGAAAAAAGGGAGCGAGTCAGATCAATACACGCACTAAAATCCCGCTTATCATGTTAGCGTTTTTGATATTCTTCTGAGGCGCCGCCTATTGGATGTTATTTTCACTGAAAAACGTCCCGAAAGGAAATATCGTCCAATCGGTTGAATCGCCGGACGGCAGCTATACGTTAAACATTTTTGTATCCCAGAATACCTTGAGCTCAGATGCGGCCAGAGGTGAACTTGTGAATGAAAAAACACTCGTCAAGAAAACCATCTACTGGAATTATCCGGACAGCAGCCCGGCAGTTAAATGGATCAACCGCAATACAGTGAAAATCGGCAATCAAACTTTACATCTTGATACTGATGATGATACGTATGATTGGCGGAAGGATGACCATTGGATCCGCGAAGAACCGCCGCAGGCATGAATGAGATGAATGCAACTCATTAAATCCGTTTCCAATTGATCCTGAGCGCTTTTCGTTATTGCTAAAAGATTTTATTACAATTGCCATCTGTTTGGCCTCTGCAGAAAACCGCGGCGTAATCAATACGCTGCGGTTTTCTTTTTCTCTCCCTTTTCTTATTGGTCATTACCAGTCATATAATGTGACAAATCGATTGTGGAAATAGTTCAATTAGCCCAAAATTCTTTTTATACATGTATTCGAAATGAAGTGAGGAGGAAGATAAATGGAAGGTTTTGTTACCAATTTAAACGCGGTCTTATGGAGTACCCCCGTCATTTATATTTTGTTAGGTATAGGATTAACCTTTTCTATTATGACACGCTTTTTACAAGTCAGGCATTTGAAAGAAATGATTGTTCTGATGTTCCAAGGAAAGAGCTCTGAAGCCGGCGTTTCTTCTTTTCAGGCATTATCAATTGCGCTGTCCGGGCGAGTGGGGACGGGAAACATCGCAGGTGTGGCGACAGCAATCGCATTCGGCGGACCCGGTGCGGTGTTCTGGATGTGGGCGATTGCCTTTATCGGTGCGGCGAGCGCATTTGTTGAATCTACTCTTGCCCAAATTTACAAAGTGAAACAAGACGGCCAATATCGGGGCGGTCCCGCTTACTATATAGAAAAAGGCATAGGCATTAAGTGGTTTGCCGTCTTATTTGCCGCTGCCGCTCTTATTGCAATGGCCCTTCTGATGCCGGGCGTACAGTCCAATTCCATAGCAGCCGGCGTCCAAAATGCATTCGGTATTTCTCCTGCCATCACAGGCTGTATTCTCGTTTTATTATTAGGGTTTATCATTTTTGGCGGTGTCAAGCGAATTGCCAATGCCGCACAAATGATTGTTCCGTTTATGGCCATTGGCTATATCCTTCTTTCTTTAGTCATTATTGTCATGAATATTTCTGAATTGCCTGCTGTCATCTCATTGATTTTCAAAAGCGCTTTTGCATTAGATTCCGCTTTTGGCGGTCTGATCGGCATGGCGATTTCGTGGGGTGTAAAACGGGGCGTTTACTCAAACGAAGCCGGCCAAGGAACAGGCCCGCATCCGGCAGCGGCTGCAGAAGTTTCCCATCCGGTCAAACAGGGGCTTGTTCAGGCATTTTCTGTTTATATTGACACCTTATTTGTATGTTCCGCTACGGCTTTCATGATCTTATTTACCGGCATGTACAATACCCAGGCTGCAGATGGTTCCTTTATCGTTCATCACCTCAAAGGCGTAGAGGCAGGCCCTGGTTTCACTCAAGCGGCCATTGACAATGTTCTTCCCGGATTAGGTGCAGGCTTTGTTGCCATCGCTTTATTCTTCTTCGCCTTTACAACAATTATGGCATATTACTACATCGCAGAAACAAATATTGTCTATTTAGCCCGAGGAAAAGAAAGCAAATGGGCAATGCTTGGCTTAAAGCTGATTATTTTAGCCGCGACGTTCTATGGAACGGTGAAAACCGCTTCACTTGCTTGGGCATTAGGCGATGCGGGGCTTGGCATTATGGTATGGTTGAATGTCATCGCCATTGTGATGCTTTCAAAACCGGCGCTGCTTGCCTTAAAGGATTACGAGCGCCAAAAGAAGCAGGGCTTAGATCCGGTCTTTGATCCGAAATCGCTGGGCATCAAAAACGCTGATTTCTGGGAGAAAGAATATATCCCGAAAAATGAACGTGTTTCTTAACCATAAAAAACCGGCCCGATTTGACATCGCGCCGGTTTTTTATGAGCGGTAATTGGTATACACTTCTTGAACATCATCGTCTGCTTCAAGGATGCCGATCAGTTTTTCCAGCTTCTCAATAGCCTGATCATCGGCATCTACGAAGGTTTTCGGAAGCATGGCCACCTCCGCCGAAGAAATTAAATGCTTCGATTCGAGAGCTGTTTTGACCTCTTCAAAACGCTCGGGTTCTGTTAATACCACATATTGGTCTTCTTCCGTCTGCAGCTCTTCTCCCCCTGCTTCCAGCACATCCAGCATGAGCTCATCCTCTTCTATCGGCCGTTCTGTACGGTCAATTGCAATGACGCCCCTCCGTTCAAATAAAAAGGCTACACATCCGCTTTCTCCCAGACTTCCGCCATTTTTATTAAAAGCTGCCCGTACATTTGACGCCGTTCGGTTTTTGTTATCTGTTACACATTCAACCATCACGGCAATCCCTGATGGACCATAGCCTTCATATGTGATTTCCTCATAGCTGTTTCCATCTTGGCTCCCAGAGGCTTTTTGAATAGCTCGGTCAATATTTTCATTCGGCATATTGGCGCTTTTGGCTTTCTCGACGACAAGGCGCAATGCTGAATTTGCTTCTGGATCAGCTCCGCCTTCTTTCGCTGCCACATAGATTTCTTTCGCAAGTTTCATAAAGATTTTTCCGCGCTTGGCATCCTGTGCATTTTTTCTTTTTTGTATGTTTTTCCACTTGGAATGGCCTGCCATGTTTTCACCTTCTTTTATTTTTTTCTATGTACACTGTAATGGGTATTATTCGCTGGTGTAAAGAGAAAGGCCGCCGAATATCACTTCCGGCAGCCTTTCATCGTTAGCGGTTGTTCATTTTATGAAGCTTTGTGAACAGCCCTTTATCTGTAGACACTTGGACGTCACGGCCATTCGCATAGTTGCGTGCCGCTTTTGTGACATTGTCCCTATCGGACTTTGTGAAATCTGCGTGGCTTCTGACTGCGATAACCACTCGGTCGTCCGTTACCATAACTTGTGCATCATTGACGTTTTTCACTTGTTTCACACGGTTGGCAATTTTTGCAGCCAGTCTTCTGTTTTCCTGATTGTCATATCCGTTGTCCGTCACGTTCCGATTCATGTTTCTGTTATTCGTGTTGTTATATGTTCCGTCAGTTGCCAAAGGAACACGATCGTCTGCAGTCACACGATCGCGGTTATTCACATTCGTGGTGTTGTTTCGGTTATTGCCGTTTCGGTTATCGTCGTTTTGGTCCTCCATTAATTCAGAAACAGGACCATCATGGTCGACTCCGTCTCCGCGTCTGTCAGCGTCATTTTCATTTGTATAATATCCGATTGGACGGGTATTGCCGTTATTGCGAGTATCATTAAGAGCGTTATCGTTTGCTCCGCATGCCGTTAAGCCTGCTGTCATTAAAATTAAGCTTGCAATCGTCATTTTTTTACCCAATGGAAAAACCCCCCGTGGACGAATTGAGCATGTTTGCTCGTTTTTATCATGTGCGTCCAAGGGGCATGTTAAGCGTGTCAGTTCTCTCCATTTAACAGTGAACTGCTCCGAAATAAAAAAAGGAACGATTTACATCGTTCCGGACAATCACTCATTTTCTTCTTCCGGCCGGCCAAACATTTGATTTACAGAGGGCTGATTCGCCATTGGCATAGATACGCCGGCCGCATATGGATTTGCTCCGCCGTAAGGCATGTTAGAAGTTCCATAAGCTCCGGGTGCCGAGTAATATGGCTGATGACCATCGTCACAGCCGCAGTCATCATGATCTTTGTACGGCATAAATCCCGGGGATACAGCAGGCTGATTTGCTCCCATTACCTGAGGAGTGCCGTAATAAGAGCCATATGGCATATGACCATACGGAGATCCATAAGCCGGAGATGCGTATTGAGGCGCTCCGTAAGAACCGTAATGCCCGTGATGCTGGTTTTCAAATTCACCAGGACCATACTCAGGCGATACAAAACTCGGCTGGTAGCCAAAAGGCTGGTGCATTGGATAAGCGTGTACCGGATAGTACGGGCAGCATAGCCCTGACCCCGGAAGAATCGGTGAAACAGGAATCGGGCACGGCATGAAATGAGCAGGATAATGAAAATAAGGCTGAACAACCGGCATATTCGGAACTGTGTGATGAACATTTTCTTCTTCTATACCGCCTACCTCTGGCGCCTTTGGCATATTAGGCATATTCGGATAATTTGCATTTTCCATATTACTCATAGCCTCCTGTTGTGGAAATTGGTCTTGCATGTGATACATATGATCCATATTTCCGTCATGATGTTTTTTCGGCTCCTCCGGTTTAGGGGGCGACCAGGGCTGGAAAAGCTGTTTCATATCATAATAATCGTTCACATCAGCTTCTGGATACACATTTTCCTGCAAATTAGGCATCGGCGGGACATACGGCACAGACATCTTTTCTTTCGGCTTTATGTCCTCTACGTCGACAACGGATTTAGGCTTCTCTTTCGCAAATGGATGTTCGTGCTTCACATTTCCGGCCGCCGGACTTTTGCCCGCTTTTGGTTCTTTTCTGACCGGGACACCTTCAGACGGCACTTTTATTTTCATTCCAGGCATGATTAAGTCTGGATTGCTGAGCTGTGTATTAAGCTTCTTTACTTCCTCAATATCAACTCCGTACTTTTCAGCTATTTTCAAGAGCGAATCGCCTTTTTGAACGATATGGATTTTCAACGTTTTCCCCTCCTATGCAAAACGTGAACAGTTCAGCTGTGATTACAATATGTTTCTTCACAACATATGCCTGAACAAAAGAAGTTATGAGTACAGGAGGGGAAATATTTCAGATTTAGGTGATCGCAAGCATCCGATTCAGAGCAAGGAGGGCATCTTGCTGAATGGCTTTTGGCACCTTGATTACGCCTGAAGGTTCTTCTTTTTCTATTTGTTCCAAAGACCACAGCAAATGCGGCAAATCGATTCGATTCATTGTCAGACACGGGCACATGTCAGGATTGAGTGATTCGATTTGTTTATCAGGGTGATCGTGAATAATCCGCTGAACAAGATTCATTTCGGTTCCGATTGCCCACTTGCTTCCCGCCGGAGCTTGGTTAATGGTATCGATAATATACTTTGTTGATCCGCTGTCGTCACTTAGGGTCACGACTTCATGGGAACACTCCGGATGCACAATGATTCGAATGTCAGGGTCACGCTCTCTCACATCATGAATATTGTCAGCGGTGAATTTTTCGTGGACAGAACAATGCCCTTTCCACAAAATCACTTTCACATTCTTATGCTCAGATTCAGTCATTAATTCCTCTTTTACCGGATCCCACACAGCCATATCCTCAAGCGCGATGCCCAGATCACAAGCCGTATTTCTTCCTAAATGCTGGTCAGGCAAAAATAAAATTCGTTTTTTCTGTGTAAATGCCCAATTAAGCACTTTTTTCGCATTCGAAGAAGTTACAGTCGCTCCGCCATGCTTACCGACGAAAGCCTTGATCTCCGCAGTGGAGTTCACATAAGTTAAAGGTATGATCGTATCGCCGAATATATGCTGAAGCTTCTCCCACGCCCTATTAGTCTGCTGCATATCCGCCATGTCAGCCATAGAACAACCCGCTCTCATATCAGGGAGGATGACTGTTTGTTGCTCGCCTGTCAGCATATCAGCGGTCTCTGCCATAAAGTGCACACCGCAAAATACGATATACTCCGCTTCTTTATTTCTTTCCGCAATTTGAGCCAGCTGCAGGGAATCGCCTGTTTGGTCAGCAAATTGTATTACTTCGTCCTTTTGATAATGATGCCCTGGTATAAAAAGCCGGCTGCCAAACTTTTTCTTAATGGCAGCAACACGCGTTTCCATATCCTTTCTTGATAGTCCTTTATAATCTTCGGGCATGATATCAATGGATTGTTTTATCATATCAAGAATTGACATAATCGCATTCCTCCACAGATTCATTTGATAATGCTACATCCATGCTGATATCTAAACTTTTGACGGAATGAGTCAGAAATCCTAATGAAATATAATTTACGCCCGTCCCTTTAAAAGCAGGCAAAGATTCTAACGTAATTCCGCCCGAAGCTTCAGTTTTTATATGATCCGGTGTGAGATTTGCAAAATGGCGGACCGTATCAGGCGGACAGTTGTCAAACATAATAACATCTGCGCCTGCTTCAATGGCTTCCCGCAGCTGTTCCTCCGTTTCAATTTCCACCTCGATATTTATCATATGCCCGGCGGCTTGACGCGCTTTTTCGCACGCCTTTAAAATTGATCCGCATGCTGCAATATGATTATCTTTAATCATAATGCCGTCATACAAGCCGAATCGATGATTATACCCGCCCCCCGCTCTGACAGCGTATTTTTCCAGCATTCTCAGCCCAGGTGTTGTTTTTCTCGTATCACAGATTTTAATCTTTTCATCATCCAGCCTGCGAACTGCTTCCCTTGTCATCGTTGCGATTCCTGATAGCCTTTGAATAAGATTCAATACGACCCGTTCTCCTGAAAGAAGTGCTGCCGCAGGACCGTGCAACACGGCAATCACTTCACCTTTTCGCAACATATCTCCATCTGTTTTGTGTAAAACAGCTTGCACATTTCCGTCTAATAAAGCAAAGCCTTCTTTTATCACCGCAGCTCCGGCAAAGATGCCGTCAGACTTTGCAACAATTTCCGCTCCACAGCTCTGTTCCCTAAAGATAGCCTGCGATGTTAAATCCCCCGTCCCTATATCCTCAAGAAAAAAGTGATTCAGCCATTTTTTCAGCTGTAAAT
The DNA here is from genome assembly GCF_000507145.1 of Bacillus tequilensis KCTC 13622. GTDB lineage: Bacteria > Bacillota > Bacilli > Bacillales > Bacillaceae > Bacillus > Bacillus tequilensis. Next base: position 108,528 of record NZ_AYTO01000034.1, on the reverse strand, counting down.
GATTCATTTTTCCCAATCCCCTCGTTTTTTCTTATCTTCGTTCCTTTTTTTGTATGGACAATTTGTCTTCCTTGCCAGTGCACATCAGCTTGAGGAAAATCGGTGCGGAAGTGAGCCCCTCTGCTTTCCTCCCGCAAAAGCGCAGAAAAAGTCATCAGCTTTGCAGTTTGCCATAAATGAGAAAGTTCCAGCTGCCGGATTGTGATATCCTTCACGTTCACTTTTTGAAAAGGCAGTGTATGAAGCCAGATGCTCAGTTCAATCAGACTGCCTTTTTCTCGCAAGATCGACATGTGGCTTGTCATTCTGCTTTTCAATTCATACACCTCTGTATTCGGCACCTTATAGGGTAAGCTGGTTTCAGATGATGGATATCGCCGGTTATAAACGGGCTTTCGCATAATATGCTCTGCTGCTCTTTTTCCAAACACCAGCGCCTCCAATAAGGAATTGCTCGCAAGCCGGTTAGCTCCGTGTAAACCGGTGCATGCGGTCTCGCCAATTGCATAAAGTCCCGGCACTGACGTTTCCCCCCAGCGATTAACTGAAACACCACCCATCAAAAAATGCATTCCAGGTGCCACAGGGATTTTTCCGCTTTGAATATCAATCCCTGCTTTTTCACAAATAGCGGTGATCGTTGGGAAACGCTTTTCGAAATCAGAAATCGTGCTGCAATCGATATAAACGCGGTTTCCTTTTGACATTTCTTCATGAATAACCCGTGAAACGATGTCTCTTGGAGCCAAGTCACCTAAAGGATGCCGTCCAGCCATAACCCGGCGGCCCTTTTCGTCTGCTAAATATCCGCCTTCTCCTCTGACAGCTTCTGAAACAAGCCCATAGGAAACACCATTTTTCACAAGCAATGTCGGGTGAAACTGAGTAAACTCTAAATCCGTTACTTCCGCTCCGGCACGGAACGCCAGAGAAAGGCCGTCACCTGTGACAGATGGATCATTCGTATGGTGAAGAAACAGGCTCCCGCATCCGCCGGCCGCCAGCACAACTTCATCCGCATATCTAACTTTGATCTGCCCCCTGCTGTCTTTTGTCATAACGCCGATACAGCGCCCATTCTCTATAAGCAAATCTGCTGCTGTTTCATGCTCAATTAACTTGATTTTGCTCTGGATCTGCTTCAGCAAATAATCAACAAGCACTCTGCCTGTTGCGTCTCCGCCTGCATGAAAAATACGATTGTATGAATGGGCTCCTTCTCTGCCAAGACATACATCGCCTTGTTCATTGCGGTCAAATGGAAATCCACACTGCAACAGGTTTTGAATCATGTATGTCCCATCATGTAAAACGGCTTCTGTCATAGCTTGATCATTATGTCCGCAGCCTGCATATAGCGTATCCTCCAGATGGGCTTCAATCGAGTCACCTTTTGCATAAGCCGCAGCGATCCCGCCTTGCGCATAAACAGAATTGCTGTTTTTGGCACTTTTCTTTGTGATGACAGTCACTTCGTATGAGGGCGGGAAAGCTGATGCTAAGGAAAGTGCTGCCGCCCCTGAACCGATGACTGCAATCGTCTTTTTAGACATATGTCACCCTCCTGTTGTTTACACCTGTCTTGACACCTATATTTACACAAGGATAAAATAAACTCAAGAGTTTTTTATGGAGAACGGATGGAGGAAACCGGATGATTTATTTAGATTATGCCGCCACAACGCCTATTTGTGAGGAGGCTCTTAACGTATATCAAAAGCTCAGCATAGATATATACGGAAATGCCAGCAGCCTGCATGATGCGGGCGGAAAAGCAAAGCACATACTAGAGTACTGCCGTGGAAAAATCGCCGACATGATAGGCGGAAAAGCAAACGGCATTTATTTTACAAGCGGCGGCACTGAATCCAATTTACTGGCTATTCAATCGTTGCTAAACGGCCTGCCGAAAACAAAAAGACATTTCATAACAACAGCTATGGAGCATCAATCCATTCATAACTGTGCTGCTTATCTGGAACTGCAAGGATTTGATGTAACCATCATTCAACCGAATGAGTACGGGCTTATTACCGAGGAAATATTAACAGCTCATATTAGGCCGGAGACAGGCCTGATATCTATTCAGCATGCCAATTCTGAAACCGGGATCATTCAGCCCATTCAACGTCTGTCTTCATACCTGCATAGCAAGGATATTCTTCTTCATTGCGACGCTGTTCAAACGTTCGGAAAAATCCCCATCAATACAGAAGAACTGAGGATAGATGCACTGTCAGTGTCAAGCCATAAAATCCACGGTCCTAAAGGAGTGGGCGCGGTCTATATCCGGCCGGATGTCCCTTGGAAACCCGTTTACCCTCACACCGCTCACGAACAAGGATTCAGAGCCGGCACTGTGAATGTCCCCGGGATCGGCGCCTTCACCGCCGCTGCAGAGCTGATCATGAGCGAGATGGATCAACAGATATCCCGCAATAAGACATTAAGAGCACACTTATTAGACCAAATCGGTATTCGGTCTCTCCCTGTAACTCTTGCGGCAGATACCTCACAAACAGAATGTCTTCCGCATATTGTCGGGTGTTTTTTTCACTCATTTGAAGGACAATATGTTATGTTAGAATGTAATCGGAATAATATTTGCATTTCAACGGGCAGCGCATGTTCTGCCGGTTATCACGGTCCGTCTGCAACGATGAAAGCATTAAGAAAAACAGAACAAGAAGCCCTGCAATTTATCCGTATCTCTTTTGGAAGGCATACAACAGCTGAACAGCTGGATAAGTTATTACATACGTTTACAGCACTTTGGGAACAAAAGAAAGGAGAATTCGATATTGACCGAAGAATTAAAGCTTTTGGGCGCCAACAGGCGTGACCAGCTTCTTCTGTGGCTGAAGGAATCAACATCACCGCTGACAGGAGGAGAACTCGCAAAAAAAGCGAACGTTTCAAGACAGGTTATTGTACAGGACATATCGCTCTTGAAAGCGAAAAATGAACCGATTATCGCCACAAGCCAAGGATATGTATACATGGATGCAGCCGCTCAGCAGCACCAGCAGGCAGAAAGAATTATAGCTTGTCTGCACGGGCCGGAGCGTACAGAAGAGGAACTGCAGCTCATCGTGGATGAAGGTGTTACAGTAAAAGACGTAAAAATCGAGCATCCCGTCTACGGAGATTTAACTGCAGCGATCCAAGTAGGCACCCGGAAGGAAGTGAGCCATTTCATTCAAAAAATCACTTCTACGAATGCCGCTTATTTATCACAGCTGACGGACGGCGTGCACCTTCACACACTGACAGCACCCGATGACCATCGGATCGACCAAGCCTGCCAAGCACTCGAGGAAGCCGGTATTTTAATTAAAGACTAAAAAAAGCCCTTTGAGGGGCTTTTTTTATAATTGATAAGACTGATATGCACCAAGAAGCTTCACTTTGCAGCCGAGTGCTTCGAGCTCCTGCATGGCACCTGGAATCAATACCTCATCAAACGCTTTTTCAATATCAATAATAAAGAAATAATGGCCCAATCCAGTTTTAGTCGGACGGGACTCTATTTTTGACAAGTTTAAGTTTCTCCAAGAAAAAGCAGACAGCACTCTGTGCAGCGCCCCGGATTGATCATCCTGCGGAAGCATGACCATCAGGGTCGTTTTGGACCTTGAGCTCAATTTTGAATTCACTTCAAATGATATGTTTTCATCAGGAGACAGAATAACAAATCTCGTATGATTGTCTCTATAATCCTGTATATCTCGTTTGACGATTTTTAATTCGTATGTAGAAGCTGCCATGTCATTGGCAATGACCCCGATATTCAGCTCGGGATGTTCACTGACAAACTTTGCGGCCGCCCCGGTTGAATTGGCGTATTCATAGGGAACGTTAGGAAAATGACGATGGAGAAATTTATGGCATTGCGCAATCGCATGTGAGTGCGAGTAAATTTTGTCAAGCTCTTTCCATGCATTCTCTCTGGATGGATGGACGAGCAAGTGCTGATGAATCGGCAATGTCATTTCACCCACGATTGGTAAGGGCTGTTCATGTATTATATAGTCTATCGTTAAATTCACTGATCCTTCTAACGCATTCTCTAAAGGAACAAAAGCGAAATCAACTTCGCCTGCAACTGCCGCATCTATACACTCCGGTATGGTGCGGTAAGCAACATGCTCGGCGCCGTTTTGAAAACAAGAACTGACTGCTAGGTGTGTGAATGTAGCTGCTGGACCTAAATAACCGACTTTCATGACGATATTCTCTCCCTTATGCACCTGAACCTAATATTTCAACCTTTTCCACAAAATCAAACTTCCTGAGCTTATTCATTAACGTATGAATGTCCTCTTCCATTGCAGACGTACTGATAGACAGTGTGACATTGGCTCTGCCTTGAAGCGGAATTGTCTGGTGAATGGAAAGAACGTTGCTTCCAGAATCAGCTACCGCTTGCAGGAGCTGAGATAACGCACCTGACCTATCCTCCAAATGAAAGAAAAGTGTGATAATTTGTTCTTTAACCATAGTGTAGAACGGAAACACAGCATCTCTGTATTTATAAAACGCACTTCTGCTTAAATCCACCTTTTGAACGGCATCTGCCACTGAATCTGCTTTTTTGCGATCAAGCAGCTTTTTGACTTCCAATGTTTTTCTCATCGCATCGGGCAATACATCTTCACGGACAAGGTAAAATGTCTCCTCTTTCATTTGCATCCCCCCTTTAAAATAGAGAGCCTGTCATCCAGGCTCTCCTCAGCCATCATTAATCAATAAATTCAAATTCGAATTCAAGGAGCCTGATAATATCTCCATCCTTGGCTCCGCGTTCTCTGAGTGCTTCATCAACACCCATACCGCGCAGCTGTCTTGCAAACCGTTTAACTGATTCATCACGTGAGAAATCAGTCATCTTGAATAACCGCTCAAGACTGTCTCCTGAAAGCACAAATACACCGTCAGGTTCGCGTGTAATGTTAAATGGCACTTCTTCATTTTCGATCGTGTACATGACACGGTTTTGTGTAATCTCTTCTTCATCATACAGTGGGAATTCCGGCGTATTCTCCAGTTGATTCGCAACTTCAAACAGAAGCTCACGAAGACCTTCTCTTGTCACCGCACTGATCGGGAATACTGGATAATCATCTGTCAGCTTTTCTTTAAAGGCTTCCAGATTTTCCGCGGCCTGCGGCATGTCCATTTTATTTGCAACAATAATTTGAGGACGCTCAGTGAGACGCAGGTTGTACTCGCTCAGCTCCTGGTTAATCGTCACATAATCTTCATACGGATCGCGGCCTTCTAAGCCGGACATGTCAATAACGTGAACAATAACACGCGTCCGCTCAATATGGCGCAAAAACTGGTGGCCAAGTCCGACGCCTTGGTGTGCGCCTTCAATCAGCCCCGGTAAATCGGCCATAACAAAGCTGCGTCCGTCATCCGTTTCAACCATGCCGAGATTCGGGACAAGCGTTGTAAAGTGATAATCCGCAATTTTCGGTTTTGCAGATGAGACAACAGACAACAAAGTAGATTTTCCCACACTCGGGAACCCGACAAGTCCGACATCCGCAAGCACCTTTAATTCAAGAACAATGTAGCGTTCTTTTCCCGGCTCGCCGTTTTCTGAGAGCTGAGGCGCAGGATTAGCCGGTGTAGCAAAACGGCTATTCCCTCTTCCGCCTCTTCCGCCTCTTGCAATGACAGCCTGCTGTCCGTGCTCTGTTAAATCAGCGATGACCTGCTTTGTATCATCGTCTGTCACAACGGTGCCTGGCGGAACTTTAATAACCATATCATCTGCATTTCGCCCGTGCTGGTTTTTGGACATCCCATGCTCGCCGCGAATCGCTTTAAAGTGCTTTTTGTATCTAAAATCCATCAGGGTGCGGAGACCTTCATCTACCTCGAATACGACGTCTCCTCCCTTTCCTCCGTCACCGCCGGCAGGGCCGCCTTTGGGCACATATTTTTCACGGCGAAACGCAACCATCCCGTTGCCTCCGTCGCCGCCTTTTACATATACTTTGACCTGATCTACAAACATAATGTCCTCCGTTCTAAACCGTTAAAAACTCCGCTAGTCCAACCCTATTTCAATCAGACATTCGTGGCTTGTGATCTCAAAACGCATGATATCCACATCCTCGTATCCATTCTGCCGAATATCATCAAAAGCAGAAGGATCGGCAAAGGCGCCGTGAAAATCAAGGTACAGAATCAGCTGTCTGTCAGGATGATCTGTTTGAAGCGAAACCGTTAAATGATTTTCACTCTCTCTGCTGACTGCTTGATCAAACAGATGAAACAGCTTTCTCATCAGTTTTGCCAGCTTTTGATCATAAGCCGACAAATCCTTAATTTCTCCAAGAACTTCATATTCAAGCGTCATATAATGGGTTTTCCAATTAAATGTAAGAAAATCAAACGCCAAATGCGGTGTTTTTAGGTTTGAGAGCTTTGATTCGTGCTTCGCGTCTATAACCATTTCTTCAATCATTTCAAAGACGCGGTCATACTTCTGCAAGCTTAAGTTTCCTTTAATCAGCTGCAGCTTATTCATCCAATCATGCCGGGAATGGCCCAGCAGATGAACCAGTTCGTTTGTTAATGCCGTGTCGCTTATATTTTCTTCTTGATTTTTTGAAACATCCTTCATTTTCGCACTCCCAATCATTTAATTTCTTATTTAGGAGTCTGTATAAGTGTGTATTATGAATTATAACAGAGAAGGCTTTGTTAGAAAAACAATTGTTTTTCCCAGAAATATCATGTTCCTTTTTTCTGGCATGGTTGATTTGCAGCCAGGCAGAACATTTTATGTATTACTGCTTGGGGAACATATCCAGTGGGTTTGAGATGTTTATTCTCATTCTTGGCGGGGTCTGCTCGCACATACTCTGTCTGCATTTCATTCTAGGTGTTTACTCCGCATATTGCAAAAAAAACTCCAGTCATCATCGACCGGAGTTTTTTGAATCATTATTGAGCTACAGGATATACGCTCACTTTTTTGCGGTCACGGCCGAAACGTTCGAATTTAACAGTTCCGTCGATTTTCGCAAATAGAGTGTCATCTCCGCCGCGGCCCACGTTTTCACCTGGGTAAATTTTTGTTCCGCGTTGACGGTAAAGGATAGAACCGCCTGTTACGAATTGACCGTCAGCACGTTTAGCACCTAAACGTTTAGCCTCAGAGTCACGTCCGTTCTTTGTAGAACCTACTCCTTTTTTAGAAGCGAAAAACTGAAGATCTAATCTAAGCATGTAGCTCACCTCCTATATTATGTTTGTGGTCACACGCAAGTTATCTTTGTAATCCCGTTCGATTGTCTCCAGCGAAACAATCATGCCTTCAATCAGCAGCTGAGCTTTTCGTCGCGCATCGGGATCAAGAGATTCAGGGAATTCAAAGTAAAAATAGCCCCCATCCTCTCCTATATCAAGAAGCGGCTCGAAGCCCGCAAGCACAATAACCGCGTTTACGGCTCCAAACACAACCGCTGTCACTCCGGCACAAACAAGATCTTGTCCATGTTCAGCAAAATTCGCATGGCCCGTCATTTCAAAAGACAATATGCCTTTATCCTGAGACCTTCTGATTGTTGCCTGAATCATGCTTACGCGTTGATTTTTTCGATCGTCACTTTAGTGTAAGGCTGACGATGACCTTGTTTTTTATGAACGTTTTTCTTTGCTTTGTATCTGAAAACAGTGATTTTTTTCGCGCGGCCTTGTTTTTCAACTTTAGCCGTTACTGTTGCGCCTTCAACTGTAGGGTTGCCGACTTTCACATTGTCTCCGCCAACAAACAAAACGTCTTCAAAAGTAACTGTTTCTCCTGCTTCAGCAGCAAGTTTTTCGATGTAAACAGTTTGGCCTTCTTCAACTTTGATTTGTTTACCGCCTGTTTTAATGATTGCGTACATTCTCTGCACCTCCTATTAGACTAAGACTCGCCAGACACCAGGGGGCTGTAAAAGCTCTTAACACCTGTACTGAGCGGTTGTAGCAATGGTGCTACATCCATAACATTAAAAAATATACCAAAATACAAGACGTTTGTCAATCGATTTTAGTAAGGCAGCAGCAGTTCCTCCATCGAGGAATTCGTCCGCTTATCGGCAAAGTAAGCGTGCAGCACTTCATTCTCGTCAAGCTGGCTGAGCTTCTGGCCTGATTTCTCTATAATAATTGGATGTTTGCAGCCGCGCTTGAACTCGGCCATCACATGATAGACTTTGTCCTCTGCGTTCACTGTCAGCGGGAGCAGTTTTTCAAGCTCACGGTTTTTCCCGTAATACCTTTCGAGGAGAAATCTCACATAGATGTAGTGCCTTTGCCTGTATTCCTCAAATAACGAAACAGCCAGAAAGACAAACAAAACCCATGCGCTGATTTGCAGAGGAATCACAAATAACACCCAGCACCCGAGCAGCAGGCAGCAGCAGAGCGACGTTTTTAAATTGAGGCGGTGAGCCCTTTGAAAAGGCAGCTGCTTAGAAAACAGCAAAAACAACAGTTTTCCGCCATCAAGCGGCCAAATTGGCAGCAGGTTCACAAATAAAATAGAAAGATTATAAAAGGTGAAGAGTTCAAAGGTATGCTGATGAATCACTGAAAAATCCGTCAGCATCCAGGCAGCGAACTGAAGCCAGATGTGCTGAAGAGGGCCGGCAATAATGACCGCAAACTCTTCTTTTAGCGGCCGATTCCCGTGCTCTTCCACTTCAACCGTTCCGCCAAACGGCAGCAAAAAAACACGCTTGATTCTCCAAGAAAAAAACACAGCCAGAGCAGCATGCCCCAGCTCATGGATCAGTACAATCAGGAGCAGACAAAATAATGCTTTCATATGGCCTGTGAGCAGTCCCAGCGCCGCGATAATCCAAAGAAAAGGATGCACATGAATCTTCAAAATAAGGTCGAGCCATTTATTCAAATGTAATCACCTGAATCGGATCAATAAATTTATCGCCGTCTTTCATGGCAAAATAATAGACCCCTTTATTATGATCATCAAGTTTAATCGAACCGATCTTTTTTCCTTTATCTACAAAATCATATAGAGCAACATCCACATCTTTAAGCTCGCCATAAATACTATAGGTATTATCGGCATGCTGCACCTTAACTGTCAGTCCCGTCTGGCTGTCTTTGCTGACCTCAACCACATAGCCTTCCTTTATGCTGTCAATTGTATCGCTGCTTGTTTCGACTTTAATCCCTTCCCCGTTGTCCTGAAAATCCTGCTGCACTTTCCCGGATGCAGGCGCGACCAGGTCTTGGCCCACTTCAACCTGCTGTTCCTTATTTTTATGTTCAGGAGCCAGAAAAGCAAGCGGATTGCCAAATTTCGTTTCAAACCAATGGCTTGCTGAGGCAAATTGAAATTCAGTTTCGAAGGTTTTGGCAACGGCGGGTTTCATCTGGCCGACAGGCCCAATGTTTGTTTTATAGGCTATGGCCGAAACGAGAACAAGGCAGGCTGACAGCAGACATTTCAGGATAATAGAATCTGTTTTCACCAATGGGTGTTTTCCATTAAATGTTGACATGCTATCTTCATAGACCGGAAGAGCCCCATGCTTTTCCTGATCCGTGACCATTACCCAAGACGGGGGTTTCTGCTTTTCAGAAACGGTCTGAGTAGAGAAACGTTTTGAGCCGGAAAGCTGTTTTCTTCTTTTCTCTAATCGTTTTCTGATTTCATCTGCTCTGTGACTCATTGCCATCATCCTTTGCATTCGTTGGGTTTGTACATCATATGTCTTGTCCATGGCAAATATTCGTTTAACTCAAGCGCAAAGCAGACAAAAACAAAAAAACTGACACAGCATTTGCTATGTCAGATTCTTCTCTTTGATTCTATCATCTTAAGATCGTACTCCGAAAAATGATTTAATCTTAGCCATCATCCCTTTGTTTTGCTCTTCAAGCACCTGCAAAGGAACTGATTCGCCTAAGATGCGGCGGGCAATATTGCGATAGGCAATGGAAGCGCGGTTTTTCGAGTCCATTGCAATCGGTTCGCCGTGGTTGGAAGCTTTAATGACTTCATCATCATCAGCCACGATTCCGAGCAAATCGATCGACAAATGCTGTACGATTTCGTCGATATCCATCGTGTCACCGTTTTTCATCAGGTGATTTCTGATTCTGTTTACAACGAGCCGCGGCGGTTCAATATTTTCCTCTTGCTCCAGCAGTCCTATAATACGGTCGGCATCACGAACGGCTGAGATTTCAGGTGTTGTGACCACAATCGCTTTATCAGCTCCGGAAACGGCATTTTTGTACCCTTGCTCAATTCCGGCAGGACAGTCTATGATGACATAGTCAAATTCCTGCTTAAGCTCTTGGACCATATCTTTAATTTGTTCAGGAACCACAGCTGTCTTATCGCTCGTTTGAGCGGCGGGCATTAAATAGAGCAGATCATCGAAGCGTTTGTCTTTTACGAGCGCCTGATGCATTTTGCATCTTCCCTCTACTACGTCTACAAGATCGTAAATAATTCTATTTTCAAGACCCATTACAACATCAAGGTTGCGCAGTCCTATATCAGTATCTAATAAGCATACTCGCTTCCCTAAAATGGCTAAGGCGGTACCGAGGTTCGCAGATGTTGTCGTTTTACCTACTCCGCCTTTTCCCGAAGTTATTACGATAGCCTCACCCAATTCACATTCCTCCCTCAAGCCTTGTTAGATCAGGTCTTAAATGAGCCAAATGTTGAAGGCGTTCAATGACCATATTTCCATCTGTATCTAAATAAGCACATTCCATTTCGTTCCCTTTTTGAATGTGGTCTGGGGAGCGATTTAACACATGATTGATTCTTAATTGCGTCGGCAGCATTTCAGAGGCGGCGATGACCGCTTGATTATTTCCGTTATATCCGGCGTGCGCGATCCCTTTCAGTGAACCAAGAACAAAAATGTTCCCCCCGGCTCTGACTGTTCCGCCGGGATTCACGTCACCGATCAGGAGCAAATCGCCGATCACTTCCAGCACTTGGCCTGAACGGACAATCTTTGAAACAGAAATAATTTCAGCTTCCTCTTTCATACGCTGTGCTTCTTTTTTAGTAATGACTTCACTGTCAATAGAATGGACAAATAAATCTTTCTTTGACGCAATCAATTCGGTCAGCTGTTCCTCTTGCTCCTTATATAAAAAGCGATTACCCAGTTTAACATGGACGCTGATTTTCTGGCCTTTTCCATCCGTATATTGTTCAATTGACAGCATATTCTGAAGACCATCGAGAAGCTCATCAAAAGAACACGCATCATCCAGATGCAATGTTAATCCAGTCTTTGTTCCTTTTATTGTTACATATTGCTGCTTTTTGGTCTTCACAATATTCACCTCAACAACATACTCATTTCGTCAAAAAAAGATAAAACCCTTTTTACTCATCTCTCAATTCTTTCTTTAGACTCATAAAAAATAATCGAAATGGCAGAACCAGAATAAGAGCGGCTGCAATATTTAATAAAATTGTCGGTATAAACCGGTCAAGCACAAATCCGTTAAACGTCATGATGTCTTTGTGAATCAACGACTGAATGCCGAATACGTAAAATTCGAGCAGGCTGACAGCCAGAATAGCTATCAGTATCACTACAAAAGCGTTTGTATGCAGCACTTTAAACGCTTTTGAAGCCAAATAGCATAACCCGGCAAACCCAAACATATAAACGCCTAATAGACTTGTATAGTTCATGTCATATAGAAAGCCAAAAATAAATCCATAAATCATCGCGTGTTTTTGATTGATGAAAGCGGACATAAATATCAGCACAAGCATCAGAAAACGCGGGGCGAGCACCTGATCATCTGTAACGAACGGAAAATGCACCAGATCTGTAAAAATGCTTTCCGAAGAAAAAACAAGCATCATAACGAAAGGGAGAAGGAAACGTTTCACGATCCTTCCTCCTCTTTATCGACAGTCGGCACATCACGGTTAACAACGATCACATTATTTAAATCGGTAAGGTCAGCCGCAGGTTTTACATAAGCAACTTTCGTTAGTCCATAGGAATCTGACTCGATTTCAGTCACTTCACCGATTGTCAGCCCCTCTGGGAAAACACCGCCCGTGCCCGATGTTTCAATAAGATCACCTTTTTTCACGTCTTGTTTATCTTTGCGCTCAATAATGGTCATCTTAAGGCGTTTTTTCTCTTTGTCATATCCTTCGATCAGGCCGTAGCCTTTGCTGCCTTTTTTTCCGGAAATTTTCGTCGCGACTCTGTTATTGCGGTCAGTATCGCTTAAAAGCTGAACCGTAGACGTAAAATTGTTAAGTCCGGAGCTTTTGATCTTGCCGATTAATGCGCCTTTTTCGTTTGTTACAGCCATATCTTTCGCTACGTTTTGCTGAGACCCTTTATTAATCGTGATCTGCTTCGCCCAATTATCAGGGCTTCTGGCGATGACCGTCGCTAAAATCGGCTTGTAATCTTTAATCGATTTGACATGGCCAAGCTCGTCACGCAAGGATTTGTTTTCCTCTTCCAGCTCTTGAAGTTTGGCTTCATATTGTGTCTGTCCGTCAAGCTTCTCTCTCAGACGCTCGTTTTCTTTGTATGTGTTTTTTAAATCATTAACGTTCTCAAAAATCCCTGCAAAAAATTCGGCAGGTGTATGAAAAATATTTTGAAATACTCCCGTCGTATCGCCGATCACTTTCTCAGGCCAGGTGGTATTACGGCCGCCCTTCAGCGAAAATCCAATCATAGCCACCAATATGATAATACACAGAAGTAATAGCATTAACCGTTTATTCGGCATCGTGTTACACCTCTTCTATTGAACTCCCGATTATCTCGTTTTCCCTTTGAAAAGATGGATGTGCTCCAGTGCTTTCCCTGTTCCGATCGCTACACAATCAAGCGGGTCTTCGGCGATGAGGACCGGCATTTTCGTTTCTTCACTGATGACTTTGTCCAAATTGCGAAGAAGCGCTCCGCCGCCGGTTAACACAATACCTCTGTCCATGATATCTGCTGCAAGCTCAGGCGGTGTTTTTTCAAGCGTGCTCTTGACTGCTTCGACAATTGTAGATACAGTGTCGCGCAGAGCATTAGCAATTTCTTTTCCTGTAATTTCAATTGTTTTCGGCAGACCTGTCAGTAAATCGCGCCCGCGGATTTCCATTTTATCGGATTCTTCAGGAGCTTCTGCGGACCCGATCTCCATTTTAATCGCTTCAGCCGTACGGTCACCGATCATCAGGTTATACGTTTTTCTGATGTAGTTGATAATCGCATCATCCATCTCATCACCTGCTACGCGGATCGATTGAGACGTTACAATGCCTCCTAGGGAAATGATCGCCACTTCCGTCGTACCGCCCCCGATATCGACAACCATGCTTCCAGTCGGTTCCCAAACTGGCAGATTGGCTCCGATTGCAGCGGCAAACGGCTCTTCAATCGGGTACGCGTCACGCGCGCCCGCCTGTCTTGTCGCATCGATAACAGCGCGTTCCTCAACAGCCGTAATGCCTGATGGGACACAAACCATCACATACGGTTTTCTGGCAAACATGCCTTTATTTTTAATGGCCTGATTGATGTAATATTTCATCATCGTAGCTGTTGTTTCATAATCAGCGATAACGCCGTCTTTCATTGGGCGAAGAGCTACCACATTACCCGGTGTCCGTCCGATCATATTTTTCGCATCATTTCCGACAGCAACAATCGACTTCGTATCCGTTTGCAAAGCGACAACTGACGGCTCTCTCACAACAATTCCTTTTCCTTTTACAAAAACAAGCGTATTCGCAGTTCCAAGATCTATACCAAGGTCTCTTGTACCAATTCCAAACATATGTATGTATCTTCCTTTCTTAAAGCAAAAATACCCTAAAGGGAAAAACTCATAAACTCTATTATAGCTTAATTCGGCGAAAAAAAAAGTGTTACAAATATCCTTTTTCCTTTAAACTCACAAATTTTTTGTCCCCGATCACCAAATGGTCAAGCAGCTCAATGCCAATCAGGTTTCCGCATTCAAACAGGCGCCTTGTCACTTCAATATCTTCCCTGCTCGGCGTCGGATCTCCAGAAGGGTGATTATGAACACAGATAAAGGAAGCGGCAGATCGTTTAAAGGCTTCTTTAAACACCTCCCGCGGGTGGACAATAGATGAATTCAGGCTTCCGATAAATATGGTGCGTTTATGGATGACTTGGTTTTTTGTATTAAGATATAAACAGACAAAATGCTCCTGGCTTAAAAACCGCATATCCTCCATGACAAGATTTGCGCCGTCTTCTGGGGAGCGAATAATGAAATGTTCTTCATTGGCTAATTTATGGATACGGCTTCCCAGTTCAACTGCCGCCAGTATTTGGACGGCTTTTACCATGCCAATTCCCGGGATGCTCGACAATTCTTCAACCGATGCTTCTTTCAGCAGTCGCAATCCGTCAAAAGAGCGAAGCAGCCGGTTTGACAGTTCTATGACAGATTCGTATTTCGTGCCGGTCCGCAATAATATAGCCAAAAGTTCATGATTCGCTAAGTTCTCAGCCCCGACTTTCAAGAGCCGTTCTCTAGGCTTTTCTTTCGTTGGGAAATCTCTGAGTTTTAATGGCAGATCGTGTATGATCAAGCACTCCTTTTCTTTCCCTTCCCGTTTATAAAACCATCATGCCTTTATATCAAAATGGCGAAGAGCTCTCATCGTTTTTGATATAGGAAGACCCATGACTGAATAATAGTCTCCGTCTATTTTCTTTACAAAAAGCGCGCCTCTTCCTTGGATGCCGTATGCACCTGCTTTATCCATCGGCTCTTTTGTTTCAATATAAGCCCAAATCTCTTCTTCACTGAGTGGCCAAAACGCAACTTCTGTCTTATCATAAAAAGTCTCGCTTTGATGTTCAGCTTGTATGCTGACCGCGGTAATCACTGAATGACTACGGCCTGAAAGCCTCCGCAGCATAGAAGCGGCTTCTTCCTGATCCTTCGGTTTGCCGAGGCATTCGCCGTTCAGGCACACCATTGTATCAGCGCCGATAACGATTGCATGCGGATGGAGATCAGCCACAGCCTTAGCTTTTTGTTTTGCCAACCATTGGACGTTTTCTTCAGGTGAAAAGTTTCGATTTAATTTTTCCTCTACTTCACTGACAATAATGGAGTAGGGCAGCTGGAGAAGATCGAGGAGTTCTTTCCTGCGCGGAGATTGTGATGCAAGTATTAGCGGCTTTGTCATGTTCGTCATCCTTTCAGGGTCTGCTTAAGAAAAAAAGATACTCGTTTATCCTATCAAATCACGAGGCTTGTCACAATTTCAGAAAAATAACTTTTTCATGACAAAATAAAAAAAGCCTGTCACTAAAGGACAAAGGCTCAGGGCACTTTCTCTTATTTAATGACGGCTAACAGCTGCTGCTGAGCCTTCCACCCGGCTTCAGCGCTTGGATCCTCCAATTCCTTTAATGCCTGCAAAATCGCTTTTTTCTCACCTGTTTCTGACGCTTTTGTTTCACCAAGCGACTTTTCTATTTTCTCTACACTCGATTTTGTAATGTCTTTACCGAGAATCGCCTTTGCTGCGAGCTCCGATGTTTCTTTGAAAGAATCTGTCATATCTGACTCTATTGATAAAGAAAGCTCCTTGCCTCCCCAGGCTTCAAAGTCGCTGTCGATTAAAAGCTGCCCTAATTGCTGGGACACGTTCTTGTCACCCGCTAAGCCTGCAATGACATACGTATACCCGTCGTCCTTTGACAGTGACACGGCGGAATAACCTTTTTCAGTTAATTGTTCTGTTAACGTTTCGGCACCTTTTTCATTTGAAAATTTCCCGGCTTGTACAGCGTATGTTTTATATGTACCTTCAGTTTGTGCCGCCTGTTTTTCTGCGCCTGAGCTTTGCTTATCAGCAGAAGTATCTCCGGCTTTTGCCGTTTGGCTTCCTAGAGAATCCTCTAAAGAGGCCGGTGCTGCCGCTTCTTTATTGCCTGAAATGTTCAACGCGAATAATCCTAATCCGGTGCCAATGACAGCTGCAAAGGCAATCGTCACCGCCACTCTTTTTACCGGCTTGGCCGCTCCCGGCTTCCCTTTTGCATAAAGCTTTGTTTTTTTCTTTTGATAAGGAGGAACGACTTTTGGGTCCTCTTTAAACACCTTGTCCTCTTCAGAATCCCAATTAAATTCTTCTTCATCGAGATGTTCGCGGGATGCTGCGACCTCCTGTTCAGCCTTTCTCTTTTCCTCCCAATTCGAAAATGTCATGCTTTTATCCTTCTCAGTCTCAGGCGTTTCCTGTTCGTAAACCGTCTCTTCTTTTCCATTAATCGTCACCTTGAGGGCTTTTTCTGCGGCTTTACTGTTTTTTTTATTCTTCCTTTTTTTCAATTCCGCTTCCTCCCTTTATTTGCTTGACCGTTCTTGTCGGCTTTTCATGCTACACACTTTAGCACAGGCGAAAAAAAAAAGAACAAGACTTTTGTCGTCTTGTCCAAAAAACGTTCGTCAAATTTTTCAGCAGTCAGCCCAATGCCATTTTGATATAAAAAGAAATAATAGAGTCACCGTATAAATAGGCCAAAATGCTCCCTGCCGCAATTGCGGGGGCGAAGGGAATCGGCTGCCTTTTCGCGTGTCTTCCAGTCAGGGCGGCTGCCGCTCCGTATAATGCACCTATCAAAATAGAAAAGAAAAAGGCAGCTGCAAGCATTTTCACACCAAGCACAAAACCGATCACCGCAAATAATTTAATATCACCTCCGCCTATTCCACCACGGGTGATTGCGGCAATCAAGGCTAGTAAAAGAAATCCGGCGGATGCGCCTAACAGGCCGGCATACCAGGAATCAAGCGGAGAAATCAATCTCCCAGCCGCCAACAAAGGAAGAAAGAAAATCAATATTCGATTTGGAATCAGCATAAAATGAAGATCTGTTACGGCAACAATAATAAGAAGAGAAATCAACACGACGGCGGGAAACAGTTCCGGCGTCGTGCCAAAGCGTAATCCTGCGGCGGCAAATAAACACGCTGTGACAAGCTCTGCCGCTGGATACATAAAAGAAATCCTATGCCCGCAGCTTTTACATTTACCTTTTTGAAATAGGAATGACAGGATGGGAATTAATTCTGCAGGAGTTAATGTCCGTCGGCAAAACGAGCACGTTGAACGGGGCGCAATAATTGATAGATGTAAGGGGATACGGCATCCGACCGTATAGTAAAAGGAACCAAGGATCAGCCCGAAGATAAAAAGAATGGGAAACATAGACAACACACCTTTACTCACTGTAGATTCTGTTATGAATTGTAGCAGAGTGAGCGGCTTGAACTCCAATCGGGAATATTCAATTTCACACATTAAAACCCCGGCAGAATCTTATTTTGGATACTGCCAGGGCTGGGCGCCTCTATTTCAATCTTTTGCGAATGTCAGAAATAAAATAAAGTGATCCGGTAATCAGCACAATTCCATTTGAGCCCTTTTTGCTTTCTATGAATTCGAGCACATCGGCTGGATCTTCACTCCAGCTTTTATTGCTGATTTCACTTGCATCGTAGAGATCTTTTGCAAGGGAAGCACGCGGGAAATCAAAAGATGCAAAATGAATCGAGTGTGCTATTGTTTCCAGTCTTTTAATCATGTTTTGATACGGTTTGTCCTTTAACGCGGTAAACACCACATAAATGCGGGAATCAGGGAAACGCTGTTTCATCGTTTCCGCCAGCTTTTCAACGCCTTCTTCGTTATGCGCGCCGTCTAAGTATACCGGCGGATGTTCCTGAACAAGCTCTAACCGTCCCGGCCAAGCAGCCTTTACCAGTCCGCTTCTTAGCGCTTCATCACTGATATGGGCAATATTCTCCCTATTGAGCCATTCCGCAGCCAAAATGGACAAAGCCGCATTTTGCCTTTGATGTGTGCCGATCAGAGATGTCCGAATATTTTCATAGCACTTCTCTCCAGTTTTGAATGAAAACTGTTCTCCGGCAGGGAGAGCCTCTTCATTGAAAACAATACATGTATCATGTAAGGATTGGAACGGTGCAGCATGCTGTTCCGCTTCATGACGAATGACCTGTAGGGCTTCCGGCTGGGTAACAGCAGTAACGATTGGAATGCCTTCTTTAATGATTCCGGCCTTTTCCCCTGCAATTTCTTCAATGGTGTTTCCCAAAATGTTCATGTGATCATGTCCGATGCTGGTGATCACAGTTAAAAGCGGTTCAACCACATTGGTAGAGTCGAATCTGCCGCCCAAACCTGTTTCAAAAATAACAAAATCGACCTTATGAAACACTGCAAAATATAAAAATGCACAAGCCGTCATAATTTCAAATTCTGTCGGCTGACCGTATTCTGTATGATCAAGTGCTTCAACGTGCGGTTTCAGCTGATTGACGAGTGCCGTCCATTCCTCGTCTGAGATCGGTGTCCCGTTTACACTGATCCGTTCATTAAACATTATGATATAAGGTGACGTAAACGTCCCAACCGAATATCCGGCTTCTTGCAGCATAGAACGGATAAAAGCGACTGTTGACCCTTTACCGTTTGTTCCTGCGATGTGGATCGCGCGGATTTTCTTTTCAGGATGCCCTAACCGCGCCATCAGCTGCTCCATTCGGCCGAGTCCGGGCTTAACTCCGAATTTCAGCCGTCCGTGAATCCAGCTGCGCGCTTCTTCATATGCAGTAAACAATGATAATCCCCTCTTTTATAAGACAAGGCGGTTTCTAAAGAAACCGCCCCGGCTTTTCATTAGCCCTTCAGCTCAGCCATTCGTTTTTGAACAGCGTCACGCTTCGCCACATAATCTTTTTCTTTTTCACGTTCTTCATCGATTACGTGCGCAGGCGCTTTTTTCATAAATCCTTCGTTTCCAAGTTTCTTTTGGACGCGCTCGACTTCCTTCGTCAGCTTATCGAATTCTTTTTGCAGACGGGCAATTTCTTCCTCGATATTAATTAAGCCTTCAAGCGGAAGGATAACCTCTGCTCCTGAGACAACGGCCGTCATCGCCTTATCAACAGCTTCGATATCAGTGCCGATTTTAAGCACGCTCGGATTCGTAAAGCGTTCAACATATGAACGGTTCGCTTCGAGACGGGCTGCGATTTCGTCTGTGCTTGTTTTAATATACAATTCAACCTGCTTGCTCATTGGCGTATTGACTTCA
Organism: Bacillus tequilensis KCTC 13622; assembly: GCF_000507145.1. Classification (GTDB taxonomy): domain Bacteria; phylum Bacillota; class Bacilli; order Bacillales; family Bacillaceae; genus Bacillus; species Bacillus tequilensis. The sequence continues at coordinate 89,362 of NZ_AYTO01000034.1, read as the reverse complement.
CTGCGGATATTGCGCACAGAACGGATCAGCTCAACAAGAAGCTTCATGTCAGCAGCCGCTTCCGCATCCGTATGCTCTGGCACGACAACAGGCCATTCACTTACTGTAATCGATTCCCCTTGGTGAGGAAGATGCTGCCAAATTTCCTCCGTTAAGAATGGCATAAACGGATGGAGCAGGCGCATCGTTTGATCCAGTACATAAGCAAGGATCGAACGGGTTGTTTTCTTAGCCGCTTCGTCTTCTCCGTAAAGCGGAAGCTTCGCCATTTCAATATACCAATCACAGAAATCGTCCCAAATAAAGTTATATAAATGGCGTCCGACTTCACCAAATTCATATCGATCAGCAAGCTGGGTCACGTGCTCGATCGTTTCATTTAATCGCGTTAAAATCCATTTGTCAGCTACTGATTTTTCACCTGACAGATCAAGCTCATCATATGTCATGCCGTCCATGTTCATCAATGCAAAACGAGAGGCATTCCAAATTTTATTGGCGAAATTCCAAGTCGATTCCACTTTTTCATAGCTGAAGCGCAGATCTTGGCCAGGAGAGCTCCCAGTCGCAAGGAAATAACGCAAAGAATCGGCTCCGTACTTGTCAATCACATCCATCGGATCAACACCGTTACCAAGAGATTTACTCATTTTCCGGCCTTGCTCATCACGGATTAAGCCATGGATTAACACATCTTTGAACGGGCGCTCGCCTGTAAATTCGATGCCTTGGAAAATCATGCGTGACACCCAGAAGAAAATGATGTCGTACCCTGTTACGAGAACGTCTGTCGGGTAGTAGCGTTTAAAGTCTTCAGCCGTTACATCAGGCCAGCCCATAGTGGAGAAAGGCCAGAGCGCGGAACTGAACCATGTATCCAGTACATCTGTATCCTGTTCCCAATTTTCAATGTCCTCAGGCGCTTCAAGCCCGACATGCAACTCGCCTGTTTCTTTATGATACCAGGCTGGAATGCGGTGGCCCCACCATAACTGACGGGAAATACACCAGTCGCGGATGTTTTCCATCCAGTGTAAATACGTTTTTTCAAAACGATCAGGCACAAAGTTGACTTTTTCTTCTTTCTTTTGCAGTTCAATCGCTGCATCAGCAAGCGGCTGCATGCGCACAAACCATTGTGTAGAAAGGTAAGGCTCCACAACAGCCCCGCTTCGTTCACTGTGGCCGACAGAGTGCATATGATCCTCGATTTTGAAGAGAACTCCCGTCTCCTGTAAATCCTTCACGAGCTTTTTCCGGCATTCAAAACGATCCATACCTTGATATTGCAGGGCATTTTCATTCATCGTTCCATCTTCATTCATGACAAGAATGCGTTCTAAATTGTGGCGGTTGCCAAGCTCGAAGTCGTTCGGATCATGAGCAGGCGTAATTTTCACCGCACCAGAACCAAATTCCATATCAACGTAGTCATCACCGACAATCGGAATTTCACGATTTGTAATCGGCAGGATGACCGTTTTTCCGATAAGGTGCTTATAGCGCTCATCTTCAGGATGGACAGCAACAGCTGTATCACCGAGCATCGTTTCAGGACGTGTCGTCGCAATTTCAATCGAACCTGAACCGTCAGCAAGCGGATAGCTCATATGATAGAATGCGCCCTGAACATCCTTGTAAATCACCTCAATGTCGGATAACGCTGTTTTTGTCGCAGGATCCCAGTTAATAATATATTCGCCTCTGTAGATTAAGCCTTTTTCATAAAGCTTAACGAACACTTCGCGAACCGCTTTGCTTAGGCCTTCATCCAGCGTAAATCGTTCACGGGAATAATCAAGGCCAAGTCCTAACTTCGCCCATTGGCTGCGAATAAAGTCGGCATACTCTTCTTTCCAGCTCCACGTTTCTTCGAGGAATTTCTCGCGGCCCAAATCGTAGCGGGATTTGCCTTCTTCACGAAGTTTCGCTTCCACTTTAGCCTGCGTCGCGATGCCGGCGTGGTCCATACCCGGAAGCCACAGCACATCATAGCCCTGCATGCGTTTCATTCTTGTTACAATGTCTTGCAGCGTTGTGTCCCACGCGTGGCCAAGGTGAAGTCTTCCTGTTACGTTTGGCGGCGGAATCACGACAGAGTACGGCTCTTTTGTCTGGTCACTGCCAGCTTCAAAAAATTTGCCTTCTAGCCAAAAATGATATCGGTCTTTTTCAACCGCTGCCGGATCGTATTTCGTCGGCATTGTTTGTTCATTCGTTTCCATCATAACCCTCCAGCATGTTTAAAAATGGCTGAGAACGAAAAAAAAGCTCTTCATCCCTGTAAAAGGACGAAAAGCTCTTTCGCGGTACCACCTTTTTTCATGAACTCTATATCAGTTCATGCACTTACAACGGATAACGGGTGTTTCCCGAATTTCTCTACTCATTTTTCAAGAAATTATGCTCCCGGGCGACCTTCCAATCAGACAACATAAGAAGCCTTTCAGCAAGCGGCTTCTCTCTCTGCATGCGCCTTTTTTGTACTCTTCCCGTTCTAAGCAGGTGTATTTATCAGCTCATTGTATACATTATTTATGTTCTTTATTATAGTAAAAGTGTTTTTGATTCGTCAATCATCTTTTCCAAAAACGCGCCTTTCTATGCAAATGGGCAGGCACCTATTGCCCAAGTTTACATATGATGCTTGTAAATGCGCAGAGGAGGATGCACCGTGAAGAAGCGTTTCAGCTCTTATTCGCTGCCGCCGTGGGTCAGGCAAATTCGGCTTGTATCCACACAAGTCATTATCCCCATTACGATTTTCCAAGGCATCAGAACCATTTTCTTTCCGACTACCTTTGATGTTTTGCTGCTCGCCATCCTAATTTTTTTTGCTTGCGCCCTTCATTTAGATTGGATATAAACAAACAAGTCCGCGCCATTAAGACGTGGACTCGTTTTCAGCCTGTGATTTTTTCTCTTGTTCAACCTGATGAATTTTCATCACAAACGGCTCTATATTTTTCATTTGCCAATAAGCCATTAATAGCTGTGTACATTCATCTTTTTCACGCTGTCTTTTCTCGGTTTGATAACGGTTCAACACCTTGTATATGGCTTGCGGATATGCCATATAGCTGAGAAAAAGACTGACTTCCGCTTCACGCAAGGGGAATGATTTCGTGTACGCGTAAAACCATTCGACGCATTCCGGACAAGCTTTCGGAAAGCCTCTGAACATTTTCGTATAAAAGCCGAGTAAGTCGTTTTGCGGCGGGCCGACAGACGCTCTTTCGAAGTTTGTGAAATACCCGGTCCCGGTATCATTATACAGAAAATGATGTATAGACAAACTGCCGTGGTTCATCACAACCCTTGAGACATTCTTTTCCTTTGCCGACTCATACCAGTCCTCCAGCCGCTCCAGCGCAAAGTTCACCGCCGAAATGGTTTCTGAAAAATAAGTTGCAGCTTGAAGTTCAAAAGGGGAAAGATACCACTCCTTCTCCGCTCTGTCCACAAACTGTTCATAGAATATTTTATCATGTTCCCACTGTTTTTTCGTTTGTCCGTAATAACGTTCAATATCATCGCGGCTTACTTTTATTTCCTGTGAGGTTCTTTCGTGAAGACGGGCTGTTTCTCTAAATAAATAAGCATGTTTCTGATCCCGTTCTTCCTCTTGGTCAAATTGGAGCCAAGGCATTAAATAATAAGAATCTCCGGTTTGCAAGCCTCCTGAGAAAAACTCACCGCTATTTGTTCTGTAAACGGGAACAAATGAACGAAAACCCTTTTCCTCAATCGCCACCATATGATCTGTAAACTGTTTGCCGCGAACCGATTTCAATTTTTTCAAGGCAAATACGCCGTAGTCTGTATATACTTTCCACACAAGCGGACTGACAGGCTCAATAAATTGAGCAGTCAGTCCGTATTCCTGAAGAACCGATTGGGTCTCTTCCATTCCATTCACCACATTTTCCGATCGCTTACGGCTTACGCATGGCTGTGTTTATTTTGAGGAATATAAAGGATTTGGCCAGCTTTCAATTCATCATCCAAAGCTAAAGAATTCATTCTGATCAGCTGCTGGGATGTGATTTCATACCGCTCGCATAAACGCTCGATCGTATCTTCCTGCTGAACAATGCATATTTTCATTCTCGAAAACTCATCCTCTTCTCTCGTAAAGAGTTTTGTTAAATAAAGAGAATTATCATTTTCTTTTGTCTGAGGTTCCTTCTTTTCAGCCTTGGAAACAGCATCCGCTTCCTTCCTTTCAGTCTCAGAGGTATCAGGAAGCTGGAAGGGTTGAAAAGGGGTTTCTTCCTCAGGTTCTTCAGCCGGCGGGATTTTTCTCACTTCAATTTCAAAGCCTTCTTCCTCTCGTTCTTCCTCTTCCAGCAGCTTAGGCGCTGAATAAAAAGAATCCTCCTCTTCCTCTTCTTGTTCGGGCAGAAAAGTACGGTATGCCGGCACAGGCGATTCTTCTTGTTGTCGTTCCTCCTCCAAGCTCGCTTTTTGACCGAAATGAAAATGGAAAGCGGCTTCTTCATTGTCCTCAGCTGACACTGTTTTTTTCTCTCTGCTTTCATCTATGGAGAGAACAGCCTCAGATACAGGCTCCGGAGCTTCAATCGCATCTTCTGCTTCTTGGCGAAGCGCGGGATCGGCCTGTTCCGATTGAGCTGCCCCTGCCTCTTCTTGACGGAGTACGGGCTCAAGATCCGCTTCTTTCTCTTCTTGACGGAGCGCAGGCTCAGCGTGCTCCAATTGACCCTCTTGACGCGATGCGTATTCAAGAATAGGAGACGCTGCTGATTCTGCTGTTTCTTCAGAACTCATCGTCTCTGCATCAAGCTCAGCTTCCAAAGAAGGCGATTCTTCTGCTCTAGAATGTTCACAAGGCTCTGTCTCCGCTGGAGTGTCCGCCTCTCCACGAACATCTGCGATTGCAGCTGCCGGCTCTGGCGTTTGTTTTTCTGCCTTAACAATCTCTTGAATCTCTATTTCTGAAGCTTCTTCCGTTTCTGTTTCTTCACGGCTCTCTTCTTCCTGAACCACAAGCTCTGGCGTCTCGGCACCATATTTCGCCTCTGGTTCTGAAGAAGCTGATTCCGGCGATCCCGCTTCTGCTTTTTCTGTTTCCAGCTCTTCACGAAGCACGGCTTTTGAGACAAAAAGTTCTGGCGTTTCATCCTGCTGAAGTGTTTCCTCTGCCGGAGGTCCATCCGTTTCTGCTGCACTTTGTATCGGCGGCTCTGTAAGCTCTTCCTCTCTGAATGCCGCAGGAGCTTCATATAGAGGGATCTCCGGCTCTTTAACTGCCGTATCATCCAAAAGCCCTTCGATCGCTAAATCAGCCTGAATCGTTAAAATTCGCGAATCGGTTAATTGATAGTCAAATGCGTCAATAAAGACGAAGACATCCTGTAAATGGCTCACCTTATTTTTCGGGATGGTAATATCCACAGGAAAACAGTGAATCAGCTCCGCGCTTCCATCCTCTCTCTGTCTGACTTCTTCAACAAACCGCTTATCGGTATAAAACTCTTCGGTATGTTTGTTTTGATCTATGTTGTACTCACCTGTAAGTTCAAGCGATCCTCTGATTGATACATAATCATTTACTTCCTGAACCCTAATATCAGGATCTAATGAAATAGAAAGCAGTTCAGAAACTTCCTGTCCTTTTTGGAAACAGATCGTTTCTTCCACAGAAAATTGCAATCGATGATTTTGCGGCAAGTTCATATCCTCCTTTCATCTAATCCTTAAAATTAGATGTCACTAAAGGTGTATGTATGAACTGAGGGAAATATGAGTGGGAGAGCACAGAAAAAAACCGGTACAAGGATTTCCTCGATACCGGTTTTTTCTGTTATCCGCGGCTGATCTCAGCGAATACTTTCTCAGCTGCCTGGATTGTGTTTTCAATATCTTCATCAGTATGGGCCGTCGAAAGGAAAAGGCCTTCGAATTGTGATGGCGGAAGGAATACACCTTCATTTGCCATCCCTTTATAGTAGCTAGCAAACAGCTTCAAATCAGATGATTTCGCTGTTTCATAATTGATGACAGGTTCGTTTGTAAAGAAGAAACCGATCATTGAACCTGCACGGTTAAAGGTATGCGGAATGCCGTGAGCCTCGGCCGCTTTAGAAATGCCTTCTTCCAGTCTGTCGCCTTTTTTGATGAAATTCTTGTAGGATTCAGGTGTCAGCTGCTTCAATGTTTCTAAGCCAGCTGTCATCGCAAGCGGATTGCCCGACAATGTACCCGCCTGATAGATCGGACCGCTCGGAGCAATCCGCTCCATGATTTCGGCCTTGCCGCCATAAGCGCCGACAGGAAGTCCGCCCCCGATCACTTTTCCTAAACAAGTAAGATCAGGCGTCACGCCAAAATAGCCTTGAGCACAATTATAATCGACCCGGAAGCCTGTCATTACTTCATCAAAAATCAGGAGGGAGCCGTATTGCTCAGTAATATCACGCAGACCTTGCAGGAAGCCTTCTTGCGGCGGAACAACACCCATATTTCCGGCAACCGGCTCGACAATGACTCCCGCAATATCTTCACCAAATTGCTGGAAAGCAAGCTTTACACTTTCTAAGTCATTGTACGGAACAGTGATCGTGTTTTTCGCAATGCCTTCAGGCACACCAGGGCTGTCAGGCAGACCGAGAGTGGCCACACCTGAACCTGCTTTAATCAAGAGTGAATCGCCGTGTCCGTGGTAGCAGCCCTCAAATTTTAAAATCTTGTTGCGGCCCGTATAGCCTCTCGCCAAACGGAGAGCGCTCATTGTAGCCTCTGTACCGGAGCTGACCATTCGTACAATTTCTACAGATGGCACACGATCAATGACGAGCTTTGCCAGCTCATTTTCCACTTCAGTCGGAGCACCGAAGCTTGTGCCGTATTCAGCCACTTTTTTGAGGCTCTCTACGACGCGGTCATTTGTATGCCCTAAAATTAAAGGCCCCCATGACAGGACGTAGTCAATATATTCATTTCCGTCAATATCAAAGATTTTGGAGCCTTTTCCGCGCTCCATAAAAATCGGGTCCATGTCTACCGACTTAAAGGCGCGAACAGGACTGTTCACACCGCCCGGCATGAGTTTTTGCGCTTCTTTAAAAGCCGCTTTTGATTTTTCATAGCTTCTCATCTGCCTCAACTCCTGTCAACTGAATTAAATTACTCCGCAAGCCATTTCGCTGCGTCTTTGGCATGATACGTAATAATCAGGTCGGCACCTGCTCGCTTCATGCTTGTCAAAATTTCTAGCACAATTTCTTTTTCTTTGATCCAGCCGTTCTGCGCTGCAGCTTTCACCATAGAATACTCTCCGCTTACATTATAAGCGACGAGCGGCAAAGTAAATTCATTTTTCACATCACGCATGATATCCATATATGAAAGTGAAGGTTTGACAATCAAAAAGTCCGCGCCTTCCTCGACATCTGATTGTGCTTCGCGGAGTGCCTCCATACGGTTAGCAGGGTCCATCTGATATGTTTTGCGGTCTCCGAATTGCGGCGTGCTGTTTGCTGCATCACGGAACGGACCGTAAAACTCACTTGAATATTTCACAGCGTAAGACATGATCGGAATATTGATAAATCCTTCTTTATCAAGGGCTTCTCTGATGGCTGTAACAAATCCGTCCATCATGTTAGAAGGCGCAATGATATCCGCACCTGCTTTTGCTTGGCTGACAGCTGTCTGCGCCAAAAGCTCCAGTGATTCATCATTGAGAATGATCCCGTCTTTAACTAGTCCGCAATGGCCGTGGTCTGTATATTCGCATAAGCATGTATCAGCGACAACAACCATCTCTGGGAAGTGTTTTTTAATTTCTGTGATCGCTTTTTGAACGATGCCGTGATCATGATATGCCTGGGTTCCGCAATCATCTTTTTCTTCCGGGATTCCGAACACGATGACTGATTGAATGCCCAGTCTGACCAGCTCTTCCACTTCATCCTTTAATAGATCTAATGATACATGGTAAACATCAGGCATTGACGGAACAGATTTTTTGCCTTCCAGCCCTTCAACAACAAAAATCGGATAAATAAAATCGGATGGGTGCAAACGCGTTTCCTTCACCATCTCTCTCATTGCTTTTGATGACCGCAGGCGGCGGTGTCTATTAAATGATTGACTCATATTCTCTCTTCCTCTCTAGACATGCTGGACATTAACTCAAGCATGCCATCTATTGTAAATGTATCAGGCGTATACGAAGTGATGCCATATGACAGCAGGGCGTCTCTTGTTAAAGGTCCGATGCTGATACAGGCCGTTCTGTTCGCCTGCCACTTTTTCAATTCTTCTCCCAAGACATGCATAAACGTATGTACGGTTGATGAACTCGTAAAGGTCACATAGTCAAATGAGTATCGGCCCGCAGCCTCTTTCAGTGCCTCGATGCCTTCTTCATCCGGAATCGTTTCATAGACAACCCATTCCTTCACATCAAAACCGAGCGGGACAAGCTCTTGTTTCATCACATCACGTGACAAATTGCCTTTCATTACAGTAATCCGCTCCGCCGGTTCAGCATGCTGTTTAAGGGCCTCCGCCAATTGTTCAGCGATATATTCCTTAGGCATCACATCAACCGACACGCTATGCATTTTCAAGCGGTGTGCGGTTTTTTCACCGACAGCCGCAATTTTTTTATGCGCAGGAAAAATAAGCTGATTTTCCTTTAGATAAGAAAAAAAGAAGTCTGCTCCGTTTACACTTGTAAAAACAAGCCAGCCAGGCGCGTCAAGATCCTCTTTCACCTGTTTTGCAGCATCATTCGGCAAAGCGGGGCGAAACGTAATTAAAGAGGTCAAAACGGCTTTGCCGCCAAGCGCCTCCACTTTTCGCTGAAACGATGCGGCCTGCGCCTTATTCCGGGTGACAAGCACTGTTTTTCCTTTCAGCGGAAAATCATTTTCCATCCTCATCAAGCTCCTGTTTTACACGATCAATTAATGCTTTGGCTCCTTTGTCAGCCATAAGAGCGGCACAGCGCTTTCCGACTTCCTCCGGATCAGTTCCCGTGACAGTTTCTTTAAAAATGATTTTGCCGTCAGGAGAAGCGACAAGCCCAGTCAATTCAATTTCATCCTGCCCGTTTAACACGGAGTAGCCTGCGATCGGAACCTGGCAGCCGCCCTCCATCGCGTTTAAATACGCACGTTCGGCCAACACGGTCCGTTTTGTATATTCATCTGTAAACTGAGAAAATAACGCCAACAGCTCTTCATCCGATTCTCGGCACTCAATCGCCAGTGCGCCCTGGCCCACAGCAGGCAAACAGCGCTCAGGCTCGAGGAATTCGGTTACGACGTCCTGCTTCCAGCCCATTCTGGAAAGTCCGGCAGCCGCTAAAATAATCGCGTCATAATCCTCAGTCTCCAGCTTTTGAAGTCTCGTATCTATATTACCCCTGATCCATTTAATTGTAATGTCAGGACGCTCGATCAAAAGCTGGGCGCTTCTTCTTAAACTGCTTGTGCCGATGACAGCGCCTTCCTTCATTTCTGAAAGTTTTACGCGATCCTTTGAAATAAGGGCATCACGCGGATCTTCCCGTTCGGGAATACAGCCGATCACAAGACCTTCAGGCAAAACAGCAGGCATGTCCTTCATGCTGTGCACCGCCATATCAATGTCTTCGTTTAAAAGCGCTTGTTCAATCTCTTTGACAAACAGCCCTTTTCCGCCCACTTTTGAGAGCGTAACATCGACGATCCGATCACCCTTTGTCACGATTTCTTTAATTTCAAAGGCAAGCGAAGGGTTGATTTCCTTCAGTTTTTGAATGACCCATTTTGTTTGAGTCATAGCGAGTTTGCTCCGTCTGGAACCTACTTTTATTGTTCTCATCGTTTTCTTTCCTCCCGAATCTGCTTGGGACATCATTTAACTGAACCAATGGAATTGCGACAGGCTTCCAAGCAGGAAATAATTGATCATCAGCACCAGAAAACAAGCCGCATTCCACAGTGCAGCGATCTTTCCTTGCAGCTCTTTAATCAGCCTGATATAAAGATAATAGCTGTACAGCAGCAGGACGACAAACGAACCAAGCACTTTGGCGTCGAACCAATACAGCGTTTCTAGTGAGACATACGCCCAAATGACGCCGAGAATCAAACTCAGCAACAGCATCGGAACCCCGATGACATTCAGAACATAGGCCATATGATCAAGCTTAGACAAATCTTCTATTCTCAACAGCCATTTTCCCCATTTTTTCTTTTTCAGCAGACGATATTGAAACATATATAGCACAGAAAAAACGAAAGAAAGGGAAAAAGCGCCGTATGAAAGAATCGCCATTGTGATATGAATCACCAAAAGCTCAGATACAAGCTGCCCGGAAAAAGCAGCTGACTGCTGCTCTGTCGGTGAAAATGTGTGAATGGCAATCATAGAAAATCCTATTACATTTGTAAAAAACACGATAAAGTCCACGCGTAACAGCTTTGTCAGTACAAGTGACAGCGTGACAAGCACCCAAGCATAAAAATAAAGCGCCTCCGTCACATTTAATACCGGAAACCGTCCCGTCACCCACATAAAATAGGCCAAATACACGGTTTGCAGAGTCCAGACAATAGAAAGCAACCAGAAGGCCATTTTTCCAGCCTTCCGGTTGTGTTGAAGAAAATCTATAAAATAAAAGAGTACACTTAATGCGTAAATGACGATTGTCCCCTCATTAAGTCTTGCCATTGCAGTATCAATCATTCAGCTTTCACTCACTTACAAGTGGGGCAAAGCCCGCTTTTGATTCAGCCTTCTTAAAAGAATGGACCTTTTGGCTGCTTTCAACTGTTCTCATCATTTGACGGCCGGCAGCTTCTTCAATATCAAAAATCTGCATAAACAATGCCAATTTTTCTTCAGAATCAGCATCTGCCGCAAGCTCTTTCACCTTTAATATCGGATCGCGCAGCATTTGGTTAATGATGCTTTTAGTGTGTTTATTCAGTAGCTTTTTCTCTCTTGTGCTCAAGTGAGGCAGCTTCCGCTCGATGCTTTCCATCGTTTCTGACTGGATGGCAAGCGCCTTTTCCCGCAATGCGGAAATCACCGGCACAACACCAAGTGTATTCAGCCATTGTTTAAACTCCACAATGGTTTCTTCAATTAACAGTTCAACTTTTTCAGCGGTTTCTCTGCGCTCTTTCATGTTCGCTTCTACAATGCCTTCCAGATCATCGATGTCATAAAGAAAAACACCTTCAAGGTCATTCAGCGCCGGATCAAGATCTCGAGGCACGGCAATGTCCACCATAAACAACGGACGTCCCTTGCGAAGCTTATTCGCGTTTTCCATCATCTCTTTGGACACAACAAAATCACTTGCACCGGTTGAACTGATTAAAATATCGGCCTCCGCAAGCGCACTTTCAAGCTGATTCAAGCTTCTCGCTTCACCGGAGAAACGGTCTGCAAGCTCTTTCGCTTTCAAGTATGTTCGGTTAATGACAGTGACCTTGCCAATTCCCTGTCCGTGCAGGTTTTCCGCTGCAAGCTCGCCCATTTTTCCCGCACCGAGAATCAAGATGTGCTTGCTTGAAAGGTTTCCGAAGATTTTTTTAGCAAGTTCAACTGCGGCATAGCTTACTGATACTGCATTTGAGCCAATGTCTGTTTCGGCATGAGTTCGTTTGCCCACTGTAACGGCCTGCTTAAACAGCTCATTAAAAATAGTCCCGATCGTTTTTTCTTGCTGAGCTGTTTTAAAGCTGTCTCGTACCTGACCGAGAATCTGCGTTTCGCCAATCACCATAGAATCAAGTCCGCAGGCGACACGGAATAAATGCTCAAAAGCCGCGTCGCTTTCGTAAAATGTTAAGAAAGGCGACAGCTCTTCTTTGCTTAATTGAAACCAATCAGCTAAAAATCTCTTTATATAATAACGGCCGGTATGAAGCTGGTCGACTACCGCATAAATTTCAGTACGGTTGCAGGTTGAGACGATGATGTTTTCAAGAATGCTTTTCTCTTCTTTCAATTTCACCATCGCTTCTGCCAGCTCATTCGGCTGAAAGCTTACCTTTTCACGTATCTCAATAGGGGCGGATTTATAATCTACTCCCACAACAAGTATATGCATAGCCCTAATTACACCCCCAACACCCAATCTTTATTTATAATCATTCTAACATAGAACTCATTATTTATAATAATTATAACATACATTCTTTCACAAAATGTGAACAGATTTTAAAATTCTTATGCTATATTAGAAAAAGCTTCATGGAAAAGAAGCATACCTATTGACAATACCAAAAACAGCAGAAATTTACTACACATCAGCTCTAAAAAACAAGAAGGTGATATGCATGAAACAAAAATCCATTTTATTCCCTTGTCTGCTGCTTGCCGCTTCAGTATATGCTTGGCTTGAAAGCGGCCAAGCCGAACTGTTTTCAGGACAGGACCAATGGCCTGTTCTCCTCATGCTGTTAGGCGCAGCCTTTATCTATCAAGGAAAAAAAGAAGCCGTCACACCCCACTTTTTTATCGGCCTGCTTCTTTTTGGAATCGGTTTGCACTTTTTCGCAAAGCCGAGATGGACATGGTGGCCGGATGATTTTGAAATGCTCCTTTTTATGATCGGTTTCTCGCTCTTGGTTTCAACCGTTCAGAAAAAAGAATATGTATATGAAGCTGTGTCGATGATTTGTTTTTCCCTGTTTTTGTACTTTTTTAAACAAATTATGGCGTGGCTTGAATCCGCGCATATTCCGACAGCGCTTCTAAAAGAGTATTGGCCGTTTGTCTTTATCGGGATCAGTTTATTGTTATTATTGATAAAACGGAAAAAATCTATACGATAAATAAAACCGGCAGAGAGTACTCTCTACCGGTTTATCATTTTTTTGATCGCTCCCCAAGCTTCATCTTTCCCCTTTTTCGTTTCAGAGGAGAAGAGAATCAGCTCGTCTTCCGGATCAATATTTAATGTCTGTCGGACAACCTTTGCGTGTTTGTCCCATTTTCCTTTTGGGATCTTATCCGCTTTTGTAGCGATAATAATAACAGGAATGCCGTAATGCTTTAAGAATTCATACATCTGCACATCATCATTAGACGGCGCATGCCGCAAGTCAACGATCTGCACCACCGCTTTCAATTCCTCGCGTGTCGTGATGTAGGTTTCAATCATTCTGCCCCATGCTTCACGCTCTGACTTTGACACTTTGGCAAAACCATAACCCGGCACATCTACAAAATGAAGCTCATCATTGATAATGTAGAAATTGAGCGTTTGTGTTTTTCCCGGTTTTGATGATGTTCTCGCAAGATTTTTGCGATTGATTAATGAATTGATAAAAGATGACTTTCCCACATTCGATCTTCCGGCCAATGCAATTTCCGGAAGCCCGCCCTCAGGGTACTGTTCCGGCTTAACTGCACTGATCACGATTTCTGACTTTGTGACTTTCATTTTTTCTCTCCTACCAAGGCATGTTCCAAAACTTCGTCTAAGTGGGACGCCAATATAAATGTCAGCCCCTCTCTGACGCTTTCTGGAATATCCTCTATATCTTTTTCATTCTCTTTAGGCGCAATAATGGTCGTTAATCCCGCTCTATGCGCGCCAAGCGCTTTTTCCTTCAATCCGCCGATCGGCAGCACGCGTCCGCGAAGCGTGATTTCCCCAGTCATGCCGACCTCACGCGAAACCGCACGTCCCGTTAAAGCAGAAACGAGCGCTGTCGCCATCGTGATACCGGCTGATGGACCATCTTTAGGCACCGCACCCTCAGGTACATGTATATGAATATCATACTTCTCATGAAAGTCAGGTTCAATGCCTAGTTCTTCTGTTTTTGAACGCACATAGCTGAATGCAGCTTGGGCCGACTCTCTCATGACATCTCCGAGCTTTCCTGTCAGGATCAATTTTCCTTTCCCCGGTGAAAGCGATACTTCAATCGACAGCGTATCTCCGCCGACGGTTGTATAGGCAAGCCCTGTCACTACGCCAACTTGATCTTCTGTTTCGGCTTGTCCGTATCTGAATATGCGCTTTCCAATAAAGTCTTGAAGGTTCTTCTCAGTAACCGTAATCCGTTTTCGCTCTTCAGCGACAATGGCTTTTGCCGCCTTACGGCAAATCGCGGCAAGCTGGCGTTCAAGGCTTCTCACACCCGCTTCTCTCGTGTAGTAGCGGATTATGTCCAGAATCGCCTGATCACGCAGCTGCAGGCTGCTTTTCTTCAGCCCGTGTTCCTTGATTTGCTTCGGAAGCAGGTGGTCTTTTACAATTTCGAGTTTTTCTATTTCTGTGTAACCCGCAATATTAATAATTTCCATTCTGTCTCTGAGCGGACCCGGAATCGTTGCCAAATTGTTTGCTGTTGCGATAAACAGCACTTTTGATAAATCAAAGGTTTCTTCAATATAGTGATCACTGAAGGTGCTGTTTTGCTCAGGATCAAGCACTTCAAGCATAGCAGATGACGGGTCACCCCTAAAGTCTGATGACATTTTATCGATTTCGTCCAATAAGAAGACCGGATTCAGCTTGCCGGCTTTTTTCATGCCTTGAATAATGCGTCCGGGCATGGCTCCGACATAGGTCCGTCTGTGTCCGCGGATCTCTGATTCGTCACGCACTCCGCCGAGTGAGATTCTGACGAATTTCCGCCCTAAGCTCTTTGCGATTGATTTGGCTAAAGACGTTTTCCCGACACCTGGAGGTCCTGCCAAGCAGAGAATAGGGCCTTTCAAAGATTTTGTCAGCTTTTGGACGGCCAAATATTCTAAAATACGCTCTTTTACTTTTTCCAGTCCGTGATGCTCTTCGTTCAAAAGACGTCCTGCTTCCTTCAAATCAAGCTTATCATCTGTCTCATCCGTCCATGGAAGAGCAGTCAGCCAGTCGATATAGTTGCGAATCACGGAGCTTTCCGCGGAACTTGACGGGATTTTTTCATACCTGTTCAATTCCTTAAGCGCGGTTTCCTTCACATGGTCAGGCATGCCCGCTTCTTCGATTTTTTCCGTCAGCGTCTGTACTTCGCCTGTTTTGCCTTCTTTATCGCCAAGCTCTTTTTGGATCGCCTTCATCTGTTCACGCAAGTAGTATTCCTTCTGCGTACGCTCCATCGAACGTTTGACGCGCTGGCCGATTTTTTTCTCAATCTCCAGCACTTCTTTTTCATTATTAATAAAATCAATAACCTTGTTCAGCCTGTCTTTGACGTCAGCCGTTTCTAAAATATCCTGCTTGTCCTTTAGTTTTAGAGGCAGATGGGAAGCAACGATATCTGCCATTCTCCCTGGCTCTTCGATATCAGTAACCGCGGCGTACGTTTCAGCCGAGATTTTTTTAGAAATTTTTATGTACTGATCAAAGTGGTCTAACAAAGTCCGCATCAAGGCTTCGTCTTCTGTATCTTTCGATTCATCTTCATGAATCAGCTGAATGTCGACCGACGTGTAATCCTCATGCTCATTATATTTGACGATTTGGGCGCGTTTGAGACCCTCAACCAACACACGAATCGTACCGTTCGGAAGCTTCAGCATTTGCTTAATTTTTGTATAAGTGCCGACAGTGAAAATCTCATCTTCACCTGGTTCGTCTATCGAAATATCCTGCTGAGTGGCTAAAAATATCATATGATCATGCATCATGGCCTGTTCAAGTGCCTGAACCGACTTGTCACGTCCTACATCTAAGTGCAAAACCATCGTCGGGTACACTAATAAACCTCTTAAAGGGAGGAGCGGGATGCTGCGTTTTAATTCTTCTGCCATGTAACTGACACCTCCGTGACTTTAGTATGAACCATTATAATACAACTTTTTCATCCTTGTACAATAAACGGCATGGTTCCATTTTCTATAAAACAGTCTCCTCGTAGTATACCCTTTCTTTCTGATATGAAAAAGGAAAAGATGTCCTGCATGAAAAAAACCCTATTATTAAAATAGGGCTTAAACGGATTCTTTATTGATCTCAATCTGAAATGGCTTTTGTTCCGTTGGCGGATTCACTAAAATTTCATCAAGCACTTCCTGGAACGTCTTCACTGCGACAATCGTGATTCCGTCAATCTGCTTTAAGATCGACTGCTGATTTTCATATGGAATAATCACTTTTTTCGCACCGGATTGTTTGGCTGCTTTTATTTTCGGTATGACGCCTCCAATAGGTTTGACAAGTCCGTTCAGGCTGATTTCGCCTGTCATGGCAACGGTATTGTCAATCGGGATTTTGTGTATCGCCGAGAAAATCCCAGCAGCCATCGCGATGCCTGCTGACGGCCCGTCAATCGGAATCCCTCCGGGGAAATTGATGTGAATATCATAATCAGACGGCTTCATCCCCATTGTACGGAGCACCGTTAATACGTTTTCAACCGAACCCTTCGCCATGCTTTTTCGCCGGATTGATTTTGATTGGCTGCCGATGCTTTCTTCTTCAGCAATTCCTGTAATATTAATGGATCCTTTATCCTGAGCCGGGGTAACACTCACTTCGATTTCCAGAAGCGACCCGCTGTTAGGCCCATATACTGCAAGCCCATTTACAATGCCGACTTGTGGTTCTGCACCGATTTTCTGCTCGTGCTTCGGAGTAAGCTGGCTGGAATGAATGACCCATTCAATATCCTCAATCGTAATGTCTTTCCGATTCTCCGTTACTGCCATCCCCGCGGCGATTTGAATCATATTAACAGACTCGCGCCCGTTCCGCGTATAACTGGTTAATAGATCCAGACCTTCCTCAGAGATGTTTTTTTCAATTTTATCCGCTGCTGTTTTGGCAACGGTTTTGAGCTCATCCTTTTCAAGCTCACGGAAAAATACCTCTAAGCAGCGGGATCGGATAGCTGGGGGAATTTCATTCGGCATTCTTGTTGTTGCGCCAATGAGGCGAAAATCTGCCGGCAGCCCATTTTGAAAAATATCGTGAATGTGATTTGGAATTTGTGTGTTTTCCTCACTGTAATACGCACTGTCTAAAAAGACTTTCCTATCCTCAAGCACCTTCAGCATTTTATTCATTTGAATCGGATGCAGCTCCCCTATTTCATCAATAAACAGCACACCCCCATGGGCATGGGTAACCGCTCCCTGCTTCGGCTGCGGAATCCCGGCCTGCCCCATCGCTCCGGCCCCTTGGTATATGGGATCATGGACAGAGCCGATGAGCGGATCGGCAATTCCTCTTTCATCAAAACGAGCTGTCGTCGCATCAAGTTCTACAAAAACAGCCTGCTCTTTAAAAGGCGATTGTTTATGTTTTTTCGCTTCCTCTAACACAAGCCTTGCTGCAGCTGTTTTCCCGACACCCGGCGGTCCATAGACAATGACATGCTGTGGATTCGGCCCGCACAAAGCCGCCTTTAATGCTTTTATGCCATCTTCCTGTCCGACGATATCTTGAAAACTTTTAGGGCGGACCTTTTCAGATAATGGCTCGGACAAGCTGATAGCACGCATTTTCCGAAGCTGCTCCATTTCCTTCTTTGATTCCTTATCTATCGTGACCTTTTGTGTCCTTTGATTTTTAAGCAAATTCCAAAAATACAAACCGATGATGATCCCAAAAAACAGCTGAATAAATAACGCAATCCCTGTCCAACTCATGATGGTCCCTCCTGAAAAACAATTTATGTATCCAATTCATTCCTCTGATTGCTAGTATCTCCCACAGAAGACGGGAATAAACGTTTTTCCGGAAGAGTTTACACGACAAAAAACCTCCCGAATGTCATCACTCAGGAGGTTTATGATTATCTTTATGCAGATGTTTTGTCTTGGTTTACCTCAGTGCCGTCTTTTAATAAGAGGCGAGGCGGCTCTCCGTGTGTCACAGTTGCTCCTGTAATCACACATTTTTCAATGTCATCACGGGAAGGCAGCTCAAACATTACATCAAGCATGATACCTTCAATGATAGAACGGAGTCCGCGGGCTCCAGTCTTGCGTTCAATCGCTTTTTTAGCAATTTCAGAAAGCGCCTCTTCTTCGAACTCAAGCTCAACGTTGTCAAGCTCAAGCATTTTCTTGAATTGCTTCACAAGAGCGTTCTTCGGTTTTGTTAAGATCGCAACCAACGCTTCCTCATCAAGCTTTTCAAGGCTTGCAATAACCGGAAGACGTCCGATAAATTCAGGAATTAACCCGAAGCGGAGCAAGTCTTCAGGAAGCACTTTTGAAAGAAGATCTTCTTTCTCCAAGTCAGCGGCTTTATTGTCAGCACCGAATCCAATTACTTTTTGGCCTAAACGGCGTTTGATGATTTGCTCGATGCCATCGAAAGCACCGCCGCAAATGAACAAAATATTTGTTGTGTCAATTTGAATGAACTCTTGATGAGGATGCTTGCGTCCTCCTTGAGGCGGCACGCTTGCCACTGTTCCCTCAAGAATTTTAAGCAATGCCTGCTGTACACCTTCACCTGACACGTCACGTGTAATGGATGGGTTTTCTGATTTTCTAGCCACTTTATCGATCTCATCAATATAGATAATGCCTTTTTCGGCTTTTTCCACATCATAATCAGCAGCTTGGATGAGCTTCAAGAGAATATTCTCTACATCTTCACCCACGTAACCAGCTTCTGTCAAAGACGTAGCGTCTGCAATCGCAAACGGCACATTTAAAATGCGAGCCAATGTTTGCGCCAGAAGGGTTTTACCGCTTCCTGTAGGACCGATTAATGAAATATTACTTTTTGAAAGCTCAACATCATCAACTTTGCTGTTAGAGTTAATGCGCTTATAGTGATTATACACAGCAACAGCGAGTGATTTCTTCGCTTGATCCTGGCCGATGACATATTCATTCAGAATTTCACGTATTTCCTGAGGCTTCGGTACGTCTTTAAATTCTACTTCCTCTTCTGTTCCGAGTTCTTCCTCTACAATTTCAGTGCAGAGTTCGATACATTCGTCACATATATATACACCAGGTCCAGCTACAAGCTTACGAACCTGATCTTGTGTTTTTCCGCAGAACGAGCATTTTAATTGTCCTTTTTCCTCGTTAAATTTAAACATTCTTTCACCCCTTAATCTTGTCTCACTTTTTCTTTTACCGGCAGAGCAAAAGAAAATGATTCTTGAATCGAACGAGTATGTATTGCATTTTACCATACTTTCCAAAAAGACGGTAACGATGTGTTTCTGACTTGCACATTCTATATGTATGACACAAAAAAGCCCTGCATTAACTATCTTACCCCAAGAAAAAGAGATAAATCATAATTGTACAAAACAAGGCACGAATGATTCGCGCCCTGTTTTTTATTACTATTATTATGCACCATATTAACGGTTTTCTACAAGAAAATCAATTGCTTTGCGAACTTTTAAATCTTCCTTCATCGCGTCAGTAGAACCGATGGCTTGTTTAATATTTTCAACAGGCATGTTGTATGCTTCAGCCATTTTAGTCAGCTCAGCATCAACTTCCTCGTCTGATACTTCAAGGTTTTCAGCTTTCGCAATCGCCTCAAGAGTCAGGTTAGATTTTACGCGTTTTTCAGCATCTTCTTTCATTTGCTCTTTTAACGCAGCTTCATCTTGGCCAGAGAATTGAGTGTAAAGCTCAAGGTTCATGCCTTGCATTTGCAGACGCTGTTCGAATTCTTTCAGCATGCGGTCAAGCTCAGTGTCAACCATTGCTTGAGGAACATCGATTTCAGCGTTTTCAGAAGCTTTCAGAACAAGCTCTTCACGCAATTTAGCGTCAGCTTCGTTTTCTTTCGCTTCTTCTAAACGTTTCTTTGTTTTCTCAGTTAATTCAGCGAGTGTTTCCACTTCTTCATCGATATCTTTAGCGAATTCATCGTTAAGCTCCGGAAGCTCTTTCGCTTTGATTTCGTGAATTTTCACTTTGAAGACAGCTGGTTTGCCTGCAAGATCTTCAGCGTGGTACTCTTCAGGGAATGTCACTTCAACATCCTTCTCAGCACCTGCTTCAAGGCCGACTAATTGCTCTTCGAAGCCAGGGATGAATGAACCAGAACCTACTTCTAGAGAGTAGTTCTCAGCTTTTCCGCCTTCGAATGCTTCGCCGTCAACGAATCCTTCGAAATCAAGAACAACTGTGTTCCCTTCTTCAACTGCGCCTTCTTCTTTTACAACAAGCTCAGCTTGACGCTCTTGAAGCGCTTTTAGTTCGTTTTGAACATCTTCGTCAGTTACAGCTGTGTCGTCTTTTTCAATGCCTAAGCCTTTGTAGTCGCCAAGCTTCACTTCAGGTTTTACTGTTACTTTCGCAGTGAAGATTAAGCTTTCGCCTTTTTCGATTTTTTCAACGTCGATTTCAGGACGGTCTACCGGCTCGATTCCAGCTTCTTCAACCGCTTTAGGGTATTCTACAGGAAGAAGAATATCCAAAGCATCTTGGTAAAGAGCTTCTACGCCAAAGCGCTGTTCGAATAATCCGCGAGGAATTTTACCTTTACGGAATCCAGGAATTGAAACTTGTTTAACTACTTTTTTAAATGCATCATCAAGTGCTGTTTTAAACGTTTCAGCATCAACTTCAACCGTTAAAACGCCTTCGTTGCCTTCTTGTTTTTCCCATTTTACAGACATGTGTTTCCCTCCAAAAATCTATTCAGGTTGTGTCGGTCTTCCATTCTAAAGCAATCATTCGGCTTCGTCCAACAAAAACAAAGCTGCCAAAGATCAGAATCATTATGTATAGTTGTTAATAATGAACTGCAAAGCCTGTCCAACCGTATTTCTTATAACCCGTTATACACAAATACAACCATTATATTATAACATAACACATAGCGCTTTCAACTATATGGCGCGATTTACAAATAAGAAATTTCTTCAATATCTTTTATCATTGTGCATGCTTCATCAAGTTCTCTGTCAGAAAACTCATACATCATATGAAGTTCTTCTCTTTCAATTTCAATCCCATGCATCTCGTAGCCGACTTTATGCAGGGCAGCCGCCCATAGATCTGCTGACAGCAATTTCGGCTGGAACGGATATAAAACGTACAAATGCCTTCTCCATAATTCTTCTACTGCCGCATATAAGGTCGGATTTTCATTTCCGAGCGTCTCATCGAGCACCCGGAGAACACGGTGCAGAATCGGAGCAGCATCAGGCGGGACAATCTCAGACGGTTCTATTGTCAAAGACTCGCCAAATTTAGTAATGTGCACGGGCTTATTGTACTCGTGCTCCGCCAAAAGCATCACAATCATCGTTTTGATAATTGGGTGAGCCGAAGGATCTTGAAGGATTGTTTTAAGCAGACCTGTATACTTTGCTACGTTGCGGTCTTTTAAGGAATGGATTAAATTCATTTGCTCCTCGGGGCTTGCCAGCACTTTCTCAGTATCAATTGTATCCTCATATTCCTCGGCCCACGCCTCGTCCTCACGTTCCGGATCGGTCATTTTCCGGCTGAAATCAAGCAGCTTATAAAACTGCTCGGCGCTTTCTGCCGGCAGTTGATTTTCTTCCAAAACGGCTTCAATAGTGCTTTTCACTTCTTCGTATTTTTTGAGCTGAATTAAGATGGTCATGTACACCTGCAAAACGGTAAAGTAATGGCCATAGCCTTCTTTGAGCATCTTCTCGCACACGCTTTTTGCCTCTTCCAATTCGCCCAGCTCTAAAAAGCAGATAGCCATCCCTAAGTGAAGATCAGATTCAGTATCATCATATTTCATAGCTTCTGAAAACATTTCCAGCGCTTCTTGATACTTTTTTTCCTTTAGTGATGACATCCCTTTTTCCACAAGGCGGTCTTTCAAATGAGGAAAAGGAATAATTTTTGCGTTCTTCTTGTCATGCGTCATACCTATATTCCTTTCAGGCATTTATTTTGTTCAAGTGTATCAACACCTGTGAACAAACACAAGAAATGAAGGTTTCATAAGGCAAAAAAGCCGCCGGACAAATGCCGGCCGCTTTTTTAGGATTGAAGCCATGAGCTTCTTTGTGATTCAAATTGCTTGATTTCATCTTCAAGTAAAAGGGTTAATGAAATTTCATCATAGCCGTTGGTCAGCATCTCTTTCCAATGCGGATCAACTTCAAATGAAATGTGATTGCCTTCACTGTCATGGATCAGCTGGTTTTCAAGATCTACAGTCATTTGCAATGCCTGGTTTTCATACTGGCTGACAAGTTTTTTCCAATTGTCATATGGCATGCGGATCGGCAGCATACCGTTTTTAAAGCAGTTCTGGTGGAAAATATCAGCAAAGGACGGCGCAATGATAATTTTAAACCCATAATCATCTAGCGCCCACGGAGCGTGCTCACGTGATGACCCGCAGCCGAAGTTTTCTCCTGCTATTAAAATGGAAGCGCCTTGATAAGCCGGCTGGTTCAATTCAAATTCAGGGTTCGGTTCACCGTTCGCATCATATCTCCAGTCAAAGAATGCAAAACGCCCGTAGCCTGTTCTTTCAATCCTTTTCAAAAATTGCTTAGGAATAATCTGGTCTGTGTCAACATTGATTCGATTTAATACGGCCGCTTTCCCCGTATGTGTTTTCAAAGGTTCCATCTCGCGCACTCCTTACACAACTGTTTTTTCCTGATAAAACTTTCGGACATCAATGAAGTGTCCGTGAATGGCGGCCATTGCAGCCATTGCCGGGCTGACGAGATGTGTTCTTGCCCCTTTTCCTTGTCTGCCCTCGAAGTTGCGGTTAGAGGTTGACGCACAGCGCTCTCCCTCAGGAACAACGTCATTATTCATGCTTAAACACATGCTGCAGCCTGACTCTCTCCATTCAAATCCAGCTTCCAGAAAAATCTGGTCAAGTCCTTCTTTTTCCGCCTGAAGCTTCACGCTTTGAGATCCGGGAACGACGATGGCTCTTACGCTGTCAGCTACCTTCTTCCCTTTGATCATATCGGCAGCCTGGCGAAGGTCAGTCATGCGAGAATTTGTGCAGGAACCGATAAATACGTGCTCCACTTTAATGTCTTCAATTTTCTGATGAGGGGTCAGCCCCATATATTCATAAGCGCGAATGGCTTCTTTTTTGTCATCTTCTGCGGAAAAGCTTTCCGGCGCAGGAACTTCAGAATCAACAGGAAGAACCATTCCCGGATTGATGCCCCATGTCACCATCGGAGAAATGTCGCTGCCGTCAAGGACGATAGATTTATCGTAAACAGCGCCCGGATCTGTGCGCAGCGCCTTCCATTCCTCTACAGCCTTATCAAACTCTTCGCCTTTTGGCGTGTACTTGCGGTTTTTGCAATATTCAAATGTCACCTCATCAGGTGCAATCAAACCAGCTCTTGCCCCTGCTTCGATTGACATGTTGCATACGGTCATTCGTTCGTCCATCGTCATATTTCTGAATACTTCCCCAGTATATTCAATGACGTAGCCAGTGCCGAATTTCACTCCGTATTTGCCGATGACAGCAAGAATGACATCCTTTGCCGTTACCCCTTTTTGAAGCGTTCCGTCTACGCGCACTTCAAGTGTTTTCGGCCGCTGCTGCCAAAGTGTCTGTGTGGAAAGGACATGTTCAACTTCACTCGTACCGATTCCGAATGCAAGAGCGCCGAAAGCGCCATGTGTTGATGTATGACTGTCGCCGCATACAATCGTTTTCCCCGGAAGTGTCAAGCCCAGTTCAGGGCCGACGACATGGACAATCCCTTGATCCACACTGTGAAGATCGGCAAGGCGCACGCCGAATTCTTCACAGTTTCGTTCAAGCGCCGTTACTTGGCGTTTCGCCACTTCATCCTTTATCTCAAAACGATTGACGGTTGGGATGTTGTGGTCCATTGTCGCAAATGTGTTTTGGGGCCTTCTGACCTTTCTTCCCTTTTGTCTCAACCCTTCAAATGCCTGAGGAGACGTGACCTCATGAATAAGATGCAAATCAATATAGAGAAGATCCGGTTTTCCCTCACCATGTTTTACAATATGCTGATCCCAAATCTTTTCGATGATCGTTCGAGGCATCATCTTTTACTTCCTCCCTCTACCTATGAACTAAGACCGCTTTAACGTAGCCGTCACACATTAGAAATAGTATTTTTACTCATGATCGCTGCCTTAACTTCCTCTGTAATGGCCTGAGTGCTGCTGAACTCTTCGCCTCGTGCCAAGTCTCTTGTTCTTTTCCCGGAAATCAAGACTTTGTTAACCGCATCTTCTACAGCTTTTGCTTCCTCTTCAAGCCCGAAAGATGTTCTCAAAAGCATTGCCGCTGACAATATGGCCGCGAACGGATTTGCCATCCCTTTACCGGCTATGTCAGGCGCGGAGCCATGAACAGGCTCAAACAGATGAAGGCCTGAGCTTGATAAGCTGGCTGACGGGAGCATTCCGAGTGAGCCTGTCAGCATGGATGCTTCATCGCTTAAAATATCACCAAACATATTTTCAGTCACAACGACATCGAATTGATTCGGTGCATAAATCAGCTGCATGGCCGCATTATCCACAAGCATGTGCTCCAGCTTCACATCAGGAAACTCTTTTGCAACGTCCTCAGCCACTTCACGCCACAGCCGGCTTGATTCAAGAACGTTCGCTTTATCAACAGAGGTTACTTTGCCTTTTCTGGCTGACGCCATTTTAAAGCCCTCTCTGATCACGCGTTCTATTTCCGTCCGCTTATAAAACAGTGTGTCTACAGCTTCCTGCTCACCTTCAGTGTTTACATAGCGTTTGCTCGGCTGGCCGAAATACAGGCCTCCTGTCAGCTCACGGACAATAACGAAATCAACATGATCTATATATTCTTTTTTCAAAGGTGACGCGTCAGAAAGGCTTTCAAACACCTTCACAGGCCGCAAATTCGCAAACAAATCAAGCTGTTTTCTGATGCTGAGCAGCCCTTTTTCCGGCCTCAGCTCGGAAGGATTTTGATCCCATTTCGGCCCGCCGACAGCGCCAAGCAATATAGCGTCCGCATTTTTACAAGCTGCAACCGTTTCCTCCGGAAGGGGGTTGTTATGTTCATCAATCGCCGCCCCTCCAATCAGGCCATATTCAAAATCGAATTCATGGTTAAAGCGTTCGGCAACACTTTTCAGCACGTCTGTCGCTGATTCTAATACTTCAGGGCCGATCCCGTCTCCGGGCAATAGAGCAATACGTTTCTTCAAGGTAACCGTTCTCCTTTCTGTTATGATCCGACAGCTGTATGGTTTTTAAGTCCGCTCATATTCGACTGGAAAACCAATTGACGGTTGACTGCGTTCAAATAGGCTTTCGCTGAAGCTTCTAATACGTCTTGCGCTATGCCCCGCCCTGCTGATTCGTTTCCGTTCACCAAAACTCTGACATACACCTGGGCAAATGCGTCCTCACCTTTTCTGTTGGACTGAATGCGGTAGTCCAAGAGCTCCACGTCTTTATCAATGCAGCGCACAAGCGTGTTGTAGATCGCTTCCACGCTTCCGGCTCCTGTTGCCGCTTCCTGAATAAGCTGTGCATTTTCTTGATTTTTCAAAGAAAGTGTAGCTGTAGGAACCTGACTTGTTCCATAATGCACTTGAAGGGAAAGAAATTCATACCCAATCTTGCGGTCTGTTACTTTTTCTTCTAAAATAAGAGAAACAAGATCCTCATCAGTGATTTCTTTTTTCTTCTCAGTCAACTCTTTGAACATCGTAAAAAATTTATTAATCTCTTCACTGTCAAACTGGAATCCTAAAGCAGTCAGCCTGTCTTTAAATGCATGGCGTCCGGAATGTTTACCAAGGACAAGCGCATCTGCCGTTACACCGACAAGCTCCGGTGAAATAATTTCATAAGTCGATTTTTCTTTTAAGAAGCCGTCCTGATGGATGCCTGATTCATGAGCAAATGCATTATCACCCACAACTGCTTTATTGCGCGGAACAGCCATGCCTGTCAGCTTGCTTACTAAATCGCTTGTTCGCTTAATCTCGTTCAATGTAATTCCTGTCTCAACTCGATAGAAATCTTTTCTGATATGAAGGGCAACAGCAATTTCCTCTAATGCTGCGTTTCCGGCTCTTTCACCGATACCGTTCACTGCGCATTCGATTTGATCAGCACCATTTTCAATCGCAGCAAGAGAATTCGCGACTGCCATTCCCAAGTCATCATGACAGTGGGCCGAAAGCTTTGCTTGATGAATGTTCGACACGTTTTCCTTCATATACTTAAAGATTTTTCCGTATTCCGCCGGGGCCAGGTAGCCGACCGTGTCTGGAAGATTAATAACACTGGCGCCTGCATCGATGACTTTCTCGACGATTTCCGCTAAAAACGGCAGTTCAGTGCGACAGGCATCTTCAGCTGACCATTGCACAACCGGAAAACGCTCTTTTGCGTATTTCACCATTTCAACCGCTCTTTCAATGACTTGCTCACGAGTCATTTTCAGCTTGTGCTTCAAATGAATGTCCGATGTGGCGATAAATACGTGAATTCTCGGCTGGGCACCGTCCTTTAACGCTTCCCAGGCAGCATCTATATCACCTTTTACACAGCGGGCAAGACCGGTCACTGAACAATTTTTAATGGTTCTCGCGATTTCCTGAACAGCTAAAAAGTCACCTCGGGACGAAGCGGGAAACCCCGCTTCAATGATATCTGCCCCAAGTTTTTCGAGCTGCTTTGCTATGGCAAGTTTCTCCTGTGTATTCAAGTTTACGCCAGGGGACTGTTCACCATCACGAAGCGTCGTATCGAAAAAATTAATTTTGCGCAACGGAGACCACCGCTTCCTTCTTCTTGCCTTGTTTCACAAACGGCATCATTTCACGAAGCTTTCTTCCGACAACCTCGATTTGATGTTCGTTTTCGCTCGCATTGATGGCGTTGAATCGAGGACGGTTTACTTGGTTTTCGACGATCCACTCTTTTGCGAATGTACCGTTTTGAATATCTTTTAATACTTCTTTCATCGATTCTTTCACTTGAGCGTCAACAACGCGAGGTCCTGATACGAAATCTCCCCACTGTGCTGTGTCAGAGATTGAATATCTCATGCCCGCGAGTCCTTCTTCGTACATAAGGTCTACGATTAATTTCAGCTCGTGAAGACACTCGAAGTATGCAAGTTCAGGCTGATAACCCGCTTCAGTTAATGTCTCAAATCCAGCTTTGACAAGCGCGCTTAATCCTCCGCAAAGAACCGCCTGCTCACCGAACAAATCTGTTTCTGTTTCTTCTTTAAATGTCGTTTCCAAAACGCCCGCTCTTGCGCCGCCGATTCCTTTTGCGTAAGCAAGGGCTTTGTCTCTCGCTTCACCAGTCACATCTTGATAGATCGCGAACAATGCAGGTACACCAGCTCCTTGCTCATATGTTCTTCTGACCAAGTGTCCCGGGCCTTTAGGCGCTACCAAGAATACATCTACATCCGCCGGAGGAACAATTTGATGGAAATGAACGTTAAATCCGTGAGCAAATACTAAAGATTTTCCAGCTGTCAATTCATCTTTGATTTCAGCTTCATAAACTTTCTGCTGCTGTTCATCCGGAAGCAGAACCATGATGATTTCAGCTTGCGCTGCCGCTTCTTTTACTGAAAATACTTTATGCCCGTCTTCTTGCGCCTGGGTGAAAGATTTTCCTTGTCTAACACCGACGATCACATTAACTCCGCTTTCTTTAAGGTTCAGAGCATGAGCGTGGCCTTGCGAACCGTACCCGATAACCGCTACTGTTTTTCCAGCCAATACGTTCTCTTTGATATCACCGTTATAATATACTTTTACCATTTCAATCTCTCCCTTGTTATGTTTTATACAATAGATATTGTTTTATTGGATGACGTCTTTTGTTGGGTTCCCCTTGCAAAAGCCGTTGTACCTGTTCTCGCGATTTCTTTAATGCCATAAGGTTTTAACAATTCAATAAGCGCTTCAATTTTGTTAGATTCACCTGTTACCTGAACCACAATGCTGTCTCTGCTGACATCAACGACGGAGGCTCTGAACGGTTCTATGATTCCATTCATCTCTGATCTCGTTGACGGTGCGGAAACGACCTTGATTAAGGCCAGCTCCCTCTGGACAATCGATTGATTCGTGATGTCTGTGACTTTCAGCACATCAATCTGTTTGTTAAGCTGTTTTGTCAGCTGTTCAACATCGTTTTCACCTTCAACGTGAACGACAAAGGTGATTCTGGAAACACCGTTTGTCTCTGTGTGTCCAACTGTAATGCTTTCAATGTTGTAGTGTCTTTTTGTAAATAGACCGGTGATCCTGTTCAGCACGCCTGAACGGTTCACTACAGTCAATGTGATAATTCTTTTCAAGGTTTCACCCCCACCATTTCATGCAGCCCTTTTCCCGGAGCCACCATCGGGAATACTTTTTCTTCGCTGGCAACCCGCACGTCGATGACTACCGGTTCTTTTGATGTTAATGCCTCTTCCAGCTTTTCTTTCGCTTCAGCTTCTGATGAAATTCTCATGCCTTTAATGCCGTATGCTTCCGATAACTTGACAAAGTCAGGCTGAGAAGCGAATTTAGATTCTGAATAACGTTCTTCATAGAAAATTTCCTGCCACTGTCTGACCATTCCGAGACAAGCGTTATTTAAAATGACGACTTTGACCGGAAGCTTCAATTCGCGAATGACATCGAGTTCTTGAAGCGTCATTTGAAAACCGCCGTCTCCGACAATCGTGACGACAGTCGCATCTTTATCTGCCAGCTGTGCGCCAATCGCTGCCGGAAGGCCGAATCCCATCGTTCCAAGTCCGCCTGATGTGACCCATTTATCTGCTTTTTGGAACGGATAGAATTGAGCGGACCACATTTGATGCTGGCCGACATCCGTTGCGACAATTGCCTCACCTTTTGTAAATTGATGAATATATTCAATCAATTTCTGAGGTTTAAAGCCTTCTTCTTCATTATCTACATACCAGAGCGGGTACTCTTCTTTCCAAGCGGCGAGCTGTTTTTTCCATTCGCTTGAATCGCTTTGTTTTCCGTCTTGTTTGATCAGCTCCTGCAGAATGATTTTGCTGTCTCCGACTACAGGAATCTGCGTTTTCATGATTTTTCCGATTTCAGCCGGATCAATATCGATGTGAGCAACCTTTGCGTTTCTTGCAAAGTGTTTCAGATTTCCTGTGACGCGGTCATCGAAACGGGCGCCGATACTGATTAAGAGATCACAATCATGAAGGGCCATATTGGCTGTATAAGTGCCGTGCATTCCCGCCATCCCCAAGAAAAGCGGATGATCAGCCGGGAAACCTCCCAGCCCCAAAAGGGTGTGTGCCACAGGGATTTGCTGCTGTTCGGCGTAATTTTTTAATTCTTCTGACGCTTTTCCGTGCAGTACGCCCGCGCCCGCCAGAATCACCGGTTTCTTCGCGCTGCTTACAGCTTCCACAAGCTTGCGGATCTGCAAATAATTCGGCTCTGTTGTCGGCTGGTATCCTGGGAGATTCATCTCATGATCGTAGCTGAATTCCCCTTCAATTGTTGCTACATCTTTCGGAATATCAATCAATACAGGTCCGGGTCTTCCAGTTGTTGCAATGTGGAATGCTTCTTTAATGATGCGCGGCAGATCTTCCGGCTGGCGAACCTGATAACTGTGTTTTGTCACCGGCATGGTAATTCCTAAAATGTCCGCTTCCTGAAATGCATCGCTTCCGATAACGGAGGTTGCTACCTGCCCTGTAAACACAACTAACGGCAATGAGTCAATCATGGCATCAGCAAGGCCTGTTACAAGGTTTGTTGCTCCCGGTCCTGATGTGGCAATGACGACACCCGGTTTGCCAGACACTCTTGCGTATCCTTCCGCTGCGTGAATCGCACCTTGTTCGTGACGGGGAAGGATATGTACCATCCCTGAATTGTAAAGCTTATCGTAAATCGGAAGCACAGCCCCGCCCGGATAACCGAAAATCATTTCTACTTTCTCTTTCTTTAATGATTCAATCAGCATTAATGCTCCGCTCATCGTCTGTGTACATTTGGCAGATGGTGAATCCACCTGTACATTAGTCCCCATTTTAGTTCCTCCTTTTGGATTTTCATCCTCTAAAGATCATCTTTTTTATTAGCTTGATAGCTTATTATTCAATAAAAAGAGCCCTTCCGCCCACAATCAGCCGCGCAGTGAATGCGATAGCTAAAAGGGGCGAAAAGGCTCTTCTTTCCGCGGTACCACCCTTGTTTACGGCCTGGTAATCGGCCGTCTCATGGATATTCCTATCCGCTTTAATAACGAGTGAACCAAGTTCACCCGGCCAAGTCCTACTATGATTTCAGACTGGCACTCTGAGGCGAGTTCACCTTGTAAAGCTTCACCGGTTCTCAGCTTAACCCGGTTCTCTGTGGGAAACTTTATCAAGGCTACTTATCCTCATCTGCGCTTTTCATATTCAGGATTCCAAAACAGTTTTTAAGCTGTTCGAGAATATTTTTCATTCACATTTTTTAAGGATCAGATTGCGATCATTTCGATTGTGAAGCTTGCGTTTATCTTTTGTTGAACTCATATTACGCCGCTTTGGACGCAGTGTCAACAGCATTTTTAAAATTATTAGACAATTTAGATTAATCAAACTATACTGTATACGCTTTCATTATTGGTACAAAAGGAATTGCAAATGAGAAAAGTTTTTATAATTTTTTTATTAATCTATCAAGAATACACCAGAAATAATCAATCTGATAGAAACATGTCATATTTTATAACACGATATAATTTGCATATAGTGTGCAGTTTGACAGATCATCTTGCAAACCATTTCAACTTGGAGAGGCACTTCTATTATTCCCCCGGCATATATTGATCGTATCTTGCAAAGAAAAGGTGATACGATGAATAAATCATTAGCTGATATGCAAGGGTTCCCCGCAGGCTTCCCCAGCTTACCGCAGCCGTATTCTCCAACAGCTCCTGCCTTTTACCAGCAAAGCTATCAGCCGTTTGGAGGCTATGGCGGATACGGACAGCCGTACAGCCAAGCATACAGCCCGTTAAGCGCTCCCGCTGCTATGTACTCCTCCTATCCATATGCTTCAGGATTTTACGGACAGCAATTTTCAGGTGCGGGGTTTAGCGGTCATGGTGCAAGTTTAAGTGCACCAGCGATACACGCTGGCGGATTCGGCGGAGTATCAGGCGTACACGGAGGCTTTAGATATTAGAAGATTTCAAGGGCCGTACATCTATTTCGGCCCCTTTTTTAAAAAACGCCTTCACAAATCCAGTCAGATTTTCTGTCTTTATATTTAGATATAGAAAGGATTAAGACAAAATAAAACTACGTTCTGCAAATCTGTACGTTTTTGAAGAGGAATCGAATTGTATATAAAAATAGATAATTGAACTGAACACCAGATGATCTCACTTGTGAATGAGCTTTACATAGCATGACGCTTATGTCGCCGCCGGAAGCTGTACAAGCCTGAGATTGCATGTTGGAGCGCATAAGGGGAATCAGCGGACGCTTACAGAACCGGACGGAAAACACGGAGGAATCAAATCGACGCGTACGTCTACATCCCCCCATTTTAAAAAAGGCGCTGCCAAACAAGTTCTTCAGCACATCATAGAGGAGGCAAAAAAGCGCTGTTATGAGTGATTAGCGTTCAGTTGCTTCATTTGAGCCGCAAGAAAATTGTATAAAGGCTGCAGCTTTCAATTCTGTGAGCCGTTTGCAGACTATGCTGAGAATCCGAACAGTGTGTTTATGACGAAGAGCTGTAAGACATTTTTATGAGGGTAGATAAGCGCAGAGGGATTTCTGTCTTGTCTATCCTTTTTTCTCTTTACACACTTAACTCGCCTATTTGAAACACACCCGATATTTTCATTTTTGTTTATTTTAAAGAGGAGCGGGAATTAAAGACGACATGAACGATAAAATGCAAAATGAATAAAGGAGGAGATTGATATGAAAAATATAGTTGGTGTATACGAAACTCCGCAGGAAACCATTGCAGCGATTGAAGGCTTACTGACAAAGGGCTATGATTCTGACGACATTTCTGTTGTGACAAGCCGTCGTGATACAGATTATCTTGAATCACGCACAGGAACAGAAGTCAATCAGGCCGTCGATGCGCATGATAGCGAGTCTGAATCTTTTTTCGATAAACTGAAAGATTATTTTACAATGGATGATACTGCTGCACACAGCAAGGCGTTATCTGATTTGGATATCACTACTGGCGAAATAGACAAGTATCAAGAGGATCTGGATGACGGAAAACTCCTTGTGGCCGTTGAGGCAGATGCAGATGTCAAAGCTCCTATCGACAACAGCAGTACCCTTTCAGGCGGCTTTTCCAGCACAAATGAAACGGCAGATTATACAACGAAAGAAGAAAAAACAATGCCGCTGCGGGAAGAACAGCTGAAAGTCGATAAGGAAGACGTCCAAACCGGTGAAGTGGAGATAGGAAAAGAAGTGAAAACAGAACAAAGAGATATGGATATTCCGGTGAGACACGATGAAATTTATGTCGAACGCCGCCCAGTCGATGAAAACAGAGCGGACGCTTCTCCTGTCAACGATTCGGAAGAAATCAGAGTGCCAATCGTTGAGGAAAAACTGGAAGTGACGAAAAAACCGGTTGTCACTGATGAAGTGGTTGTCGGAAAACGAACTGTAGAAGAAAATGAGCATATTTCTGAAACTGTGAAAAAAGAAGAACCCCGCCTGCATAAAGAAGGAAAAGCTGATGGCTTGGATGATGATCCGTTAAATAATAAATAAATGTTATTATGTAGAAGGCTGACTTGAATATATATTTTCAAAGTCAGCCTTCTTATTTTTAAGGTGTTAACATAAACTTCGATCAAAAAGTAATGACGAGATAGGAAACCAATAGAAATTTATTTGAAACTGATGTATTTAAACAGTGTGATTACGATAGAATCAACTACCTTAATAGGGATTTCACAGACTTCCTCCGAAAACCTTCAAAAAAACCATCCAGACTGTACTGAATGGTTTTTTAACCCGTTTAATTTTTGTATTTATTCACTTCATACATCAAAATATTTTTAAACACTACATAGTCCTTTTTACTTTCGAAAGGTCCTTTATTGTTGTCATGCTCATCTATTACATAAAATCCTGGTCCCTCTCCCGCATCATGCTCCTTATACCATTTGAGGAATCCATTAACTTCAATCATGGATAACTGATACTCTTTTTGCAAGCCGTTGACCATTGTGATGACGAGGAGAGCTTCTCCATCATCAGATACAGTTTCATCATCCGGTTTTGTTCCGTTACCGTCGTCTGTTTCTGGATCTGAAGTATTCCCAGTTTCTTTAATCGTATATTTTTCTACAGAGCTAAAGGCATTGCTGTGCGTCAAGCTTTTTGGCGCCCCACCAACAGTATACAGCTCATTATTGATCGATACCGTCCCTGCCCCTGCGCGAGCATACTGGATTTTTTCTTCCATAGTGCTTACTTTATTCGATGCAGGGTCATACACTTGGACGTTATTAGTAGTTGTAGTAGATGCTGAAAGAAATCCTCCAATTATGTAAATTTTTCCATTTGAAACAGCAGCAGAAGTATACCATAGAAAATTTACTAAATCCGCTTTCCTCTCCCAAGAGTCTTTCGACGGATTATATTCATAAATATTTTTTTCACCTGAGGATGCGCCGCCACCGATGTAATAAATTTTCCCGTCCACAACAGCTGAAGCAGCGGCTCTTAAATTGCTAGGTTGGTTTGCTTTATTTGTCCATGTTTTTGATACAGTATCATAAGCAAAATGTCTAGATACAGATGTATACTGTTGTGTCATGAGGTATATTGTATTATCAATGGCTACTGCTGTGCCCAAAAAGCTTTTTTTCGGCACATCAACTCCTTCTTCCCATGAATCAGTTGTAGTATCATAAATAAATAATTTTGAAGAATCTTGAGTCGAGCTAGTATTATTTCCGCCCATGACATAAATTTTATCTTTTATAACAGCAACTGCTGATCCTGCTAAGTTTATAGGCATATCTGCTTTTTTTGACCATGTATTTTTCTGAGAATCATATACAAATGTAGTATTTGTAGCTACTCTATTTTGACCGAATCCACCAATAACATAAATCTTATTTCCAACAACAGCTGTTGCTGCATGGCTTCTTGGTTCAGGTAAATCAGCCTGACTCACCCACCCTTTTTCTTCTGCTTCTGCATTCGCTTGATAAAAAGGATTCATAATTGCACAAAGAGTAAACGCAAACAACAGTATCACTTTTTTCAAAAATATCACTCCTTATATAAAATTAGTCAATCTCTTGAATATATCGTCTTTTCATATAAAAGTTTAACAACCAATTTTTTATAAATGTATAAATCCCAAAATCTAAAATCGAAGAACTTTCTTCATGACTTAACCATTTAAACTGCTCTATTTTCTTCTAACCAAGATTCATGAAGGATTCATGAAAAATTGTCTCTTTTTTAAACACTTTTTTAGCAGCATTATAAATTCCTTCTCATTGATTTTCAGAATCCATACAAAAAAAAGTCTCAAACCCCAATTTATGGTTCGAGACTTTTTGGTACGTCCCAGGAGAGATTCGAACTCCCGACCGACGGCTTAGAAGGCCGTTGCTCTATCCAGCTGAGCTACTGGGACATGTTTTGTTTTTTCATTTTCGCATCAACTATCAGCGACAAGATTTATTATATATGGGATGCAACAATAAGTCAACGGTTTTTTAGAATTTTTTTCATGAGGAAGAAAATTTTCTTCCTCATGACATTTTCATAGTGTGACCCGGTTTTGCAGATCCTGAATTTCATTGCCTGGTTGGTCGTAAAAGCGCACTGTCGCAGCATCATTTTCTAGTGTCAGTATAGCATAGCTTTCTGTCCTGCGCACCCTCGGGAGCCGGATGCTGCCTGGATTAATCATCAGTTTTCCGCGCAGCACTTCGCTTCCCGCGATGTGTGAATGCCCGAAACAGATAATATCCGCTCCGAGCTCCTCTGCACGATAGTATACGTTTAACAAGGTCTGTTTTATACCGTGAAGGTGGCCGTGCGTGACCAGTATCTTTTTTGAACCGGCAGTCAGAAGAAGCTCGTCCTTAAAATCGCCGGTAAAATCGCAGTTGCCTTTTACAACCGCATAAGGCTCCAATGCAGGATGCCCCGTTTCAAGCTCAGAGTCCCCGCAATGAATCATGAGATCAACTTCTGCTTCATGACGTTTCGCGATGGTTTGGAGTTCTTCTTCAAGCCCATGGCTGTCACTGATAATCAGCACGTTCATGTACAAGCTCCCCCTTATGCCTCCAAAAGCTTAGACAGCTTTTTAAGCGCGTCAGCCCTATGGCTGATTTTATTTTTTTCATCACTTGTCAGTTCGGCCATTGTTTTATCTTTATCTTTCACGATAAAGATTGGGTCATAGCCAAAGCCGTATTCTCCTCTCGGTTCTTCAGCAATATACCCTTCAACATGGCCTTCGACTGTTTTTGTTTCCTCTCCCGGGATACTTACAGCCAGCGCGCAGCGAAAACGGGCGGTGCGCTGTTCTTTTTCGATCCCTTTCAGCTCGCTGAGCACTTTCTCGATATTTGCCTGGTCATCTTTCTGTTCCCCTGCATAGCGGGCGGAATAAACGCCGGGTCTTCCGCCAAGATTATCGATGGACAGACCGGAGTCATCAGCAATCACCATTTTGTTCACTGCTTTTGCCACAGCCTCTGCTTTGAGAATCGCATTTTCTTCAAACGTATGGCCTGTCTCTTCAATTTCTTCTGTGAATCCAATTTCAGCTAACGATTTGACATCGTAGCCTTTTGGCTCAAGGATTTCTTTAAATTCCTTCACTTTTCCCCGATTATGTGTCGCAATGATTGCTTCTTTCATGATAATCAAGCCTTTCTGTCTTATTTCAGTTCTGGCAGAGAATCACCGAGCACTTCTTTTTGCTTGTCAATCAGCTCTTGAATTCCTTTTTCCGCAAGACCGAGAAGGCCGTTCAGATCCTCCCTTGAAAAAGTCGCCTCTTCCCCGGTTCCCTGAAGTTCCACAAAACGGCCGCTGCCGGTCATGATGACATTCATATCAACTTCAGCGGAAGAATCTTCTTCATAATTTAAATCTAACAAAATTCCCTGTTCTTTATCAATTCCGACAGAGATCGCAGCAAGAAAATCAGTGATCGGATTTGTCTTGATTGTGCCCGCTTTCACAAGCTTGCCAACCGCAATCGCCATCGCAAGAAATGCTCCTGTAATAGAAGCGGTTCTTGTTCCGCCATCTGCCTGAATGACATCACAGTCAATCCAAATCGTCCGTTCCCCAAGCTTTTCTAAATCTACAACTGCCCGAAGCGCGCGGCCGATCAGACGCTGAATCTCCATTGTTCTTCCGGAAATTTTCCCCTTCGAAGATTCTCTGATTGTTCTTTGGTTTGTGGCCCGCGGCAGCATGCTGTATTCAGCTGTAATCCAGCCTTTTCCTCCGCCCCGCAAAAACGGCGGCACGCGGTCCTCAACAGACGCGTTGCAGATTACTTTTGTATTTCCCGCTGTTATTAGAACAGAACCTTCCGGATGGCTGATAAAATCCAAATCGAATGTGATTGGACGCAGCTCATCATGTTGTCTTCCGTCATGTCTCATGTTTTACCTCCGATTGTATGTACATAAACCAATTTTGTCCCGGAAATTGAATAAAGAAAGAGGCAGCCGGAACGCTAACCTCTTTCTTTCTAGTATATCAAAAATCCCAATTTAAAAACTACCTGTATTCACTTGAGAAGGTCTGGAGACTGGTTTTGTGAGCTTTTCGCCTTTTTCGTTTACGAGCTCTGACTTCCCGTTCACTTTAACAGAGACACTTTTTACATCCGACTGCTCCGTTAATGTCAGCACAATGCTGTTCAGCACTTCTGAAGAAATCATTTTCGTCTTTTCATCGGCGCTCCCGAATATAGATTGATTGAAGTTTAACGTCACGCGCCCGTCTTTCATTTTCGGTTTGCTGACCAGCTTTACATCTCCACTGAAGTCTGTTAAGAGCCCGCTCACCTTGCTTGGGCCTTTAGCAAGTTCATTGATCGCTGCGGAAATATCATCTGTTTCCGAATTGTCAATTCGTTTTGTCACCGGCACGTAGTACTCACTATTCTCGTTTTCCGCCAAATAATAGACAGTGAGCGGATGTGTTGCAGTGAGGTCATTCACGCCGGATGTTTCCATGTTAATCCCGTCTTTACGGCTTAAATCATCTGAGATCGGCGTGCCGCCTACAGGCATCTCCTTCAGTTCATGGCCATTAATTCTCAGCTTTACTTTGTCTATCGAACTGAATTGCGTCAGCGTCCATGTCACAGATTGAACAATCTTCTGTTCGTCTTCCTTCTTATAATTTTTGAATTCATTAGAGAAATCAGCTATTGCCGTCCCATCTTTTTTGATGTCTACGTTAACGGTTGTATCAGCCGGCAATACGGCTCTGAAGCCATTCGGAAGAATTTCTGACACAGGTCCGCCTTGAACCAGATATTCAAGCGCCTGCTTGGCCGTGCTTTCACTTTTCGGAAGAGGCAGCGTTTGCGCGACGACATACCCGTTTTTATCAATGAGATAAAGCTCCCTCATGACTGCAGATGAGGCTTGATCTGCTTTGGCGGTATCGCTTTTTTCACTTTTTGTTTTATCCGCAGCTGTTGTATTTGAATCGGCCCCCGCTTCATCGTTCACGTATGTAACGTCTTGAGGCGGATCAATTTCCTCGGCTGCCTTATCAGATTGAAATAAACCGCATCCGGATAATAGCAAGGCAGAGGTGAGACAAGCGGCACCAATGACTGCAGGTCCTTTTTTCAGCATACTTTTCCCTCCTAAGGCTGTTTGTACTATTATGTATACGAGCCTATTTAGGAAATAGACCGAAGAATTCCGGCAAAACAGAAAAAACCCGCAACATGCCGTTGCGGGGAAAAACTATCTTCTAATCGGTTCTTGCAATGAGATGCCTTCCACATGGCCCACTTCATGGCCGAACCAGTCATCTGCGATTTTCGCAAACTGATCGCGTGCTCCTGTTGTCAGGAACTGATGATCCGGGGCAATCGGAGACTGGTTCAGCAGTCCTTTATATGAGAGAATCGTGCTGACTTCCCGGGCTGTTTCATCTCCGGACGAAATAATGTTTACGTGCTCTCCCATATACCGCTGAATCGGTTCTTTTAAAATAGGATAGTGGGTGCAGCCTAAAATCAGTGAATCAATCGATGTGTCTTTTAATGGATACAGCGATGTTTTGACAATCTCGTCTGCTGTTTTGTCGAGAAACTTCCCGCTTTCCACAAAAGGCACAAGCAGCGGACAGGCAAGATTCTCAACCTTCAGGTCAGGATTTAATGCCAAAAGCGCTTCTTCGTACGCATTGCTCTTAATCGTATTCTCTGTGCCGATAACACCGATATGCTGATTCTCCGTCACTTTTATCGCTGCTCTCGCACCCGGCTGGATTACTCCGACCACAGGGATGCCGACGCTGCGGCGGATGTCTTCCAATGCAATCGCTGTTGCTGTGTTGCAGGCGATCACGAGCATTTTGATATGATGGTTTTCGAGTAAATAATTCGTCAGCTCCCACGTATATTGAAGAACTTCTTCCTCAGGGCGCGGCCCGTATGGACACCGTTTTGTATCCCCAACGTAGATAATATTTTCTTTTGGTAGCTGTCTCATGATTTCCTTTGCAACGGTTAAACCGCCAACCCCGGAATCAATGACTCCAATTGGTTGTTCCAACAAAATCGCCTCATTTTCTCTTCATTTCATGCTGCAGTTTCATCAATGATTTTTCGAAGATGGCTATTTCTTCATCTGTAAACGTTTCGAACATATCACGCAGATATTCCTGTCTTTTCGTAATGACCTCTTGGATAATCCGTTCTCCTTCAGGCAGCAGATGTATCCGGACAACACGTCTGTCCGCCGGGTCCTTGACCCGCTCGACAAGCTCATTTTTTTGCATGCGGTCGATTAAGTCCGTTGTCGTGCTGCACGCCAGATACATTTTGCCGGATAGTTCGCCGATTGTCATATCTCCTAGTTCATAAAGCCATTGCAGGCCGACAAATTGCGGCGGCGTAATCGCATATTGGTTAAGGATTTCTCGTCCTTTTTGCTTAATGATCGCGGCAATGTGGCGGAGTGACTTTTCAATATCCGCAACATGCTCCAAAGGTTTTGATGTCATTTGTCCATCCCTCACTCAAGGATCTCTTACGCACAAAAGCGTTCCGTGTCTATTTTCCTTCTTTTTTGAAGAAAATGCAAGACTCGCGGGAGAGAAATAGAGGACTTTAGTCAAACAACATCAAATCGTTTATGCGTTGCCATCCAAATTTTGCACAGCATTCCAAATATGGTTTTGAACATGACAAACAGCAATAACCGGCTCCTTCCTGAAAAGAAGGAATACCGGCAAGGATTAAAGCTCTAGCTCACCCATTCTAAGAAGCTCAACAACGGCTTGCGAACGCCCTTTCACACCCAATTTCTGCATGGCATTTGAAATATGGTTTCGAACGGTTTTCTCACTGATAAATAGCTCGCTTGCAATCTCCTTTGTTGTCTTATCTTGAACGAGCAATTCGAACACTTCTCTTTCTCTTTTCGTTAGCAGCGGCTTCGATTGAAATTCTTTCTCCTTCAAGTATTGTAACCCTCCTTGCTAAGGTGAGAGCGAATCAGAAACGAATGGGTTTTGATATAGTCAAGATATCTTATGTAAGAGGGGCACAGGAGGTGACGTCTACAAAAGAATTAGTTCAATCGTGTATGAAGAAGGATTTCTTTCTCCTCACTCGTCCAGCTGACAGCCTTGCCGCTTTCCTTTGAGACTTGGACCATCACTACAGCTCCGGTAAAGCATGGCTCGCCATTGCGGTTCTCTCCGAGATAATGCAGGGTAAGAGATGAACTGCCGACCGCGCTTGTTTTTACATAAATGCGCAGCTCTTCATATGGCATGACTTGGCGCAAATAATCGCATTGCTGGCTTGCCACGACTGTCATGGTCTGTTTGCTTTCATTCATCATGTTCAGCTTTTTAAAATAAGAAATCCGCGCCTCCTCAAAATATATGAAAGGGATTACATTATTCATATGACCGAACATGTCCGTCTCGGAAAATCGCACGGCTACTTCAATAAAAAAAGAAAAGGATGTTTTCCATTCTTGAAAGGTCAGATCAATATAAGCGGGAAGCTTCATCTTTATTCATCTCCTTATTGTTAAAAAAACCTCTCCCATGCGGAAGAGGTTTTTTCTTCTTATACTCTGTCGCTTCCGAAGAAATTGCGGAACGCTTGTAAGTTTGTATCTCTGTTTAAGGCTGCAATCGAAGTGGTGAGCGGGATGCCTTTCGGACATGATTGAACGCAGTTTTGCGAGTTGCCGCAATCTGCAAGGCCGCCTTCATCCATCAGTGCTTCTAATCGGTCAGATTTGTTCATGGCGCCAGTCGGATGTGCGTTAAACAAACGGACTTGAGACATCGGTGCCGGCCCCATGAATTTCGATTTGCTGTTCACATTCGGGCAGGCTTCAAGGCAGACGCCGCACGTCATGCATTTTGATAATTCATATGCCCATTGGCGGCGTTTTTCCGGCATTCTCGGTCCCGGTCCTAAATCGTACGTGCCGTCAATCGGTATCCACGCTTTTACTTTTTTCAATGAATCAAACATTCTGCTTCGGTCAACCTGTAAATCGCGCACGACCGGAAATGTTTTCATTGGTTTTAAACGGATCGGCTGTTCAAGCTGGTCGATAAGTGCCGTACAAGACTGGCGGGGCTTCCCGTTTATGACCATTGAACATGCGCCGCATACTTCTTCAAGACAGTTCATATCCCATGTGACTGGGGTTGTCTTTTCACCTTTCGCGTTAACCGGATTCCGGCGAATTTCCATCAGAGCGGAAATGACGTTCAGGTTCGGGCGGTATGGAACCTCAAATTCCTCATCGTAAGGCGTGCTGTCAGCTGTATCTTGACGTGTGATAATAAATCGTATGGTTTTTTGTTCACTCATGATTATTTCGCCACCTTCTTCTTCGAGTAATCCCGTTTCCGAGGCGTTATCAGTGATACATCGACATCCTGATACTCAAATTCCGGCGCTTCATACGGGCTTACATGTTTAGCCATTGTTGTTTTGAGCCATTCATCATCATTACGTTCAGGATAATCCGGTTTATAATGGGCACCCCGGCTTTCATTGCGGTTGTAAGCGCCAAGGGTAATCACCCTAGCAAGCTGAAGCATATTCGAGAACTGGCGCGTGAACATCGCTCCCTGATTGCTCCATTTTGTCGTGTCATTGATGTTGATCTTTTTAAAGCGTTCCATTAATTCCTGGATTTTGTCATCCGTTTTCAAAAGCTTGTCATTATGGCGGACAACCGTGACGTTGGCCGTCATCCACTCACCGAGCTCTCTGTGAAGAACATAGGCATTTTCGGTTCCGTCCATCGCCATCATCTCAGCCCATTTTTCTTCTTCTTTTTTGACGTGAGCGTCGAATAAAGAGGAAGACATGTCTTCAGCTGAAGATTCTAAGCCGTTTACATATTTCACTGCATTCGGTCCGGCCACCATTCCTCCGTAAATCGCAGAAAGCAGGGAGTTTGCTCCCAAACGGTTGCCGCCGTGCATGGAGTAATCACATTCCCCAGCTGCAAACAGTCCCGGGATGTTTGTCATTTGATCATAATCCACCCATAAACCGCCCATAGAGTAATGGACCGCCGGGAAGATTTTCATCGGAAGCTTCC
Source organism: Bacillus tequilensis KCTC 13622 (assembly GCF_000507145.1). GTDB lineage: Bacteria > Bacillota > Bacilli > Bacillales > Bacillaceae > Bacillus > Bacillus tequilensis. The sequence continues at coordinate 47,659 of NZ_AYTO01000034.1, read as the reverse complement.
GCGGGTCGTCTCCCATGAATTTCTCATAAATCTCAATGATGCCGCCAAGCTTAATATCAAGCTCTTTCGGATCTTTATGAGACAGATCGAGATACACCATGTTTTCGCCATTGATGCCGAGCTTCTGGTTCACACACACATCAAATATTTCACGTGTCGCGATATCACGCGGCACCAGGTTTCCATAAGCTGGGTATTTTTCCTCAAGGAAATACCACGGTTTACCGTCTTTATATGTCCACACGCGTCCGCCTTCACCGCGCGCTGATTCACTCATCAGCCTTAGTTTGTCATCGCCAGGTATGGCTGTCGGGTGAATTTGAATGAATTCTCCGTTTGCATAATACGCTCCCTGCTGATAAACGATTGACGCAGCAGATCCTGTATTAATCATGGAGTTAGTCGATTTCCCAAAAATGATTCCCGGTCCGCCCGTCGCCATAATGACAGCGTCAGAACGGAAGGATTCAATTTGCATGTTTGTCAGGTTTTGCGCCACAATTCCGCGGCAGGTTCTGTCATCATCCAATACGGCGCCAAGGAATTCCCAGCCTTCGTATTTTGTGACTAATCCCGCAACTTCGTATCTGCGCACTTGCTCGTCCAGTGCGTAAAGCAGCTGCTGTCCCGTCGTCGCACCCGCATAGGCTGTTCTGTGATGCTGTGTACCCCCGAATCGGCGGAAATCCAGCAGCCCTTCAGGCGTCCGGTTAAACATGACGCCCATCCGGTCTAGTAAGTGGATGATAGAAGGTGCCGCTTCACACATCGCTTTGACCGGCGGCTGGTTGGCCAGAAAGTCGCCTCCGTATACAGTGTCATCAAAATGTTCCCACGGAGAGTCACCTTCCCCTTTTGTATTGACCGCTCCGTTTATGCCGCCTTGGGCACAAACCGAATGAGAACGTTTGACAGGAACGATGGAAAACAGCTTAACCGCCATTCCTGATTCCGCTGCTTTAATTGTCGCCATGAGGCCCGCAAGACCCCCGCCGACTACGATAATGCTTGATTGACTCATGATAGCCCCTCTCCCTCTGTTAATCTAGTACTCTTATACAAATGCAAAAATCGCTTTTAAGCCTACGTAAGACAGTGCAACAAAAATAATCAGCGTAACGTACGTCGAAATTCTTTGAGAACGAGGCGTTACCGTGATGCCCCATGTAACAGCGAAAGACCATAAACCGTTCGAGAAGTGGAAAATTGTCGATAAAACACCGACAATGTAAAAGCCAAGCATAGCCGGAGAGCTCAAAATATTCGCCATCATGTCGAAATTAACCTCAGCGCCCATTTGTGCGGCAATACGGGTTTCCCACACGTGCCAGCTGACAAAAATGAGGGTGATAATACCGGTTACACGCTGCAGGACGAAGAGCCAGTTTCTCATATAGCTGTATTGGCCTGCGTTATTTTTTGCAGTAAACGCTATGTACACACCATAAACTGCATGATAAATTAATGGTAGAAAGATAATGAAAATTTCCAAGGCATACCTGAAAGGCAGACTATCCATAAAATGAGCAGCATTATTGAATGCTTCAGCGCCCCTTGCGGCAAACTGGTTGACGACTAAATGCTGAATAAGAAAGATGCCGACCGGTATGACACCAAGCAAGGAATGCAATCTTCGAAAATAAAACTCTCTGTTCCCAGACATTACTTTACCCCCTGTTTGATAAGTGCGAAATGTGCTAAATTTCTTCCCCCACTTCTTTCAATTGTAAGCACTTTATTAAGATTTATTGACAATTTCATTTTACTCCTCCCTCAAAAGGGCGTCAAGAAAACGCGTACATAAATTGCAATTTTCCGAATTGATTAGTTGATTGAAAAATTTTATTTTATTAATATATGTTTCTGCTTAATTTTTCATAAGAATTACAGGATCATTCTGTAATCCTCCCCCCTGTTTGAGCTATAATATACGAAGGAGAGGGGAGACAGATATGAAGTCTAAATATGAAGCATCTATTGACAGCCTTAAAGAAATTGAAATGAACGCTTATGCCTACGAACTAATACGAGAGATCGTTCTCCCAGATATGCTTGGCCAAGATTACTCTTCCATGATGTATTGGGCAGGAAAACATCTCGCCCGTAAGTTTCCTCTTGAATCATGGGAGGAATTTCCGGCCTTCTTTGAAGAAGCGGGCTGGGGAACCCTCACCAACGTAAGCACTAAAAAACAGGAGCTTGAATTTGAACTTGAAGGGCCGATCATTTCCAACCGGCTGAAATATCAGAAAGAGCCTTGCTTTCAGCTTGAGGCTGGTTTTATCGCTGAACAAATTCAATTGATGAATGAGCAGATTGCAGAATCATACGAACAAGTGAAAAAGAGAGCCGATAAAGTGGTTCTGACTGTGAAATGGGATATGAAAGACCCAGTGTAAACAAAAAGGCGGTGACTGCATAGTCCCGCCTTTTTGATGTCATTACACAGCTGAAGGGTGTTTTGAAAGCTCAAATGCATCGTGCAGCGCTTCGACCGCTTTCACCATGTCATTTTCGCTTACAACGGTTGACACTTTGATTTCAGATGTACTGACCATTTTGATTAAAATGTTCTTTTCCGCAAGTACAGCAAACATTTCAGCCGCTACACCAGGATTTGATACCATGCCGGACCCGACAATGGATACTTTAGCCAATTTGCTTTCCGTCTCGATTTTCTCGAATTCAAGCGCGCCTTTGTACTCTTCAAGCACTGCAACGGTTTGGTCTGCGTCTTCTGTTTTGACAGAGAAGGAAATTCCGGTATGGTTGTCTCCGGCCTGCGTTTGGATAATGATATCAACGTTAATGTTTCTTTTGGCCAGTGTTGTAAAAATGGTAGACAACGTTGTCAGGCCGCCCGTCAGCCCGTAAATGGTCACCCTTGTGATTTGATCTTCAAACGCAATGCCTCTGACAATTAAATTTTGCTCCATGGATGATTCCTCCTCAATTAATGTTCCCGCTTCTGTTTCTGTACTTGAACGCACTTCTAACGGCACTTGGTAATTCTTCGCGAATTCAACGGCTCTCGGATGAAGGACGCCGGCGCCTAAATTGGCAAGCTCAAGCATTTCATCGTATGAGATGCCGGCAAGCTTTCTCGCTGATTTCACATAGCGCGGATCAGTTGTAAACACTCCGGGCACGTCCGTGTATATGTCACATTTATCCGCTTTTAATGCGGCAGCCAAAGCGACTGCTGTTGTGTCTGAACCGCCCCGTCCCAGTGTCGTGATTTCAGAGTCCTCTGTCATGCCTTGGAATCCTGCGACAATGACAATCTTTCCTTCTTCAAGCTGGTCTGCTAAAGCCGAAGTGTCGATATCTGTAATTCTGGCGTTTCCGTGAACGGCTTCCGTGCGGATTCCCGCCTGCCAGCCAGTGTAAGACACAGCGTCATAGCCTTTTTCCTGCAGCGCCATTGAAAGCAGGGAAATGGTAACCTGCTCGCCTGTCGCCAGCAGCATGTCCATTTCGCGTTTGCTCGGCTCGCCAGAAATTGCTTTTGCAAGGCTGACCAATTCGTCAGTGGATTTTCCCATAGCCGAAACGACAACAACGACTTGATGGCCCTTCTGTTTTTCTGCAATCGCGCGGTTTGCTGCGTTTTGGATTTTTTCGACCGAGCCGACGGAAGTACCTCCGAATTTTTGTATGATAAGACCCATGTATTACCACCCTTTACATTTTGGTTCGTGCGGGTGAGAAGAAAGAGCGCTTTGTCCACAATAAAAAAAGCAATGAGAGGAAATGCTCTCATTGCTTATCAAGTAATCATCATGAATGATTATGAACAACGAGATAGCCCTCCAAGAAAATGATTTCTTGACAGCCTTACATTTATTCAATGCACGGCCAGCAAATAATTCCGATGGGGTTTTATTTGCTTCGGCGACGCTCCCCTTTCAGCCTTTTTCACAGAATCCATCTTTCTCCAAAGGCTTACTCTTGAAGTTCGCACCTCTATCTTCACCATATAACACGATCTAACTATGAAATTAGTTCACATTTTATCAGATCTTATTCAAAAGGACAATATTATTTTTGTAATTTGTCGTAAAGCAGCTGAGCCGCAGCTTGGGGAACACCTGCTTTTTGAATGTCCTCAATGCTTGCTTCCTTCATTTTTTTAACGGAACCGAAATGCTTTAACAGCATTTTCTTTCTTTTCTCGCCGATACCGGGGATGTCGTCCAACACGGATTGAAACGCGCTTTTTCCGCGGATTTGCCTGTGAAAGCTGATTGCAAACCGGTGCACTTCGTCCTGAATGCGCTGCAGCAGGTAAAACTCCTGGCTGTTTCGTTCCAAATAGACTGTCTCCAACGGTTCCCCGATGAGTAAATTTGAGGTTTTGTGCTTTTCATCTTTCGCTAAACCGGCAATTGGGATATCCAAGCCGAGTTCGTTTTCAATGACATCTCTTGCGGCGTTGATCTGTCCTTTTCCTCCGTCAATGATAATCAGATCGGGCAGCGGCAGGTTTTCGCGAAGCACTCTCGTATAGCGTCTTCTGACCACCTCTCTCATCGATCCGTAATCATCCGGCCCTGTAACGGTTTTGATTTTATATTTGCGGTATTCCTTTTTGTACGGTTTGCCGTCCATAAACACGATCATCGCGGAAACCGGATTTGTCCCTTGTATGTTTGAGTTATCAAATGCTTCAATTCTGTGCGGCGTATAAATATTCAACGCTTCACCGAGTTTCTGCACAGCCCCGATGGAACGTTCCTCATCCCGCTCGATTAAGGAGAATTTTTCTTTCAGCGCGATTTTCGCGTTTTTATGGGCCAGCATGAGCAGTTCTTTTTTCGCGCCTTTCTTCGGCTGGTGAACGTTTGTTTCCAGCAGCTGCTCAATCATAGATTGATCTACGCTGTCAGGCACTAGTATTTCCTTAGGAAGGAAATGGTTGTTTTTTGAATAGAACTGCCCGATGAACGTAAGGAACTCCTCATCTGCTTCCTGATAGAGAGGAAACATGCTGACATCTCGTTCTATAAGCTTTCCTTGGCGGATGAAAAAGACCTGTACGCACATCCAGCCCTTATCATACGCATAGGCGAATACGTCACGGTCGACTAAATCGTTCATCGTCATTTTTTGTTTTTCCATCGTTGATTCAATATAGGCGATTTGATCACGAAGCTCTTTTGCCCGCTCAAACTCAAGGTTCTCGGCAGCTTCATGCATTTTCTCTTCAAGCTCTTTTTTGACCTCATTATAGCCGCCCTTTAAGAAACGGGTTATGCCCTCAACCAGCTCTCTGTTCGTCTCTTCGGAAATGTCCTTAACACACGGAGCGAGACATTGGCCGAGATGATAGTAAAGGCACACTCTGTCCGGCAGCTTGGAGCATTTTCTGAGAGGATACAGACGGTCGAGCAGTTTTTTTGTTTCCCTTGCGGCCTGTACATTCGGGTACGGCCCGAAATAGCGCCCTTTGTCTTTTTTGACATTGCGGGTGACGATCAGCCTTGGGTGGCGTTCATGGGTGAGTTTTATGAAAGGATAGGTTTTGTCGTCTTTGAGCATGACATTGTATTTGGGATCATGCTTTTTGATTAGGTTCATTTCTAAAATCAGCGCTTCAAGATTGGAGGACGTCACGATATATTCAAAATCCTCGATTTCCGTCACAAGCCTTTGTGTTTTCGCGTCGTGAGAACCGGTGAAATAGGAGCGCACTCTGTTTTTCAGCACTTTTGCTTTTCCTACGTAGATCACAGTCTGCTGCCGGTCCTTCATGAGATAACACCCCGGCTGATCGGGAAGGAGGGCGAGTTTTTCTTTTAGTTGTTTGTTCATATGGTACCCTTCCTTATGTTTTAATCCTATGTTTCCAGTTTAACACGAACGTTTGTTTTTCTCTATGTTCACGATTGGCGAATAAAAAAAAGCGATCCCTCAATCGGAATCGCTCTGGCTTAAGCAGCCGAAACTTAAAGATGTTTGTTTACAAGCTCTTGAAGCGCTTCTTTCGGTTTGAAGCCGACAGAAGTTTCAACAACTTCTCCGTCTTTTAACACAAGAAGTGTCGGGATGCTCATAACGCCGTATTTTCCGGCTGTTTCTTGGTTTTCGTCCACATCGATTTTTACGATTTTCAGTTTGTCTCCCATTTCTTGATCCATTTCTTCAAGAACAGGTGCAATCATTTTGCAAGGTCCGCACCAAGGAGCCCAGAAGTCTGCCAGTACGACGCCTTCGCTTGTTTCAGCTGAGAAAGATTGATCAGTTGCTTTTACGATAGCCATTATTGAATTCCTCCAATTGTGAAATGATGATTTTTAGTATAGCATCTCCCATTCGTTCACGCTATTTTAATGCTTACAAATTATTTTTTCCTGATCACAATCGGTTTACTCATGTTTATTTGGATTGAATGGGATATGTAAGCGTTATTAAAATACAAATCTGATTATGGCCCCGATCACTACAATAGCCCCAATGATCATCAGAATGGTACGAAGCATAGGATAACATCTCCTCTTCACTGTCATTTACCTTTACCATGCCCTCCCGGAGCTGTTTTAAAACATGAAAAAGAGCACCGGCTCCCGCGCAATTAAGAATCCGCCCGCACTGTGAGTAAAACAACCGACATGGGCGGCAGCTTTACTTTCAGTTTGTTTTTATGAAGCGTATATCGGCCGAAAGGTTCCGGTTTGACGTGATGAGGATCGTCAAACGTGTTATGCGCATTCATTTTTTCTGCCGTGAGTATGACGCCAGATTGGTCCGTTATCTTGTGAAGGCCTCTCAGCTCGATTTCAGCCTCCGCTTTGTTTTGATGATCGATGTTGCAGATCGTGATGTTGATATCGCCTTCTGGATGTTTCGATGCCGAAATGCTGATTTGCGGCAGCGTTTCCCCTTTCCATTCATAGTCAGCAGACGTTGTTTCAGTCTCTAAAAGTGAAGCGTCCTGGTGTACCTTAAACATATCAAATACATGGTACGTCGGTGTCAAAAGCATCCGCTCTCCCTCAGTCAAAATCATCGCTTGAAGAACGTTGACCGTTTGGGCGATATTTGTCATTTGCACCCGGCGGCAATGCTGGTGGAAGATGTGGAAATGAGAAGCCGCCACCAGCGCATCACGAATGGTATTTTGCTGATATAGGAAACCGGGGTTCGTGCCTGGCTCAGGATCAAACCACGTGCCCCATTCATCAATAATCAGCCCGATCCGCTGCTCCGGATCGTATCGGTCCATAATGGTGCCGTGCTTTTGAATTAATTCATCGATATATTTGGCTTTTTTCATCGTAATGAACCACTCATCCTCCGTGAACTCTGTGGCTGATCCTTTGCCTTTCCAGAAATCACCCGGAATCGTGTAATAATGAAGGCTCAATCCGTCCATCAGGCCAGCGGCTTTTTTCATAAGCACATCTGTCCAATGAAAGTCATCCACATTTGCGCCGCCTGCAATTTTATATATGTCATTTTCGCTGTAATTGCGGACATAGGTTTGAAAACGCCGGTACAAATCTGCGTAGTATTCAGGGTGCATATTGCCGCCGCACCCCCAGTTTTCATTGCCCACGCCGAAATATTTCAGCTTCCAGGGCTCCTCTCTTCCATTTTGTTTTCTCCAGTCTGACATTGGCGTGCCAGCTTTAAAGGTCATATACTCGACCCATTCCGACATTTCCTGAACGGTTCCGCTTCCGACATTGCCGCAAATGTACGGCTCGCATTCAAGCAGCTCGCAAAGCATCATAAATTCATGCGTTCCGAATTCATTTGATTCAATGGTTCCGCCCCAGTGTGTGTTAAGCATCGTCTTACGGTCACCGACACCGTTTGCCCAATGGTATTCGTCCGCAAAGCACCCGCCCGGCCACCTGAGGACGGGGATATGGAGCTGTTTGAGCGCTTCCAGCACGTCCTTTCGTATGCCGTTTATGTTGGGAATGTGTGAATCCGCGCCAACCCAGATGCCCTCATAAATCCCTCTTCCTAAATGCTCTGCAAAGTGACCGTATATATTTTTGTTAATGGTTCCTTTTACAATATCTGTCTGGATTACTGCTTGATGTTCAGACATGCCTGACCATTCCTTTCATACGGATATGAAAAGCACCACAGTCAAATTTGCGATCTGTCTTTTGCCTGGGGAGTCAGCATGAATGTAAGCGCTTTTAAAGAAACCTTATTATATATGTTCGTACATGTCAACGACGTTTTTCTATATTTGTACGTATGTATTTCAACATACAAAACCCCCGAACTTCAGCAGTCCGGGGTTTTCTCTATGAGTGTATATTTAATTGTTTGAATTCCTCACTTAATAACGGAACGACTTCAAATAAATCGCCTACGATGCCGTAATCCGCTATTTTGAAGATATCTGCTTCGGGATCTTTATTGATAGCAACAATCACCTTGCTGTTTGACATGCCGGCCAAATGCTGGATAGCGCCGGATATGCCGCAGGCAATGTACAAATCCGGGGTGACGACTTTTCCGGTCTGGCCGATTTGGAGAGCGTAATCGCAATAGTCGGCGTCGCATGCCCCGCGAGAAGCTCCGACAGCGGCTCCCAGCACCTCGGCAAGCTCCTGCAGCGGCTGAAATCCTTCCTTGCTTTTGACTCCGCGGCCGCCAGCAACGATAATTTTCGCTTCGGAGAGATCAACACCGTCGGCTGTTTTTTTGACGACCTCCTGAACAACGGTGCGGAGGTCAGTAAGAGAAACATCTACGCTTTCGATACTTCCCGACCTGCCGGCATCTTTTTCTGAAGCCTGAATATTATTGGGGCGAATCGTTGCAAAAATCATTGGGTCGGTTGAAATGACACGTTCAAACGCTTTTCCCGAGTAAATCGGTCTTGTAAATACGACATTTTCTCCAGTAACGCTTACATCGGTAACATCAGAAATTAAACCTGTTTGCAGCCGGGCGGCAAGCTTCGGTGAAAGGTCCTTGCCCATTGCCGTGTGCCCGCATATGACCGAATCAGGTTTTTCTTGGTCAATAATGGCCCTCATAACCTGGCTGTATCCGTCTGCCGTGTATGCTTTCAGCTTCGGATCCTCGGCTGTGAGAACTTTATCGGCTCCGTAATGGATAAGCTCCTGTGCGGCGTTTTGTACGTTTTCTCCGATCAGAACGCCGACGACTTCTCCATCGTCTGAAATGGTTCTTCCCGCAGCTATTGCTTCAAAGGTGACATTCCGCAATTCTCCGTCGCGAACTTCTCCGAGTACGATCACTTTTTTTCCCATTCTAACATCCCCCTGTTTCTTTGAATGTCCAAGCTTTAAATAACTTTAGCTTCGCTGCGGAGCAATGAGACGAGCTCTTTTGCCTGTTCGGCAGGTTCGCCTTTGAGAAGCTTCCCTGCCTCTTTTTTCGGCGGCAGAAAACGTTCAATGGTTTTCAGCTTTGGCTCAGCATCCTCTTCGTCAAGGCCGAGATCATCAAGCTCAAGCTCTTCAAGCGGTTTTTTCTTGGCCTTCATAATTCCCGGAAGAGATGGGTAGCGCGGTTCGTTCAAGCCCTGCTGAGCCGTGACAAGCAATGGGAGTGTCGTTTTGATTTTTTCAACATCCCCTTCAACGTCCCTTTCCGCTTCCGCATCAGTGCCGTTGATTTTGAGTTTTGTGATCGTTGTGATGCACGGAATGTCCAGAAGCTCGGCAAGCCGAGGGGCCACTTGTCCTGATCCTCCGTCGATGGCTACATTTCCGCCGAGAATCAAATCAAACTCCTGATCCTTCATGTAGTGGTATAACACTTGAGAAATGGAATATTGGTCGGGTTCTTCGAGATCATCTTCTATGTTGATTAAAACGGCTTGGTCACATCCCATGGCAAGCGCCGTACGCAATTCCTTCTCCGCTTCTTCGCCGCCGGCAGTGACGGCAGTGATCGTTCCGCCGTGCTTTTCCTTCAGCTGGATGGCTTCTTCTATCGCGTACTCGTCGTATGGATTAATGATCCATTCCGCTCCGTCATCCTGAATCTTTCCTGCTTCAATGACGATTTTTTCTTCTGTGTCAAACGTCCGTTTCATCAGTACAAATAGATTCATGATCATATCCCCTTTTATTCGCCTTTGAACTGAGGCTTTCTTTTTTCGAGAAATGCCTGGATGCCTTCTTTGGCGTCCTCCGACTCAAATGCTTCTCCAAACCGTTTTGCTTCAAGCTTTAAGCTGCCTTCATAGGAATACACCTTGTTGGAATAAAGAAGCTCAAGCAGAGATGCCAGCGTTTGCGGGCTTTTTTCCGCAAACTTAGCGGCAAGTGCTTTTGCTTTTTCAAGCACTTCTGCTTCATCCTTTGCTCCAATTGACACAAGTCCGAGATCAAGCGCTTCTTTTCCGGATATCGGTTCTCCAGAGCCAATGAGCTCTAGCGCTTTGGCTGTACCGATATATCTTGGCAGACGCTGTGTCCCCGCAAAACCCGGTATAATACCGAGGTTAAGCTCCGGGAGCCCCAGCTTGGCGTCTTCTGCCGCGATTCTGATATGACAAGCCATCGCAAGCTCCAATCCGCCGCCAAGAGCAGCACCATGTATCGCCGCGATAATCGGTTTTGGGAAGCCTTCTATTCTTTCCATCAGCTGCTGGCCTCGCTCAGCCAGCAGTGAGGAATCCTCATTGCCTTTAAGGGAAGTAAATTCTTTAATATCAGCGCCGGCTGAGAAAAATCTTCCCTCACCGTGAATGATCATGCTTCGTACGCCTGCATCTGTCTCACATTGATCAAGACAGGCGGACAGCTCTTCTAATATCCGGCTGGAAAGCGCATTTGCCGGCGGATTGTGAATCGTCAAGACTGCCACAAACTGATCAACTGCCAGAGATATTGCATTCATAGGACAGAACCCCTTTACTTATTGTGAATTCCGGACACCAACAATTCTAAAACGCTGTCTGACAAGGCAGCGAGATCGTACTTTTGGTCATTCATCACCCAAGTTGTCACGGTTTCATCAATCGTGCCGAAAACCATCTGCCGGGCGAGGCGGACATCAAGGCCTTCTTTTAATTCGCCTGATTGTATGCCTTCTGTCAAAATATTATCCAAAATATTCATATAGCCTTTTAATACTTCATTAATTTTCTGGCGCAGCTCCAAATTTGACTGGCGGAGTTCAAGCTGAGTGACAATCGCAAGGTTATGATCATCTGCTAAAAGGGAAAAATGCTTTGAAATCACGAGTGCAAGTTTCTCTTTCGCTGTTGTCTTTTCTTTTATGTCCTCTTCCATCCGGTCAATAAATTGACCCATTTTTTCTTTAAAAAGAGAAATTAAGATGTCTTCTTTGTTCTTGAAATAAAGATAGATGGTGCCGTCCGCCACTCCGGCTTGTTTGGCGATTTTGGATACCTGTGACTGGTGGTAGCCGTTTTCCGCAATGACTTCTACTGCTGCATCAATAATCTGCATATACTTTGGCCGTTTTTGCTTCAATGTTCATCGTTCCTTCCTATAGAAATGAATGACTATTCATTCATATTTTCATAATAAAAAGGATTTTCGGCTTTGTCAAGTTTATTCACAAGTGTTCTCTTTTTCTTATGCCATTTGTTATTTGATAGGGTGATTTTCAGCTTTTTCTTCAAGTAAACGCCTTCTTAAAATTTTCCCGACCGCCGTTTTCGGCAGCTCTTTTCTGAACTCATAGGCTTTCGGCACTTTATAGGGAGCAAGCCGGGATCTCGCAAAAGCGTCCAGTTCCTCTGCATCGGCTTTTGCATCTTTCTTTAACACGATAAATGCTTTTACTGTTTCTCCTCTGTAGGGATCGGGCACACCTGCAACGACAATTTCCTGAACGGCTTCATGCTCATAAAGCACCTCTTCTACTTCACGCGGGTAAATATTATAGCCGCCGGCGATGATGATGTCCTTCTTTCTGTCGGCAATATAGAAAAATCCCTCTTCGTCCATATAGCCCATATCTCCGGTGAACAGCCAGCCTTCTCTCAGTACAGCGGCGGTTTCCTCCGGTTTGTTCCAATACCCTTTCATGACTTGCGGACCTTTTACAATGATTTCTCCATGCTCATACGGGGCGGCAAGCTCACCCGTCTCTTCAGAATAAATCGCTGCGTCAGTACCCGGCCAAGGACAGCCGATACTGCCCGGCTTGTTTTTCCCCCAGATAAAATTGGCGTGTGTCACTGGAGATGCCTCAGACAATCCGTAGCCTTCCACAAGCTTTCCGCCGGTCACCTTTTCAAATTTCTGCTTTATCTCCACAGGCAGCGCGGCTGATCCGCTCAGACAGCTTTTAATGGATGACAGATCATAATGCTGCAGTTCGGGGTGATGCAAAAGGCCGATATATATTGTTGGTGCGCCCGGAAAGAGCGTCGGTTTTTGTTTGTCGATGATTTTGAGCGTTTCGAGCGGATCAAACTTAGGAAGAAGAATCATTTCGAAGCCTAGTTTAATCGAATAATTCATCACTGCCGTCAGTCCGTAGACATGAAAAAACGGGACGATCCCCAGCACCTTTTCAGCGCCTTCCTTCACATCGTACATCCAAGCGGCGCACATTTCAGTATTCGCTAAAATATTTTGGTGCGTGAGCATAACTCCTTTTGGGTCCCCTGTCGTTCCTCCGGTATACTGGAGAACAGCAATATCATGTTCAGAATCGATCTTCGGGATTGTCAGCAGTTCTATTTTTTCCTGCTTGATGCTGGAGGCGAACGTATGGATATGATCTTTTTTTTCAAAATCAATGTGCACGTTTTGTTTTTGCGTCAGCGGGTAGAGAATATTCTTCGGAAAAGGCAAATAGTCTTTTACACTGGTTATCAAAACCTGATCAACAATTGATAACGTTTTCATTTTTATTGCTTTCGGGAAAAGCAAATCTAAAGTGATGATCACGCTAGCCTCGGCATCTCTCAGCTGGTATTCTAGCTCACGCTCGGTATAAAGCGGATTCGTCTGCACCACGATGCCGCCGGCAAACAAGACGCCATAATAAGAAATGACCGATTGCGGGCAATTGGGCAGCATAACAGCCACTCTGTCTCCTTTTTGCAGGCCATTAGATTGCAAAAAAGCTGCGAGTTTAAGAGCGTCCGTCAGAATGTCATGAAAGGTGAGTTTTTTTCCATAAAAAGATATTGCGGTTTTGTCAGGGAATCGTGCGGCGGAGTCTGTCAGGATGGAGTGCAGGGTTTTGTTCGGCAACGGAAGCTCATGCGGGATATCGTCGGGATACTCGGCAAGCCACGGTTTTTGAGACTGCATACAACCTCCCCTTTCGATTTTAGAGTTTCACCCTATCATTATAGCAGATAGACGGCAAAAAAAAGAAAAAGAAAGGTAAATCTTTCTTTTTCTCATGATACGAACAGATATATAAGACCAATTAACAAAAAGATTCCCGCCGCGGCGAGCAGTACTTTTGCAAGCTTTTCCATCTATTCTCCGTCCCCTTATATTCCGGCTGCCACCACAAATGAAAGCCCGACAGAAATGACAAATGAAATAAAGCCGACAGCCCGGTTATCATTCTCGATTTCCTGGTCAATTTTAAACCGCGGAGTCAAAAACTCAAAAATAAAGTAGCTGATCAGAAGCATGACAAACCCATAAACGCCCCAGCCGATCATTTGCAGCAGAGAATTGTGCTGGGAGATGGAATGCTGAAATACGTTTGCGATTCCTAAAATTTTTCCGCCGGTCGCCATTGCCACCGCAAGATTTCCTTTTTGAATCTCTTCCCAGTTTTTATATGCCGTCACCAGCTCAAACACAGTCAAAAAGAGGACGAGGCAGAGAACCGCGACACTGTAATATGCCGCGATTTCCACAAGCTCGTTTTCCCAAAAATCACTCATGGTCATACTCCCTTTTATTTTAGTTCAACAACCGTAACGCCTGATCCTCCCTCGCCCGCTTCACCGAAACGGGAGCTTTTGACGCTGCGGTGGTTTTTCAGAAGATCCTGTACGCCTTTTCGTAAAGCGCCGGTTCCTTTTCCGTGGATGATTGACACTCTTGGATATCCGGCTAACACTGCATCATCCAAGTATTTTTCAACACGGCTGAGGGCATTTTCATAGCGTTCGCCGCGAAGATCAAGTTCAAGCGATACATGGTAGTCCTTTCCCTTGACCGCCGTAATGATTTTTTCTTTTTTTGGTTCCGGAGCTGATTTCATAAACTCCAAATCTTTTTCTTTGACTTTCATTTTTAAAATGCCGATTTGGACATTCCATTCATTGCCGCCGGTTTTTTCGAGCAGCGTTCCTTTCTGCCCGAAGGTGAGCACTTTCACCTCATCGCCTGGCTTCAGCTCGCGTTTTTGCGTTTTCGGTTTTTCCGGTTTCTTGGACTTTTCAAAAGCCGGCATTGCGCCTTCTAACCGTTTCTTCGCGTTGATCAGCTCGTGGTCCTTGAAGGATTTGTGCTCTTCTTTTATGGATCGCAATTCATGAATAATGTCCTCGGCCTCTTTCGTTGCCGCTTTTACTTTTTCAGCAGCCTGCTGTTCTGCCTCTTCAAGCATTTTGTCTTTTTTGCTGTTAAGCTCAATGATTTGCTGCTGGAGCTCTTTATGCAGCTTTTCTGCTTCTTTTCTGATTGATTCTGTCTCAGACAGCTCTTCTTCCGCACGTTTTTTGCTTTGTTCCAGCGACGCGATCATCGTATCGACTTCGTTATGCTCGGCCGTCATTTCTGACTTCGCCTGCCCGATGATATGGTCAGGGAGCCCAAGGCGTTTTGAAATTTCGAAGGCGTTGCTTCGTCCCGGTACACCAATTAAAAGTTTATAGGTCGGCGACAGTGTTTCGATGTCAAATTCGACGCTGGCATTCATAACGCCTTCTCTGTTATAGCCGTATGCCTTTAATTCAGGATAATGCGTCGTAGCTAGCACTCTTGCATTGGTGCGGTGCACGTCATCCAAAATGCTCATGGCGAGGGCCGCCCCCTCCTGCGGGTCTGTCCCTGCGCCCAGCTCATCGAAAAGCACAAGGCTGTTTTCATTAACCTGTTCTAAAATGCCGACAATGTTCACCATGTGGGATGAAAACGTACTTAAGCTTTGCTCAATCGACTGTTCATCGCCGATATCAGCGAACACATGCTCAAATACCGCTGCTTCTGACCCTTCGTCTGCAGGAATATGGAGGCCTGCTTGCGCCATCAAAGTTAACAGTCCTAACGTTTTAAGGGTGACTGTTTTCCCCCCGGTGTTTGGCCCTGTAATGACTATGGTTGAAAAATCGCCGCCAAGCTCGATGTCATTGGCAACCACCTGATCAGGCGGGAGCAATGGGTGGCGGGCTTTTTTCAAACGGACAAAGCCGATGTCGTTCATGATCGGTTTTGTTGCTTTGACTGCTTTTGCGTATCTAGCTTTTGCAAAAATAAAGTCAAGCGTCTGCAGTACGTGCAAATCTTGAAATAGCTCCTCTGTGTGCTCTGCCGTTTTCTCTGTCAGCATGCGTAAAATCCGTTCAATTTCTTGTTTTTCTTTCACTTTCGCCTGCTGAAGCGAGTTGTTCATATCTACAATTGCCTGCGGTTCTATAAACAGTGTTGCGCCTGAGGAAGAAGTGTCGTGCACAATTCCTCCGTAGCTTGATCTGTACTCTTGTTTGACCGGAATCACAAAGCGGTCATTCCGAATCGTAACGATCGTATCAGACAGCATTTTTGAAGCAGAGGAGGAGCGCAGCATTGACTCTAACCGGTCTCTGATTCTCGATTCGAGTGTTCTGAGCTGTGTGCGGATTCCTCTTAACGTTTCCGACGCATGATCAAGCACTTCTCCGTGATCATCGATGCAGGCATTAATGTCCCGCTCTAAATCGGTCAGCGTGATAAGCTGTTCCGAACGCTGATGAATCAGCGGAATGTCGACACCGTCTTCTGCCATTTGGCTGATAAAATGTTTCATTTGTTTGACTGCATAAAGCAGGCCTGAGATTTCAGTGAATTCTGAGGGACTGAGAACACTGCCGATTTCCGCCCGCCTTAACGCTCCTCTAATATCCGTAAGGCCGCCAAATGGCGCCTGGCCTCTCAGTCGGATAATAGCAGAAGCTTCGTCTACTTCATCCAGCTGTTTTTTAATTTCATCTATAGCAACAGAAGGCTTAAGCTCGAGAAGCATTTCTTTTCCGAGCGATGAAGCAGCGTGCTTAATAACCTGTTCTTTCACTTTATGAAATTCAAGAGCTGATAATACTTTTTGCTGCACGATTGTGTGAGCCTCCTTACTTAATCGTTGCGCTTGAGGAATGCCTCTACGTCTTCTAGCGACCGGGCATTCAGGACGTTTTTCATCTCCGTCCATCCTTTGCGCGCGGCAGTAACACCGGTTTTCATATCGTCTAACATTTCAATATTATGGGCATCGGTATTGATCACCAATGTAACCCCTTGTTCGTTTGCTTTCATTACATGTTCTGTGCGCAGATCGAGGCGCGCAGGGTTGGCGTTGAGTTCAAGCGCCGTATTTGTTTTCTTCGCAAGCTCAATCAGCTTATCAATATCGATTTCGTAACCGGCCCGTCTGCCGATCAGGCGACCGGTCGGATGTGCGATAATATCAACATGCTTGCTGGTCAGTGCCGTTTCAAGCCGTTTCATAATGACGTGTTCCGGCTGATTAAAGCTGGAATGAATCGATGCAATCACGATATCCATTTCAGCGAGCACGTCGTCATCATAATCGAGTGTGCCATCAGGCAGGATGTCCATCTCGACGCCTTTCAAGATCCGGAAATTCTCGAACTCGGCATTCAGCGCGTCAATTTCTTTTGCCTGCTGCTTGAGTCTTTCTGCAGTCAGCCCGTTGGCGATCTTTAAATATTGCGAGTGATCGGTGATCGCCATGTATTGATAGCCTTTTTCCATGCAGGCTTCAGCCATCTCTCTGATCGAAAACGCGCCATCGCTCCACGTTGAGTGCATGTGGAGATCGCCTTTGATTTGTCCCGGCTCTATCAGATCAATGCTGTCGCTGTAGGTTTCCACTTCTTGCCCGCTTTCACGGAGCTCCGGCGGAATCAGCGGCAGGCCGAAGTGCGCATAAAATTCACGTTCGCTCGGGAATGTTTTGATGTCTCCGGTTTCAACTGTCTCGACCCCGTATTCACTGATCCGCTCGCCGCGTTCTTTCGCGATTTGGCGCATCTTAATATTGTGATCCTTTGATCCTGTAAAATGATGAAGCGTTGTCGGAAACTGCTCTTCTGTCACAAGACGGAAATCGACGCTTGTTTCATATTCAAAGGAAAGGATGACAGATACCTTCGTATCTCCGCTCGCGATTACGCTTTTGATGTTTGGAAGCGCAAGAAGCTGTTCTCTTACTTCAGCCGGATGATCTGTGGCAATGATATAATCCAAGTCCTTCACTGTTTCCCGAGCTCTGCGAAGGCTTCCGGCACGAGAAAATTTGATGATAGCCGTAAATTGAGAAAGATGCTCTTCAATGTCCCGGGCGATCCGGAGGGCGTAGCCGATCGGGAACCGGTCAGGCTGTTTTCCGGCTTCTCCGAGCGCCTGTAATATTTTTTCTTCTGATTTTTTGCCAAAGCCCGCAAGACCTTGTACTTTTTGCTGCTCACAGGCTTCCTTCAGAGATTCTGCATCATGTACGCCCAGCTCTTTATACAGCTTTGCAATTTTTTTGCCGCCGAGCCCAGGCAGCTTCAATAAGGGCACGAGACCTTCAGGCACTTCCTTCTGCAGCGATTCGAGCGTGCTTGACTTTCCTTCATCTATATACTCTTTAATCACGCTGTACGTTCCTTTTCCAATGCCGGACAGCGACATCATATCGTCCATTTCTGATAAACTGCGGTCGTCCTGTTCCAGGGCTGCCGCTGCTTTTCGGAAGGCGGATACTTTAAAAGGGTTGTCCCCTTTGAGCTCCATGTAGACTGCAATGGTTTCAAGCAGCCGGATAATATCTTTTTTATGCATATCATAACCCCCAGACGTTCACATATGTTTCCATCATACTTGAAAAAAACTTCTCTGCACAAGAGAAGTTTTTTATGCCCCGTACTGTGTCCAAAGCTCTTCTATAAGCCCTGACAAATACGGTGTATGGTTAATGATTACATTTGCGAGTGACGATTGCCCCATCATTTGCTGCAACGCATCTACAGGAAGCACGGATGCGACATACAGCAGCACAAATGTAAATAAATAGACTTCCAGAAAACCGAGAACTGCGCCCAGCACCTGATTGATTTGTTTTATGACAGGAATGCCGGCTACAATACTCAGAAATGAACCGATGATTCTCAGTAAGATTTTAGCGATAATAAATAAAACGATAAACGCAATCGCATTATAATAGGCAACTTCTAAATTCCCCGTAAAAAAAGAAAGGGCCGGCTGCCCCGCTGAAAAGTCGGGCGCGGGAATCCACTTTACATGCGGTGCCACATTTTTATAGAATAAAGCCGCAAAGGCAATTGATAAAATAAAGCTCGTCAAGCGGATAAACTGCAGGATAAAACCGCGTTTTAACCCCAGTAAAGTCCCCATCAGGAGCAAGATGATGATGATGATATCCAGCATAGTTGTTCAATCCTTTTCTTTAAGCTGACGCTCCAGTTTCTCATATTTCTCTTGTAATTTGACATAATCGTGTACCACATTTACAGCTGTCAGCACTGCAAGTTTATTTATATCAAGGTATGGGTTTTTTTCATTAATTTCTCTCATTTTATCATCAACAATTCCGGCGACATACCTCATATGGGCTTTGCTTTCTTCACCGATAATCGTGAAGTGCTGGCCGTAAATGTCAACGGTTGTTTTTGTTTTTTTGCCGTCAGACAACGTTTCTCCTCCATTCCGCGAGAATCCTAGTTCTTATCATAACACGTTTATTAAATGAATGGAAAGACGAGCCTCCAGCTGTTATGATACACTGGTATATAAAGCGAAAAGTGTAAAAAAAGGAGATTATTACGTGTCCCATTCTGTGATAAAAGTATCGTTGTCTGCTATCGACCAAATGAAAACGGCTTACAGTGGTTCGCTTACCGCCTCTGCTCCGCAGGGAGCTGTTTTTCAAGCGAAACCGTCAGGCTGTACCATTACAGCATATCAATCCGGCAAGGTCTTGTTTCAAGGAAAAAACGCAGCGGCAGAATCCGCGCGCTGGGGAACAGCAGTGCCTCAAGAAAAGAAGAAAACAGCCAAAAAGCCGGCTGATCCCCGCTATGCCCCTCCGGCAGGTATCGCCGGAATGTCTGTTATCGGCTCTGACGAGGTTGGAACCGGAGATTACTTTGGACCGATGACAGTTGTATGCGCGTACGTTGACAAAACGATGCTTCCTTTAATGAAGGAACTCGGTGTGAAGGATTCTAAAGACTTAAAGGATCCGCAAATCATTGAGATCGCCCGAAATCTGATCAAAACCATTCCGTACAGCCTGCTGGTGTTAAAGAACGAAAAGTACAACAGCATGCAGGAAAAGGGCATGAGCCAAGGGAAAATGAAAGCTTTGCTGCACAATCAAGCCATCACCCATTTGTTAAAAAAAATGGATGGAGTAAAGCCTGAGGCCATTTTGATTGACCAATTCGCTGAGCCAGGCATTTACTTCAATCATTTAAAGGGCAGGGACATTGTGAAGGAGCGGACCTATTTCAGCACAAAGGCTGAAGGCATTCACCTGTCTGTCGCCGCTGCTTCCATCATAGCGAGATATTCGTTTTTAATGGAAATGGATAAACTGTCGCGCGAGGCAGGAATGACACTTCCGAAAGGAGCCGGTCCGCACGTGGACGAAGCGGCTGCCAAGCTGATCCTCAAAAAAGGGGCATCCTCTCTCAGAACCTTTACAAAATTCCATTTTACCAATACGCAGAAAGCGCTGCGCCTTGCTGAAAAAAAACGTTCATAGAAAAAAGCTTGCAGAGAAATCTGCAAGCTTTTTTTATCAGCCTCTCAAAACAGCCTGATATGTGTCTTCTAACGCTTTCAGCACTTTGCTGTGCGCCTTTGTCACTTCTTCTTCAGTCAGTGTTTGTTCAGGGTTGACATACTGGAGTGAGAACGCGACTGACTTTTTGCCTTCCTCCATATGCTCGCCTTCGTATACGTCAAAGACGGATACTTCTTTCAAGAGCTTGCCCCCAGCCTCTTTAATGACTCTCTCAAGCTGGCCGCTTGTGACGCATTTATCTGTGACAAGCGCGATATCACGTGTCACAGACGGATATTTTGGAATCGCCGTGTAAACAAGCGGCGCTGTATTCGCTGCGAGCAACGCATGAAGATCAAGTTCAAACACGTATGTCTCTTTTATATCGAGTTCTTTTTCCAATGAAGGATGGACTTGGCCGATGAAGCCGATAAGAGAACCATTCAATAGAATGTTCGCTGTTCTGCCCGGGTGCAGCTGTTTGCGTTCAGATTGAACAAATTCAATGCTGTCGAGTACGTTTAGTTTGTCTAACAGCCCTTCTACAATTCCTTTGGCGACAAAGAAATCAACCGGTTTTTTCTCGCCCTGCCACAGCTGCTTGCGCCATAATCCTGTAACAGCTCCTGCCACGCGCTCTGTTTCAACAGGTTTTGTGTCCTCTTCCTTCGTCAGGAAAACGGAGCCGACTTCATACAGTGCGACTGAGTCAGTCTGTCTCGCGAGGTTGTAAGAAACAGAATCAAGCAGATTCGGAACAAGACTGTGTCTCAGAATGCTTCTTTCTTCACTCATCGGAAGCGCAAGCACGGTATTAAGTGATTTTTCAATCGCAAACGCGGCCGCTTTTTTCTCATTTGTCAGTGAGTAAGTGATGGCTTGTGACAAGCCCGCACCTTCTAGGAAGCGTCTGACTTTACGGCGTTTTGCCTGATATGGCGTTAACCCCCCTGTTGTTCCCCCTGTCTCAGGAAGCGTAGACGGAATGTTATCATAGCCGTACAGCCTTGCCGCTTCTTCTATTAAGTCCTCTTCGATTGTAATGTCACCGCGGCGTGATGGAACGGTCACTACGAGAAGATCTGCCGCTTCACCGACCGTAAAACCGAGACGCTTATAAATGCTGATCAGTTCTTCTTTGCTGATTGTCATGCCGAGAACGCTGCTCACTTTGTCAGCAGAAACGTGAATGTGATTCGCTTCGATTGTCAGGTGATCTTCTTCAACTGTTCCAGTGAGCACTTCACCGCCGGCATACAGATGGATCAGCTGTGCAGCCCGTTCTGCCGCAAGACGTACACGTGCCGGGTCAATGCCTTTTTCAAATCTTACACTTGATTCACTTCTCAAGCCAAGGTCTTTGGAAGCCTTACGAACTGTCTGTCCGTTGAAGTACGCAGCCTCAAGCAAAATCGTTTTCGTATCTTCCTGAACTTCTGACTCTGCTCCTCCCATGACACCGGCAACAGCTTGCGCTTTCGTTCCGTTTGTAATGACAAGGTGATCGGCAGACAGCTTACGTTCTTGATCATCAAGAGTTACGATCATTTCATTTTCAGCTGCTTTTCTTACGACGACTTCTTTGGAGCCGAATTTGTCATAATCAAACGCGTGAAGCGGCTGGCCGTATTCCAATAGGACAAAGTTTGTGATGTCGACGACGTTGTTGTGCGGGCGAATGCCTGCATTCATCAGCTTCGTCTGCATCCAAAGCGGTGACGGCGCAATCGTGACATTTTTAATGATTTTTGCCGCATACAGCGGGTTTGCTTCCTGATCTTCAATTTTAACAGTGATGTAGTCAGATGCTTGTTCAGACGCAGCCGGATAATCCGTTTGCGGAAGTTTTACCTCTGTGTCTAAAATCGCCGCAACCTCGTAAGCAACACCAAGCATGTTCATGGCATCCGCGCGGTTTGGCGTTAAACCAAGCTCAAGGATCGCATCGTCAAGCTGTAAAGCAGCTAAGGCATCGCTTCCTGTTTCAGCGTCATTCGGGAATACGAAAATGCCTTCCGCATACTCTTTTGCCACAAGCTTGCTTTCAATGCCAAGCTCCTGTAAAGAACAGATCATGCCGTTTGATTCTTCACCGCGAAGCTTTGCTTTTTTGATTTTGAAATTGCCCGGCAGCACCGCTCCGACTGTTGCCACCGCGACTTTTTGTCCTTTATCCACATTCGGCGCGCCGCAAATGATTTGCACAGGGGCTTCCGCTCCGATATCCACAAGGCACTTATTCAGCTTATCAGCATTCGGATGCTGCTCACGTTCCAGCACATGTCCGATAACAACGCCTTTCATGCCTTCTCCTTTGTATTCAATTCCTTCAACCTCAATGCCGGCTCTTGTAATTTTCTCAGCAAGAACAGCCGGGTCCATGCCTTTTAGATCAACATAATCCTCTAACCATTTATAAGAAACAAACATCCTAGCATCCTCCTCTTACGCCTGTTTAAACTGCGAAATAAATCTGACATCGTTTGTATAGAAGTGGCGGATATCATCAATGCCGTATTTCAGCATCGCGATGCGCTCAACACCCATTCCGAATGCGAAACCTTGATATTCCTTCGGATCAAAGCCAGCCATTGTAAGTACGTTCGGGTGAACCATGCCGGCGCCGAGAATTTCGATCCAGCCTGTTCCTTTACATACTGAGCAGCCGTTTCCTCCGCATTTAAAGCATGTCACGTCCACTTCTACTGAAGGCTCAGTAAACGGGAAGAAGCTTGGGCGGAGTCTGATTTCACGGTCTTGCCCGAACATTTTTTTCGCAACGAGTTCAAGCGTTCCTTTTAAATCACTCATGCTGATGTTTTTGTCTACGACAAGCCCTTCAATTTGCATAAATTGGTGAGAGTGCGTCGCATCATCGTTATCGCGGCGGTACACTTTACCCGGACAAATGATTTTTACCGGCCCTTTTCCTTTGTGCTTTTCCATCGTCCGTGTCTGCACAGGAGAGGTTTGCGTTCTCATCAAAGTCTCCTCTGTGATGTAAAAGCTGTCCTGCATATCGCGCGCAGGGTGTTCTTTCGGCAGGTTGAGCGATTCGAAATTGTAGTAATCCGTTTCAACTTCAGGTCCTTCCTCAACTGTGTAGCCCATGCCGATAAATAAATCTTCAATTTCTTCAATGACAACAGTGAGCGGATGGCGGCTGCCGACTGCGACAGGGTTCCCGGGCAGCGTGACGTCGATTGTCTGTCCCGCAAGCTTCTGCTTCATTTCCTCTTCTTCAAGCTTTTCGTTTTTGACAGCAATCGCATTGGCGATACGCTCTCTTACCTCGTTCGCGAGCGCGCCCATTTTCGGACGTTCCTCAGCAGAAAGTTTGCCCATACCGCGAAGCACTTCTGTAATCGGCCCTTTTTTACCGAGATACTGCACCCGAATATCATTGACAACCTTTAGTGAGCTTGCCGCTTCTACTTGTTCTAAAGCTTCTTGTTCCAGCTGTTTTAGCTTTTCTTCCATTTTGCATCCTCCTTTTATGTAAACAAACCGTCATATGTCTTTTTGAAAACAAAAAAAACCCGCCCCTTATACAAGGGACGAGTTGTGGCCGCGGTACCACCCTTATTTCAGACAGACTGATGCTGTCGTCAGCTTCATTGACATAACGGAATCAGATTCCGGTTCACCTTTACGCGCAAGGTGCGCGGTCCCGGTGACAACTCAAGAGGTGAAGCCAATTTCCGGCTGCATTAAAAATGCTCTCAGTCAGCGGCATTTTCTCCCTGGAAAGCAGTTGATCAGAAATTGAGGTCCTCTGTCACGGTTTTTGAAATATTATGTTCTATTATAGAGAAATCCACTGCTTGACGCAATACTATCCTCGCAAGTGGTATACGAGGATGGCGGCCGCAATCGCAACGTTCAGTGATTCAGCCTGTCCGTAAAGCGGCACATACAAGTTCAAATCCGTTTTTTCCAGCAATCCAGCATCCACCCCCGCACCTTCATTTCCGACAATGAGCGCAAAGGATTCAGCCTGAGACATATCCCGGTAAGGTGCTCCGTTTTGCAGCGCAGTCCCGTACACTTTTACGCCCTCCGCCTTTAATTCATCCACATAGGTATGCAGGTTTTTTCTCACCACGGGAATATGAAAGTGAGAACCTTGCGCGGATCGCAGCGTTTTTCCGTTATAAGCGTCCGCTGTGCCGTCACCGAGCACAACCGCATCTAAACCGGCCGCATCTGCCGTTCGAATCATTGTGCCGAGGTTTCCCGGGTCTTGAACAGCGTCAATCAGCAGCACCCGCCGTGGTGACGCCAGTTTTTCTTCAGGCATATGGCACACAGCGGCAATCTGCTGCGGCGTTTCAGTTTCTGTAACAGCTGAAAACGCATCTTCACTCAGCACGCAGCACTCGATGCTTACATCAAGATCTGCCGGAATTTTCGTTTCATCCTTTACAAGGATTTCCTTCACCGTTCCCGGGCTCTTAAGCGCCTCTTCAACAAGATGTTCTCCCTCTATCAGGAATGTATTCGTTTTTATCCGTTCTTTTTTTGTGTGAAGCTTTTTCCAATCCTTCACTTTTTGGTTTTTTGCAGATTCTATTTGTTTCACTGTCTGTGTGGCTCTCCTTTTTTTAACATGCTGTTATTATATCGCAAGAACGGCACATAATAAACCAGGTGGAGGGCTAGAATATACGTATCACATTTTAAAAAAAGGAGCGTTTTACATGGATCTTAATTTACGTCATGCCGTCATAAGCAATGTAACCGGCAATAATCAGGAGCAGCTTGAGCATACCATTGTGGATGCGATTCAAAGCGGTGAAGAAAAAATGCTTCCGGGACTCGGCGTTTTATTCGAAGTCATTTGGCAGCACGCGTCTGATAGTGAGAAAAACGAAATGCTAAAAACGCTTGAAGGCGGATTAAAACCCGTCCAGTAAGACAGGAAACCGGGTGACAGCGCCCGGTTTTTTTCTTATATAATAAAAGCATGATGAGGGGGATCGCCATGTTTTTACAGCCGTTATTAGCGAAAAAAATCATTGCTGAAGTCAAAAAAATGTACCAACGCGAAGTCATTATTGTGAACACAGACGGTCTTATTATGGCAAGCACAGATGATGAGCGGGTCGGACAATTTCATGAAGGAGCGCTCATCTGCGCAAATGAAAAACGCAATGTCATTATCACAAAAGAAGATGAAAAGAGATTAAAAGGAGTGAAGGCAGGGCTGAATCTTCCTGTTTTTTCTGACCGTGATGTGATCGCCGTCTTCGGGCTGACAGGTGAGCCCGCTGAGATTCGGCCTTACGGGGAACTGCTTCGGAAAATGACAGAGCTGTTCATTAAGGAATCGTGGCATTTGGAGCAGTCTCAATGGCGTGAGAGAATGCTGGAGTCCTTTATGATCGATTGGCTGCAATTAAAAGAATGGTCTCCCGGTTTTCTTGAGAAAGCCCAGCTTCTTGGAATTGACCTTTCCTCCCGGCGACGAATGATTCTGATTCAAGGGTATGAATGGTCGCCTCATGATATCAAGCAAATGACACATATTTGGAAATCCGCGTACCCTTCAGATTTGTTCATCAGATGGGGAAATGAACGGATTCTGATTAATCATGAAGTGCCAAAGCATGAACATAGAGATCGGCTTTTGCAGCAGCTCTCTCACATTTGTTCGTTTGCTCATACCGCAAACAAGCAATTTGCAGCCGCTGGCGCCGGGAGGGCTGTCGCAGCCTCCAGCCTGACAGACTCATACGAACAAGCGGAAAAAGCGCTGGCTGTCAGCCTTAAGCGAAAAACGCCCATATTCGAGGAGGATTTGAAGCTTGATATGTGCCTGGAGGAGATCAGCCAAGGAACCAGAAATGAATTTCCGCAAAGAGTATTCCGTGAGGCGCTAGAGCATCACGAGCTTATGAATACGATACGGACTTTTTTTCATCTCGATTTGTCTTTGAAACAAACCGCAGCAGACATGCATATTCACATCAATACATTGCGTTATCGCCTGTCTAAAGCTGAACAGCTGACAGGTTTGCGTTTTGGCCGTACAGAGGATATTGCCGCGATGTATGTCGCACTCTATTTTTTAGATCAAAACACAAAATAGAGAGATTTACAGTTTCATTTTTTGTGTATTCCTCTATAGAAGAGTTTGCTTTTTTTCTTTTACAATAGATTGAAAGCGTTTTTTGACAGGGGGATGGGTGTAATGATCACAAAAGATATAAAAGAACAGCTGATCCAAATCGTCGGACCGGAAAACTTTGATGACTCCAACGCCGGCCGCCTCGTCTATTCATATGATGCGACACCGCAGTTTCAATCAATGCCTGATGCCGTGATTGCACCGCGGAATACCGATGAAGTATCGCGAGTGTTAACGATTTGCAGCGAACATCAAGTTCCGATCGTTCCAAGAGGATCAGGGACAAACCTGTGCGGCGGCACGTGCCCGACTGAAGGCGGGCTTGTGCTTCTCTTTAAGCATATGAACCGGATTCTTAAGATTGATGAAGAAAATTTGACCGCGACAGTCCAGCCGGGCGTCATTACGCTGGATATGATCCGTGCGGTTGAAAGCAAAGGGTTATTTTATCCGCCTGATCCGAGTTCTATGAAAATATCAACCATAGGCGGAAACATCAATGAAAATTCCGGCGGGCTCCGCGGCTTAAAATATGGCGTCACCCGCGACTATGTCATGGGCCTGGAGGTTGTCCTCGCAAACGGAGACGTCATCCGCACCGGGGGAAAGCTCGCAAAAGATGTGGCTGGATACGATCTCACACGCCTTTTTGTCGGCTCAGAAGGAACACTCGGTATTGTGACAGAAGCCATCGTCAAACTTGTTCCAAAGCCGAAAACTAAGAAGACGCTGCTTGCCCTTTATGAAAATATCGATGCCGCTGCTCAAACGGTGTCAGACATCATTGCCGCTAAAATCATACCCGCCACGCTCGAATTTCTCGACCAGCCCACGCTTTTGGTGATTGAGGATTATGCCAAAATCGGCCTTCCGACAAACGCAAAGGCGGTGCTATTAATTGAGCAGGACGGACCGCTTGAAACCGTTGCACGGGATATGGAAAAGATTGAGGCGATTTGTAAAAAAGGCGACGCCGTCTCCGTTCAGACCGCACAAACAGAAGCGGAAGCGTTTGCCCTGACTGAAGCCCGGCGTTCTGCACTTTCTGCTCTCGCCCGCCTCAAGCCGACAACCATTTTAGAGGATGCCACTGTTCCTCGCTCAGAAATCGCCAATATGGTAAAAGCCATTAACGATATTGCCGCTAAATACGATATTTCCATCTGCACCTTCGGCCATGCGGGAGACGGAAACCTTCACCCGACATGCACGACAGACATTAGAAATAAGGATGAAATGGAGCGTGTCGAACATGCTTTTGCCGAGATTTTTGAGAAAGCGATTGAACTTGGCGGCACGATAACTGGAGAGCATGGAGTCGGGGCCATGAAAGCGCCTTACTTGGAAATGAAGCTGAAAAAAGAAGGCATTGATGCGATGAAAGCGTTGAAGGCTGCATTTGATCCCCGAAACATATTAAATCCGGGCAAAGTATTTGCGAAAGATGCGAGAAAACGTGTGGTGACGGAAAGATGACAAGAGAAAAAGAAATGAAACAGATCCAAGATGAGTTTAAAGAGCGCATGGATGAAGGCGAGCTGTTGAATTGTATGCGCTGCGGCTTCTGCCTTCCTTCCTGTCCGACCTATATCGAATCAGGTTTTCAGGAAACTCACTCTCCGCGCGGGCGCATCGCCTTAATGAAAGCCGTAACAGACGGTCAGATTGAACCGGATGAAGACGTCGAACGTTCGCTGTCACTTTGCCTCGGCTGCCGCGCCTGTGAGCCCGTATGCCCGTCAGGCGTGAAATACGGACAGCTCCTTGAGGAAGCGAGAGATATTATCCACCAAAATAAAAAACACTCGATCGGGGCGCGCGTCATGCGAAAGGCGGCTTTCCACGAGCTGTTTCCGCATCAAAACCGCATGCGCTCAGCTGTTAGCCTTATCGGTTTGTATCAGCGCTCAGGACTGCAATCCGCTGTTCGTAAAACCGGTATGCTTCGCGTCCTGCCTGAGCATTTGCGGACGATGGAAGCTGTTCTTCCCGATGTTCCCAAAAGCAAAGACATGAAGCATCGGCCGCGTTTGCTGCCGTCCATTGGCCTCAGAAAAAAACGGGTCGCCTTTTTTTCGGGCTGCTTAATGGATACCATGTTTTTACCGACCAACAATGCCACATTGAAGCTTTTGCAGCTGGCAGGCTGCGATATTGTCATCCCTTCTGAACAGGTTTGCTGCGGGGCGCTGCACGGACACAGCGGTGAAAAAAACGCGGGCAAAGAGCTCGCGAAACAAAATATCGCTGCTTTTGAAGCGTTAGACGTGGATGCTGTCATTACAAACGCGGGAGGATGCGGAGCCTTTCTCACTGAATATGATCATTTGCTGAAGGATGATCCCGAGTGGTCGGAGCGGGCCGCCGCTTTTGTTCAGAAGCTGAAGGATTTTTCGTCCGTATTGGTTGAACTCGATTTTCAGCAAATGGACTTAGCGCTCAAGACGCCTCAGGTCATTACCTATCAAGATTCATGCCACCTAAGAAATGTGATGCATACGTCGCTTGAGCCCCGCCAGCTCCTTCAAAGCATCAAGGGAGCCGATTTCAGAGAAATGGATAAAGCGGACAGCTGCTGCGGATCAGCGGGAATTTATAACATCGTGGAAGCAGAGATGTCTATGAAAATACTGGACAGTAAAATGGCTGCCGTCAAAGCAACCGAAGCGATCCTCATAGTAACAGCAAATCCCGGCTGCCTGCTGCAGATGAAGCTCGGGATTGAACGCGAAGGACTAAACGGTAAAGTCAGAGCCGTTCACCTGGCTGATTTGCTATTGGAAGCAGCCGGGCATAAAACAACATGAGAAAGCCCAAAACAGACATTGTTTTGGGCTTTTGTGCATTATTCCATCGGACTGCAAATTTCGATATAATGTCCATCCGGATCTGCGATATAGGCGACTGTCTGCCCCCATGGCTTCACTTTTGGCTCCCTGATAATCGAGACGCCTTGTTCTCTCATCCTTTTGATGACAGCTTCTACATTTTCAGTGACAAAGCCGATTTCAAATGTGTTTGAAGCAGATGTTTCCGGAATGTCCAGCGCTGTGATGTCTCTGGCGCTTTCCCGCGTATTAAGCGCCAATATCGTCGATCCTGTTTCAAATTCGACATATGTGCCGTGTTCCGCACGAATCGGCAGTCCTAATATATCCCGATAAAAATGAATAGCCCGCTTGCTATCCGATACGTATAGAATCAGATATTTCATTGATAGATTCATTGCCACGCCCCCTCAGCATTTTCAATAGCCTTTCTATCCCGGTATAGATGCTTCCATCCTTAAATTCGGATCTTTCCACATCTGCGCCCATTTTTTCACGGCCGCCACGATAATGATGAAGCCTAATACCAGCATGATGATAGATAATACGCCATTCAATACACTATAACCTGCTGCTTCAGGATTGAGATACACATGGCGCACCATCCAATAGCCAGCATAGTTGACAGTGACATATAAATAGGCAAGCGGGATAAGGCAGGTCAGAATGTATCGGCGTTTATCGGCGATTTTCAGCACGATGGTCGCTCCGATAATCAGCCCAACTGAAGCCATCAGCTGGTTGGATACGCCAAACAGCGCCCAAATCGAACCGATATCCCCTGAATACAGCAAATAGCCCCACATCAAACAGGCAAGCGCGCTGGCAAATACAGAGCCCGGAATCCAGTCTGTTTTCTTCAGCGGTTTATACACCTCTCCGAAGAAATCCTGGATCAAATAACGGGCAACGCGTGTGCCGGCGTCAATCGCTGTTAAAATAAATACGGCTTCAAACATAATGACAAATTGGAAAAAGTATGAGGCCAAATGGCTGAAAAACGGCATTCCGGTAAAAATATAAGTCATTCCCACCGCAAGCGTGACGGCTCCACCTGTTCTTCCTTCTAAGTCCAAGCCGATTTCCCTGCTCAATTCAGGCAGATGTACGACATTCATGCCAAGTGTACGGAAAACCTCAGGCGTGCTGTTAATTGCAAAGTAATCAGCAGGCTGCAAGGCGGTTGCCGCAATCAGCGCCATGATGCCGACAAGACACTCGACAAGCATTGCACCGAACGCAACGGGCTTCATATCACTCCATTTATTCAGCATTTTCGGCGTCGTGCCTGAACCGACAAAGGCATGAAACCCCGAGATCGCCCCGCAGGCGATGGTTATTGAAATGAACGGCCAGACAGGTCCTTCCAGCACCGGCCCGCCCCCTTTTACGAATTCTGTAAACGCAGGAAACGGGATGGACGGATTGACGACAAACACCCCGACAATCAAAGCGATAAAAACACCGATTTTCATAAAGCTGCTTAAATAATCACGAGGTGCGAGAAGCAGCCAAACGGGTAGCGCCGCTGCAAAGAACGCATAAACAGGAAGCGCGATTGCAAGCGTTTTCGTATCCAGCGTCAAAAAATCACCAAGTGCGGTAGTTTGCACCCATGGGCCGCTAAAGACGCCTGCCATTAAAAAGAGAAAGCCGATCGTTGACGCGAGTTTTAAATTACCCGTTTTCTTATAAAATAAGCCCACACCCATCGCAATCGGAATCGTAATCCCTACTGCAAATGTTCCCCATGGATTGCGTTCAAGCGCATGCAGCACGACCATCGAGAGACCCGCCATCGTAATCGTGATAATAAACAGCATGGAAAGTCCCGTGCAAAAGCCGGCAACAGGGCCGAGCTCATCCTTCGCCACTTCCGACAGCGACTTGCCGTTTTTTCGCATCGATGCAAACAGCACAACAATATCATGGACGGCCCCCCCTATCACCGCCCCGATTAACAGCCATAACAACCCCGGCAAATAGCCGAACTGCGCAGCCAGAATGGGCCCGACCAGCGGCCCGGCCGCTGCGATGGCTGCAAAATGATGGCCGAACGAAACCCATTTATTTGTAGGCACATAGTCTTTTCCATCCTCAAGCACGTGAGCAGGCGTCGGCTTGTCATCATTTACTTTAAGAACTTTCACCATCATAAATGTTCCGTATAAACGATAGGCGATAGCCAAAATACACATTGACGCTATCACAATTGTAACCGCATTCATTTTATCCCATCCCCCTTTGCTGTTTTCATAAATATATCACAATTTCATCTTGAAAAGCGGTCATTTTTTCCTATACAAAAAAGCCGGCTGGAAAGGGCCGGCTTGAGGTAATTAAAAAACATGCCGAAGAAAGGAATCTCTGGCTTTGCTTCTTTTATGACTGTTTTTTCAGACGGACCACATTCCAGGAAAGCGGTGTGAAATGAGCGGTTAAGCCGTTTTCGCTGACAGACGATGTGCCGTTGGAATGCGGAACGACATTTTTTCTATTATGCTGGTTTGTCGCTTTGATATCCCGATGCTCGAGTACGATGTGCTCTATGATTTGGTAGGATTCAAAGCCTCTGAGCGATATCTCCGTCTCCATCTGATCCTCAGCTTTGTTTACCGCAAAAATAGTGAGTGCTTCTTCCTCTTCAGCATACACAACAGCGGCATCAACATATGGCACATCGGTAAAATCTAAACAGTCGTACTTCGGAGAAGAAATTAGCGGTTTCAGTGACTCGCCTCGTCCGTAAACAGACGCATGCATGTACGGATAGAAAATCGGCTGTCTCCATGCTTCTCCCCCTTTTTCCGTCATAATCGGCGCGATGACATTTACAAGCTGCGCAAGACACGCAATTTTTACACGGTCTGCGTGCTGCAGCATCGTTATGAGCAGAGAGCCGACTAACAAAGCATCTTCAAAATTATAAATATCCTCTAAAATCGGACGCGCAGTAATCCACGGCTCGACTTTCTTATCAGCCTCATTTGAGTGATACCAGACGTTCCATTCATCCAGAGAGAGATTGATGGTTTTCTTGCTGCGTGTTTTTGCTTTTACATAGTCACAGGTTGCAGCGACAGATGTAATGAAATGATCCAGATCCATGGAACGGGCCAAGTAGTTTGGCAGATTGTTATCCCGGTTTCCGTAATACGTGTGGAGAGAGATATAGTCGACATGCTCGTACGTATGCTCCAGCACCTTCGCTTCCCAATCAATAAAGGTCGGCATGCCGCTGTTTGAGCTGCCGCAGGCAACGAGTTCAATTGATGGGTCCACCCACTTCATGACCTTTGCCGTCTCGGCGGCAAGCCGTCCGTATTCGTCAGCTGTTTTGTGGCCGATCTGCCACGGGCCATCCATTTCGTTTCCTAAGCACCATGTCTTGATGCCGTACGGCTGTTCATAGCCATGCGATCTTCTCAAATCACTCCAGTAAGAGCCTTTCGGATGGTTGCAGTATTCAACGAGATTGCGGGCGGCATCTATGCCTCTCGTGCCGAGGTTGACGGCCATGTTGACCTCAGTGTTCACCTTTTTTGCCCAGGATAAAAATTCATTTGTTCCCACTTCATTGGTTTCTGTCGTTTGCCATGCCAAATCAAGCCTTCTCGGGCGTTTTTCGACAGGCCCGACACCGTCCTCCCAGTTGTAGCCGGATAAAAAATTTCCGCCCGGATAGCGGATGCTCGGCACCTGCAATTCTTTGATCAGCGCCTGGACATCCTTTCTAAACCCGTCCTCGTCCGCTTCAGGATGATCAGGCTCATATATGCCTTCGTATACCGCGCGCCCCATATGTTCGATAAACGAGCCATAAATCCGTTTGTCCACTTCACCGATTGTATATTCTTTGTCTACTACCATTCGCGCTTTTTTCATCACACGTTTCCTCCTTTATTAGCCTTTGACTCCCCCTACCGTCAGGCCGGAGATAAAGTATTTTTGGAAAAACAAGAAAATGATAATGACCGGCAAGATCGCAAATACCGAGCCGGATATGAGCATGTCATAGTTGTTTCCATAAGGGCTCAGCAAGCTGGAAAGCCCGATTGGAAGCGTGAACATTTCTTTCGAGCGAAGCACAATCAGCGGCCATAAGAAGTTGTTCCAGCTGTTTAAGGACTGGAGAATAATCATCGCGCCGAAAGCAGGTTTCATCAGCGGCGCCATAATTCTGAAAAAGATGCCGAATTCCGTACAGCCGTCCATCCTTGCAGCGTCCAGCAGATCTCTTGGCAGCCCAAGCGCGTATTGCCTGAAAAAGAATATTGCTACAGGCGAAACGATGAACGGCAATATAACCCCCATATATGAATCAATCAAGTGCAGCCCGACGGTAAGCTTAAACAACGGAAGCATCATCACTTCCAGCGGAACCATCATAATAATCAGCACAAGCACAAAGATGATATTTCTGCCCTTAAAATCATAAACCGCAAGCCCGTACCCGATCATCGAAGAAAAAAACAGCGTGAGCACAGTAGTGAAAAGCCCAAGCACAAGGCTGTTAAAGAACCATTTGAAATAAATGCTGCCGCCGTTAAACAGGAACGTATAATTATCAAGACTCATCACATTAGCATCAATGTCAAGATTCAGACCTGCACGCAAAAGTTCAGCTGACGGCTTTAATGATCCTAAAAGCAAACAAAAAATCGGAAAAATATACAACAGGCTCAGCATCATAAAAAACAGGGTCAGCGCGATTCTGTAAACGCTAATATGAGGACTGTGCCGCAGCATTTATCCTTCCCCCTTAAATGAGCCTGACAGCTTTAATGAAATCAGGCTGACAACAAGAATCACAATCAAAAGCACGATCCCTATGGCTGCTCCGTATCCCATTTCATTGTAAGCAAGACCCTGCTGATACAAATATCCGACAAGTGTCAGACCGATATTACCCGGGGAATTATTTTGCCAAAGGACGTAGCTTTCCTCAAACATCCTAAAACCGCCGATAATGCTGATGGTCAGCACATATACGGTTACAGGCTTGAGAAACGGCAGCGTGATGTGCATAAATTTTTTCATCGTATTGGCGCCGTCAATATCAGCGGCTTCGTACAGCTCTTTCGGCACGTTTTGCAAACCGGCCAAAAAGTAAAGGATGTTGATTCCCATCCATCTCCATGAAGCAAGCAGCACCATCAAAAACATGCCTGTATGTTCATTGTTCATCCAATTCTGAGGGGAAAAACCGAGTTTGAGTAAGATGGAATTGGCCAGAGACGTTTCCATTTCTCCGAAGATCAGCCGAAAAATAATCCCCGCAACTATGGTGGAAGTCAATGCCGGGATAAATAACGCTGATTTGAATATATTTCTGAATGTGACCAGCTTTGAATTCAAGAATATGGCCAGAAGCAATGGAACCGGAATCAGTACGATCAGCGTCCAAAAGGTGTACTCCAGCGTATTCCAAAGGGCGGTATAGAACGTCGGATTGTTTAGCGCAGTATAATTGGACACTCCGACAAACGTCACCTCTCCAGGCAATATTCGTTGAAAGCTCATGATGAAGACGGTAATGATAGGGTATAGAAAAAATACGAGAAAGGATAAAACGAATGGCGCTGTAAACAAATAGGGCGCCGCTTTTTTTGAATAAAATAGATCTCGCCAGCCTGATTGTTTCCCAGCTGAAGGAACGGGATGAACCGTTCCCGTTTTCACAGGTTTCATGAGAACCTCCCCGCTTTCACTTTTTGAATGGGATTCTATTTCTGTTTCAGTTCACCTGCCGCTCTGTCCAAGGCTTGTTTAGGCGTTTTTTGCTGAGATTTAAGTGCGTCGAACAATACGCTTCTGTTGACAAGGTCTGACGCCTTGGCAAAATCCTCATGTAAATAAATCGGATTAATTTCATCCTTGATATCGAGCAGCACTGAGAAAATGCCTGTTCCGTTTTGGAAGTAGTCCGTGTATTTGTTTTTCTCTTTCAATTCCTTAGAGCTCCAGACATCCCAGCGAAGCGGGTCAAATCCGAGCACGCTCCAGAGCTTTTTGTTTCCTTCTGTAGAGCCCTTCGCAAAGGCCAAAAACTCTTTTGCTAATTCGACATGCTTAGATTGCTTCGGCACAACAGTTGCCGTACCGCCCAAACCTGCCGAACGGTCGCCTCCCTTTTGCCATGCCGGAAGCGGCCTGATGGCAATCTTCCCTTTGAGATCAGGCATATAATCTATGAATCTTCCCATATACCAAATCGGCATCAGAACTGATGCGGCTCCGCCTTGGTTCATAAAGCCATAGTATTCTTCACTGTGATGCCCGCCGCCCGGTGCTGGAATCATCGTTTTGTCATTGATCATGTCTTTTAAATATTGGAGTGTTTTTATGTTGGTGTCGTTATTGAGGATTAGCTTGCCGTTTTTATCAAAATAACCTGAGTTTTGCTGTGAAATCATGGATAGGAACGTTCCCGAATCATTTGTCTCCGCCGTTCCCATCGGCTTACCGGTCACTTTGCGCACTTTCTGCCCGGCTTTACGGTAATCATCCCATGTTTTAATCTCATCGGGATTGACTTCGGCCTTTTTCATCACCTCCATGTTATAAAACATGACTGTCGTCCCTACATGTGTATCGAGTCCGTAAATCTTGCCGTTTTTGCTGTACAGGGTGAGCCGCGCTTCAACGAATTTATCGCGGTCCTTTTCAATCAGCGGAGTCAGGTCGGCAAGCGGTATGTCGGAGCCCTTCAAAAAGTTTGAAAAACGGGCCAATTCGACATCGGCCATATCAGGGACGCCCTCTCCCGCGATTAAAGAGATTGACAAGTTATCGTGCATTTGCCCATACGGATAAACAACCGTATTCAGCTTCATTTTGCGGTCAGGATATGTTTTGTTCCATTCTTTCACCATTTCCGCATAAAACTGCTCATGAAGGCCGTTAAATGTCCAAAAGGTCAGCTCGGTTTCCGCCGGTTTCCCTGATGAACTATCAGCTGAACACCCGGCAATGACTAATGTCAACAGCATCAGAAGCACAAGAAAGCAGGCAGTCATTCTTTTCATTTACGTTACCCCTTCCCTTCGAGGTGCGGGCTATTCATATAGACCATGATTGACCAGCGTTTTGTTTTCATTAATGATTCTTAATCCGGTGCACCGGTCTCTTAAGGTGTGCGCGTGTCTGAAGGCATTCTTGACG
Organism: Bacillus tequilensis KCTC 13622; assembly: GCF_000507145.1. GTDB lineage: Bacteria > Bacillota > Bacilli > Bacillales > Bacillaceae > Bacillus > Bacillus tequilensis. The sequence goes on along the minus strand of NZ_AYTO01000034.1, from coordinate 11,629 downwards.
GAATTCTGTCCGACACCGATTTCGTCAAAAGACGCAGGGCCTCCGGCTGATCTCAGCCAATCAGCGAGCACTTCTCCTTCGGGGAGTGATTGATAAGCAGATTGAATGGCTTCTCGCCGATGCGGAGAAAATTCATTCAGTCCGTCATCCTGAGCAAGCTTTCTGTATGTGTCAGTTAATAAAACAGCGGCACAGCCGACCTTTGCTCCATGAAGAATCTGAGGCCGGTTTTTCTCCATTAATTCCATCTCAATCCAGTGTGAAATATGATGCTCTCCGCCTGATGCCGGGCGGGAATGATCTAAGGACAGCATGACAAGCCCTGATACGATTAAAGACTGCATTAAAACCTGTATGCCTGTTTCCGTTTTCATCGCAATGTCTTCCGTATGTGCGATACAGGCGTCAAGCGCCTCCTGAACGATCTTAGCCCCTGTTGGCGAATAAGGCTCGCCGGCAAGATGGCGGGAAATTTCCCAATCCGCTAAAGACGTGATTTTACCAAGCATGTCGCCAAATCCTGCCGCCACCATTGACTGGGGTGCCGCTTTTAATAAATTCAGATCAGCGAACAGCGCGGATGGAGCCTTCGTTTGAATGGTTGTTTTCGTCCCGTATAAAATCAGCGGCGCCCCGGCTGATGTAAATCCGTCTACAGATGGAGCGGTCGGATAAGAAATAAACGGCAAATCCCTTTGAAAGGCCGCAAAGCGGACGATATCATGAATCGTGCCTGAACCGACTGCAATCATGACATCCGCTGTTTGTTTCGTATGGACCAGCACATGAATGAGCGACCGTTCATCAGCCGTTACATCTCCGGCTTCATTTTCCGGAATGATCAGGCATTCGGCCTGAAACCCTTCTTGATTCAGGCGGTTTTCCAGATCAATGCCTGCAATGCGGTGTGTATTCGAGTCACAGACAAGGACAATATGTTTGTTATTTTTTCGTTTTACATAATCCAAAAGCGGATCGGCTGCTTGTTTATCGATAACAATGTCTTCAACTTTTATAGGAAACGTCTTTTCTCCTGCGAGTTCAAAAGCATGCTGCACGTCAGCTGCGATACGGTTCATAGCAGAATCCCCTCCTCAGCCAATTTGGTTACATCCTTAATAGACTCCAGCACATAATCCGGCATGTACAAACGCTTGTCATCCGGTTTCGCAGAACCCGTCAGCACTAAAGCGCTTTTCATGCCATAAAGCTTCCCCATCGCAATGTCTGATTCAATGCTGTCTCCGATAATCATGCATTCATGTGCGGACAGACCCATTGCCGTACAGGCAGCCTCCGCCATCAGCCATGACGGCTTTCCGACAACAAGCTCCGTCTTGGCTTGAGCGGAAGCCTCTATCGCCCCAATCATTCCGGCCACATCAATGGCATTGCCGTGTTCATTCGGAAAAGAACGGTCTTTATTGGTTGCAATGATACGAGCGCCGCCGGCGGCCGCTTGAAAGGCTTGATTTAAATCTTCGTACGTGAGCGTTTCATGCAGGGAGATCACGAGCCAATCCGCATCCTTCGGTTCGTTCGCATGCTGCACGCCAGCCAGTCTCAGCTCGTCAGCCAAGCCTTGTTCTCCAAGCACCCACACCTTTGAAAAACGATAATGGTTTTTCAGAAAAGCCGCTGTCACGCTTGACGACAGAACAATGTCATTAACGTCCGCTTCAATCCCCGCGCCGAGCAGTTTTTTTCGGCACATGGCACGGGAGATATTCCCCCGATTGCTCAAAAAGACGATTTTCTTCCCCATTCCCCGAAGTGTATGGATCGCTTCTCTTGCCCCTTCAATCAATTCATTTCCTCTGAATACAGTACCGTCCAAGTCAATCAGAATGCCGGCCGGTGACACAGCGGAATCATGACTGGCCATAATACGCATTTGCCCCGTGTTTTCGATAAAAATGCTTTTCATGCAGGACGGTATTGATGGGGTTTACATTCTTGTTCAGCATAATGGAGTGATAAGCCATTTCGGCAACCGTTTCTAATACAACTGCGTTATGAATGGCATTTAAGGCGTTCTTGCCCCAGCAGAATGGGCCGTGATTGTTCACGAGCACACCCGGGACCTGTTCGTAGTTAGACTGCTGAAAGGTTTCTGCAATGACTTTACCTGTATTCAGCTCGTAGTCATGAATGATTTCTTCATCGTACATTTCTCTAGTACACGGAATCGCACTGTCAAAATAATCAGCATGGGTCGTTCCTAAAGGCGGAATGTCTCTCCCCGATTGCGCCCAGCTTGTCGCCCATTGAGAATGAGTATGGACAATCCCCCCGATATTCGGAAAGGCTTTGTATAAATAAACATGGGTAGGTGTATCTGAAGAAGGCTTGAGCGATCCTTCGACGACCTCTCCATCAAGGTTCAAAACAACCAGGTCATCAGCTGTCAATTCGCTGTATTCAACTCCGCTTGGTTTAATAACGATTCTTTCTTTTTCACGGTCAATGCCGCTGACGTTTCCCCACGTAAAGGTTACCAGCTGATGCTCTTGCAGCTTCAGGTTGGCGGCCAGCACTTCTTTTTTTAATGTTTCAAGCATGCACCATCACCCTTTATCAATTCTTTTTGGCAGATGAAAATTGAAGATTTTTAATTGTTTTCAGACGCTTCATGACATGGTTTTCTTTTCCGAAGTAGTGAACAAGCTCTTTATACTCAGCGTACAGTTTTTCATACACTGCGGCGTTTTCGGCGTTTGGCGTATAAGATATATCTTTCAGTTTTCCCATTTTCGCCGCTGCCTCTTTGATGTCGTCATATCCGCCGTCTTCTTTACCTGCGGCAAGCGCGCCGAAAATCGCCGCTCCTAAGGCAGGGGCTTGCGGAGAGCCAGAGATCTTAATGTCCATGTTTGTCACATCCGCATAAATCTGCATGACAAACGGGTTTTTCTCAGCAATTCCGCCGGCTGCGTACAGCTCCTCAATCGGAACTCCGCTATCTTTGAACGTTTCGATAATCATCCGGGTTCCGTAAGCCGTCGCTTCAATTAACGCTCTATAAATCTCTTCAGGCTTCGTCAGCAGTGTCATGCCGAGCAGCATCCCTGTTAAATCCGCATCAACAAGGGTTGAACGGTTTCCATTCCACCAATCTAAAGCAAGCAGGCCGCTTTCACCCGGCACTTGAAGGTTTGCCTTCTCACTCAGCAGCTCATGAACGCCAATGTTTTTTTCCGCTGCTTCCTCTTGATAAGCTTGCGGGACACATGTTTTTACAAACCAGTCAAAATGATCGCCAACACAGGACTGTCCGGCTTCGTATCCCGCATAGCCCGGGAGAATTCCGTTGTTCACGACCCCGCACATACCGGGCACGATACGCACCTCTTCGCCCAGAAGAACATGGCACGTGGAGGTCCCCATAATCATCAGCATTTTCCCCGGCTCTGTAATGCCGACCGCCGGCACGGAGACATGAGCGTCCACATTGGCAACTGCAACAGCCGTGCCCGGAAGAAGGCCTGTCAGCCGTGCCATTTTTTCAGTCAGCCCACCGGCTTTTTCCCCTACTGAATGAATGGATCCCGATAACTTATCCTTTGTAATCGTTTTCATTAACGGATGTAATTTGTCAAAGAAATCAGCTGACGGATATCCCGATTTTTCACTCCAAATTGCTTTATACCCTGCGGTACAGTTGCTTCGCTTGAGTGAGCCGCACAGCTGGTACACGATCCAGTCTGAGGCCTCGATGATCCGATCAGCCGCTTCATAAATATGAGGCGCTTCTTCGGCAATCTGCATGACCTTCGGAATCATCCACTCAGAAGAAATTTTTCCTCCGTACCGCTGTAAAAAAGCTTCTCCTTCTTCTTCCGCGATTTGATTGAGCCTGTCAGCATGTTTTTGGGCCGCATGATGCTTCCAGAGCTTCACGTAGCTATGCGGTTCCTCTTCATATTCCGGCAGCATGCATAACGGCTGTCCTGTACTGTCAACAGGCAGGATCGTACATGCCGTAAAATCAATTCCGATCCCGATAACATCTTTCGGTTCAACCCCCGTCTGTTCGAGTAAAGACGGAATGGTTGTTTCCAAGACTTCGAGGTAATCAGCAGGATGCTGCAGCGCCCAGTCGCGCGGCAGCTTTTGACCCGTTTGGGGAAGGACGGTATCGATGACAGCGTGCCTGTATTCTTTTACAGCAGACGCAAGTTCCTCCCCCGTTCGGACATGAACGAGTACCGCTCTTCCTGATAACGTTCCGAAATCAACTCCTATTGTGTAAGCCAAATGACATCCCCCTCTCTACTTTTGAAGCCGGTAAAGCGCCTCGTTCCATTTTAATTCGTGTTTCAGCTTGTGAATTGTCGTATCACGGGAAATGAGAACACTTTCGATCCCCGCCATTTCCGCCCAATCGAGCATTTGCTCCGCTGTCAGTTCATAAGACAAGCAGGTATGGTGTGCGCCGCCGGCTAGAATCCATGCCTCCGCCGCTGTTTTCAATGACGGCTCCGGCTTCCAGAGAACACGGGCCACAGGCAGATTCGGCATGTCTTTATCAATTTCCTGTCCGTTGACCTCATTCAAAACAAGGCGAAAACGTCCCCCAATATCAACAAGGCTTGCCTGAATGGCTGAACCGCTGATGCCGTTAAATACAAAACGCGCAGGGTCCTCCTTGCCTCCGATTGAAAGCGGATGAACCTCGATTTTCGGCTGATCCAAAGCGACCGTCGGACACACTTCCAGCATGTGCGAGCCCAGAATCATTTCATTTCCCGGTTCAAAATGATACGTATAATCTTCCATGAAGGAAGTTCTTTTTCCTTCAGCCATGATTTTCATCATCCGTACAAGAGCCGCTGTCTTCCAATCTCCCTCACCGGCGAACCCGTAGCCCTTCTCCATCAGGCGCTGAACCGCAAGTCCCGGCAGCTGTTTCATTCCGTGCAGCACTTCAAACGATGTCGTAAAAGCTGTATAGCCTCCTTGTTCAAGAAAAGCGGTTAAGCCTAGTTCAATTTTCGCCTGTTCTTTAATGGACGCTGCTTTTGCTTCATCACGTTTTGTTTCCTCGCTGATCACATAAAGCCTGTCATACTCGGCATAAAGCGTGTCAACCTCGTCATCCGTAATGCGGTTCATTACGTCAACAAGGTCTCCGATGCCATATCCATCAACCTGCCAGCCAAATTGAATATGCGCCCCTACCTTGTCTCCGTCCGTTACCGCGACGTGGCGCATGTTATCTCCGAATCTGGCAACCTTAATATGTCTGCTTTCATTTAATGCAGCTGCCGTATCCATCCATCGAGAAATCTCTTTCTTCACTTCTTCATCATCCCAATAACCTGCAATGACTTTCCGGTTCAGCCCCATTCGCGAGTTGATATAACCGTACTCACGGTCGCCGTGTGCGGATTGGTTGCTGTTCATAAAATCCATGTCAATCGTACCCCACGGGATATCGCGATTATATTGAGTATGCAGATGCATAAGCGGTTTTTGATAAGAAGAAAGGCCTTCTATCCACATTTTTGCGGGAGAAAATGTGTGCATCCATGTGATGATCCCGGCGCATGTCTCACTGTACTCCGCATCTCTTAACAGCTGTCTGATGGTTTCCGATGAGGTAACGACGGGCTTATGCGTGATTTTATATCTGGAAGAAATCCCGCTGAGCCCCTCACAAATGCTTTTCGCATGCTGGTCCACCAGTTCCAGCGTCTCTTCCCCGTATAGGTGCTGGCTTCCTGTTACAAACCAGAATTCATAATCCTTTGTCTGAAGCATGTAAACTGCCCCTTCCCTATAAAATAAAACGCTTACAAACACAATATAAAGATACGTACTAATAGTGAGAAAATGACCTTTAAACATTAATTTGTACGAACAACTACATTATAGTAATTGACTATTATACTGTCAATCTTTTCTTTTTAAAAAAGCCGGGGCAGCGCCCGGCTTTTCGTTCAATAGGACGGCCAGCCCGAGCTCCAGTTCAAATCATTGATGAGAAGCTTCGGAATACCGTTGTCCTTGGCGTCATAGGCATGACGAACAAGAATATTTCCATTTACAATATCCTGGCCGCCAGGGCCCTTCCATTGATCATTGCCGGCATCCAAAATGGTGCCCCCGCCTTCCAGCATGCTTTTGCCGCTTTTATCAAGATAAGGGCCTGTAATGCTTTTAGATCTTCCGTAAGCAATTTTGTACGTGCTGTTTACCCCGTCACAGCATTTATCAAATGAAACCATTAAATAGTAGTAGCCATTCTGATACGTTAGGGTAGGAGCTTCCAGCGCCCCACCATTATTAGGTCTTGCTGCAATTGAATAGAGCGAGCCTGCTGGCTTCATCGTATTCTTATCAAGCTTGGTCAGCTTAATGCCGCTCCAAAATGAGCCGAATGCAAGCCACGGGCTGCCATCCTTATCAAATGTCAGCTCCGGATCAATGGCGTTGTAATGATTAGAGCTTGTCGAACGGATCACTAAGCCCTCGTCCTTCCAGCTTCCCGAACTGATACTCGGTGAAGATGCCAGTCCAATGGCAGATGTATTGCTGCCAAAGGAAGAAACGGAATAATACAGCCAGTACTTCCCGTTATAGGATTGGATGTCCGGGGCCCACTGGTTTTGACCGTAATTCGGCACATAATTCGACCACCACGATAGCGGTGTACTGAAAATGGATTTTTGTACGGTCCAGTTTTTAGCGTCCGACGATTTCAGAACCCGGAGACCTCGTTCTTCAGTAAGCCCTGTTCCAAACGCATACCACGAGCTCCCCTCTTTAATCATAGTCGGGTCGTGAAGCAGCTCATTAGATGCCCCCCAAAATGCGGCTTCTGCGGGAGCTGCGGAAGTGAATAGCAAACCTGCAGCCAGAGCGGCACTAGATAGATGAAAGAAGCGTTTCCATGTTTTTTTCTTTTTCAATATTGTCCACCTCCCTTAGAATAGAAAACGCTTACAAAAATAGTGGTTACTCCTCCCTTCCTTACAAATGAGCAACATATCATATATCAACATGTACAGGAAATTTTCGGTATCTTCTTTATTGTAGTCACTCCGTCATAATTTGTACAGATAAAAAATAAGAATCCGCCTCAACAGGCGGATTCCTCCGTATCTTTATTGGTACGTAATTTCATCAACCGTTTTCCGGTCTAATTTCTTAATGACTTCTGTAATTAATTTGACCGCGTTTTCATAATCGTCACGATGCAGCATAGCCGCGTGCGTATGAATGTAGCGGGTTGCAATGGTGATGGACAGCGCAGGAACTCCGTTTGCCGTCAAATGGATAGATCCCGAGTCCGTTCCGCCCCCGGCGATGGCATCAAATTGGTACGGAATGCCTGCTTCCTCTGCGGTAGCGACAACTGCGTCGCGCAAACCTTTGTGAGAAACCATGGATGCATCGTAGATGATAATCTGCGGGCCTTTGCCCATTTTGCTTTGCGCTTCCTTCTCCGAAATGCCAGGTGTGTCTCCTGCTATTCCTACATCAACACCGAACGCGATATCAGGCTGAATGGTGTGTGCAGCCGTTTTCGCTCCCCTCAGACCGACTTCCTCCTGCACGGTTCCGACACCATACACAATATTTGGATGATCTGTGTTTTGTAAATTTCTTAACACATCGATCGCAATCGCACAGCCGATGCGGTTGTCCCATGCCTTCGCCAATAAGAATTTTTCATTGTTCATGACCGTAAATTCAAAATGCGGAACAATCATATCTCCCGGAAGCACACCCCATCCCAAGGCTTCTTCCCGGCTTGACGCTCCGATATCAATAAACATATCTTTGATTTCCACTGATTTTTTTCTCGCTTCAGGAGATAAAATATGCGGCGGCTTAGAGCCGATAACTCCTGTGATCTCGCCTTTTTTTGTCACGATGGTGACACGCTGGGCCAACATCACCTGAGCCCACCAGCCGCCAACAGTTTGAAAACGGATAAAGCCTTTATCGGTGATTTGTGTCACCATAAAGCCGACTTCGTCCAAATGTCCGGCGATCATAATTTTCGGGCCGTTTTCCGCACCTGTTTTTTTGGCGATTAAACTGCCCAGCCGATCTGTTGTGACCTCATCAGCAAATGGCTCTATGTATGATTTCATCACTTGCCTTACTTCTCTCTCATTTCCCGGAATGCCTTTTGCATCTGTTAAATCTTTCAGCATGGTCAGTGTTTCATCTAATTTTGCCATGTTCCAAAAACCTCCTTCATCAGTCCTGCATTCTTATTATACAAAACCTGGCGCTAACCATACGACTAAATCACTTGAAAATCGGGTATATGTTTTTAGAACTTTCTTTTAGAAAAAGTGAAACCTTTTTCAATGCTCTTCGTATTACATCAGATCATCACAATAAGGGGGTGCCTTCACACAATGTTTGTCATGGTTTTAAGGATTTTATTGCTTGCACTTTTTGCTTATTGTATTTATGCCGTGGTCAAATATGTCGCGAATCCAAAGAGAAGGCTTAAGCTGGCCCAATCAAAAGAACATTTTTATATTGTCGATGAACAGAACAATGCTCGGAAGAACTTTCAGCTGACGTATAAAGGCGTGCTTTTTGAAGGAGAAAAGCATATTCCTTCCAAGGATCATCCGCTATTTATCCACACGATCTTTGTCTGGACAGAATCTCCTGAGAAGCTAAGGCATTTCTCTGCAAATGATTTTGAGAACATTGAAGAAAAAGTGCTGGAACGATATCCAAATTGTAAGATTGACTGGGACCAGCCCATTAAACTCGCAAAAAAAGCAGAAGAGCGTTAAAACGCTTTTCTGCTTTTTATAAATCAAACGGACTGTAGTAAATGCCGACCAAGATCGCTTCAATTACAAGAAGAAGCGGTACTCCGTACTTAAAAGAAGCGTGTTTCGTTTTATGCCTGAAGGTTTGCATGCCAAGCCAGACACCAAGCGCTCCAAACACGATGGCTATCAGCCACAGCCGGTCTTCAGAAATTCTCCATTTGTGCTGCTGCGCTTTGCGTTTGTCAACACCCATCACCCAAAAACCGCACAGATTCATCAGCACCAAATAGACTGCAATCACCATGTTGCCTCATCCTTTATAGAAAAAAGCCGCTCTCCAGAAGAGCGGCTCTATCTAATTACTTGTTTAATTGAGTTTTAGCAGCATCAGCAAGCTGATTGAATGCAGTAAGATCATTTACAGCAAGATCAGCAAGCATTTTACGGTTTACTTCGATACCAGAAAGCTTAAGACCGTGCATTAAACGGCTGTAAGAAAGACCGTTCATGCGAGCAGCTGCGTTGATACGAGTGATCCAAAGCTTACGGAAATCACGTTTTTTCTGACGACGGTCACGGAAAGCATAGTTTCCAGATTTCATGACCTGCTGGTTTGCTACTTTGTATAATCTATGTTTTGAACCGAAATAACCTTTTGCTAATTTAAGAACCTTTTTACGACGCTGACGCGACACAGTTCCGCCTTTTACTCTTGGCATAAAATTTCCCTCCTAATTGTTCCTTGTCCGATTACTTGATGTTAGCAAGCTGCTGTTTGATGCGTTTGAAGTCTCCTGCGCTTACAACGGCACTCTTGCGAAGCTTACGCTTTTGCTTTTGAGATTTGTTGGCGAATAAGTGACTTGTATATGCGTGAGAACGTTTTAACTTCCCAGAACCTGTCTTTTTAAAACGTTTAGCAGATCCGCGGTGAGTTTTCATTTTTGGCATGGGATTTCCTCCTTATTGCTTTTCGTTTTTCGGCGCGAGCATTAAGAACATGCTGCGGCCGTCCATTTTTGGTTTTGTTTCGACAGTCGCAACTTCCGCACATGCTTCAGAAAAACGGTCCAATACGCGCTGGCCGATTTCTTTATGAGTGATTGCGCGTCCTTTAAAGCGGATAGAAGCTTTCACTTTATCGCCTTTTTCAAGGAATTTAATCGCATTTCGCAATTTCGTGTTAAAGTCATGCTCATCGATTGTCGGACTTAATCTAACTTCTTTTAAGTTAATGATTTTTTGATTTTTGCGTGCTTCTTTGTCCTTTTTCTGCTGCTCGAATCTGAACTTACCGTAGTCCATAATGCGGCATACAGGCGGTTTTGCATTCGCTGCAACTAATACAAGGTCAAGATTTGCGCGGCCGGCGATTTCAAGTGCCTCCTGACGGGACTTGATGCCGAGCTGATCGCCATTTTGTCCGATCAGACGAACTTCACGTGCACGGATACCCTCATTAACCAATTGATCTTTGCTAATAATGAGCCACCTCCATAGTTTCTTCGAATTGATTCACAACTCATTTTGACTGCATTTGCAGGCAAACAAAAAGTGCGGGCATTATAAAACACCCACACTACGAACATCTGTATCAATAAAAATGTACGGTCAACCTGCCAACTACATGCATGTGTCAATCAGGTGAGAAGCGGGTGCTTCTGCTTGTGATTTATATTCAATTCAATAACTATTCTACACAATGCCGGATCTTTAGTCAAGAACGACTTATCCGGAACAACTTTTTCATTGTAACATGGGTTTTCTGTAAGTGCAAGAGCGAAAAAGAAAATCTTTCATCTGCACCCAGAATGTAAAGTTTCTGCCCCGCTCAGCCACGCATCAAGTGTTCTGTCGAATAAGCTCGGTTCAGCCTGCGGTGCTTCATGACCGATCCCCGGAAATGCTGAAAATAGCTGATTTGCTGTTCCCACATCCAGCCGCTGACACCCCATTATGAAGCCGAGAATAGTAAACACCTGATTCTATTATATATAGAATCAATAGTCGCCTCCCATCCTTTTCCTTATTTCACAGCTTCTCATAAAACCACCGACAGGAAAAAATGTAAAGTAAAGTTAATTGATAACCGATATAAGGAGCAGAAGGGAGTCTGACACATGAACAAACTGATACAGCTTGCTTTATTTTTCATATTGATATTAACCGGTTGCTCGAATAGCAGCACATCTTCTGAACCAAAAGCTGAAACGGTTAAGACAGCCGCAGCATTTGATCAAAAGGAACCAGAGAAAGAGCTGAAAAAACTAAAACCCGTTTCACCGGACAGGAATTTCGAGAGTCCACTCGCTGCCAAGTTAGGAAAGCTGAAGGCAAAAGAAGAAGCCGAGAAGCAAAGACAGATCGCCGCCGAGAAAAAACGGGAAAAAGAGCGGGAAGCGAAACGAAAGAAACAGCAGGAGGAAGCGGCGGAGAGGCAGAGATTGGCAGAGCAGCAGGCTGCAGAGAGACAGCAATTAGCGGAAGCGGAAAGACAAGCTGAGCTTGAAAGACAGCGGCAGGCAGCAATCCAAAAAGAGCAGAAAGCGAACGCTGAAAAAAAGCGGCAATCGCAGGCAGAACGGCAGCAGACCAAGACACCCTCATCTAAAAGTCAGGATCCACCTTCTTCCTCGAGCCAGTCCGATAAAACCATTCAACAGCCAGCTTCAGAGCTTCCTGATAACGATGGTTATGGCTATGAAGAACGAAAAAAGTGGCATGACGATCAAGTGGAATGGGGCATTAAGCAAGGGTATATCGATCCCGAAGACGCACCATAAAAGAAAAAAAGCCAAGGCTGAATGCCTTGGCTCAGGCTGTCGAGAAAATCTCGACAGCCTTTATTTTTCCCTTAAAATATCAATTCCCCTGTA
>NZ_AYTO01000033.1 GCF_000507145.1 Bacillus tequilensis KCTC 13622 | reverse complement strand
AATCGATCGAGGACTTAACCACATGTTGAATGATGTCATACCTGTTATCTAGTTTTGAGAGAATAAGTTTTTTTCGAAAAACACTTGATTTTCTCAAGGATACATAGTATAATGTTAAATGTCACTGAATTTGTTTGGTGGCGATAGCGAAGAGGTCACACCCGTTCCCATACCGAACACGGAAGTTAAGCTCTTCAGCGCCGATGGTAGTCGGGGGTTTCCCCCTGTGAGAGTAGGACGCCGCCAAGCAGACTTCATTCCGCAGTAGCTCAGTGGTAGAGCTATCGGCTGTTAACCGATCGGTCGTAGGTTCGAATCCTACCTGCGGAGCCATTATTGGAGAGCTGTCCGAGTGGTCGAAGGAGCACGATTGGAAATCGTGTAGGCGGTCAACTCCGTCTCAAGGGTTCGAATCCCTTGCTCTCCGCCACTGATACTTATACATAATTACAATTAAAAGTCTGGGCCCGTTGGTCAAGCGGTTAAGACACCGCCCTTTCACGGCGGTAACACGGGTTCGAATCCCGTACGGGTCATTATATGATGGAGGATTAGCTCAGCTGGGAGAGCATCTGCCTTACAAGCAGAGGGTCGGCGGTTCGAGCCCGTCATCCTCCACCATTATCATCGCGGGGTGGAGCAGTTCGGTAGCTCGTCGGGCTCATAACCCGAAGGTCGCAGGTTCAAATCCTGCCCCCGCAACCAAATTATATCTATGAAATAAGGAGTGCCCGAAGGGTGCAACCAAAAAAACATATACAAATGGTCCGGTAGTTCAGTTGGTTAGAATGCCTGCCTGTCACGCAGGAGGTCGCGGGTTCGAGTCCCGTCCGGACCGCCATTTAAATAATAAGGCTCGGTAGCTCAGTTGGTAGAGCAACGGACTGAAAATCCGTGTGTCGGCGGTTCGATTCCGTCCCGAGCCACCACTTATGCCGGTGTAGCTCAATTGGTAGAGCAACTGACTTGTAATCAGTAGGTTGGGGGTTCAAGTCCTCTTGCCGGCACTGTTTTTCAAAAACAATGTGGAGGGGTAGCGAAGTGGCTAAACGCGGCGGACTGTAAATCCGCTCCCTCAGGGTTCGGCAGTTCGAATCTGCCCCCCTCCACCATTTATAGGGGCATAGTTTAACGGTAGAACAGAGGTCTCCAAAACCTCCGGTGTGGGTTCGATTCCTACTGCCCCTGCCAAATTTATGACATCTTGAGATTATGGCGGTTGTGGCGAAGTGGTTAACGCACCAGATTGTGGCTCTGGCACTCGTGGGTTCGATTCCCATCAATCGCCCCATATTATCATTGGGCTATAGCCAAGCGGTAAGGCAACGGACTTTGACTCCGTCATGCGTTGGTTCGAATCCAGCTAGCCCAGTCTCATTTTTTATATCAACTGCATATTATGTATTAAGTTCCTTAAGATGCGGAAGTAGTTCAGTGGTAGAACACCACCTTGCCAAGGTGGGGGTCGCGGGTTCGAATCCCGTCTTCCGCTCCAATTATGGCGGCATAGCCAAGTGGTAAGGCAGAGGTCTGCAAAACCTTTATCCCCGGTTCGAATCCGGGTGTCGCCTTCTTATTGCCGGGGTGGTGGAATTGGCAGACACACAGGACTTAAAATCCTGCGGTAGGTGACTACCGTGCCGGTTCAAGTCCGGCCCTCGGCACCAATTTTACTTACATGATAAGTTGAAATTGGTGTTTGCGTTTTGTCATTATAACTAATCACATTAATGATCTACTGAAGTAGATCATTTTTTTATTGCTTAGATTTATCATAACTGGCTAAGTTATGACACATTGATGATAAAGAACTTTCTAACACTCTTTAATTTATGTTTCCAAAAAAAACTTTTTTGAAATACGTTGACATATTACAAGAACCATGATATATTTATAGACGTCGGTTAGATACGACGAAAAACTTGCCGGTGTGGCGGAATTGGCAGACGCGCACGACTCAAAATCGTGTTCCTTCTGGAGTGTCGGTTCGACCCCGACCACCGGTATACTGAAAACTCGTTTTATATAAACGAGTTTTTTTATTTTATCAAAGAAAAAGAGCCCATTCTAGTTGAGGCTCTTTTTTTCACTTACTCAGCGTATTGGTCTATGATCTCTCCTAGCACCTCTTCAAGCTCTTCTGTATCTTCAAGCTCTGATTGGCTGAAGCGGACTCGTACGAGCTGTTCTCCGTCATTATACATCTCTTCCAGCCATCCTCGCAGTCCTCTTGCCCTGCGGTCGACTTCGAAAATGATTTCCAAACCGTCTTCGTCTAAAAGGAAAATGAGCTCTAATTCATCAAGCATCTGACGATAATATCCGGAAGTCGGAACGAACTCGAATTCTTGAACGAACGGTAGGCGGCGCCGGAAGTAAGGCGCTTGTTCACAGTCTGCTTCGTTAAGGCGGAAGCCTAGGTTTTCGATTGCTTCCAGCACACTTTCCATCCAAGGATGTGCTTCAACGAAAATGCGGTCATGGTCGGATTTATCGATACCGCCTTGGATATCAAGGTCTGTCACCACGGCGACCTCTACTTTCCCTACAGTGATCGGTGTATCAAGAGGGAGGGTGAATGAGAACGGAAATTGATGCTCTTCTCCAGGCTGGATGGTGAATGAACCAGTGACCCGGAAAGAATGGATTGTAGCGTATTTCCGGTGCTCTTCATCATCTTTTACAATGACGTACCGTGTATTAAGCTGTAAATCAATATAGCGGATGTCCTGAGAGATTTTCCCGCCTTTGACATGGACAGTTCCTCTTACTTCTTCTCCTGGATAGTATGCGTCTTTCTCTAAAATTGTATCTACTTTTGCGGCACCGATTCCTGCACTTGCCGCAAGCTTTTTAAAAAATGACATGTTAGATCTTCCCCTTTTTCTTTTTCTCAGCAGATATACGTAAGAAGGAGGAAAAAAGATTCATTTGATTCATACTTTTTTCCTATTATTTGTCCGCTTTCGGACAGACTAAGAATAATATGGAAAGCAAAGGAGCGGATTGAATTGGATAAAGAACGTATGGTTGCTGATGAATTACACAGAATGTTTTTGGCCGGTGAGCTGCAAATTACGGTAGAGGAGGATATAAACAATATTTCTGAAAGACTGAGAAACGGCGATCTCAATTTAGAGCGATTAAGCGGTGAAGACGCGTTTATAAAAGAAACGGTAAATGAGGCTTTAAGAAGAGTGGAGCAATAAAATAAAGAGACGGTGTCTCAAGACATCGTCTTTTTTGTATGACTTTGTTCCAGTTCTCTGCAAGATAAAAGCGAATCGATTTGAAATTGTTTATCCAGGAGCCACCCTTTTTCCAAGAGGAATTCTGACAGTTCATCATGCAGATGGGCAGCTGCATCTAATTGATCATGCAACGCTGTTCTAAGGCCGGGGTTTGCGGTTTCTTTTATTGCGGCAGTATACTTTTTAATGCTGGTTTTGATTGTTGTTAAGCAATCAAGAACTGTTACAGGTAAGATCTGGCCTGAGAAATCGTTCAATGGCTTCATCTCCTATTAATGTCAGGTTTATTTTTTAGATTCCCCTGTTCAGAAAGGATTTACCCTGCATTTATACAAAATGCTATAATGAACAACAAATGTTTCCAGGGGGTGGGATGATGAGACAGATTATTGCGATGGGCGGCGGAGGGTTTTCGATGGAGCCGGACCATTTGTCACTCGATCAATATATCATCAATCAATCAGAGCGGAAGTCGCCTCGTATTTGTTTTTTGCCGACGGCGAGCGGTGATTCTCAAAATTATGTGCAGCGGTTTTATACTGCATTTCAATCACTGGATTGTGTGCCGTCTCATTTGTCATTGTTTAAGCCGCCGTCAACAGATTTAATTTCTTTTCTTATGGAAAAGGACGTGATTTATGTCGGCGGGGGAAATACGCGGAATATGCTTGTGTTGTGGAAGGAGTGGGGGCTGGATCTCATCCTCAGAGAAGCATGGAAGAACGATGTCATTTTAGCTGGAGTAAGTGCCGGTGCGATCTGCTGGTTTGAAGAAGGTGTGACGGATTCCGCCGGGCCGCTGACCAGTATGAAAAGTTTAGGGTTTTTGCAAGGGAGCTTTTGTCCTCACTATGACGGTGAAAAGGATCGAAGACCGATATACCACCAGCTGATAGCTAACGGGTTTTTGTGCGATGGCTATGCGGCGGACGATGGAGCAGCTCTTCATTTCATAGGTGATCAGCTGTTTCAGGCAGTGAGTTCAAGACCGGTTGCAAAGGCATATCGGGTGATGATGGGTGAACATGAAATCATGGAAACCCCGCTGCCGGTCAAATATTTGGGTTGAATTAGCTGAATATTTTATAAATTCCTCTTTTTATTCGAATGCTTTTATGTTAAGATGAGTCCGAAATCAATAGTTACTGGGGGTGCCCGCTTTCGGGCTGAGAGAGAAGGTAAGCTTCTTAACCCTTTGGACCTGATCTGGTTCGTACCAGCGTGGGGAAGTAGAGGAATTGCTTTTATTATTGTCGTGCTGGGCAATAATATGTTACTTTCTGACTGTAACCGGGTTCATTCATTTGAATCCGGTTTTTTGTGCTGGTTATGGGCTTGATTTTGTCCTTTCAAACGAAGAGAGGGGAAGGATAAGTATGCAAAACAATTCAGTGCAGCAAGCCAATATTTCCATTATGTCGAGTTTTTCGGGGAGCAAGAAAGTATATGTGGGTTCAACTTCGGACATCCAAGTACCGATGAGGGAGATCGAATTGAGTCCGACGACAGGATCGTTCGGTGAAGAGAAAAACGCGCCTGTGCGTGTCTATGATACAAGCGGGCCGTACACGGATCCTGATGTGACGATTAATATTGAAGAAGGATTAAAGCCGCTCCGGCAAAAGTGGATCAATGAGCGCGGCGATGTTGAAGAATATGAAGGCCGAGCTATAAAACCAGAAGATAACGGTTATAAAAAGGCAAATCCAAATATAAGCTATCCAGGGCTGCAGCGGAAGCCGCTGCGGGCGAAAGAGGGCCAAAATGTCACTCAAATGCACTATGCCAGAAAAGGCATCATTACGCCTGAGATGGAGTTTATCGCAATACGTGAGCATGTGTCTCCCGAATTTGTAAGAGACGAGGTAGCCAGCGGCCGGGCGATCATTCCTTCAAATATTAATCATCCTGAAAGTGAACCGATGATTATCGGCCGGAATTTTCATGTGAAGATTAATGCGAATATCGGGAATTCAGCAGTTACGTCATCTATCGAAGAAGAAGTAGAAAAAATGACGTGGGCCATCCGCTGGGGAGCGGATACGATGATGGATCTTTCTACCGGAAAAGACATTCATACGACGCGTGAATGGATTATCCGCAATTGCCCTGTGCCTGTGGGAACGGTTCCGATTTATCAGGCGCTTGAAAAAGTAAACGGCGTAGCGGAGGATTTAACGTGGGAGATTTATCGCGATACGCTGATTGAGCAGGCAGAGCAGGGAGTGGATTATTTTACGATTCACGCGGGTGTTTTGCTGCGGTACGTGCCATTAACCGCCAAACGGACAACGGGAATCGTGTCACGCGGAGGAGCGATTATGGCTCAGTGGTGTCTGGCCCATCATCAGGAAAGCTTTTTATACACTCATTTTGAAGAAATCTGTGAAATCATGAAAACGTATGATATTGCTTTCTCTCTTGGGGATGGTCTTCGCCCCGGATCAATCGCAGATGCTAACGACGAGGCGCAGTTTGCTGAATTAGAGACTCTTGGAGAACTGACGCAAATTGCCTGGAAGCATGATGTTCAGGTGATGATTGAGGGTCCTGGACATGTTCCGATGCATAAAATCAAAGAGAACGTCGATAAACAAATGGACATTTGCAAAGAAGCGCCTTTTTACACATTGGGACCGCTGACGACAGATATTGCGCCGGGATATGACCATATTACTTCAGCGATCGGAGCGGCGATGATCGGCTGGTATGGGACAGCGATGCTTTGTTATGTAACGCCGAAGGAGCATTTGGGGCTGCCAAACCGTGATGATGTTCGTGAAGGAGTCATTACATATAAAATTGCTGCGCACGCTGCGGACCTTGCAAAAGGGCATCCCGGAGCGCAAATCCGAGATGATGCGTTATCAAAAGCCCGCTTTGAATTCCGCTGGCGGGACCAGTTTCATTTATCTCTTGATCCGGAAAGAGCGCTTGAATATCATGATGAAACCCTCCCGGCAGAAGGAGCTAAAACCGCTCACTTCTGTTCCATGTGCGGACCGAAGTTCTGCAGCATGAGAATTTCTCAGGATATTCGGGATTATGCGAAGGCTAAAAAGCTGAGTGACTCGGATGCGATCCAAGAGGGGATGAAAGAAAAAGCCGAAGAATTTGTGAATCAAGGCAGCCGGCTGTATACATAATAGATTGACAGGCGAAATGGATTGCGTTTTAATAGATCTAATCTACATTTCCAGCATATGCCGATCGGGACACCGAAGGCCCTTATCTTTTAGATAAGGGCCTTTTTTGTATGAAAAAGGAGGGAACAGTGATGGGAATCAAAAAAGAGAAGGGGAGAAAACGATTCAAGAAGCGAAAAACATACGGAAATCAGATTTTGCCGCTGGAGCTTCTGATCGAAAAAAACAAACGAGAGATTATGAACAGTGCGGAGCTCATGGAGGAAATTTATATGAAGATTGATGAGAAGCATACGGCAGTGCGTAACAAATATAAAAAAACCCGCTAATGACAGCGGGTTTTTGCATCTCTATTAAGCATCTTTTTTAATCGGCAATCCAAGGCCTTCAGCCACGCGTTTTCCGTATTCGGGGTCCGCTTTGTAGAAGTGCTCGATTTGGCGAAGTTTGATTTCTTCTTTTTCTACAGGCTTCATAGCGTTCACGATATTTTCAACAAGGCGGGCGCGCTCATCTTCGCTCATTAAACGATAGAGATCGCCGGCTTGTGTGTAGTGATCATTGTGATCGTAGCTTACGCTGTCAGCGATTCCTTGTACTGGATATGCTGCTTGTTTATCCTCAGGTGACTCTTTCGGACCGCCGAAGCTGTTAGGCTCGTAATAAACTGATCCGCCGCCATTGTTGTCAAAGCGCATTTGTCCGTCACGCTGATAGTTGTTCACTTCGTTGCGTGCGCGGTTGATTGGCAGCGCTTGGTGGTTTGCGCCGACACGATAGCGGTGTGCATCATGATAAGCAAACAGCCGGCCTTGCAGCATTTTATCCGGAGAAACATCAATACCGGGCACGAGTGTTCCAGGTGAGAATGTCGCTTGTTCTACTTCTGCAAAGTAGTTTTCTGGATTTCTGTCTAGAACCATGCGTCCGACTTCGATTAACGGATAGTCTTTTTGGGACCACACTTTTGTGACATCAAACGGATCGAAGCGATACGTATTTGCATCTTCTAAAGGCATGATTTGCACATATAGTTTCCATGCAGGGAAGTCACCGTTTTCGATTGCGTTGAAAAGGTCTTCTGTATGGTAATCGGGGTTTTCACCGGCGATTTTTGCCGCCGTATTGACATCAAGGTTTTTCACGCCTTGTTCTGTTTTAAAGTGATATTTAATCCAGACGCCTTCGCCTTCAGCATTTGTCCATTTGAATGTATGGCTTCCGAAGCCGTGCATGTGGCGAAGTGTCGCAGGAATTCCGCGGTCAGACATCAAAATTGTCACTTGGTGCAGTGATTCTGGTGAAAGGGACCAGAAATCCCATACAGCTGTAGGGTTTTTCAAGTGTGTTTTTGGATCTCTTTTTTGTGTATGGATGAAATCAGGGAACTTAATCGCATCGCGGATGAAGAATACCGGTGTATTGTTCCCGACGATGTCGTAGTTTCCTTCTTCAGTATAAAATTTAACAGAAAATCCGCGCGGATCGCGAACTGTGTCAGCCGAGCCAAGTTCACCGGCAACTGTTGAGAAACGGACGAACAACGGTGTGCGTTTGCCGACTTCAGATAGGAAAGCGGCTTTCGTGTATTTTGTTATATCGTTTGTCACTTCAAAATATCCGTGAGCGCCTGCGCCTTTGGCGTGAACAACACGTTCTGGAACACGTTCTCGATTGAAATGGGCTAATTTTTCAAGTAAGTGTACATCTTGAATTAAAGTGGGTCCGCGAGAACCGGCAGTCATCGAATTTTGATTATCTCCAACCGGAGCACCCCAGCTAGTTGTCAGTTTATTTGAACTCATGTGATCACCTCTTGGAATTTATAAAAATATAATATCATCTCTAATTAAAAAGTCAATATTATTTTATAATTATTATAAAATAGTTATCTCTATTAAGCGATATATAGTATTGAAAATGTTGATAAATCCTTGTTATATCAGCTTACGATGAAGGATAAAGTTTTTTGGAGACATGATTTTTTCTTCTCTATTTGCGAAATAAGAAGAGTAAGTGATAAACAAGGATACAAAAAAACTTGCTGAAAAAAGAGTTGACATATCGGAATAATTTGAATTAACATGATATTCAAACAAAAAACAAATGGGCAGCTGATCGGACCGCCGAAGGCTCTCATCTCTACAAGAACAGAGATGGGGGCCTTTTTGTTTTTTAGAAGGCGGGTTGGCAGAAAGAGAGGGATAAAAGTGGCTGTAACCATCAGTATCAAAGAAAAGGCATTTGATCAAGAGGGCCGCAAAACAACGGTCTTAGAGAACATTCAATTATCAATCGCACCAGGTGAATTTCTAACAGTCATTGGACCGAGCGGGTGCGGGAAAAGCACGCTGTTAAAGATTATTGCAGGGCTTGATTCTGATTATGACGGGAGTATTGAGATTAACGGACGAAGCGTAACAGCTCCGGGTATTCGGCAAGGATTTATTTTTCAGGAGCACCGCCTCTTTCCATGGCTGACGGTAGAGCAAAATATTGCCGCCGATTTGAACTTGAAAGATCCAAAAGTCAAACAGAAGGTGGACGAATTGATCGGGATTGTCAGATTAAAAGGGTCGGAGAAAGCATACCCTCGAGAGCTGTCAGGCGGTATGTCACAAAGAGTCGCTATCGCACGGGCCCTTCTGCGGGAGCCTGAGGTGCTGCTTTTAGATGAACCATTTGGCGCGCTCGACGCTTTTACAAGAAAACACTTGCAAGACGTGCTGCTGGATATATGGCGGAGGAAAAAAACAACGATGATTCTCGTCACTCATGATATAGATGAATCTGTTTATTTAGGAAATGAGCTCGCAATTCTTAAAGCAAAGCCAGGAAACATCCATAAGCTGATACCCATCCATTTGGCGTATCCGCGAAACAGAACGACTCCGGATTTCCAAGCGATCAGACAGAAAGTGCTGTCGGAATTCGAGAAAACAGAAGATTTGGAGTACGCTGAAGGATCAGGGATATAGAAAGGGCGGAAGCAGAAATGAAAAAAGGACTTATTGTATTGATTACTGCTTTATTTCTGCTGGCAGGCTGCGGAGCAAATGGAGCCAGCGGTGATCACAAACCATTGAAAGAAATTCGAATCGGTATTCAGCAAAGCTTGAGCCCGCTTTTGATTGCGAAAGAAAAAGGCTGGTTTGAGGATGCATTTGAAAAAGACGGCATCAAAGTGAAATGGGTGGAGTTTCAAAGTGGTCCGCCCCAATTTGAAGGCCTTGCGGCAGACAAACTTGATTTTTCTCAAGTCGGCAATTCGCCTGTGATCGCAGGTCAGGCGGCAGGCATTGATTTTAAAGAAATTGGTTTATCTCAGGATGGGTTGAAAGCGAATGGCATCCTTGTGAATCAAAACAGCGGCATTCAGGACGTTAAGGACTTAAAGGGAAAGAAAATCGCAGTCGCCAAAGGCAGCAGCGGTTTTGATTTTCTATATAAAGCGCTTGATCAAATGGGGTTGTCAGCTCATGATGTGACGATCATTCAGCTTCAGCCCGATGAAGCGGCTTCTGCGTTTGAAAATGGATCTGTTGATGCCTGGTCCATTTGGGAGCCGTACTTGTCTTTAGAAACAATGAAACACGGAGCAAAGATCCTTGTGAACGGAGAAAGCACAGATTTATATTCACCGGGCTTTACTTTAGTAAGAACAAAGTTTTCTGAAGAGCATCCAGACGAAGTGGTCCGTTTTCTAAAGGTGTTTAATAAAGCCGTTGTATGGCAAAAGGAACATCCGGATGAAGCAGCAGACTTGTATGCAGACATTAAAGATCTCGATAAAAAGGTCGTTGAAAATGTGCTGAAAAATACTGAGCCTCTAAATGAGGTCATTAGTGACGACATTGTGAAAGCACAGCAGGAGACAGCGGATTTTCAATATCAAGCGAAGGCGATAGACAAGAAGATCAATGTGAAAGAGGTTGTGGATAACTCATTTATTAAAAAAGCGTTAAAGGAAAGTTCCGCAGGAGGTGATCAATGATGAAAGCAGAGGCTGCAGGCTCGCTGCCGAAAACGGATGTGAAGGCGAAGCAAAAAAAGCCCCAAAGGATGACATTTGGCTGGATGAAGGGACTTTTGCTGCCCGCTGTCATTATTGCCATCTGGCAGATCATCGGCAGCCTTGGGGTGGTGTCAGCTACAGTGCTGCCCACGCCCATTGCGATCGTCCTGACGTTTAAAGAGCTTATTTTGTCTGGTGAGCTGTTCGGGCATCTGCAAATCAGCATTTACCGGGCGGCGCTTGGATTTTTGCTTGGTGCTGGGCTCGGCTTGGTCATCGGGATTTTGGCCGGATTCTCCAAACGGACGGAGCTGTACCTTGATCCGTCATTGCAAATGCTTAGAACCGTACCTCATCTGGCGGTCACACCGCTGTTTATTTTATGGTTCGGATTTGACGAAGTAGCTAAAATTTTGCTGATTGCGCTCGGCGCCTTCTTTCCTGTCTATATCAATACGTTTAACGGCATCCGCGGCGTAGACGCAAAACTGTTCGAGGTCGCCCGGGTGCTTGAATTTAAATGGCATCAGCAGATTTCCAAAGTGATTCTGCCGGCAGCCCTGCCAAATATCTTGCTTGGCATTCGCTTATCGCTCGGTATTGCATGGCTCGGGCTTGTTGTAGCAGAGCTGATGGGCTCAAGCTCAGGAGTCGGCTATATGATTATGGATGCGAGACAGTTTTCACAAACGAACAAAGTCTTTGCCGGGATTATCATTTTTGCAGTGGTTGGCAAGCTGACAGATTCCTTTGTCAGGCTGCTTGAACGAAAGCTTTTAAAGTGGAGAAACAGTTACGAAGGTTAACATAAAGGGGAGATGGATATGGAAATTCTCTGGTTTATACCAACTCATGGAGACACGAGATATTTAGGATCTGAAAGCGGTGGACGGACTGCGGATCATCTTTACTTTAAACAAGTCGCACAGGCAGCTGACAGGCTGGGGTATACTGGTGTTCTTCTGCCGACGGGAAGATCGTGCGAGGACCCGTGGCTTACAGCATCGGCGCTGGCAGGAGAAACAAAGGACTTAAAGTTTTTAGTCGCGGTAAGGCCCGGTTTAATGCAGCCTTCTCTGGCAGCCAGAATGACCTCCACCTTAGACCGCATTTCAGACGGCCGTCTGCTGATCAATGTTGTGGCAGGAGGCGACCCTTACGAGCTGGCAGGTGACGGTCTGTTTATCAGTCATGACGAACGCTATGAAGCGACAGACGAATTTTTAACTGTTTGGCGGGGACTTTTACAGGGAGAAACGGTTACCTATGAAGGAAAGCATATAAAAGTGGAAAACAGCAATCTGCTTTTCCCGCCGCAGCAAGCGCCGCATCCGCCTATCTATTTCGGAGGATCGTCACAGGCGGGTATTGAGGCAGCCGCTAAGCATACAGACGTGTACTTGACGTGGGGCGAGCCGCCAAAACAAGTAAAAGAAAAAATTGAGAGAGTCAAAA
This sequence comes from Bacillus tequilensis KCTC 13622, assembly GCF_000507145.1. Classification (GTDB taxonomy): domain Bacteria; phylum Bacillota; class Bacilli; order Bacillales; family Bacillaceae; genus Bacillus; species Bacillus tequilensis. The sequence continues at coordinate 40,862 of NZ_AYTO01000033.1, read as the reverse complement.
AGCAAGCGGAAAAAGAGGGGAGAGCGGTTCGCTTCGGCATCAGGCTGCATGTCATTGTCCGTGAAACCGAACAGGAGGCTTGGGAAGCAGCTGAACGCTTAATCCGCCATTTAGATGATGACACCATTGCCAAAGCGCAGGCGGCTTTGAGCCGTTATGATTCTTCAGGCCAGCAGCGGATGGCTGTTCTTCATCAAGGCGATCGGACAAAGCTTGAAATCAGCCCGAATCTTTGGGCGGGGATCGGCCTTGTCAGAGGCGGGGCAGGAACAGCTCTTGTCGGTGATCCGCAGACGATTGCCGATCGGATAGCGGAATACCAGTCACTCGGCATAGAATCGTTTATTTTCTCCGGCTATCCGCATTTAGAAGAAGCGTATTATTTTGCGGAGCTTGTGTTTCCGCTGTTGCCATTTGAAAATGAGCGGACGAGAAAGCTTCAGAACAAAAGGGGAGAAGCGGTCGGGAACTCTTATTTTGTCAAAGAGAAAAATGCGTCAGTTTAAGCAAATACAGCCCCTGAACATGATATGATACTCAAAAAAGGGGCTGTTTTTTCTGAAATTATTCATAAGCGCCGCAGCTATTTGCCTGATAGCCATGCTGTCAGCATGCGGACAATCAAAGCAGATGGAAATCAAAGCGGCGGACATATCAGATCTTGAAAAAAACAGAATGGGTATTGCAGCTTCACATGCATTCACTGCCGAAACCGTCAATATCGGTGAAGGCATTTCTTCAGCTGACATGTATATCGAACATTATCAAAAGGGAAAACTTGTTGAGCGGCTTGGACCGGTTCGTGCAGATTATTCAGAGAAGAAACCCGATACTATACAATTTGTTTATTTTGAGAATGAAGAGGGAGAAGGAAAGAATAAACATACCACCATACGTTTTGGCATTGTGGATAAACAAGGAAATATAGCGGCTGATTCATCAGTGAAACGTGACGAGAGCGCAACACAGGAAATGACTCAGAATATTTCATCAGCGGAATCAATTGCTTTCGAAAAACCTGTATTGATCGGCAGTAGTATAAAAGGGACTGATGAGCGATTACGTACGTCTGAACATAAAAAAGAGCTCATTAAGCATCAAGATGCGTTGCTGTATTATGTGGAATTGCATCAGTAGAAACGGGCGGCTTAAGGCAGCCGTCTGTTTTTCTAAGCGCTATGCTTGCCTTTTTGAATGGTGCATGATACATTTTAAACCGTAATCATTTCGATTTAAAGAAGGGGGCTATGTCTTGGCTAAAACATCTAAAGTGGCAAAAGAGTCAAAACGCCAGCAGCTCGTTGAACAATACGCTGCAATGAGACGTGAATTAAAGGAAAAAGGAGATTACGAGGCACTCAGCAAGCTGCCGAGAGATTCAGCACCGGGAAGACTCCACAATCGCTGCATGGTAACGGGGCGCCCGAGAGGATATATGAGGAAGTTTAACATGTCCAGAATCGCTTTCAGGGAGCTGGCCCATAAAGGCCAGATTCCCGGTGTGAAAAAAGCGAGCTGGTAAGAAAAAAACTCCGGCCGCTTACAGCGCGCCGGAGTTTTTTTCGTTTTTCTTGAAAGAGATGACGTAGGATAGGTGCTGGATGATCATGATGATAAACACAATAATAATAGGGAAAAACGGGATCCGTGCTTGGAAAAGCGGATAAAAAATGAGAAGAAGCGCTGCGGCAGGCAGCGAGAAGTAGACGGCGATATATGACGCGCGGCATGCTTTTGCCGTCATCATCTTCTCTCTCTCGTCCTGCTCTTCAAATTCATCAGGCAGTAGAAGCTGTTTGGCAGCAGGGCGGCTTTTCTTCTGTAAGTGCAAATAAACCGCAGACGCCGCAACAAACAAAATAAAGGGGGTGAGGTTTAATTCAAACGCCATCTCGCCGCTTTTTGTGCGGAAAAAGGATGCAATGCCTTCTGAAGCTTCAAAGTATGCAATCAGCGTCCAGCATGCAAGGCCAAATAATACAAGTTGAAAAGCTGCTTTTGTTTTCATGCTCATCTTAGTTTTCCTCCTCTAACCAAAAGACTTCCTCCATTTTCATGGAGAAGGCTTTGCAGATTTTCAGTGCTAACAGCAGTGAGGGAACATAGTCGCCTTTTTCAATTGCAGCCACCGTTTGTCTTGTGACGCCGACTTTTTCTCCGAGTTTTTCTTGAGAATAGCCCAAGCGTGCCCTCAGCTCTTTTACTTTATTTTTCATCATGACGTCTGTCCCTTTCACTATCTCATTTGATTACATTGTATAGTATACTTAACATTATGTAAATGAAGCTTAACAAATTTACGAAAAGACAACATTTTTTCGACAAAATTTTCACATTCCCTTGACGAAAAATTAATAAACGTGTAATATTAGACAAGTCAGAACGGTACTGTTTCTGACAATCGCAATGCGGGTGTAGTTTAGTGGTAAAACCTCAGCCTTCCAAGCTGATGTCGTGAGTTCGATTCTCATCACCCGCTCCATACATACGTTATTAACGCAGTGTTTCGTTTCTCAGATAAACGAAGTATTGCGTTTTTTTATGTAAAAAAGAACACGTCATTCGTGTTCTTTTACGTAAGCCAATGTACTGTATGGGTACCGCCGTGAATTTGTTCAAACATTTTCGTTAATGATGATAAGAGTTTAACAGCGCTGTTTTTTTCAATGGATGGCGGGAAAAAGATGATTTGGAGCATGTTTCTGGTCTCGTTTGAAACGGGATAGCGATTGACGCTGTTTTTAAAATCGCCAAATACGCCGTTTTCATCAGAGAAAATCAGTATGTTTTCTTTTTCTCCCAATGAGATGCGGACTGGCTCATGGAGCTTGCCGGCATCATAAATCATAATGGGCAAAGAATATTTTAATGCGAAAAAATCAATGGTATCATGGGCTGAATCCTTACTTTCCATGAATTGTTCGTTGGATATCGGGATCAGCATGTCCTCCATTGGGGTTGTTTCTTCCTCAAATGAAGGGTTAAGCTGTTTAAAGAGTTCCCTCCATTCTTTGACGAAGGGTTCATTGGATATTCCGCCGTCCGCATAGTCGAAAAACAGGGATTCCTGAAATAGGCGAAGCCTGCCTTTCAGCATTTGCGGAGAGGAGCCGACTTCGATATTCTCATACACAACGGCCGCCGCAAGCAAGCCGTCCGCACGGTCAGTAATAACAGAATCAAGTTTGATATTCACCAGCATTCACTCCAGTTACGTGATATCAACCTATTATATACGCTGTATCGTTTTATCACAAAGAAAGGAGGCTGTGCAAAACATGAACGTTTATCAGCTCAAAGAAGAATTAATTGAATACGCGAAAAGCATTGGCGTGGACAAGATTGGTTTTACGACCGCTGATACTTTTGACAGTTTAAAAGACCGTTTGATTCTTCAAGAATCACTCGGCTATCTCTCGGGCTTTGAAGAGCCCGATATTGAGAAAAGGGTGACGCCGAAGCTGCTTTTGCCGAAAGCGAAATCAATTGTGGCCATTGCTCTCGCATATCCTTCCAGAATGAAGGACGCGCCGAGAAGCACGAGAACTGAGCGCAGGGGCATTTTTTGCAGAGCCTCCTGGGGAAAAGACTATCACGATGTCCTGAGAGAAAAGCTCGATCTGCTGGAGGAATTTCTGAAAAGCAAGCATGAGGATATCAGAACTAAGTCTATGGTTGACACAGGTGAATTGTCTGATCGCGCCGTTGCAGAGCGGGCCGGAATCGGATTCAGCGCGAAGAACTGTATGATCACTACTCCTGAGTACGGCTCTTACGTGTATTTGGCGGAAATGATTACAAATATCCCTTTTGAGCCTGATGTGCCGATTGAAGATATGTGCGGGTCCTGCACGAAATGTCTGGATGCCTGCCCGACGGGAGCGCTTGTAAATCCGGGACAGCTGAACGCGCAGCGCTGCATCTCTTTTCTGACCCAGACGAAAGGATTTTTGCCTGATGAATTCCGGACCAAGATCGGAAACCGCCTGTACGGGTGCGATACGTGCCAAACGGTGTGCCCTCTCAATAAAGGGAAGGACTTTCATCTTCATCCAGAAATGGAGCCTGATCCAGAGATAGCCAAACCGTTATTGAAGCCGCTCCTGACCATCAGCAACCGTGAATTTAAGGAGAAATTCGGCCATGTCTCAGGATCTTGGCGCGGGAAGAAACCGATTCAGCGAAACGCCATTCTCGCCCTTGCCCACTTTAAGGATGCTTCCGCTCTGCCTGAATTGACGGATCTGATGCATAAGGATCCGCGTCCTGTTATCAGAGGAACAGCTGCATGGGCGATCGGGAAAATCGGAGACCCCGCATACGCAGAAGAGCTTGAGAAAGCACTGGAAAAAGAGACGGATGAAGAGGCAAAGCTGGAAATTGAAAAAGGAATTGAGTTGCTAAAAGCTACAGGCATGACTAAACAAGGCCTGTCCTGACATACGTATAGAACAGAAGGAAAAAACACTTGAGATCATCTAAGTGTTTTTTCTCTATAAAAAAGTATGGCGGGTGGGGTGAGCCTTGAAGCACATTTTAGAACAATTAGCGGAGGAGCGGCTATGCTATCTGGTTAACGGGCATGCGATGAGACAGGATCCTGAAGTTGGAGATCTTGAAGTCATGGATCGAAAAAAGAAGCTTCTGGAAAAACGGAAAGTTGACATTGTAAAAGCAAAAGCAAAGGCCGTCATCGGTCATGTGCAGGTTGAGGATGACGGAACGACCTGTCTTACGTATACCATCCATTACGAATACGTGTGTAAGGAACAGGACGACAGCTTATATATGGAAGAGCATATGGAGGAACGAATGGCCTTCCTGTATGATCATATTTTGATTAGTGATCAGGAAATTGCGAAGAAGCCGGCTGGATTTCACGAAGGGACCAGTATTATTGACTATTCTCAAGAGGAAAGAGAAGCATTTGGCAGAGCCTTTGAATACGATCGTCTCGGCGCTGTGCAATATGCCGAGAAATATTGGAACAAGCGCAATCCGGCCTATAAAAATTTCAGTGATAACTGTACGAATTTTATTTCTCAGTGTCTTCATGCGGGGAGTGCGCCGATGCGCGGCCACCCGAACAGGGGGTCAGGCTGGTGGATGAAACAAAGCTCATGGAGCTACAGCTGGACGGTGGCTCATTCTATGAAAATGTACTTGTCGAATTCAAAGGCCGGATTGCGTGCGGTGCGGGTGAAATCTGCGGAAGAGCTGATGCCGGGTGATGTGATTTGCTATGATTTTGAAGGAGACGGCCGGTTTAATCATACAACGATTGTCGTGGCGAAGGACAAAGGCAATATGCCGCTTGTCAACGCCCAGACCTATGACAGCCGGATGAGATATTGGTCATATGAGGATTCTACGGAATACACGCCGTCAATACGATATGCTTTTTTTCATATCGTTGATGATACGACAAAAGGGTAATTAATGATATAATGATGGGCGGACAAGAAAAACAGAGGTGAACATTGTGGCATTACATGTCGTTTTATATCAACCAGAAATTCCCGCCAATACAGGGAATATTGCACGCACTTGTGCAGCAACTAATACAACGCTCCACCTGATTCGTCCGCTCGGCTTTTCAACGGATGATAAAATGCTGAAGCGTGCCGGACTTGATTATTGGGAGTTTGTGAATGTTGTATATCATGATTCGTTAGAAGAATTGTTTGAGGAATATCAAAAAGGCCAGTTTTTCTTTATAACGAAATTCGGCCAGCAGCCTCATACATCGTTTGATTACACTGATCTTGATGAAGATTATTTCTTCGTGTTCGGAAGAGAAACAAGCGGTTTGCCGAAGGATTTAATTCAAAGTAATATGGACCGCTGCCTGCGTCTTCCGATGACAGAGCACGTCAGATCGTTAAATCTGTCCAACACTGCTGCGATTCTCGTTTATGAAGCGCTGCGCCAGCAAAATTACCGTGATTTAAAATAGGAAAAAATCCGCTCATGATGATGGGCGGATTTTTTTGTGCTGCTTTGTTTCGGGACTTAACAACGTAACAGTGTTATGTTACAATGTACCTATCAAAGGAGCTGGACTTATGGATGAACAATTAATCTCTAAAAAAGAATTATTAGAAAGAACGTCGATTTCATACGGTCAGCTGTATCGATGGAAGCGGAAAAACTTAATTCCCGAGGAATGGTTTATTCGCAAATCCACATTTACAGGGCAGGAGACGTTTTTTCCGAGAGAGGATATGTTAAAACGCATTTCAATGATTCAAAAGATGAAGGAAAATTTGTCTCTGGATGAAATGAGGGAAATGCTGTCGCCAAAAATGACGGATGTCAGCATGACCGCTGATGAATTGCTTCAGAAAGGTTTGATTTCAAGGCCTGTTCTGGATGTCTTTTCTGAAGGCGGGGGAAATTCGGTTTTTTCTTCCCGCGATCTGCTTTCGCTTTATGTGCTTGAAGGGCTGCTGCAATCCGGAAATGTCAGTCTGGCAGAAGCGAAAATCGCTGCAGAGGTGCTAAAGCAGCATGACACTGAAGAGATCAAGAACCAGACAGAGCTGATCGTGCTGCGGAAGCTCGGTGTCACCACTTGTTTTATAGCGGCTGCGGCGGATGGCATTCTGTTTGAATCGTCCGTCAAGATCGTGGAACGGGTAGATCTAGTAAAGGCATCAGAAGAATTAAAAACAACATATATGCAGGAGGGCCATCAATGGATGTAATGGAAAAGCTGGTGATAAACGGATCGGGAAGTTCAAAGGGAGGAACCTTTCAATCAGTCGAGATTAATGGCAGCGGAACAGTGGCCGGGGACGTGGAGTGCGGCACTTTTTCTTTTAATGGAACTGGAAAAGCTGACGGCAGCGTCAAAGCGAAAGCGGTAACCATCAGCGGTTCAGGAAAGATACATGGAGACGTTGAAGCAGAATCAATTCGAATTCATGGTACTGGCTTTATTAAAGGAGGGGTATCCGCAAAACAATTGAAAATCGCTGGATCATCAACATTTGGCGGCACTGTCAAGGCTGATGGCATTGACATTAGCGGAAAAGCTGTCATGGAAGCGGACTGTGAAACGGAAACCTTTCAGTCAGAAGGGAAATGCAAAATCAGCGGGCTTTTGAACGCTGACCAGGTGAACATTAAGCTTTCTTCCGGGGAAAGCTATGTGCGTGAGATCGGCTGCCGCCATCTTCAAGTGACCGCCAGAAAAGGTATGCTGACATTGCTTAGATTGATGCCCCAGCCTGTTTTAACAGCTGAACTGATCGAAGGTGACGTGATTGAGCTGACAAACACAAAGGCGATAACGGTACGTGGAAATAAAGTCAAAATCGGCCCGAATTGCCAGATTGAAACTGTTGAATACAGCGGGGACTATACTTGTGATCCGAGCGCAACGGTAGAAACGTGCACGAAGATGTGAGGAGGATTGTAATGGAGATAACAAAACTGGGAAATTTAAAATTATATGGTGCCGGACACGCTGCAGGAGGCGCGTATCACCATGTCAGCATCAAAGGTGAAGGTGTGGTAGGTGAAGGGCTGTCTGCTGCGGGCTGCCGCATATTCGGAACAGGCCTTTTTCTCGGAAAGGCAGAGACTGAGCGGCTGCGCGTATTCGGAGAAAGTGAGTTTAAAGGCGATCTGACAGCCGGCAGAATCACTATTTACGGCACAATGAAAGTCAGCGGCTCACTTCAATTTAATCGATTCAATCTGAAAGGCCTGACTGAAATTCGCGGGAATATGACTGGAGAATCGTGCGATGTGAAAGGGAAGCTCGACGTTAAAGGCAATTGTGAAACGGAAATGTTCCATGTCACAGGCTGTGTTGATGTATCAGGTTTATTAAATGCGGGTGATATCAATCTTGGATTGGGCCATGATGTAAGCTATGTGCGTGAAATCGGCGGAACCTCAATTGCTGTGAAAAGACGCACCGGCTTATTTAACCGAAAGAAAGTAAAACTGATCGCCGACCTCATTGAAGGAGATCAAGTTTATTTGGAGAATACAGAAGCCGCCGTTGTCAGAGGAAAAGAAGTGGTGATCGGGCCGGGCTGCAGCATCGGAACGATTGAATACAAAAACACATGCGAATGTGACCAGCATTCAAAAATTAAAGAAAAACACAAGCTGTAAAACATTGTTCTGTTATAAAAAAGGGTGCTCTTATCAGGAGCACCTTTTTTTATTCTTTCCCCGGCTTGCTTTCGTATCCTGCGGTAAAAATTGATACTAAAAAAGTGACAATGACACCCATCATAATGATTGTTTTCACCGTCTCTCCCCCTCTTCAATTTTTCCGTGCTGTCCGAGTCTGGATGATTTTGTATGTTTCTTTATTATGAACGGTCGCTGTCTGCCTTGTCAACGCCGTATAAGTATCTTTATTTTTAAGAAACCAAAGCATGTATCACGAGATGGCGGCATAGAGTGTAATTAAAGTACCTTATTTGCATAGCGTATCAAACATGATAGAGGAGGTCCTTATGGATATATTAAAGAAAATTGAACAGTACAGAGAGGAAGAGCAGCGGCTGAAATGGGAAGGAACATTCGCCGATTATTTGGAGATCATTAAAGAAAATCCAATGGTCGCGCAATCTGCTCATTCTCGTGTTTTTAATATGATAAAAGACAGCGGGATAGAGGAGAATGACGGACGCAAGACGTACAGCTTTTTTGACCGTGAGCTGTTCGGGCTTGAAGAATCTCTAGAGCGTCTTGTGGAAGAGTATTTTCATCCGGCCGCGAAACGGCTTGATGTCAGAAAGCGGATTCTATTGCTGATGGGACCTGTGAGCGGCGGTAAATCAACGCTGGTTACGATGCTTAAAAAAGGTTTAGAAGCGTATACCCTGACGGATAATGGCGCTGTATATGCGATTAAAGGCTGCCCGATGCACGAAGATCCTCTGCATTTAATCCCCCATCATTTGCGCGATGACTTTTACAGAGAATACGGCATTCGAATAGAAGGAAGTCTTTCTCCTTTAAATGTCATGAGGCTTGAGGACGAGTACAGAGGAAGAATTGAGGATGTGAAGGTAGAACGCATCTTCTTTTCAGAAGATAAGCGTACGGGTATTGGAACATTCAGTCCGTCAGATCCGAAATCTCAGGATATTGCTGATTTGACGGGAAGTATTGATTTCTCCACAATCGCTGAGTACGGTTCAGAATCAGATCCGCGCGCATACAGGTTTGACGGCGAGCTGAATAAAGCGAACCGCGGGATGATGGAGTTTCAGGAGATGCTGAAATGTGATGAGAAATTTCTCTGGCATTTGCTTTCATTGACACAGGAAGGGAATTTTAAAGCAGGGCGATTTGCGTTAATTTCTGCTGATGAGCTGATCGTGGCTCATACGAATGAAACGGAGTATCGCTCATTTATTTCTAATAAGAAGAATGAAGCTCTGCACTCAAGAATCATTGTGATGCCTGTCCCTTATAATTTAAAAGTGTCTGAGGAAGAGAGAATTTATGAAAAAATGATTGCAGAAAGCGATGTGGCAGATGTTCACATTGCCCCGCATACGTTGAAGGTCGCTGCGATGTTCTCGATTCTTACCAGATTAAAAGAACCGAAGCGGTCGGATATTGATCTGGTAAAGAAAATGAGGCTCTATGATGGAGAAAGTGTGGAAGGATATAATTCTGTTGACGTTGAGGATTTGAAAAAAGAATATAATGATGAAGGCATGAGCGGCATTGATCCGCGGTACGTGATCAACCGGATTTCTTCAACGATTATCAGAAAAAATATGGAGTCGATTAATTCTCTTGATGTGCTCCGTTCCTTAAAAGAAGGTCTTGATCAGCATCCTTCGATCTCAAGCGATGACAAGGAGCGGTATTTGAACTTTATTTCCGCAGCCCGCAAGGAATATGACGACATTGCGAAAAAGGAAGTTCAAAAAGCGTTTGTGTATTCGTATGAAGAATCAGCTAAAACACTTATGGACAATTACCTCGACAACGTAGAGGCCTATTGCAATAAAAACAAGCTTCGTGATCCTTTGACAGGCGAAGAAATGAATCCTGACGAAAAGCTGATGAGATCAATCGAAGAGCAGATTGGGATTTCGGAAAACGCGAAAAAAGCATTCCGCGAAGAAATCTTAATCCGCATCTCGGCCTATGCGAGAAAAGGTAAGCGGTTTGATTACAATTCTCATGAAAGACTGCGTGAAGCCATTCAGAAAAAGCTGTTTGCCGATCTGAAGGATGTCGTTAAAATTACGACTTCAACAAAAACGCCGGATGAGCAGCAGCTGAAAAAGGTAAATGAAGTCGTGGCCCGTTTAATTGATGAGCACGGCTACAACTCGACGAGCGCCAATGAGCTGCTGAAATATGTCGGCAGCCTGCTAAACCGATAAGTGCTGTAACCCGTCCGAAAAGGGCGGGTTATTTTGTCTCATTTTCTAAATAGTTTGTCAATTAACCGTACTTTTATGCATATGATGAATATAAATCTTTTCGAAAGACTTGTTTCATAATCTGGCACAAGCCGGAATACGTATATATCACGACCACAAATGGTTAAGGAGGGGAATTCATGTCCCAAAATGACAGCGGCCATTTTTTGATTTCTGAGGAAAACTGGTCCCTCCATCGAAAAGGCTTTGATGACCAGCAGCGCCACCAGAAAAAAGTGCAGGAAGCGATCAAAAACAATCTTCCTGATCTCGTGACCGAGGAAAGCATTATTATGTCAAATGGAAAAGATGTAGTGAAAATCCCAATCCGTTCACTTGATGAGTATAAAATCCGTTATAACTATGATAAAAACAAACATGTAGGGCAAGGAGACGGCGAAAGCCAGGTTGGAGATGTTGTGGCACGGGATGGATCAGACAAAAAACAAGGGCCTGGAAAAGGGCAAGGCGCCGGTGATCAGGCAGGCGAAGATTATTATGAAGCGGAAGTTTCATTAATGGATTTAGAAGAAGCGCTTTTTAAGGAACTAGAGCTTCCGAATCTCCAGCAAAAAGAGCGGGACAATATCATTCATACAGATATTGAGTTTAATGATATCCGTAAAACAGGGTTAACCGGTAATATTGATAAGAAAAGAACGATGATGTCGGCTTTTAAACGAAACGCGATGACAGGGAAGCCGTCGTTCTATCCGATTTACCCGGAGGATCTGAAATATAAGACGTGGAATGACATAACAAAGCCCGAGTCAAAAGCCGTCGTCTTAGCAATGATGGATACAAGCGGCAGCATGGGTGTCTGGGAAAAATACATGGCCAGAAGCTTCTTTTTCTGGATGACCCGTTTTTTGCGGACGAAGTACGAGACTGTGGAAATTGAATTTATTGCTCATCATACAGAAGCAAAAGTCGTGTCAGAAGAGGACTTCTTCTCAAAGGGAGAAAGCGGCGGAACGATCTGTTCATCCGTATATCGGAAGTCGCTTGAGCTGATTGATGAAAAATACAATCCCGCCAGCTATAATATTTACCCATTCCATTTTTCTGACGGTGACAACCTGACATCTGATAACGCGCGCTGTGTGAAACTGGTCAATGATATTATGAAGAAGTCCAATCTTTTTTGCTACGGAGAGGTCAATCAGTATAACAGGCATTCAACATTAATGTCCGCATACAAAAATGTGAAGGACGAGAAATTTAAGTACTATATTTTAAAACAGAAATCTGATGTTTTTCAGGCCTTGAAGAACTTTTTCAAAAATGAAGAGTCTGGTGTAAGCCATCAATATTCGTAATGAAAAGCCCATTTCAGGGCTTTTTTTTATTTAATAAAAGCAAGAAAACGCTTGCGAAAAAAATACGGAGGAAAAAGAAATTTTTCCTTTGACAAATCTTCTTTCATTTATTAATATTTTATCTTGTGAACTATTATTGAGGAATGAGGTGAAAAGGAGTTGACTGAATCAGAACGTGCTTTGCTCACTTTTGAACAGCTCTTCGATACGTCTCGGGCGATTTATAAAAAACAGAAGAAGATATTGGAGATTGTGCTTGAGCCTTTTGATATTACAGTCCTTCAATATTTGCTGATGTTTAAAATTCATCAAAGCGGAAGCACCCCGCTAAGCAAGCTGGCAATGTCGCTTGATCTTAAGCCCGCTTCTGTGACGCGGATGACAGATATTCTGTATAAGCGCCAATTGATGAATCGGTATGACAGTCCGGATGACCGCCGTATCGTCATGATTCAGTTAACCGAAGAGGGGGAAGAACTATTAGAAAACGCCGCTGTGCAGTATGCGAAAATGGGAGCGAGCCTGTATCAGAAGCTCGATACATCCCAGCTGCAGTATTTGCGCAAGCTCGCCGGAAGTTTAACGAAGCTTGCTCAAGGCTGTTCAGAAAAAAGCGGTAATTAAAAACTTCCCACATATTTTCACCATCTTTCCGCAAAATGATAGAGGATGAAACGAAAGGAGAAAACAAAATGAACAGAGGACGTTTAATTCTGACCAACATTATCGGTTTGATTGTTGTTCTTGCAATTATAGGCGGAGGTGCTTATTACTATTATCAAAGCACAAGCTTTGTAAAAACTGACGAAGCGAAAGTAGCCGGTGATATGGCTGCTATTACAGCTCCAGCGGCAGGTAAAGTATCTGACTGGGATCTTGACGAAGGAAAAACAGTTAAAAAAGGCGACACAGTAGCAAAAATCAAAGGTGAACAATCTGTTGACGTAAAATCCATCATGGACGGAACAATTGTGAAAAATGAAGTGAAAAACGGCCAAACAGTACAAGCCGGCACAACAATTGCCCAAACAATTGACATGGATCACTTGTATATCACTGCAAATATTAAAGAAACAGACCTTTCGGATGTTAAAGTAGGAAATAGTGTAGACGTAGTAGTTGATGGAGACCCTGGTACAACATTTGACGGTACAGTAGAAGAAATCGGTTATGCGACAAACTCAACTTTTGATATGCTTCCATCTTCTAATTCAAGCGGAAACTATACAAAAGTAACACAAAAAGTTCCTGTTAAAATTTCAATTAAAAACCCATCTGACAAAGTGCTTCCTGGTATGAACGCAACTGTTAAAATTTCTGAGTAAATCAGGTCAGTCATCAAACCATGAAAGGAGGTTGTCTTAGATGGCTACAGTCAAAGAAAATAATGCAAAAAGCCCAATGTCATTGCTGATTGTGCTAATGGCAGGGCTGTTTCTGGCAATACTTAACCAAACGCTGCTTAACGTCGCAATGCCTCACTTAATGACTGAATTTGGTGTAAGTGCAACGACGATTCAGTGGCTCACAACAGGTTACATGCTTGTTAACGGCGTTTTGATTCCGTTATCTGCCTTCCTGATTACACGGTTTGGCCAACGGAGTCTCTTTCTCATCGCCATGTTCTGTTTTACGCTCGGTACGTTAGTCTGCGGTATCGCACCTAACTTCTCTACAATGCTGGTCGGCCGTTTGATTCAGGCCGTAGGCGGAGGAATCTTGCAGCCGCTCGTTATGACAACCATTCTGTTAATTTTCCCGCCTGAAAGCAGGGGGAAAGGAATGGGGATCTTCGGACTTGCGATGATGTTTGCTCCGGCGGTCGGTCCGACTCTTTCCGGATGGATCATTGAGCATTACACATGGCGCATCATGTTTTACGGACTTGTGCCAATCGGCGCAATCGTGATTATCGTGGCTTTCTTCATCTTTAAAAATATGGTGGAGCCGCAAAAAATCAAACTCGATACGCTTGGAGCGATTCTTTCGATTGTCGGATTCGCCTCCTTATTATACGGAGTCAGTGAAGCGGGATCTGACGGCTGGACTGATCCGATTGTCCTGTCCACAGTTGTGATAGGTGGTATTGCGATCGTTGCTTTTGTTATCCAGCAATTGCGTCATGATAATCCGATGCTTGACTTCAGAGTGTTTAAATATGACATTTTCTCGCTTTCAAGTGTCATTAACATTATTATTACAGTAGCATTGTACACTGGTATGTTCCTGCTGCCGATTTATCTTCAAAATCTAGTCGGCTTTACGGCGCTTCAATCCGGGCTGCTTCTGCTTCCGGGTGCGATCGTCATGCTGATCATGTCACCGATCTCCGGTATTTTGTTTGATAAATTCGGTCCGAGACCGCTTGCGATTATCGGGCTTCTCGTTACAGTGGTGACAACATATCAATACACGCAATTAACAATTGATACACCATATACACACATCATGCTGATCTATTCAATCCGTGCATTCGGTATGTCACTCTTAATGATGCCGGTTATGACAGCGGGGATGAACCAGCTTCCTGCCCGTCTGAACAGCCACGGTACGGCGATGAGCAACACGCTTCGCCAAATCAGCGGATCAATCGGTACAAGCTTAATTACGACGATTTATACAAACCGTACGACATTCCATTATTCACAGATTGCAGATAAAACGAGCACGGCGGACCCGAACTTCCTCCATGCATTCCAAAATGCAGTTACGAATTTAATGGTGAATATGAACATGTCTTATGACACAGCGAAAACATATGTTTACTCACATCTTTACAAGCATGCATCTCTTGATTCAAACGTAATGGGGATTAATGATGCCTTTATGTGGGCAACAATATTCTGTGTGTTTGGCTTTATTCTGGCTCTCTTCCTGCGTGACGTCAGAAAAGATAAAGCGCGTGCTGAGAAAAAGAAACAAGAGGAGCTTTCATTGCTTCCGGCTCCAAAAGAAGTGAAGGAATCTTAATCTGTATAAGGAGGTTTCCTGAATGAAAATTTATGTAGTATATGACAGTGAAGGTGAACATACAAAAGTTCTTGCAGAAGCGATTGCTGAAGGCGCGAGAGAGAACGAGGCGGCTGAGGTATTGATCGACCATGTCGATCAAGCCGATATCCGCAAGCTGAAAGAGATGGATGCGATTATTTGGGGATGCCCTGGGCATTTCGGAACAATCAGCTCCGGTCTTAAAGCTTGGATCGACAGACTCGGCTACTTATGGGCTGAAGGCGAGCTGATCAATAAAGTCGGCGCTGTTTTCTGCACAACGGCCACAACACACGGCGGCTTGGAAATGACAATGCACAACTTAATTACGCCGATGTTCCACCAAGGCATGATCGTTGTCGGTCTGCCTGGCAACGTGCCTGAAAACGCACTGTACGGCTCTTACTACGGTGCGGGCGTCACTTGTCCTGTTGATAGTGATGAGTTAATGACCGAGGAAGGCATTCAGCTTGGACGCGCTTTAGGAAGACGCGTCAGCGAAGTCACAGGAAACCTAACATCAGGACAGTAAGGAGAGGTTGAAATGGCCATTATTATAGCAATTATTGCTGCTGTCATCGTCATTGCGGCTCTTATTACATTCAATGTCCGCAACACTTCTCCTGGACCTGAGATGCAAGAAACAACCGAAAGAATCGCTCCTCCAGAAGAGGAAAAAAACGAAGCGCAATACCCTGCTGAAGCAAGGGCTGCCGAGCATACGCCAGCCGTTGTGAAAAACGATTCTCCAGAAGAGAAACGAAACACAATGGGTGATGATATTTACAGGCAGGCGCTGCAAAAGTTTAAGCATTCTGATGAAGTTCAGGCGGAAGAAGAGGTCACTGAAGAAAGTGACAAAATGCAGGACAGAAGCTATCGTGATGCTCTGCTCTCCATGAAAAATAAAAATAAGTAATGAAAAAGGCAAATCCGTTTACTCATGGCGGGTTTGCCTTTTTTGCTGTTTATATGTTTTTTTATCAAATAAATCCATGGAATATGTTGTATTGTGCTTTAAACTAGTGTACTATGTTACTCATACACCGAAGAGGCTCCCGGGAGGTAAAAATATGGATTCTTTTTTAGGTTTGTTAAAGAAAGATATCAAGCTTTCAAGAATGTGGCTGCTTGTATTGATATGCGGAATCATTTTTTTATTGGGAACAGGTCATATGATAGCTTATCGCACGAAAGAACCTCTGGTTATTTTTGGTTTTTTTGTGACGATTGCTTTTTTTCTGCTTTTCTTATCTCCTGTTTTTGTGTTTTATCATCTTCGCAAGGAAGGGAAATCACAGCTTTGGCTGTACAATCCAAATGGCGGCTTCTTGCTGTTTTCTTCTAAATTGACAGCATCCTTGCTCTATCAATTTCTGATTCAATTGGCATTAACAGCCTATGGCATTGGGATTTATCATATGCTCTCTGTGAAAAACCTGCTGGAGCATCATGTTGATATGACAAGTACAGTCGTTTTGCTGAATGTGTTCGGGCTTATTTCTTCGTTAGACATGTCAGTAACAGTCATTGTGTTTTGGACTGTTTTCCACTCTCTTAAGAATTGGCGCGGGTTGCGGTGGGCTGCGATGGGGCTGTTGGCCGCAGTGTGGTTCTTTTACGATGAGTTCATCATAAGCCCTTTAGTTGAATCTCAAAAGCATTTCTGGCCGGTAACAGTCTATTGTAACTTTGATTTCAACTACCATAATGTTTGGAGATTGGAGTTAAAACCGATACACCTGTCAGTGCTCGGGTTTCCTATTGCGATTGTTATCACGATCTTGCTGCTCATCATGGCTTCAAAACTGCTTGATCGTAAAGTAGAGGTGTGAATATGGATAATCAATTCCAATCCTCGAAACCGATTTATCTGCAGATCGCTGATCAGATCTTTTATCGGCTGGTCAGGAAGGAGCTGCTCCCAGGAGACAAGCTTCCTTCAGTAAGAGAAATGGCGATTCAAACCAAGGTAAATCCCAATACAATTCAAAGAACTTACAGTGAGATGGAAAGGCTGGGTATTGTGGAAACGAGAAGAGGTCAAGGGACGTTTATTGCCGAGAAAGCAGAAATCGTAGATGAGCTGAAAGACAGGCTCACACGAGAAGTGGTGGAAGGCTTTGTGAAGCAGATGAAAGAACTGGGACTAACGAAAGAGGAAATGGTGGAAGGGATAAAAACATTCACTGAGGGAGGCTAAAATGGAAATTTCTTTAGAACATGTATCAAAAAAATACGGCCGCCACACTGCCGTCAATGATGTGTCAATCACTTTATCATCCGGGCGGATTTACGGCCTGATCGGACCGAACGGCAGCGGCAAGTCAACGACCTTAAAAATGATAGCCGGTCTTCTGTTTCCGACTTCGGGTTTCGTGAAAGTGGATGAAAAGCCGGTTACGAGGGATATGGTGCGTCAAGCAGCTTATCTTACAGAGCTTGATATGTTTTATCCGCATTTCACTGTAAAGGATATGGTGAATTTTTATCGGTCGCAATTTCCTGATTTTCAAACAGAACAAGCTTATAAGCTGTTGAATGAGATGCAGCTTGACCCGGAAAAAAAGATCAAAAAGCTATCAAAAGGAAATCGGGGAAGATTGAAAATCGTCCTTGCTTTGGCAAGAAAGGCTTCCGTCATCTTGCTTGATGAACCTTTTTCCGGGCTTGATCCGATGGTCAGGGATTCCATTGTAAACAGCCTGGTGTCATACATTGATTTTGAGCAGCAGATTGTCGTGATTGCGACGCATGAGATTGATGAAATTGAAACTTTGCTGGACGAAGTCATCATACTCGCAAATGGAGCCAAAGTTGAGCAGTGTGTTGTAGAAGATATTCGTGAGCGGGAAGGCATGTCTGTGCTGCAATGGTTTAAATCAAAAATGGAAGTTTGCTAGAGGAGGAATTTCATGAAAACAGTATTGGAATTGAAGAATGTAACAAAAAACATCAAAGGCCGAACGATCATTGATCATCTGAGTTTTGCGATTCGTGAAGGCGAAGTATTCGGCTTTTTGGGGCCGAACGGAGCAGGGAAAACGACAACCATCCGAATGATGGTTGGATTAATGAAGCTGTCAAAAGGTGATGTGCTCATTTGCGGCCAATCCATTACGAAAGATTATGCCAAGGCGGTTAAGCATATTGGGGCTATTGTAGAGAATCCAGAGCTGTATAAATTTTTAAGCGGATATAAAAATCTGCAGCAATACGCGAGGATGGTTAAGGGTGTTACGAAGGAAAAAATTGATGAAGTCGTTGAGCTGGTCGGTTTAACAGACAGAATCCACGACAAGGTGAAAACATATTCCCTAGGGATGAGACAGCGTCTTGGCTTGGCGCAAAGTCTTCTGCATGATCCGAAAGTGCTGATCTTGGATGAACCGACAAACGGCCTTGACCCGGCGGGGATCAGAGAAATCAGAGATCATTTGAAAAAACTGACGCGCGAAAGAGGAATGGCTGTCATCGTTTCAAGCCACCTGCTGTCAGAAATGGAACTGATGTGTGACCGAATTGCGATTCTGCAAAAAGGAAAGCTTATCGATATTCAAAATGTAAAAGATGAAAACGAAAATGAGAATGATACATATTTCATCCAGGTTGAGCAGCCGAATGAAGCCGCTGCTGCTCTAAAACAGTACGATGTGGTGAGTAAGACAAATGGTATAGAAGTCAAAATGCCTAAAGCCGAAGTCCCTGCGGTTATCGAATTGCTGGTGATGCAGCAAATCCGCATTTATGAGGTCAAGGTCATAACAAAATCATTAGAGGACCGTTTCTTAGAAATGACAGGTGAAGTGAAAGAGGAGGCTCAACATGCTTAATTTGATTTACAATGAATGGATCAAAATTTTCAGCCGTGCCGGAACATGGGTGATGATCGGGATTTTAGCATTGACCATGATTGGATGGGCATTCTTAACAAACCATTTTTCATCCGATGAAGCAAATCCGAAATGGAAACAAACACTTCAAGCGGAAAATGCCGAATTGAAGAAAGCAATGAAAGAATATCCTTCGATGAAAGATGATTATGAAGAAACAATTACAGTCAACAACTACCGTATTGAACATAACATCCCGAATGATACGGGCTATACGGTATGGTCTTATGTAACGGATTCAGCAGGCTTTACAATCCTCACCGGACTGTTTACCATAATTATCGCAGCCGGAATTGTCGCGAACGAATTTAATTGGGGAACCATTAAGCTGTTAATGATTCGGCCGCTCAGCCGTTTTCAGATATTGCTTTCCAAATATATTACCGTTCTCCTGTTTGGGTTCCTATTGCTGCTTATTTTATTTCTGGGTTCCACTTTATTAGGGCTCATTTTCTTCGGAACGGGTGGTGACACTGCGGCGAATATCCATTTAATCTATAAGGATGGCCATGTCATTGAGCAGAACATGATGGGGTATTTAGCCACAACGTATCTTTCTGAATCCGTCTCGGCTCTAATGGTGGCGACGATGGCGTTTATGCTGTCTGCTGTATTTAGAAACAGCTCTCTTGCAGTCGGATTTTCGATCTTTTTGCTGGTTGCGGGTACTACAGCCACTGCATTTATTGCAACGAAATTTGACTGGGCGAAGTATATTTTATTTGCCAATGTTAATTTGCTGCAATACGTAGATGGAACACCGCTAGTGGAAGGGATGACGATGACTTTCTCCATTGTCATTTTGGCAGTTTACTTTGTTGTTTTCCTGCTGCTTGCTTTCGGCACCTTTATGAAACGGGATATTGCGAACTAATGAAAAAAGCTGTTTTGCTTAAGCAAAACAGCTTTTTTCTCAAAATAAAAACTGCGGGTTCGCACCCGCAGTTTTTCATATCAATTTATGCTTACGCTTCTTTAGTAACGTTAGCAGCTTGTGGTCCGCGGTTTCCTTCAACGATTTCGAAAGAAACAGCTTGGCCTTCTTCTAAAGTTTTGAAGCCTTCGCCTTGAATAGCAGAGAAATGAACGAATACATCGTCTTGACCTTCTACTTCGATGAATCCGAAACCTTTTTCAGAGTTGAACCATTTTACTTTACCTTCTAACATGAAATTTCCTCCTAAAGCGATCATAACGCTTAAATTCACTATTCTTGCTCTTAACAAACTTTCAAGACGAAAACTCTTACAAAACTTTCTTCTTAAAGATAGTTCGAACAAAAATAATTACCTTTACTCTACCAGTAATCTTCAGAAAAAACAACTGTAAAGTGAAACTTTTTTCTGAAAGTACGACATTATTTTTTAATTTGAGATTTATTTACGGAAATCCATCTGCATTCTCGATATGTGATCACGTTTGCCTTAAATATTCCTTCTTTTCGGGAAGAGAATATAATAGGAATTGACAACCTTATTGGAAGTGAGTAAGGTAAAAGTTAAACAATATTACAAATGACAACGGTTATCAACTAAGATAGTGTATGTCTGATATTGCTTGCATGCTCTAATACATAGATAGGAGTATGGTCACAATGAAAAAGTGGCTTATATGCAGTTTTGTTCTTATTTTTCTCGTTTCATTTGCAGCATGCTCACCGTCAGCAGAACATGAAACGATAAAAATCGGAATTGCTGAGTCTGACGAGGCAATATGGAACTATATTGCTAAAAAGGCTGAAGAGACAGGGCTGGATATTCAGCTGATCCCTTTTTCTGATTATGCCGAGTCTGATATCGCGCTGGCAAACAAGGAAATTGATGCCAACGCCTTTCAAACCCTTTCATATTTTCAGTCGTTCACTCGAAAATACAAACTTAAACTGGCACCGCTCGGTACGACATACATAACGCCAATGGGCATTTATTCAAAACGATATGATCGAATCCAGAATATACCGCGCGGGGCTGCCGTGTCTGTTCCGGATAAAGCGTTCGACTTTGGCAGGGCGCTAACGGTGCTTCGGGACGCCGGTTTGCTCACGTTGAAAAACGGATTTAACGGAACAGGTTCCATCGATATGATTAAAGATAATCCGAGACACCTAAAATTAAAAGCAGTCCGGAAACAGGATGCAGTGAGCGGCACCGGCGTGTTTGTCATGAAACCGTCTGAAGCAAAAAAATCGGGTCTGAACCCGAAAAAACAAACCATAAAGAGCGGCGGGCAAATGTCTAAGGAAGAGATGAATTTGATTGTGGTCAGAGCGGAGGATCAAGATCAGGAAGCGCTGCAAGCTGTTCTTGAGCTCTACCAAGCTGATGATACAGCGGCATTTATAGAAAAAGAGTATCAGGGGGATCTTGTCCCGGCTTTTCTGCCTTTGAAACGTCTTTCAGATTGGAAGAATGAATTCGAACATTGAATTCATTCTTTTTTTTCTGAAAAACATACTTTGTTCCGTCCAGTTTCTTTCGCTTTGTACAGCATTTGATCGGCAAGAATAGGCAAAGATTCTGGGTGTTCTTTATTATTAGGATAATGAGCGGCCCCGAGCGATACCGTAATTGACAGCTCTTCTCCGTTTGTTAATCTAATGGGTGCGTCATTGATAGCGCCTCTGATCCGTTCCGCGATTTGGACTGCTTTAGCAAGCGTGCAGTTTGGCAGCAGCACGGCAAATTCTTCACCGCCGATCCGTGCGGCAGGATCAGTGTTTCGGATGCTCTGCTTCAGACGTAAACCCAGCTCTTTCAGCACCTGATCTCCTTCATGATGGCCGTATTGGTCATTGATGGTTTTAAAATGGTCGATATCCATATAAATCAGTGCGAATTGAAAATGCGGGGTATTGGCCGCCTGTTGATACAGCGCCTGTGTGATTTCTTCAAATTTTCTTCGGTTATAAACCCCGGTTAAAAAATCAAAGTGCGCCTGAAACTTATATTGTTTAAAAAGGAGATGTGCATTTGTTTCATGGTCAATAATATATAAACTCAGCATACCGCCCGTTATTGAGATGATCCAAAAATATAAGTGAAGTTGATATGAATGTAAGTCTATAAAAGAATAAAAGGAAATGGAGATCAGAGTATTTGTAATGATCATGAGATAGAAAGCATGTTTTAATTGAACTTTTTTTCTTCTAGAAACAATGAGTGACGGGATGGCAGCGAAACAAATGATTATTACCGAGTATATTGCAGATGTGTTCATCGTAATCAGTAAGCGGCCAGCAGCGATCACCACCAAGGCCATTGCCGTTGAAACCCAGCCCCCATAAAGAGCGGCAATCATAATAGGAATATGTCGAAGATCGATGATTGAATGCTGATAGGTAAATCCAAAAACGATTAGAATAACCCCGAGCAAACCGCAGGCCAGTCCTTTAACAGCTTGGAAGAATATGCTGTCTTTTTTATGTACTAACCTTTCTTTAAACAGGTGGGTGAACAGATAATTAAATGTGATTAAAATGGTCAAGTTTACAAATAATTCTTTCAGCAAATATTATCACCCTTATATAAGGTACTAAAGATGGATGGGAAAGAAAAGAACAAAAAAGGGATTTTTTTAGTTCATGATGAGTTATCATAATCCGCACTTGACCGATCGGAATTAGTATAATATAGTAAATGAGAAAATTTGAAGGGAGAGTTTACCTGCTTTGGAGACTTTACTGGTTGTATTACATGTATTTATTTTATTTTTACTTATTTTAGGGCTTTTTGTTATGCAGAAAAAACATGTTTCCTTCTCTAAACGTGTATTTACTGCGCTGGGGTTGGGGATCGTATTCGGATTTGCGCTTCAGCTGATCTATGGCCCGACTTCAAATATAGTCATTCAAACAGCCGACTGGTTTAATATTGCCGGGGGCGGATATGTCAAATTGCTTCAAATGGTTGTCATGCCGCTCGTCTTTATTTCGATTCTCGGTGCATTTACAAAGCTGAAACTGACAAAAAATCTCGGCAAAATCAGCGGTTTGATTATTGGAATTTTAATTGCGACAACAGCTGTAGCGGCGGCTGTCGGCATTGCGTCCGCGCTTTCTTTTGACCTGCAGGCGATTCAGGTTGATCAAGGAAATACAGAGCTTTCGCGTGGACAGGAGCTTCAGCAGAAATCAGAGGATATGACAGCGAAAACGCTGCCGCAGCAGATTGTTGAATTGCTGCCGGGAAATCCGTTTTTAGATTTTACGGGAGCCAGACCGACTTCAACGATCGCAGTCGTTATTTTTGCCGCTTTCCTTGGAATGGCATTCCTCGGTGTGAAGCATAAACAGCCGGAACAGGCAGAAACCTTCAAAAAAATGGTTGATGCTGCTTATGCCATTGTCATGCGTGTTGTCACGCTCATATTGAGACTGACGCCTTATGGGGTGCTGGCCATTATGACAAAAACGATTGCCACGAGTGATATTGACAGCATTTTAAAATTAGGAATGTTTGTAATTGCTTCGTATGCCGCGTTAATCACTATGTTTATCATTCATTTGGTGCTGCTGACGATCAGCGGCTTGAATCCGATTGTTTATTTGAAAAAAGCGCTGCCCGTACTTGTATTTGCATTTACGTCACGCTCAAGCGCGGGTGCATTGCCGCTGAATATTAAAACACAGAGAAGCATGGGTGTGCCGGAAGGAATCGCAAACTTCGCCGGTTCATTCGGCCTTTCGATCGGCCAAAATGGATGCGCCGGCATTTATCCTGCGATGCTGGCGATGATGATTGCCCCGACTGTCGGCCAAAATCCGTTTGACCCGGTATTTATCATCACGGTTATCGCGGTCGTTGCCATCAGCTCCTTCGGTGTTGCCGGAGTTGGCGGCGGAGCAACTTTCGCGGCGCTTCTTGTTTTATCATCATTAAATATGCCTGTCGCACTCGCCGGTTTATTAATCTCAATCGAACCGTTAATTGACATGGGGCGTACTGCCCTGAATGTCAGCGGAAGTATGACATCTGGCCTCATTACGAGTAAGGTCACAAAGGAAATTGATCCAAGGGTATTCAATGATCAATCAAGAGTGATCGAAGCTGAAGAAGCGTAACATATGAAAACGTGTAATCCATCAGGGATTACTGGTTAATCTTAATAAAAGACCCATGAACCTTGTAATATAAAGGTTTCATGGGTTTCTTTTTCTCATTTTTAGGGAAGATCAGCCAGCCGGCATTGCTGATCAATGGAATGATCTGATTGAAATAAAAATTGCTTTTTTAACAAGTATTCCAGGTATCTTGGAAGACGCTAACTTATCTGAGGCATACAAAGAAAAGTGGTCGCCTGTGGTAGATGCATTCCCTCAATTCCTTATTGAATTAAAAAAGTTAATAATTAACCTCCTTTCATTATTTTTCTATTAACATTGAAAATTTTCGATACGCTTTATAGTAACTGCAGCCAAAGACAACAGTCATAAGGGCGGGAAGCGCCCTCAAAAGGGCAAATGGAGTTTCAAATAAAAATGCTTTCCAAAACATTGAGCCTTCCATACTCCACAGACCTTCGGCTAAATATAAACCTGAATCCTTGTAAAACATATAAGAAATAAACAAACACAGGAAACCAAAACTTGATGAATAACTCATTAATCTTTTATAATAATTACTCTTTGATTGGCGATCCGAGAAGATTTCATTTTGATCATCATCTTCTTTTTGCCAATATCGAGTTCCGCTAAGCCATGGGCTGTTTATATAACTCCAGCCGAAGTCTTCATAGATCTCTCTGTAGTCTTTGAACTTTTTCTTTGATAAATAATCATGATAATCCAGTCTCATCACATATCTCTTGTCGGTTTTTTCGAAAGTGTATATGCCTAATCCGCTGATATTTGTACAGCGATAGCCTTTTTGTAATTGTTCGTTCAGCCATTGCTCCTCTTTTTCAATATCAAAAAACATCTTAAATGTCTTCATTCGATTCACTTCCTTCGTACAGGGATAAAATATGCAATAACCTGTTTTGTTCCATTTTCAAAATGGCGTTTCCTTCTGCAGTTATCATATAGACTTTTCTCCGGCCCGACTCTCCAACAGGTTCAATCCAGCCATGCTTATTCAAGTTTTCAATCGCGCCGTATAATGTGCCGGCTGCTAAAATAACAGTTCCGTTACTCATCTTTTCGATCTTCTGCATGGCGGCATAGCCATGAAGCGGCTCCCGCAAAGCTAATAAAATATAATGCATGGTTTCAGACAGCGGTAATAATTTATGTTTCATATCCTCATCCTCTATTCAGTTCAACTATTTAGTTCAACTTAATAATAACATAATACAGTTCAACTGAATAGTCAACAACATTTTCAAAGCTAGTCAAAGCAATTTAAAGTAAAAGCTTGATGAAAAGGGAAAAATCTAAAAAGTCGCTTTCCTTATGTAAGGAAAGCGACTTTTAGTGTAGTTTTCATTCAATTAAATGGCCTCATTAATTACAAACTGGTTAGTTCAAGATAGATGTTTAACTTTTGTTTAGCAATGGTTTTTTTTTATCAAAACAGGATTTCAAACACTTCAGTGAATATTAAATGTTGAGCTTTGAACAAAGAAACAAAATGAAAAAAGAAGAGATTATTAATGAAAATTAATCGGATTATATTGGCAAGTGTTAACAGTGTTCTGTCCTCTTCATCTTTTGATGCGGCAGGGCAGCATAAAAATCCTTTCAAGCTTTCTTTATTGAACAAAGGAAGGATTTCTTTAATGAAAACCAGTAAAAGTTAAAAACATCTGTAAGAAAAACCAATATAATTATCCATTTTGAACTATTATGCAATCTTTACGTTTTTTTAACGGCCGGGTTCTAAGTCCTCCAGCATTTCCATCATGGTGTTGTCGTCCATGACATTCATTGCGCTTTGTTCAAAATGAATGGGCTCAGCATAATGAGGCTGTCGTTTTTTTGCAGCTGTTTCTGTTTGCCTAGATTGTGTCTGTGTATGCTGGTGTTGGGTTTGCTGCTGTCCGGCATGCTGGTGCTGACGGCCATTTTGCCGTTGGCTTTCATTTTGAGATCGGTCCTGGTTATCACCGCCAAATGCTTGTTTGACCATATTTCCTACATTAGAAGCATCAAACATGTTATTTTCCGAATTCCGTCTGTTCATTTGTCCTGTGACAAATCCGCTGATTCTTTGGCGAATCTGAGGTGATAAAGCGGCAATAAGTATCGTTGACCCTATAATCAAAGCCCCGGGGCTGATTCCTCTTCGTTGGCTGAACAATATGATCCCTCCTTTACAGTGTATTCATATGTTCCCCTTCATTAGACAAATTAACCGGTCTATTTCCCGGGAAAGCATTTCCTTCAGATTTGCATGCATAATTAAAGCCAGTTAGAAAAACCTATAGGTAAAGTGATAAAGGAGGAATTCACATGTTTGGAAAAAAACAAGTCTTTGCGTCTGTGCTTCTTATTCCTTTGCTTATGACTGGCTGCAGTATGGGCGACCAAGGCGAGGGCAGACGTGATAATAATGATGCAAGAAATGTTAATTATCGCAATCCGGCGAATGATGATCTTCGCAATGTAAACAACCGGGATAACGTTGACAATAATGTTAATGATAATGTCAATAACAATAACGTAAATGACAATCATGACAACGATCGAAAACTTCAGGTTGCGGATAAAGCAGCTGATAAAGTAACTGATCTAAAAGAAGTTAAGCATGCTGATGTCATTGTAGCTGGCAATCAAGCCTACGTCGCAGTGGTTTTAACAAATGGAAATAAAGGCACAGTAGAAAACAATCTAAAGAAAAAAATAGCCAAAAAGGTAAGATCTACTGACAAAAGCATTGATAATGTTTACGTTTCTGCGAACCCTGATTTTGTAGAACGTATGCAAGGTTATGGAAAGCGTATCCAAAATGGTGACCCGATCGCCGGATTATTTGATGAATTTACACAAACTGTACAGCGCGTATTCCCTAACGCTGAATAAATGCAAAAAGCCGCATCATTTGTGCGGCTTTTTCTTTACGTTAATGACACACCGCGCACTCAGGCTGCATAGAGTAAAAATAAAAGGTACAAGACGGACCGGCTCAGGGAGGGAGACGTTTGCGGGGTGGCATAGGAAAGCGTGCGGCATCCGCTCTATTCCTGTGCGGCGTCCTTGTGATGCTGGCTGTAAGCTCGGCCATCGTATCAAGCTCGATGTATATACTGTCTTTGCCAGGGCATGCATCTGGTATAACAAAAGAACAAGTGACGAAGCACATGAAGAAAGAGTCATTCAAACAAGCCGATATTTATTACACTTCCAAGGAAAAGTCCTTACTGCCATTGACGAAAGATACACTTGAATATGCGGTCAGTATTAATCAGATTATGATTGGATATTCGAGTCAAAAGCCTATTGATATTATTTTTTTTTCTAACGAAAAACAGATGGAGGCTTACTCCGGTTTATTGGATGTCGTTGGTTTTTATTCTGAGAGGGAGCAGCTAATCGGGTTGCTGCCTGAAGAGAAAAAGTTGCTTTTAGAAGGTGATGAGGTAGCGGTTTATTTGTATCAGAGATTGTTGATACATGAATACACTCACCATGCGTTTCACCAGAAATTGAAGGAGCTTAAAGCAGATCCTGATGAGTTTCCGTTATGGTTTCACGAAGGATTAAGCGAGTGGATCGCGAACTATGAATTGCTCATAGATCCGATCTCGTTTTCTGTCGTGCCCTTTGACCGTTTGCAGACAGATCAAGACTGGCAGGAAGCACGGACCGAATATGACACAGATGTCTATTTGCAAAGCTTTTATATGATCAATGAGCTGACGGACAAATACGGGAAAGACATTATGTCAAAAATGATAAAGGAAACGGCAAAAAAAGGAGACTTTAAAAAAGGATTTCAATCGGCAACAAAGGAAAGTCTTGATCAATTTGAAAAAGACTTCAAGAAAACATTTGAAAAAAACAGGGCGGCATTGGATAGTATCTATCCAATGCCTTTGTTATTAATGAAGTCCTTGCTGGCCCATACCGCCTTGAGTTGGGGAAATTTGTCCTTGTGCCGGAGCAAATGAATTTCTCAATTGTTCCATGTCCTGCGCTTCTAGCTGAGGAACCTGGTAATAGCCGTGCTTGTTTTGGTATAAGAAAATTTCAAAAGCCATTTCAACATACTGCTGAATTTGCGCTGACAGTACGCGTCTTACAGCTGGGTTTGTCATTTCCAGAGAAGCCATCGTCAGCATAGAAGCCTGTGCTTTAACCGCGCAAAGCATTTGTCGGCTGATGATGCTGTCATCAATGTCATTAATGGATTGAACCGGTTTTTTAGGCTGTGACGGCTGCATGCCGTAAACAGTTTGGTTGTCTTCCTTCATCATGTAAGTTGCTGTTTTTTGTGACGGTTCGCTTCCTGTTTTGAAGCATTCTGCAGTTAAGTTAAATTGAGACGTAATAAATTGATGCTGGCGATCAAGGATATTTAACAATTCCTGATCCTTACAAAATTGTCTCAGCATCATAAATTGATCAAGCACAGTCAGTGTTCCGGATAGCACCTCGTGCATATCAAACATTTCATGTCCGCCGTGGTTTTTATGCGGTTTTCCAGGGATGCCTTTGTTCATCTGGGATTGCTGCTGCTGATTTAACTGATCCAAACCGAATTCCTCCTTTTTTTTCAGATCAGCTGTATTTTGTCTCAGTATGCTTCGTTTTATGCAGAAGCCTGAAAGGAATGATATGCTGTCTGTCGAAGTGATAAGCAGACAGCATCAATTTTATGTGACGGCGACAGGTGCAAAATAGCACCCAACCGGATTACTGGTTTGGACGCGGCAGTTGAGCACGTGAATAGCTTTGATGACAAAAGAGGGAAGAATTCAGCTTGCTGCCGCCTGCAGCTATTTTGAAGGGGTGAAATACGGAGGATGCCGGCAAGATTAGTACATCGTGTTTAAGCGGATCTGATCATCACCTCCCGGAAGAAAAGCGGTCCGGGAGTAACGTTGTCTTGAACTTATCTGTATATGTCAGAAGAAAAAGGAGTGCCTCGAGGACGTGAAAAAGCTTATTCCGCTCGTCATCATTGCAGCCGGTCTTATGATCACAGGCTATGGATGCCTTACACTGATAGATACGAATAGGAAGACTGAACAGACATTAAAAGAAGCCAAACTGATGGCTGAAAAGCCGCAGAAAGCTTTTGGTGTGAAACAAAGCAAAGATCAGGCAAAGGATAAAGCATTATTTAAGCCAGAAACCGGACAAGCCAGCGGGATTTTGGAAATACCGAAAATCAATGCAGAGCTTCCGATCGTGGAGGGTACCGATGCAGATGATTTAGAAAAAGGTGTGGGGCATTACAAGGATAGCTATTATCCTGATGAAAACGGGCAAATTGTGTTATCGGGACATCGGGATACCGTGTTTCGCAGGACGGGAGAGCTGGAAAAGGGAGACCGGCTTCGTATCCTCCTGCCATATGGAGATTTTACATATGAAATTGTAAATTCAAAAATTGTCGATAAGGATGACACATCCATTATTACGCTCCAGCACGAACAGGAAGAACTAATTCTGACGACTTGCTATCCGTTTTCATATGTCGGAGATGCCCCAAAGCGCTATATTATATATGGCAAACGGGTTACATAAAAAACCGCAGGCAAGTCCTGCGGCTATTCTTCATGAAAAATATGTGTGGCAAAGGTTTTCTATATCAGCCGGGAAAGGCGCTTCGGCAACAATCAGCTCGCCGGTTATCGGGTGAACCGCCTGCACCTTTTTGGCATGGAGCGCCTGCCTGTTGAGCAGCTTGCTCCCGCCTCCGTAAAGCGCATCACCTGTCAGCGGATGGCCGATGCTCGCCATATGAACACGAATTTGGTGTGTTCTTCCTGTTTCGAGTTCTAATTCAACGAGCGACAGGCGCTCTTTCGCATTGCCGGCAATGACCTTGAAGTGAGTGACGGCTGCTTGTCCGCCGGGTGAAACCCGGCGTCTAGTCGGATGTGATCTGTCTCTGCCGATCGGTGAATCAATTGTCCCTTTTTTTGTCTTTAGCTTTCCTTCAACGATCGCGGTATACGTGCGTTTCAGCGTTTTTTTCTCTAACTGCTGGTCCAAGATGGCGTGTGCCAAACGATGCTTGGCAAAAACGATTGCGCCAGATGTGTCCTGATCAAGGCGATGGACGTGGCGTACCTTGTATGTTTCACCATTCACCTGATAATGGTATGCGATCAAATTAGCCAGTGTGCCGGTTTGGCCGGCTTCATTCGGATGAGTCGCTATGCCTGCCGGTTTATTGACGATGAGCATGTGATTGTCCTCAAATAAAATATCAAGCTCTCCATACTCCGGTATGACGGTGGATTCTTCCTTTTCCTGAAGATCAATGAACACGCGGTCTCCCTTTTTTACGACCACATTGTTGATGACGGATTCGTGATTGACCTTTATCTGATGATGGGACATCCAGTCTTGAATCACGGGTTTAGAGGCTTTGAGCGCTGTTTTCAGTACAGAAAACAGCCATTGTCCATCCTGTTTGTCGTTAATGAGGAGTTCAAGCCCTCTGCCTTTTTGTTTCATGTTAAATGGCTCCTTTTCGAAGCGGAAGGCCGTTGTTTCTCATAGGAAACACTTACCTTAGCTTTCGCGTTTTTTTCTGTGCTATTCTTGAGTAAGACTTAGGATATTCGATGGCAAGAAAGGTGATTGACGTGAGAATTGTGAACGCAGCAACTGAAGAACAGGAGAGCTTTATCAAGGAGCTTTCAATGGAGCTTTTCCATGATGTATTTCCTCTTTATTTCTCCGAACTTGATATACAGCGCTTTAAAAAGAAAGGCGTTTTGTCTTTAAATAACCATTATTACCAAGGAACGTTAAAAGAAGCGTTTCAAATTATGGCTTGTCTGCAAATGATACATATTGTCCTGACAAAGCCTTCGCCGCATTTTAATGTGAGTGATCAGGCGATTTTTGAGAAAAACAGCAAGATATTGAATGATTTCGGGATATATTTTCCGTTTGCCTTTTCTGACTTTCAAACGAAAACAAACAAAGCCATTCTCGGTCTCAGAAGGCTGATATAATCAGGCAGCAAGAGCTTTTCTATTTTCAGAAAAGCTCTTTTTTGCATCAGTGAAATCATATCATAAAACCTTTCCTCTAACTTCCTTTTTAATCGGCTCGCGTCTGAACATACTAATGATTGAAAGGGGTGCTGGCAATGAGTTCAGTAAAAGATACAATGACAACGCAGGTGGCAACCGTTTCACCGAATCAAACGATTCAGGAAGCGGCTTCTCTCATGAAACAGCATAACGTTGGGGTCATTCCCGTTGTAGAGCAAGGTGTTTTAAAAGGAATGCTGACTGACCGTGACATTGCATTAAGAACTACAGCTCAGGGCCGAGATGGCCATACACCCGTTTCAGAAGTGATGTCAACAGATCTCGTATCGGGAAACCCTCATATGAGTCTGGAAGACGCGTCTCAGCTGATGGCCCAGCACCAAATCCGCCGCCTTCCTATTGTAGATCAAAACAATCTAGTCGGGATCGTTGCGCTTGGAGACCTGGCAGTCAATCAGATGTCGAACGAGTCTGCGGGAGAAGCGCTGACAAACATTTCTCATCAAAACATTCATTAATAAGAAAGAGCTTGCGTTGTGCAGGCTCTTTCTTCACATAAACCTTACTTTTTGAAAGCAGACATGTTTCGGGGTATAGTGAGTGTATACATATGTCTCAATTTGGACTAAAGGAGTTGTACGCAGTGATTAAAGCGTTAATTTTTGACTTTGACGGACTGATTCTAGATACAGAAACTCACGAATATGAAGTCCTTCAGGAAATATTCGAGGAGCATGGATCAGCCCTGCCTATGTCTGTCTGGGGAAAGGTGATCGGAACAGCGGCGGGATTTCGGCCTTTTGAGTATTTAGAAGAGCAGATTGGCAAAAAGCTGAACCATGAGGAACTGACAACATTGAGAAGACAACGGTTTGCGAAACGCATGGAGAACGAAAAAGCAAGACCGGGCGTTGAAGCATATTTGAATGCGGCAAAGGATTTAGGTTTAAAGGTAGGCCTTGCCTCCAGCTCCGATTATAAGTGGGTATCGGGCCATTTGAAGCAACTCGGCCTGTTTGACGATTTTGAGGTCATCCAAACGGCGGATGATGTGGAAGAGGTGAAGCCGAATCCTGAACTGTATGTATTGGCGGCAAAGAACCTTGGTGTATCCCCATCGGAATGTCTTGCATTTGAGGATTCTGTGAATGGTTCAATTGCTGCGAAAAGAGCAGGAATGAAGTGTGTGATTGTCCCGAATAAAGTGACGGGCACTTTGATGTTTGAAGACTATGATCACAGGCTTGAATCAATGGCAGAGATGGAGCTCGCCTTATTGCTTGATCATCTGAACTCACAACACTAGAAAGGAGCGAGCAGTTTGTCTGAGAAATTAGATTTGACCCGTTTTGAAAAGAAAATGGTCATCCGCAATATCGAAGAAAAAGACATCGAAAAGATTATCGATCTGCAAAAGGATTGCTTCCCGGGGATGGAGCCTTGGAAGCGGGAGCATTTAATCAGTCACTTGGAGCATTTTCCCGAAGGGCAGTTTTGTGCAGAATTCGAAGGTGAAATTATCGGCTCGTGCTCGAGTCTCCTAATTAATTTTGATGAATATGATGACCGCCATACGTGGCAGGACATTACAGATGACGGTTATATCACCAACCATAATCCGGACGGCTTAAATATGTACGGGATTGAGGTTATGGTGGATCCAAAATACAGACGAATGAAGATCGGCCACCGTTTGTATGAGGCGAGAAAGGATTTGGCCAGACGCTTAAATCTGAAAAGCATCATCATAGGCGGACGGATTCCGAACTATCATAAATATGCAGAAGAAATGACGGCAAGAGCGTACGTTGAACAGGTGACACGTCACCAAATTTACGATCCGGTCCTTTCTTTTCAGCTGATGAACGGTTTTACCCTTATGCGGATTAACCCGAATTATCTCCCGGATGATACAGCTTCGATCAAGTATGCGACGCTGATGGAATGGAATAATGTCGATTATCTTCCGCAGCAGACAAAACGCTATTATAAATCGGCGTTCCCTGTGAGAATTTGTGTGATTCAATACGAAATGAAGAAAATTTATTCCTTTGAGGAATTTGCCAATCAAGTAGAATACTATGTCGATGTCGCTTCCGACGCGAGATCTGATTTTGCGGTCTTCCCGGAAATTTTCACTACCCAGCTCATGTCATTCCTTGAGGAACGGTCACCCAGCTTGGCGATACAGAGAATCACCGAGTATACAGAGGATTACATCAGCTTGTTTACTGATTTGGCCGTAAAGTACAACGTCAACATTATCGGCGGATCTCATTTCGTCGAAGAGGAAGGCAAGATCTATAATATTGCTTACCTGTTCAGACGTGACGGAACAATTGAAAAGCAATATAAACTCCATATTACGCCGAATGAACGTAAATGGTGGGGAATTAGCGCCGGAGACCAGGTTCGCGTGTTTGATACGGACTGCGGAAAAATCGCCATTCAAATCTGTTATGACATTGAATTTCCTGAGCTTGCCCGGATTGCTGCGGATAAAGGCGCAAAAATCATTTTTACGCCGTTTTGTACAGAAGACCGCCAAGGCTATTTGCGTGTCAGATACTGTTCGCAGGCAAGAGCGGTTGAAAATCAGATTTATACGGTCATTTCGGGAACGGTTGGAAACCTTCCGCAAACGGAAAATATGGATATCCAATACGCACAGTCAGGCATCTTTGCACCTTCTGATTTCGAATTCGCCAGAGATGGCATTGTCGGCGAAACAAACCCGAATATCGAAATGGTCGTCATCGGCGATGTTGACCTGGAAATTCTCAGAAGGCAGCGTCAAAACGGTACAGTGCGCCAGCTAAAAGACAGACGGCGTGATGTTTATCATATCCAATATAAAAAATAATCCCGATACCCGCCTGAATTGGCGGGTTTTTTAAAATGGAATTGAAGCGCTTACATACTTGTTTTAAAATAAAGGAAATTGGATGCAAGAAAATACCTTATGGAGTTTCTGTTTGTTTTAGTTCTTGTCTACGCTTTAGAGCTGATGGTTTCCCCGTTGATTGCGCTTGATTACATTGTTATTGCCTGTGGATGACATGGCAAAACAAATGATGATTGCCGCTATGCCGACCGCTGCCAACACAATTTTTCTTCTTGAGAAAGAGGAAGCTTATTCTTTCCGGGGTTTATTGACTCTTACCCGGCCTGGCTTTATATTGAAGGCAGGGAAATCATCACCGAGAAATTACATAAGAAAAGGTCTGTTTCAATTGAATTGGCACTTTAGTGAACGCTAATGAAATGGAGATGATGGGGATGGAAAACATTCAGCAAAATCAGGGATTAAAGCAAAAAGATGAGCAATTTGTGTGGCATGCCATGAAAGGAGCGCATCAAGCGGACAGCCTGATTGCCCAAAAGGCGGAAGGGGCCTGGGTGACCGACATAGACGGACGCCGCTATTTGGATGCGATGTCCGGTTTGTGGTGCGTCAATATTGGATACGGCAGAAAGGAACTTGCGGAGGCCGCCTATGAGCAATTAAAGGAGTTGCCTTATTATCCGTTAACGCAAAGTCACGCACCGGCGATTCAACTGGCGGAAAAGCTGAATGAATGGCTTGGCGGCGATTATGTCATCTTCTTTTCCAACAGCGGATCGGAAGCAAACGAAACGGCTTTTAAAATCGCCCGCCAGTACCATCTGCAAAACGGCGACCACAGCCGTTATAAATTCATCTCAAGATACAGAGCATACCACGGCAACACATTGGGAGCGCTCTCAGCAACCGGACAGGCGCAGCGAAAATATAAATATGAGCCTTTAAGCCAGGGATTCCTGCATGCAGCCCCGCCGGATGTATATCGGCACCCAGAGGATGCCGACACGCTTGAAAGCGCAAATGAGATTGACCGCATCATGACATGGGAATTAAGCGAAACGATTGCCGGGGTCATCATGGAGCCCATCATTACAGGCGGAGGCATCTTGTTGCCGCCGGACGGTTATATGAAGAAGGTGGAGGACATTTGCCGCCGCCACGGAGCTCTTTTGATTTGCGATGAAGTCATCTGCGGTTTTGGACGGACAGGCGAGCCGTTCGGATTTATGCATTACGGCGTAAAGCCTGATATCATTACGATGGCAAAGGGAATTACAAGCGCGTATCTGCCATTGTCAGCGACTGCTGTGAAACGCGATATTTTTGAAGCGTACCAGGGTGATGCGCCTTACGAACGTTTCCGTCATGTGAACACGTTCGGCGGAAGCCCGGCTGCCTGTGCATTGGCATTGAAAAATCTGCAAATTATGGAGGATGAACAGCTGATTCAGCGATCCCGCGACCTTGGAGCAGTGCTTTTGGGTGAGCTTCAAGCCTTAAGAGAACACCCGGCAGTCGGAGATGTGAGGGGAAAAGGGCTGCTGATCGGAATCGAGCTCGTCAAAGATCAATTGACAAAAGAGCCGGCTGATGCTGACAAAGTAAACCAAGTGGTTGCGGCGTGCAAAGAAAAAGGGCTGATCATCGGCAAAAACGGAGATACCGTCGCAGGCTACAACAATGTCATCCAGCTCGCACCGCCATTTTGCCTGACAGAAGAAGACCTCTCCTTTATCGTGAAAACGGTGAAAGATAGCTTTCAGACGATTTAATATAAAAGTGATTTGTTAAAGGAGCACACGATGAGTTTTCACAATCAGCCGATTTTACCGGCTATTCGCAATATGAAGCAATTTGATGAGTTTTTGAACAGTTCATTTTCCTACGGCGTTATTCTCGATATTCATCTCGGCCAGCTGAAGGGCGTGATCAGAGAGGCGCAAAAACACGGAAAGAAGATGATGGTGCACGTCGATCTTATCCAGGGAATCAAGCATGATGAATATGGAGCAGAGTTTATTTGCCAAGACATCAAGCCCGCCGGGATTATTTCAACAAGATCGAACGTGATTGCCAAAGCGAAGCAGAAGAAAATCTATGCGATTCAGCGCCTGTTTCTGCTTGATACAAGCGCGATGGAGAAAAGTATGGAGTTTATCGGCAAGCATAAGCCTGACTTCATTGAAGTGCTGCCCGGTATCGTTCCGTCACTCATTCAAGAAATAAAAGAGAAAACGGGAATTCCCATCTTTGCCGGCGGTTTCATCCGTACGGAAGAGGATGTAGAACAGGCCTTGAAAGCAGGGGCTGTTGCTGTCACAACATCAAACACCAAATTATGGAAGAAATATGAAAACTTTTTGACGAAGGAAGATTGACAACGCTTTCATCCGCTGATACAATTGCACTAGGTTAATACATTGTGATGGAGAACTCGGAGACCACAGCAGCTCTTTACGGTAAATGTCTATGCACCCGTAAAGCGGTTTGTTGTGGTTTTTTATTCTCTTCTTCTCTATCATACTTTTAATCGTGACTTTAGGAGGAATGTGCTATGACAGCATTTTGGGGAGAGGTCATCGGTACGATGCTGCTTATCATTTTTGGGGCCGGTGTTTGTGCAGGTGTCAATTTAAAGAAATCGCTTTCATTCCAGTCTGGCTGGATTGTTATTGTATTTGGATGGGGGTTGGGTGTTGCCATGGCGGCTTATGCGGTTGGCGGCATCAGCGGAGCACATTTGAATCCGGCATTAACGATAGCGTTTGCATTTGTTGGCGATTTTCCGTGGAAAGAGGTTCCGGTTTATA
Source organism: Bacillus tequilensis KCTC 13622 (assembly GCF_000507145.1). GTDB lineage: Bacteria > Bacillota > Bacilli > Bacillales > Bacillaceae > Bacillus > Bacillus tequilensis. Next base: position 4,475 of record NZ_AYTO01000033.1, on the reverse strand, counting down.
TTGCAGCACAAATGATCGGTGCGATCATCGGTGCGGTGATTATCTACCTGCACTACCTGCCTCATTGGAAGTCAACGGATGATCCCGCTGCCAAGCTGGGTGTTTTCTCGACAGGTCCGAGCATCCCGCATACATTTGCAAACGTTTTAAGTGAAGTAATCGGGACATTTGTTCTTGTGCTTGGCATCTTGGCGATTGGGGCAAATCAATTTACAGAAGGGCTTAATCCTTTAATTGTCGGTTTTCTCATCGTGGCGATCGGTATCTCTCTTGGGGGCACCACCGGCTATGCGATTAATCCGGCCCGCGACTTAGGCCCGCGGATTGCCCACGCTTTTCTTCCGATCCCGGGCAAGGGCTCATCAAACTGGAAATACGCATGGGTTCCGGTAGCCGGCCCGATTTTAGGCGGATCGTTCGGCGGCGTATTTTACAACGCCGCATTTAAAGGGCAGATCACAAGCAGTTTCTGGATTGTAAGCGTTATATTGGTTGTGGTATTGTTAGGGCTCTATGTTTATACGAAATCACATTCTGCTAAAACATTATCAAATTCAAAATATATGTAATCAAAGGGGAGACATCTTATGGAAACGTACATTTTATCCTTAGACCAGGGGACGACAAGTTCAAGAGCGATTCTGTTTAATAAAGAAGGCAAAATCGTTCACTCCGCTCAAAAGGAATTTACACAATACTTCCCGCACCCAGGTTGGGTTGAGCATAATGCGAATGAAATTTGGGGCTCTGTCCTCGCTGTTATCGCATCAGTCATTTCTGAATCGGGAATCAGCGCTTCTCAAATTGCCGGTATCGGTATCACAAACCAGCGTGAGACGGCGGTTGTATGGGATAAGGACACAGGAAAGCCTGTCTACAATGCGATCGTTTGGCAGTCCAGGCAGACGTCCGGCATTTGTGAGGAGCTTCGTGAAAAAGGATATAATGAGCGTTTCAGAGAAAAAACAGGGCTTTTAATCGATCCGTATTTCTCCGGCACGAAGGTGAAGTGGATTTTAGACAATGTGGAAGGCGCACGAGAAAAAGCAGAAAAAGGCGAGCTGCTGTTTGGGACGATTGATACATGGCTCATTTGGAAAATGTCTGGCGGAAAAGCGCATGTGACCGATTACTCAAACGCATCCAGAACACTGATGTTTAATATTTACGATTTAAAATGGGACGATGAGCTTCTCGACATTTTAGATATACCGAAATCCATGCTGCCTGAAGTGAAGCCGTCTTCCCATGTGTATGCGGAAACTGTTGATTATCACTTCTTCGGAAAAAATATCCCGATCGCGGGTGCGGCAGGAGACCAGCAGTCCGCATTGTTCGGCCAGGCGTGCTTTGAAGAGGGCATGGGAAAAAACACGTATGGCACAGGATGTTTCATGCTGATGAATACGGGGGAAAAAGCAATTAAGTCCGAACACGGCCTTTTGACGACAATCGCATGGGGCATTGACGGAAAAGTTGAATATGCTTTAGAAGGAAGTATTTTTGTAGCAGGCTCTGCCATTCAATGGCTCAGAGACGGATTGAGAATGTTCCAGGATTCCGCACTCAGCGAATCTTACGCGGAGAAGGTGGATTCAACCGACGGCGTATATGTTGTTCCGGCATTTGTCGGCCTGGGAACGCCTTACTGGGACAGCGACGTGCGCGGTTCGGTTTTCGGCCTGACAAGAGGCACAACAAAAGAACATTTTATCCGTGCGACACTGGAGTCATTGGCATATCAGTCAAAAGATGTGCTTGACGCAATGGAAGCTGATTCAAATATTTCATTAAAGACGCTTCGTGTAGACGGAGGCGCCGTGAAAAATAATTTCCTGATGCAGTTCCAGGGAGATATTCTGGATGTGCCTGTGGAGCGTCCGGAAATTAATGAAACGACTGCGCTTGGCGCGGCCTATTTGGCAGGTATTGCTGTGGGATTCTGGAAGGACCGTTCTGAAATCGCGAACCAGTGGAATCTGGATAAACGGTTTGAGCCTGAATTAGAAGAAGAAAAACGACATGAGCTGTATACAGGCTGGCAAAAAGCCGTGAAAGCGGCTATGGCTTTTAAATAGAATGAGAGTATGATATACTGATTACAAGTTAATAAGAACGGTCCTGAGATGAGGAGAGACCACAGCACCAAAGTGTAACCATGCACTTTGGCTGTTGTGGTCTCTTTTTCTATTTACACACCGTGACAACAAGGAGGAGCCATAATGAAACATCCATTTTCAAGTCTTGAAAGAGACCGCATGCTGACAGACATGACGAAAAAAACATACGATCTATTTATTATCGGCGGAGGAATTACGGGAGCGGGAACAGCTCTTGACGCGGCATCAAGGGGAATGAAAGTCGCGCTCAGCGAAATGCAGGATTTCGCGGCGGGCACATCAAGCCGATCAACGAAGCTTGTTCATGGCGGCTTACGCTATTTAAAACAATTTGAAGTGAAAATGGTTGCAGAAGTGGGGAAAGAACGGGCGATTGTGTACGAAAACGGCCCGCACGTCACCACGCCGGAATGGATGCTGCTTCCGTTTCATAAAGGCGGCACATTCGGTTCATTCACAACCTCTATCGGTTTAAGAGTTTATGATTTCCTTGCAGGCGTGAAAAAATCAGAACGAAGAAGCATGCTTTCTGCAAAAGAAACGCTGCAAAAAGAGCCATTGGTGAAAAAAGACGGCTTAAAAGGCGGCGGGTACTATGTGGAATACCGCACTGACGATGCGAGACTGACAATCGAAGTCATGAAGGAAGCGGTCAAATTCGGAGCAGAGCCCGTGAATTATTCCAAAGTAAAGGAGCTCCTTTACGAAAAAGGCAAAGCAGTCGGCGTATTAATTCAAGATATGCTGACAAAGAAAGAATATAAAGTGTATGCGAAAAAAATTGTCAATGCGACAGGTCCATGGGTCGATCAGCTCAGAGAAAAAGACCATTCGAAAAACGGAAAGCATTTACAGCATACAAAAGGTGTTCACCTTGTATTTGACCAGTCTGTCTTCCCGCTGAAACAGGCGGTGTATTTCGATACACCTGACGGCCGTATGGTATTTGCGATTCCTCGTGAAGGCAAAACATATGTGGGAACAACAGACACTGTTTACAAAGAAGCGCTTGAGCATCCGCGAATGACAACGGAGGATCGTGATTACGTCATCAAGTCAGTCAATTACATGTTCCCAGAACTGAATATCACTGCGGATGACATCGAATCCAGCTGGGCGGGGCTGCGTCCTCTGATTCATGAAGAAGGAAAAGACCCTTCCGAAATTTCTCGGAAAGACGAGATTTGGACATCTGACTCTGGCCTGATCACAATCGCCGGCGGTAAGCTGACAGGGTACAGAAAAATGGCGGAGCACATCGTCGATCTTGTACGTGATCGCTTAAAAGAAGAAGGCGAAAAAGATTTCGGTTCATGTAAAACGAAAAACATGCCAATCTCAGGCGGACACGTCGGCGGTTCAAAAAATCTCATGTCCTTCGTTACGGCGAAAACAAAAGAAGGCATCGCAGCCGGCTTATCAGAGAAAGACGCAAAACAGCTGGCGATCAGATACGGCTCTAACGTAGAGCGTGTATTTAACCGAGTGGAAGCGTTGAAAGAAGAAGCCGCGAAACGCCATGTTCCGGTTCATATTCTCGCTGAGGCAGAATACAGTATAGAAGAAGAGATGACCGCAACACCTGCTGATTTCTTTGTACGCAGAACGGGACGTTTATTCTTTGATATAAATTGGGTAAAAACGTATAAAGATGCCGTTATTGATTTTATGAGCGAGCGATTCCAATGGGATGAGCAGGCGAAAAACAAACATACAGAAAACCTCAACAAGCTTTTACACGATGCGGTTGTGCCGCTCGAGCAATAAATCATAACGGGCTGTCTGTCAGCCCGTTATTTCTTTTTACATGCCGAAAGTTCCAGGACTCAAGTTATCAAGTGACAGAGGCACCCGCTTCATATAAAATAATGGCATAAGCTGATACATAGGAGGACGAACATGACTTGGAGAAAGAGCTATGAACGATGGAAACAGACAGATCATTTAGATCCGGAATTAAAAGAGCGCCTCACTGAATTGGAGGGGAATGAACAGGCTCTTGAGGACTGCTTCTATAAAAATCTTGAATTCGGCACCGGCGGAATGCGCGGAGAAATCGGAGCCGGAACGAATCGGATGAATATTTACACTGTGCGCAAAGCGTCAGCCGGATTTGCGGCATACATCTCGCAGCAAGGTGAGGAAGCGAAAAAACGGGGCGTAGTCATTGCTTATGATTCCCGCCATAAATCGCCGGAGTTCGCGATGGAAGCTGCAAAAACACTTGCGACACAAGGCATTCAAACATATGTATTTGATGAACTTCGCCCGACACCTGAGCTGTCATTCGCTGTCAGACAGCTGAACGCCTATGGCGGGATTGTGGTGACAGCAAGCCATAATCCGCCAGAATAT